>CAZCUS010000011.1:0-39100 GCA_964502105.1 uncultured Novosphingobium sp. | reverse complement strand
GCTCGCGCCCGCCGCGCCGGGGCGGACGACGCCGATGCCGTCTACCTCGCCAATGCCTCGGAAAGCGTGCAGGTGCGTTTGGGCAAGCTGGAAGACGTGGAGCGCTCCGAAAGCGAGCATATGCTGCTGCGCGTGTTCGTGGGAAAGCGCTCTGCCTCGATCGGATCGTCTGATCTCAGCACCGCCGCGCTCGACGAACTGGCTGGCCGCGCGGTCGACATGGCGCGTGCCGCGCCCGAGGATGCCTATGCCGGCCTCGCCCCGGCAGACCTGCTGATGCGGTCCGGCTTTCCCGATCTCGATCTTGACGATCCGGACGAACCCACCCCGCAATCGCTGCGCGCCGATGCCGAAGCGGCGGAAGATGCCGCCCGTGCCGTCGAGGGTGTGACCAATTCGGAAGGCGGATCGGCCAGCGCCGGCTCCTCCAGCTTCGCGCTGGTCACCAGCCATGGCTTTGCCGGTGCCTATCGCGCGACCAGCCGCAGCATCAGCGCTACCGTCGTCGGCGGCGAGGATGCGGCCAAGCAGCGCGATTATGCCTGGCGCCAGACGCGCTACGGCGCGGACCTGCCCAGCCCGGCCGAAATCGGCGAATTGGCAGGCCGCCGTGTCGTCTCGCGGCTCAATCCCGGCCGGATGAAAAGCGGGCCGATGACGGTCGTGCTCGATCCGCGCGTCGGCGGCACTATCGTGAGCCACCTTGTCAATGCGATGAGCGGCAGTTCGATTGCGCGGCGGTCGAGCTTTCTGCTCGACCGTGAGGGGCAGACGCTGTTCGACAGCGCCATCGTCATTGGCGACAACCCGCATCGCCCACGCGGGCTGCGCTCGCGCCCGTTCGATGGCGAGGGCCTGCCGACATCGCCGCGCAATCTGGTGGAAGACGGCAAGATCACCGGCTGGCTGATGGAAAGTGCATCCGCCCGCCAACTCGGCCAAAGCCCGACCGGCCATGCCGCGCGTGGCGGTGGCGGCGCGCCGGGCGTTTCGGTGAGCAACCTTCACCTTGCGGCCGGCAGCGCGACACCCGCCGAACTGATGGCCGACATCGCCGAAGGCATCTACATTACCGAACTGTTCGGCCAGGGCGTCAATGGCGTCACCGGCGACTACAGCCGCGGCGCATCGGGCTTCCGCATCGTCAATGGCGAGATCACCGGGCCGGTCGCCGAATTCACCATCGCCGGCAACTTGCTGGCGATGTTCGCGGCTCTGACCCCGGCCAACGATCTGGAATGGCACCGCCCGATCAACGTGCCGACCATGCGGATCGACGGAATGATCATCGCAGGGGATTAGCTTGCTAAATCACGGTCGATGATGCGCGTCCGAGGCTAACCAGAACCGATCAAACTCCGTCGGATCGATATGGCAAGTCGCAGGTGCGTCAGTAGTGGCCGAATCGAATACGCCACGCTCAGCCTTCGAGGCTTCGTCGGGATAGCGATGGGCGATGCCACCCGTAGCGTCGAATCCTAGCTCGCGCATCACGACGCCGTGGGCATCTACTTCGGTCAGGATGCGAACAAGGCCCCAAGCCGCGAAGAGGCCATCGATCTCGTTTTCCGACCATTCAAAAACCCGGCGCATAGCGCTGTCGATAGCAAATCGATTGCGGGCAGACCATCAACACTGGATATAGTTCGACCGTCGTGCCTATTCTTATCCGTTAGAGTGTGGAGTCAACGAAGGCTTGCATTAGCCAAACGCCCGCGCAGCCGAAAGACCGCGCGGGCTTCGTTCTTGGCTCAAACCTTGGCGTTGTTGGCGCGCTCGATGGCTTCGATCAGGATCTGGCGGGCATCCGCAGCGTTGCCCCAAGTGCCGACGCGCACCCACTTTTCGGCTTCGAGATCTTTGTAGTGGGTGAAGAAGTGCTCGATCTGCTGGAACACGATGTCCGGCAGATGTTCCTTTTCCTTCACGTCCGAATAGTACGGGAACGTCTTGTCGTCCGGCACGCAGAGCAGCTTCTCGTCGCCGCCGTGCTCGTCTTCCAGGTTCAGCACCGCGATCGGGCGCGCACGCACGACGCAGCCCGGCACGAACGGCGAGCGCGCGACAACCAGCGCATCGAGCGGATCGCCATCGGGCGAAAGCGTGTGCGGCACGAAGCCGTAGTTTGCCGGGTAGCGCATCGGCGTGTGCAGGATCCGGTCGATGAACAGTGCACCCGATGCCTTGTCGAACTCATACTTCACCGGCTCGCCGCCCAGCGGAACTTCGATGATGACGTTGAGGCTTTCGGGCGGATTGTCGCCGATCGGGATCATATCAATGCGCATGGTGTGCCTTTACTTTGGGGCTGGCATCACTGCTGCCCGCGAATTGGGAACGCGCGCGACTTAGCGCCGCATATGCCGCACCGCAACAGGGCAATCACCGTCGTCTGGTTAACGCTGCATCACCGTCTGCGGGGCGCGAGCAGGCGATCGAGGGGGGCGTCCTGATCGGGCGTGCTGCGCTGCAGCCAGGGCCACCGCAGGCCATCGTGGTAATCGATCGGCATGATCATGAACCGCTCGCCGCGCCGCACCAGCAGTTCCAGCGGGCGCTTTACCGAGGCAACCGCCGTTACCGCGCGGCGCATCACGTCATGATCATAAGCAATCGATTCCGCCGCCACGATCCGCGCGCCGGTGACCAGCCCGGCACGAAAGGCCGGACTATCCCACCGCACATCGGCAATGGTGCCGTCCTGGTCGATCTCGACGCCGAGCGAATGCCACAGGTCGAGCCGGCGCAAGTCCTCCATCCGCGACTTGTCGAACGGATTGGGCTCGCCGCGCCAGACCAGCCGGTATCCCGCCTTCTCGATCCCGGCGAGCGGTGCGGGCTGATCGGGCCGGTCGATCCTCTTGGCGAAAAAGCCGGCCCAGTCCTGCGGATGGATCTGGTTGAGCGTCGCCACTATATCGTCGAGGGTGTAACGCGAAATGCGCGGACCGCCGGGAACGGCGGAGAAGAACGCCTTGGCAAAATCGTCCAGCCCCTTGCGGCCGCCGGTGCCCGCGCGGATGATCTGGTCAGCTTCAAGCCAGACCAGCGCGCCTTCCCAGTAATAGTCCTCGCCGCGCGACAGCGAAGCATAGGGCTTGGGCTTGCGCGCCGCGAACACCGGATCGAACGTGGTATCCTCGACCGAGCGCCACCCCCGCCCCGGCATCTCGGCAAGTCCGGCTGCCGCCCGCGCGATCGCGCCGAGCACGACATCCTTGCCCTGCACGCCGGAACGCGCGGCCAGCACTTGCCCCCAGAACTGCGTTTGCCCTTCGTAGACCCACAGCAGGTTGCCCTGCATCGGCTTGCGATAGTCGGGCGTCCACAGCTTGTCCGGGCGGCGATACTTGCCGTTCCAGCTATGCACCAGTTCGTGCGGCAGGACGTTGCGATCCCAGTCGAAGCTGTCCCACGACACGAAGTTGCGCGGTTCCAGCAGATTCTCGCTGGACCGCAGATGCTCCAGCCCGATGTCGCCCATCCGGCTGCTTAGCGAGACGAGGAATTCGTAGCGGTCGAACGGCGGCGCGCCGAACACCAGCAGGCTCTCGTCGACCATCGCGGTCAGTCGCGCCAGATCGGCGGGCCGCAGCGTCAGCAGGTCAGGCGCATCGGCGACCGCGTTCAGGCGCACTGCATTGCCCAGATCCCAGCGCCGGAAGTAGGCACCTGCAAAGATCGGCGAATCGACCAGCGTCTCGTAGTCGGTCTCGTTCCAGCTGTAGCGATTGCCGATATGCGTTTCGCCATCGAGCGCGACCGCCGGCGTCCAGTCCTTCGGCAGGACGACACTGGGCTTGACCCTGATGCGACTGACATAATGCCCGGCCGGATACAGGCTCATCGCTTCCCATTGCAGATTGAGCATATCGGGCGTCATCACCACCCGCCCCTCGTCCTTGGCGAGCGGCGAGGCGTGGATCATCTGCGCGACGACCTCACGCGCGCCATCGGGTAGCGACAAGCGGAAAGCATAGACTTCGACCGGATCACGCCTCCACGGCACCGGTTTGCCATCGACCAGGAACTGCACATCGACCAGTTCCGCCAAGGCGCCACGCGGTCCGTGCTTGCCCGGCAGCCATTGCGGGAACAGCAGCGTCAACTGGCGGGTGCCGGGAGCGAGCGGGATTGTCTCCGTCACCCGGAACACGCCGCGCCGGTTGTCGGTGGCGTCGATATCGAGCCGGATGGTGCCGCCCGGCCACGCCGTATCGACCGCTTCGGGGATCGGCGGCAGCGCGGCTTCGGCAGGCGTTGCAGGCGCGGCGGTCTGGGCCAATGCCGCGGAACCGGGCAGGCCGGCGATGGCGAGCACGCTGGCAAGGAGGAGCGTTGATTTCATTACCGTTCTAATGGCCGCACCCGCGCAAATCTGCAACCTTCGCCGCCATGATGACGCTGCAGCGACAGCGCGGACTTTTCCCGGCGCGCCAATGCGGCTAAGCGCGCGCCCATGGACACACCGCAAGCCATCAGAGGCACCCAGGATATCTTCGGCCCGGACGCCGAGGCTTTCGCGCACGTCGTCGAGACATTCGAGCGCGTGCGCAAGCTCTACCGCTTCCGCCGCGTGGAAATGCCGGTGTTCGAAAAGACCGCCGTGTTCTCGCGCTCGCTGGGCGAAACCACCGATGTCGTTTCGAAGGAAATGTACTCGTTCGAGGATCGCGGTGGCGATTCGCTGACACTGCGCCCGGAATTCACCGCCGGGATCGCGCGCGCCTTCCTCACCAACGGCTGGCAGCAGCACGCGCCGCTCAAGGTCGCGACGCATGGGCCTTTGTTCCGCTACGAACGCCCGCAGAAGGGCCGCTATCGCCAGTTCCACCAACTCGATGCCGAAATCATCGGCGCGGGCGAGCCGCAAGCCGATGTGGAACTGCTGGTGATGGCGGACCAGTTGCTGAAGGAACTGGGCATTGCCGATGGCGTGACGCTGCAACTGAACACGCTGGGCGACGGGGAAAGCCGCGAGGCATGGCGCGCGGCGCTGGTGGAATACTTCCGCGCCCACAAGGATGCGCTGTCGGAAGATTCGCAGGACCGGCTTGAACGTAACCCGCTGCGCATCCTCGACAGCAAGGACCCGCGCGACAAGCCCTTCACTGCCGATGCCCCGAAGATCGACGATTACCTCAGCGCCGAAGCCCAGGACTTCTTCGGCAAGGTGACGAGTGGCCTCGATGCCGCCGATGTCGACTGGACCCGCGCGCCCTCGCTGGTGCGCGGTCTCGATTATTACCGCCACACCGCGTTCGAATTCGTCACCGATCGGCTGGGCGCGCAAGGCACCGTGCTGGGCGGCGGACGCTATGACGGGTTGCTCGAAGCGCTCGGCGGTCCGCACACGCCGGCGGTCGGCTGGGCAGCCGGGATCGAGCGGCTGGCGATGCTGGTGGGTGAGGTTGCTGCCAAGGAAGACGTCATCGCAGTCATTCCCGACAAGCCCGCCAAGGACAGCGAAGCAGCGCGCATCGCCTCGCAATTACGCCGCGCGGGCTTCGCGGTGTGGACCGCCTTCAAGGGCAATGCGAAAAAGCAGTCCGAGAAAGCCAAGCAGGCCGGTGTCGCGGCCATCCTCTATGTGCGCGACACCGACAACCCTCGCGAGTTGCTCCACGTGACGAATGTGTCTCAGTCCGATGACGCAGCGATGCAGACATTGCTGCGGTTGAAAAGCCTGTTCCCGGACATGCCCGGACTTTCTGGCAATGGATGATCTCTCGCACCCCGTCACCCCTGCGCAGGCAGGGGCCTATCCCACCCGGCCGCATCACCATGCGATAGCCGGGTGGGGCCCCTGCCTGCGCAGGGGCGACGGAATGGCTGCACAATAATGTCGATAAGCGACACCCGCCTCGCCCAGATCCGCTTGCGCTTTGCCGAGCTTGAGGCGCGGCTGGCTTCGGGCACGCTCGAGGGTGACGCCTTTGTCACCGCCAGTCGTGATTATGCCGAGCTGGAACCCGTCGCGCGGGTCGCAGCCGAGGTTGCCAGCATGCGCGAAGAGCTGGAAGGCCTGCAGGCGCTCGAAGACCCCGATCCCGAAATGCGCGCGCTGGCGCAGGAGGAAGTGCAGCGCATCCGGCAGGAGCTGCCCGATGCCGAGCACCGCCTCGCCATCGCGATGCTGCCGCGCGATACCGCCGACATGCGGCCCGCGATGCTCGAAATTCGTGCCGGCACGGGCGGCGACGAGGCCGCGCTCTTCGCCGCCGATCTTTACCGCATGTATGAGCGCTACGCCGCCGAGCAGGGTTGGCGGCTGGAGATGATCTCGGCCAATGCTTCGGACGTCGGCGGTTTCAAGGAAGTCGTCGCCAACATCGCCGGGCAAGGCGTGTTCGCCAAGCTCAAGTTCGAAAGCGGCGTCCACCGCGTGCAGCGCGTGCCCGTGACGGAAAGCGGCGGGCGGATTCACACCTCGGCGGCAACGGTCGCGGTGCTGCCCGAACCCACCGAGGTGGATGTGCAGATCGAGGACAAGGACCTCAAGATCGACATCTATCGCGCGTCCGGCGCGGGCGGGCAGCACGTCAACACCACTGATTCCGCCGTGCGCATCACCCACCTGCCGACCAATCTCGTGGTCATCTGCCAGGACGAGCGCAGCCAGCACAAGAACAAGGCCAAGGCCATGTTGGTGCTGCGCGCGCGGCTCTACGAGAAAATGCGCGACGAGGCACAAGGCGCCGAGGCCGAGGCGCGCAAGGCGATGGTCGGGTCGGGCGACCGCTCCGAACGCATCCGCACCTACAATTTCCCGCAAGGCCGCGTGACCGACCACCGCATCAACCTGACGCTGCACCGCCTACCCGAAGTGCTTGAGGGGACAGGACTTGGCGAATTGGTCGACGCGCTGATCGCCGAGGACGAAGCCAAGCGCCTCGCAGCGATGGATGCCTGACATCACCACGGTGTCGGCGGCACTGCGCACCGCGACTGTGCAGTTGGAAGCGACCAGTCCGACCGCGCGGCTTGATGCCGAATTGCTGATGGCCGCCGCGCTCGGTGCCAGCCGCTCCGACCTGCTGCTGCGCCACATGAGCGATCCCGCGCCCGCCGATTTTGCGCAGTTGATCGCGCGCCGGATCGCGCATGAGCCGATCGCCTATATCCTGGGCACCGCCTCGTTCCACGGTATCGACCTTGTGGTTACGTCCGACGTGCTGATCCCGCGCGGCGATTCCGAAACGCTGATCGAGGCTGCGCGCCTTGCCTTGTCAACCCGGCCACCGGGGCGCATCCTCGACTGCGGCACCGGGTCCGGCGCGCTGCTGATCGCCGCACTGGCGCTGTTTCCCCAGGCACAGGGTATCGGGATCGACCGTTCTCCCGCCGCTCTGGCCGTGGCAAAGGGCAATGCCGAAAGCACCGGCGTGCTGGCGCGTTCGCAATGGCTCGTGCGGGACTGGGATGGGGCGGCCTGGGCTTCCGACCTCGGCACTTTCGACCTCATCCTGGCCAACCCGCCCTATGTCGAGGATTCTGCCGCCATCGAGCCGACGGTGCGGAACCACGAACCGCACGGCGCGCTGTTTGCCGGGCCGGAGGGGCTGGATGCCTACCGCATGCTTGTGCCGCAATTCCCCGGCCTGCTCGCGCCCGATGGAATCGCCATCGTCGAGATCGGATCGGCGCAGGCCGATGCGGTCACCGCAATAGCCGCCGAATCGCAGTTTTCCGCCCGGCTTCACCGTGATCTGGCAGGCCGGCCCCGAGCGGTCGAATTATCGGCAGGACCGTAAGTTTTCGCTTGGAATTCGCCGGGAGAATGCCTAAACGAGCATCCGAACCGAACCATGGATGAAATTTTCCCATGCACGGTTCAACTCCAGCATTTGCAATCGGTCGTGGCGGGAGAGCCTCGCCAGGGCAAGTGAAGGGATCACGGCTCTCGCCTTGCGATCCGTGACGGCAAATGGTCAGCACGCCAGCCCTTTTCGGGCGTATGCGCAGGACTCTTGAGGAAATTTATCCTTGAATAACAATCGTGGTAACAACAATAACAACAACCGTCGGCGTGGCCGCGGCAACAATCGGCAACAGGGCGGCGGCGGCCAGCAACTCAACCGGATTGACAGCAGAGCGCGCGGCAACGCGCCGCAGATGCTGGAGAAATACCGGAAGATGGCGCTGGACGCGCACCTTAACGATGATCGCGTGCAGGAGGAATATTACCTCCAGTTCGCCGACCATTACTTCCGGGTGATAGCCGATCAGCGCGTGCGTCAGGACGAGCAGCGTGCGCCGCGCCGCGAAGACGGCCGCAGCTCTGAATACGGCGACGATTACGGCAATGAGGACGAAGATGGCGAAGGCCAGGGCGATCGTGGCCAGCTTCCCGACCGCCATACCGACCGCAGCTTTGACCGTGCACCGGCAAACGATCGCGGCTCCGATAATCGCGGACCTGACAACCGTAACTCCGATAACCGTGGGTCCGATAACCGTAACGCGGACAACCGTAATTCCGACAACCGGGGTTCGGACCGAAATCAGGATCGGGGGCAGGATCGCAATCAAGATCGAGGGCAGGATCGGGGCCCCGATCGCAACCAGGACCGCGCTGCACGGCCCGGTCGCCCGGCACCCGCCCCACAGGCAAGCGAACCGGTTGCCGAAGGCAATGCAGCCGTAAGCGAAAGTGAACCTTCGGTCTACGAGCCGGCCGAGAACCCGTTCGTGCGGGACAATCGCGGCACCCGTGCCGCGCCGAAGCCGCGCAAGCCGCGCCGCGTCGCCGGGCAGGACGACAGTGCCGAAGTCGCGTCGGCAAGCGCTCCGGCCACCGGTGAACAGGCTGCTTTCGATGCGGCGATCCTGCCTCCGTCGATCTCGGCCCAGCCGGAAAAGGCTCCCGCGAAGAACACCAGGGCCGCTGCGAAGCCGGTGACCGTCGTCGCCGAGCAGGCGGACGATGAGGAAAAGCCGGTCAAGCGCCGCCGCGCGCGCCGTGCCTCGCCGGGCGACGATACCGGCGAGACGCTGGAAACCGTGAACTGATATGAACTGAACGGTCCGGACGCGACGGCGCTTGCCTCACGACCGGACCCGTTCCATGGCGACGCGCATGGATTCGCTCCGTGGCGCGCTTTCGGCCCCCTTCCGCTTCCCGCGTCTCGGCGCGTTGATCGCCGGCAGCATCGCTGCGTGCGGCTTCCAGCCTTTGTCGCTGTGGCCGCTGACGATCGTTGCCCTCGCCCTGCTGATCGAGCTTCTCTCCCGCACCACGACGCCCCGCGCGGCGTTCGTGATCGGCTGGTGCTTTGGCCTTGGCCACTTCACCATCGGCAACAACTGGATCGCCACCGCCTTCACCTATCAGGCGGAGATGCCAGCGTGGCTTGGCGGGATCGCGGTCGTGCTGGTCTCGCTCTATCTGGCGATTTTTCCCGCGCTGGCGATGCTCGCCACATGGCTGTTCATTCGCTTTGTCGGCCGAACTAGCACGGTCGGTGCAGGTGCCTGCCTCCCGCTGGCTGGACTGGTGTTTCCTGCGATGTGGGTGGTGTCCGAGTGGATGCGCGCCTGGGTGTTCACCGGTTTCGCCTGGAACCCGCTGGGAATGGTGCTCCTTGGCCAGTTCGATGCGCAGGGCCTTGCGCTGATCGCGCCGTGGACCGGAACATACGCGCTGTCGGGCGTCGTGGTCGGGATAGCGGCACTGCTGCGCTTTGGCTTGCGTAGCGCGGTGGTAGCGACCGGTCCGCGCCAGATCGGCTGGCTCGCGGGCGGACTGGTGGGTTGCGCGCTGATTACCGTGGTTATGGTCGCCCCGGCCAGCTACCTCACGCGCGAGCAAGGCGCAGTGCCGTTCACGCTGATCCAGCCCGACTTGCGGCAGGAAACCCTGAACGATCCGCGCCTGTTCGAATCGCATTTCCTCAAGATGGCACGGCTCTCGCTGCCCCGATCCCAAGGCGCGCGGCGCGTGGTGTTCTGGCCGGAGTCCGGCCTCGCCGATTACTTGCGCGACGGCTATTCGCCGTTCCTCTATCGGCAGATGACTTATGCCGGTGATCCCGAACTCGCGCGCGAACGGATCGGCAGCGTCATTGGCCCCTACGGCCTGTTGCTGACCGGTGCGGTCGACCTTGTCATCGAAGATGGCGACGACGTCGCCGCGCGCAATTCCGTCACCGCGATCGATGGTGGCGGGCATATCCTCGCGGGCTATTCGAAGGCGCACCTTGTGCCGTTCGGCG
Source organism: uncultured Novosphingobium sp. (assembly GCA_964502105.1). Taxonomy (GTDB): domain Bacteria; phylum Pseudomonadota; class Alphaproteobacteria; order Sphingomonadales; family Sphingomonadaceae; genus Novosphingobium. The sequence continues at coordinate 28,886 of CAZCUS010000011.1, read as the reverse complement.
AGTATCTGGCGCTGCGCTGGCTGCTAGAACCGCTCGGAGCGACACGGCTGGTCGCCGGGACGCTCGATTTCTGGCCCGGCCCCGGTCCCCGCAGCTTCGATTTTGGCAACTGGGGCAAGGCCGGTATCCAGATCTGCTACGAAATCGTCTTTTCCGGCGAAGTGATCGACCGGACTGACCGCCCCGATTACATCTTCAATCCGTCCAACGATGGCTGGTTTGGCAGCTGGGGGCCGCCACAGCATCTGGCACAGGCCCGTCTGCGCGCCATCGAGGAAGGCCTTCCCGTCCTGCGCTCGACCACGACCGGTATCAGCGCGGTGATCGACGCCGATGGCATCGTGCGCGGGCAGATCCGCCGCCACACCGCCGGGCGGTTGGACGGAATGATCCCGCCTTCGCACGAGCCGACGCTATTCGCGCAGTGGGGCAACCTGCTGCCGCTGCTCTACGCAGCCTTGCTGCTGGCCGCATCGGCGGTTGCGTTGCGCCGCGCGCGGCGATAGACGCAAGGCAACATAAAGATTTCTTTATATCACGGTGAACAATGCGCAGTGACTATGTCTTCACTTCCGAGAGCGTTTCGGAAGGCCATCCCGACAAGGTTTCCGACCAGATTTCCGATGCCGTCGTCGACCTGTTCCTGTCGAAGGACCCCGAAGCCCGGGTTGCCTGCGAAACGCTGACCACCACCCAGCTTGTCGTGCTGGCCGGCGAAGTGCGCGGCAAGGGCATGATCGATAGGGACGGCAATTGGGAAGACGGCGCGCAGGAGGAAATCCAGCACGTCGTGCGCGAGACCGTGAAGCGGATCGGCTATGAGCAGGCCGGCTTCCACTGGCAGAACCTGATGTTCCACAACCACCTGCACCCGCAGAGCGCCGACATCGCGCAGGGCGTCGATTCCAGCGGCAACAAGGATGAAGGTGCGGGCGACCAGGGCATCATGTTCGGCTTCGCGTGCGACGAGACGCCTGACCTGATGCCGGCGACGCTCTATTACAGCCACAGGATTCTTCACCGCATGGCCGCCGACCGCAAATCAGGCGCGGCGCCGTTCCTCGAACCCGATGCCAAGAGCCAGGTCACGCTGCGCTACAGGGATGGCAAGCCGGTTGCCGCGACTGCCATCGTCGTTTCGACCCAGCACCGCGCTGGCTACCACGAAGGCGACAAGGACGCGGAACTCAAGGCTTACGTGAAACGGGTCGTGGCCGATGTCCTGCCGGCGGAACTGCTGTCTGACGAAACCGTCTATCACATCAACCCGACCGGCAAGTTCGAGATTGGCGGGCCCGATGGCGACGCCGGGCTGACCGGCCGCAAGATCATCGTCGATACCTATGGCGGCGCCAGCCCGCACGGCGGCGGCGCTTTCTCGGGCAAGGATCCCACCAAGGTCGACCGTTCGGCCGCCTACGTGACGCGCTATCTGGCCAAGAACATCGTCGCGGCCGGTCTGGCCACGCGCTGCACCATCCAGATTTCCTATGCGATCGGCGTGTCCGCACCGCTGTCGCTTTACGTTGACACCCACGGCACCGGCACGGTCGGCGACGATGCGCTGGAAGCGGCGATTACCGCCGTTGCGGCTGACCGGCTTGGCGGCCTCACGCCGCGCGGCATCCGTATCGGTCTCGGCCTCAACAAGCCGATTTATGGTGAAACCGCCGCCTATGGCCACTTCGGTCGCAATCCGCACGGAGACTTCTTCCCGTGGGAGCGGACCGATCTGGCCGATGCGCTGAAGGCGGCGCTGGGCTGAGGGTTTTAAGCCCTCTCAGCCCAGCGCCGTCCGTCCTACTTCGCCAGTTCGGCCTCGATCGCGCCGACCAGTTCGGGTGAGCCCGGCTCGGTGCCCGGAGCGAAGCGGCCCGCGACCGAACCATCCTTGGCGATCAGGAATTTCTCGAAGTTCCACAGCACTTCGGGATCCTCAGTCGGCGTCATGCCATAGCCGCGCAGCTTGTCGCGGAACTCGTCGCTCGGCCCCTGCTTCTCGGGCTGCGCCTCGGTCAGAGCGGCGTAGAGCGGTTGCTTGCTCGCGCCGGTGACATCGGCCTTGGCGAACAACGGGAACGAAACACCGTAGTTCAGCGAGCAGAACTCGGCGATTTCCTCGTGCGTGCCCGGTTCCTGTGCGCCGAAGTCGTTAGCCGGAAAGCCCAGCACCTCGAAGCCTTGGTCGCCATACTGCTGGTAGAGCTTTTCCAGCCCTTCATACTGCGGGGTCAGCCCGCACTTCGATGCGACATTGACGACAAGCAACACATTGCCGGCGTGGTCGGCCAGCGTGTCGGAACTGCCGTCGATACGGGTCAGAGGAATGGCGGAAAGATCGGTCATGCTGGGTTCTCCCGTGCGTGGTTCGCCACCGGATATGCGGCGCGGGGATGACCGCCGCAAGGCATCCTCAGCCAGTTTGCCGCGTTACCGGCGATATCCAGTCGGGATCGTGCGCGAACGGCAGCGGCGCATCGTCACGCAGCGCGGCCAGTATTGCGGCAAAATCGGTCTGCGCCTGCCAGCCCAGCAGCCGCTCGGCCTTGGTCGGATCGTAGACCCGCGCGATGGTTTCCGGCAGCACCCACCCGCGATCCGCATAAAGGCTGGCCGCATCGGGAAATTGCCGCGCAATCACGGCCTGCGCATCGCGCGACAGTTCCGCGGCGTCAGCACGGGTAAACGGAGGCGGTGCGGAAATCACAAAGGTCTCGCACCCCGTGACCTGCTCCAGCGCGGCGATATGCGCGCGGGCCGCATCCTCGGCGGTGAGGCGACGGTTGAGGAATTCATTGGCCTTGAGATTGGGGCCGGAGGGCACCGCCAGCGTATCATCGTCCTCGGGAAAGAAGCGCCCGGTGCGCAGGATCGCCACCGCCATGCCGCTTTCCCGCGAAACGACGCCGCAAAGCTGCTCAGCCGCCAGCTTGGTCACGCCATAGATGTTGCGCGGCGCCAGCGGACCAAAGTGCTCGTCCATCCACCACGCGCCAGCCTCGCCCGCGCCCTGGCGCACATCGGCGCGGACCATCAGCGAGGTGGTGGAAGTGAAAACGAAGCGCGCGTGCCCTGCCCCGGCCGCCGCTTCCAGCAGGTTGAGCGTGCCGGTGACGTTGGAATCGATAAACGCCTGCCGCGGATTGCGCGCGATGTCGGGCTTGTGCAGAGCGCCGCTGTGGATCACCGCCTCGATGCCGCAGCGGCGCACCGTTTCGAACACCAGCGCCCTGTCCGCCACGGTGCCGATGACCGACGTTGCCGCACCCGGCGATACGTCGATCCCGGTCACCTCATGGCCAGCCGCAACCAGCAGCGGCGCGAGATGGCGGCCCAGCCAGCCCGACGATCCGGTGAGCAGGATGCGCATGTCCGGGTCGCCTGGCCGCGCGTCAGGTCAGGTAGTGTGCCGTGGTCTTGGCGGCGATTTCCTCGGCGGTCACGCCCGGTGCCATCTCGATCAGGCGGAACGGCGAATCGTGGTCCGGACGCTGGAACACGGCAAGATCGGTCACCACCATGTCGACCACGTTGCGGCCAGTCAGCGGCAGCGTGCAGGCCGGGATGAACTTGGGATCGCCGTTCTTGCTGGTGTGCTCCATCACCACGATGATCTTCTTCACGCCGGCGACGAGATCCATCGCGCCGCCCATGCCCTTGATCATCTTGCCGGGGATCATCCAGTTGGCGATGTCGCCATTCTCGGCCACTTCCATCGCGCCCAGAACGGTCAAGTCGATGTGTCCGCCCCGGATCATGCCAAAGCTGGTCGCCGAATCGAAATAGGCCGAATGTGCCAGTTCGCTGATGGTCTGCTTGCCGGCATTGATCAGGTCGGGGTCGACTTCATCGGCATAGGGGAACGGCCCGATGCCGAGCATGCCGTTCTCCGACTGCAGCGTCACCGTGATATCGGCCGGCACGTGGTTGGCAACCAGCGTCGGAATGCCGATGCCGAGGTTCACGTAGAAACCGTCCTGCAGTTCCTTTGCCGCGCGGGCGGCCATATCGTCGCGGGTCCAAGGCATCAGGCAATCTCCCTTTCGCGGGTGGTCACGAATTCGATCTTCTTGTCGTATGGCGCGCCAACGACGATGCGCTGCACGAATACGCCGGGCAGATGGATGCAGTCGGGATCGAGCGAGCCGGTCGGCACGATTTCCTCGACCTCGACGATGCAGACCTTGCCGCAAGTGGCGGCAGGGACATTGAAGTTGCGCGCGGTCTTGCGGAATACGACGTTGCCCGTCTCATCCGCCTTCCACGCCTTGACGATAGACAGGTCAGCGAAGATGCCGCGTTCGAGGATGAATTCCTCGGTGCCGTTGCGGGCTTCGAATTCCTTGGCTTCCTTGCCCTCGGCCACTTGCGTGCCGACTCCGGTCTTGGTGTAGAAGCCCGGAATGCCCGCACCGCCGGCGCGCATGCGTTCGGCCAGGGTGCCCTGGGGGGAAAATTCGACTTCGAGTTCGCCCGCGAGATACTGCCTCTCGAACTCCTTGTTTTCGCCCACATAGGACGCGATCATCTTCTTCACCTGCCGCGTGCGCAGCAGCTTGCCGATGCCCTCATTATCAATGCCGGCATTGTTGGACGCGAAGGTCAGATCCTTCACCCCGCTATCCCGGATCGCATCGAGCAGGCGCTCGGGAATTCCGCAAAGTCCAAAGCCGCCGGACGCGATCAGGATGCCGTCCCGCAGCACCCCTTCAAGCGCGGCGGTTGCATCGGGATAGAGCTTTTTCATCACGGCATCCTTCCATTGCTGAAACGCAAAAGCGGCGGATGGCGGGCCTGAAGCTCCGCTGCACCGCAGCAACCCGCGAGGCGATAGCCTAAATGGAAGCCCCGGGTCCAGTTCCAGTATAATCGCCTTGTCGAGGCGCGCAGATTGATCGGGATCAAGGCCCAGATTCCATATTTGCGCTATGCTGTCGGCATGCCTCCAAGGAGTACCGCCATGCGCTCGATTCTGGTCAATGCTGACAACACGCCCGATCTCGACACCCAGCTTGAAACTGCGCTCGATCTGGCCCGCGCCGCAGGCGGACATGTGACGGTGCTGGTGGATACGCCCGTCTCCCGATACGTGGCCATGGACCCGATGGGCGGCAGCTACGTCCTGTCCGATATCCTGACCGAAGCCTGCGCCAAGGACGATGCCCGCGCCGAGCAGATCATCGCCCGGCTATCGCGCGGTGACGTGGCGTTCGATGTGATTCGCAGCGAGGCCGAACTGCTGGAAGCGCTAACGGCGGCGGCCCGACTGGCCGATCTGACCGTGGTATCGCGTGCAAGCAGCCTGGGCGGTCAACTGGCGCTGATGTCGCGGACCCCGGTGCTGGTACTGGGCCACGGTGTTCCACTATCCCCGACGCCAAACACGGTCTGCATCGGCTGGGACGGAGGGGAACAAGCCGCGATCGCGCTGCGTAGCGCGGTGCCTCTACTTGCCGCTAGTAAATCGGTCACGCTGCTGACAGTCGCCGAGAAGCCGGGCGGGTTTCCGGCGACCGATGCGTTGCGCTATCTCTCGCGCCACGGCATCCATGCCGAACTTGAGGAATTTCAACGGCGCGGATCGGTCGAGGAGACGATTGCGGTCGCCGTGGCGCGGCATGGGGCGGACCTTCTGGTCATGGGCGCCTATGGCAAGAGCAGATGGCGCGAATTCCTGTTCGGCGGAGTCACCGCGTATTTCCTTTCGGAGCCAGAGGGGCCCGCACTTTTGCTGGCGCATTAACAAACATTGCCGGCGACACTGGGCAATCGGATGGGCTGAAATATGCCGTGTTGTCCGATATTTACGCCCGGCGAACCGGCGACCCAACCAGATCTTGCGTCCGGTCCAAATATCGCACCGCAACAAACCTGATTGAGCGAAAACTCTGCTTTGGAGGGCAGCACAAACTGCATCACCATAGCAAGGGTATTTATCCAGATATTATCTAACTAAATCAGCATTATAAACATGAACGCAACATCAAGTGCAAAACGTGCAACTGCGTAATCGTCATTTCGCACTTGCAACAAAACGCGATTCAGATCATACAGCACTTGCCTTTCAGGCATCCTCTCCCAAAACTTCCAAGGCCCGGTCGGCAACGATCGGGCTTTTTTTTTGCCTGTTTGACTCCGGCGCTTTCTGGCTTCGTCTGAACCAGCATGTCTGCGCGGTAGCCATGCTTCGCGCTCAACAGTCGAGCGCGGTTTGAAAACCGTTCCGGCAATCCCTAGTTCCCCAAGGAAGGAACACGGCCCTGCAACCGGGGCCGGCCACGGGAGCATGCAGATGGCGGAAGCCGGCATCGAAGTAGAAGAACGCACCATCAAGCTGCAGGTCGCCGCAGCCCGACAGGAAGAAAGCGGTCATGGTATCGCCCGCATGTCGCGGGCCGCGCTTTCGGCGATCGGCGCCATGGAAGGCGACGCGCTGGAAATAACCGGCAAAAGCATCACCGTCGCGCGGGCCATGCTGGCTTACCCAGAGGACGAGGAACTGCAGCTCATCCGGCTGGACGGCTTGCAGCGCGGCAATGCCGAAGTCGGATCGGGCGAGCAGGTTAAAGTGCGCAAGGCGGAATCGCGCCCGGCGCAGCGCGTCGTGTTCGCGCCCGCCCACCGCGAGATGCGGCTGCAGGGACCGCCAACCGCGCTGAAGCGCAACTTCTTCGGGCGACCGATGGTCCAGGGCGATCTTGTCGCCACGACCGGCCAGCAGCAGGTCGCGGACTTGCCGCCGCAACTCAAGCGGATGTTCAATACGCCAGCCTACGCGCTGACTCAGATCCGGCTCAACGTGGTCTCGACCGTGCCCAAGGGCATCGTCCATATCGACGAGAACACCGAAGTCGAGCTGCGCGAATCTTTCGAGGAAGCGCAGTCCCCTCGCGGTGACGTCAACTACGATGACGTTGGCGGCATGGGTGACACAATCCGCCAGTTGCGCGAGATGGTCGAACTGCCGCTGCGCTATCCTGAACTGTTCACCCGGCTTGGCGTCGATCCGCCAAAGGGCGTGCTGCTGCATGGCCCGCCAGGCACCGGCAAGACGCGTCTGGCGCAAGCCGTGGCAACCGAAAGCGATGCCAGCTTCTTCACCATCAACGGCCCCGAACTGATCGGCTCCGGCTATGGCGAAAGCGAGAAGGCGCTGCGCGAGGTCTTCGAAGAGGCGGCCAAGTCCGCACCTTCGATCATCTTTATCGACGAGGTCGATTCGATCGCGCCCAAGCGCACGCAAGTCCACGGCGAGGCGGAGAAACGCCTCGTCGCGCAATTGCTGACGCTGATGGACGGGCTGAATTCGCGCGCGAACGTTGTCGTGATCGCCGCGACCAATCGCCCGGACGCGATGGACGAGGCATTGCGTCGTCCCGGCCGGTTCGACCGCGAGATCGTTATCGGCGTGCCGGACGAGACCGGCCGCCGCGAAATCCTGACGATCCACACGCGCGGCATGCCGCTGGGCGAAGGCGTGGACATGAAGGAACTCGCCCGGACGACCCATGGCTTCGTCGGTGCCGACCTTGCCGCGCTGACCCGCGAAGCCGCGATCGACGCGGTACGCCGGATCATGCCCAAGCTCGATCTGGAAGCCCGAACGATCCCGCCAGAAGTGCTCGATTCGCTGTCGGTGGAACGTGATGATTTCGTCGCGGCGTTGAAGCGCGTGCAGCCTTCAGCGATGCGTGAAGTGATGGTGCAGGTGCCGAATATCGGCTGGGCCGACATCGGCGGTCTGGACGAGGCGCAACTCAAGCTGCGCGAAGGCATCGAACTGCCATTGAAGAACCCGGAGAGCTTCCACCGGCTCGGCATCCGCCCCGCCAAGGGGTTTCTGCTCTACGGGCCGCCCGGAACCGGCAAGACGCTGCTGGCCAAGGCGGTGGCGAAAGAGGCGGAAGCAAACTTCATCTCGATCAAGTCGTCGGATCTGCTGTCGAAGTGGCATGGCGAGAGCGAGCAGCAGATTGCCCGCCTGTTCGCCCGCGCCCGCCAGGTCGCGCCGTGCATAATCTTCATCGACGAGATCGACAGCCTCGTGCCCGCACGCGGCTCGGGCGGTTCGGCAGGCGAACCGCAAGTGACGGCGCGCGTGGTCAACACGATCCTTGCCGAGATGGACGGGATGGAGGAGCTCCAGTCCGTCGTGCTGATCGGCGCTACCAACCGTCCGGCGCTGGTCGATCCGGCTTTGCTGCGTCCAGGCCGGTTCGATGAACTGGTCTATGTCGGCACGCCAGACGAGGCTGGCCGCGAGCATATCCTGGGTATCCATACGGCCAGGATGCCGCTTGCCGATGATGTCTCGCTGGCCGACATCGCCCGGCAGACCGAGCGCTTTACCGGTGCCGATTTGGAAGACGTGGTGCGTCGCGCCGGCCTGATCGCGATCCGCAAGCAAGGCGCCGACGTGAATGTAGTGCGCGGCGAGGATTTTACCGACGCCCTCGAAGATTCGCGCGCCACGGTGACCGAAGACATGGAAGCCGAATACATGCGGATGAAAGGCGAACTGAAGAAGCGCGCCATGGCCGTGGACCCGATCGGCTTCATCGCCCCCGGCATGCTGGAGCCGACACGCGAACGCAAGCACGGCGACTGACACCCTAGACCATCTACCGCCACCCTTGTCATGCACAGGGGTGGCGGTTAGATTATGCCCATAACCAGAGGATACAGAACGATGGACATCTGAGCACATAGCCTTTTTCTGTTCTGCTATTTGCCTGGTGTTTTATGTCCTTCCTGACTCTCGACGGTGTCGCTTGCGCTGCACCGGATGGTTCCCCTCTCTTCGCTGATCTCACGTTCTCGCTCGGGCGAAATGTCGTCGGGCTTGTCGGCCGCAATGGCGCGGGCAAGTCCACGCTGCTGCGCGCGATAGCGGGCGAAGCGCCGGTTTTTGCCGGAACTGTGACACTGACCGGTACGCTCGGCATGCTGCGCCAGTTACCCGAGAGCGACGATGCTTCGCTGGCCGAGGCGCTCGGTATCGCCGACATGCTCGTCCTGCTCGATCGCATCGCCATAGGGCAGGCTGACGAGGACGATTTCGCACGGGCCGACTGGACACTGCCGGGTCGGATCGAACGCGCGGCGGCAGATGCCGGGTTTCCCGCGCTTGACCCTTCGCGCGCCATCAGCACGCTAAGCGGCGGCGAACGCACACGCCTGATGCTCGCGGCTCTGTTGCTCGACGCGCCCGACGTGCTGCTGCTGGATGAGCCGACCAACAACCTCGACCGCGAAGGCCGCGATGCGGTGGCTGAACTGCTCGCGAACTGGAATGGCGGGGCGATCGTCGCCAGCCATGATCGCGAACTGCTCGGCCAGATGGATGCCATCGTAGAACTCACCGGCACGGGCGTGCATTGGGTCGGCGGCGGCTGGGACGCGTTCGACCGGCAGCGCAGCGCTGAGCGCCAGAGCGCCGCCGACGCCCTGGAGCGCAGCGAGCGGGGCATGCGAACCGCCCGGCGCGAGCGCCAGCAGGCCCTCGAAAAGCAGGCGCGGCGTGACAGTCGGGGTAGCAAGGCCGCTGCGAAAGGCGGCGAGCCACGTATCCTGCTTGGCGCGCAGGAACGCCGGGCAGAGGCGACCGCCGGGCGCTATGGCAAACTGGGCGACGCCATGGTGTCGCAGGCAGGCGAGACGGTCGACGCCGCGCGGCGCGCCATCGAAGTGCTTGCGCCCATCCGGCTGGAGTTGCCCGCTTGCCGCCTGCCCTCCGGCCACACGCTGGTAGAGGCGACGGGCATCGTATGCCATGCCGGCGACCGGCGCTTGTTCGGCCCGCTGGACCTGACGATCCGGGGGCCGCAGCGCATTGCCCTCACGGGTCCGAACGGATCGGGCAAAACCAGCCTGATCCGCATCCTCACCGGGGAGCGCCCGCCCGATGCCGGCACCATCCGTCGCGACATGGAGCGCATTGCGCTGCTCGATCAGGAAAGCGCGCTCATAGGCCGCGATGGCACGGTAATGGACGCGCTGCGCCGACTCAATCCGGACCTCGCCGCGAACGAGGCCCATGCCGCGCTCGCCGCGTTCGGCTTCCGCAATGTCTGGGCAGACCGGCAACTTGCGTCGCTATCAGGCGGCGAGCGGGTTCGCCTGGCGCTGGCATGCCTGTTCAGCCGCAGGGAACCGCCGCAACTGCTGATCCTCGACGAGCCGACCAACCATCTCGACATCGCCTCGGTCGAAATGCTCGAAGCCGCGCTGCAAGGCTACGACGGGGCAATCCTGTGCGTCAGCCACGATGCGGCATTCCGCGACGCGCTGGGGTTGAACGAAGCCGTCGCACTGGGGAGCGATTGAACGCCCTTCAAGCGCCGCCGGCGGGCTTCTGCTCCATCCCCGCCGCGATCGCATCGGCCATCGAAGGTCCGGCAGCAAGTTCCATGGGTGCTGCGGGAACCGTACGGCGGCGGACCAGCGAATCCGTCTGATTCAGGCGGATCCAGTCGAGCATCGATTCGCGGATTTCGCAGCGCAAGTCGAACAGCGTTGGGCCATCCTTGGCGCTCATCAGCAGTCGCACCTCGATCGAATCGTCGCTGGCGTTCGTCACCTGCACGGCTTGCGCACGCTGATCCCACAACCGGTGCGCGGTGATCTGGCGGGCGTATTCCTCGCGGATCGGCGCGATGTCGGCGGCATGGTCGAGGTAGAGCATGACCGTGCCGAGCAATTGCGAGGTTGTCTTGGTCCAGTTCTGGAAGGTCTCTTCGAGGAAGCGGTTGGATGGCACCACCAGTCGCCGCTCGTCCCACAGACGCACAACCACATATGTCGTGCGGATATCCTCGATCCGGCCCCATTCGCCGTCGAGAATCACCACGTCATCGATCGAGATCGGCTCGGTCAACGCCATCTGGAAGCCGGCGATCAGCGCCTTGAGCGCAGGTTGCGCCGCCGCGCCGACCGCCAGTGCGGCAAGGCCAGCCGAGGCCATCAGGGTAACGCCGATCTCGCGCACGCCCGGAATCGAGAACAGCATCAGCGCAACCGTAAGGAAGATGATCACGAATGTGCCGATCCGGCTGAAGATCGCCAGGCGTGTGCGGCGGCGGCGCGCGTTGCGGTTGTCTTCCATGCTGATGTCGTTCTTCAGCACCATCGCATCAACCAGTGCCCGCAGCACCGCGATCGCCATCCAGCCAACCAGCAGCGGCATGACGAAGCCCGCGACCCGGTCCCAGACTTTGGCCAGCGTCTCGGTCTCGCGCGCGGCCAGCACCACACCGAGTGCGATGAAGGCGTAACGCGAAGGTCTCGCCACCCGGCGCACGATGATGTCGTCGGTCTGGCTCGCGCTTGAATTGGCGATTCGGTTCAGCACGCGGAACAGCACGGCGTGCAACGCATAGGCCAGCACCATGCCGATTAGCGCGGCAATCACCGCCGTCAGGCCCTGCGCGGCCCATAGCGGCAGGTCAGCAGTGAGTGGTTCGATAAGGTCGATCATCGCGCCAAGCTATGCCGCGACGCAGCAAAATCAACCTTTGGGGAATGCGACCGCTCGCATCGGGGGCTCAGTGGGCCGCGCCCCAGCTCAGGCCCGACCCGATCTCGACGCCTAGCGGCACGTCCAGTTGCACCGCGGGCTGCGCCGCCTCGGCCATAACGCGCTGGATCACCGGGCTGGCGGCGGCAACGTCGGCTTCGGGCAATTCGAACACCAGTTCGTCGTGCACCTGCAGCAACATGCGGACATGGCCGAGGTCGGCGGCGATCAGCGCGGGCATCATGCGCGCCATCGCCCGCTTGATGATATCCGCGCTGGTTCCCTGGATGGGCGCGTTGATCGCGGCGCGCTCTGCTCCCTGCCGTTCGTGCATGGTCTTGGAATGGATGCGCGGAAACCATGTCTTGCGGCCGAACAGCGTTTCCGAATAGCCCTTCTCTCGCACCGATTCGAGCGTTGCGACGATATAGCGCTGGATGCCGGGGAACCGCTCGAAATAGCGGTCGATCATCGCCTGGGCCTCGTCCGCTTCCACGCCAAGCCGGCCCGCCAGACCCCAGCGCGAAATGCCATACAGGATTGCGAAGTTGATCGTCTTGGCCCGCCCGCGCGTATCACGATCCACGTGCCCGAACATCTCGGTCGCGGTGCGCGAATGGATGTCCTCGCCATTGGCGAAAGCTTCTTTCAACGAGGGCACGTCAGCCATGTGCGCGGCGAGGCGCAGCTCGATCTGGCTGTAATCCGCCGCGAGCAGCACATGGCCCGGCTCGGCGACGAAGCATTCGCGGATCTGGCGGCCGATCTCGGTGCGGATCGGGATGTTCTGCAAGTTGGGATCGGTGGACGACAGCCGCCCGGTCTGCGCGCCGACCAGCGAATAACTGGTATGCACGCGCTGCGTATCGGGATTGATCGCCGCCTGCAGCGCCTCGGTGTAGGTCGAGCGCAACTTGGTCAGTTGCCGCCATTCGAGCACCTTGGTGGCGACTTCGGCGCCCTGCGCAGCCAGCCCTTCAAGGATACCCTGGTCGGTCGAATACTGGCCGCTCTTGCCCTTGCGTCCGCCCTTGTAGCCCAGCTTGTCGAACAGGATCTCGCCCAGTTGCTTGGGGCTGCCGATGGTGAAAGGCTGGCCGACCATCGCGAAGATCTCCGCCTCCAGCGTCGCCATTGCTTCGGCGAACTGGCTGGACAACCCCGCCAGCCGCTCACGATCGACCTTGATCCCGTTGCGCTCCATCTGCGCCACCACCGGGATCAGCGGCCGGTCGACACGCTGATAGATCCGCGTGCCGCCTTCTTCCGACAGGCGCGGGCGCAGCACAGTGTGCAGTCGCCAGGTTACATCAGCATCCTCGGCGGCGTATTGCGTCGCACGGTCGAGCGGAACTTCGCCGAACGGGATCATCTTCTTGCCGCTGCCGCAGATCTCCTTGAAGGTCAGCGTGGTATGGCCAAGGTGGCGCTGCGACAATTCATCCATGCCGTGGCCGCCGCCGATCCCGTCCATCGAGCGGCCGGCGTCGAGGCAGAATGACAGGATCATCGTATCGTCCACCGGGGCGACCGCAATGCCGTGGCGGGCGAACACGTTCAGGTCATACTTGATGTTCTGGCCGACCTTGAGCACCGCGTCGCTTTCCAGCAGTGGCTTCAGCCGCGCCAGCGCCTCGGCCATCGGCACTTGCTCGGGCTTTTCGGCGAACATGTCGCTGCCGCCGTGACCGAGCGGGATGTAACAGGCATCGTTCGGCCCAAGCCCAAGGCTGATCCCGGCCAGATCGGCACGCATCGCATCGAGTGCCGAGGTCTCGGTATCGACCGCAACCACACGTGCCGCGAAAGCGCGGGTAATCCAGCGATCGAGGTCAGCCAGCGTGGTGATGCAGGCATAGGCGTCGCGATCGATCGCAGGCATTTCCGGCAAGGACTGGCGTGCCGCGCCCTCGCTCGGATTGGCGCCGGCGGTGACCGGCTTGGCCGGGTGGAGTTGTGTCGTGTTAGCCGGGCTGCCGCTGCCCAGATCAAGCCGCTTGAGCAGACTGGTAAACCCATGCTTGGCGAGGAACGCGGCGAGCGGCTCTGGCGGGATCGCGTTCAGCTTGAAGTCTTCCAGCGCCATTGGCAGCGCGCAGTCTTCCTTGAGCGTCACCAGCACTTTGGACAGCCGCGCCATGTCGGCCTGCTCGATCAGGCGTTCCTGCAGCTTGGACTTCTTCATGTCCGGCGCGGCGGCCAGCGCCGACTCAAGATCGCCATAATCCTGGATCAGCTTCGAGGCGGTTTTCGGACCAACGCCGAACACACCCGGTACGTTGTCCACCGAATCGCCCATCAGCGCGAGGACGTCACCGACCTTTTCGGGCGGCACGCCGAACTTCTCGATCACTTCGGGAACGTCGATGCGCTGGTTCTTCATCGTATCGAGCATGTCGATGCAGCCGCCGCCCAGCCCATCGTTCGAGCTTTCCGGAGCGCATTTGCCGACAAGCTGCATCAGATCCTTGTCGGAGGAGACGATCGTCACGTCCCAGCCTTGGCGCGTCGCGGCGCGGGCATAGGAGGCGATGAGGTCGTCGGCCTCCAGATTGTCTTCCTCGATGCACGGCAGCGAGAACGCGCGCGTTGCGTCCCGGATCAGCGGAAACTGCGGTATCAGATCCTCTGGCGGCGGGGGTCGGTGTGCCTTGTACTGGTCGTAGATCTGGTTGCGGAACGAGATCGAGCCCTTGTCGAGAATGACCGCCATATGCGTCGGCCCGTCAGCCTTGTTGAGATCGTCGGCCAGCTTCCACAGCATCGTCGTATAGCCGTAGACTGCCCCGACGGGGGTGCCTTCGGGATCGGTCAATGGTGGCAAACGGTGATAGGCACGGAAGATATAGGCCGAGCCATCGACGAGATAGAGGTGCTGCTTGGTCTCCATGAGACACGCCGTAGCAGTGCAGGCGAGGCGCGTCAGCCGGCAAGTGGATGGCAAAGGCCGCGGCGAAATCACCCTATCGGCGGCGGCAAATCGCCTCGCAGCGAAAAAATGTCACAAATTGCGAATTCGGACATACCTTTGCCACAGTTTGGCTCCAATCTTCCCAGAACGCTGGGATTGCGACTGAATTTATCGGTGTTTTGCGACAAACGCTTGCATCCTTGCGACGAGACGACTATTTGACGCTGCGAAGTCTATCGTTGAGGTAGGCTTTCGGTTCGGCGTCCTGCGCCGTATCCGGTTCTCACGCTGCTCAAGGATTGCCCTACTATGCGCAAGATCGTTCTCGCTGCTGCCGCCGCTATCGGCGCTCTGACGCTCGCTGCCTGCTCGGATAAGACCGAGACCACCGATATTGCCACGGATGCCGCTGACACCATGAGTGACGCCGCCGCCGACGCTTCGGAAGCTGCCGACGACCTGGGCGATGCCGCCGCGGCTGCTGGCGCTGAAGCCGCTGACGCTGCTTCGGGCGTCGCCACCGATGCCGCTGACGCTGCCGGCGACGCCGCCGACGCAGCGAAGGACGCTGCCAAGGAAGCGGAAGCTGCTCTGAAGCAGTAATTCGTTAGTCCGCAAGGATACTTCAGGAAGGGCGCGCCGGGCAACCGGCGCGCCCTTTCGTTTGGGCGCCGTGGGGCTGTAGCGAATATGGCTGGGCAGAGACGCAGGGCCGTCCGGTCACGGCACTGCGCAAATCCGGAGGCGGCTTACCGCGATGCGGTGCGGCGAACGTTCAAATCGTCGGTCTGGTAGCCATCGTAAATGGCGCGCGCGATGCTGGCGATGCGGGCTTCGCGGTTCAGGCGCGTGCCCTGCCCGGTGACATAGATCGCCACGGCATAAGCGCGGCCATCGGGCGCCTGGATGATCCCGACATCGCTCGACGTATTGTGCAGCGAACCCGTCTTGTGCGCAACTTGCGCGGTTTCAGGCAACATGGCCGGAATGCGGCGCTTTCCGGTAATGCAGCGGCCCATCGCGCCGATCAGTACCGAGCGGCTTTGCGGGGTAAGCCATTTACCCTGATAGATTCCGCTCAGCAGCTGGACCATGGCGACGGGCGAGGCGCTGTCGCGGGAATCGACGATCGTGGCCGGATCGATCGCACCGTCATCGCGCACGAGCGTCGCGATGTCGCGATCGATCTGCCAGTTGTCGATGCCCGAGCGCTTGACCCAGTCGTTAACCGCGCGCGGGCCGCCGACAACTTTCAGCAGGGCGTCGGTCGCGTAATTGTTGCTTCGGGTGATCATCAGTTCGATGAGATCGACGGCGGATTTGTATTCTCCCGCGCGGACCGGTGCGACCGGGGTGGAAAACGGCGAGGACTTGACCGGGTACATCATGGGAAATTCGCTGGTCAGGCTCCACTTGCCCTTGTCGACCCCGTCAAGAAACGTAGCCGCGATCGCGATCTTGCTGGTGCTGGCCAACGGAAAGCGCTGATCGCCCAGAACGTCGATGGTCCGGCCGCTCGCCAGATCCACTGCCGCGACGCCAATCCGGCCCCGCGAAGCTTCCGCAAGGCTGGCGATTCGCTGCTCAAACGATGATGTGTAGACCCGCGGTGCGCGCGTTTCGGTACCGAACGCCTGGTCAAAGGCATTCTCGATAACCGCATCGCCATCGGCGTGCGCCGGCGCGATCGGCATCAATGCCGCAATGCCCACCGCTACTGCGGTCAGTGCGCGATTCCAAAGCAAATTCAAACCGCCTGCGCGTCCCATGCAGGTACCACCCTAATCTGAGTCCATATCTGAGGCTCGCATTGCCCCGGCGCCCTTGCAGACCACTGGCCTTACGCGAGGATGCCGCAAGCTTTCGCAAATTGCCATATGGGTGAAACAACTTATTCCGAAGACAACCTAACCCATTGTACCTTAACCGAAGCCTAGAAATTTGCTCCGTCTGTCGCACGAGCGGCGCAATTTACCGCAGACACGAAAAAGGGGCCAAAGGATCGCTCCCCTGGCCCCCGATTCGATTGGCTGGATGGGCGGACTTAGAAGCCCATGTCACCCATGCCGCCCATGCCGCCGGGCATTGCCGGCATCGCGGGCTTGTCTTCCGGCTTGTCGCTGATCGCCGCTTCGGTGGTGATCAGCAGGCCGGCGACCGAAGCCGCGTCCTGCAGCGCGGTGCGAACGACCTTGGTCGGATCGATCACGCCAGCAGCAACGAGGTTCTCGTAAACGTCGGTTGCAGCGTTGAAGCCCTGCGTTTCGTCGTTTTCGCGAAGCAGGTTGCCCGAGACAACCGCACCGTCATGACCGGCATTGGTAGCGATCTGACGGACCGGGGCCTGGATCGCCTTGCGGACGATGTCGATGCCACGGGTCTGGTCGTCGTTCGCGCCCTTCATGCCCTCAAGAGCCTTGGTTGCGTAGAGCAGCGCGGTACCGCCACCGGGGACGATGCCTTCTTCGACCGCAGCGCGGGTCGCGTGAAGCGCGTCGTCGACGCGGTCCTTGCGCTCCTTCACTTCGACTTCCGATGCGCCGCCAACCTTGATGACTGCAACGCCGCCGGCCAGCTTGGCCAGACGTTCCTGCAGCTTCTCGCGATCGTAATCGCTGGTGGTGACTTCGATCTGCGACTTGATCTGCTCAACGCGAGCGCTGATCTCGTCAGCCGAACCGGCACCGTCGACGATCGTGGTGTTGTCCTTGTCGATGGTGACGCGCTTGGCTTCGCCGAGCATGCCGACAGTGACGCTTTCCAGCTTGATGCCCAGGTCTTCCGAGATCATCTCACCGGCGGTCAGCGTGGCGATATCGCCCAGCATGGCCTTGCGGCGATCGCCGAAGCCCGGAGCCTTGACCGCAGCAACCTTCAGGCCGCCGCGCAGCTTGTTGACTACCAGGGTAGCCAGCGCTTCGCCTTCGATGTCTTCCGCGATGATGAGGAGCGGACGGCCCGACTGCACCACGGCTTCGAGGATCGGCAGCATCGACTGCAGGTTCGACAGCTTCTTCTCGTGGATCAGGATATACGGGTTATCCAGTTCAACGGTCATCTTGTCGGGGTTCGTCACGAAGTACGGCGACAGGTAGCCGCGATCGAACTGCATGCCTTCGACGACATCGAGTTCGAATTCGAGACCCTTGGCCTCTTCGACGGTGATGACGCCTTCCTTGCCTACCTTTTCCATGGCTTCAGCGATCTTCTCGCCGACTTCGATATCGCCATTGGCCGAGATGATGCCGACCTGCGCGATTTCCGAAGAACCGGAAACCGGCTTCGAACGCTTGACGAGGTCTTCGACAACGCGAGTCACGGCCAGATCGATGCCGCGCTTCAGGTCCATCGGGTTCATGCCGGCTGCGACCGAGGTCATGCCTTCACGAACGATTGCCTGGGCCAGAACCGTTGCGGTCGTGGTGCCGTCGCCGGCCTGGTCGTTGGTCTTGCTGGCGACTTCGCGCAGCATCTGCGCGCCCATGTTCTCGAACTTGTCCTTGAGTTCGATTTCCTTGGCGACGGTAACGCCGTCCTTGGTGATGCGGGGGGCGCCGAAGCTCTTGTCGATCACGACGTTGCGGCCCTTGGGGCCGAGCGTAACCTTTACCGCGTTTGCCAGAATGTCGACACCGGCGAGAATGCGCTCACGAGCGTCGCGCGAAAAGCGTACGTCCTTAGCAGCCATTGGTAATTCCTCTCAGATAACTGGGTTGGTGGAAGCGCTATGCTCAGGCGATGACGCCGAGAATGTCGCTTTCCTTCATGATCAGCAGATCTTCACCGTCGACCTTGACTTCGGTGCCGGACCACTTGCCGAAAAGCACGCGATCGCCGACCTGAACGTCAAGCGGGGTGATCTTGCCATCATCGGCGCGGGCGCCGGTTCCGGCAGCGACGATTTCACCCTCGGCGGGCTTTTCCTTGGCGCTGTCGGGGATGATGATACCGCCGGCCGTCTTCTCTTCGGCTTCAACGCGGCGCACGAGAACTCGGTCGTGCAGCGGACGTAAACTCATGGGATACTCCCTCATCCTATGATCAGAAAAAACTTGGCACTCACCACATGAGAGTGCCAACGAGGCGGCATATGGTTCGCCTGCAGGGCAGCGTCAAGCGCCGCCGCCTTAAAAAAACGCCGTTCGGTTCAGAAACGGGACAGCCCGCCAAGCGGCTGCGCCTGGCACTACGAAACGCCTTTTTAGGCAGAGCGCATGGCCGCCTTCGACACCAAGCCGAAACGCTCGCGCCAGTGCCAGCGCATCAGCAGCAGCACTGCCGCAACGCTGAGACCGACGGCTAACCCGATCCAAATGCCCTTGCCTTGCATCGGCGTCAGCAGGCCAAGCGCAGCCGCCGTGGTGAAGCCCGCCGCCCAATAGCTGAAGATCGCGATGAACATCGGCACGCGCGTATCCTGAATGCCGCGCAGCACGCCCGCCGCCACCGCCTGCACACCGTCGACCAGCTGGAACGCGGCCGCGATCACGAGGTATTGCAGCGCGAACACAGCCATCACCGCATTCACCGGCGCATCGATATCGACATAGGCCGACAGGATCAGCCGCGGCGCAATCACCATCGCAGTTGCCGACAGTCCGGCGAACGCCGTGCAGATCACCAGCGCGGCCCAGCCTGCGCGACCGATCGCCGCGCTGTTGCCCGCGCCGTAGTGATAGCCAACGCGGATCGTTGCCGCCTGTCCGACGCCGAACGGCACCATGAAGAACAGCGCCGCGACCTGCAACGCCACGGTATGCGCGGCAAGCTGCGCCTCGCCGATCCGTCCCATCAGGAATGCGGCACCGCTGAACAGGCCGCCTTCGGCAATCAGGGTCAGCGCGATGGGGATGCCGATCGTCAGGATCTGGCGCAGGCGTGACCACTCGGGCCGCCACCAGCGACCGAAGATCCGATAACGCCGCAGGCGCCGTTCCGAGCGAATGACGATGGCATAGGCAGCCACCATCGCGCAGGTGGTGAACAGGCTTGATACCGCCGATCCGGTGAGACCCATCGCCGGAGCGCCCAGATTGCCGAACACGAACATGTAATTGCCAAGGATGTTCACCAGGATCGCCATTGCGGTGATCATCGTGGCGAAAATCGGTCGGCCCATGGTGGACACGAAAGTGCGCAGCACGCCGGCAAAGATCATCGGGATCAGGCTGAGCGACAGCACCGCAAGGAACGAGCCGGCCAGCTTTGCCAGGCTCGGGTCCTGCCCGGTCAACAGGATCAGCCGCTCGCCATTGAGGCTGATGATCATTCCTGCCGTGCCGAGCAGCAC
Source organism: uncultured Novosphingobium sp. (assembly GCA_964502105.1). GTDB lineage: Bacteria > Pseudomonadota > Alphaproteobacteria > Sphingomonadales > Sphingomonadaceae > Novosphingobium. The sequence continues at coordinate 9,170 of CAZCUS010000011.1, read as the reverse complement.
CGACAGCCATAGCGCCATGCGCACCGAGCGGCGAACCTCGCGCACGGCGTTCCACTTGCGCCCGACTTCGGCGGCGATCAGCGGCGCGACGGCGCCGGTCACGCCATTCGACCCCATGATCAGCAGCGCGAACAGTGCCACCGCCAGGCTGGATGCGGCCAGCGCATGCTGGCCCAGCCGCGCCACGAACATGACATCCACCGCGAACACCGCCATTTGCAGGATGTTGGCGATCGCCAGCGGCGCAGCGAGACGCGCGGTCGCGCCAAGCTCGGCGCGAAATGTCTCGGGTGGACCGTGGATGGGGATGGGAGCGGACATGGGACTGGCGCGGTATGCGTTAGCCGCGCGCAGCGATAGTCCTTTCGATCGGGGACCGGCAAAATGACGGAGGCGGTTAAGCGATTTTCATCGCCCCGATGTTCCAGCACGGCTTGACGCAATCCGCTGTCGTCATATTCGGGGGGTATCCTATCTGGACAAGCTGTGCCGGATCATGCCCCTGCCGGAGATTTTGATGCCCGTTTTCCGTTTTGCCCTCGCCGCCGCCACTCCTCTTGTCCTGCTCAGCGCGTGCAATGACGCGCCAACCAACGATCCAACCAACGATGCAGAGGCGACTGTCGCCGCCGCGCCTGATTCTGTTCAGACCTTGGCAACTGCAACCGAAGCGACTGCGCCTGACCCTGCAGAGTCCGCCACCCCGCAGCCTGCACCGACCGAGACGACGCCACCTGTCGCAACCGCCTCCGAGGACGCGAAGCCCTCGCCCACCACGGCGGCGGCGGCGAGCCCCTTGCCCACATCCGCGCCGACACCCGCATCCTTGGCCAAGCCTCCGGTAGCCTTTGCGCAGTGCCGTTTGTGCCATGCGGTAGAACCGGGCAAAAATGGCGTCGGCCCGACATTAGCCGGCCTGATGGGCAGCAAGGCCGGCGCCGTCCCCCGCTTCAATTTCAGTGCGCCGCTCAAGGCATCGGGCATCGTGTGGAGCCGCGCGACACTGGACCAGTGGCTCCAGGGACCGATGAAGATGGTTCCGGGCACCCGGATGGTCACCACCGTGCCCAATCCCGAAGCCCGCAAAGCGATCATCGACTACCTTGAAACGGTGAAATGATCAGGACGGGGTGTGCATCGGTCACTCCCCGCCCTCGACAATCAGCCTGGCTTTCGTCGCGCATCGGCGGCAGCGCGGATGAACTGCCAGACTTCGGGATCGAAACCCGGACTGGGGCTGCCTTCGGCCCAGTTCGGCATGTCGTCATACATTCGGGTGACGCTGGACTGCATCGCGGGTGTCGCCAGAGCCGTGAACGGCGCGAGCAGCGCGTCCCACTCGTCGAGCAAATCCTGCGCCGCCGCGCTCGCGGGATCGAGCGGCAAGGCCGCTTTTACACGGGCGCCAAGGTCGGCCCAGGCGGCCGAATAGGCCTGCTGATCGAAATCGGCGGGCATCTGCGGCAAAGCGGCAGCGAAATCGGCGCGAGCTTCGTCGGTAAGATAAGGCGCGGATACCGCATCCCATTCCTGTTTATGGGTCATGATCGTATCTCCATGTCGGATGAGCGAGCAAAGCGTCGCGGCGTCGAGCGGCTCGCCACCCTCGATGCGAGACAAGGCGGTGCGCAGCACGCGGGCCGCGGCGGCAAGATCGTCGCGCTGGCGCTCGACTGCCGCGAGTTGAAGTTCAAGGACCGGTGCCAGCGCCATGGGTCGCCCCGCCAGCAGCCGGGCAATATCCGACAGGCTGAATCCCGCGCGCTTTAGCGCCACGATGCGATTGAGCCGCTCCAGATCGGCGCGCGCGTAGATCCGCCGTCCCGAGCCGGTGCGCAAAGGTGCGACCAGTCCCCGGCCCTCATAGAACCGCAGTGCACGCGTGGTCAGTCCGGTCAGCCGGGCCACTTCGTCGATGGTCAGCGAATCGCTCATGCCGGGGTTTTAGCGCTTGACGTTACGTCAACTGCAAGCGGGAATGGCGCCTCAACGTGACAGGCCCGCAGCGATGGTCTTGCGGTGGCTGAAATGGACCCTAGACTTGGACACATGGGAACCATTCACAAGTTCGAGCGACCGCCGAAGAACGAAAAGCAGTTCAAGGGCTATCGGCCCAAGGGCTCCGGCGGCCCCGGCGCGCCCGCGCCGCGCGCGGGACTGTGGCAGCGGTTGCGGCCTTGGCAGCAAAGCGTGCTGATGTGGCTGCTGCTGATTGCGGTCGCAGGCGGCATCGTCGTCGCGAAGGTATTGCTTTCGTCCGGAGCCTGACGCCGGCGCCAATGAAAAGGGCGGCCCCGATGGAGCCGCCCTTTCCTGTTTCTTCCGGCAAGAACCGAAAAGAAGATTACTTGATTTCGACGGTACCGCCGGCTTCTTCGATCTTCTTCTTGATGTCTTCGGCTTCGGTCTTGTTGACAGCTTCCTTGATCGCCTTCGGAGCGGCTTCAACGAGAGCCTTGGCTTCAGCGAGGCCCAGAGCGGTGATCGCGCGGACTTCCTTGATGACCTGGATCTTCTTGCCGCCGTCACCGGTCAGGATGACGTCGAATTCGGTCTGCTCTTCAGCAGCGGCGGCGCCATCACCGGCACCGGCGGGGGCAGCCACGGCAACGGCAGCAGCGGCGGAAACGCCCCATGCTTCTTCCAGTGCCTTGGCAAGGTCAGCCGCCTCGAGGACGGTAAGCTGCGACAGTTCTTCTACAAGCTTGGCGATATCGGCCATGTTACTTCACTCCTGATCTGTGGTCCCTGCGTCCGCGAACCGGATCGCAAGGGATAAATCGTTAGAAACGTCTCGAAGCCTGAGCTTACGCGGCATCCTTCTCGGCATAAGCGGCAAAGACGCGCGCCAGCTTCGCCGCCGGAGCGGTGGCGAGCTGGGCGATCTTGGTCGCCGGTGCCTGAACGAGGCCGATGAGCTTGGCGCGCAGTTCGTCGAGCGAGGGCATCGAGGCGAGCGCCTTGACACCATCGGGGTTCAGAACCTGTGCGCCCATCGCGCCGCCGACGATCTCGATCTTGTCGGTCGTCTTGGCGAATTCGACAACGGCCTTGGCGGCAGCGACGGGGTCGACCGAAGTCGCGATGGCCGTCGGGCCGGTCAGGAACTCGTCGATACCGACATAGTCGGTATTCGCGATGGCAAGCTTGGCAAGACTGTTCTTCGCTACCTTGTAGGTTGCGCCAGCTTCCCGCATCTTCGTGCGCAGGACGGTGGACTGGGCCACTGTCATGCCGAGGTTGCGGGTGATGACCACCGCGCCTGCCTCGCTGAAGGTTGCGTTGAGCTGGGCGACCGATTCGGCTTTCTGCGAACGATCCATGCCATACTCCTTCACAATGGCCGCCGGGGCTTGTCGCCCCGAACGACCGGCTACGTTTACCCGCGCCGCGAATGCGGCATGGGCGTGTCCGTCGAAGGGGTAAGGAGTGCACGATGCAGATGAAGCAACGCGCGATACGGGCACCGCACCGTTGGGAGGCGTGGGCCAATGAAATTCCTGTTCCCCGCCTAGGCTGGAAATTAAGAAGGCCAAAGTGCCTTCACCAACTGTCTCGGACGGATGATCGATCGGTTACCCGGTCGGTCAGCGCGGGCCATTGGCGCAAACGGGGCGTGGAGTCAACCGTTCCTGCGGAATCAAGAGGCTCTCAGCCGATGTTGCCGGCCAAACGTGATTGCCGCGCCTGAAACGGCAATCGCCGGTGCTTGCGGCACCGGCGATGGGTTATGGAGTGCAGGTTCCGGCCCGGTTGTGGGCTAGGCCGATTGTTCCGGCGCGTATCCCAGCAGGTCGCCGGGCTGGCATTGCAGTTCGCGGCAGATCGCTTCCAGGGTCGAAAAGCGGATCGCCTTGGCCTTGCCCGTCTTGAGAATGGAAAGGTTGGCCAGCGTGATGCCGATCCGTTCGGCCAGTTCGGTAAGCGTCATGCGGCGCTCGTGCAGCAGGTCATCGAGTTTCACCATGATTGCGCCTCCTTCGATGTTATCCTCGCCCATCAGACGGTTCCTTCCAGTTCAGCGCGCATCGCGGCGCCTTGGCGGAACACACGGGCCAAGATGAACAGGATCAGCATCAGCAGCAGGCCGTTGCCCGACAGGCCGCTATCGACGGTAATGTCGGCGCCGCCCTTCCCTTCGGTGACCTCTTCGATCCACAGCCCGATCGCGCCGATCGGCAGGGCGGCAAGCTGCACGCCAAGGCTGAGCCAGGCCATCTGCGTCAGGCGGCGGGCATTCTCGGGCACGAAGGGATCGCCCTCGCCGACCGTATCGACAATGCGCTTGAGCAACTGGAACAGGCGGAACAGCATTCCCAGCAACACGACGACGCAGGCCAGGATCAGTAGCAACGCGCCGATGAAATCGGGCATCGGAATTTCAGGCGCGTCCTTCGCTATCTGGATCGCCGCTTCGTCCTGAAAGATGATCAGCAGCGGCATGGCTACCAGAGAGGCAAGGCCGCCAAGCGCCATTGCGCCCATCAAGAACCACAGGACTCCTTTGGCAATGGCCAGCAGCGGATCACGGGTGAGCGAAGTCATGTCAGGGGGTCCTCTCGTTTTCGCTTACATCAGGATGGGGCTGGAGGCGGTCGCGGAAAGTGCCACGAGCGACTGGGTCGGTGCCGTATGCTGGGCCGGGCCAGCGAGCGTTGCCATCCAGGACGAAGCCATGATCACGACAGCGAGGACAGTGGCGAGCGGGCGGTTGGCAGTAGAATGGGTCATGTCTGTTCTCCGATATGGTTGATATCGACATTCAATATGATCGATTCGCCTTGCTGTCAAACAATAATATCGAAAAACAATATGTACCGCATTGTTTAGCGACATGCTGCTGCCCGATCTTCGATATGCTACGTCGCGAAAAGCGCATAAATCCCGGATTTCGCGCACAAAAAAGGCGGCTCCGAAGAGCCGCCCAGTTGTCCTGCCGAGGGCAGGCCGTTGACGCGTCAGGCGTCGACCAGGGAGGGTTTCGCAGGGGTGGAGGTCCCGGTCGTGGGCCTATAGGCACGCCAATCGAACTGATCCTTGTTCTGACGCTGCAGGTATTCACGGTGCTGCAGGATGACCCGGGCGCGCTTGCGGCGATAGGACGGCGAGCGGAACGGGTTGGCCTTGTCTGGCGCCGCAGCAACCATGTCGCGCAGCAATTGCTGACGAGCCTCGCCGGTAGGAACCGGGCCTTCGGGCATAGCGAAGCGATCACCGGCTTGCGCGGCGGGCTTGTATGCGCGGTTCGCCGTGGGCGCAGGAGCCGATGCGTTAGCGGACGCATAGCCGACCGTCGCAACAGATTTGGCAGGTGCTGCGACAGACGGGGCAACCGCATACCCCGGAACCGAACGGGCCGGCTCCGCTTCTGTCCGCGCCCCTGTGATCGAATCAGAATGGGGCTGCGACCTGCGGCGCGAACGCATCGCCGCGACGCTACCGGCACCGACTGCGAGAAGGGCCAGAAGACCAGCAAGCGCACCTACCGGCGCACCGCCTCCATCCTCAGCCGGCGGGGCGGCCTCATCCGAGACAGCATTCCCTATCGCCGCATCGGTCGATGGCACTGGACTATTATCCAGGGTGTCGCCGATCTCGGGGTTCAGCGGCGCGACCGGGGCAGCACCGGAAACCGGTTGCGGCTCTGCCGGAACAGCCTCGGGCGTCGAGGGCTGAGTGGCCGAGCGCGTCGGGGTAGCGGCGCGCTGCGTTGTGCGCTGAGTCGGCTCGCTCGGCGCCTCCGCTGGCGCGGCAGCGCTCGTTACATCGGGCAAGACAATAGTGGGCGTCGTAGCAGGCACCGTCGTCGGCGCAGAAGTCGTCGGCGAGGGCGAGATCACCACAGGCGCAACGGAGGTCGGTGCAACCACTGGCGCGCTTGCGGCTGGTGGAGTTACGCTTTGGGGCAGCTCCAGCGAGGGCGCCGCTTCCTGGGCGACAGCCGGGATTGAACCAAGCGCGAGGACAGCAGTAATCGCCGCCGAAGCACAGAGCGAACGTGAAGAAGTGTGTGTCATGCAGGAATAAAGCCTCCCGCATGCCAAGGTTTCCTTCAGTAGGGATCAGTATCGGATGAAGCGATGGGAATAAAACGACGATCCGTTCATGCGCGACCGGGAACAGTGCACTTTTTCGGATGGTGCTGCGCCACCTCCGACTTACGCGCCTCGATTTGAAACCAATATTGCGACTGGAACCAAAGCGCACCGCCAATTGCATGCTTGAACCGACAGCATATGGCGACCGACGCTATGGGAGCTCTATATATAGGGCACCCACGCGGGCATTTGACACGGCGTAGGCCCAACCCTATATGGCCAACTGCTCGTCGCTTCGAGCAAGATGATTCCATGCGCGGGAATTTGTCACGGAAGGAAGCGATCCGGGTTTTATCTGACGCAACAGGCTGCGGGCCGGGCACTCCATTTCATGGATGCGCGCGCCATGTGGCCTTTTCGCGTTTCGGATGGTCTGCCCCGGCAGAGCGAACTGCGTAAGAAGATCCTGTCCGGCCGGACCCAAGGCTCGCTTGGCCCGGCCCCAAATTTGAAGCGAAGAGGCCAAGACCCTTATGGCGACCAAGCCCCTCGAACCTGCACGTTCGGCCAAGAAGCGCATCCGCAAGATTTTCGGCGACATCCACGAAGTGGTGCAGATGCCGAACCTCATCGAGGTGCAGCGCGAATCCTACGAGCAGTTCCTGCGCTCCGATCCCTCGATCGGCTACATTTCGGGTCTGGAAAAGACGCTGCGCTCGGTGTTCCCGATCCGCGACTTCGCCGGCACCAGCGAACTCGACTTCGTGCATTACGAACTCGAAGATCCCAAATACGATGTGACCGAATGCCGCCAGCGCGGCATCACTTACGCGGCCCCGATGAAGGTTACGTTGCGCCTCATCGTCTTTGAAGTCGATGCCGAGACCGAAACCCGGTCGGTGCTCGATATCAAGGAGCAGGACGTCTACATGGGCGACATGCCGCTCATGACCGAAAACGGCACTTTCGTCGTCAACGGTACCGAGCGCGTGATCGTGTCGCAGATGCACCGTTCGCCGGGCGTGCTGTTCGATCACGATCGCGGCAAGACCCACTCGTCGGGCAAGTTCCTGTTCGCTGCACGCGTGATCCCGTATCGCGGCTCGTGGCTGGACTTCGAGTTCGACGCCAAGGACATCGTCAACGTGCGTATCGACCGCAAGCGCAAGCTGCCGGTTACCGCGCTGCTGTACGGCCTGGGCCTCGACAGTGAGCAGATCCTCGATCACTTTTACGAAAGCGTGACGTGGAAGCGCGGCGAAGGCGGCTGGCGCCTGCCCTACGTACCCGAGGCATGGCGCGGTTCGAAGCCGACCTTCGACATCGTCGACGCCAAGTCGGGCGAAGTGGTGTTCCCCGCCGGCCAGAAGATCAGCCCTCGCGCCGCCAACAAGGCGCAGAAGGACGGCCTCGACGAACTGCTGATCCCGACCGAGGAAATCTTCGGCCGCTACTCCACGCGCGACCTGATCGACGAATCGACTGGCCGCATCTGGATCGAAGCCGGTGACGAGATCTCGCCCGAGAATCTCGACTCGCTCGACAAGGCTGGCATCGACCAGATCGACTTGCTCGATATCGACGATATCAACACCGGTCCGTGGATCCGCAACACGCTGAAGGCCGACAAGGCCGAGAACCGCGAGATGGGCCTTGAGGCCATCTACAAGGTCATGCGCCCGGGCGAACCGCCGACCAAGGAAACCGCCGAAGCGCTGTTCGACGGCCTGTTCTTCGATCCGGACCGCTACGACCTTTCGGCCGTAGGCCGCGTGAAGCTCAACATGCGCCTCAGCCTCGATGCCGAGGACACCGTGACGACGCTGCGCACCGAGGACATCCTCGCCGTGGTCAAGGAACTGGTGAACCTTAAGGACGGCAAGGGCGAGATCGACGACATCGACAATCTCGGCAACCGCCGCGTGCGTTCGGTCGGCGAACTGCTGGAGAACCAGTACCGCGTCGGCCTGCTGCGCATGGAACGCGCCGTGAAGGAGCGCATGAGCTCGGTCGACGTGTCGACCGTGATGCCGAACGACCTGATCAACGCCAAGCCCGCCGTGGCCGCGGTGCGTGAGTTCTTCGGTTCCTCGCAGCTCTCGCAGTTCATGGATCAGACCAACCCGCTGTCCGAAGTAACCCACAAGCGCCGTGTTTCGGCCCTCGGCCCAGGTGGTCTCACTCGTGAGCGTGCCGGCTTCGAAGTCCGCGACGTTCACCCGACCCACTATGGCCGCATCTGCCCGATTGAAACGCCGGAAGGCCCGAACATCGGTCTGATCAACTCGCTGTCGACCTTCGCCCGCGTCAACAAGTACGGCTTCATCGAAACGCCGTACCGCAAGGTGATCGACGGCAAGGTCACCACCGACGTGATCTATCTTTCTGCCATGGAAGAGCAGAAGGGTACCGTCGCGCAGGCATCGGCTCCGATCAACGAGGACGGCTCGTTCGTCGAGGAACTCGTCTCGGCCCGTGAAGCCGGCGAATTCGTCATGAGCCCGCGTGACAACGTGACGCTGATGGACGTGTCGCCCAAGCAGCTCGTGTCGGTCGCCGCGTCGCTCATTCCGTTCCTGGAAAACGATGACGCCAACCGCGCGCTCATGGGCTCGAACATGCAGCGCCAGGCCGTGCCGCTGGTTCAGGCCGATGCGCCGTTCGTCGGCACTGGCATGGAAGAAACCGTCGCGCGCGATTCGGGCGCGGCGATCTCCGCGCTGCGTTCGGGCGTGATCGACCAGGTCGACGCGACGCGTATCGTCATCCGCGCCTCGGGCGATATCGAACCCGGCAAGTCGGGCGTCGATATCTACACCCTGCAGAAGTTCCAGCGCTCGAACCAGAACACCTGCATCAACCAGCGTCCGCTGGTTAAGGTGGGCGATCAGATCGCGGCTGGCGACATCATCGCCGATGGCCCGTCGACCGACCTTGGCGAACTCGCACTGGGCCGTAACAGCCTCGTCGCGTTCATGCCGTGGAATGGCTACAACTACGAAGACTCCATCCTGATCTCCGAGCGGATCGTGAAGGATGACGTGTTCACCTCGATCCACATCGAGGAGTTCGAAGTCATGGCCCGCGACACCAAGCTCGGGCCGGAAGACATCACCCGCGACATCCCGAACG
>CAZCUS010000010.1:0-124592 GCA_964502105.1 uncultured Novosphingobium sp. | reverse complement strand
CGCCAGATCGAGGCCAAGGCGCTGCGCAAGCTCAAGCACCCGAGCCGGTCGCGCAAGATGCGCTCGTTCCTCGACCAGTGATAAGAAAAGCCCCGCTTCGGCGGGGTTTTTTATTGGCACGCTCAGCGCGTCGTCGACCACTGGCTTTACAAGTCGCGATGCCCTCCATAAACGCTCGACCGTCGCGTAACTGACGAATCGGGCGGATTACCGCCGGGGAGCGCGGCCTTGGTTCGCCGCTCGTCTGGGCACTGTCTTTTCTTGAGGGAGAGGTCGTGTCCGCGTTCCATCCAGCCACCGTTGTGCCGAACGATGTTTGCCTTTCCGGGAAGCGACTGCCTTCCTGGCGGGAACGTCCTGTGCCCTTTCGGGCAAGGGCTGGCGTTCTGGCCGTCTCGCGCCTAAGTGGCCTTCTCATCGTTTCCACGCCAGTTTCGGGATAAACCCATGCGCATCGCGATTGCCTCCGATCACGCCGCCGTCGACCTCAAGGCCGAACTGCGCGAGTACCTGATCGAAAGCGGCCACGAGGTCGCCGACCTCGGCCCGGAAACGGCGGATCGGGTGGATTACCCTGATTACGGCTACAAGCTGGCCTCGGTCGTGGCCGACGGCACCGCCGAATATGGGGTGGCGCTGTGCGGGTCGGGCATCGGTATTTCGATCGCAGTCAACCGCCACCCTGCGCTGCGCTGCGCGCTCGTTTCCGAGCCGCTGTCCGCCGCCCTCGCTCGCGAGCACAACGATGCCAATGCCATCGCCCTGGGTGCCCGGCTTACCGGCGTCGACATGGCCAAGGCCTGCCTTGACGCTTTTCTGTCCGCTGAGTTCGGTGGCGGCCGCCATGCCGGCCGCGTCGACAAGCTTTCCAATCCTCCCGCCTGAAAGGGGTCCAGACCATGACCGTCGAAACCGCCATCCGCTCAACCGGGTTCTTCACTGCCAAGCTGGCTGACAGCGATCCGGAAGTCGCCGCCGCCATCGCCGGTGAACTCAAGCGTCAGCAGACCAAGATCGAACTGATCGCCAGCGAGAACATCACCAGCCGCGCCGTGCTGGAAGCGACCGGCTCGGTGTTCACCAACAAGTATGCCGAAGGCTATCCGGGCAAGCGCTACTACGGCGGCTGCGAATACGCGGACGTCGTGGAGACGCTGGCGATCGAGCGAGCGAAAAAGCTGTTCGGCTGCGATTTCGCCAACGTGCAGCCCAATTCGGGCAGCCAGATGAACCAGGCGGTGTTCCTGGCGCTGCTGCAGCCCGGCGACACCTTTATGGGGCTGGACCTCAACTCGGGTGGACACCTTACGCACGGCTCGCCGGTCAACATGAGCGGCAAGTGGTTCAACCCGGTCGCCTACGGCGTGCGTGCCGACGATCACCTGATCGACATGGACGAAGTTGCCCGCATCGCGCGCGAGAACAAGCCCAAGCTGATCATCGCCGGCGGTACTGCCTATTCGCGCGTATGGGACTTCCAGCGCTTTCGCGAGATCGCTGACGAGGTGGGCGCTTGGCTGATGGTCGACATGTCGCACTTCTCCGGCCTTGTTGCGGGCGGCGCACACCCCAGCCCGTTCCCGCATGCGCACGTCGTCACCTCCACGACCCACAAGTCGCTGCGTGGCCCGCGTTCGGGCATCATCCTCACCAATGACGAAGGTCTGGCCAAGAAGTTCAACTCTGCCGTGTTCCCGGGCATGCAGGGCGGCCCGCTGATGCATGTCATTGCTGCCAAGGCTGTCGCCTTCGCTGAAGCGTTGCGCCCCGAATTCAAGGCCTATGCCCACCAGATCGTCGACAATGCTCGCGCGCTGGCAGCCAGCCTTGAGCATCGCGGTCTGTCGATCGTTTCGGGCGGCACCGACAACCACCTCATGCTGGTCGATCTCACCGCCAAGGACGTGACCGGCAAGGCGGCCGAAAAGGGCCTCGATCGCGCTTGGCTGACTTGCAACAAGAACGGCATCCCGTTCGACACGCGCTCACCATTTGTCACTTCGGGAATCCGCCTCGGGACTCCCGCTGGCACGACGCGCGGCTTCGGCACCGAGGAATTCGCGCAGATCGGCGATCTGATCGCCGATGTCGTCGAAGGAATGGCCCGCAATGGCGATGAAGGCGACGGACAGGTAGAACAGGTGGTGCGCGCTCGTGTAGAAGCACTGTGCGATCGCTTCCCGATCTACGAGGACTGACACCATGGAAGACCCCAACCGCCCCAACAACGTCGGCGATTTCGTCGAGGATGCCCGCTTCGAACTCGCAGGCATGCTTCAGGATGGCATGAGCCACCCATCGACCAAGCCGGTTCTGGCATGGGGCGCGATGGGCGCGGTTGCGGGTCTGGTACTGCCGTTCGTATCGATCCCGCTGGGGCTGGCGGCGGGCGCGGGCTACAAGTTCTACAAGCGAGTCAGACCCGACTAAATGCGCTGTCCGTTCTGTGCCCATGACGATTCCCAGGTAAAGGACAGCCGTCCGACCGAGGACAACACTTCGATCCGCCGCCGCCGCCAGTGCGTGAGTTGCGGCGCGCGGTTCACGACGTTCGAACGCGTCCAGTTGCGCGAGATCACGGTGATCAAGAGCAACGAGGCACGCGAGCCGTTCGACCGTTCCAAGATCGAACAATCGGTCGTCCTTGCCTGCCGCAAACGCGGGATCGACCGCGAGCAGATCGACCGCCTCGTTTCCGGCATCCAGCGCCAGATCGAAACGCTCGGCGAAGCCGAAGTCTCGACTCAGGCAATAGGCGAGATGGTGATGGACGGCCTGCGCCAGATCGACAGCGTCGCCTACATCCGCTTCGCCTCGGTCTACCGAGATTTCAACGAGGCCAAGGACTTCGAGGCCTTTGCCGGCACGGTGCGTGATGTCGGACACACCTGAACGCAAGCCGGTCATCGTCCTTGTTCGCCCGCAACTGGGTGAGAACATCGGCAAGGCGGCTCGCGCGATGCTCAATTTCGGGCTGACCGAAATGCGGCTGGTGTCGCCGCGCGATGGCTGGCCCAATCCTTCGGCGGGGCCGGCGGCGTCGGGCGCCGACATTGTGCTCGATGGCGCGCAAGTATTCGATACGCTGGCCGAGGCTGTCACCGATTGCGCCAATGTCTTTGCCACAACGGTGCGCAAGCGCGGCGTGACCAAGCCGGTGGTCACGCCCGACGAGGCAGCCCGTGAAATCCATGCCGCCCCCGGTCGCTCGGCGCTGGTGTTCGGGCCGGAGCGATCGGGGCTGGAGACTGATGACGTGGCGCTGGCGCGGGCCATCGTGACAGTGCCGATCAATCCCGAGTTCGGCTCGCTCAATCTGGCGCAGGCGGTGATCCTGTGCGCTTATGAGTGGTCGCGCCATGTTGGACTGGTGCAGCCCACGATCGAGGAAATGCTGCCCCCTGCCCCGCAGGAGGAACTGGAAGGCATGCTCGCGCAGATCGAGGCCATGCTGGAGGCAAAGAACTATTTCTGGCCCGAAGCGCGCGCCACGACCAACCGCCGCACCTTGCGCACGCTACTGACCAAGCCGGGTTGGAACTCGCTCGAATTGCGGACCTTTCGCGGCGTCCTCAGCACGCTTGCCAAGGAACGGCGCAACCGGGACTAGGGCTTGGCGTCCCAGTGATCCAGTTCGTAGGCAATGGACGCCTCTACCAGTCGGTCCCAGATATCGGTCACGGCTGCCTCGGGCAGCCCCAAAGCGGCTGCACGGGCACTGGCCTGAGCAACAACCCTTGCCTTGCGCGCCTCGTCACGCACCTGCCCGCGATCCGGCTTGATCCGGGCTGCCGCGCGCATGTAGCCGAACCGCACCGCCAGCAGATCGACGATCTGCCGGTCGAGCGCATCGACCCCGGCGCGCACATCGGCCATCGTCTGGCAATCTTCGGGCGGGGTGATGTCTTCGGGTAGTGGCATGTTTTCCGGCATGGCAGCGCCCCTAGCCCGACGGTGAACCTGCGTCGAGGGTTGACATTTTCCCGGTAAACCGTATTGGCCCGCCTTCACTTGGACCCCGCCCGTTTGCGGCGGGTCTGCCTTGACCGGCGGAAGCGTCCATTCGGCCCCGCACTCCGGTGAAGCGATGGCCGCGCTCCGTAACAGGCGGAGCGGTGCACCCCGGAACTTCGATCGCGGCCAACCTGGTTGCGACCTGCAGAAATGGAGACGACTTTTGTCGAAGCGTAAGGCAAGTAAGTATAAACTCGATCGTCGCATGGGCGAGAACATCTGGGGCCGTCCCAAGAGCTCGGTCAATCGCCGCAGCTACGGCCCCGGCCAGCACGGCCAGCGCCGCAAGAGCAAGGTCTCGGACTACGGCATCCAGCTGCGCGCCAAGCAGAAGCTCAAGGGCTACTACGGCGACGTGACCGAGAAGCAGTTCAAGCGCACCTATCAGGAAGCGTCGAAGATGAAGGGCGATACCGGTCAGAACCTGATCGGCCTGCTCGAACAGCGCCTCGACATGGTCGTCTATCGCGCCAAGTTCGCGCCGACCATCTTCTCCGCGCGTCAGGTCGTCTCGCACGGCCACATTCGCGTCAACGGCGTGAAGTGCAACATCGCCAGCCGCCGCATCAAGGTTGGTGACATCATCAGCCTCGGTGACAAGGCCAAGGAAATGGCCCTGATTATCGAAGCCCAGGCCCTGCCGGAGCGCGAAGTGCCTGACTACGTTTCCGTAGACGGCACCGACAAGGTCACCTTCGTGCGCGTTCCCGTGCTCGACGAAGTGCCCTACCCGGTGAAGATGGAACCGAACCTCGTTGTCGAGTTCTACTCGCGCTGATCGGTTCGATCACGAAATTGCGAAAGGGCGGTCCAATGGGCCGCCCTTTTTCGTTCTGGCAACGCTTCCGATTTTCTGAAACCTTGCCCTCCGTTCACCGCGCAAAAAAATGGGCCGATTACGCACCGGCCCATCCTGAATTGCTTGAGCTGCTAGAGCTTAAGGGCAGCGCGGGTCCCTTTGCGGAGCGCCAGCGCCACGAGCCTGCCAGCTTCCACCGGGTGTCTGGTACATTTCACCCGGCTTGGTCTGCGAAATCAGCAGGCAACCTGAAGTGAAAGCGTATTCCTCCACGGTGGCGTGCTGATCCTGCGCCTTCTGCGCATAGACTGCCTTGCGCTTGATATTCAGGTCGCTGACGATCTTTTGCACGCCAGCCGGCACGCTGCCGATCGTGCCGAGATAGCCATCCATCTTCTCGCCGATCTGGCCCGCTGAACGAGCGGCTTCGTAAGCCGGGTCACGCTGGGCCAAAGCCGGGGTAGCAAACGCGCCGAGCACCAGCGCGGCTACGCCGGCAGCGATCCCGGCACGGTTGAAACGGTTGGTTTGCATGTCATTTCCCATCAGAAGATATCCGCGTTATTCTCAATCGTCTTGGAAGCGTCCTCGGCAAGCCGATAGATCACTTCCTGTTTAATGTTGATGTTGAGTTCGATGACGATCGGCTTGTCCGGTGCGTTCACCGAAATACAGCCTGAAAGCCCCGTTGCACCCATCACCACCATCGCCGCCGCGCCGCATCTTGCAATGCCTTCGCGCCAGCCCGATTGACCGTTTCTAGTCCCTGCCACTTTCATGCTCGCGCTTGTTGCAGCAGGCACCATTGCGGTCAATCGTGATCGCTTCATCGCATATCCCCGCTTTCGGTAGGCTGAATGGGCAGTGGTGGAATCGCCTGCTCTAGAGGTGACACCATGGCGGGTGACCCCGGCAGTCGCGGCACAGGTTTGCCTTGTGCATCGATCAAGCCAAGGCCGCGCGGATCGCGGACATAGGCTGGATCGTAAAACGACTTGAACGAGCTCATGAGCTGGAAGAACGGTGCCCGCAGATTGACGTTGAACTGGATCGGCAGCTTCGAAATCCTGCGCGTAATGAAGTTGCTGGTCGTCCCGGCGCCCTGCTTCACCCCGAAGAAACGCAAGCGGGTTACGATCTCGCCATCGAGCGGACCGTCCATGCCGACTTCCATCTCCCGGTAATCCAGCGATCTCAGCACGGCGAACGCATAGTTCGCCATGGGTGAGAGGTCCTTGTAGCTCAGTTCGCCGACGTAGGAGACATTGCCGCCCGGTGCGCGCGCAGTCAGCTTGCCTCCAACGATGTCGCCGCCGTTCTCGTCGAACACCAACGGCATGGTCCCATCGAAAATGCCCGTTGCCGAGAGGTTCGCCAGTTCCATCCGCTCAATGAACTGCGCGGCATTGACCCCCTCGATATCGAGCACGTAGCGCCGCGTTTCGGGCACGCCCATGCGCATCGAGACGGGCTGGAGACGCAGCGTGCCGCCCAGAAACGGCCATGATCCGCCTTCGATCTCGATCAGGTGGCCCGGCTTCAGTTCGAATGCCAGCGATCCGGCATCAACGACGATACCGGGGTTCATCGAACCGATATTCAGTTTCTGGTTCGGCGCGGTGACGAGGCCAAGCAGATCGGTGAACACGACCGTTCCCGATATCTTGTCCACCGGGCCAAAGGCAGCGGCGAAATCGAAGGAATCGGTCGTGAAACTGCCGGTCGAGGTGACGGCGTTCTCGTTCCAGTCGATACGGCCCTTGCCGCGCACGGTGCCATCGGCATTGGCGATGACGCCCAGCGCCAGCGGCGTCAGCGTATCGGGCTGCAGCCCTTTGTCGAAGCGAATGCCGGGGATGTCGAGATCGGAATAACCGCGCCCCGTACCCAGATCGTGGCGAATCGTCGCCAGAACGACTTCGCGGTCGCTGGTCGGCTCGCGCAGCATCGCTTGCGCATCGATCACATTGTTGCGCAGCGTCAGGGTTGCATCGTGGGTGATCAGCGGCGCGAATCGGTCGACCTCCTCGCGATCCTCAAGCCGGAACGCCGCGCTCCCCAGCGTCAGCACGCCATCCGCATATCGCCAGGTGCCCTGCGTATCGCGCAAGTCGAGCGGCACCGCGGCGAGCAGGATGTCCGAGCCGCCGAAGGTGCCGGCTATGTCCTTGCCGATCCGCGCGTCGAGATGCGAGACGCGGAAGTGCGAGGCGGTTGGCAATGGGCCGAGCGTTATATCCAGCGCGCGCGCGGACAGTGCCCCCGGCCAGGCAAAACCGATAGGGCCGCTGGCAATGCGGATCGGCGTCTGTCCCAGCCGCCCCGACAGATCGAGTGCGGAGATCCCGGCTGCCACCGCGATTGCGCCGGGGCGTCCCTGTACAATCGCCCGTCCGCGCGGCGGACAAAGGGGTAGACGCCGTTTTTCGATGCGCAGGTTGGCAAGCTCAAGCCGGTCGAACTGCACGTCGATGCATGTCGGCCATAGTTGCAGCACCCCAGCCTCTGACCAGCTACCGTTAAGTGGCAGGACCAGGCCCTCTGCGCGCCCCCAGGGCAATGCCCCGCTAAGATTCGCGGTGCCATCGAACCGCAGCGCGCCGCCCCGCGATTGCGTTACGGCCAGCTCGGGCAGCGCTATCCGCGAATCCCCGGCACGGTATTCGGGCATGCGCACGCGCAGCATCAGACCGCCCGAGGACGCGCGCTCCATGCGGCCGGCGACCTTGGGCAATCCTGCACCGCCGGTGAAGAAGTTGCCGGTGATCTGCGGCAGCGGTGCGCCATTGGCGAGCAACTGGAGGCGGGAGAGCGCCAGCAGTGCCTGCCCGCTGCCGCCGTTCAGCGTCGCGCGCGGCACGACCAGGCTCGTCGCGTTGTCCGCGCGGCGCAGGATCGCACTGCCGGAAAAGCGGCTGCCGCGTGCCTCGCGGGCCAGCGCCGTGCGAATCTGCGCCAGAAGTGGCGCGGCCAGCGTGGCTTTGGCCGATGTCTCAGCGTTTGCCAGCGCGGTGAACAGGCCCTCGCCGCCAGCAACGCCGCTACCGGTGAAATCGGTCTCCACCTCAAGCCGGCTGAAATTGGCCGAAGCACGCATCCGGCCATCGAGCCCCAGCGCAGCCAGTTGCACTTGCGGTGTGGCGACGCCTTGTGCCGTCAGCGCGTGCTGCACGGTGAGCGCGCCCTTGCGAAACGCGAGATTGACCGTACCGCCCGCCCCTTCGGCGCGGTTGCCGCCGAGCGCCAGCTTCTGGCTGGACAGCGACAGTTTCGCCTCGCCGCCGTCGAGCGTTTTATCCAGCGTCAGGTCGATCGTGCTGCCGGCCTGCGCAATCTTGAGGTCTTTGTCGGCACAAGCCAGCGCATCAAGCCGCAGCGGCCCGCGAAAACGCGGCTTTTCGTCGGTCACCGAAACCCGGCCATACAGCGATGTACGACCGAGCCGGCAGGCCCTGTAAGCCAATTGCGGCGCGATCACTGCCAGCGAGCCGGCAAACCCGTTCCGTACCGCGCCTGCACCATCCATCTTGATGCCGAGGGGGCCATAGTCGCTGTCGATCCGTGCGCGCCCGTCCTCGATCGCGACGTCCAGATCGGGCAGACGAAACGGCTCCTTGCTGCCGGTGAACAACACCTTGTCGAGGCTGCCGAAGCTGGGTTTTCCACCCTTCATGGTGCCCCACAGACGGGGGCGCACGAGCGTGATCCGGCCAATTCCCGGCAGGCCGAAGCGCAGCCGGGTGCGCACGCGAATTTCGTCGATGGTCAGGTCAGGGCGCGCCGGATCGCCGATCACGACGTTGCGAACCACCTGCTCTCCGGGAGAGATTCGCGCGATCTCGTAGGTGGCGGGCAGACCCAAGGCTTCGAGCTGGGAGGCAAGGAAATCGTCAGCGATTTTTTCGCGAGTGAACCAGCTGTAGCCCAGCAGCAAGATTACCACCGCCAGTACGCCAGCGACAGCGCGCCGCCAGCGCCGTTGGCGCGGCGCTTCCAGTCCGCCTTCGGGATCGGCGTCAGGCAGGTCTTGGTCTTGCGCCATCCGCTCCATCACTTGCGCGCGCCTTGCTAGAAAGGCAATGCAATCCGCGACAGCAATGGCAGACGAACCCCATCTCTTCGGTGAACGACCCGTTCCTTTTGCTGGTCAAGACGCCAGCGGCCACCGCGCGCGGCTGCGCAAGCGGCTGCTCGAAGGCGGCGACGATGCGCTGGGCGATCACGAGGTGATCGAATATCTGCTGATGCTGGCGCGACCCCGCGTCGATACCAAGCCGATCGCAAGGACGCTGCTGAAGCGATTCGGATCGCTGGCGGGTGTGCTCAATGCCGATCCCCGCACGCTGGCCCTGCACCCCGAAATGGGCGAATCAAGCGCTGCCGCGCTCAAGATCGTTACGCTGGCGGCGCGCCGCCTCGCTCGCCAGCAGGTTCGCGAGATGCCGGTGATCGGATCATGGCAGGCGCTGATCGACTACCTTCACATCGACATGGCGCACCTGACCGTAGAGCGCGTGCGCGTGCTCTATCTCAACGCGCAGAACATGCTGATCCTCGACGATCATGTCGGCGACGGTTCTATAGACCAGGCCGCGATCCATCCGCGCGAAGTGATCCGCCGCGCGCTCGATATCGGCGCGACCGCGCTGATACTGGTGCACAATCACCCCTCGGGCTCGCCGCAACCCAGCCGCGCCGATATCGATATCACCAACCGCATCGCGGAGGCAGGCCGCTTGCTGGGTATTGTGGTGCACGATCACATCGTGATCGGGCGCGAGGGGCATGTGTCGCTCAAGGCCAAGGGGCTGATCTGATGTGTGTCGCTGCCGTCGCCTGGCACGCACACCCGCGCTGGACGCTCGTCGCGATCGGCAATCGCGATGAATACCACGCCCGCGCCGCCGCGCCTCTCGCTGCGCGGGATGATGGCAACGGCGTGATCGCCGGGCGCGATCTTGTGTCAGGCGGAACGTGGCTTGGCGTTGCGACGCAGGGACGTTTCGCTCTCGTCACCAACCGGCGCGGCTTCGGCGATCCCGACCCGTCGCGCGCATCGCGCGGTGCCTTGGTGACGGATGCGTTGGCGGGGAGCGAGATCGATGACCTCAACGATTACAATCCCTTCAACCTCATCATTGCCACAGAATCTGAGGCGCGATTCCTGTCAAACCGTCCGCTGCCGGTCGATACGCCGCTCGCGTCGGGCATCTATGGCCTGTCCAATGGCGCGCTGGACGAGCCTTGGTCCAAGACGCTGAAACTGAAGGCCGCGCTGCTGGACTGGCTGGGCCGCGAATCGCTTTCCCCTGATCCGCTGTTCGCCGCGCTGGCCGACGAGGCGCTGCCAGATATCGGCCTGCACCCCGACAAGCCGTCTGACGTGCGCCGCGAGGCCCAGGACACCGCCCCCTTCATCCGCGATGCGATGTACGGCACGCGGTGCTCGACAGTGGTCTGTATCGACGTGCGAGGAGCCGGACGGATTATCGAGCGCCGCTTCGACAGTGCCGGAAACGCGGCCGGCGAAACCGCTCTCGATTTTGTCTGGCCTGCGGAAGCCTAGCCGCCCGCCCTTGCCTTGTCGCGCCACGCCGCCTAGCGGCAGCGGCATAAAGCCAACCGGAGTGAAACATGGTCCCCCGTTACGCCCGCCCCGCAATGACCGCGATCTGGGAACCCGAAGCGCGTTTTCGCATCTGGTTTGAGGTCGAGGCCCATGCCGCCGTCAAGATGGGCGAGCTGGGCGTCGTGCCGGCAAGCGCGGGTCAGGCGCTGTGGGACTGGTGGGCGACCAAGCCCGCGATCGACGTCGCTGCCATCGATGCGATCGAAGCCGTCACCAAGCATGACGTGATCGCCTTCCTCGACTGGGTGGCCCAGCAAGTTGGCCCCGAGGCGCGTTTCATGCATCAGGGCATGACCAGCTCGGACGTGCTGGATACCACGCTCAACGTGCAGCTTACCCAAGCGGCGGACATTCTGCTGGCCGATCTCGACGCGCTGCTCGCCGCGATCAAGCGCCGCGCCGAAGAACACAAATACACGCCGACCATCGGCCGCAGCCATGGCATCCACGCCGAGCCAGTGACGTTCGGCCTCAAGCTGGCGCAGGCCTATGCCGAGTTCGCCCGCTGCAAGACCCGCCTTGAAGCCGCGCGCGCCGATGTCGCAACCTGCGCGATCTCGGGCGCCGTCGGCACTTTCGCCAACGTCGATCCCTCGGTTGAGGAATACGTTGCCGAGAAGATGGGCCTCGTTCCCGAAACGATTTCCACGCAGGTTATCCCGCGTGACCGGCATGCGATGTTCTTCGCCACGCTCGGCGTGATCGCCAGTTCGATCGAGCGGCTTGCCACCGAAGTGCGCCACCTGCAGCGCACCGAAGTTCTGGAGGCAGAGGAATACTTCTCTCCCGGCCAGAAGGGTTCAAGCGCGATGCCGCACAAGCGCAACCCGGTGCTCACCGAGAACCTGACCGGCCTCGCCCGCGTCGTCCGTTCCGCCGTCGTGCCCGCGCTGGAGAACGTGGCGCTGTGGCATGAGCGCGATATCTCGCACTCCTCGGTGGAACGTTATATCGGTCCCGATGCCACCATCACGCTCGATTTCGCGCTAGCGCGGCTCACCGGAGTGATCGACAAGCTGCTGATCTATCCGGAGCGGATGCAGAGGAATCTCGACCGCATGGGCGGCCTCGTCCACTCCCAGCGCGTGCTGCTGGCGCTGACGCAGGCCGGGCTATCGCGTGACGAAAGCTACCGCCTCGTCCAGCGCAACGCGATGAAGGTGTGGGAATCGGACGGCCAGCTGAGCCTGCTGGAACTGCTGAAAGCGGATCCGGAAGTCGCCGCCGCGCTGCCCGCCGAGACAATCGAAGAGAAATTCAACCTCGATTATCATTTCAAGCAAGTGGATCACTTGTTCAATCGGGTTTTCGGCTGAGGAGGGATTCAGCGGAGGCGCTGAAACCGCCCTACGAGGAGATCGGGGCACCCCGCCAAGTGACTTAAACCGGTGCTTTTCATACGTCACAATCGCGCCTAGCGTTAACCCGTTGACTGGAATGGGCAGGAGGAAACTTTGCAGGTCATCCGTACGATCGTCTGGGTTGTTCTCACCGCGTTGCTCGTGACGTTCATCGCGATGAACTGGACCACGGTGCCGGTAAATTTCTGGCCGCTCACCGACGGTAACTACATCCATTTCGAATGGCCGGTCGGCGTTGTCGCGCTGGTATTCTTCGGCCTTGGCGCGCTGCCGGTATGGCTTATCCACCGCGCGCGAAGCTGGCAACTCAAGCGCCGGATCAGCGCGCTTGAAAGCAGCGTTCGCGCGGTGTCGATGCCAGGGCCAGCGGCCACTTCCAGCAGCCCCGCGATACCCGCGCCCACAACATTGGAACCCCGCCTCCCTTCGGGTGAGAGTTCCCTGACAACGCCGAACTTGGACAAACCGTAATGAATCAGAACCCCGTTTATCTCGCCCTCGACCTGCCGCGCCTTGATGCCGCCGATGCCCTGGCGCGCAAGGTTGCCGGCCATATCGGCGGGATAAAGCTGGGGCTGGAGTTCTTCTGCGCCCACGGCCATCACGGCGTGCACGAATTGCACAAGATCGGCCTGCCCATCTTTCTTGACCTGAAGCTGCACGACATTCCGAATACCGTCGCCGCCGCGATGCAGGCGATCCATGTGCTCGAACCCGCGATCGTCACAGTGCATGCTGCTGGCGGACAGGCCATGATGGAAGACGCCAAGGCCGCCGCCGGCGAAAACTGCAAGGTCGTTGCGGTCACCGTGCTGACCAGCCTCGATGATACCGACCTGGCTGCAACGGGCATCTCGTCGTCCTCGCACGATCAGGCGCTGCGTCTTGCCGATCTGGCCCATGCCGCCGGACTGGATGGCATCGTATGTTCGGGCCACGAAGTCGGTGCGGTGCACCAGCAGTGGAAGGATGGCTTCTTCGTGGTGCCCGGCCTGCGTCCCGCCGACGGCAAGCAGGGTGACCAGAAGCGCACCGTCACGCCCCGGCAGGCCCGCGATGCGGGCGCCAGCGTTCTCGTGATCGGTCGCCCGATAAGCCGCGCAGAAGATCCACTGGCAGCGGCGCGGGCAATCGAGGCTACTCTCTAGGTATCGGCGCCCGGAACATTGCGCGGAGCAGGGAATTCTTCGCTGCATTGCGGGTTTCGTGCCGCGACAAAGTCGTAACGCTATGCTGAATATTCGGCCGGTGCGCCGTTCAGCCCCGTGAAAGCGCCATGCGACGAAACGACGCTGGCATACGATACGAGGAGAGTAACCGATGTCCCTTAAGTCCGCCTTTCTGCTTGCCGCCGCAACGGCCTTTGCCGTTCCCGCCGTCGCCGGTTCAGCCGCTGCCCAGGAGACACGCATGCCCGCTATCGAAGCCGGCCACACGCTGCTGACCGTCACCGCCGATGGTTCATCCACGCGGGTGCCGGACATGGCCGTGTTCAACTCGGGCGTGACCACGCAGGGCGCTACCGCCAGCGCCGCGCTGGCCGAGAATTCCACAAAGATGAACGCCGTGATCGCCGCGCTCAAGCGCGCCGGTATTGCCGACAAGGACATCCAGACCAGCAATCTCAGCCTCAACCCGGTCTATGCCCCGCCGACGCGCCTGCCCGATGGCAGCTATGAGAGCAGCGAACAGCGCATCATCGGCTATCAGGCGAACAACAACGTCTCGGTCAAGCAACGCAAGCTGGGCGATTATGGTAAAGTGATCGACGCGCTGGTGAATGCCGGTGCCAACCAGGTCAATGGCCCCAGCTTCATGCTGTCGCAGCCCGATGCGGCGATGGACGAAGCCCGTCTTGAGGCGGTCAAGACCGCACGCCAGCGCGCGCAGCTTTATGCGCAGGCCTCCGGGCTGAAAGTGGTGCGGATCCTCTCGATCAGCGAGAGTGGCGGTTATTCCCCGCCGCAGCCGATGCTGTATCGCGCCAAGGAAGATTCAATGGCTGCCGCCCCGCCCCCAGTGGCTGCTGGCGAGCTGGAAATGACGGTGAATGTCACGATGCAGTTCGAGCTGGCGTCCTGACAGTCGCGTCAGTTCAGCATCATCTGCTGTGACTGGATATTGTAACCGGCAAGGGCGAGGCGGTCATCCTCGCCCTTTGCGTAGACGAACTGCTCGGTCCCTTCGCCTTTCTCGAACGTGGTCTGCATCGTCACGGTGGTGAACGTGCCGTTGGTCGTCGCGTTGCTGTTCCATCCGACTTGCTTGCTGTCCTTGACCTTGCCGAGCTTGCGATGGACGGCGGCAAGCAGGCCGACCAATTGCTCTTTCTTTGCCGCCTTGTGCATCTGCGGACCGGCATCGTTCCAGATCGCATCGAAGTTGCCAGCATCCAGATTCGCGTGAAAAACCGAGATCACGGCAGCGGCTTCATCGAGCGATTGCTTGACGTTGCAGCCGATGAGCGTTGCGGCAGCGGCGATTGGCACTAGATAGCGCACGAAACGATTCATGGAGCGGGTCCTTTGCTGGGCCGCGAAGATAGCCCGAACTTATGCCGACGCCAGCCATCAAAATCTGCGGAATCAACGATCCGCACGCGCTTGACGCAACTATTGCGGCCCACGCCGATTTCGCAGGGTTCGTCTTTTTCGCCAATAGCCCGCGCCATGTGACGCACGACATGGCAGCATCGCTTTCCGCGCGAGCCGAAGGACATATCGGACGGGTCGGGCTGTTCGTCGATGCCGATGACACCGCGATTGGCGATGCCGTCACCGCTGCCCGGCTTGACGTATTGCAACTCCACGGCAGCGAGACCCCTGAGCGCGCAGGGCTGTTGAAGGCACAATTCGGCCTGCCGGTGTGGAAGGCGCTTTCCGTTACGACCGGCGATGACGTCACCAAGGCCAGCGCCTATGCCGGCGCGGTCGATCTCGTGCTGTTCGATGCCAAGACGCCCAAAGGCACGCTACCGGGCGGGATGGGCCTCAGCTTCGACTGGAATCTTGTCGCGAACTGGAAAGGCCCTGTCGCGTGGGGCTTGGCCGGGGGCCTCTCGGCGAGCAACGTTGCCGAAGCTATACGACAGACCCGCGCGCCGCTGGTCGATACGTCGTCCGGCGTGGAAAGCGCGCCGGGCGTCAAGGACGCCGAGCGGATCAAGGCATTCTGCAAAGCCGCACGCGCGGCATAACCTGCGTATCCGTCATTGCGGGCGACCGGTGGGCCGTTCGCAATGACGAGACATGATTTCCCTTATTTACCGCCTGCCGCAATCCACGCGTCGATCTTGGATTCGAGCACTGGCATGGTCAGCGCACCGGTATCGAGCACTTGCGCGTGGAACGCGCGCGGATCGAACTTCGTCCCAAGTTTCGCCTTGGCCTTTGCCTTCAGCCGCAGGATGGTGAGCTGCCCGATCTTGTAGGCCAGTGCCTGGCCCGGCATCGCGATGTAGCGCTCGACTTCCGCCGTGGCGTCGCTTTTGCCCATTGGCGAGTTCTCGAGCATGTACTGGATCGCTTGGTCACGGGTCCAGTTCTTGGAGTGCAGGCCAGTATCGACGACGAGCCGCATCGCCCGCAGCATCTCGTCGGTCAGTCCACCCATCCGCTGGTAGGGATCTGTTTCCAGGCCCAGTTCCGGCCAAAGCGTCTCGGCGTATAGCCCCCAGCCTTCGGCATAGGCGGTGTTGCCACCAAAGCGCATGAACGCGGGCAGCGCCTCGTTCTCTTGCGCCAGACTGAGCTGGAAATGATGCCCCGGAGCAGCTTCGTGAAGATAGAGCGTCTCCATCTGCCACATGTAGCGCGAGGGAAGGTCATAGGTGTTGTAATAAAATACGCCTGGCCGCGAGCCATCGGGCGTTCCGGGCATGTAGGAACCGCCAGCGTCGGTCTTTTCCTTGTAAGCCGGAACCGGACGGATCTCGAGCGGGGCCTTGGGGATCAGCGAGAACTGTTCGCGAACGCGCTGATCGACCTTGCGACCGATTTCCTCGTAGCCAAGCCGGAGCTGCTCCGCGGACGTCGGCTTGAACTTGGTGTCGGTGCGCAGCGCGGTGAAGAATTCGGGGAGGCTTCCCTTGAAGCCAACCTTGCCCTTCTGCGCCTCCATCTCCTTGCGGATGCGCGCCACCTCATCGAGGCCCAACTGGTGCACCTGGGGTGCGGTCATTGGCAGAGTCGTGTTTGATTCGATCAGGTAATCGTAAAGCTTGTCGCCGCCGGGCATCGCCGAAAGACCAACGCTGTCACGCGCGGCAGGCAGGTACTCGTTGGCCAGGAAATCACGCACGCGCTGGTGCACGGGGATCAGCACGTCGCGAATCTGCGTGGCATAAGCCGCCTTCAGTCGCTCCTGATCGGCAGGCGCAATGGCTTCAGGGAATTTCTTCACCGGGCCATAGAACGCCGAACCCTCGACGCCCTGTGCAATCAGATTGTCGAACTGCTCGATCATGTTGCGCACCACCAGCTTGGGCTGGACGATATTCTCTTTCATGCCTTCGCGCATCAGGCCGATCGCGCGATCCATGGTCGCCGCGTACTCGGCACTGCGCTTCAGGTTGTTCTCGTAATCGACCAGCGTGTTGAACGGCGCGACACCCTGCCCCGAGGCAAAATCGGGGTAGAATGTCTGGAAGCCGGTGAAGTGATCGATCGGGCGCAACTTCAGCAGCTTGAGCAGCGTGGGTTCATACCCCCGCAGGCCGGTTTCAGTCTGGTTCTTGTAAACGTCGTAAGCAATCTTGTCCGTGGGCGTCAGCTTGCTACGGTCGATCGCCTTGAGGCCAGCCAGATCGTCCTCGGCAGCCTTCTTTTCGGCTTCGAGGTATTCGTCGGTCAGATAATTACCCAGTGTGTCGGCATAACGCAGATCACCGCGAAAGATGCCGTTGATCGGGTTGCGCTTGAGGCTGGCTTCGTCGCTGTCGTGAAACAGCTTCTTCAGCTTGGCGTCCTCCGGCCCTTCACCGGGAAGGGCGGCGGGAGCCTGCATCTGTTGGGCGGATGCGGCAACCGGTACGATGACAGTGGTGGCAAGCAGCGTGGCTGCCAGAAGTTTACGCATGAATGTGAGTCCCCGAAAACGAAGTATGACAAAGCCATAGGCCAGTCGCCAACCCGTTGAAAGCGTATGTCCCGCGAAGGTTGCGCGTCTGTCGAACCGTGTATGTCATTGGTCGATCTTGCCGTGCACCAATGGCGGTATGGACAAGCGAACCACCCTCTGCCAAGCGCGCGGCATGACCGCACATCCGAGCGCCGCGCCCATCGCGAACAGCCTGCGTAATCAGCCCGACGAGAACGGGCACTTCGGTCGTTTCGGCGGGCGATACGTCTCCGAGACGCTGATGCCGCTGATCCTTGACCTTGACCGGGAGTATCGCGCGGCCAAGGCCGATCCCGCGTTCGCGGCAGAGTTCGACGATCTGCTTGAGCACTTCGTCGGCCGCCCCAGCCCGCTCTATTACGCGCCGCGCATCACCGAGCATTTCCGCGCGAATGCACCGGACGGGATGGGGCCGAAAATCTACTTCAAGCGCGAGGAGCTGAACCACACCGGCGCGCACAAGATCAACAACTGCATCGGCCAGATCCTGCTGGCGATCCGCATGGGCAAGACGCGCATCATCGCGGAGACCGGCGCGGGCCAGCACGGCGTCGCCACCGCAACGGTCGCGGCGCGCTTTGGCCTGCCTTGCGTCATCTTCATGGGCGCCAAGGATGTCGAACGGCAGAAGCCTAACGTCTTCCGCATGCGCCTGCTCGGTGCTGAGGTCGTGCCCGTCACCAGCGGCGCGGCAACGCTCAAGGACGCGATGAACGAGGCGATGCGCGACTGGGTCGCCAACGTCCATGACACGTTCTACATCATCGGCACCGCCGCCGGCCCGCACCCCTACCCGGAACTCGTCCGCGATTTCCAGAGCGTGATCGGCAAGGAAGCGCGCGAACAGATCCTCAAGGCCGAAGGCCGCCTGCCCGACATGCTGGTAGCCTCCGTCGGCGGTGGATCGAACGCGATCGGTCTGTTCCACCCCTTCCTTGACGACCCCGACGTGGCGATGGTCGGCATCGAGGCGGCCGGACACGGCATCGACAGCGGCCAGCACGCAGCCAGCCTCACCGGCGGCGCTCCAGGCATCCTCCATGGCAACCGCACCTATCTGCTGCAGGACGCGGACGGCCAGATCACCGAAGCCCACTCGATCAGCGCCGGTCTCGACTATCCCGGCATCGGCCCGGAACATTCCTGGCTGCATGAAAGCGGCCGGGTGCGCTACGTGCCGATCACCGACAAGCAGGCGCTGGCCGCGTTCACCCAGTGCTGCGCGCTGGAAGGCATCATCCCGGCCCTAGAATGCGCCCACGCCCTCGCCGCGCTGCCCGAACTGACGCAGACGCTGACCGGGGAGCAGATCCTGATCCTCAACATGTCCGGCCGCGGCGACAAGGACATCTTCACGGTGGCCGAAGCGCTCGGCGTGGAGCTGTAAAGTGACCGCCCGCCTCTCCTCCGCCTTCGCCAAGGGCCGCCCTGCGCTTATCTGTTTCATCACCGGGGGTGACGGGGATACCGCCGCCAATCTCGACGCGCTGGTCGCGGGCGGGGCCGATGTGATCGAACTGGGCATGCCGTTCACCGATCCGATGGCCGATGGCCCGGCGATCCAGGCAGCAAACCTGCGCAGTCTGGCCGCTGGCACCACCACCGCCGATCTGTTCCGCATCGCCGCCGATTTCCGCACGCGCCATCCTGACGTGGCGCTGGTGATGATGGGCTATGCCAATCCGATGACCATTCGCGGCCCGGAGTGGTTCGCCGCGCAGTGCGCGCAGTCCGGCGTGGACGGCGTGATCTGCGTCGACATCCCTCCCGAGGAAGATGCCGAGCTTGGCCCAGCTCTGCGCGCGGAAGGCGTTTCGCTGATCCGGCTCGCAACGCCGACCACAGACGCGGCGCGGCTGCCGGCGGTGCTCGAAGGGTCTTCGGGCTTTCTCTATTACGTCTCGGTCGCTGGGATCACCGGCATGCAGCAGGCCGCGCAAGCTTCTATCGAGGATGCGGTAGCGCGGCTCAAGGCGGCGACGCAGATTCCCGTCGCGGTAGGCTTCGGCGTGCGCACGCCCGAACAGGCCGCTGCGATCGCCAAGGTCGCAGACGGCGTGGTCGTGGGATCGGCGTTCATCGATCTCGTAACCCGCCATGGCGCGCAGGCTCCGGCCGCACTGCAGGAACTGACCACCGCACTCGCCGGGGCGGTCCACTCGGCGCGCTGAACTTGCGCGATTTCGCCGTCTCCGACGACGTGCGGGTGCAGCGTCAGCTTGACCGGCTAGGCGCGCTGTCCCTGCCGCAGGGGCGGTTCGGACTCGAGGCTATACGCGAACTGCTGGGCCGATTGGGCGATCCGCACCTTGCGATCCCGTCCGCGTTTCACGTCGCCGGAACGAATGGCAAGGGATCGACCTGCGCCTTCCTGCGCGCGATACTGGAAGCGCAGGGGCTGCGCGTCCACGCGATGGCAAGCCCGCACCTCGTCCGGTACAACGAGCGTATCCGCCTTGCCGGCAAGCTGATCGACGACGCCGAACTGGCCCAGGTTCTGGAGCAAGTGCTCGATCTGGCGGACGGGCTGGCGGTCAGCTTCTTCGAAGTCACGATCGCCGCCAGTTTCCTGGCCTTCTCGCGCTATCCGGCAGACGCCTGCGTGATCGAAGTCGGGCTTGGTGGCCGCTTCGATGCGACCAATGTCCTGCCCGCCCCGCTGATGACCGGCATCGCGACGCTGGGTATCGATCACGAGCGCTTCCTGCTCGCCCCCGACCCGGATGCGCCAACCGAACCCTTGGCGCGCATCGCCTTCGAGAAGGCCGGTATCCGCCGTGCTGGCGTGCCGCTGGTCACACAGGCTTATCCGGCGATCGCGGCTGACATCATATCAGCACTGGCAACTGCCGACGGCGTGCCGCTGATTATGCGCGGTGCTGCGTGGGATGCGCAGATAACGCCGGATGCCTTGCACTATCGCGATAAGGCAGGCGAATTGACCCTGCCCCTGCCCGCGCTCCCCGGCGCACATCAGGCGGACAACGCCGCTCTCGCAGTCGCGATGCTGCGACACCAGAGCCTACTACCAATTTCCGCCGAAACCATGGCGGCAGGCATTCTCACGGCACGCTGGCCTGCGCGGATGCAGCGCCTCTCGTCCGGCCCGATCAGCGATATCCTGCCCGGCGCAGCGCTATGGCTCGATGGCGGACACAACCGCGACGCGGGGCTGGCGCTGGCGCGATTTCTCGATGAGCGCGGCATCCAGCCGCATCTGATCCTCGGCATGATCGCGGGCAAGGACCCCGGCGCGCTGCTCGATCCGCTTCACAGCCGCGTGCGCAGCGTCACCGTGGTGCCCGTGCCCGGACACGACCACCACCCGCCCGAGGCTTTCGCGGGATGGCCCGTGCCGACCACCACCGCTCCCGATGTCCCCGCCGCGCTATCGGCCCTGCACGACCACGCGCCGGGCAGCGTGCTGATCGCCGGGTCGCTCTATCTTGCCGGAGCCGTGCTGCGTGCCAATGGCGAGGTTCCAGACTAGGCCCGCGCGTCGCCCTCGCCCACTTCTCCCGCCGTGCCCATTGCCGCATCGACCAGACCGATCCGGCTCATCCACCAGAACAGAAAGATCCCGGGCAGCGCCGCAACCGTCGTGAGAACGTAGAAGTTCACATAGCCCATGGCTTCGATCAGCGCGCCAGCGGTCGTGCCGGTGAGAAAGCGGCCGACGATGCTCGCCGCCGCCGATATCAGCGCATATTGCGTGGCGGTGAAGCGCAGATCGCACAGCGCCGCGAAGTAAGCGACGACCACGACTCCGCCATAGCCCGAAGCGATGTTCTCAAACCCGATTGCCCCGGCCATGCCGATGTTGCTGTGGCCAGCAGCCGCCAGTGCAGCAAAACTCAGGTTCGAAATGCCCATCAGGATCAGCGCAATCAAGACCGACCGCTTGAGACCAAGCCTGGCGTAGATAATGCCGCCAATGAAAATACCGATGAAATAGGCCCAGAAACCGACGCCGATATCGTAGATCGCGATCTCGTCGTTGGAGAAGCCGAGATCGTCAAACAGCAACCGGAACGTCAGGTTGGCCAGCGTATCGCCGATCTTGTGGACGAGAATGAACACCAGCACCAGCACCGCCCCGTTGCGCTGAAAGAACTCCGCGAAAGGCCCGATGATCGAGTTCCATACCTCGGCCAAACCCTTGCGCTGGGCCACGATGACGCGTCGCGCGGGTTCGCCCATAAGGAGCGCGGTAGCCATGGCCGGAACGGCAAAGATCGAGCAGATCAGGTAGCCCGCACTCCACCCCCAACGCGCCGCGACGAACAGCGCCAGCGCGCCTGCGCCCGCCGAACCCATGCGCCAACCATACTGGCTCATGCCCGAACCGGTGCCGAGTTGGTAAGGTTGCAGCGTCTCGATCCGGTAGGCGTCGATGACAATATCGAAGCTGGCCCCGGCAAGCCCGACCAGCACCGCCGCCAGAACGACGCCGCCGATATCCCTGGCCGGATCGACCAGCGCCAGATTCACCGTGGCGGCGATCACCAGCACGCCCAGAACCAGCATCCAGGAAACGCGCTGGCCCAGAGCGCCGATAATGGGAAGACGCACACCGTCGATGATCCATGCCCACAGGAATTTGAAGTTGTAGACCAAGAACGCGAGTGAAAACGCGGTGATCGTCGATTTCTCGATGCCGCCCTGCGCCAGTCGGGTCGTCAGAGTCGCGCCAATCATCGCGAAGGGAAAGCCGGACGACACCCCGAGGAAGAACGAGGCCAGCGATTCCTTTTCAAGATAGGGCTTCACCGATCCCCAAAGGCTCCGGGGCTCGGCCGATGTCGGTACCATTGTTTCGGGCAAGCCGTCCTCCCATCCCTCACGAACAATACCTGCTTAGCGGACCACTCGGTGATGGGAAGGCTGGATGCAATCGCGATCAACAGCTAAGGCCCATCGCTATGCCCAGATTTTCAGACACTCCCGGCGGCAAGCGCCCCGGCAATCGTTCCGACGCATCGCGCGGCGGCAGGCCCGCGCCGCGTGGCAACGCGCCGCGCACCGCGCCGTTGATGTCACCGCCGAAGCTGCCGTCCAGGTCGCCCGGCGTGCCGCAAAAGCGCGCGCCGAACGAGGATGGCACGCCGCGCGAGGGTGAGCGGATCGCGAAGCTTCTCGCGCGCGCCGGCGTTGCCAGCCGCCGTGAAATCGAACGCATGATCGAATATGGCCGGGTCAAGATCGGCGATGAGGTCGTCACGACGCCCGCTACGCTGCTGAAGGACTTGCGCGGCGTCTCAGTCGACGGGGTCATGGTGAAGGCTGCCGAGGCGACGCGACTGTTTGCGTTTCACAAGCCATCGGGGCTGCTCACTGCCGAGCGTGATCCGGCGGGACGGCCGACGATTTACGCGGCGCTGCGCAATGCGTTGCCGGCGAACACGCCGCGCGTGATGCCCGTGGGGCGGCTCGATCTCAACACCGAAGGCCTGCTGCTGCTGACCAACGACGGCGAGTTCAAGCGCGCGCTGGAACTGCCATCTACCGAAATCAAGCGCACCTACCGCGCCCGCACGTTCGGCGATGTAACGCAGTCGCAGCTTGAGGATCTGATCGAAGGGGTCGAGATCGAGGGCATGCGCTATGGCAAGATCGACGCCAACATGGATCGCAAGACCGGTCGCAACCAGTGGATCGAGCTGACGATGACCGAAGGCAAGAACCGCGAAGTGCGCCGCGTTCTCGAACATCTTGGCCTGCAGGTCAGCCGCCTGATTCGGGTTGGATACGGGCCGTTCGCGCTCGATGAACTGCCCAAGGGCGCAGCGGTGGAGATCACCGGCAAGGACCTCGAAAAGTTCCGCGAGGCGATCCTCAAGCGACAACCTGTATGAGGCAGGCGGCATGAGGATCGTTGCGGGCGAGTGGCGCGGCCGCAAACTGATCGCGCCGGACGGCGATGCCACCCGGCCGACGGCGGACCGCACGCGAGAGACTTTGTTCTCTATGCTGGCTAGTAGGCTCGGCAGTTTCGAGGGACTGAAGATCGCCGACCTGTTCGCCGGGTCGGGCGCATTGGGGCTGGAGGGACTGTCACGCGGGGCGGAGCATTGCCTGTTCGCCGATCAGGATGCCGCCGCTGTCCGCGCCATTCGCACCAATATCGCCAACGTGCGCGCGCAAAGCCGTTGCGAGGTGCGGGCAAGCTCGGTCATGTCGCTTGGCCCGGCCAAGGAGCCATTGGATCTGTTGCTGCTCGATCCGCCCTACAACACCGGTGCGGGCGTGGTTGCGATCGAAAAGCTCAACCGCCTGGGCTGGATCGCGCCGTCCAGCTGGATCAGCCTTGAAACGGCGAAGGACGAATCCGTCTCGATCAAGGGCTTCGAGGCGGAAACCGTGCGCGACGTGGGCCGCGCACGACTTCACCTGTTGCGGCTGATCTGAGCCCTACTTCTCGCTGGCGGGCTTGCCGGGCCAGTAATTGAGCGAAGTGTTGCCCCACTTGAGGCCAGCCTCGCGCGGGTTGATGCAGCTGTCCTGCCCGTCTGCGGTGCAGACCTTGTAGTCCTGACCATCGATCTTGACGACGGTGGGCCGGCCCTTGGCGTCCTTTTCGACGATTTCGGGCTTGGGCATCATGTGGTGATCTGCATGTGCGGCGGCGCTCAACGATACGAGTGCAGCAGCAGTAATGGCAAAGGTCAGCTTTTTCACGCGACATCCTCCTGTTTGGCCCGCCCCGCGATAGCTTCCGGCGCGATGCCTTGGCTTGCATAAGCGGAGGCGATGCGGCCGGAAAGCAGAAAGGGCGCCGGTCATATCGGCGCCCTTTCGATCATTCATGCGGGATCAGCAGAGTTACGAGATCACCCAGGCCGCTTGTTCTTGCGGGCATCGGCGGGGTTGATGCACCCGTCGGTCACGGTCTTGCTGCAAACCGGATATTCCTTGCTCATCGAATCAGCCGGCGGCGGCGTCAGTGCGCCCTTGTATGGGCCGCCTTGATAGCTCTCATCGGCCGGCATGGCCGGTTGAACCGCCTGATTAGCGACATTGGGGTTCGGCACGCCGTTGGTCGGTGTGCCCATGCCCGGAGGATTGGCCTGACCCGCCGGAGTGGTAGGCGTCTGGCCAGCCATCTGCTGCTGTACGGAAGACCATGCCATGGCCTGCTGCTCGGGCGTCATCTTGTAGATCGCGCCGCGCTGGTCGTTATTCAGCGCCCAGTAGCCCTTCCGTTGATCGGGCTGGAGCGACCAGTAGTAAGCCTGATAGTCCGCGGGCCATGTGTCGTAGTCAGTGCGCTGAGTGGCCGGCCAAGTGTCATACATCGCCTTCTGCTCAGTGGTCATCGGCGCGGCTTGGGGTGCCTGCGCCATGTCGGTCGTTTCCGTACTGGTCGACGTGGGCGGCGGTGCCATGTCCTGAGCGATCAGAGCGGCGGGAATGGCGCCAAGCGCAAGCGCTGCGGCACCGGCAAGAAATACTGTACGCATGGGTCCATCTCCAAAATCAGTTGTATTGCCGGATCGACGTATGACGGCCGGGATTGTTCCGTGCCTGCGACGAACCGACCTTGCGCCACGATGGTTCGTTCCCTAGTTGTTCGCCTGTGAATGATAGCCCTGCCCCCCTACCGACCCATGCCGATGACCCGCTGATCTCGGGGCTGAACCCGCCGCAGCGAGACGCGGTTCTGACGACTGAAGGGCCGGTGCTGATGCTGGCTGGCGCTGGCACGGGAAAAACTGCTGCGCTCACCGCGCGCTTGGCGCAACTCGTGCGGACACGCCGCGCCTGGCCTTCGGAAATTCTGTGCGTGACTTTCACCAATCGCGCCGCGCGCGAGATGCGCGAGCGGGTTGGCCAGCTGATCGGTCCGGCGGTGGAGGGCATGCCGTGGCTCGGCACGTTCCATTCGATCGCGGCCAAGATGCTGCGCCGTCACGCCGAACTCGTCGGGCTGCAACCCAATTACACGATCATCGATACCGACGACCAGTTGCGCCTGCTCAAGCAATTGATCGTGGCCGAAGGGATCGACGAAAAGCGCTTTCCCGCGCGCCAGCTGGCTGGCTGTATCGATCGCTGGAAGAACCGGGGCCTTAACCCCGGCGATCTCGATGCGGGGGAAAACGAGGCCTACGCCAACGGCAAGGGCCAGCGGTTCTACCAGCTTTATCAGGACCGGCTGAAGGCGCTCAACGCCTGCGATTTCGGCGACCTGCTGCTGCACATGCTCAACATCCTGCGCACGAACCGCGAGGTGCTGGAGCAGTATCAGCAGCGTTTCAAATACGTGATGGTGGACGAGTATCAGGACACCAATCAGGTCCAGTATCTGTGGCTGCGGCTGATCGCGCAGAAGCGCCAGAACATCTGCGTCGTGGGCGATGATGACCAGTCGATCTACTCATGGCGCGGCGCCGAAGTCGCCAATATCCTACGGTTCGAAAAGGATTTCCCGGGCGCCAAGGTCATCCGGCTTGAGCAGAATTATCGCTCCACGCCGCAAATCCTCGCCGCCGCATCGGGCCTGATCAACGAGAACAGCGAGCGTCTTGGCAAGACATTGTGGACCGAGCGTCACGCCGGCGATCCGGTGCGCGTTATCGGCGTGTGGGATGGCCCCGAAGAAGCACGCCGCATCGGTGACGAGATCGAGCGACTGGAACGCGAAGGCGCGCGGCTCGACAGCATCGCGATCCTGGTGCGGGCGCAGTATCAGACGCGCGAGTTCGAAGACCGCTTTATCCAGATCGGCCTTAACTACCGGATTATCGGCGGCTTCCGTTTCTATGAACGCGCCGAAATCCGCGATGCCCTGGCCTATTTGCGCGTCATCGCCCAGCCCGCGGACGATCTGGCGTTCGAGCGGATCTACAATTCGCCCAAGCGCGGACTTGGCAGCAAAGCGCTGGAAAAACTGCACGTCCATGCCCGTCGCCGCGCGATCCCGCTGGCGATGGCGGCGCTGGAAATCGCCGATAGCGATGAACTGCCTGCGCGTGCGCGCAACACCTTTATGGCGCTGATGCGCGATTTCGCCCGCTGGCGCGAGATGGCGGGAACCACCAGCCCGGCGGATCTGATCCGCACGGTGCTGGATGAATGCGGCTATACCGATGCGCTTCAGGCGGAACGCAGCACCGAAGCGGCCGGGCGGCTCGAAAACCTTGCCGAACTCGCGCGTGCAATGGAGGAGTACGAAAGCCTCGGTGATTTCCTCGAACACGTCAGCCTCGTCATGGACAACGATGCGGCGTCGGATACCGAGAAAGTCACGATCATGACGATGCACGCCGCCAAGGGCCTCGAATTCGATCAGGTGTTCCTGCCGGGATGGGAAGAAGGCGTGTTCCCGTCGCAGCGCGCGCTCGACGAAGGCGGCCTTGCCTCGCTGGAGGAAGAACGCCGCCTTGCTTATGTCGCGATCACCCGCGCGCGCCGTCGTTGCACCATCGTGCATGCCGCCAATCGCCGAATCTATGGCCAATGGACCAGTTCGATCCCGTCGCGGTTCATCGCCGAACTGCCCGGCGATCACGTCGAGCAGGAAACCACGCTTAGCGGTGGTGCCTCGCTATGGCGCGCGCAGTGGTCCGAACATAGCGATCCCTTTGCCGACGTTGCCCGCGCCCAACCCTCGCGCATCGTCACCCGTGGTCCCGGTTGGCAGCGGGCCGCCGCGCGCGAGTTCGATACGACTCCCCGCCGCGTTGCTGAATCGACGCGCAGCGCTGCCAGCTTTGCCGCCAAGCCCCGCGCCGACATGGCCATCGGCGCGCGCGTGTTTCATGACAAGTTCGGATACGGCTCGGTCGCGGCCCAGGAAGGCAACAAGCTGGAAATCGATTTCGAGCAGACCGGACGCAAGCGAGTGATCGACAGCTTCGTCAAGCTGGCGGAGTAGTCACCGGCTCAATCGCCGGAATTTCGGCCTCGCCTCCACTTGCGCCATAGATACGCGGCGCCGGATGCTCCGGATACCAAGGCAATGCCCTGGCCGATGGTGGTGAAGGCAGCAGTCAACGCGCCAACGGTGACACCCCAGAACAACTGCGACATGATCGCCATGAATGTGTTCATGCAGAGTGCGGACGCCCCGTGCTTTGCAGCGTCAAGGTGAACGCCTGCGAAATGCACCTTGGCTTAAGACCGCTTACGCCCGGCTGAACGCCCTCAGGCCAGCGCCGAGACGT
Source organism: uncultured Novosphingobium sp. (assembly GCA_964502105.1). GTDB lineage: Bacteria > Pseudomonadota > Alphaproteobacteria > Sphingomonadales > Sphingomonadaceae > Novosphingobium. The sequence continues at coordinate 97,505 of CAZCUS010000010.1, read as the reverse complement.
TGAGGAAACCAGGCACCGGACCGTTCCAGCCATCGTCAGCCGGTTCCGACTCTCCCCGCCGCTGGCGCTTGGGCTCAGCTGCGCGCGGTTCGGGCGTTTGGGGCTCAGGAGCAGGAGCGCGAGGCTCAGATACGCGGCTTTCGTTAGCGCGGCTTTCGCGGCGAGGCGCACGCTCCTCTTGCACTGCGAACTCTTCCTTCGCGGGCCGTTCCGCACGCGGCGCTCGCTCGCGCTTTGGTCGATCCTCGCGCTTGGGCGACGCACTGCGCTTCGGCGCCGCTTCGCGCGGGGCGCTTTCGGCAGGGCCTGAACCTGGCATCTCGAACACCGGGATCTTGAACTTGGTCAGCTTCTCGACGTTGTCGATGGCTTCGGCGTCCTCGGGTGCCACGAACGTGTAAGCGATACCGGACGCACCGGCGCGACCGGTCCGACCGATCCGGTGCACGTAATCATCCGGGTGCCAAGGCGTGTCGAAATTGAACACGTGGCTGACGCCCTTGATATCCAGACCGCGCGCGGCAACGTCCGAGGCGACGAGGATGTTAACCTTGCCGTCCTTGAACTTTTGCAGTTCGGCCAAGCGCGCGGGTTGATCCATGTCGCCATGGATTTCGCTGCTGCTGTAGCCATAGCCCTGCAAGGTCTTGTTCAAATCCCGAACCGTCGTCTTGCGGTTGCAGAAGATGATAGCGGTCTTGACCGCTTCCGTGTTCAGCAGACCCCGCAACAAGTCACGCTTCTGCCTCTGCGGAACGAAAACCTTGTGCTGGGTTATGTTGAGATTGGCAGATGCCGGACGAGCGACTTCGATCTTCTTGGGATTCGACAGGAAGCGATCGGCAAGCTTGGCAATCGGCGGCGGCATCGTTGCCGAGAACAACAGCGTCTGGCGCGATTGCGGCAGCTTCGTGCAAATGTTCTCGATGTCCGGGATGAAGCCCATGTCGAGCATCCGGTCGGCCTCGTCGATCACCAGCAGGTCACAACCGTTGAGCAGAATCTTGCCCCGCTCGAACAAGTCCATCAGGCGGCCGGGCGTGGCGATGAGCACGTCAACGCCGTCCTGCAGGGCCTTTACCTGATCGCCCATCTGCACGCCGCCGATCAGCAGCGCCATCTTGAGGTCGTGGTTCTTGCCGTATTTCTCGAAGTTCTCAGCAACCTGCGCAGCCAGTTCGCGCGTCGGCTCGAGAATGAGCGAGCGCGGCATCAGCGCGCGGCGGCGGCCGTGCGCAAGGATGTCGATCATCGGCAATACGAAGCTCGCGGTCTTGCCGGTGCCCGTCTGGGCAATGCCGATAATGTCGCGCATCATGAGCACGGAAGGGATCGCCTGCGCCTGAATGGGCGTAGGTTCGTCATACCCTTCGGCTATGACCGACTGGAGCAATTCGTCTGACAGGCCGAGATCGGCGAATTTCATAGGCGTGTTCGGTTTCCGGAAAATGGTTGCACCGTGACAGACCCATGGCCGGGTCGACCCCGGTCTTGCGCATCTGCTGCGAAGCTTGGGCGCCGCCCTAGGATGAATGCTGTATAAAAGTCAAGAAATGACAGGAAATGAGACCGACCGTTGTCCACGCGTGGCGATCGCTACAGGACCAGCCAGATTTAGTCATTTACCTCGATCAATTGCCGGATCCGCGACAGCTTGCAATTGGCGCCGCTGCGCGAAAGCAATGTGTCGCGATTGACACACAACTGGCCATCGTCGCTTTGCGACAGATAAAAGCCTGAGTAGAAATCGCGCGCCCTGCACGCGCGTTCCAGTTCGGCGCTGACAATTCGCCGGTCGCGCATAAACAGAAGTAAGCGATTGCCGCCGTTGGGCTGCACGCCCGAAATGCCCGCAGCCGGAACACACTTGCCCATCTTGCGCTCACTGAAATGCGGACCAATCTCGCGGTTCGGCAGGTTGAACAGCATGTCCGGCCTGGCCGGCATCGCCGCGCGCGGGCTGATTCGGATGGTCATGCGCTGCTCTATTCGCACCTGCCAGGCACTGTCCGGCTGAAAGCTCTGCGCGGCAAAATCGACTGGCCACGCCGGCTTCATCGACACTTCGGTACGATCCGAGACAGCATTCGCCGACTCGGCCTCTCGCGCACCGATGCTGACGGCCTCAGCGGTTCGCGGATCGGCAACAATGGCCTTGTTGCTCTCGACCGTACCCGCTGCGGGCAGCAGCAGGACGAGAGGTGTCAACAAGACTGCGGCAAAATTCATGTAATGACTGAACCCCGGGAGCTAGACTGCACTGCAGCAAGCCATAACGCCAGAGCTTGAACCGCCGCTTAACTCTTGCCAAGTCTGGTGCGCGCAATTGCGATCCGTGCGATAGGCCCCGCCCATGACGAAAAACCAGACATTCCTCGATGAAGCATCCGTTCTGCTCGGCCCACGCGGGATCACCGGCGATGCGGATCTGGTGACTCCCTGGCTTACCGACTGGCGTGGGCGGTTCACGGGCAAGGCCATCGCCATGGCATCGCCAGCCGACACCGGGGAACTCTCCGCGCTCGTGCGTCTATGTGCTCGCCATGGTGTGCCGATCGTGCCGCAAGGGGGAAACAGCGGCATGTCCGGCGGGGCCACGCCCGATGCGTCAGGAGAGGCGCTTCTGCTATCGCTGCGGCGTATGAACGCCATCCGAGAGTTCGATATCGAAGACCGCAAAGTGACGTGCGAGGCCGGTGTCGTTTTGCAGACACTGCACGAAGCGGCAGAAAAAAACGGACTGCGCTTCCCCCTCACGCTGGGCGGCAAGGGTTCCGCGACGATAGGCGGGCTCATTTCGACCAATGCCGGGGGTTGCCAGGTGCTGCGCCATGGCTCGATGCGGGCGCTGGTATTGGGACTGGAAGCTGTGCTGCCCGACGGAAGTGTGTTCTCGATGCTCACCCCGCTCAAGAAGGACAATCGCGGCTTCGATCTCAAACAATTGCTGATCGGATCGGAAGGCACGCTGGGCATCGTGACTGCTGCGACCTTGCGCTTGCTGCCGGCCGTGGCCGAGCGTGTCGTGATCTGGGCCGGCGTGTCCTCGCTGCAGGTCGCCCGCTCCCTGCTGCTGCATTGCGAGGATGCGGCGGGTGCCGCGCTGGAGGGGTTCGAGGTTCTGCCGCAGCAAAGCCTGGAGGCCGTGCTCGATCATATTCCCACAGCGCGCGCGCCACTGGAAGGCGTGCATCCTTGGTATGTCTTGATCGAGGTCGTGGCAGACAGCGCCTCGGCCGCAACCTTGCGCGACAGGTGCGAGGCGATGCTAGCCGATGCCTTTGAACGCGAACTGCTCGACGATGCCGCGATTGCCGCTAACGAGGCGCAGGCCGAAGCTTTCTGGCTATTGCGCGAATCGATCGCCCCGGCCGAGCGCGAACGTGGCCCTGCCGTCCAGCATGACATTTCCGTTCCCGTCGCGCGCATGCCCGATTTCGTCGATGCAGCGGTCGCGACAGTAGAAGCGTCATGGCCGGGTACGGAAGCGGTCGCCTTTGGACATCTTGGCGACGGCAACGTGCATTTCCACGTCATCGCACCACCCGGCACCGATGCGGCAGCCTGGCAGGAGAGTGATGGCAAGGCGATCAGCCGCGAAGTCAACGATTTAGTCACCCGCTGGGAAGGCTCGATATCGGCAGAGCATGGTATCGGCCAGCTCAAGCGCGACGAGCTTGCACGGCTTGGCGATCCGGTCTCGCTGGCGATGATGCGCGCTGTGAAGCAGGCGCTTGATCCAGCCGGTCTGCTCAATCCCGGCAAGCTGGTGTGAAGTGCCGCCGGGCCGCCGGTTGGGGGCCAAAGGTCTGCCGCTTGCACCGCTCGACGTGAGCGCCTAAAGGCACGCCCTTATCGAAATCCTGACTGCGGAGAGTACCCATGGCGAGTGCGCCGAAGACTTCGAACCTGCCCTTGTTCTACAAGGACCTCATCCCGCTTAACACCGAAGAGCACCGCAACTACTCCACGCGCGCCACCGACAAGGCTACGTGGATGGTTGGCGCACACGCGATCCCGTTGACGGTCGAAGAATTCCCGATGGCGCAGCGTAATTACCCGATCGTATTCTCGGTCGGCGAAGAGCCGGTGCCACTCGCGCTCATGGGCATGAACGAAGGCGTCAACGTATTCGTGGACGAGGACGGCACCGTCAACTCGCCGATCTACGTGCCCGCCTATGTGCGCCGCTACCCCTACATGCTTGCCAAGCTGCAGCCCGACAAGACCGAGCTTTCGCTATGCTTTGATCCGACCAGCGACCTGATCGGCGAATTCTCCGATGGCAAGCCGCTGTTCGAAGACGGCGCACCGACCGATAGCTGCAAGGACACGCTCAAGTTCTGCGAGCAGTTCGAACAGGCAGGCGCCAAGACCGGTCAGTTCGTTGCCGAACTCAAGAAGCACGACCTGCTGATGGACGGCGAACTGAGCATCGAATCGAATCAGGCTGGTGGCCAGCCGTTCATCTATCGCGGCTTCCGTATGGTGGACGAAAACAAGCTGCGCGAAGTGCGCGGCGACGTTCTGCGCACCTGGAACCAGAACGGCATGTTGCCGCTGATCTATGCCCACTTGTTCTCGCTTGAACTGGTTCGCGACATCTTCGGTCGTCAGGTGCAGCTCGGCAAGGTGGCCGCACCGCAAGCCGTTCCGGCCTGAGTCCCTAGACCGGAAATCGGCCTGAGGGCCGGTTTTCGGTGGCCTCGTGAGCCTTCGAAATCAGTTCAGGTCGTGCGCGACCTTACGGAATGGCGCCTGATCTCAAAGCGTCGCGTCAGGGGTTGAATTTCAAGATCGCCTGACTTAGGTTGAAAGAGTTCCATCAGTGCTACCCTCATGGCCTGATGGATCGTGGTGCACTTGTGCACCTCCTCCCTGAACCTTGGCCACCTCGCGCACCGCGCGAGGTGGTTTCTTTTCGTGGTGCTCCCGAGCGCCGATTTGGCACGGGAAAGTCCATTTAAATACCGCAGGCAAGCGTGCCTTTTTCGGAGCAGCAACTGTTCGTTGCTCACTCAGCAGCCTGCGACCACCGCGGTCCGCATTGCCCCAGCGTCGAGACTTCGGCCGCCATCGCGCGCACCAACCCGCTCAACATCGTGGCAAGTGCGGGTAATCCCGTTCCCGGTTCCACGAGTCGCGAATCGAGATAAAGGCTGCGATCGAGTTCAATCTGCAGCGCATGCATCCCATGAGATGGCTTCGAATGCCGTTCGAGCACGTAGCCCCCGGCATAGGGCCGGTTGTGCGCCGCTTCATAGCCCTGCTGGTTGAAATGGGTGAATGCCGCAGCAACCAATGTTCCGTGGCAAGTCGCGCCGAAGCGATCTCCAACCACAATCTGCGCGCTGCTCACGCCCGGACGTACTGGGAGGGGTGGCATCGAATGCAGGTCAATCAACAACGCTGCTCCCCACCGCTCGCGAACCGCCAGGATCGCGGCGGCCAGGGCCTCGTGGTACGGCGTGTGAATGCCAGCGATGCGCGATGCCAGGTCGGCTTCCTCGTGCCGGCGCCGCCACAATTCGCCCATGCCCGGCAAGCGTCTGGGAATCAGGCCCAGTCCGCTGCGTGCGCGGCGACTGGGTAGATAACTGCCGGGATCGGGTCGGTCGCTGCGACCGAACATCTCCCAATCGACGTCGTCGGGCGCACGATTGAGATCGATCATCGCGCGCGGTGCATTGGCTACAAGCAGCGTCGCGCCGGTCTCACGCGCCACGGCCAGGGCAATTCGATCGACATAACGATCTTCCAGTCTGAGCGCTGCCGATGCCGGATGGCGCATGTCGTGCAGCACAGCGCGCGGGTAGGCGCGGCCGGCATGAGGCACTGATATCAGCACGGGTATTGTCGAAGGCTCCGCCCCCGTCAGGAAGAAAGCCGGAATGCCAAGCGCACCCGGAATGCTTCCACCGGAGCGGCGTTGCGAATCGCTATCAATGTCTTGGGTAACCATCACGGCTGAGGCTGACCTTTTCCGCCGGTTGTGTCAAAGCCGGGCAAGCATCAGTTGGCGCAAGAATTTTAACCCCTTTCGCGTTATGAAGCTGCCACGGCATCCCGATCGGTGCCATTGGCGATGACCCAATTCAAACGAGAGGCCGATGATCCGCATCCTGCTTGCCGAAGACGACGAAGCCATGCGCACCTATCTGGGCCGGGCGCTGGAGAATGCGGGCTATGAGGTAGTCGCCGTCGATCGCGGCACCGACGCGCTGCCCTATCTCCAGAACGAAAAGTTCGACCTGCTGTTGTCCGACATCGTGATGCCGGAAATGGATGGTATCGAACTGGCGCAGCATTGCGCCGAGGTTTCGCCCGGCACGAAAGTGATGTTCATCACCGGATTCGCCGCTGTCACCCTGCGCGCCAGCCGTGAGGCACCGCAGGCACGCGTGCTGTCCAAACCGTTCCATCTACGTGACCTCGTGATCGAAGTGCAGCGGGTGTTTGGACACAGCGTGCAGGTGCAAATCTAAGGCGAAAAATAAGCGCTCAAACCGGCTTGCATAGTCGAAGCCTCACCGCTAAATGGCCCTTCCGCCGGGGGCATGGGCAACCGACGGACTCGAATGGCTGGGGCGTATAGCTCAGTGGTAGAGCACTATGTTGACATCGTAGGGGTCGCAAGTTCAATCCTTGCTACGCCCACCATTCCAGAGCCCCGGCGAGCCAAATGGCTTGGCCGGGGTTTTCTTATGCACTTGGAGTGGCGGAAATACCAATTCCGTTGGCCCCCTCCACATCGGCAATATCACCGCGAGTCTCAGCCCGTCGCGTAATCGACCAGAACTCAAATCTGGCTTGCGTTACATGTCCGCAAGGGACGCTGAATGCGATCCCGACACCTCTTGCAGCATCACAGTCCATGCAACGTCGGCTCATGAAATTTGCCTACCTGATCCTTTGCCACACCGACCCTGAACACGTCGCTCGCCTTGCCCGCAAACTGGCGCGCGATGACGACGAGTGCGGCGTATTCATTCATGTCGATGCGAAATCGGACATCTATGAAACCGTGGCCGGGCTGACCGCCAACACGGAAAACATCCACCTTCTGACGGATAGAATTCCGGTCTATTGGGCCGGGTTCAGTGCGATCGATGCCACTTATCTGCTGCTGCACCGCAGCTACGATCTTGGCTACGATCGCTTCATCCTGCTCCAAGGCGCCGAATACCCCCTTGCCAGCGCTAAGGAGATTGCGACGTTCTTTTCGGACAATCCCGAGACGGAATTCATTCGCGCCATAGAAACCACAAACTCGCCATATGACTTCATTCGCTTGAAGCCGCGGGTGCGCTGCTTTCGGGACAGGCTAAACTTGACAAAGAAGGTCCTGAACCACGTTTTCCGGAACCTTCCCCTGTTCCGGCTGCCTGGGCGGGTGACGATGACCGATGGATCAGTATGGCCCATCTACTGGGGAAGCGCCCAGTTCGCCGTGACGCGGCAACTGGTGCGCGTGTTCCTGAGACATGAGCATGACGCCGTGCTCAGGAAATATTTTGGCGCGACACATGCGTCGGATGAGACCTGGTTTCAGACGATGGCTCTCAACTCGGACCTGCGATGCAGAACACCGGATGGTGGCCCCATGATTGCTTTCGAGGGTATCGATCTAGTGGATATCCTGAATCTGACCTATTTCGAGTATCCCACCGTGGTGACGGTTTTTGATGAACAGGATTTCGAAAGATTGGAGTCGCTTCCCCATCTTTTTATCCGCAAGGTGACCACGGCCAAGTCTACGAGATTGCTCGATCAGATCGACAGGTTGCACGCGGAAAGATAGCTCCGACCGCGCTATCGGCTTGGCGCATCGCCGGGCTGACCCGATGATTCCGCCGGCGGTCATGCCGCATAGCCTGCAACGCCGTCCTCAGGAGTCAATATCCGAGAGCTCTCGATGCGCCGGCAGCCCGCGGAGCCGAAGCTTGCCTTGCAAAGCGCCGCGCCGCTGCCTAGGAAAACCGCAAAATTTCATCCCCAAGGAGCTTTCAGGCATGGCGAAGATCAAGGTCAAGAATCCGGTCGTGGAGATCGACGGCGACGAGATGACGCGGATTATCTGGCAGTGGATCCGCGAACGCCTCATTCTCCCCTACCTCGACATTGACCTGCAGTATTTCGATCTTTCGGTCGAAAACCGCGATGCCACCGGCGATCAGGTCACCATCGATTCTGCCAACGCAATCAAGGCCTGCGGCGTCGGCGTGAAGTGCGCCACGATCACGCCGGACGAAGCCCGCGTCGAGGAATTCAACCTTACCAAGATGTGGAAGTCGCCCAACGGCACGATCCGCAACATCCTGGGCGGTGTCGTCTTCCGCGAGCCGATCGTCATCTCGAACGTCCCGCGCCTGGTTCCGGGCTGGACCGATCCCATCGTGGTCGGCCGTCACGCCTTCGGTGACCAGTACAAGGCTACTGACACGCTGATCCCCGGCCCCGGCAAGCTGCGCCTCGTGTTCGATGGCGACAATGGCGAGAAGATCGACCTCGACGTGTTCGACTTCCCTTCGGCGGGCGTCGCGATGGCGATGTACAATCTCGACGATTCGATCCGCGACTTCGCCCGCGCCAGCTTCAACTATGGCCTGAACCTGGGTTGGCCGGTTTACCTCTCGACCAAGAACACGATCCTCAAGGCCTATGACGGTCGCTTCAAGGATCTGTTCCAGGAAGTGTTCGATAGCGAAGGCTTCGCTGACAAGTTCAAGGCTGCCGGCATCGTCTATGAGCATCGCCTGATCGACGACATGGTCGCATCGGCCCTCAAGTGGAGCGGCAAGTTCGTCTGGGCCTGCAAGAACTACGACGGCGACGTCCAGTCCGACACCGTGGCGCAGGGCTTCGGTTCGCTTGGCCTCATGACCTCGGTGCTGATGGCGCCCGATGGCAAGACCGTGGAAGCCGAGGCCGCGCATGGCACCGTCACGCGCCACTATCGCCAGCACCAGCAGGGCAAGGCGACCTCGACCAACCCGATCGCCTCGATCTTCGCGTGGACCCGCGGCCTGATCTATCGCGGCAAGTTCGACGACACCCCCGATGTGGTGCGCTTCGCCGAAACCATCGAACGCATCTGCATCGAGACCGTCGAACAGGGCAAGATGACCAAGGATCTAGCGCTCCTGATCGGCCCCGATCAGAACTGGATGACCACCGAGCAGTTCTTTGAGTCGATTGTCGAAAACCTCGAAGCCGAAATGCAGAACTGGGCCTAAGCCATGCCAGCCAGGCCGCGCCGTTCCAGCGGCGCGGCCTGAGCACGGATTTTCACCCCACTTCGGCGAAATTCCTGCCCGCCCGGGCGTGACAAATGGCGACACCCTGCCATAGTCGCCGGACATGGCCGGACCGAGCGAACTTTACTCCCCCTTCCTTTCCGATGCGCTTGTGATCCTCGGTGCCGCCGGGCTGGTCATACCCGTTTTCGCGCGTTTCCGGATCACGCCGGTGATCGGCTTCATCCTCGTGGGCCTGCTGGTCGGGCCATATGGCCTTGGCCTCTACGTGTTCGATTATCCGTGGCTGTCCTACATCACGATTACCGACCCCGGCGGCCTTCAGATATTCGCCGAATTCGGCATCATCCTGCTGTTGTTCTCGATCGGGCTTGAACTCTCGTTCGATCGTCTCTGGCAAATGCGGCGAAAGGTTTTCGGCCTCGGCTCGCTGGAACTCTTCTTCATCGGCGCGGCGCTGACGTTCGTATTGGCTGAACTGGGCCAGAGCATTTACGGAGCGCTCGCGCTGGGCATGGCGCTGGCGCTGTCATCCACCGCGCTGGTGCTCAAGATCACCAGCACTTCCACGCCGGTAGGACGCGCCGCGCTGGCCATGCTGCTGTTCGAGGATATCGCGCTCGTCCCGATCATCTTCCTGCTTGGCGCGCTGGCGCCTCACAACGCTGAAGGCGTTGGCGGACTGCTCAATACCTTGATGCTGGGTGCACTGGTCATTCTGGTCTTACTCGTGGTCGGCCGCTTCATGCTGCCACACCTGTTCGCGCAGGCCGCGCGCACCAAGAGCCCCGAGTTGTTTCTCGCCGCGAGCCTGCTGGTGGTCATCATCGCGTCGCTGGCGACTGCGGCGGTCGGGCTTTCGCCCATCGTCGGCGCGCTGATCGCCGGACTGCTCATCGCCGAGACCGAATACCATTCCGAGGTCGAACACATCACAGAGCCATTCAAGGGCCTGGCGCTGGGTGTGTTCCTGATCACCATCGGGATGAGCATCGATCTGGGCGTGGTGGCCGAGAACATCGTTTCAATCCTGATCGCGACCATCGGCGTCCTCACGTTGAAAGCCATCGTCACCGGCTTGCTGTTGCGAGCGATGGGCGCCCGGCGCGGCACTGCCACCGAGACCGGCATTCTGATGTCCAGCCCATCCGAGACGACGCTTATCGTCCTGACTGCGGCGACGAGCGCGCAACTCATCCAGCCCGGCACCGCCCAGTTCTGGCAGATCGTTACCGCGCTCGGGCTTACCATCACGCCGCTGCTGGCCCTGGGCGGCAAGATCATGGCCCGGCGCGTCGATGGTATCGAAGTACCGCCTGCGTCTGCGGACGACACCGACGCCGGCCGCGCGATCATCGTCGGTTTCGGACGGGTGGGGAAATTGGTCGCGGAAATGCTGACCCAGCACGGAAAGCCTTACCTCGCGGTGGACAGCGATACCGATCTCGTCAGCGAGGGACGGCGGCAAGGGTATTCAGTCGCATTCGGCGATGCGGCGCGCAGCAATGCGCTGACTGCACTTGGTGCGGACAAGGCAACCGCCGTGATCCTGACGATGGACGAACCCGTTTCGGCACAGCGCCTTGTGCGGAAACTGCACACGTTGTTCCCTGATCTGCCGATCATCGCCCGCGCGCGCGATGCCAACCACGCGGCTGAGCTTTACCGTGCGGGCGCCAGCCACGCGGTGCCTGAAACACTGGAAAGCTCGCTGCAATTGTCCGAAGCGGTGCTGGTCAATCTCGGCGTGCCGATGGGTCCGGTCATCGCCTCCATCCACGAGAAGCGCGACAATTTGCGCGATCTGATCATGAACGAGGGTGGGTTATCGGAACGGCCCAAGCTCAAAAGTACGACGCTTCGCGAGCGCAATACCTGATTGCATAGGCGGGCAAATTGGCCTGAGCGCAACTCGTGCTGACGTGCGTTTTGCGCTCAGCCTTTTGCGATGGGCCGTGACGGATCGGCAGACCATTCACTCCACGATCCGGGATAAAGCACCGCGCCCTTCAGCCCGGCAATTTCCATCGCCAGCGCGTTGGAGCATGCCGTTACGCCGGAGCCGCATTGCATCACCGCCTTTTCCGGCAATGTGCCTGCCAGTACGGCAACGAAATCGGCCGCGAGTTCGTCTGCGCTTCTGAACTTGCCCGACGCATCGAAATTGTCGCGCACGAAGCGATTGCGCGCGCCGGGTATATGCCCCGACGCGGTATCGAGCGGATGCGGCTCACCGCGAAACCGGGCCGGGTCACGCGCATCGACAACGACGAACGCGCCGCCATCGATGTTGGCCAGCACTTCGTCCACGCCCATGACGCCGCCGACCAGCGATGGTCCGGCGATGAAATCGCCCTTGATCGCGGGCGTCGGCACACCTGTTTCCAGCGCCTGCCCTTCCGTAACCCAAGCCGCCTTGCCACCATCCAGCACGGCGACGGCTTCATGCCCGATCCAGCGCAGCATCCACCACAGCCGCGCCGCGTAGTGTCCGCCGTTGCCATCGTAAGCGACGACCTGCACGCCGTTACGAAGACCCAACTGCTGCATCCGCGCCGCGAAAGCGTCGAGTTCCGGCAGAGGATGGCGCCCGTTCGTGCCATTCGGCTTGCCCGCCATGTCGACATGCAAATCAACATGATGGGCGCCGGGGATATGCGACTGCAGATAGACTTCGCGGCCCCTTGCGGCATCTAACAGATCGAATTCGCAATCGAATACCAGCGGCGGAGAATTCCCCGCCATAAGCGTAGCAAGGTCTGCCGCAGAAATGATCGTGGTGTACGCCAATCGATCAGCCCGCCAGCGCCGCCCGAACCGCCGCGATGGCTTCTGCGCCCTTCCTGCCATCAGGGCCACCGCCCTGCGCCATGTCAGGGCGGCCGCCGCCACCCTTGCCGCCCAAGGTTTCAACACCGATGCGCACCAGATCGACAGCGCTGACGCGGCCGATCAGGTCTTCCGTAACGGCGACAGCGAAGCTGGCCTTGCCATCGTTCACCGCGCAAATCGCGGCAACCCCCGATCCCATGCGCTGCTTGGCCTGATCGAGCAGGCCGCGCAATTCCTTTGGATCGAGGCCATCAAGCACCTGGCCGGAGAATTTCACTCCGCCGACATCTTCGTCCACCACGCCGCTGGCGGCACTGCCGCCGCCCATGGCCAGCGCCTTCTTCGCCTCGGCCAGTTCGCGTTCAAGCTTGCGGCGCTCGTCGAGCAGCGCGGCTACCCGTGCCTCGACATCTTCAGGCACCGTGCGCAGCAAGCTGGCAGCGCTCTTCAGCGCATCCTCGCGGTGCACCAGCCACTGCCGCGCGCCCTCGCCGGTCAACGCCTCGATACGCCGCACGCCTGAACTGACTGCGCTTTCCGAGATGATACGGAACACGCCGATGTCGCCGGTAGCGTTGACATGCGTGCCGCCGCACAACTCGACAGAATAGTTGCGTCCGCTGGTGTTCCAGTTGCTGCGGCCCATCGACAGCACGCGCACTTCCTCACCGTATTTCTCGCCGAACAACGCCATCGCGCCTGCTGCGATTGCGTCGTCGGGGCTCATCAGGCGAGTCGAAACCGTTTCGTTGTGACGAATCTCGGCGTTCACCTCAGCTTCGACCGCGCTGATATCTTCAGCGGTCAGCGCCTTGGGGTGGGAAAAGTCGAAGCGCAGGCGGTCCTGGCCGACCATCGAACCCTTCTGGGTCACGTGATCGCCGAGCCGGTTGCGCAGTGATGCGTGCAGAAGGTGCGTGGCCGAGTGGTTGGCCCGGATCGCATCGCGGCGTTCGACGTCGACCTGCAGCGTCACTGTATCGCCAACGCGCAAGGTGCCCTCTTCCACTCTGGCGAAGTGGGTGTGTAGCCGGCCAAGCGGTTTGGCGGTGTTGGACACCGTCAGCGTCAGGCCGTTTCCGCCCGTGATCGTTCCTGCGTCACCCACCTGCCCGCCGCTCTCGCCGTAGAACGGCGTCTGGTTCACCAGGACGATCACATCGTCACCGGCCGTCGCGGCATCGACTTCGGCGCCATCGCGAACCAGCGCGACGACCCGGCCTTCGCCCGTTGTCGAAGCGTATCCGGTGAACTCCGTCGCGCCGTGGCGTTCGGCGATATCGAACCAGATCTCGTTGGATGCCGCGTCGCCAGAACCCTTCCAGGCAGCGCGGGCAGCCGCCTTCTGCGTGGCCATGGATGCATCGAAACCCTTGCGATCGACCGCGATGCCGCGCGCGCGCAGCGCATCTTCGGTAAGATCGTAGGGGAACCCAAACGTGTCGTAGAGCCGGAAAGCCATGTCTCCGGGCAGGCTATCGCCCTCGCCCAAACCGGTCGTTGCATCGTCGAGCAGCTTGAGGCCGTTCACCAGTGTCTGGCGGAACCGGGCTTCCTCTCGCTCCAGAACTTCCTCGATCAGCGCCTGTCCCCGGCGCAACTCGGGAAAGGCATCGCCCATCTCGGTGACGAGCGCGGGCACCAGACGGTGCATCAGAGGGTCCTTGGCACCCAGCAGGTGAGCATGACGCATCGCGCGGCGCATGATGCGGCGCAGAACGTAACCGCGGCCCTCGTTGGATGGCAGCACGCCATCGGCCAGCAGGAAGCTAGTGGAGCGCAAGTGATCGGCGATCACCCGGTGGCTGGCGCGCTGATCGCCTTCGGCAGGAACGCCCGTGAGCGAGACCGACGCGGCGATCAGCGCACGGAACGTGTCGATGTCGTAATTGTCGTGCTCGCCCTGCATGACGGCAGCAAGGCGCTCCAGCCCCATGCCGGTATCGATCGAAGGCTTGGGCAGATCGCCCACGATCTCGCCGCTGGCCTGCTCAAACTGCATGAACACGAGGTTCCAGATTTCGATGAAGCGGTCGCCGTCTTCCTCGGCGGAACCCGGCGGCCCGCCCCAGATGTGATCGCCGTGATCGAAGAAAATTTCCGAGCAAGGGCCGCATGGACCATCGTCGCCCATCGCCCAGAAGTTGTCCTTCGTGGGGATGCGAATGATCCGGTCCTCGGGCAGACCCGCGATCTTTTTCCACAAATCGAACGCTTCGTCATCGGTGTGGTAGACGGTGGCCAGGAGCTTGTCCTTGGGCAGGCCCCATTCTTTCGTCAGCAGCGTCCACGCGTGCGTGATCGCCTGCTCCTTGAAATAATCCCCGAACGAGAAATTGCCGAGCATTTCGAAGAAGGTGTGATGCCGCGCGGTGTAGCCGACATTGTCGAGATCGTTGTGCTTGCCGCCAGCGCGAACACATTTCTGCGAAGAGGTGGCGCGCGGCGTCTGGCGCGTCTCCAGACCGGTGAAAACGTTCTTGAACGGCACCATGCCGGCGTTGACGAACATGAGCGTCGGATCGTTGTAGGGAACGAGCGGCGCGGACTGCACCACCTCGTGCCCATGCGAGCCAAAGTAATCGAGGAAAGAACGGCGGATTTCGTTAGTCGAGCTCATGATTGCGCCGATAAATCACACAACCAGCGGCGGCAAGCGCGAAGGCACGATCATGATGATCGTCTCGCAGTTCATGCGGTCAGGTTTTCGCCTGACGGCACCATCACTTCCAGCGCGCCGGGGCGAATGCCGACGCGTAACGGGAAGCGCAGCTTCACCACTTCGCCATCCATCGCGACATGGTGCGAGCCGTGGCCTGACACGACAACTTCGCGCGCATCTTCAAGCGCTGCGAAGTCGCTATGCGGGTCGGGCCTGCCCGCCATGATCCTGGCTCCCGAGAGAACCAGCCCCAGACTGCCACGCTCGGCCAGGGCATAAAGCGAGAGCAGACCGTCTTCGAGAAAGCTGCGCTGGCCGAGGTGGCCGGCAGCAAGCGAATAGCGGTTGTTACCAAAGAACAGCAGAGGCGTACGGATGGTGCGCGGCCGACCATCCACGGTTATGCGAACCGCGCGAGCGTCGGGCCGCAGCCATACACCGAACGCGGCAGGGATCGTCGCAAGCCATTTCGGCAATGGGCGACGGTCGCGATCGCGCACCATGCGCGCGTACAACCCAAGCGATACGTTGTTGATGAAGACGCGGTTACCGGCAACGCCAAGGTCAACGTGACGGCTATGGTCACCTGCGGCCACCACGGCGGCTTGTTCCAGCGTCCCATTGAGCCCGATGTCGTGGGCAAAGTGATTCAGGGTGCCGAGTGGGAGCACGGCAAGGCGGCGTCGCTGGTCGGACAGGATGCTCGCCGCAGTAGAAATCGTGCCATCGCCGCCGCCTACTGCCACCGTCTGGCCAACCGCGCTGCTTATGGCGGCAGCCAAATCCCTGCCTTCAACAAGATGCAAGTCGATGTCTTGGCCCGTCGCGGCAAACGCTGCGTTCACTTGTTCGGCCAGCTTGTCGCCCAGCCGCCGGGCGGTGCCGCCCCCGCTATTGATGATAACGGGAAGCGATCTGCTTGCCGATGGCGGGGGCCTGGTCATGCCTGCATTAATGCCCGGCACCTTGCGCTGTTCCTGCAGCCCCCATGAGCACCAAAGCAGTCAGGCAAGAAAGGGCGGGACCGGAGTTGCCAGTCCCGCACCAGGATTATTCTTCGTCTTCGGCCGTTGGACCGACCATCATTTCCTCGGCCAGTCCATCGACCCGGTCCCGGATCGCCTTTTCCAGGCGGTCGCAGACTTCCGGATTGTTCTTGAGGTATTGCTTGGAATTCTCCCGGCCCTGACCAATGCGGATCGAGTCGTAGCTGAACCACGCGCCGGATTTCTCGACGATGCCGGCCTTTACGCCAAGATCAAGGATTTCGCCGATCTTGGAGATACCTTCGCCATACATGATGTCGAATTCGACCTGCTTGAACGGCGGCGCGACCTTGTTCTTGACCACTTTGACGCGGGTTGCGTTGCCGACAACCTCGTCGCGGTCCTTGATCGCACCGGTACGACGGATGTCCAGACGAACCGAGGCATAGAACTTGAGCGCATTGCCGCCGGTCGTGGTCTCGGGATTGCCGTACATCACGCCGATCTTCATGCGCAGCTGGTTGATGAAGATGACCATGCAGCGCGATCGGCTGATCGAGCCGGTAAGCTTGCGCAAGCTTTGCGACATGAGACGCGCCTGCAGGCCGACGTGGCTGTCGCCCATTTCGCCTTCGATTTCAGCCCGGGGAACCAGGGCCGCGACCGAGTCGATGACCAGCACGTCGATGGCATTGGAACGCACCAGCGTATCCACGATCTCAAGCGCCTGCTCACCGGTATCGGGCTGCGAGACGATCAGTTCGTCGATATTGACGCCCAGCTTCTTGGCATAGACCGGGTCCAGCGCATGCTCGGCGTCGATGAACGCAGCGGTGCCGCCGCCCTTCTGCGCCTCGGCGATGACGTGCAGCGCCAGCGTGGTCTTGCCCGAGCTTTCCGGGCCATAAACCTCGATCACGCGGCCGCGCGGCAGGCCGCCGACGCCAAGCGCGATATCCAGTCCGAGCGATCCGGTGGAGATCGATTCGACCTGCATCGTCTCCTTGGAGCCGAGCTTCATCGCGCTGCCCTTGCCGAATGCGCGGTCAATCTGTGCGAGGGCTGCTTCCAGCGCCTTCTGACGATCCATCGAGTCCTTGTCCTTGCCTTCTTGAATCAGCTTGAGCTGCGCAGCCATCACACGTTCTCCTCAATTCACCGGACAGACCCGATGGGTCACGAAGTGCGATGTATCGTTTTTGTTCTCATGGAACAAGAGGGGAACGTACATTTTTCTGTCCGCACACCTAATCAGTCTCCGACGCAAGCCTCAAGCCGTCCGCCACCATTTCCTGTGGGTTGGCATCATCCCGCGAATTTCGGCGCCTGCCGGATGCGATCTACTTTACCGTCTTTGCCAGAACATCGCCGACCTTCTCGGAAAGTTGCTGCACCGAGAACGGCTTTGGCATGAACCACGCGTTGGGAATCCCGATTTCCTTGCGCAACTGTTCCTCGGCATAGCCGGACATGAACAGCACGGGCAGGTCAGGCGCGATCTTGCGGATTTCACGCGCCATCGCCGGGCCATCCATCGTCGGCATGACCACGTCACTGACGACGATATCGAACGCCCCGCCCTGCTGGACTTTTTCGAGCCCCTCTTCGCCATCACGGGCGGAGGTCACTTCGTAGCCTTGCCGGGTCAGCGCGCGTTCCGCAACGACCCGCACCGGATCTTCATCCTCGACCAGCAGCACCCGTCCGCCGCCGGCCCATTTGCTTGGCGCTTCGATGGCCTTGGCGGCGGCAGGCGCACTGCCGGGGGCAACGTGATGGACCGGCAAGTAGACGGTAAAGCGAGTACCGCGGCCAGGCTCACTTTCGGCAAAAATAAAGCCGCCCGATTGCTTGACGATGCCGTACACCGTCGAAAGACCAAGGCCCGTTCCCTTGCCCTGCTCCTTGGTGGTGAAGAACGGCTCGAAGATCTTACCCAAGTGCTCGGGCGAAATGCCGCTGCCGTTATCCTCCACGACGAGCGCGGTATATTCGCCTGCCGGGATGATCTCGCTGCGCATCGCGCGGACATCGGACGGTGTAATCCGCCGTGTCGCCAGCGACAGACGACCCTTGCCATCAATGCGAGACTGGATCGCATCACGGGCATTGACCACCAGGTTCATGATGACCTGCCCGAGTTGCTGAGGATCCGCGCGCACGGGGCCAAGATCGCGATCGTGCGTGACGACGAACTGGATCTTCTCACCGATCAGCCGTTTCAGCATCTGCGAGGTTTCAGAGACGATATCGGGAAGTTGCACGACTTCGGGCCGCAGCGTCTGCTGGCGCGAGAACGCGAGCAGTTGCCGGGTCAGCGAAGCCGCGCGATTCGAGTTGGCGCGAATCTGCTGGATATCGTCGTAATCCGAATCGCCCGGGGTATGGCGCATCAACATCAGGTCGCAGGTGCCCAGGATTGCGGTCAGCACATTGTTGAAATCGTGCGCGACACCGCCGGCAAGCTGGCCGACCGCCTGCATCTTCGTCGCCTGGGCGACCTGCCGCTTGAGCCGCGCTTCTTCTGACGAGTCGGTCAGGCCGAGCAGCACCGCCGCCTCACCCAGACCCCGGACACCGGCCAGACTGAGCGACACCGGGTCTTCAGGTTGGGCGGTCAGACGGATGGCGATATCGCCTGCCGCTGCCGGTCCCTGCCCAAACCGGCGGATCGCTTCCGACAGCGCGCGCTTGTCTTCCTTGACCACCAGGTCGGTCGGATACGTTGGTGGCGCTTCCTTTTCGCGGAAGGCGGCCCGCATGAATGCGGCGTTGGCAAAAAGCAGGCGACCGTCGCGATCAGCCATGGCGAGACCGAGCGGCAATTGGCCAAGCAGCGCTTCCAGATGCGGCGCCGCCCCGCTGCCACCCTCGCCGCCACCACCGATACCCGCTCCGGTTTCGACCAGCAGCATCAACGATGGCGTGGTGTCGGGATCGGGTTCGCCTATCGCATCGGGGTCCGAGGCCGGCAGATAGTACAAAGTCAGCGGCGAGCCACGCGATCCCTCGCGCGCCCATGTGATGCGGTCACCCTCTTCCTGCCGAAGCAACGAGACGAATTCCTGTCCGGCAAGGTCCGCCGAAGCATCGCCAGCGGCGCGCAGTGCGAACCCTTCGCTGGCGGTGCGGATCGTGCCGTCAGGATCGACCAGCGCAGCCGCGATCCCGGCGCGCGACAGCGCTTTGCCCAGCTTGCCGTCCAGTTGCGCGACCAGTTCGCCCACCGGGTCCGAAGCGCTCAGCGTCATCAGCCGCCAAACCAGGAAGTTCTCCCCACGCCCGGCACGTTCTGCCTCGGCACGCCAGCGACGGCCACCGGCGCCGGCCTCGCGTTCCTCGATCAGATCGACCCTTGCCTTGCCGTCACGCCAGGCATTGCGCGCAGCGTCTGTCAGACGGTTGACCGACGCTGTATCCACCGCGATCTGCGGCGGCGCGCCCATCGATCCGAACCAGTCGATGAAACAGGCATTGGCGCAGACGAGCCGCCCCGCCCGGTCAGCGATGGCGACGCCTACGTCGGCCCGTTCGATCGCGGTGACTGTTACAGACCAGTCGGGCAGCGCGAATTCCTGCTCCACTTCGATCGGCTGTCGCCGCATCAGGGTCGTCGCGATCAGGCCGAGCACGAGCATGGCGGCCGCATAGAGGGCCACCACCACGACGTCGCGCGAGACAAACCACACCATCGCCGCGCTGGCCAACAGCGCCAGACCGACCCAAAGCCAATCGCCACCAAAGCGGCGCGGAGCGACGGCGCTTGTCACAGCACCAATTTTGACGGCCGAGCGCCGCGCAAAGCGCGTTCACGATGCTTGCGGCCGATCCAGCTTCGCCAGAACCATGACGAGAGTACGTAACCGACAGCCGCAGATACGACCGAAATCACGAACAGGCCAATGACGAGCGCTGGAGCCGCATCGGATAGCAGCCAGTAGCCCCATGCCCGCAAGCCCGCACCGCTCTCGTACAGTGAGTAGAAGGTCGACAGATCGGCATGAAAGCCCATCCGATTGCCGACCCAAATGGCCGCCGCAAGAATGAACGGGGTCGTGGCCGGGTTGGATAGGAAGGTCATCGCCGCCGCGATCGGAATGTTGCCGCGACACGGCACGCACATCAGCGCCGCACCGACGATCTGGATGCCGGGGATCAGGGCGAAAATACCCACCAGCAAGCCTACCGCCACACCGCGCGGCACCGAGCGGCGGGTGAAGCGGAACAGTTCCTGGCGCCGTGCGAAGGGCGCGGTAAACCGGTTTGCTTCGAGCTGCTCATGCGTTGGCATCTGGCGATGAAACCAGCGGGCCAAACGGGAAAACATCGTGCTCATCCGTGTTCCCGCATTACCCTCGACTGTTCACGCTTCCAGTCACGATCCTTGATCGTGTTGCGCTTGTCCGCCGCATTCTTGCCGCGTGCAAGGGCCAGTTCAACTTTGGCGCGGCCGCGACTGTTGAAATAGATCGACAGGGGCACCAGCGTCATCCCCTTGCGCTCAACCGCGCCGTGAAGGCGTGCAATCTCGCGCTCGTGCAGAAGCAGTTTGCGGGGTCGCTTGGGTTCGTGGTTGAACCGGTTGCCGTGGCTGAATTCGGGCACGTTGGCATTGACCAACCAGCATTCCGCACCGCGCACCTCGGCATAGGCCTCGGCAATGGAGCCTTGGCCAAAGCGCAGCGATTTCACCTCGGTCCCGGTCAGCGCGATGCCGGCCTCAAAGGTATCCTCGATGAAATACTCATACCGCGCGCGGCGGTTTTCCGCGACGCTCTTCTGCTTGTCGAATGCTGGGTGCTTGGGACGTGCCATGGTGGACGGGCATGTAGGCACGCGCGGGTAAAAAGGAAACCGCTCCTAGCGAATTCCAGCAATCCGGCGGTATTCCTTCAGGCCAGCCCGGCATGCATTAGCGCAGCGTCCACCGCTGCCCGCGCTTTGTCCCCGCACGGGATGAGGGGCAAGCGCAGTTCGTTGGCGATAAAGTCATGCACCTGGCTCAGCGCATACTTGCACGGGCCGGGGGAGGCATCTTCGAACATCGCGTAGTGAAGCGGATAGAGTCGGTCGTTCAGTTCGCGCGCAGTGGCGAGATCGTTCGCGGCGCAGGCGGCCTGGAATTCAGCGCAGAGCTTGGGAGCGACATTGGCCGTTACCGAGATGCAGCCGACCCCGCCCGCAGCATTGAACGGCAGCGCCAGTTCATCATCACCCGAAAGCTGGCAGAACTCCTGGCTGATGCCCATGCGGTGGTCGGTGACGCGGCTGAGATCGCCGCTGGCGTCCTTGATGCCGACGAACCGCCCCGGATACCGCCGCGCGAGCTCGCATACCGTCTCAGGTTGGATATCGGTCACAGTGCGACCCGGCACGTTATACAGGACGATTGGGAGATCGCTGTTTTCGGCCAGATACGAAAAATGCGCGAGCAAGCCTTCCTGGCTTGGCCGGTTGTAATAAGGGGCGACAAGCAATCCCGCCGTCGCGCCGCTCTTCTTGGAAAAATTCATGTGGAGAAGTGCATTCATCGTATCGTTGCTGCCGCAACCCGCGATGATCGGCACCCGGCCCGCCGCCTGCTCGACGCAAACTTCAATCACGCGATGGTGTTCGGCGTTGGAAAGCGTCGAATTCTCACCAGTCGTGCCGCAAGGCACGAGCGCCGATGAGCCGTTCTCGATCTGCCAATCAACCAGCCGACGAAACGCAGGTTCGTCGAACGCGCCGTCGCGAAACGGAGTGACTAGCGCCGGAATGGATCCCGAGAACATGGACTTTGCCCCTGCTGATAGTTCATCTACGGCCTGTATGATCGGCTCGACAGCCAAACCTTCTGACCTGTTGTTCAGGGCCTGATAAGGAGCCTTTCCTCAAAATGTCCAGTATGCTCCGCACTTCGACAGTTCTGATGCTGCTTACCGCAGCGTGTGTTTCCAGTCCCGCTCGCTGCCAGGACGGTCGCGAATGGGACGATGCCCGCATCCGCCAAATGCAAGATCACAACATGGGAATCCATCAGGCGGTCGAACGCTGGAAGGTGCTTTCCGC
The DNA here is from genome assembly GCA_964502105.1 of uncultured Novosphingobium sp. Classification (GTDB taxonomy): domain Bacteria; phylum Pseudomonadota; class Alphaproteobacteria; order Sphingomonadales; family Sphingomonadaceae; genus Novosphingobium. Next base: position 75,717 of record CAZCUS010000010.1, on the reverse strand, counting down.
CAATGCCTCGCAGACGTTTTCGACCTACGCCGGTTTCCTGATCAGCTACCCGGGCTTCCCGATGGAGGAGAAGCTGCGTGGCTATGCGGAAAAGGCGCTGGAACGCGAATCGCCTGATACCGGCACGCTGATTGCCTACTTCGACAAATTCCCGCCAATCTCGAGCACGGCAGCCGGGCGCTATGCTACGGCATTGACTTCGGTCCGCCGCGATGACGCCAAGAAGAAAGCGGTTTCGGCCTGGCGCGGCGGTTCGCTGCTGCCGGGCGACGAGGCGACTTTGCTTTCGTTCTATCGTGACGCCTTCTCGCAGGACGATCATGACGCGCGGATGGACGCCCTTCTGTGGCAGCGCGACACGTCGGAAGCGGAGCGGCAGATCTCGTTCGTCTCGGCGGGCAAGCGCACCCTCTTCATGGAACGTCTCGCTTTGGCGCAAGGCTCGCCCCCGGGCAGCCTCGGCCTGCCGATCGATGGCGCGATGATGCGCGATCCCGGATATGTCTATAATCGCTCCGTGCAAGCGCGATCGAGGGGCAACCTGCCCTCGGCAATCAATCTGCTGACGACCCGTCCGCCTCTGTCAGGACCGGTTCTTCTGCCCGAGCAATGGGTCAAGGAACTGCTCACCGCCGCACGCGGTGCCGGGGCCGACAGCGCGGTGCGCATTGCCTCGCAGATCGACGATGGCTTCGCGCCGGGCACTGATATCAGCAAGCTTAGCTTCCGCCTGCGCGACGACTACACCTCGCTGATGTGGTTGGGCGGAACCAAGGCACTATGGTCGCTCGGCGATGCGCGCCGCGCCGCGCCGCTATTCTACCGCTATGGTGCCGCCGCGCAAACGCCGGGCACGCGCTCAAAGGGCTTTTACTGGGCTGGCCGCGCGATGGCACAAGCCGGAGATAGCGGCGATGCCAAGCGCTATTTCGAAATGGCGGCGCAGTATCCCGAGTACTTCTACGGCCAGCTTTCGCTTGAACGCCTCGGCAAGCCGATCCCGAACCTCGACAGCATGCCGCAAGCCAAGCCCTCACGCGATGAGCGCGCCGCGTTCGAGGCAAGACCGATCACCCACGCGGTGCGCGACGTCGCGCGCGATGCCGACTGGCGCACCGCCGTGCAGTTCTTCCGCGAGATTTCCGATCAGGCGCAAAGCGAGGAAGACCACGTTCTGGTCGCCGATCTGGCCCGCGAAATCGGGCGGCGCGATCTGGCGGTGATCCTTGGCCAATCGGCCCATGCTGACGGGTACGGCCAGTTCGGTCGCATCGCTTTCCCGGTGATGCCCACGCCCGCCGGAGCCAACTGGACCATGGTTCACGCGCTGACCCGGCAGGAGAGCCAGTTCGCGCAGAACGCGCTGAGCCACGCCGGCGCACGCGGGCTGATGCAGTTGATGCCAGGCACCGCGCGTGAGCAGGCCGGCAAGCTGGGCCTGTCCTACGACATGAGCGCGCTGACCAGCGATGCCGGTTACAACATCCAGCTGGGCAACGGCTATTTCGCGCGGATGATGGACTATTATGGCGGCGCCTACCCGCTGGCGGCGGGCGCTTACAACGCCGGCCCGGGCAACGTGAACAAGTGGCTCGCGGCCAACGGCGATCCGCGCACCGGCTCGATCGACTGGGTGGAGTGGATCGAGAAGATTCCGATCTATGAAACGCGCAATTACATCCAGCGCGTGATGGAAAACGCCGTTGTCTACGAGCAGATCTACCCCGAGCGCGCCTACTACAAGGGGAATACCCCGCTCAGCCGATTCCTGGGCAAGCGCAATCCGGGCTGATCCATGAAGCCGGTATCACCGCCGATAACCCCGCCGGGTATGGCAAACTTGCGCGCGCGTTACGACCACCTGCTGGGCAAGGAACGCCCGGAAATCGTCGAGATCGTCAGTTGGGCGGCCGGCAACGGTGACCGTTCGGAGAATGGCGATTATCTCTACGGCCGCAAACGCATGCGCGAGATCGACCGCGAACTATCATATCTCGCACGCCGGATGAAAGCGCTGCGCGTGGTCGATCCGGCGTCGCAGGAAGATCGCGGCAAGGTCTATTTCGGCGCGACCGTGACCATTGCGGACGAGGACGATGCGCACCTTGAACTCACGATCGTGGGCGATGATGAGCAGGATGCCACAGCCGGACGGATCGGGTGGAGCGCGCCCCTCGCACGGGCGTTACGCGGCGCGGCGATCGGTGATCTCAGGACAGTGCGACTTCCTTCGGGCGAGAAGGAATGGGAAGTGGTCGCAATCGCTTATCCCTGAAACTCAGTCGATGGCGAGATGATCCGGTGTCAGTCCCGCCCTGCTCCGCTCATGCATCGCGACGAACGCGGCTTCCAGGCGCCGGGTGTGCAGCGCGGTATCGAACAGCGGATGGGTCAGCCGGTTCGCGGCCAGGCGCGCGCGCAACTCCGTCAGTCGCGACGGATCGCGCGCCAGTTCCAGCGCTACTGCAGCGTAATCCTGCTCGGTCTGCGTCACCAGTTCCGGCAGGCCGACCGCGTGTAGCAGACTGGCGCACACCCGCGCGGCGAACTGCTGCCCGGCCATGGTCAGCACGGGCAGCCCGCCCCACAACGCATCACTGGCGGTGGTGTGGGCATTCACTGCAAAGCTGTCGAGAAACAGGTCCGCCAGTGCAAGCCGGCCAAGATGCTCGCTGTGCGGCAGGCATTCACCAAAGACCAATCGCGCCGGATCGACCCCGCGCTTCGCCGCTTCGTCGCGCAGGTTGCGCTCTGCCCAGCGGTTCGATCGCAGCAGCCACAGCACGCTGCCCTCGGTCTCGCGCAACAGGGGCATCCACACGTCGAATTCACGCGGGCCGATCTTGTAGGTGTGGTTGAAGCTGGCGAAGACGAAACCGTGCTCGGGCAAGCCATGCCCGATCCGGCCCCGGGTATCGGGGAGGATCGGACGGCGGTCGTCGTTGGCCTGATAACTGCCGGCGATGCGGGCGACCTTCTCGGAATAGAAATGCTCGTCCCCCGGTGGCAAGACCACCTCATCGGCGACGATATAGTCCATGCACGCGTGACCGATGCTCCCGGGATATCCAAGATAGCTGACCTGCACCGGCGATAGCCGCCCGGCGAACAGCGCCACGCGGCTATCGCAAGTGAAGCCCTTGAGATCGACCGCAATGTCCAGCCCATCGGCGCGTGCCTGCGCGATCACGGCAGCGTCGTTCAGCCCGCGAATGTCGGTGAAGGCATCGACGTTTTCGCGGACATGGCAGCGCATCGGATCGTCTTCGCGTCCCGGCCCGTAGCTGTAGGCACGCACATCGAACCGCGTGCGGTCATGCTCGCGCAGCAGCCCTGACATCAGGAACATCGTGGCGTGATCGTGGAAGTCAGACGAGAAGTAGCCAATGCGGATGCGGCCGTCGGGGCTCGGTGCGGGCTGCGGGAGCGGAGCCGCCTGCCTCGGGAATGTCGCTGCGGCATAGGCCGCCGACCGCCGAAGCTGGTTTGCCGGAGTATCCTCGAACGGCAGCGCGGAGAATGGCGCCAGCGCTCCGGTATCCTGCCCGGCTTCAACCGGGAGCGCCGGAAACTCGGCATAGGCTTCCCAGTCGCAGGCATGGGCCTGGTGGAACAACTGATATTTCTTTACCGCTGCGTCGCCCGGCGCGATCACCAGCGCCCGCTTGAACGCGGCGATGGCGATATCGAGTTCGCCCAGCCGGGCCAGAGCCTTGCCTTCGTTGATCATCGCGGCGGCATTGTCGGGCTTGGCCAGAACCGCGCGGCGAAAACAGGCAATTGCCTCGTCGTCACGCTCAAGCGTCAGTAGCGCGCAACCCAGGTTGTTGTGCGCATCACTGTGATCGGGACGCAGTGCTACCGCCTTTTGGTAGTGCGGCACGGCCTCGGCCGGCACCCCCGCATGGCGCAGCAGGTTTGCGAGATTGTAATGCGCATCGGCGTAGTCGGGGCGCAGTGCGATCGCAGTACGATAGGCAGCCGCCGGCTCGTCCCGCAGGCCCCGCATTTGCAGCAGATTGGCAAGGTTGTAATGCGCCTCCGCGTAGTCCGGACAACGGGCGATCACATCGCGATAGGTCGCCTCCGCCTCATCAAGCCTTCCGCCATGGCGCAGCGCGACAGCAAGATTGTTATAGCTGGCGACCTGCGCGGGATCGATCGCGACGGCGCTTGCAAACGCGTCGGCTGCCTTGGCATGATCACCTAGCGCCAGCGCGGCCGCGCCCTGCAGATTACGAACCGCGTGCGAACGCGGGTAATCCTGCGCCAGTGCGTCGGCCTGCCGCACAGCTTCGGCATATAGGCCGCGCTGGTAGGCGGACAGCGCAGCGCCGAATATCGCTTGCGGAGGATCTCCTACCGGTACGCCGACGTTTTCCAGCTTGCGCAGCCCCTCGTTCACGCGCGGATTGCGCGGATAGCGGGCGTGCGCTTCGCGATAGAGCCCAAGAGCAGCGTCCCTCTCACCACGCCGTTCTGCGGTCTGGGCCTTTCTTAACAGCGTATCGAGACCCGCGCTCATGCTTTGCCCCTGACAAAACCCTGGTGTTGCGCCGCTTGGTGCAGCGACCCGAGGTCGGCGATAACGCGGGGTTAATGATATCGGGTAAGCGGTAGACTAGGTGTTGCCCCTGATAATCTGACCCAGACGCATGACTGCGGACTTTTCAGCCTTCTCCGGTTCTGCGATGAGACGCAGCCTATGTCGCCGCCATACCTCTTCCGAACACTGACCGCACAAATGCTTACGCTTGCCGCGCTGGCATTGGTTACCCTGCCTGCCCCGGCGCAGGCACGCGAGAGCCTTGGTCTCTATGGGCAATGGGGCGCGTTTCGCGATCCGGTGGTGCCGCGCTGCTATGCCATCGCAATGGCGCAGCCAAGCACGATGCAGCGCGATTACCGGCCCTACGCTGCCATTGGCACCTGGCCGCGGCGCATAGTGCGCAACCAGATCCACTTTCGGCTGTCGCGCAAGCTTGCGGCGAATGCCCGGATCTCACTTCAAATAGCTGACCAGCGCTATCAGCTTGCCGGAGGGGGCGGCGATGCCTGGGCTGCTGACAATCGCGCCAATGCGGCCATTGTCGCGGCGATGCGCTCGGCCCGCACGATGACGGTGAGTGCCACCGACGCGCGAGGGAAGCGCTTTTCGAACACATGGGACCTGCCCGGCGCGGCCTCCGCCATGGATGCCGCCGCCATCGGCTGTGCCCGCCTGCGCTGAACCGGCACGAAAAAGGGGGCCGCGAATGCAGCCCCCCTTCTCCGATTACCCGATCAGGCGATCAGAAGCGCATGCCGACGGCTGCGACTACCTGATGGCGGTCAAGATCGACGTCGAAGCGGCCGGTTTCCGAAAGATCATCGCCGAAATCGACTTCGCCCTTCGAATACTTGGAATAGCGGTATTCCAGCTTCGCAAAGGTGTTGCTGGAGACGGCCTGTTCGACACCGGCACCGACGCGGTACCCGTCAACGTCGAACTTCTCGCGGAAGGCCGTTTCGCCATCGGTGGAGTAAGCGCCGAAGCGGCCATTGGTGTAACCTGCCTTGGCATAGACCAGCGTGGTCGGCGCAACCTTCATGCCGACGCGGCCACCGACGTAAAGATCGCGGTTGGTCTTGATGTTGCCGCTGCCGAAACCGGCGAAATCGCCATTCCCGAACTTCTGCTTAGCGGTTGAATCGGTGAATTCACCCTCGGCGCCGACGACCACGTTGCCAAGATCCACATCATAACCCACGCCAACGCCGTAGAGCAGGCCGTCCATGGATTCGTTCCGATCGACGACACCATCGCTGTCGACACTGCTTCCCGCTCGCGACTTGTCGTAACCGATTATGGCTTCGACGCGCGGACCGCTGAATGTTGGCGCGGATTCCTGCGCCAGCGCGGGAACCGAGGCAAGCACACCACCAGTGGCGAGGCAGACAATAAGCTTCTTCATATTCAACTCCATCAATCTCGGCAGCCTTGGCCGCCGGACCAGTGAAATGAATGTGCGAGCAACAAAGTTTCCTGAACCTAACACAACGAAACACGTGCGTGAAATATATCACACCTTTTCGATGGATTGATGGTCGGATGCGATCAGCGGTGGGAACCGAGGCCCGGGATTACGCCCCAACTGGCAAGGCTTTCCGAATGACCCGCTAAGCCCTATATGGCCCCCTTCATGGCAGACACCAACCTTATGCAAATCCCCGGACATATCGATCCGGTGCCCGTCCCTCGCGACATCACTCCGCGTGAGGATGGTCGCGTCGATCTGATGGGATTGCCCAAAAAGCGGATCGCGGAACTGTTCGGCGACGCGGGTCTGGACAGCAAGCAGGCCAAGCTGCGCGCGAAGCAGGTCTACCACTGGCTCTACCATCGCGGCGTCAGCGAATTCGAAGCGATGACCGACATCGCCAAGACCATGCGGCCCTGGTTGACTGAACGTTTTGTCGCCGGGCGGCCCGAAATCGTCGAAGCCCAGCACTCCAGCGACGGTACGCGCAAGTGGCTGCTGCGCACCGCCGATGGCCATGACTTCGAGATGGTGTTCATTCCTGATGCTGACCGGGGCACGCTGTGCGTATCGAGCCAGGTCGGCTGCACGCTCAATTGCCGGTTCTGCCACACCGGAACCATGCGCCTGGTGCGCAATCTGACAGCGGGCGAGATCGTCGGCCAGGTCATGCTCGCGCGTGATGCGTTGGGCGAGTGGCCCAAGGGCGCGGGCGACCAGCGCTTGGCGACAATGGCCGGACTGGACGATGAAGAGGACGAAAGCTCCTATTCGTCTGACGGACGTCTGCTGACCAACATCGTCATGATGGGCATGGGCGAGCCGCTGTATAACTTCGATAACGTCCGCGACGCCTTGTCGCTGGTGATGGATGGCGACGGCCTTGCCCTGTCAAAGCGCCGCATCACGCTTTCCACCAGCGGCGTAGTCCCGCTGATGGCGCGCTGCGGTGAAGAGATCGGCGTAAACCTAGCTGTCTCGCTTCATGCCGTGACCAAGGAAGTTCGCGACGAGATCGTGCCGATCAATCGCAAGTTCGGCATTGAGGAGCTTCTGCAGGCCTGTGCCGACTATCCCGGCGCGTCGAACTCACGCCGTATCACGTTCGAATATGTGATGCTGAAAGACAAGAACGACAGCGATGCCGACGCCCGCGAACTGGTTCGTCTGATCCGTCATTATGATCTGCCCGCCAAGATCAACCTGATCCCGTTCAACCCTTGGCCCGGCGCGCCTTATGAATGTTCGGACCCGGAACGCATTCGACGGTTTTCCAACATCATCTTCGAAGCCGGCATCAGCGCGCCGGTACGCACCCCGCGCGGCCGCGATATCGACGCCGCTTGCGGCCAGTTGAAAACGGCAGCGGAGAAAAAGAGCCGGGCGGAACTGGATCGCCTTTACGCGGAAAAGCAGGCGGCCCTCGGCTGATCTATCAACCCGGCAGGCTTCCCGTCTGCCGCAAGGCTTCGCCCAGCGCCAGCGCTGTCGACGTGGCAAGGTTCATCGAGCGCACTTCCGGTCGCATGGGGATTCGCAGCTTCGCGTTGCAGGCGTCCGACACGAACGCGGGCACGCCGGCGCTTTCCTTGCCGAACAGCAGCACATCATCGGCGGTGAATGTGAAATCATAGGCCGATTGCTGGCTCTTGGTCGTGAACAGGATCAGCCTGCGCGAACCGATTGCACGTTGGAACGCGCCGAAATCGGCATGCCGCGTGATGCTGACATGATCGATATAGTCCATCGCGGTGCGCCGCACCCGGCGATCCTCCCATTGGAAACCCATCGGCTCGATCAGGTCTATGGCTGCCCCCAGGCAAGCCCCCAGCCTGAGGATAGCTCCAACGTTTCCGGCGATTTCCGGCTCAAATAGGGCGATACGCATGCGGCATGCATTGGCTCGCTCGTGCATCCCATGCAAGCGGTTAGGAGACTGAGGCCGAGAGTGCCGCCCCTGCCGCAACCGTATCGCAACGACCGCCTACCCACACGGTGCCGTCATCGTCCCGCGTCACGGTCACCCGCCCATCAGCGCCGGTCATGCGGCCCTGTGCCGCGATATAGCCACCCTGCTCCAATCCGGTCTCGAACAAGTGCAGCGCCACCCCGGCATTGAAGCTGCCGGTCACCGGATCTTCCAGCAACGCACCGTGCTGGTCGGCGAAGAACGCGCGCAATTCCCAGTCAGCCTCGGCGCCTTCGCCACAGGGTCCGGCCAGACCGACGTCAGTCCCGACAGGCGCGCGCGAAAGTGGCCATGCGTTCAGCACGTCTGCCGCCGAACGCAGTCTCAGCAATTGCCATTTCGGGCCATTGGCCACGTGGACGGCGTCGATGACCGCGTCCTCGGACACGCCAGCAATGCGGATCGCCTCGGCGCGTTCGACCGGATCGAGGGCACCGCTTCGTGTCAGCGGCGGTGCGGCGAAGCTTAGCCGTTCGCCATCTTGCTTCACTTCGACCAGACCGACGCCGCATTCCTGCACAATCCGCCCGGTCTGGCGTGGCACGCCGCCCGCTTGCAGCCACGCATGGCAAGTGCCCAACGTCGGATGCCCGGCAAACGGCAGTTCACCAGCGGGATAGAAGATCCGCACGCGATAATCGGCCTGGGTATCCGTCGCCGGCAGCAGGAACGCTGTCTCGGAAAAGCCTAGCCACTGCGTGAGCTTGAGCATCTGTGCCGCATCCATCGCCTCTGCCCCCCGGACAACCGCCAGGGGATTGCCGGAAAGCGGGCGGGAACCAAAAACGTCGACAAGATCGAGCAGCATGCAAAGGAACCTCAGTCAATAAGCGCACCGCTTCATCGCATTCTGCCCTCGGTTTGTCGCCCCGGATGCGATCCTGCAGAACAATTCATCGGGCGTTTTGGAGCGCAACAGCACTTTGATCGTTGTCGGCTTCGAAAGTTCACATGCAGAGGATTCACACGATGAAAAAGACCTTGCTCGCTCTTACACTGGCCGCGGTCGCAATCCCCACTGCGCCGGCAATGGCGGATCGGCAATACTGGCACGAAGCCCGCAATCACAAAAACAACCATCGAATCTACGATTCGCGTGGGCGCTATGTCGAGCCGCGACGTTTGTCACGCAACGACCGCGCATGGCGCGGCAACGATGGCCGTTATTACTGCAAGCGCGACAACGGCACGACCGGCTTGATCATCGGCGCCGGTGTGGGTGCTCTGGCGGGTCACGAGATCGCTGGACGGGGTGATCGTACCCTGGGCGCAATCATCGGCGGCGTTGCTGGCGGCGTTCTGGGACGCGAGATCGACAAGGGCGATGTGAAGTGCCGCTGATGCACACGGGCATTCACTGACAATCTTTCATCACGGGTTAGGAAAGCGCAGCCATTCAACAAGCTGGCGCGCTTTCCTAACCCGGCTGGCTGTGCTTGTGTGCGGGCAATGAACCGCCAGCATCACCCCAAGCTTCAACGCGGCCTGACGACGGCAAACGTGCCTCCTGACGCCTTGCCGCCTATTTTGCATGCAAACCGTCAACTGCGTCACCTACATCGGTTACAATGACTATTCCCGCCGTCCTGATAACCGGTGCCGCCAAGCGCCTTGGCGCAGCCATCGCCCGGGCATTCGGGGATGCCGGCTGGCATGTCGTCATTCATCACGGCAATTCTCGCGCTGAGGCTGAAGCCCTGGCGAAAAACCTGCCTTCTGCCGAGACGATAGCCTGCGATCTCGCCGATCAAGACGCGGCACTGCAGATGATCGATGAATTGGCCGCGAAGCTCCATGACTGGCGGGTTTTGGTGAATTGCGCGGCGATATTCCCGTACGACGATGCGATTGCACTTGATCCGACCGCGTTCGAGACATCGATGCGCATCAACGCTGGCACGCCCACAAGGATGGCACAGCGCTTCCTTGCCGTTGCGCTAGCCGGAGGCGGACGCCGTGTCATCAACCTGACCGACCAGAAGATCGCCAACCCCAATCCCGATTTCTTCTCCTATTCCATGAGCAAGCACGCTGTCGCCGCCGCGACACGGATGCTCGCCATGGCGCAAGACAATCCCGCTGATCGCATCTATGCGCTGGCGCCCGGCGCAATTCTGCCGAGCCACGACCAGTTGGAAGTCGAGATCGAGCGGTCCCATCGGATGAATTTGCTCGGCCGCAAGACGGGTGCGAATGAAATCGCTGCTGCCGCCGTTTTCCTCTCGCAAGGCTGGCTTACCAGCGGTGAGACGATTTTTGTCGATTCCGGCCAACACCTGCTCGCTCAGCCGCGAGATGTGCTGTTTCTGGCCCGCCAGTGATCGCTGCTGACTACCGTTTTGCCTCTTGCGCGCCGAAATTGGCGGGTTAGTTTCGCCAACATGTGGCTCTTGGACAAAATGCTCAGCAAGCTCGTCAGTTCGGGCCAGTTGGTCGTGACCGATCACGACGGTAAATTATATTCCTACGGCCCGGGCAGCGATGATCCGATCCACATCCGGCTGACACACCCCAAGGCTTCCAGTCATATCGCGCGTTATCCGCAAGTTGGCGCAGGTGAAGCTTATATGTGGGGCTGGCTCGAGATCTTGCCCCCGCACGATGTCCGCGATCTGGTGCTGTTCGCCACCTCAAACGCGCAGGGGAGCGATGAGCCGACGTTTCGTGCGAAAGGTCCGGTGCGCAAGATCGCCAACTTTGCCGCATCCAAGATCGATGCCTACAACAACCGGCGTGCGGCACGATCGAACGCCGAGCACACCTATAACCTGACTCGCCGCCTCTATGAGCTGTTCCTCGACGAAGACCGGCAATACACGATGGCGTATTACCGGGATCCCGCCAACAGTCTCGAACAGGCACAGCTCGACAAGAAAGCCCACATCGCCGCCAAGCTCTATATGCAGCCAGGCAAGACAAAGGGCATGCGCGTGCTCGATATCGGCTGCGGCTGGGGTGGCCTCGCGCTTTATTTGCACAAGCAATACGATGTCGACGTGCTCGGCGTTGCACTGGCTCCGGACCAGATCGAATTCTGCCGCGAACGCGCTGCCCAAGCCGGCGTGTCCGATCGCGTGAAGTTCGAGCTGATGGACTATCGCGACGTCGAGGGGAAATTTGACCGGATCACCTCCGTCGGCTTGCTGGAGCATGTCGGCACGCCCCAGTATCCGGATTTCTTCCAGCATACCTACAAGCTGCTCAAGTCCGATGGAGTGATGTTCTCGCATTGCTGCGGCCGAGCGGGTGGCCCGGGCTTCACGGATGGCTGGACCCGCAAGTATATTTTTCCGGGCGGCTACATCCCGGCCCTCTCCGAACTTGTCACCGAAAGCGAGAAAGCGGGTTTTCAGATCATGGACGTGGAAGCGATGCGCTTTCACTATTCGCACACTCTGGAGGAATGGTACCGCCGCACCCAGTTGCACCGCGAAGAGATTGTCGAACTCTACGATGAGACATTTTACCGCATGTGGGAATTCTACCTGTGCGGTGCCGAACAGGCCTTTCGCAACGGCGGCATGGTCAATTGGCAGCTCCAATACGTGAAGCGGCGAGACGCTATCCCGATGACCCGCGACTACATCGAGGAAGAAGCCACTCGACTACGCGCTGCAAACACGCCGCCGCGATGGCATCTCGATCCAGCACTGCGAACGGCTGCTGAGTGATGTGCTGGTTTGCCGCTGCTTTTTGCCAGGCAACCGGGCCGAGCTTATCGCGTTTGATTATTAGGTAACCGAAATCTCAGGGTAACTGACAACCGTGGACATCCGATTACTGGATCGATACCTGCGGAAGGTCATCTCTCACGGCGTGCTCGAAGTTTCTCGCACGGATGGTTCAGTCGTGCGTTTCGGTCAACCTGCGCCCGAATTTCCCAAAGTTCGCATTGCAATCAGCAACGATGCCGCCGAGCGCCGTATCCTGCTCGATCCCCGGCTTGGCGCGGGCGAAGCGTTCATGGCAGGCGACATCGTTATCGAGCGTGGCGACATCATGGACCTTGTCGGCCTGCTGCGAGCCAACCGGCCATGGGAGCGTGGCGGCAAACTCAGCGAACCGGGACGGTTCAAGCAGTTCCGGGCAAGGCTGGCTACCTGGCTTGACGGCCGCAATCAATCCGCGAGGTCCAAGGCGAACGTCGCGCACCATTACGATATCGGCAACGCGCTTTATGAACTGTTTCTCGACGCCGAGCACATGCAATATAGCTGCGCTTACTGGTCCGACGCGAACCACACTCTCGAGCAGGCACAGACGGCGAAGCTCGCGCATATCGCGGCAAAGCTGGCCTTGCAGCCCGGCCAGCGAGTGCTCGATGTCGGCTGCGGATGGGGTGGCATGGCGATATACCTCGCCAAGCATGCCGGCGTGACGGTTCACGGCATAACGCTGAGCGAGGAGCAACTCGCGCTGGCTGCAAGGCGAGCCGAGCAAGCGGGAGTTGCTGAGCAAGTTCAGTTCGAATTGATCGACTATCGCGACCTCGCCACGCGCGGTGACTGTTTCGACCGCATAGTCTCGGTCGGCATGTTTGAACATGTCGGCAAAGCACAGTTTGATCGCTTCTTCCGCGATTGCGCGGGGATGCTTGCCGATGATGGCGTCATGCTGCTCCACACCATCGGACGAATGGGCGGGCCGGGCTCGACCGACGCCTTTACCCGAAAGTACATTTTTCCCGGCGGATATATACCGGCGCTAAGCGAAACGCTGGCCGCCAGCGAACGCTACCGCCTGATCGCCAGCGACGTGGAAACGCTGCGCCTGCATTATGCGCTGACCCTGCGTGAATGGTACAAGCGCTGCATCGAGCACCGCGATGCCATCATCGCGCTTTATGACGAGCGCTTTTTCCGCATGTGGACGTTCTACCTCGCCGGGGCTACTGCGGCCTTCGAAAACGGCGGCATGTGTAATTACCAGATCCAGTTCACCCGCAGCCGCCGCGCCTTGCCCCTGGCGCGAGACTATATCCCGGCAGCGGAAGCGCAGTTGCTGTCGCGCTCGTAAACGCATAAACGCCCCCCGAATCCAGCGGAGCACCAAGCACGATGTCCGAATACAAGAAGGTCGTCCTCGCCTATTCGGGTGGCCTCGACACCAGCGTCATCCTCAAGTGGCTGCAGGTCACATATAACTGCGAGGTGGTGACGTTCACCGCCGACCTCGGACAAGGCGAGGAACTGGAACCGGCGCGTGCCAAGGCCAAGCTGATGGGTCTTCCGGACGAGAACATCTACATCGACGATCTGCGCGAGGAATTCGTGCGCGATTTCGTGTTCCCGATGATGCGCGCCAATGCGCGGTACGAAGGCGATTACCTACTCGGCACCTCGATCGCTCGCCCGCTCATCTCCAAACGCTTGATCGAGATAGCCCACGAGACCGGCGCTGACGCCGTCGCCCACGGTGCGACCGGCAAGGGTAACGACCAAGTCCGCTTCGAACTTTCCGCCTATGCCCTTGATCCCTCGATCAAGGTTATCGCTCCGTGGCGGGAGTGGGAGCTTACCAGCCGTACCGCACTCATAGCCTGGGCGGAAAAGCACCAGATTCCGGTACCCAAGGACAAGCGCGGCGAAAGCCCGTTCTCGACCGACGCGAACCTGCTGCACACCTCGTCCGAGGGCAAAGTGCTTGAGGATCCATGGGAAGAGACGCCCGACTACGTCTACTCGCGCACCGTCGATCCTGAGCAGGCGCCCGATCAGCCCGAGTACATCACCATCGACTTCGAGCGCGGCGATGGCGTCGCGCTCAATGGCGAGGCGATGTCGCCCGCCACGTTGCTGACGGCGCTCAATGATCTCGGTCGCAAGCATGGCATTGGCCGGCTTGATCTGGTCGAAAACCGCTTCGTCGGGATGAAGAGTCGCGGCATGTACGAGACGCCCGGCGGCGAGATTTATGCCCGGGCGCATCGCGGTATCGAGCAGATCACGCTGGATCGCGGCGCGGCGCATCTCAAGGATGAGCTGATGCCCAAGTACGCCGAGCTCATTTACAACGGCTTCTGGTTCGCCCCGGAGCGCGAGATGCTGCAGGCCGCGATCGATCTCTCGCAGGCCCGGGTCAACGGCACTGTCCGCCTCAAGCTCTACAAGGGCATGGCCTCGGTCGTCGGGCGCAAATCGCCTGATTCGCTCTATTCCGAGCGGCACGTCACGTTCGAGGATGACGCCGGCGCTTACGACCAGAAGGACGCGGCGGGGTTCATCAAGCTCAACGCGCTGCGGTTGCGCCTGCTCGCCACGCGCGACCGCTGATCCCGCACGCCCTGGGGCGGGTCGTTGCGCAAACGCGATGACCTGCCCGCCGGGGGGTGCCCAGCCGCGCCGCCATCGCCTACCCCTCCCCTCGCGTTACGGGATGGAGTGGGACAATGCGAAACCAGCGGCTTGCCGCCCTGGCCTTTGCCGCGACCGTGGTCGCTGGCCCGGCGGGCGCTGACAGCCCATCCGCCCGAACCGCCTTCGACGCGGCGTTCACCAGCGCCGACCAGCCCGCCACCAGCGTAGCCCCGGCACCCGAACCGCGCACCATCGGCAGCGGCATGGCCAGCTACTATGGCCGCAAGTTCGCCGGGCGGCGCACGGCCAGCGGCGACGCGTTCGACCCCGATGGCTACACCGCCGCGCACCGCACCCTGCCCTTCGGCAGCAAGGTTCGCGTGACCAACGCCCGCACCGGCGCTTCGGTCACCGTGCGGATCAACGATCGCGGCCCGTGGCACGGCAACCGCCTGATCGACCTGAGTGACGCCGCCGCGCGCGACATCGGCCTGATCAGCGCCGGCAGCGGCAAAGTCGAACTCGCATTGCTGAGCGAGTAACAGCCCCGCAATCCGTTCGGTTCGAGCGTAGTCGAGAACCTGCGGCGGGCGTGTCTCGACTTCGCTCGACACGAACGGGGATCATGCGTTCGATTGCATTACCCCAACCTAACCCCCCGCCGCCGCTGTAGGACAGCCCTACTTCGCCGCGAGCTGCCCGCGCACTGCGCCCTTGGGGAAGTCGGCGGTGTGGACGTTGACGTAATAGTCCGCCGGAGCCGCCACGATCGCTTTGAGCAAGTCCGGTTCGGCCGCGATGCAAGTGTCGCCGTCCGCGCCGGTGACCGATAGGGGCGCCACCGGATCGCCATCCGCGCCCGCCGCGCCCTTGTGGATGTGCGCCGCGGTGACCTTGCCCAGCTTGGCGACCGTCAGCGTGAAGCACACATCGCCGGTATCGGTGTCCATCTCACCGGCGAAGGCGCCGCTGCCATCGGTGTCACCGCCTGCGGTCTCGTTGGCGCCCGCCAGCGTCGCCGCCAGCTTTGCCGGAGCGGCCAGCGCGGTGCCGGGCAGAGCCGCCACGGCAGCGCAAGCGGCAAGTGTGATGAGCATCCTCGACATCGCAATCCCCTCTGTAACGGCCCCGGCATTCACGCCGTCCGGCCAGTGCGAGTCGCATGCTAGGCCGCCGCCGCGCCCTGCGGAAGAGCATTTGTGAAGGCGGGCAAAGGGGGCAGACCGGCGCGGCAGGGGAAGCGGTGGAGGGTGGGCCGCGCCGGCCTTCACCGATCCCAATGCCTCGCCCGCCAAAGCGTTCCGCACCCCCGCCCGCCCCGCGCCGGATCGTGCGGCCCGGGCGGTCGGTTGACGCAGTTGACGGGGTTCAGGCCGCAAAAACGCCAGCGACTTGAATTTCATCGGCGGCTCGTCCTGCGGGCGTCGGGAAGCTGGGCGGCGCTGTCCCGCAGCCCCATTGAGCGACGGCGAGTCCGGCTGGACCCCTGCCTGCGCAGGGGCGACGGGTAGGGGTGGGGGCTCACCCCCATCATCTCCATCAAACCCATCACCCGCGACCTCCTCGCCAAACCTACCCCCGTCATCACCACCCCCCTCGTCATCCCCGCGAAGGCGGGGATCCATGGCGCCGCCAGACGCCTCCATCGGCGGCTCGTACCGCTGGCGCCGGGAAGCCGGTCGGCGCGTTCCCGCAGCCTCGGGGAGCGGCGGCGAGTCCGGCTGGGCCCCTGCCTGCGCAGGGGCGACGGGAATGGGTGTGGCCTCACCCCGATCACCCCCGTCAAACCCACCACCCGCGACCGCCTCGCCAAGCCTACCCCCGTCATCCCCACCCTGCTCGTCATCCCCGCGAAAGCGGGGATCCATCGCGCCGCAACACGCCCCGGTGGGCGGCTCATCCCGCTGGCCCCAAGATGCCCGACCGCGCGTTCCCGCAGCCCCGGTGAGCGGCGGCGAGTCCGGCTGGACCCCTGCCTGCGCAGGGGCGACGGGAATGGGTGTGGCCTCACCCTCATCATCTCCATCAAACCCATCAACCCCACTACCCCCGTCATCCCCGCGAAGGCGGGGATCCATCGTGCCACCACTCACCACCGCCGAACCATCCCCGGCCCCGTCCAGCGCAAAACCCGCCGCCAGCGCATCCACCGTCGCGAAGGCGTGCGCCTGCCAGGCGTCCCAATCGGCCAGCGCCACCGTGTGGTAATCCCAATAGCCCGGCTCGACCGGAGCGGGCGCGTCGCCATCGGCGTCCTCCGCATCAAAGCCGTCCTCCTCGAAGCCATCCGCTTCAGCGCCATCCCCGTAATCGTCGTCATCCTCGGCCCGATGCTGCGCGCGGATGGCGGCGGTTTCGGCATAGGTCTCGCGCGCCAGCGGCAGCACTGGGCCGGGCGCGTCGGGATCGCCGCCGCCAAAGTCGATCATGTCCTCGTGCGGTTGCTCGCCCGCCACCAGCGCGAGCAATTCGTCAAAGCGCAGCGCCGCATCGCCAGCGCGGGTTTCATAAGCCAGCTGGTCCAACCGCGCGAGGTGCGCCAGCAGCAGCCGCCCGTCATAGCGCCGCCGCACCGCGACCGGCTGGCCATGGTAATAGACGCCCTCTTCCACGCCATCGAGCGCGCGCGTGGCCAGCACCTGCTCGACATGATCGCGCGCCAGCACGAGAGCCGCCGCCCAGCCCTCGCCGAACACCGGATCGCGCCGCCGCATCACATAGGCGGACTGAAACGAAATCCCCACCCGCGCCGCCGCCGCGCGCACATTGCCGGTTTCGGCCAGGAAGTGGAGGAAAGCCGCCTTGCGCCGCGGCGTCCAGGCGTTGTGGTTGGCGGCAGGAGCGGCCCCCGCCCCGTTCGCGCCCGCGCTGTTCAGGACGACAGGCGCCTCACCCGGCGGCAGACCGATATCGCGCGCCTGCGGTATCCACCCGCGACCGAACGCCGTGGGGTAAGCTGGGGAGTGAGTATCGACCACGATTTGCCTCCGCATGGGGGAAGGGAAATCGGGTTATGTATGGCGGATGGGGGTGTGTAGGAAAGAAACGGCAATCACAAAAACATGTCTTTAAAGGTTAAAATAGTGCCATATGTAAATCTCATATCACTACCACCAATTTTAAATAAATCTTTAACAAGATTAGGGTGATTATCGATAATATCCATTAATTCGCTTCTTGGAACCAGTCCGA
Source organism: uncultured Novosphingobium sp. (assembly GCA_964502105.1). Taxonomy (GTDB): domain Bacteria; phylum Pseudomonadota; class Alphaproteobacteria; order Sphingomonadales; family Sphingomonadaceae; genus Novosphingobium. Next base: position 58,240 of record CAZCUS010000010.1, on the reverse strand, counting down.
ATCCGCCAGTCGGATGGAGCGTTAGAACCTCCACAAACGGCTGTCTATTATAATTATTATGTAGTTCATTAAACATGCTCGTTTGGCGAGGATCACCTTTTGAAACAACTCTATTTCCTCTGATACCCCAGCAAATTTTATTAGCCGTGTCACCAGATACTACCCGCCCTCGCCTAGCGTTTCTAAGAGTAGATAAGTTTAAGTCAGAAATTTTCGCAAAATTTCCATAATTGAGGCCAGTGGAGCTAATTGCATCTTCAATAGATTCAGGTCTAAATCTTGCAAAAAAGTAAAGTCCAGCATGCCACGCAATCAATACATCCTCTAAATAAAATTCAAAGTCATCTCTCAATATTTCAGCATATGGGCTTAGTATTGCACCGTTGAAAGCCCCAGGATCAAATTTTACATTTTCGAGATTGGCCCCTCTAAGATCAGTATCTCGAAAATTTAATCCAGTCAGATCTTGGCCATAAAGATTGATTTCAGACAAATTCGCTCCGCGATAGAACGAAAACGGCTCAATCCCGGATTTTATGGCTAAAGTCTTTAGACTCCCGCTTTCATCAAACAATATGTCAAGAGTTCGGTCAAAATTCATCGTTATTACCAGGCATAGCAATCAAATCGGCAAGTATAACCGAAGAAAATCGATTATCTAACGCCCCTGGCTCCAACTGGGCAAACTCCAATATATGCTTAATGTGCTGAATAGCTGCCGCTTTGTTCATTTCTCTGTAAAGAATCTGATTTAGTTTTGCATCTAAGCAATCATCTTTCAGAACTAAGTCATCTATTTCTAAATCTTCTCTTTTACATGACACGAAAACTTTAATTAAGGGGTCTTCTATTTCTCTATCGCTTCTGACGGTGAGCCGAGGCTTATCAACCGGGTCCCAAGGTTGGCCGTCTAGAAAATTGGCGTAGCTTGGCTCTATTTCCCAGCAATATTCCCGTTCATTGCCAGGAATAGGTTTTACAAGCATAGCTGGTACATGCTGAATAATCTTAGCTTGCTCTTCTAACGTAACTTCAGATTCTTTTTTCGCACTTCCACTCATAGCAATAAAATATTTAGCAAGGCTTACCGACGCGGAAGCCTCCCCAACAGAACTCGATATTGTTTTTATATTCTTTAGTCTTGTTAATTCGACAACACTATCTGGAATACCTCTAGAAATTGATTTTTTATTAATAACCAGAGGACTGTTTACTTTTATACTTAACCTTGCTTTCTTCAGGCGAATAGAAAATGTGAAGGGCAGACTTGGGACATCTCCGCCAATACGGCCCTGTTGAAAAGACATCTCAACATATACCTTGGCTTCACTTGAATTAGATGTAAATTCTGAATGCCAAGCGTCGATACTTAATATGTCGGCAAAAAGGCGAATATGGTTATCGGTCATGGATGCCCTCGATTCTCCCAGAATTTAGCACCCCCGCCGACCAAAGTTAATGCTCACCAAATCCTTTTGGCCCTCACCCATACCCAAACCGCGCCATAAACGCGCGCACATCCTCGTCGTCCCACACCATCGCGCGCTGGTCCGCCGTCAGGTCGGCGTCGGATACTTCGGCGCGGGCGGGGTCGAAGTCCTTGCGCACGCCGCTTTGCCAGTCGACCGCGGTGTCCCACAGAAAGCGGCGCGGGTGCAGGCGTTCGAAGGGTTCCAGGAACCGCGTCGAGGGTTGGAGGCCCAAGTGGGCGTAAACCCGCGTCATCGCCGGCACCGGATCGCGCACCAGATCCTCATAGCGTGAGACGAGCACGTTGGGCCGGTCCCAGTGCAGCCGCCAGGCGCGGATGTTGCGCTTGAGGAAGTCCCAGCGCTCCGCCTTCTGCGCCGCGTTCGCGTCGGTCTGCCGCCAGATGCTGCGCAGGATCGCGCGCGGATCGCGCACCGTGTAGATCGCCTGCGCATCGTGCGCGATGGCGTCCAGCAGCGGCGGGGCCAGGAAGAAGTCCGGGCTCTTGTCGCCCAGCACCCGCGCGTCCGGCGTGTCCAGACGGCGGCGCAGCAGCGGCACCGCCTGGCGATACCACGCCAGCCACGCCTCGACAGAGCCTTGCGGGCGGCCGTTCAGCAAGTCGATCACTTCCTCGCCGGTCAGGCCGTGGGCGCGCATCCGGTCCAGATGCAGGCGCAGCGCGTGCGGCGGGAACAGCGCGCGGTTGATCTCGCTTTCGCACAGGCAGATCGCCTGCGGGTGATCGTCGATGCAGCGCGACAGCAGCGACGATCCGGTGCGCAGCGGCCCCACGATGAAGAACAGCATCACCGTGGTAGCGGGCCGGCGCGCGGCGGCAGGTTCGGTGGCCGCCCCCGCCATCTACCGCGCCAGCAGCGCCTTGAGGTAATGCCCGGTGAAGCTGCGCTTGTTCTTCGCGACTTGCTCGGGCGTGCCCTCCGCCACGATCTCGCCCCCGCGCACGCCGCCTTCGGGGCCAAGGTCGATGATCCAGTCGGCCACCTTGATCACGTCAAGGTTGTGCTCGATCACCACCACCGAATTGCCCTGATCGACCAGCCGCTGCAGCACTTCGAGCAGTTTGCGCACATCCTCGAAATGCAGGCCGGTGGTCGGCTCATCCAGGATATACAGCGTCTGCCCGGTGGAGCGGCGGCTGAGTTCCTTGGCCAGCTTCACCCGCTGCGCCTCACCGCCCGACAGCGTCGTCGCCTGCTGGCCCACCTTGACGTAGCCCAGCCCCACTTCGTTGAGCATGTGCATCTTGTCGCGGATGGGCGGCACCGCCTTGAAGAACTCTTCCGCATCCTCGATCGTCATGTCCAGCACATCGGCGATGGAGTGGCCCTTGAACTTCACCTCCAGCGTCTCGCGGTTGTAGCGCTTGCCGTGGCACTGCTCGCAGGTGACGTAGACGTCGGGCAGGAAGTGCATCTCGATCTTGATCAGGCCATCGCCCTGGCACGCCTCGCACCGCCCGCCCTTGACGTTGAAGCTGAACCGCCCCGCCTTGTACCCGCGCTCGGCGCTTTCGGGCAGGCCGGCGAACCAGTCGCGGATCTGGGTGAAGGCGCCGGTATACGTCGCCGGGTTGGAGCGCGGCGTGCGGCCGATGGGCGACTGGTCGATCTCGATGACCTTGTCGCAGAACTCCAGCCCCGTGATCCGGTCATGCGCACCCGCGATCACCCGCGCGCCGTTGAGCGCCCGCGCCGCGCCCGCCTGCAACGTGTCGATGGTGAGCGACGACTTGCCCGAGCCGGACACGCCGGTGACGCAGGTGAACGTGCCCAGCGGGAACTTCGCGGTGACGCCCGTCAGGTTGTTCGCCCGCGCGTTTTCCACGGTGACGAAGTGCCCGTTGCCCTTGCGGCGCTTGGCCGGCACCTCGATCTTGCGGGTGCCGTTGAGGTAGGCGGCGGTCAGGCTCTTCTTGCTGGCGAGCACCTGCTTGAGCGTCCCCTCCGCCACGATCTCGCCGCCGTGCACGCCCGCGCCGGGGCCAAGGTCTACCACGTAGTCCGCCGTGCGGATCGCGTCCTCGTCATGCTCGACCACGATCACCGTGTTGCCCAGATCGCGCAGGCGCTTGAGCGTCACCAGCAGCATGTCGTTATCGCGCTGGTGCAGCCCGATGCTCGGCTCGTCCAGCACATAGAGCACGCCCGACAGGCCCGAGCCGATCTGGCTGGCGAGGCGGATGCGCTGGCTTTCCCCGCCCGACAGCGTGCCGCTGGTGCGATCGAGGTTGAGGTAATCCAGCCCCACGTTGTTGAGGAAGCCCAGCCGCTCGTTGATCTCTTTGAGGATGGCCTTGGCGATCTGCTTCTGCGTCACCGTCAGCTTGGCTTCCAGCGCGCCGAACCACGCCACCCCGTCCGACACCGAAAGCCGCGTGGCGTCCGCAATATCGCTGCCGGCGATCTTCACCGACAGCGCCTCGGGCTTCAATCGCTTGCCTTCGCACACCTCGCACGGCTGCGCGGTCTGGAACTTGGACAGTTCCTCGCGCATCCACGCGCTGTCGGTCTGCAGCAGGCGGCGGTTGAGATTGCCGATCACGCCTTCGAACGCCTTGCTGACGGTATATTGCTTGCGCCCGTCCTTGAACGTCAGCGGCACTGCCTTGCCCGCCGTGCCGTGCAGGATCACGATCCGCGCTTCCACTGCCAGATCCTGCCACGGCGTCGTCAGGTCAAACCCGAAATGCGCGGCAAGGCTGGCCAGCACCTGCATGTAATAGGGCGACGGCGGGTTCGATTTCGCCCACGGCACCACCGCGCCCTGCTTCAGGCTTAGTCCTTCGTTGGGCACCACCAGTTGCGGATCGAACAGCAGCTTCTCGCCCAGCCCGTCGCACGCGGGACACGCGCCTTGCGGGGCGTTGAACGAGAACAGGCGCGGCTCGATCTCCTCGATGGTGAAGCCGGAAACCGGGCACGCGAACTTTTCGGAAAACACGATGCGGTTGGGCGGCAACCCTGCGCCTTTGAGCGCTTGGGTTTTCGCGCCCCCCGTTCCGTTCGCCCCGAGCGAAGTCGAGGGGTCGCCGCCGGGTGTCTCGACTGCGCTCGACACGAACGGGGCTTTTTTGCCAGCCGCACTCGCAGCCGCCGGTCCCATAGCTTCCGCCACCGTCGTATCCGCCAGATCGACGTAGGCCAGCCCCTCAGCCAGCTTGAGCGCGGTCTCGAACGAATCCGCCAGCCGCGTCTCGATGCCTTCACGAACCGCCAGGCGATCCACCACCACTTCGATGTCGTGCTTGTATTTCTTGTCGAGCGCGGGCGCCTCGCTGATCTCGTAAATCTCGCCGTCGATCCGCACGCGGGTGAAGCCCGCCTTCTGCCACTCGGCCAGTTCCTTGCGGTATTCGCCCTTGCGACCGCGCACCACCGGGGCCAGCAGGAACAGCCGCGTGCCTTCGGGCAGCGCCATCACCCGGTCGACCATGTTGGTCACCGTCTGCGCCTCGATCGGCAAGCCGGTGGCGGGCGAATAGGGAACGCCCACGCGCGCCCACAGCAGGCGCATGTAATCGTAGATCTCGGTGACGGTCGCCACGGTCGAGCGCGGGTTCCGGCTGGTGGTCTTCTGCTCGATCGAGATCGCGGGAGACAGCCCGTCGATATGCTCGACATCGGGCTTCTGCATCATCTCCAGGAACTGGCGCGCATAAGCGCTCAGGCTCTCGACATAGCGCCGCTGCCCCTCGGCATAGATCGTGTCGAACGCCAGGCTGCTCTTGCCCGATCCGGACAGCCCGGTGATGACGATCAGCTTCTCGCGCGGGAGCGAGACATCCACGCCCTTGAGATTATGCTCGCGCGCGCCGCGCACGGTGATGTGGGTGAGACTCATGGGGGCGGTATGTTCCAGATTTGTTCGCCCCGATCAAGCGGGGCGTTGGGTCTGGGGGGAGATGGTGTGCGGGGGGTGGTGCGGCAAGGGGTAGGAGATGCTCCCAGAGGCCATGTCAGAAAAGGGCCATTTCTGAACTGCAAAGTTTCAAGATAACATTCACAATAGAGCACGGGAACTCGGCGACCTACCATCACTTAATATACAAAAGCGAGTAATACTTAATCGGCCCAAAAATTTCATTTATAGGAGTTTTGCCTAACGTCCCAACCACAGCACGTGATGTTAGGAAAAATATTTACGAGCGCTGCGAGATTTTGCCAACAAGTTTTGACATGTTCAGCTCACCGTATTTCAGCTTCAAGCGCAGAACAAATTCGGGTTCTGCATCATGTGCAAATGCAAGAAAACCTATAAGTCTCTGCGTATTTTCATCATCCAATGAGCCCGTAATGCTACGATTCACCATCGCTCTTATGAGTTTTTTTCGTTCCCTACCTATAGATATTTTTCCATCATTAGTCAGCGTAAGCCCAGTAACTACTCGACGATATTTTTTTGTAGCTAATACAGTCTTTTCATCATTCAATCTCAATCGTGGAAATTCGATTTCGCCGAGAGTTTTTCTAACTAACTTCTCTATCGGCTGAAGATATCCAGTTCGTTTTGCTGAAAAAGTTAGATCATCGGCATATCGAGTGTATGTCACTACTTCTTTAGCAGCCTTCTCTGACATCAAACGATCAAATTCATACATCAAAATATTCGAAATATGTGGCGAAGTTGGAGCGCCTATTGCCAAGCGCAATTGGCCGGAATTGGCATTAGACTTGAACAAAAGGCGTGCAGACAGTTCGCGATCTTCATCGTCATCCAGCAGCTCGTGAGATTCGGCATACCTCACCCAATCGTTTGATTTTATCGACGGAAAGAAGTTGCAGAAATCGAGCTTTAATATCGGGCCGTTGTGCATATGACGCTCAGCATTTTCCTTGATCGATAATCCTTTCTCGTAAGCAGTTGCGGAAGGATGGACGGGAAGTGCTGACAAAATTTCTTTTTGAAATATTCTCTGCAAAAGCTTTACTTCTTTGGCCGGTTGCGATATTTCACGATCGCTACCATCTCTCTTTTTTATTTTGTAATGCTTGTATCTACGATGAGCGGTCATAACTATTTTTCGCACATCGTTTTCCAGAAGTCCTGAAGCGGAAGCAAGTTGTGCAATCAACTTACCCATGGCGCACCTCTAACTTCCATTATAGCGTTGTAACGATCTTCGTCATTTTCACGCCAGCTTTCTAAGATCTCCAGCCTACGCTTACTTCGGCTACGTGGGAGCACTCCAACATCTTTGAGATGGAATTGCGCCGCATCCCTATCAAGTGATTGATTAGAAAAAATCAACCATCTATCCCCTTTCCGAATTTCTTTTATCCAGTTCAATTGAGATGCACAAAGAATAAATCTGGTGAGATCCACATCACCTATATTTATTTCTATATTTTGTAGAGCAAGCAATATTTCCGCCCGCTCTAAAGCGCCGAATTCTTGACAAAATCCTACTAGCGCCTTTATTATATGACCTACCCTATTCACGTCTAGCGTAGTTCGGGATGGGATTGATGCTAACCGTCGGTCAATTTTAGGGCGGATTAACTTTCTAAGCCTGCCTCTATCTACTGCGGCGAAATTGCTCGCTGCTCCACCAAGGCTTTGGAAGGTGAACGTAACTACCGCGGAGTCATCTTCATTTAGTAATGCTTGGAGCGGCCCTAGACGAATGTAGGACCGTGCGTTGAAATGCCGCTCTTCGATAATAACGAGTGTTCTCCGCCTGATCTCCTCGATCGAGCAGAAACTACCTAGTTCACAAAAGCTTCCTTCACTTTCACAAAATAGAAGTATGACCTCACAGAGTTGGGCTATTTCGCTTTCAAAGCGCAGGAAATCGTCATAGTTTGCCTTCGTTATGTGATAGGCATTTACGTCTTCCGCGCGCACAAGTGATGCGTCAGGAGGAATGGCGCCTTCAATTATTTTGAAATAAACATCTCTGAGCGAAGTCGGTGTGTCTTCATGCTTTTCGGACATTTGTCCGCCGCAAAGCAGGATAAATTTGCTTGGAGCTCGAACCCAGACCGCCTTTGGGTCCATCTGCAGTAAGAACTCAAAAAGCATAATAAGTAGCTTACCTATGCTCCGAAAGAGTCCGACGCGAGATCGAGCGGAGCGGCTCCTTGGAGCCGATCTCGCGTCGGACTCTTTCGGAGCCACAAGTGTGACCAATAAAATGAAGTCCGAACGAAACGTCGGACTAGACGCCCGAAGGCATCCAAAACGCGTAAGCTGGAGACTACATACCTAACAATGCGCGCGTTTAGAAGGAGAATTTTATTAGAGAGCTCAACAGCTTTCAAGGGTGCCGTGCAGCCCTCACCAACCCACCCTACCCGAACGCCAGCCCCGCGCCGATGTCGTAGGCTTCGCTGATCCGCACCGCGCCGCGTCCGGCTGCTTTTGACGCGTACAGCGCTTCGTCCGCCATCGTGAACAGGGCGTCCGCGTCGTAGCGGTGGGGGTCGGTGGTCAGGGCTATGCCGGCCGACGCGCCGACGGTGAGGACGCGGCGGGACCAGGGGATCGGGCGGCTCAGTTCGGCCAGCACCCGCGTCATCCGGCGTTTGAGCGCGGCCAGTGGCATTGCGACAGACGACGGGGCGGTGTCGATCAGCACGGCAAACTCGTCTCCGCCGATCCGCGCCACCAGCGGCGCGTCGTAGAACGCCGCCTGCAGCCGCTGGGCCACCACGCGCAGGCACGCATCGCCGGCGGCGTGGCCGAAGCGGTCGTTGATCTGCTTGAACCCATCGAGATCGAACAGCGCCAGTGCCCCCAACGGCGCGTATCGCGGCTGCGCGCGCGGGGCATCGAGGAACGCGCTCTGGAACACGGCGCGGTTCTTCAGGCCGGTCAGCGGGTCATGCTCGGCCAGCTGGCGCAGCGCGTCCCAGCGCGCCTTCTCGTCGGTGATATCCTGCTTCAGGCCGAACAGTTGCGTGATGCGTCCGTTATCGCGGACCACGTCGGTGCTCAGCCGCATCCAGCGCGGCGTGCCATCGGGCCGGATGATCTGCGCCTCCATCGTGAACGGGCGCCCCTGCGTGATGGCAAGGCAGCGCAGCCGCTCCATCGTCTCACGCGATTCTTCCTCATAAAGCTCGACGGTCTCACGCCGGTCGACGCGGTGGGCGGGCGACAGGCCGAACAGGTCATAGACCCCTTCCGTCCAGCTCAGTGCGTGATCGGTCAGGTGGCAGGACCAGGCCCCGATTCGCGCCTGCGCCGCCGCCTGCGCGAACAGGGTTTCGGCGGGAAATGGCGTGATCGCCGCGCCGTCGTTCAGCCGTTGTACTCGGATCGCGTCATACCGTGTCATTGCCGGGGAGGTTACGGGTGAATCGTTAAGGACTTTTCTATTCATGCCGCCTTGCCGACCCGTTAGACGGACCTATGCGCCGCGCCTTTCGTCTTGCCGCCCTCACCTGCCTTGCCTTGACGCTGGCGGCGTGCGGATCGGGCACCCGCTATCGCCCGGTCAGCGACACGCCGGTGCGCATCGGCCCGGCTTATGCGGTGCGCGGCACGACTTACACCCCCGCCGCCGATCCGCGTTACGACATGCTCGGCTATGCCAGCTGGTATGGCAGCGAGTCCGGCAACCAGACCGCCAATGGCGAGCGCTTCCGGCCCGACTGGATCACCGCCGCGCACCGCACGCTGCCGCTGCCCAGCTATGTCGAGGTGACGTCGCTCGACACCGGCCGGCGCATCGTGGTGCGGGTCAACGATCGCGGGCCGTTCGTGGCGGCGGCGCGGATCATCGACCTGTCGCGCGGCGCCGCCGAACTGCTCGGCATGCGCGCGCAAGGCCAAGCCGGGGTGCGTGTGCGCGTGGTCGATCCGCCCGAACGCGACCGCAAGGCCCTGCGCGAGGGCAAGGCCGCCAAGGCCCTTCCCCCGGTGTCCGAGCGCGCGCTGGCATCACTGCGCGCCCAGTTCGCGCGCGGCGTCGGCGGGCTGTAACCTAGGCTGCCGCGTAGACGTCCTGCTCCTTGGCGATAAGGATATCGGCCAGCGCCCAGTAAGCCTCGCCCCAGGCGGCAAGCACTTCGTCGGTCGCGGCATCGCCCAGCACGTCGCGGATGGCGGGCAGCAGCGCGTCGGCCACCAAGGGATAGTGCTCGGCCTTCACCCCGGTCTCGACATGGCGGGCGACCATGCGCTCCACCGGCCCGCTGAGATTCTCCAGCCGGTCGATGTTCTGCGCATAAGCAAGGATCGCCGCAGCCAGCCGCTTGGGCTGCTCGCCCGAAACCTGCGCCGCCTGGTCGAACATCGCCTTTACCTCGGGATTGACGAACAGCCGCTCATACATGCGGGTGGTGATCGCAACGCCATGCTGCTGCAGCGCGGGTGCGGTCGATTTCACGATAGCGCGGGTCAGTGCGGAAAGCGGCTGTGCCATGTTCGACTCCTAAATAGATGCATTTGGAATGCACCTATAGGGACTACCGAAAAGATGTAAACGCTTTACATGTTATTGGCGCGTCATTCCAGATTGGCCGGACCAAACGCGTGCGGCAGCAGCACTGAAAGCCGCGTCTCCATCACTTCGTCACCGCCGCCGCACCAGATCACCGGGTCGGTCCCGCCGGTCTGCGCGATCTCGTTGAGCACCTGACGGCAGCGCCCACAGGGGGTGACAGTGCCCTGCTCGATGCCCTCCATGCCGCCCGTCACGGCCACGGCGACAAGGCCGCCGCGCCGTCCCTCATGCATGGCGCGCGATACCGCGACCGTCTCGGCACAGAGCGACAAGCCGTAGCTGGCATTCTCGACATTGGCGCCGGTCACCACCGCGCCGTCATCGAACAGCAGCGCCGCGCCCACGTGGAAGCGCGAGTAAGGGGCATAGGCCGTGGCCATCGCGGCTTGCGCGGCTGCCATCAGGGGGGCCATCAGGGTATCGCGAGTATCGGTCATGGCTGCACCACTACCCAACGCAGGTCATCCTCGGCAATCTGGTTCGCCAGCGCCGTGTTGGCGGTCCACAGCGTCCATGGGCGACCTGCATAGTCTGGCTGAAAGCGATTGCGCACCAGCCACAGGTTCCGGTCGATCCGGTTGGCGATGGCATAGCGGCTCTCGAACCGGTCGGTCACTTTGAGGATGGCGGGCTTGCCGGTGTGCGTCTCCACCTGGTTGAGGAACGTCATCAGCTCGCTCTCGACCATCGCATCGCCGGTTTTGACCGGGCACTCATCGGCCAGCATGTCCAGTTCCACTGCGGGCGGCAGCACGTCCTTGTCGCGCGGCACGGTGGTGACGAAATTTGCCGCCTGACGCTCGGCGGGCTGGCACGGGTCATAGCGGTGCACCGCGCCCACCTGCATTCCGGCGTCGCGCGCGGCGTCGAAGTTGTCGGTAAAGGCCGGATCGCGCGCAAAGGCGCTGGCGCTGGCATCGATATAGGCAAAGTCAGCGCCAATCGCCTTGACCCCGCGCCAGTCGATCGCGCCGTCCTCAGCGCCGATCTCCACGCCCTGCATGGGGAACGCGTCGCGCTCGGGCTGCCAGTGGTGCATGTCCCACCACAGCCAGCCGCCCGCCAGCAGCGCAACCAGCAACACCGCGCCGAAGATGCGCAAATAGAAGCGGCTGCTCCGCTTGCGTGCCATGGAAAAAGTCCCCCTTGTCCGGCCAGAGCGATCGACCGGGTTACGGTGCCTTAACCAACTATCCCCGGATATGCAGCACGCAGATCAGCGTGAACAATCGCCTGGCAGTGGGAAAGTCGGTCTCGACCTTGCCCTCGAGCCGTTCGAGCAGCAGTTCCGCCGCCTCGTTGTGAATGCCGCGCCGGGCCATGTCGATGGTCTCGATCTCGGTCGCGGTCGCCTTGCGGATCGCCTGGTAATAGCTTTCGCAGATCGCGAAATATTCGCGCACCGGGCGCCGCAGCCGGGCCAGCCCCAGCAGCAGCGATTCGAGTTCGACCCCGTCCGCATCGGCGATCCGCATGGACAGCCTGCCGTCCACCACCGCCAGCGACAGCTTGTAAGGTCCAAGGTGCCCGGCTTCAAACGATCTCAATGGCTTGAACGTGTTATCTTCGATCAGATCGAATATGGCGATCCGCCGTTCCTGTTCGATATCCGCGTTGCGCCACAGGATGGTCGCTTCGTCGAGATCGATGTGGGAGATACGAGGGTCGGCCATGATGGAGAGGCGCTTTACGCAATTGCGGCATGACCGGGCAAGCAGAACCGCAGCGTCCAGCCAAATTGGATTGCAGGGTCGCGCCGTAATCCACGCCCTGATACACCCCGCGCACACGCAACAGACGCGGGAGAGACGCATGCTTACAGTCCATCATCTCGGAATATCGCAATCGGACCGCATCGTCTGGCTCTGCGAGGAACTGAGCATTCCCTACGAACTGGTGCGCTATGAACGCGATCCCGTAACGCGGCTGGCGCCGGAGGCTTACCGCGCGCTGCACCCCGCCGGAACCGCCCCGGTGATCAACGACGATGACCTGACGCTCGGCGAATCGGGTGCGATCATCGACTACATCGTCGGCAAGTATGGCGACGGGCAACTGACGCTGAAGCCCGATCACCCCGACTTTGCCCGCTTCCTCTACTGGTATCACTTCGCCAACGGCTCGCTGATGCCCGCGATGATGGTGATGATGAGCGGCGGCGCGATTACCGAACTCATGCAGGCCCGCGCCGACCGGGGCTTCGCCGCGCTGGAAGCGCACCTTGCCGAAGGCCACGAATGGCTGGCGGGCAAGGAATTCACCGTCGCCGACATCATGACGCTGTTCCCGCTGACGACGATGCGCCTGTTCGTCCCCTACGACCTGACCCCCTACCCCGAAATCCGCGCCTACCTGAACCGCGTTGCCACGCGCCCCGCGTTCAAGGCCGCGATGGCGAAGGCCGATCCGGGGCTGGAGATTCCGCTGGATTGAGCGCGAAGCAGTGAGTGCTGCCGAAAATTGTTCCACGCGCCAGGAGAAAACCAATGGTCCAAGAACGTAACCTGTTTGCCATTGCCGCCGGTCTTGCCTGCATCGGTGCGGTCATCATTGCGGTTCCCGTAGCTGGCTGCGCAGCCTACAATACCGTCCGCGTATGGAACGCTGAAACTGCCGGCGAGGCCGAACTTGCTCAAGCAACCTCGAACCGCCGCATCGCCGTTCTGGAAGCTCAGGCCAAGCTCGACAGCGCCAAGATGTTCGCAGATGCAGAGGTGCTGCGAGCGATTGGCGTTGCCAAAGCGAACAAGATCGTCGCCGACGGTCTTGGGGGGCCCGAAGGCTACTTACGCTACCTTTACATCCAGAATCTGGAGCAATCGGAGGGGCAAATCATCTACGTTCCCACCGAAGGCGGGTTGCCCATCCTGGAAGCAGGTAAACGCCCATGACCAAGACTTCGTCCGACGGGCGAGGTTGATAGCCATCCCATCCGGCGGACTCGACACCAAGGAAACCCGACTGCGCCCCAACTGCGACTAGTCGACCACCACCTCGCTGATCACCATGACCGGCCTGCCATCGGTGTAGTTGGCGACATCGCCCGTAATCTCGGCGGCGTGCGGACCGAAGCCGGCCTGGAATGCCTCGATGCTGTCGCTGTAGATGTGGCACATCGCGACATAAATGGGCGCGCTGCCCGGCCCTGCGCCCGAGATGCCCTTGTCGATCGAATAGCGGATGCAGGCATCGCCCATGCGCTCTGCCAGCAGGGGCAGGTGCGTGTCGCGATAATAGTCGTGATCGAAATGGGTGGTCGTTTCCGCCGGATACAAAACGCTGACCTTGATCATTCTCGACGTTCCTCTGCCATGCCGCGGGATTCCGTGGCCGGCATGCTTGTGGTCGGAGCCGCGCGGCGAAGCAAGTGGCCGAAGGGTCAGCCGATCGTCACGCCCACGATCACCCAGCGGCCATTCTCGCGATCCAGCGAAACCGTCTCGATCGTCTCGGGCTGGTTGGCGAATTTCGTGCGGAACTTCACCACCTCATACCCCGCCGGCGGCGCAGGCAGGTTTTCCTGGCTGAGCAGGTTGCGCGAGACTACCGCGCCAAGCGGACCGCGCGCCTGCTCGGAGGCCGAGGTCCAGACCTGCAGCGTATTGAGCTTGCGGAAGACCGAACCGGTGGCGTTGTAGCTATCCGTCCAGCGCGCCTGATCGATCAGTTCCAGAAAGTGGCGCGCCGCACGCGACTCTTCGGTGTCAGCCACAGCCTGCGTTGCGACGGCGGGGGCCTGTGCGCTGGTAGCGGCGAACGGGCTGAGAGTGGCGAGGGCCAGCATGCCCAGAGTGAAAGTCATGACGATTGCTCCAATCAGGATAAGCGAGCGGCGGTTGCGCTGCCCGGCGCCGTTGGCCGACGCCGCTTCCTGTTCCTCCACCGGGCTGCCCGGATCATCCCCCAACGTCATGTCCCCAAGGTTTTCGGGGGGCACGGCCACCGGCGCATCGCCTTCCACGTCGAGCAGCAGGCGCGCGGCTTCGCGGCTGCTCGATACCGCCATCTTGCGCCGCGCATCGCGCAGCCGCTCGTTGATGGTGTGGACCGAAAGATCGAGGCTGCGCGCAATGGATTTGGCGTCATGACCGCGCACGATCAGCCGCAGGGTCTCCTTCTCCTTCTCGGTAAGCGACCAAGTATCCTGCTTCATCGGCATGTTCATGGCCCAAGACCTAGGTCAGCGCCATGGCATCAGCCACCCCAAAAAATTTGGGTATGCGCCCCGCCGCGCAACCCGCTGCACCGTCCACACCCTGTCGATAAAATTCGCCGCCGATCCCGCTTGCGAGGGCGCCGGTGCAAGAGCATGGTCCCGCGCTTATGAACCAGCCAGCGCTTCTCGATCGCACCGCCGAATTCACCTCAGCCGCAGGCGTGCAACCGCGCGCCCTGCCCGCCAACGTCGAGGCGGAAGCCGCGTTTCTCGGCGCGGTTCTGATCGATAACCGCGTGCTGGAAGAGATGCAGACGCAGCTTGCGCCGCTGCACTTCTTCGAGCCGATTCACGCCCGCATCTTCGAGCGAATCCTGCAATTGCTGGATCGCAAGGCGGTGGTCACGCCGGTGACGCTGCGGCCCTATTTCGAATCGGACGAGGCGCTGAAGGAACTGGGCGGCGTCGCCTATCTGGCGCGGCTGACGGCGGACGGTCAGGGCCTGCTCGCCCCGCGCGAACTGGCCGAGCAGATCTATGACCTCGCGCTGCTGCGCGAACTGGTGTCGGTGGGGCGCAACCTCGTCGAAGCGGCGATGGACACATCCGAATCGGTCGAGCCGATGCAGCAGATCGAGCTGGCCGAAGCCGCGCTGTACAAAGTGGCCGAGGGCGCGGGCACCAACAACGAGGCGCAGAGCTTCGGCACCGCCACCCACACCGCGATCCGCGCCATCGAGAAGGCGTTCAATTCGGGCGGCCATATCTCGGGCAAGACCACCGGGCTCAATTCGATCAACGCCAAGATCGGCGGGTTGCACGATTCCGACCTGATCATCCTTGCCGGCCGCCCCGGCATGGGCAAGACCTCGCTGGCCACCAACATCGCGTTCAACGCAGCGGAGCGTTTTCTCAACGATACCCAGCGTGATGGCATCGCCCCGGAAAAGTCAATCGGTGCGCCGACCGCGTTCTTCAGCCTGGAAATGAGCGCCGACCAGCTCGCCACGCGTATTCTGGCCGAACAATCGGGCATCAGTTCCGAAGCGCTGCGCGTAGGGCGCATCAGCCGCGAGGACTTCCAGCAACTCTCGTTCGCCAGCCAGCGCCTGGCCGAACTGCCGCTGTTCATCGACGATACCCCCGCGCTCAGCATCGCCGCCCTGCGCGCCCGCGCGCGGCGCTTGAAGCGGCGGCACAACATCGGCTTGATCGTGGTCGACTATCTCCAGCTGCTGCAAGGCACGGGCCGCGCCAACGACAACCGCGTGAACGAGATTTCCGAGATCAGCCGCGGCCTCAAGACGCTGGCCAAGGAACTGCAACTGCCGGTGATCGCGCTGTCGCAGCTCTCCCGCGCGGTCGAACAGCGCGAGGACAAGCGCCCGATGCTGTCCGACTTGCGCGAATCCGGCTCGATCGAGCAGGACGCCGACATGGTGTGGTTCGTCTACCGCGAAGATTATTACATGCGCGCCGGTGAGCCCAAGACCCCGACCGATAACGATCCGCCCGCCGTCCACGCCAAGTGGGAGGAATGGTGCGCCAAGATGGAGCAGATCACCGGCCTGTCGGAACTGATCGTCGCCAAGCAGCGCCACGGCGCCACCGGCAAGGTGCGCATGAAGTTCGAAGCGCGCATCACCAAGTTCTCCGACCTCGCCGACGACGACATGCGCGCCGCTATGTACGGCGATGACGATTAGGGCGAGGCTGCGCTGGTTAGATCCTGAACGAGGCCACTTGCAGGCCGAGCAGTGCCTTGGTCCTCAATTCAGCTGCAAGGCATGGTCATAATCCTGTCCCGGCCCGATGATCCGGTGGACGAAGATGCGATCCGGCTCGACCGAATAGAGGATGCCGTATCCCTTGAAGGATCGCCGCCTGATCCCGTGTTGTTCGTAGCGCGGGACAAGCGGAAAGGCGCGCGGCATATCGGCCAGGCGCTTTGCGACATCGCGCAGTTCGCCGACGAACGCGATGCCGCGCGCGGGATTGTCCTTCTCGATAAATCTTCGGATGCCGTCGAGGTCGTGCGTGGCCCGTGTGGACAGCGTGACCTTCATTTACGCGATTCACCACTCGCGGTTTTCTGAATATCGGCAATGACAGAGTCGCAAACTTCGTCGAGATCGTGACCGCCACCGGCTTTCATCTCCTGGAGGCTTTCGGCAATCGATGCATCAAGCTCCTTCAGCCAGCGTTCTTCGTCCAAGATCGCGCTTTGATCGCGGCGGATCAGATCGCGCACATAGTCGCTGACGCTGGCATATTGGCCGCTGTCGATGCGGTTCTGCACATAGTCCCGCATGGGATCGGGCAGCGAAACATTCATGGTAGCCATCGGCTGATACCTCCACACCCCATATGGCAAAAATTGCCACAGGCTTCAATGCCTGCGCCGCCTATCCGCAGTGCGACGCCTGGTCATTCGCATCGCCATCGCCCCGTTGCCCATGCCATGAGCGTGGCATGACCACGACCCACGATGAACTCGCCCGCCGCCTGCTCCCGCTGGAGGGCGGGCTCAATTTCCGTGACATGGGGGGCTATGCCACCAACGATGGCCGCCGGGTGAAGTGGGGGCATCTCTATCGCTCGGGCGTGATGGCGCAGTTGACGCCAGCCGATACCGAGCATCTTCGCGGGCTGGGTATCCGCAACGTCATCGATCTGCGCAGCGTGCGCGAGCAGGAGCGCGAGCCGACGCTGTGGTGCGCGGAGGCGGGCGTGAACTACTGGGCGCGCCCGCATAGCGACGTGTTCGGCGATACCAACGCCATGTTGCGCGATCCCGAGATCACCGAAGACGCAGCGCGCAGCGCAGTGGCGGATGGATTTCGCAACCTCGCCTATCAACAGGCAGCCGGGTTTGCCGAGCTGATCCGCCGGATCGCAGCAGGCGGCGTGCCGATCGCGTTCAACTGCGCGGCCGGCAAGGATCGCACCGGCGGCGCGGCGGCGCTGGTTCTGGCGATGCTGGGCGTGCCGCGTGAGACGATCCTGGCGGACTATATGCTGACCCGCGCCGCGCTGGACGGCAGCGATCTCTACGCCGCGCGATGGGTGAAGATGAGCGCCAGCGTGGCCCATATTCCCAAGGCGGTGCTGGTCGCGCTGCGCGGCGTCCACCCCGAATACATGATCGCGTTCTTTGACGGCATCGAAGCGCAAAGCGGCTCGGTCGAGGGCTATCTGGGCGAAATGGGTTTCACTGCGGGCGACATCGAGGACGCACGCGGGCACTTGCTGGAACCGGGCTGAAACGGCGCGCCGTTACGGCGACACTTTCACCGGCAACCCCCACAGCAGGTTCGCGCCCTCGCCCTCTGGCGGCTCGGTAATCGCGTTGGCTTCAAGCGATGCCTTTGCCCGCGCGTTGCCTCTGGCCGCGATCCACGTCAGGCATTCGGCAAGGCTGCGGATGCTGTGGTTGCCGATGGCCTGCGCCGAGGGCGAGCAATTGACCGTCAGCATATCCTGCCGCACCGGCCTGCGGCGACGGCGCAGGGTCCCGAGGAAATCGCCGCGCTCGGATATGGCGACACGGCGGTTCGCATTCACCGTTTCGGCCAGCTTGTATTGCGGCGAAGTGTTAAAAACATAGGCGCTCACGCCCTCGAACGCCTGAGACACTTCCAGCGCGATTGCGCCGCCCATCGAATGACCGGTCACGACGATGGGAACGTTCTGCTTGCCCGCGCTATCCAGTTGGGCGCGCTGTTCACGGTAAAGCGCAAGGCCCAGATCGCGCTGCGCCCGGCCAAGGTTGCCGTGCAGCCAGTCCGCGATCTGGGTGATATCGGTGCCGCGATAAGCGATAACCCGTTTCGCCGGGCCGTCACCCTCGGCAGCCAGATCATAGACAGCATAGGCGAAGCCGTTTTTGCCACCGCGCTCCGTCTTGCGGGTTTTCAGCGTGGCATCGGCGGGTTCGTCGCCCAGTGCAGCGCGGCGTTCGAGCTGGCAGATGTCGAGCGAGGGGCCGCGTGCCACTTCCGTGCGGCCCGCCAGGCCTTTGAACACCGTGGTCTCATCGCAATAGGCGTTGCTGGAAAGCTGGGCATATTCCCAGCTTTCCGCTGCAAGCTCACGGGTGAACGGACACCAGCCGCCCGGCTCGTTACTGCACGGCCCGTGCGCCTGCGTCAGGTCTGGCAGGCTGCCCGCGCAGCCTCCCAGGATCGCGAGCAGGAACGCCAGCAGCGCTGCCCTGATGGCCATGCCGCCGCTATCCGCCCCCGCGCTCGCCTCAGCCTTCTTCGGTTACGGTTGCCTTGACGATCTTGCCCGGCTTGCGCGGCGGCTCACCCTTGGGCAGCGCGTCGACATGCTCCATGCCTTCGACGACCTGGCCCCAGACAGTGTACTGGCGATCGAGGAACGTCGCGTCATCGAACACGATGAAGAACTGGCTGTTGGCCGAGTTCGGGTTGCTGGCCCGCGCCATCGAGCAAACGCCGCGCGTGTGCGGCTCGGCGCTGAATTCAGCCTTGAGGTCAGCCTTCTTGGAACCGCCCATGCCGGTGCCATCGGGGCAACCGCCCTGCGCCATGAAACCGTCGATCACGCGGTGGAACGTCAGGCCATCGTAGAAGCCTTCGCCAACCAGCTCTTTGATCCGCTCGACATGGCCGGGGGCCAGATCGGGGCGCAGCTTGATCTTGACGTCGCCTTCACCGCTGCCGGTGTCGAGCGTGAAGTTGAGATATTCGTCGGCCATTGCAAACTCCTGTGTATTTTCGCCTCCTATAAGGATTGATCGAACAATGTCATCACCGGCACGCCCCGACGTTGCGGAATTTGTCCTTGCCGCCTAGACCGCGCCCATGACTCCAGAGGAACTCGACAGCGCTGTGATGCCGGAGGCCGAGGAGGACCGCGTCACCCCGCCGGAAAGCGAGGTCCATGACGACGAGAACCGGCTGAAGCCCGAATTCTGCCGCAGCGTGATCGATGCGCTGCGCGACGAGGATTACGACCGGGTCTACGATCTGGTCGAGCCGCTGCACCCCGCCGACATCGCCGATCTGTTCGAGCTGACCGACCAGGACTGGCGCACCGATCTGGCCCGCGCGATCCGCGACCTGATGAGCGTCGAGGTGTTCGCAGAGCTGAACGACTGGGTGCGCGAGTTGCTGGTCGAGAGCCTGCCGGCCGACGTCGTCGCCGATATCGCCGAGCAGCTCGACACCGACGACGCGGTCGCGATGATCGAGGATCTCGATTCTGACGACCAGCAAGCGATTCTGGCCGAACTGGACCCCGAAGACCGCGCCGCGATCGAGGCCGCGCTCTCGTTCCCCGAGGAATCCGCCGGCCGCCTGATGAGCCGCGATTTCGTCGCGGTGCCCGAGCACATGACCGTCGGCGACCTCATCGATTACCTGCGCGAACACCGCGAATTGCCGACCGAGTTTTGGGAAGTGTTCGTTGTCGATCCCCGGCATCGCCCGATCGGCACGTGCGCGCTGTCGTGGATCCTGCGCGCGCCGCGCTCCATCGCGCTGACCGACGTGATGCAGCGCGATCAGACGCTGCTGCCCGTCGGCATGGATCAGGAGGAAGTCGCACTACGCTTCCAGAAATACGCACTGATCTCCGCCGCCGTGGTGGACGATGCCGGGCGGCTGGTCGGCCAGATCACTGTCGATGACGTGGTCCACATCATTCAGGAAGAAGCGGCGGAAGACGCGCTGCTGATGTCCGGCGCGGGCGAAGGCGATATCTACGAGCCGATCCGCGATGCCTATTCCTCGCGCGTGCGCTGGCTGATCGCCAATCTGGGCACCGCGCTGATCGCCAGCTTCATCATCGCCTTCTTCGATGGCGCGATCGAGAAGCTGGTGGCGCTGGCCGTGCTGATGCCGATCGTCGCCTCGATCGGCGGCAATGCCGGCACGCAGACGATGGCGGTATCGGTGCGCGCTATCGCGATGAACCAGTTGACCCGCGCCAACACCGGGCGGATGCTCTGGCGCGAAGTGCGCGTGGCGCTGCTTAACGGCAGCACCGTAGCCGTGCTGATCGGCATCGGCACGGCGTTGCTGTTCTCGCCGATGCTGGGGCTGGTGATCGGCACTGCGGTGATGATCAACATCATGACCGCGAGCATGGCCGGGGTGATGGTGCCGGTATTGTTCGACCGCATGGGACAGGACCCGGCAGTGGCAAGCTCGGTATTCGTCACGATGATTACCGATTCGATGGGCTTCTTCGTGTTCCTCGGGCTTGCGGTGCTGAGCGGACTTACCGGCTAGGGCCCTCAACGCATATGCCACTCAACATGACCAAGATCGCCTACAGCGCCGAAAGCGTCGCGGGCTTGCGCGATTGGCTTGAGAACCACGCCGATACGGGCGAGGCGCTGATGACCACGCGCTATCTGCCCAAGCGGCACGAGGAGATGATCGGCGGCTCGCTCTACTGGATCTTCGAGCATGCGCTGATCGGTCGCTCCCCCATCCTGCGCTTCACCCAGCGCGACGACGGACGCTGGCACATCCACCTCGCGCCCACGCTGATCCCGGTCCAGACCCGCCCCCGCCGCGCCCACCAGGGCTGGCGCTACCTCGCCGAAGAAGACGCACCCGCCGACCTAGCGGAAGGCGAGACGCAGGACGACGCCATGCCAGCCAAGCTGGTCGGCGAACTGGCGAAACTGGGGCTGGTGTAAGGCGCGACGCTGCTCTCTCCCCTTTAGGGGGGAGATACGCAGGCTTGCTCGTTTGCGAACTAGCCGAAGTTCAGAGGGGTAGCGGCCCGGGCGATGGCTTATCGACAGGAAGAGACCCAAACCGGCCTTACACCGACTAGGACAACGCATGGGAGAGGACGTGCGTTCAGTAAATCCCTCGTCTACGCTTGATAGCCCAGCGAAGTGCCCGCCAAGCCAAATCAATCGCAGCGAAGACTAGGACGGTCGTCAGAAATCCCCGCCAATTGTGAATTGCCGCAAACAGCCAAAAGGCAAGGACGCAAACTATGAACAGGGCGAATATGTAAGGCCTCATCAGGGGAGTGTAGCTGAGATCGTCGGCTGTGACGACTGCGAGCACCGCAGCCCCCTCTCCCAACCCTCTCCCCTCAAGGGTAGAGGGCTAGTTCCGCCTTCGCCTCCAAAACGCCAATGGCAAATAACATGCGCTTGAAACTGCGGCGGAAAATAAGAATGCTTGCCAAAGAGGCTCGATCAGCAAAGCATAACTACCCCCAACGGCGAACGGTCCGACAAGTGCAAAGGTAACTGGGTGTCGTTCAATAAGCCCGCCATAGAACCATACGAAGGCAGTGATTGCGGCGAGCCAGGGAATAGAAAGCATCCCGCCAAGGAGTAGCCCAGTTCCACCACCGGAAAGATTTAGCCCTTTCGTCGTTACAACTGTCCCGGCGACTCCTACCGCGAACAATCCGCAAAGATGCGCGACCAGGATAGTGCTCATCAATCCTAGACGTGAGCTCGGTCTGAACATTACATGACAATGCTCCCTTGAGTTGGGTCCGGCAACCCCACCCAAAATTAGCGGCAATAACCCACTACAATCACCCGCATGATAATGACGGTTTGAACGCTCGACTTACCAACCCTCAAGCCACCTCATTCACCTTGGCCGCGACCTTGCGCAGCACATCGGTGTAGACTTCCGGCGACTGTGCGCCCGGCACCATGAAGCGGCCGGCGAAGACCATCGCGGGCACCGAATGGATGCCCTTGCCCAGCGCATCTTCCTCTTCGGCCTTGACGATCGCCAGCAGGGATTCATCGGCCAGCACTTGCGATACCTCGTCAGTCTCCAGCCCCGCGCCGGTTGCCACGTCCAGCAGCACCGCCGGGTCGGACACGTTGCGCCGATACTGGAAGTGCGCGTCGAACAGCGCCAGCTTGAGCCTGGTCTGCAGTTCCGGGCCGTGCGACATCAGTGTGTAGTGCAGCAGCAGGTGCGCCAGCCGCGTGTTCCACAGCCGCGATTCCGGTTCCGGCTCACCGCCCTGATAGCGCATGTCGTGTCCGGCGGCGGCGGCCATTTCCTGGATCCGCGCCGTCAGCCCCGGGTCGAGCGGGCGGCCGTATTTGCGCTGGATATGCGCTTCGAATTCCTCGCCCTCCGGCCCCATGTCGGGATTGAGTTCGAACGGGTGCCAGCGCACTTCGGTCTCGATCTCGCCCTTCAGGCCGGCTAGCGCCTGTTGCAACTGGTAATAGCCCACCACGCACCACGGGCACATGATGTCGGACCAGATGTCGATGGTGATCCGGGTCGGTTCGGTCATGAATTTTCCAGCCAGTTGATCAGAAGAGAGTGGGCGACGGCGGTTGCCGGCGGGGAGCGGAAGGCCCGACCCGGTTCGCTGCGGGCAATAGACTCCACCGCATCGACCACATCGTCGCGGGTGAACCAGCGCGCGTCTTCGAGTTCGGTGGTATCGATGGTGATAGCCGGGTCATCGGCAAAGGCGTGGCAGCCGATCATCAGCGACGAGGGAAACGGCCAGGGCTGGCTGATCACATAACTGACGTCGCGCACGCGCACGCCGGCCTCCTCATGCACCTCGCGCGCTACCGCCTCCTCGATCGATTCGCCCGGCTCGACGAAGCCGGCCAGCGCCGAATAGCTACCCGTCGGAAAGCGCGGCTGGCGGCCCAGCAGCACTTGGCCGTCATGCTCCACCAGCATGATCGTGACCGGATCGACGCGCGGAAAATGATCGGACGCGCAGACTTCGTTGGTGCAGGTGCGCTGCCAGCCGCCCTTGGCGATCCCGGTGGAGTTGCCGCAAACCGCGCAGAACTGGTGGCGGGAATGCCAGCTCACCAGCGATCGCGCGCAACCATAGGCGGCCAGTTCTTCTCCTCCGAGGACAGCCATGGCTTCCCAGCTTCGCGGACCGGCGAACAGGTGTTCTCCGGGGATCGTGCGTGGCACTTCGACAAAGCAACCCCGCTCGCCATCGAGGCCGAGGAATATCAGTTCGGCGTCGGGCTGCGCATCGGCCAGCGTGCCCCAGGTCAACGTGCTTTCCGGCGTGATCACCGGGTCCAGCCCCTCCAGCCGCAGCAGGCGCGCGCGCCAGTTCATCAGGCCCGCCAGCGCGGCGGGATCGGCTCGGATATGGTCGGCCCGGTCGAGGGCTGAACCGGCAAAGGCAATCGCAGGGGTCATCGTTTCACCGTCATTAGCGCCATGACATCAGCCTTGAGCGCGGTCTGGAATTGAGGAAGCACGCCCAGAGCATCGGGCGGCATGATCTGGACGAACAATTGCGAGCGCAGCCCGTGGATCATGTCCACCATGCCGACCGTGCCCGCCGCGCCGGCCCAGCCGAACACTCCGGTTTCTGGGCCAAGGCCAACCCGGCCGCCCGCGCCGAAACCGCTCACCGGGCCAAAACCGGTATCGCCCGCGACACCCGGCGGCAGCAGATCCTGCGTGCCCTGCCGCACCGCCGTCTCGTCCAGCACGCGCGTGCCGTCGATCACGCCGTTCTGCGCGAGCATGCGCAGGAAGCGGTCATAATCGCGCGGGGTGCTGACCAGGCCTGCACCGCCGAACGGGAACGAGGGCTTGTCGAGATAGACCGATTCTTCTCCGCGATCGATCGGCACCAGCACTTCGCCAAGCACGCCATAGTTCGTCGTCAGGCGTTGCGCATCGGCCGCCGGCACGCGGAACGCGGTATCGTTCATGCCCGCCGGATCGAAGATCGTTTCCTTGAGATAGAGGTCGAAGGGCTTGCCCGACACGACCTCGATCACCCGGCCAAGCAGGTCGAGCCCCATCGAGTAGCGCCATTTCGTGCCCGGATCATGAACCAGCGGCACTTCGGCGAGCCGGTCGGCAAAATGGTCGAGACCCTCCACCGGCTTGCCCCGCATCAGGGCCGGAATGTTCAGGCGCGTGACCTGCCCTGCGATCAGGCCGCGATCTTCCATCAGTTCCTTGATCGGTCCCTGCTGGATGATCGTGTAGCCAATCCCGGACGTGTGCGTCATCAACTGGCGGATGGTGATCGGCGTTTTGGCGGCATGCAGTTCGGTGATGGAGCCATCGTAGGTGTTCTGCACCTGCATATGCCGGTACTTTGGCAGCACCTCATACAGCGGCTGGTCCAGCCGCAGCTTGCCTTGCGCGATCAGTTGCATCGCCGCCATGCCGGTGACGGGCTTGGTCATCGAATAGATGCGGAACAGGCTGTCGGGCGTGACCGCATCGGGGTCGGAGAACCCTTCCGCACCCTTGACGATGAACTGCGCTTCCTGTCCCGGCAGGCCAAGCGAGGCGACCGCGCCCGGCAGCTTGCCGGGGCCGACCCAGCGATCGATCACCTGGCGCACCTCGGGCAGCAAGTCGGGGTCGGACAGCGCCCAGACGAGCCGCGGCATCGCCACCGCGCCGATCCCCGCCAGCGCTCCCAGCCGCAACAGCATCCTGCGATCGAGTTGCGCTTGCAGACTGGGTAAAAAGCTCAAATCGTATCTCCAGTCTCGGCGCTGCTGTCTTGTGCCAGCGCCAGCCGCGCCGCCTTGGCAAACAGCGTAGGCAGGCCCGCCTCATCCAGACGATCGAGCGGCCACCACATGCCATCAGCGGGCGAAAGACTATCCCAATCCGCGCCGAGATAAACCACCAAGTGCATTTCCAGCGCGAAATGGGTGAAGACGTGGCTCACCTTGCCGGCGTTTTCCCATGGGCCGGAGAGTGGCGGCAGCGACGAGCCATCGGCGCTTGCTTTCCAACCATCGTCGGGCAAGGCACGCATTCCGCCGAGCATGCCCTTCCCCGCGCGGCGCACCAGCCACACCGAATCGTCGCGCGCGATCCAGAAGGCGCGGCCCTGCCGTTCGCACTTCGCCTTTTTCGCCGCCTTCACCGGATAGCGATCCGGCTCGCCCTCGGCCCGGGCGGTGCACTGTGCCGATAGCGGACACAGCAGGCAGCGCGGCGCGCGCGATGTGCAGATCGTCGCCCCCAGATCCATCATCGCCTGGGCGAAATCGCCCGCGCGGTCGACCGGCGTGATATCGTCAGCCGCCTCGCGGATCGGCGCGCGCCCTGCCGGTAGCGGATCGGCAATCGCGAACAGGCGCGACACCACCCGCTCGACATTGGCATCGACCACCACCGCGCGCTCGCCAAAGGCAATCGCCGCCACCGCCGCCGCCGTATAGGCCCCCAGCCCCGGCAGCGCGCGCAGTTCGGCTTCCGTCGCGGGAAACGTCCCGCCCCGCCCCGCGACCTCGCGCGCGCACGCCAGCAGGTTGCGGGCACGCGCATAGTATCCCAGCCCTGCCCAGGCGGCCATGACGTCAGCATCGTCGGCCGCCGCCAGCGCCACGACATCGGGCCAGCGCGTAGTGAACGCGGCGAAGTAGGTTTTCACCGCTGCCACCGTCGTCTGTTGCAGCATCACTTCGGACAGCCACACGCGGTAGGGATCGGGCGCGGACGATCCCGGCGGGGCACGCCACGGCAGCGCGCGGGCATGCGCATCGTACCATTCCAGCAGGGCGGCGGCGATGTGTTCGGAACTGGCGTCCATCGCGCCGCTATGGCATTGGCGTGCGGACAATGGAACGCGACAAGCCAGCTAAACCGACGAAAGCCCTGCGCCGCTACGAACGGCCTCGCGGCGGGCCGGCGCGCGCGATTTCAGACCTTATGCCCGAAGTGGGCCGCACCGCGTTCCGCCGCTTCGGCTTCGTGCAATCGAGCGTCGTGACCCGCTGGCCAGAGATCGTCGGCCCGCGCCACGCCAAGGTCTGCGCCCCCGAATCGATCCGCTTCCCCCCCGGCGAAAAGAGCGAAGGCATCCTGCAACTGGTAGTGGTGCCCGCACACGCGCCGCTGATCCAGCACGTGATCCCCGAGATCATCGAGCGGGTGAACCGCTTCTTCGGGTACAACGCGGTCGCCCGCGCGAAAATCCGGCAAGGCGCGGTTCAGGCGCCGGCTGCTTCAAATCAGAAGACGGCGGCCCCGTCACTGCGTCCCGTCCCGCTGGAGCTTGGCGAATCGCTGCGCGACATCGGCGACCCGGAATTGCGCGCAGTGCTGGAGTCGCTGGCGCGCAGCATGGGCGCGAAAAACGATACCGAGGAACCCGAATGAAGCGTTTTGTTGTTCTTGCCGCCGTGTCCTTCGTTGCTCTTGTGGGATCGGGTGCCGCTCTTGCCGCCGGAACCCCGCACCCGAACTGGACCGCTGCGGTCAGCCAGCGCGCCAACGGCAGCCATACGCTGGGCAACCCCGACGCGAAGGTGAAGGTCACCGAATACGTCAGCTACACCTGCTCGCACTGCGCGAATTTCACCAAGCAATCGGATGCCGGGATGCGGCTGGCTTACGTAATGCCGGGCAAGGCTTCGGTCACCGTGCATCACCTGATCCGCGATCCCATCGACCTGACCGTGGCCATGCTGGTCAACTGCGGTGACAACAAGGGCTTCTTCCGCCGCCACAACGCCTTCATGGCAACCCAGGACAAGTGGTTGGCCAAGGCGCAAACTGCGTCCGAAGCGACGCAGTCCCGCTGGTCCAATGGGCAGGTTTCGGCGCGGATGAAAGCCATTGCCGACGATCTGGGCTTCTACGCCTCGATGCAGCAATGGGGCTACAGCCGCCCGGCGGTGGACCAGTGCCTATCCGATCAGGCCAAGGCCAAGGCAATTCTCGACCAGACGCGCGAAGCGTCCGAACTCGGCATCAATGGCACCCCCAGCTTCGCAATCAACGGCGAGCTTCTGTCCGGTGTGCATGATTGGGCCGGGCTGGAAATCGCGATGAAGGCCAGCCTTTAAGGTCTGCCCTCCCCCATCGAGGGGGAAGAACATGCCACCGTGCCCTTTTTCCCGCTAAATTGTGGAAGATGCCGCTTGCACGGCACGCCGCGCTTTGTATCGGCAATGCGCTTGGGCTAGTCTGCCTGCCCCGTCTCTGGAGAATCCGTCCACATGACCCGTTCGACCTTCCGCCGCGCCGCGCTTGCGCTGATGGCCGCGCCGCTCGCGCTGGGCCTTGCCGCCTGCGGTGACAAGACCGAAACGCCCGCCGCGACCTCGGGCGAACCGATCGCCAAGATCGCCCCGCCCGCCGGGCAAAGCTGGGCCGAAAAGATCGTGAAGACGCCCGAAGGCGGCTATCGCATGGGCAACCCCGATGCGCCGATCAAGCTGATCGAGTTCGGCGCGCTGACCTGCTCGCACTGCGCTGAATTCGCCAAGGAAAGCTTCGAACCGCTGCGAGACAATTACGTCGCCAGCGGCCGGGTGAGCTACGAACTGCGCCTGTTCATGCTCAACGCTTATGATGTTCCCGCCGCGATGCTCGCCACTTGCGGGTCGACCGAGGCCGTGATCCCGCTCAGCGAGCAGTTCTGGGCATGGCAGCCTGAGATGTTCGCCAAGCTGCAGGCTGCCGGCGAAGCGCAGCTGCAGGCAGCGGGCTCGCTCCCGCCCGCACAGCGTTTCGGCGCGCTTGCGGAACTGGGCGGCATGACCGACTTCTTCGCCTCGCGCGGGATCGCCAAGGACCAGGCCGCCGCCTGCCTGGCCGACACCGCCAAGGCCACCGCGCTCGCCAACGAAACCCAGGCCGCTGCGGAAAAGTACAACGTCTCGGGCACGCCGACGTTCTTCATCAATGGTGAGAGCACCGGAACGGCCGACTGGCACACGCTGGAGCCCAAGCTTCAGGCAGCCGGCGCGCGCTGATGCGCGTCCGCGCCGGCAGTTGAGGCAGCGCCGATGCGCATAAGTCGGCTTCGGCTCAGTGGCTTCAAAAGCTTCGTCGAGCCTGCCGACTTGCGCATCGAGCCCGGCCTGACTGGGGTCGTCGGGCCTAACGGCTGCGGCAAATCCAACCTGCTCGAAGCGATCCGCTGGGTCATGGGCGAAAGCTCGGCCAAGTCGATGCGTGGCGGCGGGATGGAGGACGTGATCTTCGCGGGCACCTCAACCCGCCCCGCGCGCGCCTTCGCCGAAGTGGTGCTGTACGCCGAGACCGCCGACCGCGAGCCGCTGGAAGTCGTCCGCCGGATCGAACGCGGCGCGGGCAGCGCCTATCGCATCAACGGACGCGATGTGCGCGCCAAGGACGTGGCGCTGACCTTTGCCGATGCCGCGACCGGCGCGCATTCCCCCGCACTGGTCAGCCAGGGGCGTATCGCCGCCGTCATTGCCGCCAAGCCCGCCGAACGCCGGCTGATGCTGGAGGAAGCGGCAGGCATCGCCGGGCTGCATGTGCGGCGCAAGGATGCCGAACAGAAGCTGCGCGCGACCGAGACCAATCTCGCCCGGCTGGAAGACCTGATGGCCGGGCTGGACAAGCAGATCGGCGCGCTGCGGCGGCAGGCCCGCGCGGCCGAGCGCTACAAGGCGCTGTCCGAGCAGATCAAGCTGGCCGAAGCGCGGCTGGTGTTCGCCCGCTGGCGCGATGCCGCAGCCGCCGCCGATGCCGCCCGGGCCGAGGCGAAAGTGGCGGACGCCCGCGTCGAGGCGGCGCAACTTGCCACGAAAACAACGCAAAACATGCAGGCCGCTGCCGCGTTGGCGCTGGCCAAGGCGCGCGACGAACTGGCTGACCGCCGCGACGATGCCAGCGCGCACGGCCACCGCATGGCGACGCTGACAAGCCAGCTTGAAGCCGCCGAGGAACGCCTTGCCGACCTCGACCGCCAGCACGCCCGGCTGGAAAAGGATCGCGGCGATGCCGACCGGCTGACTAGCGATGCCGCCGATGCGCTGGCGCGGCTCGAACGTGAATTGGCCGACGGACTGGCAAAGCTCCAGTCCGATGAGGCCGAGCGCCCCGTGCTCGCCGCGACGCTGGAACGCGCCGAGCAGGCCGCACGCGCCGCCGAACTCGATCTGGCGCAGGCAACCGCCGCGCAGGCCGGGGTCGAGGCGGAATGGCGCATCGCCGAATCCGAACGTGCAGCGGCCCGCGCCCGGCTTGATCGGCTGGCGCAGCAGGCGGCACGGCAAGACGCGCAATTCGCCGAGCTGGCGCAGTCGGGCGATCTGGAAGCGGCGGTCACGCAGACAGAAGCGCGCCGCGATGCCGCCATGACCGCGCTGGCGTCGGCTCGGGCTGAGCTTGAAGCGCAGCAGGCGCGTCGCGGTGAACTGCAGGCCGCGCGCGATACTTCCGCCAGCGCGCTCGCCTCCGCCCGCGCCGAACTCACCGGCATCGAGCGCGAGCACATCGCGCTTCAACGCGACCGCGATGCCCGCGCCAAGGGTGCGAAGGCGGCCCACGGGCTGCCCGTCGCCATCGACGGCCTGCGCGCCGCTCCCGGCTATGAGCGCGCGCTCGCCGCCGTGCTGGGACGCGATGCGAAGTCCGCGCTGGGCAAGCCCGCCAGCGCGCAGGACGGGCGGTTCTGGACCGGCGCAGGGGCCCCTGCTCCGGTGCTGCAGAGCCTTGCCGCGCATGTTCCGAAATGCCCGCCCGAACTGGCCGCGCGGCTGGCGCTGGTCCATGTCGCGGACGAAGACGATGGCCGGTCGCTGCAGCCGGGCGAATGGCTGGTCACCCGCGCCGGCCTGCTGCGCCGGTGGGATGGCTTCGTCGCGCGCGGCGAAGGCGCCGCCGAAGCAGCGCGGCTGGAGGCCGAAAACCGCTTTGCCGAACTCGACGCGCAATTGCCCGCGCTGCGCGACGCGGCAAATGCTGCCGAAGCCAAGCAGGTGCGCGTGCAGCAGGAACTGGTCGCGGTGCAAACCACCGCGATCGCTGCCGAACGCGCCATTGCCGCCGCCGCTGAGGCAGAGCGCGCCGCCTTGCGCGCGCTCGATCAGGCCGAGGACGCGCGGGTGCGCATGGCCGGCCGCCGCGCCGAACTGGAAGCCGCCGCGAACGATCTCGCCGAGCAACGCCAGTCCGCCGCCGGGGAACTGGAAGCCGCCGAGGTGCGCCGTGCCGCCCTGCCCGATCCCGAAGCCGGTCGCGCCGCGCTCGCTGCCGCGCGTCAGCGGCATGACGCGGGCAGACTGGCGCTGCAATCGGCCAGCGCCGCTCTGGCCGCGCTAGACCAGTCGCTGGCGGTCGCGCGCGAACGGACTGCCGCGCAACGCTCCGACATCCGCAACTGGCAGGCGCGCGCGGGCGATGCCGCCGGAAGGCTCGCCGAAATGAGCCACCGCGCCGACGAGATTGCGGAAGAACGCGCGATCATCGCCGCCAAGCCGGCATCTTTGCTGCGCGAGATCGAGGCCGGCGATGTGGTGCGCCAGCGCCTTGGCGAGGAACTCGCGCAGGCCGAGGCGGCAGTCACGCATTGCAACGACACCGCGCGCGCCGCCGATACCGCGCTCGCTGCCGCGCAGGAGGAAATGGCCAGCGCGCGCGAAACCCGCGCGGGGGCCAGCGCGCGCGCCGAGAACGAGGAAAGCCGCCGCGCCGAGATGGGCCGTATCTCGGGCGAGCGCTTCCAGTGCCCGCCGCCGCTGCTGCCCGAACGGCTGGGATTCGCTTCCGCCGAAGTCGCAGGCGCTCAGGACGAGTCCGCGACGATGGACCGGCTGGTCACCGACCGGGAACGGATCGGCCCGGTCAATCTCGTCGCCGCTGATGAACTCACCGCTGCCGAAGCGCAGCACGGCGAAAGCCTGACCGAGCAGGCCGAACTGGCCGAGGCGGTCAACCGCCTGCGCGGCTCGATCGGCAATCTCAACCGCGAGGGCCGCGAACGGCTGCGCGCCGCGTTCGAAGCGGTCGACACGCATTTCCGCCGCTTGTTCACCCGGCTGTTCCAGGGCGGGCAGGCCCACCTCGCGCTGGTCGATTCGGATGATCCGCTGGAAGCCGGGCTTGAGATCTACGCCCAGCCACCGGGCAAGCGCCTGCAATCGCTGACGCTGCTGTCGGGCGGCGAACAGGCGCTGACGGCGGTGGCGCTGATCTTCGCGCTGTTCCTCACCAACCCCGCGCCGATCTGCGTGCTCGACGAAGTCGACGCGCCGCTCGACGATGCCAACGTCGAGCGCTTCTGCGACCTGCTCGACGTGATGATCACCGAAACCGAAACCCGCTACCTCATCGTCACCCACAACGCCGTGACCATGAGCCGCATGCACCGCCTGTTCGGCGTGACAATGGTCGAACGCGGCGTCTCGCGCTTGGTGAGCGTGGATCTTGGTGGGGCTGAGGAATTGCTGGCGGCGGAGTAGGGTTGACAATTTTCGTAGTTACATTAAATTGGCATCGATGGTATCCGACACCATCGGCAAACAGGTAACGAGCAAATAGGTAACGGCGTCGGAAAGTCATGCCTCTCGCGAAAGCGAGGCTCGTTTGAGGTTCTTCCGATGGAAATCGAATTTGATGAAGCGAAGCGTTTCTGGACGCTGGAAACCCGTGGACTTGATTTTTTGGATGCTCCGCTCGTCTTTGCGGGGTCACATTTCGAGATTGAGGATGATCGCAAAGATTATGGCGAACAGCGCTTTCGGGTCTTTGGCGAATTGAACGGTCGCAGGGTCGTGGTCGTCTGGACACCCAGAGGCACCAAGCGTCGCATAATCATGATGAGGCATGCGCATGAAGAAGAATTCATCACCCGAAAAGCCGGACTGGATTGATCCAGACGACGATGACGTCATCTGGACCGAAGAAATGTTCCGCATGGCCGCAATCTACAAGGGCGATACCCTTATCCGTCCGGCTACGGGCACGCTGAAATCTATCGGACGGCCTGTTAGCGAAAATCCCAAGAAGCAGGTCACGCTGCGCCTCGATCCCGATGTGATCGAGAAGTTCCGCGCGACCGGCAAGGGCTGGCAATCGCGGATCAATGCCGAACTGCGCAAGGCGCTGGGGATTTAGCCCGGCACCAATCCCTCAGGCGTTGCCGACCCAGCACGCCAGCGCCATCAGCAGCCCGGCGAAGCGGTTGGCGCGGAACCGGGCGAGCGCATTGCCGCCGTCGTCGGGGTTCAGCGTGACGACCTGCCAAACGAGGTGGATCGCCATCGGCGCCAGCGCGATCAAGGCCAGCCAGTCGGGCCGCAGCATCCAGAATGCCAGCACCCATAGCGCCAGAGCGGCGCCGTAGAACAGCGCGACACCGAGCCGGACTTGCCCGCCCATGCGCAGCGCCGAGGAGCGGATGCCAACCAGCGCGTCATCCTCGCGGTCCTGCAACGCGTAGATTGTGTCATAACCAACCACCCAGGCGATGCATCCGGCGTAGAGCGCGGCGAGCACAGCAATCTGATCGCCGCGAATTTCCACCCAGCCGACCAGCGCGCCCCAGCTGAATACCAGCCCTAGCCAGACCTGCGGCCACCAGGTGATGCGCTTCATGAAAGGATAGGCGGCAACCGGCAGCACGCTCGCCAGCGCGACAAGCTGCGCCTGCCAGCGCAGTTGCAACAGCACCACCAGTCCGACCAGACACAGGGCAAGCAGCCACACCCACGCCGCCTTGCGGCTGACCGCACCGCTGGCGACGGGGCGGCTGGCGGTGCGTGCCACTTGCCGGTCGAGATCGGCGTCGACGATATCGTTATAGACGCAGCCCGCCCCGCGCATCGCGATGGCGCCGGCCAGCAGCCATAGCACCAACGCCCAGCGCGTCTCGCCTCCCGCCAGCATCACCGCCCAGACGCAGGGCCAGTACAGCAGCCACCAGCCGATCGGCCGGTCGAACCGGGCAAGCAGCGCGAAATTGCGCAGCGTAAGTGGCAGCGCGCCGACGAGGCCACGATGCTCGCTGTCGGGGACGATGGTGGGTGGGGTAGTCTCGCTCACGCGGCAGTGCCTAATCGATGGGGACGCGCCTGTCATGGGCGTTGCGCTGCGGCCCGCATCGCGCGACAAGGCTGGCATCACGCAAAACGGGGTACAGTTCATGCGTTCAGCCAAGCTTATCGCCTCCAGCCTTGTCGTTCCGGCCCTGTTGGCCAGTGTCGCAGCCCATGCCCAGAGCGGCGAGCCGACGACGCCCGCCGGAAAGGAAGCGCTTGAAATCCTGAAGGAAGCCATCGAGGTTCCCACCGTGGCCGGGCGCGGGCAAGTGCCGGTGCTGGCGGAAAAGCTGAAAGCGCGGATGATCGCGGCCGGGTTCAAGGCCGAGGACGTGACGTTCACCCCCGTGGGCGAAACGGGCTACTTCACTGCCCGCTATCCGGGGCGTGACCGCAAGGCCAAGCCCTATGTGGTGATCGCGCACCTGGACGTTGTCGAAGCCAAACCGTCGGACTGGGAGCGCGATCCGTTCAAGGCGGTGGTCGAGAACGGCTATGTCTTCGGGCGCGGCGCGGTCGACAACAAGGGCGACGTGGCGATGGTGGTCGCCGCTGTCGAAAAGCTGAAGCGCGAAGGCTGGGTGCCGGCACGCGACATCGTGCTGGGCTTCACCGGCGACGAGGAAACCCAGATGGTGACGACCAAGGCGATGGCCGAGGCGCTGTCGAACGCCGCGCTGGTGCTCAATGCCGATTCGGGCGGCGGCGAACTGACCAGCGACGGCAAGCCGTTCATCTACCAGGTGCAGGCGGGCGAGAAGACCTACGGCGATTTCGTGCTGAAGCTCACCGATCCGGGCGGGCATTCCAGCCGCCCGGGTAGCAGCAACCCGATAGCAACGATGGGCACCGCGCTGGCGAAAATCTGGGACTACAAGTTCCCCACCAAGATCAGCCCGCTGACCAAGGCCTATCTGGAAGGCAGCGCCGCCAAGGCGCCCGCCGACATCGCGCCCGCCATGCGCGCTTATGCCGCCAACCCGACAGACGCGGCCGCCATCACCGCGCTGTCTGCCCGGCCGGAATATGTCGGCCAGATTCGCACCACGTGCGTACCCACGATGGTCAATGGCGGACACGCTCCCAATGCGCTGCCGCAATCGGTGCAGGCCAACGTCAACTGCCGCATTTTCCCCGGCACCACCCGCGCCGAAGTGCAGAAGACGCTGGGCGATATCATCGCCAATCCCGCGATTTCGGTCGCGTTCAAGGACAACGGCACGCTCGAATCGATCGAATCGCCGCTGGAGCCAAAGATCATGGCGGCCATCCGCAAGGCGATCGATCAGCGCGCGCCGGGCCTTGCCATCGTCCCCAGCATGAGCGCGGGGGCGACCGATTCCATGCATTTCCGCGCCAAGGGCATTCCGGCGCTGGCCATTTCGGCGATCTTCATCCGCTCCGAGGACGAATTCGCGCATGGCCTGAACGAGCGCCTGCCGCTCGCCACGCTCGATCCCGGCGTGAAGCAGTGGGAAACCGTGCTGAAGACCATCGCCAAATAAGGACAGGAGATTGGTGGCAACTCCCGCCTGGCCGCCGCGCAGCGCGCCGCGCCTGTTTGTGCGCGATGTGCTGGCGCAGGACGCGGCGATCAGCATCGGCGAAGGCCAGGCGCACTATCTGACCAAGGTCATGCGAATTGCCGAGGGCGATGCCGTGATCCTGTGCGACGATGTGACGGGCGAATGGGCCTGCGCGGTCAACGCGGTGTCCAAGCGTGAAGTGACGGTCATCGCGCGGGAGCGGCTGCGCGAACGTGAGCAGGTTCCCGATCTCACGCTGTGCGCGGCGCTGCTGAAAAAGCCCAACTTCGACCTCGTGCTGGAAAAGGCGACCGAACTGGGCGTCCGTCGCATCCAGCCGGTCGTCACCCGTCGCTGCGTGGCGGACAAGCTGAACGAGGAGCGCGCCGGGGCCATCGTCACCGAGGCGGCCGAGCAATGCGCCCGCACCGCTCTGCCCGAACTCGCCACGCCGTTGAAGCTGGAAGCGCTGCTGCGCGATTGGCCGCAGGACCGCGTGCTGTTCTTTGCCGACGAAACCGGCGGAGAACCGGCAGCGCAGGCCTTCACCGCGCATGCCGGTCCGGCGGCGATGCTGATCGGTCCCGAAGGCGGATTCGACGATGCCGAGCGCGCCATGGTGCGCGCACATCCTGCGGCGCGGGCGATTTCGCTCGGCCCGCGCATCCTTCGCGGCGAAACCGCCGCCATTGCCGCCACCGCGTTGTGGATGGCGCTGGCCGGAGACTGGAACAAATGACTGGCGCTACCCGGGTCGCTCCAGTATCGGCGCTGCCATGAGCACCCGCGAGATGTCGGATCAAGACGATCCGGTGATCGAATCTGTCGCCCAACTTGCCGAGCCGATGGCTGCGGGCGAGAAGCCGCGCGACAAGTGGCGTATCGGCACCGAGCACGAAAAGCTCGTCTATGCCATCGCCGACCACCAC
Organism: uncultured Novosphingobium sp.; assembly: GCA_964502105.1. Taxonomy (GTDB): domain Bacteria; phylum Pseudomonadota; class Alphaproteobacteria; order Sphingomonadales; family Sphingomonadaceae; genus Novosphingobium. Next base: position 22,941 of record CAZCUS010000010.1, on the reverse strand, counting down.
GCCCCGTCGTATGACGAACCGGGTGGTATCCATGACCTGCTGATGGCGCTGGGCGAGTATGGCTGGGAGCCGATCGTCGAGGGCGGCAAGGTTATCGCGATGCGCGGTTCGGACGGCACCGTCAGCCTTGAACCGGCGGGCCAGCTCGAACTGTCGGGCGCGCCGCTGGAAACCCTGCACCAGACGTGCGCCGAAACCGGCCGCCATCTGGAACAGGTGAAGGCTGTGGGCGATCGTTCTGGCACCGGCTACCTCGGCCTTGGCATGTGGCCCGACAAGCGGCGCGACGAGCTGCCGATCATGCCCAAGGGCCGCTACGAGATCATGCTGCGCCACATGCCGCGCGTCGGCTCGATGGGGCTCGACATGATGCTGCGCACGTGCACGATCCAGGTGAACCTCGATTATTCGAGCGAGGCGGACATGGTGCAGAAGTTCCGCACCAGCCTTGCGCTGCAGCCGCTGGCGACCGCGCTGTTCGCCAACTCCCCGTTTACCGAGGGCAAGCCCAACGGCTTCCTCTCGTATCGCAGCCACATCTGGTCGGACACCGATCCTGCCCGCACCGGCATGCTCCCTTTCGTGTTCGACGGCGATTTCGGTTACGAGCGGTATGTCGACTATATGCTAGATGTGCCGATGTATTTCGTGTTCCGCGACGGCAAGTATATCGATGCTTCAGGCCTCAGCTTCCGCGACTTCATGAAGGGCCAGCTGTCGGTGCTGCCGGGCGAATTGCCCCACATCAGCGACTGGATCGATCACCTGTCCACCGCGTTCCCCGAAGTGCGGCTGAAGTCGTTCCTCGAAATGCGCGGTGCCGATGGTGGCCCGTGGAGCCGCATCTGCGCGCTTCCGGCGTTCTGGGTGGGCCTGCTCTACGATCAGGGCGCGCTGGACGCGGCCTGGGATCTCGTGCGTGACTGGGACATGGAAGGGCGCGAACTGCTGCGCAACTCGGTGCCCAAGCTCGGCCTCGACGCGCCGATCCCCGGCGGCGACACCCTGCGCAACATCGCCGGCGAAGTGATCGACATCGCCCGCGCCGGCCTCAACGCGCGCGGCAAACTCGATTCCAGCGGCAACAACGAAAGCGGCTTCCTCGAACCGTTGGCCGAGATCGTGAAGTCGGGCAAAGTCCCGGCGCAGCGCCTGCTCGACAAGTTCCACGGTGAGTGGAACGGCGACATCACCCGGGTCTACGACGAACGGTTTTAGGGGGATTTTTTGTTAGGTGCGGCCCTGACATCCGTCAGGACCTTCGCGGCACCGGCCCACGCCCCCACCCGGCCTCCCATCTATGGTACACTCGTGGGAGGCCGGGTGGGGGCGTGGGCCGGTGCCGCAAGCCCATCGCGGATGCGATGGGCGCACCCAACAAATAGCTCCGAATTACTCGGCCGGGTGCAGCTGCGGCGCTCTTGGCCGGAACCGCTCGCCTACCATAGCGAACATCCGCGTGATCAGCGCGTTCTGCGCCATCCATGCGTGGTATTCGGCGTATTTCGGGTCTTCGCCAAGCAGGTGTTTTTCCTCGGTCTTCGCGCGCCAATAGTAGATCGCGCTGACCAGTGAGAGCATCACGGTATTGCGCACCATGTCAGTCAACGAGCCGGAACTGACGACGAACGGCAGCACCGAGCACCACCAGAACAGGTTCTTCGACAAATAGGCCGGGTGGCGGGTGTAGCGATACGGTCCGTTGGTCAGCACGCCGCGATAGGTCAGGTTCGAGAAGCGCAGGCCGAACGCAAACGTCGCCCAGGCATAGACACCGGTGAGGAACACCAGCAGCGCCCCCCACATCCACAGCAAGGGCATATGGCCCGCCAGAACGCCCGCCCAGCCCGGCGTGTTGATTTCATAGGCCAGCACGTTGGCATTGCCCATCGTGCCCCAGACGAATGGCGGATAGCATATGAGCGCGGCGACCCAGCCCGCGAGATAAGGATTGCCGCTGCGGATATGCGCATCGAGCGGGCGTAGCGTCACCAGATAGCCCACCGTGCCGATCTGCACGTCGATCAGGAACAGGGCTTCGATCAGCACTGTGCTCAAGGCCACGGGATCATGGGCGATTGCGCCGAAATCGGCAGTGACGACGGAGAAGAAACCCGGCGGCAGGATCGAGATCATGAACGCGCCGAAGAAGCCCTTGATCGCCCAGGCGCGCCAGTGGCGCTTCACCGCGTCCGCATCCCAGCTTTCGCGGCCGATCAGCATTGCGCCGAAGTGCCAGGCACCGTCGCGCGGCTCGATCAGGTAGCGGTCCAGCCACAGCACATAGGGCACCGACAGCAGGAATGTCGGCACGGCGGCGGCGCCGATGACTTCCATTGCGAACAGGTATTGCCCCGACCAGTACCAACGCGCGACGCAATAGAAGAAGCCGATCACCGCCCATGTTGCCCACAGGCCGGCCAGCTTGGTGATCGAGGTATCGAGCGTGGCCGATTGCGGCCTGCGCAGGGTCCAGTCGATCCCGGTCGACGGGCGAAGATGGACCTTGTCCACCAGCACCGACCACAGCACCATCGGCACGCCGGTGAACAGCATCGTGGCGAGCGCCGCGTAAGGTCCGGACATGGGCTCGCGCGGGCCGGGAATACCGATACTCTCGGCAATGCCGGCCCAGTTGCGGCAGATCAGGATCCACACGACAAGGCCGGCCAGCCCCACCAGCCCGACGGCGGAGGAGACGTCACTGACAGGCCGCGTGGCCACGGCGGGTTTAGCGTCGCTCATGCCGCACGGACTAGCGGCAAAAGGTTAATCGGCGTGAAACGGGCGTCGGTAAAGGGGGCGGAACGGCTTAACGGTAAGCGGTAATCCGACCGCCGTCGTCGAGCACGTACAGCGTCTGGTTGGCCACCACGGGTGCCAGCGAAATCGCGCTGTCCAGTTCCGAGAAGGCATTGAGCGTGCCGTCCGCCGGGTTCACCCATTGCAGCTGGCCTTGCGAATTGGCCACCCACAGGCGGTCTCCGGCCAGAATCGGACCGACCCAGAAGATCTCGTTCTTCTTCTTTTTCATATTCCGGAACTTGCCCAGATCGGTCAGCCAACGGACCTTGCCGCTGTTGCGCGCGATCGCGAGGATCTGTGCGTCATCGGTCAGAGTGAACACCCATTCGCCGCCCACCGCCGGGGTGGAAATGCCCGCCAGATTGAGCTCCCAGATACGCTGACCGGTGACCAGTTCGTAAGCGGCCATGCGACCGCCCTGGCCCAGCGCATAGACCCGGCCGCGATCGATGATCGGGTCGGCATCAACGTCTGTCAGGCTGCCGACTTCGGTCGAGATCGAGGTCCGCGCCAACGCATCGGCCCAGAGCTGGCGGCCATTCTCGTAACGATAGGCGACCAGTTCGCCCGAGGAATAACCCGCGATCACGGTGCCCTGACCGGCGGCGGGCGCGGCGACGCCGAACACCCCGGCTTGCGACACCGAGCCGGATTCGGACCACAGCGGCTTACCGTCGTTCGAATCGAGCGAGAAGATCTGGTTGTCCTGCGTCATCACATAGACCGCGTTGAACGCGACCGTGGGCGATCCGCGCAGCGGCCCGGCGGGCTTGGACCTCCACACTTCCTCGCCGGTATCGGCCTTCAGCGCGGCGACTTCACCGACGCCGGTGGTGATGTAGACGCGGCCGCTGTCATAGCTGGCGCCGCCGCCAAACAGCGAGTTTTCGTTCTTGTCCGAGAGATCGAAGCTCTTGGACCACAGCTTGGCACCCGTATCGGCATTGAAAGCGGAAACAACGCCAGCGGTGTCCATCACAAACAGGCGGCCATCGCCGATCACCGGCGACGCGGCGAGGCGGCGGCGGTTGCTCGATCCGGCGATATTCGCGGTCCAGATCCGGCTCGGCGATGCGCTGAGGGCAAGGTTGCCGTAGCTCTTGCTCGGCGGGCCACCGGCCTGCGGCCACTCGGCGTTCACCTCGGCCGGGGGCAGGATCACCGAAACGGTGGCGAGTTCGGCATCGACCTTGGCACCCGATTCGATCCGCGACAGGATCGGCACGCGCTCACCCACGGTCGGGGTCTTGGGTCCATCCTTGCCGCCGAACACCTTGCAGCCCGAAAGCCCCAGCACGAGCGCCAAGGCGAGGAGCGGAACGGCCGAGCGGCGCGAGGGTATCCGGGGGGTCATGCGCAAATCCTCACCAATTTATTGGGCCGTGGCGGCCGTAGGCGCCGCTGCTTTCGCAACTGCCCCATCTTCATCCTGCTTTTCGCCATTTTCATCGATCACATCGTCCAGCGCGTCCTGCCCGAGAATACCGGCAAGCTGACGCGCGCGGGCGCGGAGCGAATCAGGCTGTGTCTCATCGCGCGCAATCTTGGCGAAAAGCGGGCCGGCGAGATTTTCCTTGCCCTGCTTGAGATAAGCGACGCCGACGAGTTCGCCGGCAACGCCGAACCACGCATTACCCGGCTCGGCCAGCGGTTTGAGTCGATCGACCACCGTCTGCGGCGGCAGCTTGTCGAAATTGGCGGCAACCTCGCGCACAGTCGCCAAATCGCGCAGCGGCTGCGGCACGTCGGTGTCCTGCGCCACTTCGCCGTAGAGCTTGATGGCGTCGGGCGCGCGATCTTCGCTCAGCGCAATGCCGGCGCGCATCAGCTTTGCCATCGCTTCGCCGCCTGCGGTGCCCTCACCCGCCAGCGCGGTCAGCTTGCCGTCCGCTGCTTTCAGGTTGTTGGCATCAAGGTCATCGAGCGCCTGCACGAACTTTTCGGCGTGCTCTTCCTTCGCTGTCTTAGCGTTGTGCTGCCAGAACAGGAAGCCACCGAACGCGGCAAGGCCCAGAACGATCGCGCCGAGCAACGGCATGCCGTAGCGCTTGAAGAAGCCTTCCATCTGGTCGGCGCGCACGGCATCGTCGACTTCGCGCATGAACACATCGTTCTGCGCCGCGTCCTTGGTGGACTTGCTACTGGAATTGGCGGGATCGGAGGGAGGCAGAGCCAATCTGGGCGCTTTCTGCGGATAGTGGGAAACTAGCGGCGCTGTTTAGCGGATGACGGGGGGTTTTCAACGGTCTTCACTGCACAGCGGCAAGTGAAGCCCCCGTGAATGACGCCCGCCAACCAGCGCACGGTGAAATCAGGGGAACGTCGCGCGGCGCATCGCCGTCCCGTAGATCGCGCGATAGGCCGCAATCATCGCCTTTTCGTCGTAGTGCGCCTCGGCATGGGCGCGGTTGGCATCCCCGATCCGGCGGCGCAGGTTTTCGTCTGCGGCCAGTGCCTCCAGCGACGCGGCCAGCGCCGTTTCGTCCCCCGCCGGCGTGATGAAAGGCTGGTTCTCAGCCGATACCATGCCCGCCACATCGCCCACTTGCGGCGAGGCGACCGCCAGTCCGGCAGCCATCGCCTCGACCACCGAGATCGGAAACTGCTCGCTGTCGGATGACAGTGCGAACAGGTCGAACAGCCCCACCGCCTTCGAGGGATCGGGAACGAAGCCGGGCAGATGCACGCGGTGCGCTATGTCGAGTCGCTGCGCCTCGGCGCGGATCGCGTCACGCTCCGGCCCTTCGCCCAGGATCACCAGTTGCCACGGTTCGGGAAGACCCGCGAAGGCGCGGACCAGCCGCGGCAGGTTCTTGACCGCGCGCAATCCGGCCAGCGTGCCAACCCACTTCTCACCCGGCCGCTTGACGATCCGGGGCAGTGCGTCGGGCTTGGGCTTCTTACGATAGGCGGCAATATCGATCCCGTTGGATACCAGCCGCACCCGGCTGCGCGGCTGCTGCCAAGCATCCAACGCAATCGCCTGCAGGCTCTTTGATGGCACCACCAGCGCCGAAGTGCGGGCCAGCGCGATGCGGCGGAACCAGTTGCGCTTGGTCTTCAGACCGTTCGCCTCGTCCTCGTTGAAGCCGTCCTCATGGTGCACGACGGGCGGCAGGCGATAGAGATCGCGGAACAGCGTGTGCGCCATCACCCCGTCCATCGACCCCCAGTTGTAAGTCAGCACCAGATCATACGCCCGCATCGCCTGTGCGATCTTCTGCAACCGGCCCGGCAATGGCTTGCCCTGCAGCGAGGGAAAATCATTTGGAATGGCAAAGTCGATGGCCCTGGCGATGGCCGATGTCGCGCCATAGGCGTCGGTTTCGGCCGAAAGGATGTGATGCGTCACGCCCGGGCCAAACGCGTTCATCAGCCGCGCCGCGCGCAGTTCCTTGCCGCCGGCATTGAAGCTGGAATGCAGATGCAGCACCCGCACCGTTACGATACTTTCGCCAGGAACCGGTCGATCGCCGCTTCGACTTCGGGTTCGGAGAGCGTCGGCGCGTGGCCCACACCGGGTACCGTGACGATCTCCACGCCCGGCAACCGCGCGCGCATGCGCACCACGGTGGCTTCGGACAGCAGATCGGACAGTTCGCCGCGCACGATGAGCGCCGGCTTTCCGGAAAGCGCCTCCAGCCCTGGCCAGAGATCGGGTTGCTTTTCGATATCCATGCCGACGAACGGCTCAGCGATTTTCATGTCATAGTCGAACACCATGCGGCCGTTGGCGGAAAGCACCATCACTCGCTTGGCCATGTCGATCCAGAATGGCAGATCGCGGCCCGGATGCGCCATCCCTTGCGTTTCCTCCAGCGCGCGGGCGGCATGAACCCAGGTGGGGAAGCTGCGCCCGTGCCCGACGTAGTCCTTGATCCGTTTCAGTCCAACCGGTTCCAGCCATGGACCAACATCGTTGATCATGACGCCCGCGATCCGGTCCGCCGCGTTCATCGCCATGATCATTGTCATCAAGCCGCCCAGCGAAGTGCCGATGGCGACCATACGGTCGATCCCCGCGTCGTCCAGCAGAGCAGTGATGTCCTCGACATACTGCACCGGATTATACGTAGATGCATCGCGCGCGTATTCGCTTTCGCCGCGACCGCGCATTTCCGGGCAGAGCACGCGCCATTCGGGCGAAAGCCGCTCGGCAAAGGCGGCGAAATCGCGGGCATTTCGCGTCAGCCCGTGCATGCACACCAGGGGTGGCCGGTCGCCGCGCCCCGCATAGTCGCGGTAATGCAGCTTCAGCCCGTCCCGAGTGGTCCAGAACCGGTCCTCATATTGCGTCATTGCCACGTCTGGCGCCACTGCTGTCACACGAACCCTTGTTGCGCCCCGCCTTGATCAGGGGACGCCCTCACCCCACTATCGCCTTATGCGCAATGAACCGCAAGCAAGTGACTACCGCCCCGATCCCCGTATCGAGATTATCGCGGACTGGATCGGCTCTCCGGTCGAGGCCGCGCAGTTCCCGAAACACAACCTGCGGTTCCGCAACGATCGCCATGCCGCCACGGTCGGATTGGCCGGGCTGGACGATGCGCAGTGGATCCAGCATTTCGGCCAGTTTGCGCCGTTGCCGGAAAACCTGCCGCAACCGCTGGCGCTGAAGTATCACGGCCACCAGTTTCGCAGCTACAATCCCGAAATCGGCGATGGGCGCGGCTTTCTGTTTGCCCAGATGCGCGATGGCGCCGGGCGGCTGCTCGATCTTGGCACCAAGGGTTCTGGCCAGACACCCTACAGCCGCCAGGGCGACGGACGCCTGACACTGAAAGGCGCGGTGCGCGAGATCCTCGCTACCGAAATGCTCGAAGCGCTGGGCGCGAACACCAGCAAGACCTTCTCGGTGGTCGAAACCGGTGAAGCGCTGATGCGCGGTGACGAGCCATCGCCCACGCGCTCTGCGGTGCTGGTCCGGCTCAGTCACGGACATATCCGCTTCGGTTCGTTCCAGCGCCTGATGGCTCTGGGCGAGCGCGATCACCTGGAAGCGCTGGTCGCCTACGCCCTCGACAACTACCCCGGCCCGCCGCCGCCCGAAGATGCGCCCGGCCGTGACCAGCCCGCCGCGATCCTGCTGCACCAGGTGGTTGAGCGCATGGCCGACATGGCCGCGTCCTACATGGTGGCCGGATTCGTCCACGGCGTGCTCAACACCGACAACATGAACATCTCGGGCGAGAGCTTCGACTATGGCCCATGGCGCTGGCTGCCAAGCTGGGATCCGGGCTTCACCGCTGCCTATTTCGACCATTCGGGGCTTTACGCCTTCGGCCGCCAACCCGAGGCGATCCTGTGGAACTGCGGCCAGTTGGCGGTTGCCTTGAGCACGCTGGCGGAAAGCGATTCCCTGATCGCCGCGCTCGATCGGTTCGGCCCGCTCTATGCCGAAGCGATGACGCGGCGCTTCTTCTGGCGGCTGGGGGTCACCTCGCGCGGGGCGGAGGCGGACACCGCGCTGGTAGTCGCCGCCGAGCACTACATGCGCGAAACGAAAATGGCGCCTGACGCTTTCTTTTTCCTGCACCGCGGCGGCCGCGCCGCTCCCGCCGGTGCCTTTGGCGAAGCGCTGGCGCAATACGCGCCAGCCGGTGTCGACAGCGATCCGATCTGGCAGGAAGACGCCGCGCCGGGCGTGCTGATCGACCAAGTGGAGCGCATCTGGTCGGCCATCGATCAGCACGACGACTGGCAACCGCTCGCCGACAAGGTCGCCGCGATCCGGCGGCTGGGAACCGCGCTAGGGCCTGCGCCGGAGCTTCCCGTCTGGAATTTCGCCAAACAGAATCCGACAACCCGTCCCGCGCGTTAGCAACCCGGTAGGGAACACTGTGCCATAGCCTGCCAATTCTCGAAGCGACTTTGGACATCGGAAACCAAGCAGCCATGGATTCGGTAGCGGCAGCCACCACGACAGCAGGCAGCGATCGCGGCCCGGTCGGCACCGTGAGCGGTCGCGAAATCGTATCCTACGAACCGGCGACCGGCCTGGAAATCTGGCGCGGCAAGGTCAGCGACATCGACGAAGCGGTGCAGCGTGCGCGTCGCGCCTGGCCAGGCTGGGCCGCGCAGCCGCTGTCCACCCGCATGGAACTGGTCCGCCGCTTCGCCAACGAAGTGCGCAAGGAGGCCGACAAGCTGGCGACAACCATCGCCCGCGAAACCGGCAAACCCTTGTGGGAAGCGCGCACCGAAGTCGAAAACGTGATCGCCAAGGTCGAAATCTCGATCCGCGCCTTTGCCGAGCGTACCGCGCAGCGAAAGCTCGATTCGGCGATGCAGGGCAGCCTTGCCGTGCGCCACAAGCCACATGGCGTGATGGCCGTGCTTGGCCCCTACAACATGCCCGCGCACCTGCCGAACGGGCATATCGTGCCCGCGCTGATCGCGGGCAACGCGGTGGTGTTCAAGCCGAGCGAGAAGGCGCCCGCCTGCGGCGAGATGATCACCCGCTGCTTCCACCGCGCCGGCATATCGGCGGCGGTCATGCAGATGGTGGTCGGCGGGCCGACCGAAGGCCAGCAACTCGTTGCGCATGAGGATATCGACGGCGTCCTGTTCACCGGATCGGCCAATACCGGCATCACCATCAACCGCCGCCTCGCCACCCGGCCCGACAAGGTCTGCGCGCTGGAGATGGGCGGCAACAACCCGATGGTGATCTGGGACACCCCCAAGATCACCGATGCCGCCGCGCTGGCGGTGCAATCGGCGTTTTCCACCTCGGGCCAGCGCTGCACTGCCGCGCGCCGCCTGATCGTGAAGTCCTCGATGTACGACGCGGTCATCCACGAGGTGAAAAGCCTGGCCGACCGCGTGATCATCGGCGCGCCGTTCGATGAACCCGCGCCGTTCATGGGCCCCGTGATCGACAACCTGGCGGCGGACGGCCTGACCGAGAGCTTCCTCTACCTGCTCAGCCACGGCGGCCGGGCGATCAAGCACCTGGTGCGCCCCGACGACCGCCTGCCGTTCCTCAGCCCCGCGATCATCGACACCACCGCGATGGCCGACCGGCCCGATGTCGAACTGTTCGGCCCGATCCTGCAAGTCATCCGCGTCGATGATCTCGACGCAGCCATTGCCGAGGCGAACAACACCCGGTTCGGCCTCGTCGCCTCGCTGGTTGGCGGCACCCCGCAGGAATACAACCGCTTCTGGGCGAACGTGCGCGCGGGCATCGTCAACTGGAACCGCCCCACCATCGGCCCGACCCACAGCGCCCCTGTCGGCGGCATCGGCCTGTCCGGCAACCACCGCCCGACCGGCTACTACGCGGCGGATTACTGCGCCTATCCGGTGACGTCTGGCGAAATGGAACAGCCGCGCGCGGTGATTGGCGTGGGGTTGCGCTGAAGCAAAATGTAGTAACAATTTACTTGTTACTGACACACATGCGCACTATATCAGCGCATGATCATCGTGTGGGACGAGCCTAAGCGCATCGCAAATCTCGCAAAGCACGGGATCGATTTTGCCGATATCAAAGGGGATTTTTTCCTCAATGCCCTTGTCGGTACGGCTAAAGACGGGCGCCACTTCGCGATCGGTGAACTCGACGGAACGATAGTCGTAATCTTTGCGACATTGGGCTCCGAGGGAATTTCCCTGATCTCCGCGCGACCGGCAAGCCGTAAAGAGAGGAAGTTTCTGACATGACCAAACCGGACAACAAGCAAGCCTATACGCAGGCCGATATCGATGCCGTTTCCGACAGTCCTGAGTTGGGCGCTGAGGACATTGCAAAAGCCGTTCCGTTTGCGACCGCCTTTCCCGAATTGGCGGCAACGATCCGGCGCCGGGGCCAGCAGAAGGTGCCAACCAAAGTCAGCACTACCCTGCGCCTCTCACCCGAAGTGATCGATCACTTCCGCGCAACGGGAAAAGGCTGGCAATCGCGGATCGACGATGCGTTGAAGGCTTGGGTGGCCAAGAATTGATATCGTCTACCTTGCAATAGCAATTGCCCCCATCCCAGTTGTATATCTCGATTTGCGATTTGCCCTGTGCTACTTGCGGTGCGCCACAACAATGGGAGGCAACCATGGCAAACCATCGCGATCCATTCGACCTGCCCTGCTTTCGAGCGCACGTCTAAGCGTCGGAAAGGCTATCCTTCGGAAACCCATGTGAAGCGCGGACTGCGATTTGTGCATGGCGACAAGGAACTGGTAGAAAAGCTCGGGCGCAAGGATCCTTGCCCCTGCGGCTCAGGCCTCAGATTTCAAACGGTGCTGCCTTAACTCGGGGTGCTTTCGACGGAGTCGAACGCCACGATTACTGGCGCAAGTAAGATAAGCCGGGGCTGACATTGGTCAGCCTCGGCACCTCACCTCGTGACAGTGATGTTGGCGCAGCAGGCGGCGAAATCAGCTTCCACATCTGCGCCGTCGCGCCCCCGATCAGCACGCACCGAAGCTCGAGCAGTATCAACCTTACGCTGCAAAAACGCGTTTTGATCGCGCCGGTCCTGCTCAATTCGGATAGCGTCGCGCATTCACTTCAACCCGCCATCACTGCCCGCTGGCGATCAAATCCACCTCGGTCAGCCCATTGCCCAGCTTGCGGGCGTAGATCAGATACGATGCCCCGCCCTTTTGGCCGCCGAGCACGTGGTCGGTGCCATCCATGCGGTAATCGGCGCCGTAGCCGCCCTTGCTCGCCTTGGTGAAGTAGAAGCTGATGACGTCGCCCGGGGTTACCGGCGTCACGAAATTGACCACGCGCAGGCGGCAGCCTTCGTTGTCGGTGCCGGCGGCTTCCTGCACCGCGCCGCGCGGATAGACCGGCAGTTCGGCGGGGAGCTTGGCCGCCCAGTCCATCGAATACTGCGCCTTCTGCGTGCAATCGGTCGTGGCGGTCTTGGCATCGGTCGCGACCTGTGCGGCAGTGGCCGCGCCCTGCACCATCGCCGAGGTGCCCCCGGCTTGCGGCTGGGGCGGCGATTGCAGCTTGCCGCCAGCCTGCTTGAGCGCCTCGTCCCGCGCCGCCGCGATCGCCTCGGGCGAGCGCTGTTCGGGCGGCAGTTCGACTTGTCCGCCATTGGCCGCGACGGCGGCGCCGTTCTGCCCGGCCAGTTGGGGATCGACCATGATCTGGTCGCCCAGGGCGCCAGTCATCGCCGGATCCTTTTCGGTTGGGTCGGGAGCGTCGGACTTGGAATTGCATCCGGCGAGCAGCGCGACGCTGGCCAGACCGGCGAACAGATAACGGGCGGAAGTTTTCTTCATCGGATTTTTCTTCCCTCGGCTTGGTCCCGAACGGCATCGACACCACCATAAGCGAGCTTAGCTGCAAATGCGCTTAACGCCACGTTAAAACCTGTCTGCGAGAGGTTAACAGATGGTTGAAAACACTGGTTAATCCATTGCCGCCCCGCGCCCGTGTCAATTCGGGAAGACCGGAGCGGCAATGGTTAACCGCGTGCCTTATGCCACGACGATGTTCAGCGCGCCGTCGCCCTCGTCGATCTGCAGCGTCGATCCATCGGGGATCTCTCCCGCCAGCAGCTTTTCGGCCAGCGGGTCCTGCAGATAGCGCTGCACCGCGCGCTTGAGCGGCCTTGCGCCATAGACCGGATCGTAGCCCACCCGGCCCAGCCAGCGCTTCGCCGCCTCGGTCAGTTCAAGCGTGATCTTGCGATCCTTCAGCAGCTTCTGCACGCGCGATGCCTGGATTTCCACGATCGGACCCATGTGATCCTGGCCCAACCGGTGGAACAGGATCATCTCGTCGAGCCGGTTGAGGAACTCGGGCCGGAAATGCGCGCGGACGATCTCCATCACCTGCGGCTCGACCGCGCTGACATCCTGCCCTTCGTCCAGCCCGGCAAGATACTGGCTGCCCAGGTTCGATGTGAGGATGATCAGCGTGTTGGTGAAGTCCACCACGCGGCCCTGCCCGTCTGTCAGGCGTCCATCGTCGAGCACTTGCAGCAGCACGTTGAACACGTCCGGATGCGCCTTCTCCACCTCGTCGAACAGCACGACCTGGTAGGGCCGCCGCCGCACTGCCTCGGTCAGCACGCCGCCTTCTTCATAGCCGACGTAGCCCGGAGGCGCGCCGATCAGCCGCGCGACCGCGTGCTTTTCCATGAACTCCGACATGTCGATGCGCACCATCGCGGTGTCATCGTCGAACAGGAAGCCCGCCAGCGCCTTGGTCAGTTCGGTCTTGCCCACGCCCGTGGGGCCGAGGAACAGGAACGAGCCGAGCGGTCGGTTGGGGTCCTGCAACCCTGCCCGCGCGCGGCGCACCGCCTTGGAGACGGCCAGAACCGCGTCGGCCTGTCCGATCACGCGCTTGCCGATGATCTCTTCCATCTTGAGCAGCTTGTCGCGCTCGCCCTGGAGCATCTTCTCCACCGGCACCCCGGTCCAGCGGCTGACGACACCCGCGATGTCGTCTTCAGTCACTTCCTCGCGCAGCAGCGCGTTGGACGATTGCGACTGCGCTTCGGCCAATTGCTTTTCCAGCGCCGGGATCGTGCCGTAGGACAGCTCGCCCGCGCGGGCGAGATCGCCCGAACGCTGCGCCTGTTCGAGTTCGAGCCTGGCCGCATCGAGCTTTTCCTTGATCTTGCCTTCGGCGGCGATCTTGTCGCGCTCACCCTGCCAGCGGGTGGTCAGGGCCTCGGATTGCTCCTCAAGGTTCGCCAGTTCGCTGCGCAGGCTGGCCAGCCGGTCCTGCGAGGCCTGGTCGGTCTCCTTGGCCAGCGCCATCTCCTCGATCTTGAGCTGGATGATGCGGCGGTCGAGCTTCTCGATCTCCTCGGGCTTGCTTTCCACTTCCATGCGGATGCGGCTGGCCGCCTCGTCCATCAGGTCGATGGCCTTGTCGGGCAGGAAACGGTTGGTGATGTAGCGGTTGGACAGCGTCGCCGCCGCCACGATCGCGGCATCGGTGATGCGCACGCCGTGATGGAGTTCGTACTTCTCCTTCAATCCGCGCAGGATCGAGATCGAATCCTCGACGCTCGGCTCATCGACATGGATCGGCTGGAAACGCCGCTGCAGCGCCGGGTCCTTCTCGACATACTTCTGGTATTCATCGAGCGTGGTCGCGCCAATGCAGTGCAGTTCGCCGCGCGCCAGCGCGGGCTTGAGCAGGTTGCCGGCATCCATCGAGCCTTCGGACGCGCCCGCGCCGATCAGCGTATGCATCTCGTCGATGAACAGGATGATCTCGCCATTGGCGCCCTTCACTTCGTCGAGCACCGATTTCAGCCGCTCCTCGAACTCGCCGCGATACTTCGCGCCCGCAATCAGCGAGCCCATGTCGAGCGCCATCAGGCGGCGATCCTTGAGGCTGTCGGGCACGTCGCCATTGGCGATGCGCAGCGCGAGGCCCTCGGCGATGGCGGTTTTGCCCACGCCGGGATCACCGATCAGCACCGGGTTGTTCTTCGTGCGGCGAGCGAGAATCTGGATGGTGCGGCGGATTTCCTCGTCGCGGCCGATCACCGGGTCGAGCTTGCCGTCGCGCGCCGCCTGCGTCAGGTCGCGCGCGAACTTCTTCATCGCCTCGTAAGTCTCCTCCGACGAGGCGGAGTCCGCCTTGCGGCCGCCGCGCAGTTCGGTGATCGCAGTTTCCAGCCCCTGCGGGGTGACATTACCCGCCTTCAGCGCCTGCCCGGCGGTCGTGGTCGTCGCCAGCGCAAGCGCCAGCAGCATGCGCTCCACGGTGACATAGCTGTCGCCGGATTTCGCCGCTGCCTGCTCGGCCTGATCCAGCACGCGCACCGCGTCGTTATCGAGCCCCGGCGTCTGCTGCGCACCGCTGCCCGAAACCGCCGCCACCTTGGCCAGCGCCTTGTCGACCTCCGCGTGCGCGATCGCGGCGTTGCCGCCCGCGCGCGAGATGAGGCCCGAGGCCATGCCCTCGCCGTCTTCGAGCAGCGCCTTCAGGATATGATCCGGGCTGATCCGCTGGTGATTCATGCGAATGGCGACAGTCTGGGCCGCCTGCAGAAAACCCTTGGCCCGGTCGGTAAACTTTTCGAGATTCATGGGATGATTCCTCCTGACCCGAGCAATATAGTGTTGCATATTTGCATCACAATAGCACGGCCACAATTTTGGGAAACCAACGTCGCTGCCGTTCGCTCAAGCGAAGATGGTAAGCGCGGCTGCTTTTGCTAGAACCCCTCATATGTTCGAACTGACCGATGTCGCAGTCGCCTTCGGCCGGGTCGAGGCGCTGGCGCCCACCAGCCTTGCCATCGCTGCTGGCGAGACCGTGGTGCTGCTTGGCCCGTCGGGGTCGGGCAAGTCGACTTTGCTGCGCACGCTGATCGGGCTGGCCCCGTTTTCGGGCGAATTGCGCTTCGAAGGCCAGCCGGTGGAAGACTGGCGCGCGGTGCGGCCGCGCATGGGCTACGTCATTCAGGACGGCGGCCTGTTCCCGCACCTGACCGCGCGCGGGAACGTATCGCTGATGGCGCGCGAACTGGGCTGGAGCGACGATGCCATCGCCGCGCGGATCGATGAACTGGCCGAGTTGGTCGGCCTCGTGCCCGAACAGCTCGACCGCTATCCCGCTGCGCTGTCGGGCGGGCAGCGCCAGCGGGTCGCGATGATGCGCGCGCTGATGCTCGATCCGGCGGTGCTGCTGCTCGACGAGCCACTGTCGGCGCTCGATCCGGTGACGCGGCTGCGGCTGGCGGGCGAACTGCGCGACATCTTTGCGCGACTGGGAAAGACGGTGGTGATGGTCACGCATTCGCTGCGCGAGGCGCGGTTCTTCGGGGGCCGAGTGATCCTGATGCGCGACGGCAAAATCGCTCAGCAAGGCACCATCGCCGATCTCGACGCGCACCCCGCCGATGAATTCGTGTCCGAGTTTCTGGCGGCGGAAGCCGCGCTGTGAGGTGGCTGGCCGCGATCCTTGTCCTGTTGCTGCTCGGCCCCACGGCGCAGGCCGAGACGGTGGGATCGAAGAAGTTCACCGAAGGCGTCATTCTGGGCGAAATAGCCCGCATCGCCATCGCCAAGGCCGGCGTGCCAGCCGATCACCGCCGCGAACTGGGCGGCAGCCGCATCGTGTTCGATGCAGTGAAGGCGGGCGAGATCGACGTCTATCCCGAATACACCGGCACGCTGCGCTTCGAGATTCTGGCGTCAGACCGCCTGCCCGATGATGCCGCCATCGGCGCGGCGCTGGCGCGGCAAGGCCTCGCCCTGTCCCGCCCACTGGGGTTCAGCAACGGCTATGCGCTGGCAATGCGGACCGATGTGGCGAAGCGCGAGGGCATCCGCTCCATCTCCGACCTTGCCCGGCATCGCCGCCTGACCATCGCGGTATCGAACGAATTCGTCGACCGCGCCGATGGCTGGCGAGCGCTGGCCGCCGCTTATGGCCTGGGCACAATCCCGGTGCGCGGGATCGATCACGACCTCGCCTACCGCGCGCTTTCCGCCGGGCAGATCGACGTCACCGACGTCTACACCACCGACGCCGAAATCGCCGCTTACAACCTGATCGTGCTGATCGACGACCGCCAGTTCTTTCCGCGCTATGACGCCGTGTTCGTCTATCGCGACGACCTCGATCCGCGCGCCGTTGCTGCGCTGAACCGGCTGGCCGACACGATCGACGAGGCACGCATGCAGCAATTGAATCGCATGGTGCGGCTGGACGGCGCGACCGAAACTGCCGCTGCGCAAGCCGCTCTGGGCAACGCGTCTTCCACAACGCAAACGCAGTCGGACGGGCGCTGGCAGCGGATTACGCGCAGCACTGCCGAGCATCTGCAACTGGTCCTGATTGCGCTTGGCGCGGCCTTGTTCGTCGCCGTCCCGCTCGGCATCCTTGCCGCCAGACGCCCCCGCATCGGCGCCTTCGTGCTGCCGCTGACCGGGCTGTTGCAGACGATCCCCAGCCTCGCGCTGTTCGTGATGCTGATCCCGCTACTCGGCATCGGCGCGGCGCCGACCGTAGCCGCGCTGTTCCTCTATTCGCTGCTGCCGATCGTGCGCAACACGCATGCCGGACTCGCCGGGATCGCGCCCTCGCTGATCGATAGCGCCGAAGCGCTGGGCCTGTCGCGGTTCGCCCGGCTCCGCCGGATCGAATTGCCGCTGGCCTTGCCGACGATCATTGCAGGCGTGCGCACTGCTGCTGTCATCGCGGTGGGGCTGGCGACGCTGGGCGCAATTATCGGCGCGGGTGGCTATGGCCAGCCGATCCTCACCGGCATTCGCCTGGGCAATACCGGCCTGATCCTCGAAGGTGCGATTCCCGCCGCCCTGATGGCGCTGACGATTGAAGGACTGTTCCACCTTGCCGAACGCGCGCTGACGCCGCGCGGCCTCACCCGCTCGGCGCGCCGTTGACGTCAATTCTTCATGGCGGACGGCTTTGCGGAAGGGTCGAGCCCCTGCTACGACGGCACATTAACCATCAATCAGGGTCTATCATGCGCCGCCCCTTTTCCCGCTTCTCCCGTTCAGCGCCGCTTGTTGGTCCTTTGGCACTGGCGCTTGCGCTGTCCGCCTGCGCCGCGCAGCCATCCGTACCGGTGGCTTCCGCTCCCGCGCCAGCTGTCACCAGCGAAGGCGTCACGCCGGCGCAACTGGTCGGCGCGGTGGACATCCCCTACGACAAATTCGTCCTGCCCAACGGCCTGACCACGATCGTCCACACCGATCGCAAGACGCCCATTGTCGGCGTGACGCTGTACTACCGCGTCGGCTCCAAGCATGAGCCGCGCGGGCGCACCGGCTTTGCGCACCTTTATGAGCACCTGTTCTTCGGCGGTTCGGCAAACGTGCCCAATTTCGATATCCCGCTCGAAACCGCCGGCTCCACCTCGACCAATGGATCGACCTGGTATGACCGGACCAATTATGTCGAGACCGTGCCCACCGGCGCGCTCGAACTGGCGCTGTTCATGGAAAGCGACCGCATGGGCTTCCTGCTGCCCGCGGTCACGCAGGACAAGCTCGATAAGCAGCGGGGCGTTGTCCAGAACGAGAAGCGGCAGAACGACAACCAGCCTTACGGGTTGAGCGGATACGTGGTGGCTGATGAACTGCTGCCCGTTGGCCATCCCTATCGCCACGCAACCATCGGATCGATGGCCGACCTTGACGCCGCGACGCTGACAGATGTGCGCAAATGGTTCACCGACCATTATGGCCCCAACAACGTGGTCATGGTCCTGTCCGGCGATATCGATGCCGCCACCGCTCGGCCGCTGGTCGAAAAGTGGTTCGGCGCAATTCCCAGAGGCCCCGATGTCGCCAAGGTCGATGCAGCACCCGTAACGCTGGCCGCGCCGAAAAAGCGCGAGATTGTCGATCAGGTGCCGCTGATTCAGATCACCCGCAACTGGAGCGCGCCTGGCCTCAACGATGCCGATGCCCCCGCGCTGCAGATCGGCATGCACATCCTTGGCGGCCTTGCCAGTTCGCGGCTCGACAATGCGCTGGTGCGCGGCCAGCAGGTTGCCGTCTCGGTTACCGCAAGCGCGCAGACGTTCGAGCAACTGGGCTTCCTCGATGCCTCGATGGACGTGAAACCCGGTGTGGACCGCGCTGTCGCCGAGGCCGCGCTGGACACAGTCATCGCCGATTACCTGCGCGATGGCCCCACGCAAGATGAAGTGCGCCGCGCGGTGATGAGCGTCATTTCCGGTGAAATCGCCGGGCTCGAGCGCGTCGGCGGATTCTACGGCAAGGGCGCGACTCTGGCCGAGGGCGAGCTCTATTCGGGCGATCCCGCCCACTACAAGCGCAACCTTGCCGCCATGGCCGCGCTGACACCCGATCAGGTGCGAACCGCCCTGCAGCGCTGGCTCTCCCGCCCGGTGCTGGCGGTCAACACCATTCCGGGCGAACGCACCGAGGACGGCGCAAAGATGGGCGGCTGGGGTGACGAGACCGACGCGGATACGCCCAAGGCCGATGCACGCGCCAAGACGCCGAAATTGGCCCCAGCACCGAAGCGAGCCGCTCCGCCGGTCGCGCCGGTGTCGGCGCTTGATTTTCCCGCCATCGAGCGGGCGAAGCTGTCCAATGGCATCCCGGTGGCGTTCGCAAGGCGCACCGCTGTGCCCCGGCTCGTGGTCGCGATGGACTTCGACGCGGGCTTTGCCGCAGACGCACTCAACACGCCCGGCACGCAGGCCTTGATGCTCGACACGCTGGACGAAGGCACGCAGACGCTCGACGCCACGCAGATCGCGGAAGCGCAGGAACGCCTCGGCGCGTCGATTTCGACCGGCGGCAGCCTCGATACCAGCAGCGTCGCGCTGTCCGCGCTGACCGCCAACCTGGCGCCCTCGCTCGAATTGATGGCCGATGTCGTGCAGCATCCCGCCTTCCGCGAAGAGGATGTGGCGCGGGTGCGCGATCAGACGCTGGCCGATCTGGCGCAGGCACAAGCGACGCCATCCTCGCTGGCGAGACGCACGATCGAGCCGATTCTCTACGGCACGCATCCTTATGGCGAACCCTCGGATGGGCTTGGCAACACCGCCTCGGTAGAGGCACTGACCCCGGCGGCGATGCGCGCGGCGCACGACCAGTGGCTGCGCCCCGATGTCGCCCGGATCACCGTGGTGGGCGATACGACAATGGCGGAATTGCTGCCTTTGCTGGAGAAGGCATTCGGCGGCTGGCAGGCGCCGGCAACGGCCAAGCCGGTGAAGTCCGCCGATGCCGCGATTCCCGCTGCCACGCCCCGGATCGTGCTGATCGACCGGCCCAATTCGCCGCAGTCGGTGATCCTGGCGGGCAAGGTGCTGCCGCTGACGGGAACCACGCCCGACACCGAATCGCTCTCGCTTGCCAACGAGGTGCTGGGCGACGGCTTCCTGTCGCGGCTCAACCTCGATCTGCGCGAGGACAAGAGCTGGACCTATGGAGCCTCCAGCGGGATAACCCGCCCCGTCGGTCCGCGCGCATTCGTGGTCTCGGCCCCCGTGCAGGCAGACCGCACCGGCGATTCCATCAAGGCGATCCTTGCCAACATGAAGGCGTTCCCGGCCAAAACCCCGGTTACCGCCGCCGAGCTTGAGCGCGTGACCGAAGGCAACATTCGCGGCCTGCCCAACCAGTTCGAAACCAATGCCGATGTCGCCGGCGCGATCCGCATTAACGACCGGCTGGGTCGCCCCGATAATTACTACCAGACCATCCCTGCGCTATACCGCGCCATCGGCAAGGCCCAGCTTGAAGCCGCCGCCCGGCAATACCTGCAACCCCAAGGGCTGACGTTCGTTGTCGTCGGTGATCGCAAGCAGGTCGAACCGCAGTTGCGCGGTCTCGGGATGCCGATAGAAGTACGCAAGATCGCGGAATAGAATCCGCCGCCAAACAAGGAGAGAGCCATGTCGGTAGCAGGAACCTACGATTGCATCACCAAGACCCCGATGGGCGACCAGAATGGCGTTTTCACCGTCGTTCCCGGCGATGGTGACAGCTTTTCAGGCAATATCGCGGGCGATCTGGGCACCATGGAAGTGCAGGATGGCACGATCTCGGGCAACACGCTTGCGTGGAAGATGAAGATGACCGTGCCGATGCCGATCGAACTGGAATGCACCGCCACCGTGGACGGCGATCAGATCGCCGGTGACGTCAAGGCAGGCAGTTTCGGCACGATGAAACTGACTGGCACGCGTCGCTAACCAAACTCGTCATTGCGAGCGTAGCGAAGCAATCCAGGGCGGTTTACGCGACTCTGGATTGCTTCGCTACGCTCGCAATGACGAAAGACGGCTAAACTCAGCCCAGCTTTTGCTTCAGGATCTCGTTGACCACCTGCGGGTTGGACTTGCCCTGCATCGCCTTCATCGTCTGGCCGACGAAGAACCCGAACAGCGCTTCCTTGCCGCCCTTGTACTGCTCGACCTTGTCGACATTGTTGGCCAGAATGGTGTCGATCACGGCTTCGATCGCGCCGGTATCGGATTCCTGCTTGAGGCCTTCCCGCTCGACGATGACGGCGGCGGAGTCGCCGCTTTCCAGCATCTTTTCCAGCACCTGCTTGGCGATCGAGCCGGAGATCGTGCCATTGCCGATCAGCGCCAGCAATTCGCCGCCCTTTGAAGGGGTTACTGGCGATTTCTCCAGATCGATGCCCAGTTTGTTAAGCGCGCCGAACAGTTCCGAGATCAGCCAGTTGGCGGCCTGCTTGGCAACATCCGCCGGCTGCTTGCCCTGCGCCGTCGCGGCTTCGCCCAACAGCCGTTCGAACCAGTTCGCCGTCTCGACCTCGGCGGTCAGGACCGTCGCGTTGTAGGGCGACAGGCCAAGGTCGTTCTCATAGCGCGCGCGCTTGGCGTCGGGCAGTTCGGGCAGGCTGTTGCGGCAATCCTCAAGGAACGCGTCCTCGAGTACCAGCGGCAGCAGGTCCGGATCGGGGAAGTAGCGGTAATCGTGCGCGTCTTCCTTGGAGCGCATCGAGCGCGTGGTGCCGGTGCCGGGATCGAACAGGCGCGTTTCCTGAACGATCTTGCCGCCGCCCTCGATCACGTCGACCTGGCGGTTCGCCTCGTGCTCGATCGTCGCCATGACGAAGCGCACCGAATTGACGTTCTTGGTCTCGGTCCGCGTGCCGAATTCCTCGCCGGGTTTGCGCACCGACACATTGACGTCGGCGCGCATCGAGCCTTCCTCCATGTTGCCGTCGCAAGATCCGACATAGCGCAGAATCGTCCTGAGCTTACGCAGGTAAGCCCCTGCTTCGGCGGGAGAACGCATGTCGGGGCGGCTAACGATTTCCATCAGCGCCACGCCCGAGCGGTTGAGATCGACATAGGACATCGTCGGGTGCTGATCGTGCATCAGTTTGCCCGCGTCCTGCTCGACGTGGATGCGCTCGATACCGATCACCTTGACCGAAGCGGGATCTTTCTCGTCAACCGTGATCTCGATCTCGCCCTCACCCACGATGGGATGGTAGAGCTGGCTGATCTGGTAGCCCTGCGGCAGATCGGCGTAGAAGTAGTTCTTGCGGTCGAACCGGCTCCACTTGTTGATCTGCGCGTTGATCGCCATCCCGGTGCGAACCGCCTGGCGGATGCACTCGCGGTTCGGCACGGGGAGCATCCCCGGCATCGCCGCATCGACAAGACTGACCTGCGAATTCGGCTCCGCCCCGAACGCGGTCGCCGCGCCGGAAAACAGCTTCGAGTTCGAAGTGACCTGCGCGTGGACCTCCAGGCCGATCACGACCTCCCAGTCTCCGGTGGCGCCCTGGATGCGATATGTGGATTCAGTCATTGTCATCACCACCACTTTTCCGGTTTCGCGACAAACCCGGCGCGCTGTTCAATCGCGAGGCCCGCGTTCAGCACGCCCTGCTCGTCGAACGGGCGGCCGATGATCTGCAGGCCCAGCGGCAGGCCGTCGCGGTTCAGCCCGGCGGGCACCGACATCGCCGGAAGTCCCGCCAGCGAGGCCGGAACCGCGAACACGTCGTTCAGGTACATCGCCAGCGGATCGTCGATGTTGTCGCCAAGGCCGAAGGCGGCGCTTGGCGCGGTCGGCGCGAGGATCACGTCGCACTGCTCGAAAGCGGCGGCGAAATCGCGCGAGATCAGCGTGCGGACCTTCTGCGCCTGCGTGTAATAGGCGTCATAGAAGCCCGCTGATAGCACGTAGGTGCCGATCAGGATGCGGCGCTTCACTTCAGGTCCGAACCCGGCGGCGCGGGTGGCGGCATACATGTCCTGCAGGCCCGAGCCATCGGGCAGATCGCGCAGGCCATAGCGCACGCCGTCATAGCGGGCGAGGTTGGACGAGGCTTCGGCGGGCGCGATGATGTAGTACGCCGGCAGCGCATACTTGGTGTGCGGCAGCGAGATATCGATCACCTCGGCCCCGGCGTCCTTGAGCCAGGCGATGCCATCGTCCCACGACTTGGCGACATCGGCGTCCATGCCGTCCATCCGGTATTCGCGCGGAATGCCGATTTTCTTGCCCTTGAGATCGGCGGAAAGTGCCGCTTCCCAATCGGGCACGGGCATATCGAGGCTGGTCGAATCCTTGGGATCGAAACCGGCCATCGCGCCGAGCATGATCGCGCAATCGCGGGTATCGCGCGCCATCGGCCCGGCCTGATCGAGCGAGCTGGCGAAGGCGACGATGCCCCAGCGCGAGCAGCGGCCATAGGTCG
>CAZCUS010000009.1:112590-135814 GCA_964502105.1 uncultured Novosphingobium sp. | reverse complement strand
TTAAGGGCACGACGGTTTAGCAAACCGCTGGTTTCAGCCACTCACCCACGTCTCCGGATCGCGGCCTGCGAGGGGCGCGCTATAGCGGGGGTGTTTGGGGGCGGCAAGAGGCTTGAACGGGTTCGATGCGATTTGTCTGTAGCGCCGCGACAATCGACCGTTTCAAGCCATTCCGGACTCGGCTGGGCGCAAAACCGACTCGGTTGGTCGCCCGTTCATTGCGGGGTCAGGCGCAGAGGACTCTTCTGGGATACCGGCCACGCAGGCCTTGTGTGCCTGTGTTCGTAAGGCCGGTGGTTGCGTGGAGGGTCGCAGGAATGCTTGTCGTCAAGAAGAACTCGGTGCTGGCGGGGGCGTTGGCGTTTGCCGCTGCGGTCCTATTGTCCGCGCCCGCCGTGGCGCAGGTCCGAACGGTCGATCCCGATGCGGCTATCGATGGCGATCTTTCGCGCGGCGCCGTGACCACGCCCCCGGCGACGTCCAGCTATCCGTCCACCAGCTATCCCACCACGACAACTCCATCGCCTTCGATCAACGCTGGGGTCGATCCGGCGATCGCCAACGGCACCCCGGTCGACGGCGATACCAACATCGATAATTGGCAGGCCCGCGATCTAGGCAGCGAAGCCGCCAACAGTGCGACCACCTACCGCAAAGATGACCTGCTTGGCGCTGCCGAAGGCGTGTTCGGGCAAGGTGCCGAAGGGCTGGCCGGAATGATCGAGGACCTGCTGCGCAAGCAGGGCGAGCCGAACGGCTACATCGTCGGCCGCGAAGGTTCCGGCGCCCTCGTCGTCGGGCTGCGCTATGGTTCGGGCACGCTGCACCACAAGGTAGAAGGCACGCGGCCGGTTTACTGGACGGGGCCTTCGGTGGGCTTCGACGCAGGACTGAATGCCAGCAATGCCTTCGTGCTGGTCTACAATCTTCACGACAGCGAAGACCTGTTCCACCGCTATCCGGCGGGTGAGGGGCAAGCCTACCTCATTGGCGGCTTCAACGTCAGCTACTTGCGCCGCAAGGACGTGGTGCTGATCCCCGTCCGCATGGGCGCGGGCGTGCGGCTGGGCGCGAATATTGGCTACATGAAGTTCTCGCACGAACTGAAGTGGCTGCCGTTTTGATGGGATAAGGTGCGCTGCACTGATCGGAAGCACACCTTATCACACCCACCACCTTGCACCCCGTGCGCCCCGGCGCTAAGCCCCGCGCGCTATGCTCAATGACCTCAAACAACAGCCCGCCGATGCGCTTCTAGCGCTGATCAAGCTCCACAATGCCGACCCGCGCGCCGACAAGATCGACCTCGGCGTTGGCGTCTATCGCACGGGCCAGGGGGATACCCCGGTGTTCGGTGCGATCAAGGCGGCGGAGCGCAAGCTGGTCGAGGAGCAGGATTCGAAAGCCTACCTCGGCCCTGAGGGCGACATGGGCTTCGTCGAGGCGCTGATGCCCTATGTATTCGGCAAGGACAGCCCGGACATGGGCGGCCGCATCGAGGGCATGCAGACGCCCGGCGGCACGGGTTCGCTGCGCCTCGCGCTGGCGCTGGCCAAGCGCGCCGGGATCGAGCGTATCATCGTGGGCGTGCCAAGCTGGCCTAACCACGCGCAGATCTGCGCCGACCTTGGCCTCGAAGTGATCGAGTTCAACCATGCGGATGCCAAGGGGCTGCCCGACATGGACGCGCTGCGCCAGGCGATTGCCGGGGCCACCGCCACGGATGCGGTGCTGCTGCATGGCTGCTGCCACAACCCGACCGGCATCGATTACTCGAACGCCGACTGGGACGAGATCGCCGGCCTGATCAGCGACGCCAAGGTGCTGCCGATTCTCGACCTTGCCTACCAGGGCCTTGGCCATGGCATGGAAGAGGACGCCTATGGCCTGCGCCGCGTGCTGGGGGCGGTTCCCGAGGCGCTGATCTGCTATTCGTGCGACAAGAACTTCGGCCTCTATCGCGATCGCGTCGGCGCGTTTTATGTGATGGCGACCGAACCGGGGGAACTGCCCAAGATCATGTCGAACGCACACGGTCTGGCGCGCGCCAACTGGTCGCAGCCGCCCGATCATGGCGGCGCGGCGGTGCGCCTGGTGCTTGCGGACGAGGCGCTGACTGCACAGTGGCTCGACGAACTGGACCAGATGCGCGAACGCATGCGTCAGGTGCGAGCGAAACTGACGGCGGCAGGCCATGCGGGCAGCGTCGATCTTTCGCCGCTGGGCGGGCAGAACGGCCTGTTCTCCATCGTGCCACTGAGCAAGGACCAGGTGCTCGAAATGCGCGAGAAGCACGGCATCTACATGGCTGGATCGGGCCGCATCAACGTGGCCGGGCTGACGATGGGCAATATCGACAAGTTCATCGAGGCCGTTGCTGACGTAGCTTCCTGATGGATCGGCAGGCATCGCTGGAAGGCGAGCGCCTGCTGCTGCGCCCCTTGCGCTCCGACGATTGGGACGCGCTGTTCGCGGTCGCCTCGGACCCTGAAATATGGGCGCGGCATCCTTCGCACGACCGCTGGCAAGAGCCCGTGTTCCGCGCCTTCTTCGACGAGGCAATGGCGGGCGGCGGAGCCTATGCGATCATCGACAAGGCCAGCGGCGCGGTGATCGGCTCGACGCGTTTCGGTGAGCCGGATCCCGCCATGCCCAACGAAATCGAGATCGGCTGGTCCTTCCTTGCCCGCAGCTATTGGGGGCGAGGCTACAATGCCGAGTTCAAGCGGCTGATGCTTGCGCATGCTTTGGCGCACTATGATCAGGCCATCTTCCAGGTCGGCGCGGACAACGTCATCTCGCGCAAGGCGATGGAGAACATCGGCGGCATCCTGACCGACCGCATGCGTCGCTATGAACGTGGCGGGGTGATGGTCGATCACGTGATCTATGCGATCACGCGCGAGGGTTTCGCGGCGGGGCCGCTACGCGGCTGAGCTTTCGTTGGGAGCCAGTCTAGCCGAGTGCGGCAGTCAGATAGCTCCGCATCAATTCTGGCGCACTTTCGGGCAGTCGGCCCACAGCCATTCGCGAGTTGGCAATTTTCGACAGCTTTTTGAGCGCCGCGAGCTGCTGCTCAACCATTTCCATCGTCAGATGGGACCGGCTGGCTGGCAGGTGAAGGATGCCGGCCGAAACGCTCAACAGAGGAAAGAAGCGTTCAATGCCAAATCGATCGCCCGCACGGATGCCGCCAGCGGCTCGGTCGGCGGCTGAGTAAAGGCTTTCGGCATCGCGCGCGAACCTGTCGCACAGATCTCGTACTTCCTGCTCGCATACGCTGTCTGCAACCTGCAGCGAGAGGAAGAAGTCGTCTCCTCCGATATGGCCGACAAAAGCACTTCGCTCGCGCGCCAGGCACCGCAGCAGGTCGGCGAACATCTGCAGTGAGCGGTCCCCTGCCGCGAACCCATAAGTATCGTTGAAGGCCTTGAAGTTGTCGAAGTCGATGAAGACGAGCGTGGCAGGGCCAGCTTCGGTGAGTATTTCTGCGATATGGCGATTGATGCTCTGGTTGCCCGGCAATTGGGTCAAAGGATTCTGCTCGCGGGCGTCAGACACTTCGCGCTCGGAAGCTAACCTGAGCACGGCGTGGTTGGACAGATATCCGACATAGCGGCTGTCGTGGACGAGCATCAGACCCGTCGCTCCTTCAGCGGCCACGTAGCTGTTGACGATTGCTTCGACCACGCCGTGAGCCTCGCCGACTGGACAGCGACGGATGTAGCGCTTCACGCGCGTGTTCACGCCGCGGTTGGCGAGAAGCGCACGACCGAAGTTACTGAGCAACAGGTCGCGAATGTCTTCCTCGTAAAGCGCGCCGTGAAGGATGCCCTCGTCGTCAACCACGGGCAATTGGGTCAAGCTGCGATCGGCATCGAAACGGGCGCTTGCTTCAGCCAGCGGCGCCTGCAGATTGATCGGTGGGATCGCTACCATCAGCTCGGCCACTCGGCGCGATATCTTACCCGACCGAGTAGCGGTGACCACGCTGTCGTAAGACATGCGCAGCTCTTTCAGATTGATGGTGGGGCGCGCGATAAGATAACCCTGGGCGAAATCGCATCCCAGTTCACGCGCCGCGCGAAAATCATCTTCTCTCTCAATGCCCTCTGCGACCGTGGTGAACCCGAGCGCATGCGCCAGCCCGCACAGTTTTGCCACGATTGCCTGCTTGCGCGTGTTCGTGGCCAGGTGATCGACGAAGCAGCGATCAATCTTCACGTATTGGGCTTCGACGAGCAGCAGGCGCTGCAGGCTTGATACCCCAACGCCGAAATCGTCCAACGCTACGCGTACGTTCGCGTTTGAGAGTTGCTGGACAAGGCTTGTTACGGTCTCGGCTGAATCGATGGCGGTGCGCTCAGAAATTTCGATGCACAGATTACTTGCGGGGAGCCCAGACTGTCTAAGAAACTCGGTGGTTTCCAGGAAAGACAGGTCAATGCCGTCGTAGGCGCGATTGTCTACGTTGCAGAACAGCAAGGCGCTCTTGGCCCCTTCAAACTGCGAAAACTTGGCAATTGCGCCACATAACAACGAGCGATCGACATCGCGCAAATCGCCCGTCAGAGCGGCCTCGTCGAGCAGTGTGAGCACTTCTTCGGCATCATCAGTGCCAGGCGCGCGCGCCAGAGCCTCGAACCCATGGACCTTGAGCGTCGAGGTGCTGACGATCGGTTGATACGCATGGTCCATCAACATCGCCCGCCTTGCACTTGGCGACAAGACTGACTCGGTATCGGAAAAAATCGGGTTCATTCAAGCCTCAGCTGACAGATCGTCGAGGCACGGGTATGGGTTTTTGCTAAAAATATGCTTAGCAACACTGTAACAATAGCGTCATAGTTCGGCCTATTGTTACAGTGTTTGTCGCGGAGACTAAGCGGCGGATCAAAATCCTGGATTTTTTAGCTCTGATCTTGCGATCACGAGCCTCAGGCTAGCCCCGCAGGCTCTGCATCCGCTTGAGGTAGCGTGCCAGCACGTCGATCTCGAGGTTGACCTTGCTGCCGGCTACCAGTGCGCCCAGCGTCGTGACTTCGGCGGTGTGCGGGATGATGTTGACCGCGAAGCGGCAGGTGCCATCGGGCAGGTCGGTAACGTCGTTCACCGTCAGCGAAACGCCATCGACCGTGATCGAGCCCTTGGATGCGAGATACGGCGCGAGCTCAGCATCGATGGCGAATTCGATCCGGCGCGAATCGCCATCCGGCGTCACCGCCACCACATCGCCGACGCCATCGACATGGCCGGTCACGATATGCCCGCCCAGTTCGTCGCCCAGTTTGAGCGCCGGTTCGAGGTTCAGCGCAGTGCCTTGTTCCCAGCGGGCCGGCACTGTGCATGCCACAGATTCCGCCGAGATATCGACAGCAAACCACGCGTCGCCGGCTACACCGCCGCGATCGACCACGGTCAGGCAAGTGCCCGAACAGGCGATCGAGGCACCGATCGCGATCCCGGCGGGATCGAACGGGCAGGCGATGACGGCGCGCAGGTCTCCCGACTTGCGCGTTTCGCGGATGGTGCCGATGGCGGTGACTATTCCGGTGAACATGGATTGCGCCTGTAGACTTCGAGCGTGTCGCTGCCAAGTTGCCGTCGCTCGCAAAACAGCCACTTGCCATGGGCGTCGGCAAGTTTGCCAAGGCCGATGTCGGAGATTGCCGGCATGCCGCCGCCAACCACGATCGGCGCGCGGTAGATCAGCAGCTTGTCGACAAGGCCCGCGCGCAGGAACGCTGCGGCGGTTTTGGCCCCGCCCTCGACGAACAGGTATTGCACGCCCCCCATGCTGGAGATGGCTTCGGGCGAAGCGAGCGCCTTCCAGCCCTCTGGCGGATCGCCCCAGGTCAGCACCCAGCGTTCCGGGCTGCGTTCGGCAAGACCGGGCAGGCGCACGTCGAGGCGGGGCGTGTCGCCGCGCAGGGTTGCGCCGCCCACCAGAATCGCGTCCGCCTTCGCGCGCACGGCATGCGTATGCGCCCGCGCGGCATCGCCGGTGATCCATTGGCTTTCGCCATCTGCCAGCGCGATGCAGCCGTCGAGCGATAGCGCCAGCTTGAGCGTGACTTCGGGGCGGTTGTGCAGTTTCTGACACAGGTATCCGGAAAGGCTGGATTTCGATTCTGGGGAATCGATCACGTCGACCGCGATCCCGGCGCTGCGGATACGGGCGATGCCACCGCCGGCGGTACGGGGGTCGGGGTCTTCACAGCCTATGACAACGCGTGACAGACCCGATGCCGCGACCGAATCGGCACAGGACGGGCCGCGCTCGGAGGCATGGGCGCAAGGTTCCAGGGTAACGTAAAGCGTGCCACCCCGCGTCGCGTCTCCGGCGGCGGTAAGTGCCATGGCCTCGGCATGGGGGCGACCGCCGTGCTGGGTCCAGCCGCGCGCAATCACTTTTCCATCCTTGAGCACGATTGCGCCGACTGCGGGATTCGGGCGGCTCAACGGTCTTCCGCGCGCCGCGAGGCTTGCGGCGGCGGCGAGCCAGCGCGCATCCTCGGTCACCCGCGCTGCGTCATTCACTCGGCGTTTGCGCCTGTTTTTGCGCGGCGTTCGCGGCGGCGCGGCGCTTGGCGATGGCGTCAAGCTCAGCCTTCTTTTCGGCAGCGCGCTCGGCGTCAGCTTCCCGCGCGATCTTGTCGACATCCATGCCGGACCAGCGGCCGAGCGACTTGTAGATGTTGCGCACATCCTCGTCCTGCCTGGCCTGTTCGCGCGCGAAGGCTTCCTTGCGTTTCTGGTTGGCTTCGTTCGAGGCGATGATCTCCGCGTCTGTGCGGTGCGCGGGAAACACGGTGATGTATGTCACCTTGGGCGGCAAGTGCGGCGCTTTGGCTTCCTGCGTGCTCATCAGGTAGAAAATGCCAAATGTCCAAATGCCGGCAGCCACCGCAAAGCGCCAGCGGTTCTGCCCGGCCTGCCGCCAGACTTCCCTGAAATCGGCAATCATGCCGACTGGCTTCACATCCTGCCAGTATCCGGAACGCTTGAAGAGAGACATGCCGCCTAGATAGTGCGTTGTTGCGCAGAGCGCCAGCGGGGGCTGCAGGTCGCGCGGAAAGCCTGCGATATTCGTAATGGGGCAAAACGCAGTGGAGGAGCTTTCGCGTGGTCGATGCGTTAAGCCGCACATTGGGCTTCTGACATTCATACCATCACAAGGAGGACCGTCGTGCTGAAGGGCGCTGCTGTATTCGCGATTATCGCACTCATTCTGGCCATACTCGGATTCGGCGGGCTGGCGGGCTTCGCTTGGGGCCTTGCCAAAATCCTTTTCTGGATCGCGGTCTTCATCGCGGTTGCTCTCGCTGTTCTGGGCCTCACGATCTATAAGAAGATCACCTGACGCACCTGGAGCACGGACTTGGAAGCATCACCGGACACGACACCGTCGCAAAGCGATGACCGTCGAGACCGCTCTTTCGATATGGGGCGCATTGCCGCTATCACCGTCACGGTCGTCGCGATCATCGGGGTGGCATGGCTGCTGGTGGAGCTTAGCGGCTTTCTGCTGCTGGTTTTCTCCGCACTCGTGCTCGCGGAGATTTTCGATGTCATGGCCCGCAAGGTCAGCGGCGTAACGCGCATGAAGCGCGGCTATGCCCTGACGCTTTCGGTCTTGCTGCTGTTGGCGGTTTTCGCCGGGGTGTTCGCCCTGTTCGGAACGCAGCTCGCCAATGAGTTCGACACGATCCGCGAGAGCATTCCGCCAGCCATGGAGCAGGTTCGCGGCCTGCTGGAGCGCGTCGGGCTGGGCAAACCGGCCCGGGACATGCTGGAACAAGGCAGTGGTGATCTTTCGCGGATCATATCGCAGGCCAGCGGCTACGCGCTGACGTTGGGCAACAGCCTTGCCAACTTCGCGCTGGTGTTCGTCGGGGCGATTTTCATCGCCAGTGATCCGGGCGTCTATCGTCGCGGCTTGCTGCTGCTGGTGCCGCGCCAGGCCGAAGATACAGTCTCGGCGGCACTGGATGATGCATCACGTGGGCTGAGTGGCTGGATGGTGGGGCAGGCCGTTTCATCGCTGGTGGTGGCCGCGTTTACGTGGGGTGGTCTCTCGCTATTGGGCGTGCCGGCGTCCGGTGGCCTCGGCTTGATAGCCGGATTGCTCGATGTGATCCCGATGATCGGCCCGATCATCTCTGGCGTGCCGGCGGTGCTGCTTGCGTTTACCGTGTCTCCGGCAACCGCATTGTGGACGATCGGGCTGTTCCTGCTGGTCCAGCAGTTGCAGGGCAACTTCCTTCAGCCGATGATCCAGAAGCACGCCGTGGATGTGCCCCCCGCCGTTCTTCTGTTCACAGTCGTGGCGGCAGGCTTGCTGTTCGGGTTCCTGGGCGTGCTGCTGGCCGCGCCGCTGACCGTAGTGGTCTTCGTGCTCGTCCAGCGCATCTATGTGCAAACGCTGCTGGGCAAGGATATCGAAGTCGCGGGTTAGCAGGGGGCTGACCGCCGACGCGGCCTAGCCGAACGGCAGATACAGCCCGCGTCCTTCGCGTTTCAGCCACGAGTTCGCCGCATCGATATCGCCTTCGAACAGGGCCGCGAGTTGTGTGTGAAACGCGTGGGAGTGGTCAAAATGGATGAGGTGCGCCACTTCGTGCGCGACGACCGAGCGGCGGACGAAGTCAGGCGCCATGACCAAGCGCCAGTTGATCCGGATCGCGCCATCGGGCGCACAACTGCCCCACCGGCGTTGCGCATTTGACAGCGTGAGGGCGGGCACCTCTTTCCCGGCGCGCGCGCAGTATTCGGCCAGGTCATCGGCGAGGAGGCGGCGCGCCTCGTCCTGCAACCAGCGGCGCAAGCGTCCCACCATGGCATTCGCCGGCCCGCCGATGCGGATATCGCCGTCAGCCACGATCGGACGGCGCGGCGCCTTGGCATCGTGAACCAGCGCCAGCGGCGTACCGCGCAGGCGGATCGTGCTGCCGGTGCCCAAAGGTTCGGCCCGGGGCAGCGCGGCAAGCTGGCGGGCGATCCAGTCGCGACGCGTCTCGGCAAAGGCCAGCGCATCGGCGGTGCGGCCCCAGCGCGGCATCGAGATACGCACTTCGCTGCCATCGGGCGCCAGCCGCAGCGTCATCCGCCGCGCCTGGGCCAGCCGCCGGATCACGATGGGCAGGCTGACTTCGCCCAGTTCGATTACCGGCTCGCTGCGCGGATCCTGCCGCAGCCAGTCCAGCACGGCTATTCCAGTTCCCATTCGCTGCCGTCTGGCCAGACGATATGCTGTTCCAGCGGTCCGGCAATCGTTTCGCTGATCACTTTGCCGACCACGGAAACCCCGGCGGTATGCACTGTGCTGCGATCGCCCGAGACGAGGTAGTGCCACTGCGGCAGTGGCTCGCCATTGGCGCGCAGGCGATAGGCACAGGTCTGCGGCAGCCACTCGAAGCTGCTGGCGTTGCGCGGGGTCAGGCGCATGCAATCGGGTACGAAGCTGCGGCGGTGGCGATAATCGCTGCACTGCGCGGTCTTGAGGTCGAGCAGCTTGCACGCCACGTTGGTGTGGTAGAACTCGCCGGTGTCCTCGTCCTCCAGCTTGTGCAGGCAGCACTGGCCGCAGCCGTCACACAGTGCTTCCCATTGGCCACGATCGAGCGATTCGATCGGGCGTTCCCAGAACGGCTGTTCCTGCGCTGGAGCTGCCCGACGGGGCAGGGGAGGCTTCACTTCACCCATTTCTCGAGTTCGGCGGCGACCGCCGCTCCGTCCTTGTCCACCGGCAGCAAGGCCAGTGGCTTGCCATCGGGCGCCATCAGATAGGCCATGCGGGTGTGATCCATCAGGTATCCGCCCGGCGTTTCCTTGCCCTTGGCATAATAGGCGGCAAACGCCTTGGCCGCCACGTCGATCTGCGCGGGCGTGCCTGTCAGACCCATCAGCCGGGGCGAGAACGCAGCGGTCCACTGGCCGACCACTTCGGGCGTATCGCGGGCAGGGTCGATAGTGATGAAGATCGGCTGGGTCTTGGCGGCCAGCGCGGGATTCGCCTTGGCGAAGATGTCATAGCCCTGGATCATCTTCTGCATGTCGAATGGGCAGGCATCCGGGCAGAAGGTGTAGCCGAAATAGACGATGCGGTACTGGCCCGCGAAATCCTCCCAGCGCACCGCCTTACCGCTCTTGTCGACAAGCGTGAACGGCCCGCCCAGCTTGGCGCCTTCCAGCGGTGGGGCTTCGGCCTGTGTACTGGAGGCATCACCCGATCCGCAGGCGGCAAGACCAAGCGGCAGGGTGAAGGCAAGCAGCACAGCGGCAAGGGTTTTATGGTCAATCATGGCGCGGCGGTTCATGCTCTGCTAAGCGCTGTCATGCAAGATGCTCGGCGATGACATGCGGACAGGGTGGCGCCGTCGGGGCAATAATTCGAAAGGGTGTGCAAGTGAAAATGCGACGGTTGAACCGGACCACGGCTCTGATGCTGGCAATCGTGCCGGCGGCGGCGGGCATGGCGGGTCTGGCTGTGCCGGCGCAGGCGCAGATGTCGTTTTCAGACGGCTACAAATTCCTTGATGCCGTGAAGAAAAAAGACGGTCAGAAAGTGGAGGACGCGCTCAATGAGCCGGGAACCACGATCGTCAACACGCGCGATGTGACCACCGGCGAATCCGCGCTGCATATCGTGGCGCAGCGCCGGGATCTCACATGGCTGCAATATCTTACGGGCAAGGGCGCCAACGTCAACGCGCGTGACGGACGCGGCCAGACGCCGCTGCAGATCGCCTCCGGTCTCGGTTGGCGCGAAGGCGTGGAATTCCTTGTCAGTAACAAGGCACGCCTCGATGAGACGAACAATTCTGGCGAGACGCCGTTGATCAGCGCGGTCCACCAGCGCGATCTGGCGATGATGCGTATTCTGCTCGAAGCCGGCGCCGATCCTGACCGGGCCGATAATTCCGGCCGCAGCGCGCGCGATTACGCGACACTGGATGGCAAGAGCAGCATGATGCTTCAGGCCATTACAAACTACGCGAAAAAGGGCGGCAAGGATAAGCCGGTGACAACATACGGCCCGGCGTACTGATCCGATGGAAACGACCCAGGACCAGAGCCTTGATGCCATCCGTCAGCGCCTCGCGCCAGAGATCGCCGCTGCAGCGGTGTTCGACGGGTGGAGTGCGGCGGCGGTAAGGCAGGCGGCTGAAATCACGGGCGTCGATCCCGATGTCGCCGCCTACGCCTTCAAGGACGGCGCAATGGCGATGATATCGGCGTGGATCGGCCACATCGACGACGCGATGATTGCCGCCCACCCCCAGGCTACCCTGGCCACGCTGCCGATCCGCGAGCGGATTGGCCGGCTGGTGCAGTTCCGTCTCGACGCGCATACCGGGCGCGAGGAAGCGCTGTCCCGCGCGCTGGCGGCGATGGCGCTGCCGCGCAATGCAGCGTCGGCTTTGAAACTGGGCTGGCGCAGCGCCGATCGGATGTGGCGGCTCGCGGGCGATACCGCGACCGATTACAATCACTACACCAAGCGCGCGATCCTCGCTGGGATCTACGGCGCCACGCTCAGCGTGTTTTCTGACGATGAAAGCGAAGGCAAGGCTGACACCCGAGCGTTCCTCGACCGCCGGATCGAAGGAATCATGCGGTTCGAAAAGACCAAGGCCTCACTGTTGCGCAAGCCCGAGGAACGCTTCAGCATGTCGCGGTTTCTGGGACGGCTGCGCTATCCCGCCAGCTAAGGCCCCTCGTTATTGCGAATAAGTTGCAAGACGCTTCGTAATCTGGCAGCGGGTCGACATGACCCTCGACATGCTTCCCGCCAACCGACCGGCCTGTATCGTCTCGGTAGAATGGTCCACTCTCGTGCCCGAGGAAGCCGCCCGGTTGCGGGCGCTGGGGCTTGAGGAGGGCGCGAAGGTTTCCGTAGCGCATCGCGGCGTTTTCGGCGGACACGATCCCATCGCGATTACCATAGGCCGGATGACGGTGGCGCTGCGCCGCGCCCATGCCGCTGCCATGCAGGTCGAACCGCTGTGAGCGTGCCGCGCAAGATCGCCCTCGTCGGAAATCCGAACGCCGGCAAAAGTGCGCTGTTCAACGTCCTGACCGGTGCGCGTCAGAAGATCGCGAATTATCCCGGCGTTACCGTGGAGCGCAAATCGGGGCGGCTGGTGCTGCCCACGGGCGAGCCGGTGGAACTGACCGACCTGCCGGGCGCCTACTCGCTCGATCCGACCAGTCCCGACGAGGAAGTGACCAGCAAGGTCATTCGCGGCGAATTTCCGGGTGAGGCCGTGCCTGACGCGTTGATCGTGGTGCTCGATGCCTCCAACCTCGATCAGCATCTGGTGTTCGCGCAGGAAGTGATTGCGCTGGGCAAACCCACCGTGGTCGCGCTCAACATGGTCGATCTGGCCGAGCGTGACGGGTTGGTGATCGATTCCAAGATTCTGGAGCAGGAACTGGGCGTCACCGTGATTCCCACCGTGGCGGTGCGGCGGCGCGGACTGACCGAACTGGCCGAGGCGATTGCGGCGGCCGAATTGCGTCATCCGGGGCCCGGGCTGACGGCGCTTGGCCTGACAGAGCGACGCGTGGCCGCGCAAGCGATGGCCGATGGCGCGATCCTTTCGGAAACGAGCCGCCATCGCCTGCACGCCCGGCTCGACCGGGTGCTGCTGCATCCGTGGCTGGGGCCGGTGATCCTGTTCGCCTTCCTGTTCGTGATGTTCCAGGCGGTGTTCGCCTGGGCCACGCCATTTGCCGATGCGCTTGAAGCGGGGGTGGGCTGGCTGATCAACCTGACCATTGCCGAACTGCCGGCCGGGCTCGTGCGCGATTTCCTCACTGATGGCCTGCTCAGCGGCGTCGGCTCGGTCGTCGTGTTCCTGCCGCAGATCATCATCCTGTTCGCTTTCATCCTGTCGATGGAGGCATCGGGCTATATGGCGCGCGCGGCGTTCCTGATGGACCGGTTGATGGCTGGCGTCGGCCTGTCGGGGCGCAGCTTTATCCCGCTGCTGTCCAGCTTCGCCTGCGCCATTCCGGGCATCATGGCGACGCGCAGCATCGCCGATCCCAAGGACCGGCTGACCACGATCCTGATCGCCCCGCTGATGACCTGTTCGGCGCGCTTGCCAGTCTATGCGGTGATCATCGCCGCATTCATCCCCAACCGTTCAGTGGGCGTGGGTGTCGGCTTGCAGGGTCTGGTGATGTTTACGCTTTACGTGGCCGGGATCATCGGTGCGATGGTGGTAGCGCTGGTCTTGCGCCGTTCGGTGACCAAGGGCGCTGCCAGCGGCTTCATCATGGAAATGCCGAAGTACCAGCTTCCGCGCATCAAGGATCTGGCGATCGGCCTGTGGCAGCGCGCCTATGTGTTCCTGCGCCGCGCGGGCACGGTGATCTTCACTGTCACGGTGGTACTGTGGGTGCTGCTCAACTTCCCGCAGGCCGCTCCGGGCGAGGACCAGGTCGATGTCTCGATCGCGGGTACGTTGGCCAATGGTCTGGCGGTGGTGGTGGAGCCGATCGGCTTCAACCGCGATATAGCGCTTTCGCTGATCCCGGCGATGGCGGCGCGAGAGGTGGCGGTCGCCTCGCTGGCAACAAGCTATGCCGTCGCCAGCGATGATGAGGACAAGCAGGCCGTCGCGCTGGGCGATCGCCTGAAAGCCGACTGGAGCCTGCCGACCGCGCTGGCTTTCCTTGCGTGGTTCGTGTTCGCGCCGCAGTGCATGTCGACCATCGCTGTCACGCGCCGCGAGACCAATGGCTGGAAATGGCCGGCCTTCATGCTCGCCTACCTGTTCGGGCTCGCTTATATCACCGCCGGCATCACGTATTGGAGCGCGGTGGCGCTGGGCCTTTAGGCGGGGATTGAATCCGAATATCCGGCTATTGATCTGGAATGGCTTCACGCCAGCGGCTACGCAACGCGTCTCATTCAGCAAGGCAGCGATTCGATGGCAGGCAGCGTCAACAAGGTCATTCTCATCGGCAATCTGGGCGCCGATCCCGAGATCAAGTCGTTCCAGAACGGCGGGCGCATCGCCAATTTGCGCATCGCCACCTCTGAGAACTGGAAAGACAAGGCCACCGGAGAGCGCAAGGAGCGCACCGAGTGGCATTCCGTCGTCATCCAGTCCGATGGGCTGGTCGGCGTGGTGGAGCGCTTCCTCAAGAAGGGCTCGAAGATCTACATCGAAGGCCAGTTGCGCACCCGCAAGTGGCAGGACCAGTCCGGCAACGACCGCTACACCACCGAAGTTTCAGTGGGCGGCATCGGCGGCGTGCTGACCATGCTTGACGGAGCGCCCGGTGCTGGCGGCGGCGGCGGCGGTGGTTCGCGCGGCGGCTGGAATGACGGTGGCGCGGGCGGCGGATCAGGCGGCGGTGGCGGCCGTTCTTCGGGCGGCGACGACTGGGGTCGTGGCGGCGGATCGTCGGGCGGCGGCGCCTCGGGCGGCAGCGGCGGCGGCGACTGGGGCCGCACCGGTGGCGGCATGGCCGACGATCTGGACGACGATATCCCGTTCTGACGAGATTCCTGGCCGGTACCGGCAAGGCAATTTCCATTTTGAAACAACCCGAGCGGTGGTCCGTTTCCGGGTTGTTTCGCGTTTGAGGTTGCCGATTAACGATCGTCTGTTTGTAGTGAAGCAATGCTGAAGCCAACTTGGGCAGCACCTCAGATTGACTCGCGACGGCATTCACCTGAACGACCCCGGCGATTGCCAATCAGCTCAACCCGGTGATCCGCTCGAGCGCGACGGTCTACAACGTGTTCAACAGGACCTTCACGCCGTATCTGCCCTATGTCAGCGAGGGAACGGTCGTTTACGCTGGCGCTTATGCCAACCCGCAAGAACCGCGCGGCTACTGGATGTCCTCTAGCGTCGATTTCTGGAGCTGGCTTGACCTGATTTCGTCATGTCGCGCGGCGAGGCACTTTCGATTGCCAGACCAGCCTCTTGCGAGGCACGTTGCCATCAGGCTGGAGTCCTGATGATGACGATCACGATCACTGCATTCGAAAGCTCACCCGACCAAGGCCGGGGTTTGGCACGTGACATGCCGGTGCGCTGGGCGCTGGAGGAAGTGGGGCAGGCTTACGCTGTCCGACTGGTATCGTTCGTGGCAATGAAAAAGGCGGAGCATCGCGCGCTCCAGCCTTTCGGGCAGATCCCGACGTATGAGGAGGGCGATCTCGTCCTGTTCGAATCGGGCGCGATCGTGCTGCACATCGCGCAGCGTTTCCCCGGTCTTCTGCCCGGCGACCCGGACGGCAAAGCGCGCGCGATCGCATGGATGTTCGCCGCCGCCAGCACCGTGGAGCCGCCCATCGTCGAAACCGACGTGGCCGAATTCGGCGAGGGTGACCGGCCGTGGACGCCGCAGCGCATACCGCTGATCGAGGCGCGGATCGCAGCCCGGCTGGACGAACTGGTGGCGCGGCTTGGCGACACCGAATGGCTTGATGGTGCCTTCAGCGCGGGCGACCTGCTGATGGTGGCGGTGTTGCGCCGGCTGCAGGGATCGGCGCTATTGTCTTCGCGTCCAACGCTCAGCGATTATGTCGCCCGCGCCGAAGCCCGTCCTGCGTTTCAGCGGGCTTTCGCGGCACAACTGGCGGTGTTTCAGGCCAGCCAGGGATTGTCCTAGGGGCACTAGTCAGTCCCTTTTAATCCCTTGAGCACGGCGAAGGGGCTGCTGTCTTCTGCCCTGCCGAGGATGCCCTTGCGGCGCACTTGCTCTGCATCCGGACCAATTGCGAAGGGGTCAATCGCCAGCGCCAGGCTTTGGGACACGGCTTCGCCGACGTCGATGTGTGAACCGGTGTATTCGATTTCGTCGAGCGAATCAGAATCGAGTTCAATTTCCTCGTCGGCATCGGGGACGGTCAGGTCGGGAACGAAGCGAAAATGGACCGCCTCATCCACCGAGACGGGCAGATCTTCGGCGGAGATCGAGCAGCTCTGCACGATTTCGGCGACGACACGCCCATTGGCGTCGACAGTCCGGTCCTTGCGGGACAGCGTGACTTCGGCCCATAGACTGTCGATCCGCACCAGTCCGAAACGACGCGAAAGCGCGGCGCGTTCCGCCTCGTTGGCTTCCAGCCGCATCGCCTTGCCTTCGGTCTGGCGGATATCGATGGGGCGGGAGAACTCTGGCGGCGGCAGGCTGGTGGCTGTCATCGCGCGATCCTTGCCGCCATCAGGTTTTCGTCGCTGGCAGCATCGAGTTGCTGGGCGAGGGCTTCGACTTCGGCAGCGAGCCGGTCCTTGTCCGCGCCTTCGATCAGCGTGACGTTGCGTTCCAGAACCGGGATCAGTGCCGCTCGTCCCTGGGGCAGAGCCTCTCGCAGCACGCCGATGCGTCCGCCGAGCACACCCATCAGCTTGCCCATGCGTTTGCCGACCACGAGGTCGCCGACGCCGCTCTGGCGAAGCTGGCCGTCCATATCGTCGACGAACAGCTCGGTCAGGCGTACCGAGTGCTCGATCAGCGCCTTGTCGCGCTCCATCCGCAGCATGACCAGCGCCAGCACCAGCGTGACCGCATCGAAACGGCCGGGCACGGTATCGGCCACCCCACACTGCGCATACCACTGCTTCTCGCGCGCGATTTCCACCGTGCGGTGCCACAGCGGTCGCACGGCGGCGCGGTCGTCCGAGCGGCGGGAAAAAAGCTTGGTCAGGAACGTCACGGTATCGGGCGGCCTTTCATTCATCGGCAATTCAAACGCCTCGGCCCAATCCCGCCTAACGCCATTGCGTGAGGCGGCACGTGGCCCTAAGGCTCCATGCCGATATATGGGCAGCGCGCCCAGTGGCAATATGCAGCGATAGCCCGGCCACAGGCGTGCACCGGATCTGGAGTGATTGAATGCGGGTGAATGGTCAAAAGGCTTGGGCGGCAGGCCTTGCGCTTGGTCTCGTTGTGTTGGCCGGGGGCTGCACATCGATCAAGGACCATCGCGGTTACGTCGTCGACGCCACGCTTGTCGATGCGATCCAGCCGGGCATCGACAATCGCACTTCGGTGGAGCGCACGCTGGGCCGTCCTACGTTCGCCAGCCAGTTTGGCCCGCAGGACTGGTACTACGTCTCGCAGAACAC
The DNA here is from genome assembly GCA_964502105.1 of uncultured Novosphingobium sp. Classification (GTDB taxonomy): domain Bacteria; phylum Pseudomonadota; class Alphaproteobacteria; order Sphingomonadales; family Sphingomonadaceae; genus Novosphingobium. The sequence continues at coordinate 118,712 of CAZCUS010000009.1, read as the reverse complement.
CACGACTGCCGCCTTCCGCCGTCCGCGCACGAAGGACCAGATGGTACTGCGCCTGCGCTTCGATCCTGCCGGAAACGTGATCGCGGTCGATCGCCGTGGCACGGAACAGATCGCACGGATCAGTCCCTCGGGCGATTCGACGCCGACGCTGGGCCGTGATCGCAGCTTCTTCGAGGATCTGTTCGGCAACGTCGGCTCGGTCGGCGCAGGCGGCGGCGGCAATGTGCCCACCGGCCCGGGACCGAACGGAAGCTGATTTATTTGGTGCGGCGAGTTATTTGTCGGGTGCGCCAATCGCATCCGCGATTGGCTTGCGGCACCGGCCCACGCCCCCGCCCGGCCTCCCATATAGAATACACTTAGTGGGAGGCCGGGCGGGGGCGTGGGCCGGTGCCGCCGCAAGGTCGTGACGGATGTCACGACCGCACCTAACCAACGACTCAACTTGAACCGGCCAGCGCGCGTCATATATCCCGCGCATGGACAATAGCGGGGCGAGCCACGGCCTGATCCAGTGGCACGGGACAACCATCATCGGCGTGAAGAAGGACGGCAAGACCGTCATCGCGGGCGATGGTCAGGTTTCAATGGGCAACACCGTCATGAAGCCGAACGCGCGCAAGGTGCGGCGGATCGGTAAGGATGACAGCGTGATCGCGGGGTTCGCCGGGGCGACCGCCGATGCCTTCACTTTGTTCGAGCGGCTGGAACGCAAGCTTGAGCAGCACTCCGGCCAGCTGACGCGCGCCGCGGTCGAACTTGCCAAGGATTGGCGCACCGACAAATACTTGCGCAACCTGGAAGCGCTGATGATCGTCGCCGATGTCGAGACGATGCTGGTCATCACCGGCAACGGCGACGTGCTCGAACCCGAAGGCGGCATCGCGGCGATCGGGTCCGGCGGCAACTATGCGCTCGCCGCCGCGCGGGCGCTGGACGATTACGAGGACGACGCCGAGAAGATCGCCCGCCGCGCCATGGCGGTGGCCGCCGAAGTGTGTGTCTTCACCAACGACCGCGTGACGGTCGAGACTATCTGATTCCCGAAAGAAACCATGAACGACAACCTGACCCCCAAGGCGATCGTCGCCGCGCTTGACGAACACATCATCGGCCAGACCGAGGCCAAGCGCGCCGTCGCGGTGGCGCTCCGCAATCGCTGGCGGCGCCAGCGGCTGGGCGATGACCTGCGCGATGAAGTCACGCCCAAGAACATCCTGATGATCGGCCCGACCGGCTGCGGCAAGACCGAGATCAGCCGCCGTCTGGCCAAGCTCGCCGATGCGCCCTTCGTGAAGGTGGAAGCCACGAAATTCACCGAGGTCGGCTACGTCGGCCGCGACGTGGAGCAGATCGCGCGCGATCTCGTGGAAGAAGCGATCCGGCTGGAGAAGGAGCGCCGCCGCGATTCGGTGAAAGACGCCGCTTCCAAGGCGGCGATGGAGCGCCTGCTCAACGCACTGGTGGGGGACAACGCGTCCGAAGCCACGCGTGAGAGCTTTCGCCAGCGCATTCTCGACCATTCGATGGATGCCACCGAAGTCGAGATCGAGGTTGAGGACAGCCCCTCCATGCCGATGGAGATACCCGGCATGGGCGGCAATGTCGGCATGATCAACCTGTCGGACATGATGGGCAAGGCGTTCGGCCAGCAAAAGCTGAAGCGGCGCAAGCTGCGTGTGCCCGAGGCTTGGGATAAGCTGATCGAGGAGGAATCCGAAAAGCGGATGGACCAGGACGACGTCGCCCGCGTCGCGCTGGCCAGCGCTGAAACCAACGGCATCGTCTTCCTTGACGAGATCGACAAGATCGCGGTGTCCGATGTGCGCGGCGGTTCGGTGAGCCGCGAAGGCGTGCAGCGTGATTTGCTGCCGCTGATCGAGGGCACGACTGTCGCCACGAAATACGGGCCGATGAAGACGGATCACGTGCTGTTCATCGCCAGCGGCGCGTTTCACGTTGCCAAGCCGTCCGACATGCTGCCCGAATTGCAGGGCCGTCTGCCGATCCGCGTCGAGTTGAAGGCGCTGACCGAAGCGGATTTCGTGCGTATCCTCAGCGAGACGCGCGCCAATCTGGTCGCGCAATACAAGGCGCTGCTGGCCACTGAGCAGGTCACTGTGGAATTTGCGGATGATGCCATCGGCGAAGTCGCCAAGATCGCCGCGCAGGTCAACGAAAGTGTCGAGAACATCGGCGCGCGGCGATTGCAGACGGTGATGGAAAAGCTGCTCGAGGACCTCAGTTTCGAGGCCGAGGACCGCGTGGGCGAGACGGTAACGATTGACGCAGCTTACGTTCGCGATCGGCTTGCCGATCTTGCCGGCGACAGCGACCTGTCCAAGTATATCCTGTAGATTCTGGCGGGGTGGGGGCGTCGTTCGATGCCGCCTCCACCTCGGTCCGGGTAAACCCGAGCCTCGATTCCGCAGTGCAATAGCGGGGGCATCAAACGTCACCATCGTGACATAATTTATCTGTCTGGCATGACCTGTTTGTCGGATAAGATCCGGCTTATCCCGGTTCATCCGAAGGACAAGGTCATGCGTTCCCCGATTGCCCGTCGCTCTGTTGCCAACCGGTCCTGCATGGTGGCGCTGTGCGCATTCGTGCTGTCGGCGGCGTCGCCGGTCGCGTTTGCCGACGAGCTGTCGGCGGCAGAAGCCCAACCGTCAGTTCCGCGCTCGGTTGGCACGCCTTATGCGCCGCGTAGCCTGCCTGATCGCGTGATCCTGACGCCCGCCGCCGATCCGACGCGGGGCATGGCGGTCGCCTGGCGTACGGACACCGCGCAAACCACCAGCGAGGCGCAGATCGCGGTGGCCGTCGACGGGCCGACGCTGGAGGAAAAGGCAGTGTTTGTTACCGGCACCACAAGCGCGCCAAAGGACAGCGCAAACGGGCCGGCGCTGTACCATCAGGTGCGCTTCGATAAACTTTCGCCCGATACGGTCTACGCCTATCGGCTCAAAGGCAGCGCCGGCTGGAGCGAATGGCTGCAATTCCGCACCGCCGCTGCCGAAGCCAAGCCATTCCGCTTCCTCTATCTCGGCGATATCCAGAACGGGATTTTGACCTACGCCAGCCGCGTCATCCGGCAGGCGTTCCACGCCAATGGCAAGATCGAACTGGTCGCCCATGCCGGAGATCTGGCGGCGCAGCGCGACGACCTTGATCATGACGACGAGTGGGGCGAGTGGAATCAGGCGGGCGGCTATAATTGGTCGATCGTCCCGCAACTGCCCGCCACCGGCAATCACGAATATGTCGATGCCATGCTGCCAAACGGCAAGGAAAGCCGCAAGCTGGGGCCATACTGGCCGCTGCAATTCGCCTTGCCCGACAACGGCGCGCCGGGGGTGAAGGCAACCACTTATTACGTCGACTATCAGGGTGTGCGTTTTATCGTGCTGGACGGCACATCAGCCATCAGCTTGGGCACCATGGCAGAGCAGACGCGCTGGCTGGATGAGACGCTGGCATCGAGCAAAGCCAAGTGGAACATGGTGTTGTTTCACCAGCCCGTTTTCACTTGTGCCCGCCCCAACGATACGGCCGAGATCAAGGCTGCGTGGAAGCCGGTGTTCGACAAGCGCAAGGTCGATCTGGTGCTGCAGGGTCACGACCATTGCTACAGCCGCCTGACCTCGGAAGCCGGACGCGAAGCCTCCGCCACCGCGCAGGCGAACGGTGCCGTTCAGGGGCCGGTCTATCTCGTTTCGGTCACCGGGTCGAAGATGTATGGCCTCAACGATCGTGCCCGCACCCAGCCCGACAAGACTGCCGAAGCGACCGAGTTGTACCAGATTGTCGATGTCGATGGAGACCGGCTGAAGTTCCGCACCTACACCGCGACGGGCAAGCTCTACGATGGCTTCGACCTGCAGCGGCAGGCCGATGGCAACCACCTGATCGCCATCGACGAGCCGATGCTGGCCCAGCGCACCTGCAACGGCACTGTCGGTCCCGACGGTGGCAAATGCGTCGCGCGGGGCAAGTAACGCGCCGCCACGGCTTACCTGCCTGCGCGCAACCGGGATGCGATCCGGTCGAACGCGAAAATGGCGATGACCGAAGCGCCGAACAGGGGCAGCAGCAGGCCGAGAACCATGATCGCGCCGATCACCCAGCCGGGCTTGCTGCCCGAGACTGGCGGAGGTGCACCAATCTCACCCTTTGGCCGGCGCTTGAGCCACATCATCACGCCTAGCAGACTGATGGCGATGAGGGCCAAAGCCGTCGCAACGCCGAGCAACTGGTTGGCCAGTCCAAACAATTGCCCTTCATGCCACGCGATCCCGGTGTTCACCACGCGGTCGATCACATGCTTGTCGGCAAAGCCGCTACGGCTGGTTTCCGCGCCGGTGGCGGGATCGTAAGTTACCTGCCGGGTGAGGGGGCGGTTTTGGGTTTCTGACTTGACGGTCCAGTCATTGCCCGTGGGTGGGCCAAAGCGCTGCGGCGCATGGGGTGGCAGCACCAGCACCGGATAGGCCATGCGTTCCGCCTGTGCCCGTTCAACGAAGGCGGCGAGCGGGAGGCTGGCGGGCTGCACTTTTGGCGGCGCTTCCATCATCATCGCGGCGTGGTCATGCGCACCGTGAGCGGTTTGCGCTCCGGTTTTCCAGTTCTGCGGTCCTTCGATCAGTCCGAGTTCGGTTCGTGCCCAGGTGAACGCGCTGCCCCAGACACCGGCCCATGGCAGACCGCTGGCCAGCATGACCAGCACCAGCCCGGCGATCCAGAACCCGGTGACGCGGTGGATATCCTTCAGCAGCGGGCGCCCGCGCAGCGAAAGCCGGGGCCACAGGGCCCCTGCAGCGCGAAACGGACGAGGCCACCAGAGATAAAGCCCGCTGAGGATCAGCACGATCGTCCAGCTTGCCGCCAGTTCCACCAGCCAGTCGCCCCACTGGCCCAGCAGCAACGATCCATGGATCGTCGCTACCGTGGCGGAGATGCGAGCTTGTGGATCGAGCATGCCGAGCACAGTGCCCTGCGGTGAAACGTAAACCTCGCGCGTTTGCCTATCGGCCAGACTGATCTGGACCATCGCGGCATCGCCGGCCTGCTCCGGCAGGCGGTAGTGATTGAAGCGCGCCCCGGGATGCGCGGCCAGTGCTGCCGCTACCTGTCGGTCCGGCGATACCGCACTAGCTACGCCGAGGTCGCGGAAGGCCCGCTCTTCCCAGCGGTCGATCTGCGGTTTGAACAGGTAGATCGAGCCCGTGACCGACAGGGCCAGGATGAACGGCAGCACGAACAGTCCGGCATAGAAATGCCAGCGCCAGATGGTGCGGTATAGTGCGCTGGCGGACCGAACGGTGCCGCCGTTCTCCCTGGCCACGCGGTTCATCAGAATCGCACCCGAACACCGCCGAACAGCGACCGCCCCTCGCCGGGGAAGAACACCGCCGTCGCGGCAATGCGCGCGTCGGTAACCGCGCCGAACTCGGCGACGTAGTTTTTCTTGGTCAGGTTGCGGGCATCGAGGAACAGGCTGATGCCACGTGGTAATTCCACCCCGGCCGAGAGGTTGAGCAGGGCATAGCCCGGTGCCTTGAGCGTGTTGGCATAGTCCACCCAGACGTCCTTCAGGCGCCAGTCGACGAACGGCTCGACCCAGGCGCCGGACGGGTGCTCGTAGCGCAGCGAGGCGCGGTACTGGTGCTCGGGCACGACCGGCATGCGGTTGTCACGGTAGATCGGATCACCATCGAAGTGAAAGTCCGACCACGCATAGGTCTGGCGCAGGCGCAGCGAGCCGGCGCTGACGCTTGACAGGATGTGCCAGTCGAGACTGGCCTCCACGCCCTGATGCACCGTGTCGCCCGCGTTGAAGTAAGCTGCCGGATAGCCCGTCACGGCATTGAAGCTGAGCAATTCGCCCTCGATCCACGAGCGATAGAACGTCACGTCCCATGTCACCGCGCCCACCCGGCCACGGGTTCCGGCCTCTGCGGTCCACGCCTTCTGCGCTGCGACCGGCACGAACTGCGGATAGGGCGACTGCACCAGCGCGCCGTAGTGCGGCGGCTCGACTGAGCGCGTCACGTTGGCGTAGATCTGGAAACCACCGTTGCCTTCGTACAGCAGGCCAAGGCGCGGCGAGAACCAGTCGA
>CAZCUS010000009.1:0-112580 GCA_964502105.1 uncultured Novosphingobium sp. | reverse complement strand
GGTCTCGTCGGTGCTGTTCGCTGCGTTGCGATTGTCGGTGTAGTCTCGCGTGGCGCGGCCATAGGACCCCCCGGCCACCAGCGCGAGGTGGTCGGTCAGGAAGAAACGTCCTTCGGCGAACAGGTCTAGCCCGCTGGCTTCCTGACGGCCATCGCCGAACTGGAAGCCCTTGTTGCCACCCATGTTGACGTACAGTGCCGATTTCGTGCGTCCGCTGCGGTAATAGGCACCGAAGAACAGGTCAGCCTTGTGGCCTGCGACTTCGCCGGTGAGATCGAAGCGACCGAACGCGCCACGTGTTGCGACGTCCTGCTCGATGACGATCGGAATCGGGTGGCGCAGGTCGGTCCAGGTCGAATAGACGCCGCCTTCGAAGGTTAGTCCGTCCGACAAGCGCAAATGCGTTTGCAACGTCACGCGCTGGACCTCCTGATCGCGTGCCCAGCGGTTTGCCACCACGCCGGCGCCAGCCTTACGCGGAGTGGCGAGCGCATCGGCAAGCGACAGCGAGCCGGGCACTTGCTGGTCGATATCGGCGGCATAACCGATCAGCCGGACCTCGTTTTCTTCGCCCCAACTGTATCCCAGGTTTAGCGTGCCGCGCACCGACTTCTGCTTCTGGTTTTCGCGATATCCGTCCGATTGGATCGCGTTGACGGCGCCATAAACATCGAACCCACCGAACATGGTCGAAGCCACGGCTTGCCCGCGATAGGTTTCGAACGCGCCGGCTTCGGCGCGCAGCAGGAATGGCGAGGACGCGGTCTTGCCGTTGGTCGTCACCAGGTTGACCGCGCCGCCCAGTTGCGCGCCGCCAAAGCGCAGGGCGTTGCCGCCCTTGTACACCTCGATGTAGCGGGCGCTCAGCGGATCGACTTTCTGGAAATCGGAAAAGCCGTCGGCATCGGCGAAAGGCACGCCGTCTTGCGCGATGAGGACGCCGCGCTGGTGAAAGCTCTGGTCGATGCCCGAGCCGCGAATGGAAAGCCGCGTTTCCTCGCCATAGCGCTTGTTCGACAGCACGCCGGGCACATCGCGCAGCAGATCGGGCATGCCGATGGCCAAGCGATCCTCATAGGCTTCCGACGCGACGACCGAGACCGAGCCGGGCGTGCGCGCCAGCCGTTCGCGCGCGGCGGCGACCACGGCGGGATCGTCCGGATCGCGTTCACCGGTAACGATAATGGCGGGGTCGGATTTTGGCGTGGCGACCGATTGCGCCAGCGCGGGATGCGATACGGTGAGCACGGCAAGCGCCGTGGTAATGCGGAATTTCATGATAGCCCTGTTCGGATCTTCTGCCGGACCGCAGCGACGCGCGAAATTATGGCGCGGCGGCTGTGGTGTCCTGACGAATGCTGGTCTGGCCGGACATACCGGCCGGTTTACAGTGTCAGGCGAATGCCGGTGGTCCGCGTAGCGGCGGGCGAAGATGAAACTGGCGTTGCGGCAGGATAGGCCGGATGGGCGCAAACCCAAGCGCCAGGATGAAGGCCAGCGCCACAGCCAGCAGCGCCGTGTCGGCCCCGGAAAGCGAAGCCATCGACAGCGCCGAGAACGGACACTCGCCGTTGCCTTGTTTGCCCTTGGTATCGGCCGCCGCGCCCTTCATCGGGATGGCGATCTGCTTGCTTTGGCTGATGCCGGAGCCGTCATGGCAAATCTGCACGGTGATGGTGCGCGATGTTTCGCCGATCATGTAACCGGCGGGCAGTAGCGCCTTCATGCACAGCGCCGCCGCTATGACCATAAAGGCCAAGGCGCGGTGACGCTGGAAAAAGGCGCGGATCAGGTCCATCGGTTGCGGCCCCTACCGATGATCCCCGGCAATGTCACTAGGTCTGATGGCGGACAAATTGCCCGGGCCGTTGGGGCGCCCAGCGCCGGTCAGCATTCCACGACGTTGACCGCCAGCCCGCCAAGCGACGTTTCCTTGTAGCGTTCGGACATGTCGAGCCCGGTCTTGCGCATCGTCTCGATCACCTGGTCAAGGCTGACCCGGTGCGTGCCATCGCCCAGCATGGCGAGCCGGGTGGCCTCGATCGCCTTGATCGAGCCGACGGCGTTGCGTTCTATGCACGGCACTTGCACCAGCCCGCCCACCGGATCGCAAGTGAGGCCAAGGTTATGCTCCATGCCGATCTCGGCGGCGTTTTCCACCTGTTGCGGGGAGCCGCCCAGCGCCGCGGTCAGCCCCGCCGCCGCCATTGAGCAAGCAACGCCGACTTCGCCTTGGCAGCCGACCTCGGCGCCCGAAATAGACGCGTTCTCCTTGAACAGCGATCCGATCGCGGCGGCGGTGAACAGGAAGTTCTCTACCCCCTGCTGTGTCGCCTGCGGGGCGAACCGCTCGTAATAGCGCAGCACCGCCGGGATGATGCCGGCAGCGCCGTTGGTCGGCGCGGTGACGACCTTGCCGCCTGCCGCGTTTTCCTCGTTCACCGCCAGTGCCCACAAGTTGATCCAGTCGATCACGCTCAGCGGATCGACCAGCGCGCGTTCCTGCCGTTCGATCAGGGTGCGGAATACTCCGGGCGCGCGCCGCTTGACGCGCAGTCCGCCGGGCAATTCGGCCAGGGTGGAGCGCACGCCGCGATCGATGCAGGCCGACATCGCGTCGCGGATCGCCATCAGCCGCGCGATGATCTCGTCTGAGGGCATCGCCGCTTGCTCGTTCGCGCGCATGATCTGGGCGATGGTCAGGCCGGAGTTCTCCGTCATCGCCAGCAGTTCGTCGCCCGAGGAAAAGCGATAGGGAACGTCCCAGCCACCTTCGGGCGGCGCGTTATGGCCGATCTGGTCCTGATCGAGCACAGCACCGCCGCCAACCGAATAATAGGTGCGGGCTAGCAGTGCTCCGCCGTTTTCATCGAACGCAGTGAAAATCAGCGCGTTGCTATGGAAATCGAGCCGTTCGCGCTGGAGAAAGCGCACGTCGCGGGATTCGTCGATGGCGATGGGGTGGGTGCCGCCAAGATACATGCGCCCCGTCTCACGGATCGCCGAAACCTGCGCCTCGGCATCGTCGGGATCGATCTCCGCCGGGATGTTGCCGGCCAGACCAAGCAACACGGCGCGATCGGTGGCATGGCCCTTGCCGGTGAGGGCAAGCGAACCGTAAAGCGCGGCATCGACCCGCGCCGTTGCTTCGAGTTTTCCGGCGGTTTGCAACCGATCGACGAAATCGGCGGCTGCGATCATTGGCCCCATCGTGTGCGAACTCGACGGACCCACGCCGATCTTGAACAAGTCGAATACGCTGGCGACCATCAGCGGATGTCCCGTGCGTCAGCCGGTTGTGTCTTGGTGCAGTGCATTAAAACCCTTTGCTAGCCCCGCTAGCCCGGGGCCTTGGCGTGCTTACCGCATTGCCGTCGCTGCCGATAGCGGAAGGCATCGCAAGAATGGTTCTGCTTGCCTCAGGCTAATGCTAAAGGGCGTTGCGATGTGGCTGAAGCGAAAACCGGATGACCCTGCACTGACGGCGGATTTACCGCGTGGTCAGCCGCCGATCGACTTTGCCAATGCCGGGCCGGTGCCGGGCGGCGAGGCGGGCGAAGCCGGCCTGCCGCCGAAGAAGGGGCGCACCCGGTGGTGGTATGTGTCGCGCGGGGCGGCGGGTTTGCTGCTGCTGTTCGTGCTGCTGGTCGGCTGGCTGGCGATAACCGCGCCGCTGTCGAAGTCGCTGCAACCGATCTCGCCTGCCCAGATCACGCTGCTCGCCGCCGATGGCACGCCGATTGCGCGCAACGGCGGCATGGTCGAGGCTCCGGTCGAGGTGACCAAGCTGCCCAAGCATGTGACGCAAGCGTTTCTCGCGATTGAGGATCGGCGGTTCTACAGCCATTGGGGCATCGATCCGCGCGGTATCGCCCGTGCCGCCTGGACCAATCTGACGAGCGGTCGGACCGAGGGCGGCAGCACGATCACGCAGCAATTGGCCAAGTTCACGTTCCTGACGTCGAAGCAGAACATGGGCCGTAAGGCGCGCGAAGTGCTGATCGCGTTCTGGCTCGAAGCATGGCTGACCAAGGACGAGATCCTGGAGCGCTACCTGTCGAATGCCTATTTCGGCGACAACACGTATGGCCTGCGCGCGGCGTCGTTGCATTACTTCCACCGCCAGCCGGAAAAGTTGACGCCGGGGCAGGCGGCGATGCTGGCCGGGCTGGTCAAGGCGCCCTCCCGCCTCGCGCCGACCCGCAATTACGGTCAGGCCGAGCAGCGCATGCGGTTGGTGCTTCGTGCAATGGTCGATGCCGGGTTCCTCAGCGCGCAAGACGCGCGCAGCACGCCCGATCCCGAGCTTGACGTGCGCACGCGCAGTCAGTTGCCGACCGGCACGTATTTTGCCGACTGGGCGTTGCCGCAGGCGCGCAAGCTCAATTTCGGCAGTTACAGCCAGCAGGCCTATACCACCACGCTCGACGCCAGGTTGCAGGCGGCAGCGCGGCGGGCAATCGCACGCGCGCCGCTTGGGCAGGCGCAAGTCGCGCTGGTGGCGATGCGCCCCAATGGCGAGATTGTCGCGATGGTGGGTGGCAAGGACTACGCCGATTCGTCCTTCAACCGCGCCACGCAGGCGCGCCGCCAGCCTGGATCGACCTTCAAGCTGTTCGTCTACCTCGCCGCGCTGGAAGAAGGCTGGAAGCCCGACGATACCATTGCCAATACCGCCATCGAAAAAGGCTCGTACCAGCCGAAGAATGCCAACGATCGCTACAGCGAGACGATCACGCTGGAAGATGCCTTCGCGCAATCGAGCAATGTCGCCGCCGTCCGGCTGTTCAACGAAATCGGCAGCGACAAGGTGATCGCGATGGCGCGCCGCATGGGCGTCGCCTCGCCGCTGCCGCGCGATGATCCCAGCCTTGCGCTGGGCAGCGCGGGAATGACGCTGCTGGAACTGACTTCGGCTTATGCGGGGGTTGCGGCGAACCGCTTTCCGGTCGAGCCCACGGCATTTCCGGCGCAGGAAGAGGGCTGGCTCGATTGGCTTTTCGGCAACCAGCACAGCTTTTCGACCAGCGATCACGAAGCGATTGAGCAGTTGCTGCGCGGCGCGGTCAATCGCGGCACCGGGCGCGCGGCGATGCTGCGCGGGCCGAACTTCGGCAAGACCGGCACAAGCCAGCAGAACCGCGATGCGCTGTTCGTCGGCTATGCTGGTGATCTCGTGGTCGGCGTATGGGTCGGCAAGGATGACAACACGCCGCTCAAGGGCGTTTCGGGCGGCAGCATTCCCGCGCGCATCTGGCGAGACTTCATGAGCGAGGCTCTGGGAGAGCGCGCCAAGCCGGCACCGCGCGCGAACCCAAGTGGTCCGGTGCAGCCGCTTGACGTGCCAGACCTCACCGATATTCCATTGGGCGATGCCAGGCTGAACGTAGGTGAGGGTGAAGCATCGCTCAGCACCGAGATTCAGGGCGTGCCGCTGGACGTGCGGATCGACGAGGGCGGTTTGCGGATCAATGGCAATCGCGTGGGACAGGATGTGCAAGTACCGCCGATTACCGCGCGGCCGCCGCCATCCGCGCGCGAAACGCCCAGACCAACGCCGCGCGCGACCGAACCGCCCCAGTAGCGACGCACGGACGCGGAATTGAAATGCGGGCTGTGTCGGAACATTGCCGGTTGCTTGCGGTTTGCGTTGCACAGACCAACAGGGACACTGCCTTATGCGTTCGTTCGCTTGCCCGAACTGCCGCCGCCTGAACCATTTCGAAGTCCGGGTATGCCCGGGGTGCAATGCCACGCTTGGCTATGATCCAGGGATCGATGCCTTTTGCTTCCTGGCTGATGGGGCGACCGTGTGGCGCGATGCCGAGGGCGAAATCGACGATGTCATCGTCTGCGCGAACAATAACGCCTACCAGATCTGCAACTGGCTCGTCTCCACCACGGACAACACGCCGCTGTGCCGCGCCTGCCGCCACAACCGCACAATTCCGGACCTGGCCGAGCCTTCGGTCCCGGCGCGTTGGGCGAAGATCGAGGATGCGAAGCGACGGTTGTTCCACACACTGCTGAAACTGCAACTGCCGGTCGAGACCACGGCCGAAGCCCCTCCGGGAATGCAGGGGCTGGCGTTTGACTTCCTGTACGATGCCAGCGCGGAGCAGGCCGGATCGCCGGAAGTGCTGACTGGCCATGATGGCGGGCTGATCACCCTGAACCTTATCGAAGCCGACGATGCCGAGCGCGAGCGTATCCGCAATGCGATGGGCGAACCGTATCGCACGCTGCTCGGCCATTTCCGCCACGAGGTGGGCCACCACTACTGGTCGCGCCTGATCGAGCACGACCCCGCCGAAATCGAGGCGTTTCGTGCTGTATTCGGCGACGAGACCATGGACTACGGCCAAAGCCTGCAAGCCCACTACAACAATGGCGGTAGCAAGATCTGGACCGACGATTACGTCAGCTTTTACGCTACCTCGCACCCATGGGAGGACTTCGCCGAGACTTTCGCCCACTACCTGCACATTGTCGACGTGGTAGCGACGGCACGCGGCTTTGGCCTGGCACCCAGCTTTCCGGACGCAGTTAGCAATCCGGACGGGGGCGGGGATTTCGATCCTTACGGCGCCGATACCGCCACGCTGGCGGCCCGGATGGCGCCGCTGTCATTCGCCATGAACGCGGTCAATCGCAGTATGGGCCTGGCTGATCTTTACCCGTTCCACCTGTCCGAAGCGATCGTGACGAAAATCGACTACGTTGCCGGACTCGTCGCTCGTGAAAAGGCGCGGGCCAAAGACGCGCCACCGCCGCAAGCAAATGCCCAGCCGCCGGCCGACCCCGTTCCCGAGGTCGCCCCAGCGGCGTCCTGACAGAGCTTATTGCGCCAGCTTCTTGGCGTGGATCACCTGCATGCGCATCGATCCCTTCACGCCATAGTCGGCCCAGTCGGTGCCGACGCCGGAAGCCTTGATCAGTGGGAAGGGGAATTCGATATCGAAAGCCCCGTGCTGGTTGACCCAGCCCGAACCGACGGCAAGGCGTGAGGCGATTTCGGTGCCGCGCGCAATGTCCGCTGTCCAGATCGAGCCGGTCAGGCCGTAAGGGCCGCTGTTGATCTTGGCGATCACATCGTCGAGGTCATCGTAGGCAATGATCGGCACGACCGGGCCGAACTGCTCCTCGTCGACAATCCGCGCGCCGTCGCTCAGGCCGGCGATCACTGTCGGCGGGTAGTAATAGCCCTCGCGGTCAAGCGGTTCGCCGCCCAGCAGGATCTGGCCGCCAGCGGCCTTCGCATCCTCGACGTAGGCGCAGATCTTTTCGAACTGCGCCTTGTTCTGGATTGGGCCCATCTCGACGCCGGGCTCAAGGCCGTTACCGATGACGACGTTGCTGGCGGCGGCAACCAGTTGCTCGCAAACCTCGTGGTAAAGCGCTGTTGGCACGTAAACCCGCTTGATTGCAGCGCAGAACTGGCCGCGGTTGGCCAGACCGGTCATCATGATTGCGGAAACCATCGCTGGGATCGAACCGTCAGGCAGCAGGATCGCGGCGTCGTTACCGCCGAGTTCGAGCGTGAGCGAGCGCAGATACTGGGCCGATGCCTTGGCGATTGCCACGCCGGTCGCGGTGGAGCCAGTGAACGAGACCTTGTCGATATCGTCGCGAGCGACCAGTGCCGCGCCGACGGTCCGGCCGCCGCCGATCACGTTGAACACGCCATCGGGCAGGATGCCGCGCGCAATGCGGCCCACTTCCAGCGTGCTGAGCGGGGTATATTCCGAAGGCTTGAGCACCACCGTGTTGCCGCCGATCAGCGCGGTGGCGACCTTCTGCATGCCCAGCACGACCGGCGCGTTCCACGGTCCGATCGCCGCCATCACGCCCAGCGGGCTATAGCGCTGGATGACCAGGTGGTTATCGTTGTCCGCCAGCACCTTATCAGGTACGCGAATTTTGCTGAGGCCGCGAATGCTGCGAACCGCGTGGGCAAAGTATCCGATCGAGCTGGCGAGGTGCAGACCTTGCTCCATCACCAGCAGGGTAGAGAGATACTCGGTCTCGGCTTCCATCGCGTCGGCGAGGCGGCAAAGATACGCCTCGCGCTCGTCCCAGCTCAGCGCGGCCCATGCCGGCTGCGCGGCGCGCGCGGCGCTGACGGCCTGCTCGATCTCTGCCTCGGTTGCGGCCGGGCTTTGCTGGAACGGCTTGCCGGTGGAAGGATCGATCACATCCTCGAACTGGGTAGCGACCGCTTCGCCGTTGATCGTCTGGGTGAAACGGGCTTTGAGGATGGTATCGACCAGATCGGCCATTGTTCGTCTCCGGGGTTTCGCGCGGGAAACCGTGTGTTGGATGGACGCGGATGCGGGCCGCCATGTTCCCGCCTCTGCTTGCCGGATGGATATGGTTCGCATGGGCCGGGGCCCAAGGATTTATCGAATGCTGTTCACTTGGCGGCTATTCGCCGCGAGGCGCTGCGGCTCAGGCGAGCAGATCCTCGTGAAATGCGCCGAAGGGCCGGGTCGGGTGGCGAATCTGCACTTCGAGGATCCACAGGCCGGGGGCAGGCCTCGCGTCGAAATCGCCGAGATTGCCGCCCTTGTGCACCGAATGCGGATAGTCGCCCACCCGGTGGCCGCGAATGTCGAGATTGAGCACCCACCCCATGGCCTGCGCTTCTTCGGCGGCTCGGGCATAGAGCGCACCACCACTGACGTTCCCATCCGCCCAGATCGTCTGCACGCGATCAAACAGTTCCTTCACCGCCACGGCGCAGGCACGCATTTCGGGGTCGTTGCCCACGGTGAATGTTGCGCCGGCATCGCCTTCATGGCCGTGAAACACGGGTCCCATGTCGATAAAGAAGATATCATCCTGCCCCAGCACGGTTTCGCCGCTGGTGCGGTCGCTGAAGATCTTGAGCGTGTTCTGCCCGAAACGCACCAGCAGCGGATGCCATGAAAGCTCCATGCCCAGTTCGGTCAGCACTGTTTCCCCGATCTCGTGGGCTTCGCTCTCACGCATCCCGGGCCGGATCGCGGCCGCAATCCGGTCGACCGCGCGCCATGACATCGCCTGCGCTTCCTTCATCGCGGCCAGCGAGTACGCCAGGCCGACGGCCTCGCGGGCGATGGGCGAACTTGTCATGAGTTGTCTCCGGTATCCAATCCAGCCACGGATAGCGCAAGTCTGGACCAGAAACTCGCTGAAATATGCGCGGGTTGCGATATGGTTCGAGAAATTGCTTGAGGGGCTGTTCTTGACCAAGCACGGCGGCATGGAGGTTCGGATACCAAAGGTTCAAATGGCAGCGACATTTGCTGTCCTGCTCGTCGGCAGCGCTGTCCTGGGGCCTGGCGCATCGGCAGCCGAACCGGCGCCGACGCAAGCTGCCGCGCGTTCCGAGATACCGGCGTCAGCTTTCGCGGGGCAAAGTGAATTCGACAGCGCTACTCTGTCCCCGGACGGCAAAACTCTCGCCATTCGCATGACGATGGCGGGCGCTACCCGCATTGTCCTGCTTGATCCCGTAACCAAGGCGCTGCGGCATCAGGTCACGCTTGGGGAAGATCAGGAACTCGAATGGTATCAATGGTTCGGCAACGACCGCATCCTGTTGTCGGTATCTGCCAACGCATCAATTTTCGACGTGGAAACGCGGATGTCGCGGCTGCTGTGTTTTGACTATCCCAGTTCGACCTTGAACTTCATCGGCCGCAAGGGAGAAGGGCCGGATGGCGACAACGTCATTTATACCGACCCGGACGGTCGCTACTTGTTGCTTTCCCTGCAGCGAACGATTTTCGACTGGCCGTCGGTCTGGCGCTACGATCCCGTGCCCGGTCAGCCTGCTCTGTCACGGGTCATCCAGGGCCAGAAGCCCGGAATTTGGGGCTGGGTGGCCGACGACGCCGGTAATGTGCGGATGGGCTTTTCGACGGAGTTCGAAAGGCTGAAGATCTGGTATCGCAAGACGCCTGAGGACAATCTCAAGGTAATTGCCCGCATCAGCGAGGACGATGTTGAGGACAAGGTCTGGGACGTCGTCCGCATCGTTGCCGGATCCGATGAAGGTTACGTGCTTGAGCCTGTCGATGGCCGCGTTGCGCTGCGCCGCTTCAATTATGCGACGCGCACTTCCGGCGAAGTGATCTATCGTGATCCCGATCACGATCTGACCCGTGCTACAATCGGTGAAAATGGCGAGCCCTCGGCGGTCTATTATGTCGATGACAAGCAGCGGGTGGTCTGGCTCGACAAGGCGCGCGGGGCTGTGCAGGCCAAGCTGGAACGCGCGATGCCCGGCATGGACGTCTGGCCGATGTCGCGTGCGCGCGACGAGTCGCGGATGCTGGTACACGTCAGCCGCGAAGACGACCCCGGCGCGCTCTACATATATTCGGCGGCCGACCGGTCACTCGCGTTTTTTGCCAACTTCCGCCCGGCTCTCGTCACAGCAAAACTGGCTCGCCCGGAACCGGTATCCTACAAGGCTCGCGACGGGACTGCGATCAAGGCCTATCTGACGCTGCCGGTCGGGACGCCGGGTAAGGGTTTGCCGCTGATCGTTCTTCCGCATGGCGGGCCATACGGCGTTCGCGATACGCTGGCCTACGACGATGAGGTGCAGTTCCTGGCCAATCGCGGGTATGCCGTTCTTCAACCGAACTATCGTGGATCGGATGGTTATGGCGAGGATTTTGAAAAGCTTGGCAAGGGCCAGATTGGACGGGCCATGCAGGACGACCTCGACGACGCAACCGACTGGGCGGTCAAGCAGGGTATAGCCGATCCCGCGCGGGTCTGCGTCGTTGGGGCAAGTTATGGTGGATATGCAGCGCTCTGGGCCGCAATTCGCAATCCGGAGCGCTATCGGTGCGCGGCAAGCTTTGCTGGCGTGACGGACTGGAACCGGCAGCTTCGCTATGATAGCGCCTTTTTCAGCCGGTCTGGGGCGCGCGAATGGAAAGCGTGGACGCGCGGGGATGAAAAGACGTTCGACTTCGACTCGGTTTCGCCAGCCCGTCAGGTGGGTAAGCTCAAGCGCCCGGTGCTGCTGGCCCACGGAGCGAAGGACAGCAACGTTCCTTTCAGTCAGTTCAACGATTTGAAGAACAGCGCGAAAGCCGCAGGGATCCCGATCGAAACGCTATCCTTTCCCGAAGCAGGCCACGGCTTTTCCCGGCCAGAGGATGAGCAGCGCTGGTACGAAACGCTGGGCGCGTTCCTGCAGCGGCACAATCCGGCGCAGTAGCCGTCAGGTGGCTCGTCCAGTCCTGGGCCTCTTCTTGTCCTTCCCGGCGCCCCTGTGCGAGGCGGTGAGGCGGCGCTGCAGGAACGCCAGCACCAGCGCTTCTTCGGGGCGCAGGTGTTCGACTTCGGTGCGCAGTTCCTTCTCGACCTCTTCACTCGCCTGCAGGACCAGCGCGTCGCTCAGATAGCTCTCGAAGATTTCGGGGTGGATATAGCATTTGCGGCAAACCGTTGGTGTGTTGCCCAGACGCGAGGCAACGCTTTCGATCGCCTCGCGGATGTTGCGCTTGGCCGCCGCTTCGCTGTCGACCGTCTCGTATTCGGCAAGCGCGGTTGCGGCCAGAACGGTGCCGCTCCACGTGCGGAAATCCTTGGCGGTGATATCCGCGCCCGAGATTTCCTTGAGATAGGCGTTGATGTCGGTTGAACTGACTTCGCGCTGCTCGCCGTCCTCGTCGATATACTGAAACAAGTGCTGGCCGGGTAGATCTTGACTGGCCTTCACCACCTTGGCGATGCGCCGGTCGTGCAACTTCAGTTGCCACTGCTTTCCGCTTTTGCCCTTGAAGTTGAACCGCATCTCGGCGCCTGCGATCGCGACGTGGCGGTCTCTCAAGGTGGTCAACCCATAGCTCTTGTGCTGTTTGGCGTAATCCGCATTACCCACGCGGATCATCGTCGTTTCCAGCAAGCGCACCACTGCCGCCAGCACTTTCTCGCGCGGTAATCCGCGACGGGCGAGGTCAGTGTCGATCCGGGCGCGGATCGCGGGCAGCGCGGCCGCGAAGTCGAGCATGTGCTCGTATTTGTGACCGTCGCGCACTTCGCGGAACTTGGCGTGATAGCGATACTGCTTGCGCCCCTTGGCATCGCGCCCGGTCGCCTGGAGATGGCCGTTGGGTTTCGGGCATATCCATACATCGGTGTAGGCGGGAGGGATGGCCAGCGCGGCAATGCGGTCCAGCGTCTTCCTGTCTTTCAACGCGCGGCCTTTGCTATCGCGATAGCGGAAGGTCTTGCCGTGGACATGCCGACTGATCCCTCGCTGCTCGTCACTGACATAGATCAGCCCCGCACTCTCTGCGGCATCCTGGGGGTCGACGATGGTTCCGGCTTCGTCCGGGGCTTCTGCGAGCGCTGATTTTTTGTTTGGCACCCGCGTGAATCGGATGAACCGGCTTTCTGGTTCCCTGCACCTTGCAGAAACGGTCTACCGCAAACCGTCTCGCTCAAGGGAACATTCCTGCCGCATCACAGTTCATGGAACACCTGCGCCCGTGACGTTCACGGTCGTGCAGCCCAAGCAAGAGGGGAATTATATGAAAGCCTTTGCAAAATCCGCTATCCTGGCTTCTGCCGCCGCCATGAGCCTTGGCCTTGCTGCGTGCGACAGCCCCACGGAAAATGCTGCGGAAGATCAGGCTGATGCCGTACGGGATTCCGCCGAAGCTACCGCTGATGCAATCGAAGAGACTGCCGACGCGATGGATCCGGCTGTCGATGGCGTGGATTCGACGGCTGAGAACGCCATGGAAAACAAGGCTGACGCCGTTCGCGATGCCGGTGAAGCCAAGGCCGATGCCATGGAAGACAACGCCGACAAGATTCCGAACTGATCGTTCGCATTCGAAAAACGTGAAAAGGGCGGCAATTTTGCCGCCCTTTTCTTTTGTGCCGACCTCAGGAACTGCTTGAGATTCAGAGCGTTTCTATAACATCTGTCGCCATCCCCGTGTCTTGATCCCCTTGTCGAGCCATGGAGAGGGTGGCGGCAGTACCTCCATAAGACAAAACGCAAATTCCCAGCTGACAAGGCTAGCATGCCTTGCATTCCAGCGTCTCCAACACGCCGGGAAATCCTGCAATTGCGCGAAATCGAGACGGCTATGGGTCGAACGCTGGATATCGCAGGCGTAATCGACTTCGTCATGGTTGCCCGAAGACACGCTGTGACTGGTCAGCGACGCAAAAGTGCGGAAAGACCCTCAGAAGAACACTATCAGGGCTTTATGGTGCGTGGCGATCAGGATCTTGGGACGGTCAGCGGTGTCCGTCAGGAGAGTATCTCGCTAATTCGCGCCGACAGGACGTCGATCTGGAACGGTTTAGTGATCATTGCCATGTTCTCACCCAGAAAACCGCTGCGCACGGCTGCCCCCTCGGCATAGCCGGTGACGAACAGGACCGGCAAGTCGGGCAGGAAGGTGCGCGCGACGTCGGCCAACTGGCGGCCGTTCATGCCGGGCAGACCGACGTCTGAAATCATCAGATCGAAGGAGCGGCCTGTTTCGAACAGCTTGATCGCGGCATCCGGTTCGGCCGCGGCGACGCAAGAATAGCCCAGTTCCTCCAGAACATCTGTAATCAGGAGGCGAACCGAATCGTCGTCCTCCACCAGCAGCACGGTCTGGCCCTTGCCTTGCTCGACGGGCACGGCGCAGACGGCAGTCTCCACCGCCTGCTCGCTGCCTGATACGGGAAGGTAGATCTTCACCGAGGTGCCGAACCCCACAGTGGAGTGGATGCGAACCTGCCCGTTGGACTGCTTGGCAAAGCCATAGACCATCGACAGCCCCAGGCCGGTGCCCTGGCCGATCGGCTTGGTCGTGAAGAAAGGCTCGAAAACCTTGTCGATCATCTCCGTGCTCATGCCCGCGCCGGTATCGGTGACGGCGATCATCACAAAGGTCCCCGCGACCGCTCCAGGGCGAGCCGCCACATAGGCCTCGTCAAGCGTCTCCAGGCTGGTTTCGATGGTAAGCGTGCCCCCATCGGGCATCGCGTCGCGCGCATTGATCGCGAGGTTGAGGATGGCGTTCTCAAGCTGGTTGGGATCGACAACGGCGGCTGGGAGCGCTTCCTCGGTTTGCAGTTTGACGGTCACCTGCTCGCTCATCGTGCGATGCAGGAGATCCTCCAGCGAGCCCAATAGCGCATTGACGTTGGTTGGCCGGGAGTCGAGCGACTGGCGGCGTGAGAAAGCCAGCAAACGCTGGGTCAACCCGGCCGCGCGCTGCGCCGAAATCGATGCCGCTTCCATGAAACGTTCAAGATCGTCGACCCGGCCTGCCGCTATCCGGCGCTTCAGGACATCGATTGCGCCGATGACCCCTGTCAGCATATTGTTGAAATCGTGAGCGATTCCGCCGGTCAATTGCCCTACCGCTTCCATCTTTTGCGCCTGCCGCAAGGCGGATTCCGCTCTTTCCCGCTCCTCAGCCTCGGATTTGAGCCGGGCCAGGGCATCCTGCAACTCGGCTGTCCGTTCGGCCACCTGGTGTTCCAGTTGATGCGCCGCCGCTGTCAGCGCCTCCTGAGACCGTTTCTGCTGATCGATGTCCACTATGACCGAGATCGATCCGGTGATGGTGCCGTTCGCATCGTAAAGCGGAAGGCCGCTTACCCGGGTCCAGACATCCTCGCCGTGCTCGGGCCGGTACAGGAACTCCACACCCTGGACGATCTCGCCCCTGAGCGCGCGCATGGCGACGAAGCGATCGCGCGTGATGCGGGTTCCGTCAGCCTCGTAGCCAATCCAGCGATCTTCGCCGTCGGGCGTGTTCGCAGGGATTTCGCCGGTCGGCTGGAACCGCCGGAATGCGGGATTGGCCAGAATGGTTTGGCGTTCCGAGCCCACGAAGGCGACGCCCACGGGAAGGTGTTCCAGCAGGGTCGCGAGGCGCGCCCGCTCGGTATCGAGATCGGCGATGCGATCGCGGATCTCGAATTGCTTCTGGCGACCCCGCAATGCCGAAGCGATGGCGCTGAGCAGCGATTCCGAACTGAGGGGCCGTTCCAGCACGATGACATTGAGCGCGCTTTCAGGCAGGCGCCTGCGGACGATCTCGGTTGCGTTGCGGCCCCCGGCTTGCCTCCCCGCCAGCAGGAGGAAGGGCACGTCCGACCAAGCCGGCCGCGCTTGCAGCGCGCTATGGATCGGCGCGAGATCGGCGGCGAGCGCCTCTTCGGTCAGGACAATGGCACCGACGCGCTCGTCCAAAGCGTGCGCGACATGGGCCAGGCTGGCACATAGCGCCACGTCATAACTGGCGGACGCCAGCAACTTGTAGAGGCTGTCCGCATCGCGCCCGTATGGCGCATTGATGAGGACCCGGTTGCCCTCCGGTGATGTTCTATGCACGAGGTCCGCGATCTTCCAGAAGTGGGTCCTTAGACCCGGTATACTCGGGCGTACCGGTCAGCACGCCCTTGAATGAGGACAATACCGCGCCCACCCGTATGCCCTGCTGATCGATCCGCAGTTCGCGGATCGTGTCTTCATGCGCGCCGCTGCGGTTCTTGACGATGGAGATCGCCTTGCGGATGCGCCCTTCCGCTTCGAAGAAGCGCAGCAAAATCACCACATCGGACACGTAGGACACATTGAGCTCATTCGTCTGCATCGTGCCGAAGAAGCCCTGCTGCGGGTTGATCACGAACGTCGCGATGCCAGCGTGGCTGAGATAGGACAGCAACTCGTGCAATTGCAGGATCAGTTGCTGCTCCTGCGCCATCGCGGCGAGATATCCGTTGAGGCTGTCTATCAAGACCACCTGAGCGGCATTGTCTTCCACTTCGCTGCGCACCATCGCTGCAAATTCGCCCGGCGCTATTCCCGCCGGATCGATCTGGCGCACGGCCATCAGCCCGCTGTCAATGAGCGCCTGCAAGTCGATGCCGAACGCATTTGCCCGCAAGATCAGCGTGCCGATGCGCTCGTCGAATTCATAGATCACGCACTTCTCGCCGCGACCGCATGCCGCCGCAAGATACTGGAGTGCCAGTGTGGTCTTGCCCGAACCAGCGGGCCCGGTGATCAGCGTGCTGGTGCCGCGTGGCGGCCCGCCGCCGAGCATATTGTCGAGTTCCTGCACCCCGCTGGGAAGCGGTTCACCGATGAAGGCTGAGTGATGCGCCGCCGCAGTCAAACGGTAGAAGATATCCAGCCCACCTTTACGGATAACGAAATCGTGATAGCCCGAAACGAAGTCCACGCCGCGCAGCTTCTGTACTATTAGCCGGCGCCGTGCCGCTCCGAAATCGAGCGCCAGGCGTTCGAGCGTGACAACGCCATGGCACAGGCTGTGCAGGTGATCGTCGCGCTCGCCGCCGGAAAGATCATCGACAAGGATCACGGTGGTATTCAGTCCTGCAAAGAACTGCTTGAGGAGCAGGATCTGGCGGCGATACCGCAGCGGGTCCTGCGCCAGCAGACGCATTTCCGAAAGGCTGTCGAAGACGACCCGGCTGGGCTTGATCCGCTCTACCTCGTCCTTGATGAGCTGGATCGTTCCGCCAAGCTCGATTTCCCAGCTGTGAAGGATCGACTGGTCACGTCCACCGCCCAGCACTTCGTCGGCCGAAGCGAGTTCGAACAGGTGTACCCCGTCAAGGTTCCAGCCGTGCGAATCCGCTACGACCCGCAGTTCCTCGCTTGTTTCGGACAGCGTGATGTAGAGCGTAGCCTCGTCATTGGCCCGGCCCTGGAGCAGAAACTGCAACGCCAGCGTGGTCTTGCCTGAACCGGGCGCGCCCTCGATGAGATAGAGCCGGTTGGCTGGCAATCCGCCGCGCAGGATCGTGTCGAGGCCCGAATTGCCGGTGGATATTCTGGAAGGGTCCTGCAGCATTGGACTTGTCGCCTTGTTCCTGATGCTCCTGTCATGCGCGTTGTCATCAGATCAGCCGGGATCGGCTGAGCCCATACTGGTGCCCAGGCATCGACAAGCGGTGAGCTGCGCGCAACCCGCGCAACGGCGCTCGATCCTTGCCGACCTTACGGGCGGGCCAATACATCCCGATTTGACCTGACGCGCGGGACAACCGCTGCGCCCCGCGTTCAGGTTGCACGTTTCATGCAGTCCTGTGCCTGGCGCGGCGGCTCTTCCGGAGCCTTGTATGGGGTAATCAAATGACCGATCCGCGTGAAGTTCCCGAGACGTTCAGCAAAAGCACTATCGCATGTTGGCCATTGTCCCGCCAAATAAGCAACTTCGATGGAACTTTGGCCGCGCTTACAACGTTTTAGCTTCAACAGGACAACTGCGAAGTTAGGCGAGAGACGATGGACCATATCACCGAAGCCGACAGGAACGCAGCCCGCGCATTGCGCGAGGTTCTGGGCGACATCTCCGGTTTTTGGCACCGGGTCGACGATCTCAGCCCACTGTGCCAGGCGCTTGCGCAGCACCGGATAGCAGCGCAGCAGGATATTATGCGGCATTTGATGCCTGCCATGACCGTGTCCGAAGGACCGCCATCATCCGGATTGCGCGCCAAGGTGGCGGGCAATTGCAACACCTCTGATGACGCCCGCGGCCACGCAGTTCGCTCGCAGCCGGCCTTGTCCTGAGCGAAGGATCGCCGTCTTGCACGTATTCCGTCTGCTTGAGGACAAGGGAGGTCTTGCCGGGATATGTTTTGCAATAAAGCGGCAACTTCTTCGCAATTTTCCGGGTAATTGCGCAGCACACCTTTAGACTATCGATGAACCCGCCAGCGCGGGGAGGGCAGACATCCCGATTTTGTCCGCCTATCACCCAGGCGCGTATGTTGTTATGTCTGGGGAATTCATGATGGAAGTGGCAGGGGGCGGGCACGAAGCGTTTCAGGACGCGTTGGGTCGGCTGACCGTGTACCGCTGGTGGCGCAAGAATGTCGTCGCTTCTGTCGAGCACGAGAAGATCGTAGCGAAAATAGTCGACGAAAGCGGCTGGTCGCCGCGCTATGCCTTTATGACGATGATGTCTGCGGGCATTGCCGTCCTGGGCCTGTTGCTCTCGTCGCCAGCGGTCGTCATCGGCGCGATGCTGATTTCGCCGTTGATGAGCCCGATTCTGGGCTTCGGTTTCAGCCTGGCGCTGTTCGATTTCGCGGAAATGCGCCGGTCTCTGAAAGCGCTGGTCATCGGCACTGTAGCTGCCGTGGCTTTCACCGCGCTGATCGTCATGCTGTCCCCGCTCCAGGCACCCACCGCAGAGATCGTGGCGCGAACGCGGCCCAATCTGTTCGATCTGGCCGTCGCGCTGTTTGCGGCGCTGGCCGGCAGCTTCTCGGTTATTCGCGGGCGGGGAGAGACCATCGTCGGCGTTGCCATCGCCACCGCGCTAATGCCGCCGCTTGCCGTGGTCGGCTATGGTCTTGCGACATGGAACTTGCCGGTGCTGGGCGGGGCCTTTGCGCTGTTCGTCACGAACTTCATCACCATCGCGCTATCGGCGACGGTGATGGCCCGTTATTACGGTTTCGGGCACCACCTCTCAAGCAGGCAGACCTGGGCGCAGACTGCTGTGCTGCTGCTGGTCTTTATCGCCATGGCCGTGCCGCTGGCATTGTCGCTTGGCAGGATCGCGCGTGAAGCCGTTGCCGTGTCGCAGGTCCGCTCGCTGCTGGGAGAGCGGTTCGGCACCGAGGCGCGCGTCACCCAGCTGGAAATCGATTTCGACCGCGAACCGATCCTCGTCCGTTCTGTCGTCATCGCGCCGCGCGGACGAGCGCGTACCGGCCCGCGACTTCAATCGGCGATCGAGGATACGCTGGGCGCTCCGGTTCGGCTCGACGTCGATCAGGTCATGCTTGATCCGGGTGCCGGCGCACTTGATGCCCAGCGCGAGGAACTGCGCCAGGCCGGCGACCAATCCAATGCGGAAGCGCAGCGCACGACGGCGCTGGCTCGCATGATCGCGCTGATCACCGGAGTCGCGGTGGACGAGGTCATCATCGATCGCGACCATCACCGAGTAACCGCATCCGCGTTCCCGCTGCCCGGGGCAACGGTCGCGACGTACCGGATACTGGAGCAGCGCGCGGCTGCCGAGGCCGACGGATGGGTAGTCGCGGTCGTCCCGCCTCAGGGCCCGCTGCCGGAAATCGAATTTGCCAACTCCGTCGATGCCCTTGACGGCGCGGCGCGCGCCGCGGTGCTGACGTCGGCATGGGCGGCAAAGCGTTGGAACGCGCCAGCTTTGGCCGTGCCGGGCCTGCCCGACAGCCCTCCCTCAGACCGTCCGGGCCTTGCGGAGCGCCGGGCGCGTGCTATCGCTGAATTACTGGCGACCGAGGGGGTCAAGGCGGTGCCGACCGCACCTGCCGGCCAGCGCTTCGTCCTGACCATCGCAACGGGCGAACCATCATGATAGCAATGCCGTCTCCCCATGCCATTGGTGCGATGCTGCTGACCGGGGCCATGTTCTATGGCTTCGTGTCGGGCCGTGCGCGGGTTGAGATCATTTCGCTGCTGACAATCAGTGCCATTGCGCTGGGGCTCTATTCTTTTCCCCTGCCAGGCCAGGTGCCAACCGATGGGCTGAAGCTCGCGTTCGAAGGCTTCGGACACTATGCGCTGGTAACGATCTGCGCGCTCATGGTGCTCGGTCGCGGACTGGTGACCACCGGCGCGCTTGAACCGGTAGCGCGGTTGCTGATGCGGGTATGGAGTTTCAACCAGCAGGTCGGCCTGCTGGTTACGCTCGCGCTCGCCTTCGGCATGAGCATGATGGTCAATGATACCCCGGTGCTGGTGCTGATGCTGCCGATCATGGTGACGATCGCGGCCAACGGCGGGATGCCCGCATCACGCACGCTCATTCCGGTGAACAGCGCGGTCCTGATCGGTGGCATGTCCACGACGATCGGAACATCGACCAACTTGCTGGTCGTTTCGATTGCCGGAGATATGGGTCTGCCGCCGATGACGGTGTTCCACTTCACGCCGATCGTCATGATGGCGGCGCTGGTGGCCCTGCCATTCATCTGGCTGGTCATGCCGCGTCTGCTGCCCGACAATTCGGTGGAAGCGGGCCATGAGCCGCGCCGGTTCACCGCGCTTCTCCGGTTCGGCGAAACTTCGATCGCGCGCGATCTGCCGCGCGACAAGATCGCCGCGCTGCTGCCCGCCGGTGTCGAGATCATCGGTGAGGCGGGGGCTGACGGGCGGATGATGGTGACCGCTACCCACTCCGCGCTGGAAGAGGCCATGCGCGTGCTCGGCGCTACGGCGGCACCGGCATGGCTGATGGATCGCTTGCGTGGCGGTTATGCCGAGACCGGCGAGGATCTGACCGTCGTCGAGCTTTCGGTGACCAAGGATTCGGGACTTGTCGGCAAGGGTGCCGCGTCGGCCAATGTCGCGGAGCGCTATAACGTTGCGATCCTCGGATTGCACCGGGTTCAGCGATCCTGGCTGCCGCAGACCGCGGTCGAGGATTACCGCGATACTCCCTTTGGGGAAGGCGACATCCTGCTGGTCGTTGGCACGCTGGCGAATATCCAGCGCATGTCGCTGGCCGAGAACATGCTGGTTCTCGATGGGGCAAAAGAACTGCCGCGCACCACCAAGGCCCCGCTGGCGCTGGGGTTGATGGCGGCGGCAGTAATCCCGGCGAGCATCGGCATCGTGCCGATCGCCATCTCCGCGCTGGGCGGAGCGATCGCCATGCTGGTGACAGGTTGCGTCCGTTTCGATCGCATTGGCCGCGCGCTATCAGCCAAGGTCATCGTGCTGGTCGCGGCCAGTATCGCGATCGGGCGCGTCGTGCTGGAAAGCGGGGCAGCGGAATGGCTGAGCGGATTGCTGGCGCTGGGGCTGCAGTATCTCCCGGCTGCGGGCGTGCTGGCAGCAGTGATGTTGTTCGTGACCGTGCTGACCAATTTCGCGTCCAACACGACAGCGGCAGCAGTGGGAACACCCATCGCCTTCACCCTTGGGCAGCAGCTTGGCATCCCGGTGGAGCCGCTTGTTCTGGCCGTGCTGTTCGGCTGCAACCTCTGTTATGCGACACCGGTGGCGTATCAGACCAACATGCTGATCATGTCGGCTGGGGACTACAAGTTCGGAGATTACACCAGAACCGGGCTACCTCTGGTTGCGATCATGATCGTCACCCTGTCGGGGCTGCTCGTGCTGCGTTATGGTTTGTATTGACGAGATAAAAATCGAGCAGACTCGCTAGCGCTGGACGGAACGAAGCGCGGTCAGTTCTTCCTGTGTGTTGCCAGCGATAACGCTCATGCTTCCGTCGGTTTCCAGAATCACAGCGGCGATGTCCTCCATCCGGCCATGTCCGGACGAGCGCACCGCAGCATCCACCTCGCCTGCAGTGACACGTTCCCGCGCCATCGCATCGTGGCGATACTTGCCGTTCTCGAACAGTAGCCGGGGATCGGAGCGGACGAGTTGGCGAAAGACTTTGCTGGAAATCGACAACCGCGCGACCAGCCATTGCATCGCTGCCAGCGCAATAAACGCCAGGATGCCTTCAGCGAGCGCGACATCCTTGCTCAACAGCACCGTAGCGAGCGTCGAACCCAGCGCGACGGTGACCACCAGATCGAAGGCGTTAAGCTTCGCCAGCGATCGCTTGCCGGCCAGGCGCAGGATGCACACCATGGCGACATAGGCCATCATCGAAACGGCGGCCACGCGCATAAGCCCGTCAAGAGAATCAAAGAACATAGGCTACTAATGTCTTCAGATCGGCGTTTGGTTCCTGTCGGTCAGCCCTGCCGTCGCTGATGCTAGTCCGCATCATATTTGCCGGTAAAGGGAGCGCTGGCAATCAGCACGATGAGCACACCCCCCGCTAACAGCACCGCGAGCCACAGCAAACCAACGCCGCAGATCAGTCCGATAGCGCCCGCTGCCCAGATAGACGCAGCGGAACCGGCGCCCTTCACGTAGCTGTCCTGGCGAAACATCGCGCCAGCACCCAGGAAGCCGATGCCGGTAATGACGCCGGAAAATACGCGGCTGAGCCCCACGTCCACTTGAGGCCCGGTATTGCGCGCGCCCAATTCCATAATCGTGAGCGACAGCGCACATGCGGCGAGCGCCACGATCATGAACGGCCGGAAATCGATCGGCTTGCCTCGAACGAACCGGTCGATGCCGATCAGTAGTGGCAGGAACATGGATAGTCCGAGGCGCAATATGGCTTCCACCCAGGAGAGGTGGATCGGAGAAAAGGTGCCGTCTTCCATCACGCATCCTTGCCCGGATCGACCCAATACTGGCGATAGGCGGCGCGGACGCTTTGCACGTCTGAGCTGAACGTCATCGCTGCCTCGCTGCGCGCGAGGGCATCGGCCGCGCGGATGGCCAGCAGGCCATGCGATCGCGGCGCGGCGGCGGCGATATCGGATAGCGACCGCTGCAGTTTGATTGCCACTTCGACAAGCCCTGCACCATCGCGAGCGATCGGGCGGAACAGATCATCTAGCAGATCGCCGATACTCATGGCGGGCAGGCGGACACCCGTCTCATCAGGCGTTTCAGGACGGGTCTCATCCAGCAACGCGGTCATCACGCGGACGCCCGCCCCCATGACGGCGATTGCCGTCCCGGGATCGTTGACCGCAGGCGACAGCGCACGGGAGGCAATTTCTGAGAGCACGACCAGTCCAAGCCGTGGATCGTGATCGAACTGGCGATGATGGTCGAGCGTAAAGGCCTTGCGGATCGCGGTGTCGCAGTCGGCATCGCTATGGTCGAGCCACGCGATTGCGCGATTGGGTGTGACGAACGCGCCGGGCGTTACTTGCACTTCAATTGTGCAGTTCAGGTCCTTGGCAAGGCTCTTAAGCTCCCGGGTATCGATGTGGGATACGTAACCGATCTTGTCCGAGAACACCGCGTGCCTGCCCTGAGTGAGAACCCGCTCGGGAGGTACGACGCTGACTGAATAGCCCAAGCGCTCGATAGCTGCAGTCGTCACCTTTTCAACGCGATCGATCGTGTCACCGACCCTGCCGAAGCTTGTGAGATGGCTGATCCAACGCAGCAGTGTCATGACGATGATGGCGATGACCAGGATCGTCCCGACGAACAGGATGACCCGGCCCGATTTGTCATAGATGCCCGTGGAAAGGGCGCAGATGCCGACGATCGAGAACAGGAAAGCGCCGATGAAAGTGGACAGCGCATTTTGCGCGGTCGAATCCTCGATCAGCAATTGGGTGGCGCGCGGAGTTATGGTGCTGGTGGCCCCGGCCACTGCCGAAACCATCGCGGTCAGCGAAAATGTCGTCACCGCCAGCATCGAGGACGCGAGAATGCCCAGGATATTGTCGACCGCATCCGAGCCGATCTTCGTGTTGATATCATAGGGCACGAAGGGCGCGACGAAGGCGGCGACCAGCGCCAGCCCGATCGAGAACAGCGAGAACAATGCGGCCCGAAACCAGATACGCCGAAACAACAGGCTGACGAGCCAGCGCCAGCGCGATGTCATGCCGTCGGCTGACGCCTGCGAGCCGTTCATGCCCCGATTTCGGTGGTCGTGGGCCAAAGGAGGGGCCGTATTGCAATCATCGCACAGCGCATGCCATCTGCCCTATCATTCCCACGCTCGGTCGTGCAAAGCGAACGGGGCTTAGCCTGCATTGTTCCACCCAGCACCCACCGGGAGCTGCATGATCGCAAAATCGCGCGATCCGACTGAAACGTTCGAAGATCGGGAATTCCACCGATGGCCTTGCTGGTCCTGACGTCATTGCCATTTATCGCCGCCATCCTGCTGGCACTGTTCGCCCGGGCATCGCGCGGCGTTCATATGGGAATCGCCGGCGGGGCGACTGCGGCGGGGCTGGCGATATTGCTCACGGTCGCGCCGGATGTGCTGGCGGGAGAGCCGCTTCTAGCGCGGATCGCCTGGATTCCGGCGCTTGGCCTCGATTTCAGCCTGTGGCTCGACCCACTGGGGTTGCTGTTCGCCGGGCTGATCCTGGCAATCGGGCTGCTCGTTGTCATCTATGCGCAGGGGTATCTGAAAAGCGATGAGCCGACCGGGCGCTTCCTGTCGTTCCTGATGCTTTTCCAAGGCGCGATGGTCGGGATCGCGCTGTCGAACAATGTGCTGCTGATGCTGGTGTTCTGGGAGATGACCAGCCTGTCGTCGTTCCTGCTGATCGGTTTCTGGCGCGATCGCGCCGATGCGCGGCAAGGCGCTCGGATGGCTCTGGCGGTAACCGGCGGCGGCGGACTTGCGCTGATTGCGGGGCTTGTCCTGCTGGGGCAGGCGGCGGGATCGTATGAACTTGCCACGATCCTGACGCGCGGCGCAGCCGTGCAGGCATCGCCGTTCTATCCCGCCATTCTGGTGCTGGTGCTGCTGGGCGCCTTTACCAAGTCGGCGCAGTTTCCGTTTCACTTCTGGTTGCCGCACGCGATGGCCGCGCCCACTCCGGTCAGCGCCTACCTCCATTCGGCAACGATGGTGAAAGCCGGGGTGTTCTTGCTCGCGCGGCTTTGGCCGGTGCTGGCAGGAAGCGAGATGTGGTTCTACCTCGTCACCGCCACCGGACTGGTCACCATGATCTTCGGCGCGGGCGTTGCGCTGTTCCGCACGGACCTGAAGGCCATCCTCGCCTATTCGACGATCAGTCAGCTGGGCTTGATGGTGATGCTGCTGGGCTTCGGCACGGTCGCTGCCGCTTCGGCGGCGGTGTTTCACATCCTCAACCATGCCGCGTTCAAGGCCGCGCTGTTCATGAATGCGGGTATCGTTGATCATGAAACGGGTACGCGCGACATCCGTAAACTCGGCGGCCTTGCCGCGCTGATGCCGCTGACGGCGACGCTGGGCGTGCTGGCGGTCGCCGCGATGGCCGGGATACCGCCGCTGGGCGGCTTCATCTCGAAAGAGATGATGCTGGAGGAAAGCGCGCACACGCTGTTTGCGGGCCAGGCACTGGTCGTGCCGGTGCTGGCGACGATCGCGGCGGCGCTGTCGGTGGCCTATTCGCTGCGCTATGCCGTTGGCCTGTTCTTCGGGCCTCGCCGGACTGGGGAGGTCGTCGCGCCGCACGATCCGGGCTTGGCGATGCTGGGGCCGTCCGCCGTGCTGGTGCTGATCGCGGTCCTGTTCGGCCTGTTGCCGATGACGATCGCAGGGCCGCTGGTTTCCGAGGCAACCGGTGCGGTGACGGGAAGCGCTGCTCCTGCACTGAATCTGGCGCTGTGGCATGGAATCAATGTCGCTCTGGCGCTGAGCATGGGTGCGGTCGCGGCAGGTGCATTGCTGCTATGGCGGCATCCCCCGATCGCGGCGTGGCTCTCGCAGCGCGGCAGTGCGCCCGATGCCAAGAAAATGTTCGATCTGGCCATGGCGATCATTGTCGACGGGACACGCAAGGCCAGTCTGGCTGTCCACAAGGCATCGCTGCAACGCTATCTGTTCGTCCTGTTCGCAGTCGCGCTGGCGCTGGGTTTCGACGGAGCATTGACCGCAGGCGGGTTGCCCAGTGGCGCGCGCGCGACGCAGCCCGCTTCGCCGATTGCCGTGATAGCCTGGCTGTCGCTGATTGGCGCGACCGGCGCAGTCGTCGTGGCGCAGCGGCACCGCTATCTGTCGCTGGTGTTCATCAGTGTCATCGGTCTGGTCATGGCGCTGGCGTTCGTACACCTTTCCGCTCCCGACCTCGCGCTGACGCAGATTGCGGTGGAGGTCGTAACAATCCTCTTGTTGCTGCTGGCGCTCCACCTGATGCCCAAGATTCCGCCACGCCTGTCGAGCATTTCGCGCCGAACGCGCGATGCCGTGCTGGGGATCGGGGCAGGGATCGGCACCGGCTGGGCAGCATGGGCGGTGATGACGCGTGATCTGCGCGATACCGTATCGTCCTATCACTGGGCGAACAGCTATTCGGGCGGCGGCGGCACCAATGTCGTCAATGTCACGCTGGTCGATTTCCGCGCGTTCGACACTTTGGGCGAGATCATCGTTCTGGGTATCGCAGGCCTCGCGATTTACGCCTTGCTCGAACCTGCGGCACGCGGGGCAGCGGGGCGGCGGCTGCGCAACTGGCGCGAGGATATGCCCCACTCGCCGGAGCGGCACCCGATGATGTTCGTCATGGCGACCCGTCTGCTACTGCCGCTGGCGATGCTGGTGGGCATTTACATCTTCCTGCGCGGGCATAACCAGCCCGGCGGCGGGTTCATCGCGGCGCTGGTCTTCTCGATCGCGATCCTGCTGCAGTACCTGGCCTCGGGCTTTGAATGGACCGACGAGCGGCGCAAGATCGGCGAGCATCCGCTGATCGCGTTCGGCGTGTTTATCGCCATTGCCACCGGCCTTGGGTCGCTCGTTTTCGGCGCGCCCTTCCTCACCAGCAGCTTCGGCTATTTCCACCTGCCGCTGATCGGCGAATTCGAACTGGCGACCGCGATGTTCTTCGATCTTGGCGTCGCCAGCGTGGTGATGGGCGCGGTGATGATGGCATTGGCGCAACTGAGCCATGTGGCCCAGCGCGCCGCGCAAAGCGTGGACATGGCCAGCGAGGAGCCGGCGGCATGAGCCTGGAATTCCTCGTCGCTACCGCAATCGCGGTGCTGACCGCAGCCGGCGTCTATCTCGCGCTGCGCGGGCGGACCTTCCAGGTCGTGCTCGGGCTGACTTTGCTGTCCTACGCGATCAACCTGTTCCTGTTCGCAATCGGGCGGCTAGTGGTCGATCGCCCGCCGCTGTTCGCAAAGGGCGTGACCGATCATGCCGATCCGCTGCCGCAGGCGCTGGTGCTGACCGCCATCGTCATCACTTTCGGGATGACCGCGCTGGTGGTGATCTTGTCGTTGCGCAGTTTCCTGGAAACCGGGTCCGATCAGGTTGACGGCATGACCGATGAACAGGCCGACGAGCGGACCTCATGACCCTGCTCGACCAACTGGTGATCGCGCCGATCGTCATTCCGGCGATCATCGCGCCAGCGGCAATGCTGGCGATGCGTCGGCGTCGGCGGGTGGGCGTCGCCCTGTCGCTCGGCGGCTGCGTGGCGATGCTGCTGGCCGCGCTGGCGCTGTTCAGCATTGCGCAGGATGACACGATCCGCGCCTATCCCTTGGGCGACTGGCCGGCCCCCTTCGGGATCGTTTTGGTGCTGGACAGGCTGTCTGCCATGATGCTGGTGCTGGCGTCGATCCTGGCGCTGATCGTGATGGTCCACGCGGTGGTGACCGCAGTGGATCGCAAGGGGTGGCATTTCCACCCGCTGTTCCATTTCCAGTTGCTCGGGCTGAACGGCGCGTTCCTGACCGGCGATTTGTTCAACCTGTTCGTGTTCTTCGAAGTGCTGCTGATCGCATCTTATGGCTTGATGCTGCACGGGCAGGGTGCCGCGCGGATAAAGGCGGGAGTCGCTTATGTCGTCGTCAACATCGTCGGGTCGGCGCTGTTCCTGTTAGCGCTTGGGCTGCTCTATGGGCTGACGGGGACGCTCAATATGGCGGATCTTGCCCGCCGCGTGGCTGCTCTGGGTGCACAAGACCAAGGGCTCATCCGCGTTGCCGGACTCATGCTGCTCACGGTGTTTGCGCTGAAGGCGGCCGTGGCTCCCTTGCACTTGTGGCTGCCGCGAACCTATGCCGTGACCACGCCGGTCGTCGCGGCATTGTTTGCGATCATGACCAAGGTCGGCGTCTATGCGATGATCCGCACCGTGCCGCTGATCTTCGGTGACGGCGCCGGAGCGGCGGCCTGGGTGCCCGCTCCATGGTTGCTGCCAGCAGCTGTTTTGACCGCCATCGTCGGGTTCGCCGGCGTCCTTGCTGCGCGGGCATTGCGCGAACAGGCAGCGTTCGCGCTGCTGGGATCGACCGGCACGCTGTTGCTGGCGGTATCGTGCTGGACCCAGGACACGACGGCGGCGGCGCTCTATTATCTGGTCCATGCCACCCTGGCAGGGTCGGCACTGTTCCTGGTGGCCGACATCACGTTGCGACGGCGCGGTCAGTATGGCGATGCCACCGCCGCGAGTCCGCGCTTCGTCGGGCAACAGGGAACCGGGTTGCTGTTCCTTGCCGCCACGATTGCCGCCGTCGGCCTGCCGCCATTGTCGGGTTTCGTGGCGAAGCTCTACATCCTGCAGACCGTTTCGCTCACAAGCGCGAACTGGCTGATATGGGCGACGGTGCTCGGAACCACGCTGATCGGTGTGATCGGCTTTTCACGCAGCGGCAGCGCGATCTTCTGGAACGTCACGCCGCAGGGCGATCCGGTCGCTTGCCCAACGCGATCGCGCACGGAATTCATCTCCCCCATGGCGCTGATCGCGCTGCTCGCCCTGCTGACGATTGGCGCTGGATGGGCGACCGCGCAGGCGCAGGCAGCGGCGGCACAGATCTTCTCGCCTGATCGGTATATCGCTGCCGTGTTGACGGAGCGCCCGCTGTGATGCGCCGCCTCCTGCCGCACCCGGCGCTGTCGATCACGTTGCTGGTTGTCTGGTTGCTAATGGCCAACAGCATCACGGCAGGCGGCATTGTGCTGGGGACTGTCTTTGCCCTCGTCCTGCCCAAATTCACCCAGCCCTTCTGGCCGGCACGTCCTCGCATCCGGTTCGGCCGCGCGCTGCTCCGGTATCTCGCCGTGGTGCTGTTCGATATCGTCATCGCCAACTTCCAGGTCGGCTGGCTGATCCTGTTTCGCCGGAACCGCGATCTGCGGTCGCGTTGGCTGGTGGTTCCCATCGCCCTGACCACGCCCGAGGCCATCACCGTGCTTGCCGCTACGATCAGCCTGACGCCGGGCACAGTGTCGTCCGATGTATCCGCAGACGGGCGCTACCTGCTGGTCCATGCGCTCGACGTGGCTGACGAAGAGGCCGAGATTGCCCGGATCAAGACTCGCTACGAGGCACCGCTGCTGAGGATTTTCAGATGATCGCCATCGCGCTCCAGATCGCTGCTGTCGCCGTCGGGCTGGCGCTGTTGCTCAACGGGTGGCGGCTGTTGCGAGGGCCGGCGCTGGGTGATCGCATCGTCGCGCTCGATACCATGGTGATCAATGCCATCGCCGTCATCGTGCTGATCGGCATGATGAGCGGCAACGACACCTATTTCGAGGCGGCGCTGCTGTTGGCGATGGTCGGTTTCGTCAGCACGATCGCCTACTGCAAGTTCATCCTGCGCGGGGACATCGTGGAATGAGCGGGATCGCTGAATTCGCCATAGCGGCGCTGATCCTGATCGGCGCGGGCTTCGTCCTGATCGGGAGCTGGGGCCTTGTCCGTTTGCCCTCGACGATGGAGCGGCTGCACGGCCCGACCAAGGCAACGACGCTGGGACTTGGCGCGCTGCTGGTGGCGTCGATGCTGTTCTTTCAGGTCGAGTTAGGCGTGTGGACTGCGCACGAACTGCTGATTTCGCTGTTCCTGTTCATCACCGCACCGATCTCGGCCAACATGATTGCCAAGGTCCACCTGCATCGCGTGCGCTGCCGGGCGACGACTGAGCCGGACGGAATTGCCGGTCCGACACCGCGCCCCGGCGGCGATGGAGACTGGGCGACGTTCGAAGCGCCGCGCAAGGACACGCCGGCATCGACGGCGAACACCTGATAAAATGTCCCACGGTCACAGGAATGCCGCCGCGGCATACGTTGCGGCTTGCGCGTTCCGGCCTTGCCTGAACGTTGGGGCCCCTTGAGGGGGAGTTATTCAGATTGTCTGGTGCGGTCGAGAAGACTCGAACTTCCACGGGCTTTCGCCCACAACGACCTCAACGTTGCGCGTCTACCAATTCCGCCACGACCGCTAAATCGACAGGACGGGGTGAACCCGCGTCCCGAGGTAGGAGCGGCCCATTAGCAAAGGCTTCTATGGGCTGCAAGCGGTCATCAAGGCGTCATGTGAAAATCATCGGATGCCGGCTGGCGATGCTGTGCGCGCGGGACGCAGGCGGTATCCGCTGGACACGCTCAGCCGGGCTTCCAGCCGATCTCTGCCGCTTTGGCTGACTTGGGCACATCGGTGACGGCTTCGTTGATCGTGATCGATTCGCCGGGCTTGAGCTGGCGCTTGGGGGGCACGACTTCCCAGCTGTAGACGATCCGGTCGCGCGTATCGCGCAGCACGATCAGGATCGTGGGAACATAGCGGGTTTCGCGCCCGACATTGCTGACCGTACCGCTGGCACCGAAGAATTCGGAACCGTTGGGCAATGTGCGCCGGTCCTGACGGTTAGGCGGGAAATCCAGTTGCAGGTCGGTCTGGCTGGTGGCGAAGGTCGGGTGCGGGAAGGGCAGCCAACTGGGCGCCCCACCCCACCCGATCACCGCAGCAAGGCCCAGGGCAACCACCGCGAAGACCACGGCTACATAGGTGCCGATCCGCGCCCAGTTGCGGCGCGGGCGAAACGGTGGTGCGAAATCGAAGCTCGACGGGCCTTCGTCAGCATAGGTGACTGACTGGGTATCGTCGTAAACCGGCGGCGGGCTGGAAACCTCGAAGCGCGGAGCGACGGGGGGGGCTTCAAACTGCGCTTGTTCGGAGTAGGCCGGTTCCGGCTCTACCGGTTCAGGCACGCGTACCGCCGGCGGAGCAGGGCGCGGCACGGCCTTGGGGGCAGGCTTCTGGACCGGAGCAGGTGGCGGCGGAGCAGCAGGTTCTGGTGTGGCGATTGCCGGCCCCGGCTGCGGCGACGACGTTTCAGCCTCGGTGAGTTCAGGTCCGTCCTGAAACCAGCTATGACGGCATTTGGCGCATCGCACGGTGCGACCTTCCACGCCCATCGCGCTGTCCGGGACGGCGTAGCGCGTTGAGCAGGCGGGGCAAGCGATGATCATGACACTTTCCCTAAAGCATGACAGCTGGCACAGCGACAAGCTTCGCGGATTGGGGAAGACCGCCCAATGCCCTTTTTTCCACATTCATTAATGCTATAGGCCCCTACGAACCAATTTTAGGGCGCACGAAGACAGCTTGATGAGCCAGACCGCGGACGGGGAAATCATTCATTTCGACAATGTCGGGCTGCGGTACGGCACTGATCGTGAAGTGCTGAGCGATTTGTCGTTCACGCTCTATCCCGGCAATTTCTACTTCCTGACAGGCGCCAGCGGCGCGGGTAAAACCTCGCTGCTCAAGCTGCTGTACCTCGCCCAGCGCCCATCACGAGGAATGATCCGCATGTTTGGCGCGGATGCGATCACTCTGCCGCGCAACCGGCTGCCGGCGCTGCGGCGGCGGATCGGCGTGGTTTTTCAGGACTTCCGCCTCGTTTCGCACCTTTCCGCATTCGATAACGTGGCGCTGCCTTTGCGCGTATCGGGCGTAGCGGAGCGCGATCTGGTGAAGCCCGTATCCGATATCCTCGACTGGGTTGGGCTGGCGGGGCGGCTCGATGCACGCCCGGCAACGCTTTCGGGCGGTGAGCAGCAGCGCGTCGCCATCGCGCGTGCGTTGATCGGGCGGCCAGACATGCTTGTGGCTGACGAGCCGACCGGCAACGTCGACCCGGAAATGGCGATCAAGCTGCTGCGCCTGTTCGAGGCGCTCAACCGGCAGGGAACCACGATCGTCGTGGCAACCCACGATGTTCATTTGCTCCAGAAAGTACCGGATTCGCTGATCATGCGACTCGACAAGGGGCGGCTATCCGATCCCACCGGGGCGCTGCGATATCCGCCGCGCCGGGCTGCAACGTGATGGCTGGCGAGGCATTGGGCCGGATCTCTTCAGGGGCGGCTGCCCCGGTTGGCGGTATCGCGCGGGGGCGACGCATCTTTGCAGGAAGCGATGCCGATCTGGTGCCGCAGACCCGTTTGTCAGGCCCGATGCCATGGGTGATCGCAATCATGGTCGCGTTGACGGTGATCGCGCTTGCGGGCGGCTTGGCGCTGGGTAACGCCGTAGTCGCGGCGCGGGCAGAATTGCAGGGCGGGGTTACGGTCCAGATCGTCGAGGCGCGTGCGGATATTCGCCGGGCCGAGGCCGAGGCGACGCTCGCCGCGCTGCAAGGAATGCCCGGCGTCGTCGCCATGCGGCTGGTGCCTGAGGCGGAGGTAGATGCGCTGATCGAGCCGTGGCTGGGCGACGGGCTTGAGAGCGGCGTGGGATCGGCGATCCCGGTCCCGGCGTTGATCGATGTCCGCTTCGAAGGCGCAGTTACGCGCGATCGGCTGGCAGCGGTGCAACAGCGGCTTGCGGCCGATGCGCCCTCTGCACGGATCGATGCGCAGTCCAACTGGCTGCGCCCGGTGTTCGATGCGATCGTTTCGCTGCAATGGCTAGCAATCGCGCTGGTTGCGCTGCTGGCGGTGGCGCTGGCGGCGGCGGTGCTGCTGGCGGCCCGGACGGCGCTGGGGACGAACCGCGATACGATCGAGATCGTCCACCTGCTGGGCGGCACCGATGCGCAGATTGCCCGGGTGTTCCAGCGTTCGATCGCGATCGACGCGATGGCCGGCGGCATTGTCGGGCTGGTGCTGGCGGCGGTGGTAGTGCTGTTTCTCGGTCGCCGCTTCGCCGGCCTGGGGGCGGGTATGGTCGATAACGGCGCGCTTGGGCCGACCGACTGGGCCTTGCTGGCGCTGGTGCCGGTGCTTTCCACATTGCTGGCGGTGGTGACCGCGCGGCTCACTGTCATGCGCGCCTTGCGCAAGATGCTGTAGGGCAGGCGCATGTTCCGCCGAATCCTTGCCGCCGCGTTCCTGCTCTGGGCGCTGGGCTTCATGGTTTTCGCCATTGCGCTGCCGGGTCCGTCCGATGGGGGCAAGAACGATGCCATCATCGTGCTGACGGGCAGCGCCGGCCGTATCGAATATGCGCTGGACTTGCTGGTCGACAGGGTAGCGCCGCGATTGCTGGTTTCGGGCGTAGGACGCGAAGTGAAAGCGTCGGAATTCGAAGCCGAGTACAAGGTTCCGCCGCGCCTGATGAAATGCTGCGTAACGCTGGGATACAATGCCTATGACACCCGCTCCAATGCCGACGAAGCGGTCCGCTGGATCACCGCCAGCAAGGCTAGATCGGTGCGGCTGGTGACATCGGACTGGCACATGCGCCGCGCTGCCCTGGAACTGAGCCGGAAGTTGCCCCCCGGGGTGACGCTGGTACGTGACGCGGTGCCCTCGCGGCCCACCTTGCGCAATCTGTTCCTGGAATATCACAAGTTCATCGCGTCTTTCCTCGTCGGGCTGGCGAAACGCTGATGGCGACCCGTCCGATCGAAGTGGTGCGCAGTCTGGCATTCTACGTCGCGTTCTACGGCGGTACGCTCGGCTTCGTGCTGAGCGTGTTCGCGATGCGCCTGGTGGGCACGAAGCCGCTGTCGCGCGTAGTGCAGGCCTGGTCGCGCTATCATCGCCTGTGCGCGCGATGGCTGCTCGGCATTCGGGTGGTGGTCGAAGGAACGGTGCCTTCTGGCAAAGTGCTGGTCGCGGGCAAGCACGAAAGCTTCTTCGAGGCAATCGACCTTCCCGCGCTGTTCGATCATCCGGTGCCGTTCCCCAAGGGGCAACTGATGCGCATCCCTCTGTGGGGCTGGGCGGCCAGCGCTTATGGCGCGGTGGTTGTGGAGCGCGAACAGGGCGCAAAGGCGCTGCGGGCGATGATCACCTCAGCGCGCAAGTTCTCCGCTCAAGGCCGACCGCTAGTGATCTTTCCCGAGGGAACGCGGGTGCCCCACACGGAAATCGCGCCGCTACAGGCGGGCTTTGCCGGGATCTACAAGATGCTGGGCCTGCCAGTCGTGCCCATCGCGGTCGATAGCGGCGAACTCTATCATCGGCGCTGGAAGCGCGCCGGCACGATAACCTACCGGGTGGGTGAACCGATCCCGCACGGGTTGCCGCGCGAAGAGGTGGAGGCGCGGGTGCTGGCCGCCATCAATGTGCTGAACGGCAAGCAGAGCGGTGCCACCGGTTAGTCTGTGATCTCTTCCACCGAAACGGTCTGGCTGTTCATGATCGCGGCGCCGTAGCTCGTCAGGAACGAGACATCCGCCGCATCGCGTCCGACGCCGATCTTGGCCATCTGGTCCGATGAGGACATACCGGTAGCGTCGACGATGTACCAGGTATTGTCGAGGAACACTTCGGCGACGGCATGGAAATCCTGCGGGGTCACACCCAGGCCATAGACACTGACGAACCGCGCCGGAATGGCGCTGGCGCGGACCATTGTTATCAAGAGGTGGGCAAAGTCGCGGCACACACCCTGACGTTCAACGAAGGTTTCCATCGCGCCGGTGAAGGCATTGCTGCTGCCACTGGTGTACGCGACATGTTCGAGGATCCAGTCCCGCATCGCGGCGACGCGGGCACCACCCTGCAGATCGGCAAACTCCGATTCCACCAGCGACTGGAAATGGTCCGACGGACAATAGCGCGAAGGCATCAGATACTCGACAGTCTCGCCCGGCAGCATATGCGGCGGCACCGCAGGCAACTTGCTGATTTCGCCATCGAGCCGGTCGATGTCGACCGTGCCGGTGTAAGTCGCCTTGAG
Organism: uncultured Novosphingobium sp.; assembly: GCA_964502105.1. Classification (GTDB taxonomy): domain Bacteria; phylum Pseudomonadota; class Alphaproteobacteria; order Sphingomonadales; family Sphingomonadaceae; genus Novosphingobium. The sequence goes on along the minus strand of CAZCUS010000009.1, from coordinate 78,140 downwards.
ATTGCCCTCAATTCTCAGCCAGATGCGATCGCCGATGGCGTCGTGGCCGGGGATGCGGGCGAAATGCTCGGCGGGCGGCAGATCGATATGCGCTTTCAGCACGCGCTGTTCGGGAATCATGGCCGCTTCGAGTTGCAGCAGGACGTCGGTGGGGCTGGGAAAATCGTAATCGAGTTCGGCGGTGATTGCGAGTTTCATCGGTGGTTGCGTCTTTCCGGCGGGAGGGATCATCGGCTCAAAAGTCGCGAAGCCCGTTTCGGCTCCCGGGGGTCAGGAATTTTCGTGATCTCCGCGTCCGAAGTCGGGCCGGCTGTCGTCCTGGCCTTCCTGGATGATCGAGCGGCGAATGTCGCGCGTGCGGGCGAAATGCTCGAACAAGCGGTCACCGTCTCCCACGCGGATCGCGCGCTGCAACGCGGTCAGGTCCTCGGTGAAGCGCTGCAGCATGGTCAGAACCGCTTCCTTGTTGGACAGGAACACATCGCGCCACATCGTCGGGTCCGATGCGGCGATGCGGGTGAAATCGCGAAAACCGCCGGCCGAATACTTGATGACCTCACCCTGCGTGACGTCTTCCAGATCGGAAGCGGTGCCGACGATGGTGTAGGCGATCAGGTGGGGCAGGTGGCTGGTCACGGCAAGCACCAGATCGTGGTGCTCGGCGTCCATGATCTCGACATTGGCACCCAGCGCCTCCCAGAACGCGACCAGCTCGGACAGCTTGATAAGGTTGGTGTGCTGCGGCGGCGTGACAATGCACCAGCGATTGCGGAAAAGATGCGCGAATCCCGCGTCAGGCCCGGAATTCTCCGTACCGGCAACCGGGTGCGCGGGGATCACGGTATGATTGGGCAGTGCTTCGGCAAAAGCCTTGGCAATCGCCTGTTTGCTCGATCCGACGTCGCTGACGAGGCAGTCGGCGGGCAAAACATCGGCGATCTGCGCAGCCGCTTCGCCCATCGCGCCCGGCGGCACGCAGAAAATCACGAGATCGGCTTCGCTCACTGCCTCGGCGGCGGTTTCGCAAACCTTGTTCACCAGACCGCGTTCGGCAGCGCGGGCGCGGGTCTCGGGCGAGAGATCGAAGCCCGTGGTCTGGCTCTCCGGGATGTACTCACGCACGGCAAGCCCGATCGAGCCGCCCTGCAACCCCAGCCCGATGATGGCGATCCGGGCGAACATCAGCGCGCGCGCTCGGCCAGCTGGCGCAGCGCGGCGGCGATGCGATCCATGTCGTCACTCTTGCCAATGGTGATGCGCAGGGCTTGCGGCAGGCCCTGACCGGGCAGCCAGCGCACGATGTAGCCGTGTTCGGCAAGGCCTTCATAGGCGGCTTCAGCACTCAGCGCGCCTTCGAACAGCACCAGCACGAAGTTCGCCTCGGTGGGCAGCGGGCGCAACCCGTGGTTGCCCATCGCCAGGATGGCCGAGACGAAGCGCGCGCGCTCATCGCGGTTGTGCACGCGGCTGCGTTCGACAAACGCCTGATCGCCCAGAGCGGCCACGGCCATCGCCTGAGCGGTGTTGGACACGTTGAACGGACCGCGAATGCGGTTGAGCGTTGCGATAATGCCAGGCGCGCCAGTCCCCCAGCCGATCCGCTCTCCGGCAAGGCCGTAAATCTTGGAAAAGGTGCGCGTGACCAGCACGTTGTCGTGCGCGGCGGCGAGGGCCATGGCGCCGTCGTCATCCTCGGGCGCGACGTATTCGCCATAGGCCTGATCGAGCACCAGCAGCACATCGCCGGGCAGGGCGGCGTGAAGGCGGGCGATCTCGCCCTTGGGCAGGTAGCTGCCCGTGGGGTTGTTCGGATTGGCGATAAACACCACGCGTGTGCGTTCCGTCACCAGCGCCAGCAGCGCGTCGATGTCGGCGCCATAGTCCAGATCAGGCGCGACCACAGGCGTCGCGCCGCAGCGCCGCGCGGCGATATCGTAGACCGAGAAGCCGTAGCGCACATAGACCACCTCGTCGCCCGGCCCGGCGTAGCCTTGCGCGGCGAGGTTGAGCAGCTCGTCCGAGCCTGTGCCCATCACGATCCGCGCCGGATCGATGCCGTGCAGGTCTCCGATGGCGCTGCGCAAAGCGGTGCTGTCCGGGTCAGGGTAAAGCGAAGGCTCCGCTGCATCGGCGCGCGCGGCCAAGGTCATTGCGCTGGAGCCGAGCGGGTTCTCGTTCGCCGAAAGCTTGATCAGCGGCTTGCCGTCCTTGCCGGTCGATTTGCCGGGCACGTAGGCATGGATCGCCTCGATCCAGGGCTTGGGTTTCGGGGTTGCGGCGCGGGTGACGGTATCGGTCATAACGGTGCGGGCTTTAGCGAAGCCACCCGCCAAATGACAGCCTTCGATTGACAGGACCCGGCCGCATGCCCAATTCCCGAGCGTATCATGGCCAGTGCCTCCATCATAGAACCGAGCGCAGTGCTCGAACTGCCGCAGCCGCTGCTTTTGGACGGCGGTCAGCAGCTCGAGGGCGCGCGCATTGCGTATGAGGCATACGGCACGCTCTCTGCGGCCAAGGACAACGCCATTTTCGTCGCCCATGCGCTGACCGGGGACCATTACCTCGCCAGTCCGCACCCCATAACCGGCAAGCCCGGCTGGTGGGCGCGGATGGTCGGACCGGGCAAGCCGATCGATACCAACCGCTTCTACGTGATCTGCGCCAATGTCATCGGCAGTTGCATGGGCTCGACCGGGCCTGCCAGCCTCGCACCCGATGGTGAGCCCTATGGCATGCGTTTCCCGGTCATCACCATCCGCGACATGGTACGCGGGCACATCGCGCTGCTCGATGCGCTGGGGATCGATTGCCTGCACGCCGTGGTCGGCGGATCGATGGGCGGCATGCAGGCGCTGAGCCTGGCGGCGAATTTCCCCGAACGGACCCGGGCCGCGCTCGTCATTGCCTCGACCGCGCGGCATTCGGCCCAGAATATCGCGTTTCACGAAGTCGGACGGCAGGCGATCATGGCTGACCCGGCCTGGCGTGAGGGGGACTACTACGCGCAGCCCAAAGGCCCCGAAAAAGGCCTGTCGGTGGCGCGCATGGCCGCGCACATCACGTATCTGTCCGAAGCGGGGCTGACCGACAAATTTGGTCGTCGCCTGCAGAACCGCGCGGAAAAGACTTTCGGGTTCGATGCCGATTTCCAGATCGAAAGCTACCTGCGCTATCAGGGACTGTCGTTCACGGGCCGGTTCGATGCGAACTCGTATCTCTATATCACCCGCGCGATGGACTATTTCGACCTTGCCGAGGAACACGGCGGGCTTCTCGCCAATGCTTTCGCCGGATCGAAAGCGCGCTTCTGCCTCGTCAGCTTCGATACCGACTGGCTCTATCCAACCGCTGAGTCACGCATCGTCGTGCATGCGCTGAATGCAGCCGGTTTGCCGGTCAGCTTCGTCGAAATGTCCGCGCCATATGGCCACGATTCATTTCTGCTCGACGTGCCCGCGCTCGATCGTGTGGTCGAAGGGTTTTTGGGATGATCACGCTGTCTGATGATCCTGTGCGGATCGATCTCGACCGGGTGCACGGCTGGCTTGCCGGCAGTTACTGGACGCCGGGTATCACACGAGAGGCTGTGGCGCGGCAGAATACCGGTTCGCATTGCCTGGGCGCTTACCATGCCGAGCAGGGCCAGATCGGCTTTGCCCGGGTCATTTCGGACCGGGCCAGCTTCGCCTGGCTGGCTGACGTCTGGGTAGATGAGGGCGTTCGCGGGCAAGGCATTGGCCGCCGGATGGTGAACTGGTTTATCGCGCATCCCGACTATGCCACGGTTCGCCGTTTTGCACTCACGACGGCGGATGCGCACGGCGTCTATGCCGCACTGGGCTTCACGCCGCTGAAGCGGCCAGAGCGGCTGATGGAGCGGCTCTCGCCCGAATTCGCCCGCGTGCTGGAAGTGGCACCATGACGACAGCTGTCAGCGCGGGTCTGCGTCCCGACCTCGCGGTGATCGCCGCCAATGTCGCGCCGGGATCGCGCGTGCTCGATGTCGGTTGCGGTGACGGCGCGCTGCTGGCCGCATTGCGCGACGAGAAGCAATGCGATGCACGCGGCATGGAGATCGATCCGGCCAATGTCGGTCAATGCGTCGGGCGCGGGCTGTCTGTGATCCAGGGCGATGCCGACAGCGATCTGGCGTTTTATCCCGACAAGTCAGTCGATTACGCGATCCTGAGCCAGACGCTGCAAACGACGATGCGGCCCGACAAGGTGCTGGAGGAGCTGCTGCGGATTGGCCGTCGCGCGGTCGTCAGCTTCCCCAACTTCGCGCACTGGCGGGTGCGCCTGTCGCTGCTGTGGGGCGGGCGTATGCCGGTCACGCGTCTGCTGCCGGTTGCCTGGTACGAGACGCCGAACATCCATCACCTGACGGTCGATGATTTCCGCGCACTGGTGGATGAGCGCCACATCCGGGTGGAGGACGCCTGGTTCCTCAAGGGTGACGTGCGGTGCAGCCCAGCAGCGGCGAACCTGCGCGCCGAGCATGCGGTGTTCCTGCTTTCCCGGTAAAGCGAAGGCGGCGCGAACGCCGCCCTCATAATGCTCAGCTCATCTTGTGCATGGCGCACAGCTTGTTGCCATCGGGGTCACGCAGATAGGCGAGATAAAGCTGGCCGAATGACGATTCCCGAACGCCCGGTGCGTCTTCGACAGATGTGCCGCCCGCCGCAACGCCGGCATCGTGCCATTTCTTTGCAGCATCGCCGTCGGGCATGCTGAAACCGATAGTTCCGCCATTGGCGTGGCACGCGGGGTTGCCGTCGATCGGCGTGAAAACGAGAAACAAGCCACTGTCGCTGGCATAGGCAATTCGTCCGGCTTCCTTGTCGAACATCATCGATTCAATGCCCATCGTGCCGAAAATCGCATCGTAGAATGCCTTGGACTTATCCAGATCGTTGCTGCCGACGACTACGTGACTGAACATGCATTCTCTCCCGATTGATTGCACTGGCCTGCTTTGTGTGGCGCTGCGTGATCGTGGTCAATCGGGATTGCCGGGCCATGGCAAAAAATCGGCATCGGCGCAGAAATCATCGCCAATCACGTCTGCTGGCCGATCTTATCCACCTGTTTCGCCAACACTACGAATCACTCCCGGGTGGACGCGATGCTGCGGCTTTGGCATGCCGGAACACCATGTGGCACATCTATCAGTTCCCGCTTTGCCCGTTCAGCCGCAAGGTTCGCTTGTTGATGAGCGAAAAGGGCATCGCTTACGAGCTTCAGACTGCCAAGCCGTGGGAGGGCGAGGATCGCTTCTTCGCGATGAACCCGGCAGGCCGAACGCCGGTGATCCGCGACGAGGAAAAGAACATTACCTTGTCCGACAGCCGCGCGATTTGCGAATACCTTGAAGAAACCGTCGATCGCACGCCGCTGATCAGCGGCACCGCTCAGCAGCGCGCGGAAATCCGCCGCCTGATCGCGATGTTCGATGAGAATTTCTTCGCCGACGTTTCCGGGCCGCTGCTGCACGAGCGGATGAAGAAGCGCCTCGTTCTGCGCCAGTCCCCCGATGCCCGCACTTTGCGCGATTCGATGAAGCTGGCGCACGATTATCTCGACTATATCGATTACCTGATCGATCATCGCCCGTGGCTTGCCGGCCCGACGATGACGCTGGCCGACCTTGCCGCAGCGGCGCAGATCTCCGTCGCGGATTACCTTGGTGGTATCGACTGGTCGTCGCACGTGCAGGCCAATGCCTGGTACCGCTGGATCAAAAGCAGGCCGAGCTTTAGGCCGCTGCTGTCGGAGCGGATGGAAGTGATCCAGCCGCCCAGTCACTATGCCGAAGTAGACGCCTAAGGCGCGCTGGGCTCGAGGCTACCTCCGTTCGCCCCCGAGCGAAGTCGACGGGCCGAACAAAGGCGAAGGGCGTTCACCCCACCGAAGGCGTCGCGCCGAACCGGCCGTGCTTGCGATAGCTCACCATCCAGCGGTCAAGGAATAGCCCCAGCGGGCGTGGCTGTACGCCAAGGTCGCGGATGCCGGGCAGGGCACCGCTGGCTACGCTGCCGGCCTTGAGCAATTCCCACTGGTCGCTGGTAATGGGGGCGCCGGGGAGCCAGCCAGTGGCCTTGGCGATCGCGCTCGACACCGCGTCGGGCAATGCGATGAAACTGCGCGAGCGGCCTTGCGCGCTTGCGATCCGCCGATGCAGTTCCAGCATCGTTATGACTTCCGGTCCCGCGATCTCATAAATCTTGCCGCCATGCACGGCTGGCGCCGCGAGCGCCTGCGCGATGGCCACGGCCGCATCGTCGACGAACAGCGGCTGAAGCTTCGCGTCCGGGCCGAACACCGGCAGCGCGGGCAGGGTGGAAATGAGCTTCGCGAACATGTTCAGGAAGTTGTCGTCTGATCCGAACAGAAGCGAGGGCCGCAGGATCGTCGCTTCGGGAAAGGCGGCGAGCACGGCTGCCTCGCCCTCGGCCTTGGTTCGCGCGTAGTCCACACTCGACTGAGCGTTCGCGCCGATGGCGGAGATCTGCACGAAGGCGGTCGCGCCCGCCGTCTTGGCGGCGGCGGCCACGCGGCCCGCACCGGCGCCCTGGACGGCATCCAGGTCACCGGCAAACGCGCCAACGAGGTTCACCACCGCGTTCGATCCGACCAGAGCGGACGCCAGCGATGCAGGGCGCGTGATGTCGACCCGCGTGAAGGCCACCTGTCCCAGATTGCCCAGCAGCTTGCTGCGATAGGCGCGCTCGGGATTGCGGCTGGCGATGCGCAGGCGCGCGCCGCGCGCCAGCAGTTCCTGCGCGACATGCCGGCCAAGGAAGCCGCTGCCGCCGAGCACGGTGATGACCTTGCCGTTGAGGGTGCCGGCCAGAGTTGCGTCTGCGCTGTCGCTCATGGTTCGAAATCGTCCTTCGGTATCGCTCGGGCGGGTATCGGACGCGGGCCCCAAAAGGCCGCAGCGCGCCGTTCCGTTCGGTCCTTGCCCTTGGCACAAGCCCGCGCGCCGGGCAACCAGCCAAAGCGCACGCCGCGCCGCAGCGCACCATCTGTGCATTGTCCGTGTAAGGGGGAGCCCACTATTTCCGCGATTGCGATCTAGGCCGTTGACAGTACGCCAGACACCCCGTATCGGCCCCCTCCTACCCTGCGGGGCGCCACCGAAAAGCGCTCCGCCCGTGCCCAGATGGCGGAATTGGTAGACGCACCAGCTTCAGGTGCTGGCGCTCGCAAGGGCGTGGAGGTTCGAGTCCTCTTCTGGGCACCATTCCATTCGCTAATTGATTTAATATCAACCCCTTAGGGGTGCCGTGAGATCTGACTTACCCTCAACTCTGCGAAGCAGTGTGGTGTGATGCGCACCTGTGCGCAGTCCATGGTGACACCTCAAGATCCTGATAGCGTTGGCCCCCCTGGCCGGTTTCACGGCCAAGCGATACCAGCAGGGGAATACCTTCATCCTATTCCAGGCACGGCAGGACTTCGGTCAGGTATTCCACACCGAACCCAGCTATTTTAATCGGCAGCTGGATTCGGACAGGGCTGCCGGAAATTCGGATTGTTCAGACTGCGTAGTGTGAGCCCCAGCTTCACAAACAAAAGCAGGGGAATTTGGGCTTTTTCTAATTTTCCAAAACCGTCCAGCCGTCATGCCTCTTTTGGAGCGTCACTTCTCCCTCGCCTTCAATATGAACGGTATTGCTCCCCTGCGGTCCTTGTGGCCCGCTTGGAATACCCGCGCTGTCCATCAAAGCTTGTACGGCCGCTTGGATGTCCGACACGCGATAACGATAAGATATGGTTGTTACTCCGCACTCTTCTGCTGGCTCTGTGAAGTTGACAACATCAATGTAGACCTTGCCAGGGCAGGTCATGAAACCGGCGTTCTCGCCGTTGCCACGCCAACGAAATAGGTCCTCATTCCTGGAGATTGGGCGATATATCGCCGCTGACGAATATGTATTTGGAACTTCTTGGACGCCCTCGCTTGTCAGTATTCCCGCTTTTACGAGTTCATGCACGAAGGGCGAGGTAAGCTCTTGTCCGCCATAGGAGTGCGCGAAGAACTCCCGTGTCCCGTATTGCAACAGCGTCATCCATGTGAATTGGCGCCTTGCCGCCTTTCGTCGTCGAAAGGGCAGGTGACCGTTCTCAACGCGAGGTGGCGGAAATGTTCTGTACGTTGGCGCAACCCGCGCACCGGCGTCCATAGATCCGCACGCAGATGCCGCCAGCGGTATAGCAGGAGGCTTCCGTGAACGCCTCCTGCTCCCTTAATTAACGACTTTTCAAATGCGCACGCGCACGCCAAGCACGAAATTGCGACCGACCTTGTCGTAATATTGCCCATTTGTCGGGAAATTGAGGATCGTATACGGTGTTGGCGGCGGGTCCTTGTCGAGCAGGTTGTTGACCGCCCAGAACATCTCATATTGTCGGTTCTCGCCTGCGAAGACTTTTCCGAACAGGTTGAAATAGGCGACCGCTGGGACGTCATTGTCGTTGATCGTGTTGGTCGGCAGCGTGTTGTAGGTCACGTCCTGCTTGCCTGCGCTGACGAAGATTGTCTGAAGCGTGAGCTCCCACGCCTGATTGCCGATCGTCTGGGACAGATTGCCGCGGAAACGCGGGATCGAGCCGAGGTTGGACCAGCCATTTTCGCCCGCACGATCGACCACAGCATTGGCGGCGCCGGTGCCTGAGTCGACCAGCGCGCTCAGGATATAGGTGCCGCTCGCCGACATGGCGTAGCGCCCGCTTTCGCCCAGGAAGCCGACAGCGCTGGTATAGCTCAGCGTCGCGTCGATGCCTTCTTGCTGGAACGCGCCGACGTTCAGCGACCCGGCGACCAGTCCGGTGTGGATCCGCTCGCCCGGCGCCGCCGGGTCGGGGCCATACGTGAACAGGCTACAGAAATAGGGGTCGCCATTACTGCACAGATTGGCGATATTCACGGTCGAGAGGTTGGTAATCGCGTCGCTGATCTTGATGTCGTAATAGTCTACCGACAGGCCAAAGCCACTTAACGCCCCGCGGCCACGATAGGCAATGCCGGCAGTCAGCGTGTCGCCGAACTCCGGTCCGACGTCCAGATTGCCCTGACTGGTGTTCTGAGGAATGTTGGCGTTCTTGGTCTTGCCATCCACCACCAGCACGACGACGTTGCGGACATTGCTTCCCGGGCTGTAGAGTTCGTTGATCGCCGGCGCGCGGATATCGCGCGACCGCGCCACGCGCAGGTTAAGCCCTTCGATCGGCTCCCACACACCGCCGAGCTTCCATGCTTTTTGCCCGCCTGCGGTACTATAGTCGGCATAGCGAAACGCGCCATTCAGACTGAGATTATAGAAGAACGGCGCATCCTTCGCCAACGGCACGGTAGTTTCGATATAGGCTTCCTTGACGTTGAAGCTGCCGCTGTACGGCACCGCATTGCCCGCGGTGAGGAAGCCGTTTCTCGATCCGATCGGGTCGGCGGTCAGCTTCTGGGTCTCGCGGCGATATTCGCCACCAAACGCGACCACCACCGGCCCTGCCCAAGTCGAGAATGGCTCGCCAACGATGTTGGCGGCGGCAGTCACCTGATCGTATTTCACACGCGATGAGGCTTGGCCCAGGATATAGTTGCGTGCTGCGGCGCTGAAATTGCCTTCACCGAACAGGTTGAGCGGTTGACAGCCAGATGCGGCAGGATTGCCAGCAAGCGTTGCGCGGCAGACGATATTGCCGCTGACCGGATCGCGCACCGCATCGAGCGCGAAGTTGATGTTCGCGGTGATCGGGCTGTCGAATGTGTCGGCTGCATAGTTGTTGACGCCGTAGGACGCATGCGCATCCCATTTCCACGATCCGCCAAACCGCCCCTCAAGGCCCACCGTTCCATGCGGCGTCGAATTGACGATCTTATAATAGTTCTTGCCGATGTCATACGCGATGCGGCTGATGTTGAACGACAGGTCGGTCGGTCGCAGCTGGGCGCGGACGGAATCGGGAATGAAGGCGTTATCGCGCTGGATCGCCTGCGACGCGAGACGGATTGCAATGCCGTCGAGGAAGCCCTTCGAACGCGAATAGCCGCCCTCGATATAGCCCGTCAGCGAATCCGAAAAATCGAAATACACGCTTCCGTAGAGTGTCAGACGATTGACGTCGGGCATCTGCGCCACGCCTTTGATGATCGACTCTCCCTCTCCGCCGATCATAACCTGACCGCCGGAGATGCTTCCCTTCTGGAACGGGCGGATCGACCCGTCGGGGTTGAAGTACATGTTGTTGAGGCCGGGGATGTTGCTGGTGATGACCCCGCCTGCACCCAGGCTGTTGTGCACATTAGGCGACAGGATCAGCGCGGGTTGGCCAAAACCGGGCGTACCGGGCACGGTGCGCTGTGCATTGCTGACAATCATGTATTCGTCGCGGCCCCAGTCGCGCGTGTAAAGATCGCCCATGCCATTGTTGTTGGAATAATCTGCAGCGACGACGATATTGCCGCGCCCGTCGGCAAAGTTCGTTCCTGCAATCGCGCCGAGCCGTTGGGTGGCATAGTCGCCACGTTGCGAGATACCGGTTTGTCCGGTCACTTCGATCCCGTCGAACTTCTTCTTCATGATGATGTTGACGACACCGGATACGGCGTCTGAGCCGTAGAGCGCCGAAGCACCGCCCGTCACAACTTCGACCCGCTCGATCATGTTGGTCGGGAACAGGTTGAGGTCGGTGGTCGTCGGCACGCCAAGATTGCTGGCTGGCGCAAACGGCACCACGCGCGACTGGTTGACCAGTACCAGCGTTCGCTGTCCGCCAAGCGCGCGCAAATCGGCGGTCGCCTGCGCGGGACTGGAGGTGTTGGTCGCGTTGGCGCCCGGTGAGCGGGTCGCCTTGAAGGCGGGATTCTGGTTGAGCACTTCCATCACGGTGGTGGCGCCCTGGCGCTCGATCACCTCGACGCCGACCACCTGGGTCGGAGTTGCTGCCTGGAGTCCGTTAGTCGTGGTTCGCGATGCGGTGACGACCAATTCCTCCACCTCCGGCGCGGCTTCCTCTGCGGCCGGCGCTTCTTGCGCCGCTGCGACGTTTGCGGTGATAGTCGTTGCAGTAAGCGCCGTGCTGGCCAGCATGCGATGCAGCCACAACGCGGTACGACGGTCCATTGAACGTGTCATTCAGGCCTCCCCTCTCACAGCCGATGGGTCGGCTTGGCGCCGCTCTCCACCGGTTTGTTTCGTCTGGCCTGGCCGTTGCGTATTCCATGCCGACGAGTCGGCGACAACGGCAAGACCAGCGTTTACTATTCTAGATAGACGAACAGCGATTGTTTATGACAGATAAGCCAGGCTGACAACCCCGAATATCACAATGCCGAACGCTGTTTGCTTTTATGCAATTGTTTGGTCAGCGTCTGGCCTCATCCAGGATGGTGGAGTCGATCAATTCCGCTAGCTTCGCGCGCGACCGCGGGTCGCGGCCATCCTGCGCCGCCAGCCATTGCTCTTCGGCCACCAGCGTATCAATCAGGTCTGCGGGAAGCGCGGCTGTGAAAGTGAGCGTCGGCCAGGCCCGCGACACCTCGTCGGTGGTAAAACCCCCGGTCAGGGCGACCAGCTTTTTGGCCGGCTCCGCGTCGCGGGCAATCGCCTGCGACGCATCGATGATCGCGCGGACGAACGCCACGATTCGGCGTCGTTTGACCGGATCGGCGAGGTTGGCGGTGGTGGTGTTGAGGTTGAACAGCTCGCGATAGATGCCATCGCCGGGAAATTCGATGCGATCCTCACCCAATGCGAGCGCCGCATTGCCCGCATGAGGTTCCCAGATCGCGACCGCATCCACCTCGCGCCGCGCCAGTGCATCCGCCATCCCCTCGATCGGTGAGATGCGAACCGGCACGATATCCGCGAAACCCAACTGCGCCTGCGCCAGCATCCGAGCGAGGAAGAATCCCGCCGACGTCGTGGCGAGTGTCGCAATCCGCTTGCCCCTCAAGTCGGCAAGGCTGGCAATCCCGGCGGATCGGCGCGCAATGATCCGGTAGCGCCCCTCCGTCACCGTCAGGATAATGCGAAGATCGGGATTGGCGACTGAATAGCGCAATGCCTGCGTCTCCGCATGGGTCGCGACATCGGCAGGCCCTTCATCCCCCAGTCCCGTGACCCGCGCCGCTCCGACCAGATTGCCGATTCCCCCGTTGCGCACCACCGCGCCCGCTGGATAATGATCGCGCGCCGCCAGCAGGACCGGAGCGATTTCCAGTGTGGCGGTGCTGCCGCGCACCGCGAGCGGCTCTACCTCGCCTCCCGCCCATTTCCTGCTCCGCGCGCATCCGCTGACCCACAAAGCTGACAGCCCCAGTAGCGCGGCAACTGCCTCCCGCCTCTTCGCCATCGCATCCTCCTGTTTTGTCAGCCAGGGTTATACATAGCCCGCTTCACATCGGTCACAACATCATAAGCGTGGGTGACACCCAGTTCGGTTACGGCGTGTCGCGCGGCACATCGTTGAATCCGCAATTGGGGGCGATGGGTTTTACCCCTGCAAAAATTCAAATACGATTTTATAATGACGAACGTCAGTGGTGCCGGAAAGTCGGATTCGACATGCGTCGCATACCCCGCCGCTATCAAAAGTCCGCCGATAAAGAATTGGACGGTTCGTCATTAGCGAACGCAATGTGATAAATACAAAAATGAGATGAGGAGGGGAATGATGGCAAAGGATATGATCCAGCAGGATGCGGTGCTCCGCGCGCACCTTTTACGTGATCCGCTGGGGGCGCTGTCGCGACGCACCCGCACGACTGTCAGGCCTCTTCACGCAACCGCGCTGTTCGCGCTGCTGGCCGGCGTTCCGGCGTTGCTGATTCCGGGTGTGGCCCGCGCGCAGGAGTCGTCGCCCCCTGCGGCCGAGGAAGCCACTCCCGCCGAACAGGCTGAAGCGATCACCGTAACCGGCACCCGCATCAGCGGCTTTACCGCGCCGACCCCGATCACCACGCTGCGCAGCGAAGATCTCGAGCTCAAGGCAGCGAGCACGGTCGCCGATCTGCTCGACGATGTACCGCAACTGCGCGTCAACCAGAACATCGGCAAGTCGAGCGAGCCGATCGGCGCCTCCAACGCTGACCTTCGCGGGCTGGGCAGCCAGCGCACGCTGGTGCTGATTGATGGCCGCCGCGTCGCCTTCACCGATCCGGCCGGCACGATCGACACCAATATCATTCCGGTCTCGCTGATCAGCAGTGCCGAGATCGTTACCGGCGGCGCCTCGGCCGCATATGGCTCGGATGCAGTCGCGGGCGTTGTCAATTTCGTGCTCGACAAGAACCTTCAGGGGCTGAAGCTCGACGTCTCCTACGGCCAGACGATCTATAACGATCATCGTCGCCCTTCTATCAGCGGCGCCTATGGCACGAAACTGCTCGACGACCGGTTGCAACTCACCGTCGCGGGCGATTATCTGCGGAACAGCGGACAGACTTCGCAGGCAGAGCGGCCCTGGGGCGACAACCAGACCGCGTTGCTGACGAACCCGGCCTATACCCCGACCAATGGCCAGCCGCGTCTGATCATCTCCGACAATGCCCGTTTCACCCAGATGACGGGCGGCGGTGTCATTACCCGGACCAATGGCAATCCCAACGCCACCGGCCCTTCGCTCGCGCAGCGGCTCGGCTTCGCGGCGGGTAGTGGCGTACAGTTTGACGCCAATGGCAACCCGGTCCCCTTTGCCTATGGGACGAACATCGGCGGCACCTTCATGACCGGCGGCGATGGCGATCAGGTCACCGACGGTGGCAACATCATGCCAAAGATCGAACGGATCACCGGCTACGGTGGACTGCGCTTCGACATCAGCGACAACGTGACCGTCTTCACCGACTTCCTCTATTCGCGGGTCGATACCTTTTCCGATCTTACCCCCAATCCCGACAATGGCGGGATCACTATCCGCAATGACAATGCGTATCTGGCGACGTCGATGCGCGATGCGATGACCGCAGCGGGCATCACCAGCTTTTCCATGGGGCGGATGAACTACGAGGACGGGTATTCGCTGTTCGACAGCCGCACTGAGAGCCGCCGCTTCACCTTTGGGGTCGAAGGCCGGTTCGGGGACGGCTGGAGCTGGGACGTTTCGGGACAGATCAGCCGCAACGATTATGAGCAGCTAAGCTACAACAACCGGATCAACGCGCGCTGGACCATGGGTCTCGACAGCGTGATCAACCCGGCCACCAATCAGCCGATCTGTCGTGCCTTGCTCAACAACCCCAATCCCACCGCAGTGCAGGACCCTTTTGGCGATATCCGCTCGTGCGTGCCGATCGATCCGTTTGGCGCCGGGGCAGTCAGCGAAGCCGCTCTCGCTTATTACCGCGGGACATCGGTCACGCGCTCAAGCCAGGGACAGGACGTATTCGCCGCCAACCTGTCTGGCAGCCCTTTCTCGACCTGGGCAGGCGAGGTAAAGTTCGCTGTCGGCGCAGAGTATCGCCGGGAAAAGACGACACTCACCTCCGATGCTGATTCGATGGCACGGCGCTGGCGCTCGGTTAATTCCCAGCCGTTCCGCGGCGACTTCAACGTCAAGGAGGGTTATGCCGAGGTCGTAGTGCCGCTGGCCAAGGATGCGCCCTTCGCTTACAATCTCGACCTGAACGGTGCATTTCGCTACACCGATTACGAGTTGAGTGGCGGCGTCACGACATGGAAGGTTGGCGCCAATTATTCGCCGATCCCGGATGTGCGGTTCCGCGGCACTTTGTCCCGCGACATCCGCGCGCCAAACAACTGGGAGTTGTTCTCGCGCGGCAATCAGGTCATCAATGCGATCATCGATCCCCGTACCAACACCTCGCGCCAGACGGTTCAGATCACCAGCGGCAACCCTGGGCTCGAACCCGAAAAAGCAGATACCTTCACCGGCGGCGTGGTGTTCCAGCCGTCCTTCCTGCCAGGCTTCAGCGCGTCGGTCGATTATTACCGCATCAAGATCAATGGCGCGATCGCGACGGTCGCACCGCAAAGTATCGTCAACTTTTGTGAGGAGGGGCGGACTGAATTCTGCACAGGGGTGATCCGCGATCCGGCCAGTCAGGTCATCACGCAGGTCAATGTGACCCCGTTCAACGCGGATTCGCTCAAGACCAGCGGCGTCGATGTCGAAGTGCAATATCGCTTCGATCTGGGCGAGGGGCGGCTGAATCTTCGTGGGCTCGCCAACTATGTTGCTGAAATCTCGACTACATCTAATGGCGTGACCAACGACTATGTCGGTCTGGCTGGCATTTCGCCGCCTCCGCAGGGTCTTCCCGAATGGCGCGTCAATCTCGACGCCAATTATTCGATCGGCGGGTTAAGGCTGGGCGCCAGCTATCGCTATGTCGATGGCGGCAAATTTGATACGCGGTTCAACAGGACCGTTCTGGACATTGCCGATAACACCGTGTCCGGACGCAGCTACGTTGACCTGTCGGCGGCGTACAAGCTTACTTCGGCGGTCGAGATCTATGGGCGGGTCGAGAATTTGTTCAACACCCATCCGCCGGTAACGCCGAACGGGATCACCCAGCCGACCATCGCCAATTCGCAATTCTTCGACCGGCGCGGTACCTTCTTCGTGGTCGGCGGTCGACTGCGACTTTAGAGTTGGGTCAGCGGCGGCGCGGCGTCGCGGCGATGATGCGCTCGAACGCCGCCACCTGCATTTCGGTATCTAGCACGCCGTCGAGCCCTTGCTCGACGGCGTGTGCGTAGCGGTCCCGCCCGCGCTCGACGATCGCTTCCTCCAGCACGTCCCCGCGCGCCCATAGAATATCGCGTTTCGCGCGCGAAAGCCGGCCAAGCGCCTTGAACATGCGCGCGCAATGGAAGCGCCGGCACGTGGAGGGCGCGCGCTCGTGAATCGCGCAGCCGCTATCGCGCAAATATACGCAATGACCAGTGCGCGGGTCGCGTTTCAGTGCGGGGACCCGCTGCCCGGGATAGAGCGCGCTTTCGATATACTCGAGATCGTAAAACGTCAGATCGTCTCCGGCTTCAGGGCGCAGGATGACCTGATCGGTCTTGCAGCACTCCGTGCAACCGTCGCAAGATATGGCGTTCTGATCGGCCTTCTCGTCTGTCATTCTTCTGCTCCGGCACCGCGCGCATTCATGCCTGCCGGCTATCCGAACCCTCTAAAATCGGCATTAGATTGTTTGGCAATGGCGAATATAGTTTGTTCATAGCAAGCAGCATTGCGCATCAAAAGCGGTCTGACAAGAACCGCGCGCTATCGGCGACAGCCGATCCAGGGGAGGAAAGATGAGCAAGGCACGTCCGAATTCGAATCGTCATGCCGTGCGCGGCCTGACGTCTACCGCATCGCTTGCCGCTGCGCTGGCACTGGGCAACCCGGCCTTCGCACAGGATGCCGAAGCACCGGTCGAAGCGGCGGAAGAGACATCGCCAACGGGCGAAATAACTGTCACCGGTACGCGCATCTCCGGCTTTACGGCGCCGACGCCGGTCACTACCGTCAGTGAACAGGAGTTGCAGGACAGGGGCGTGCGCAACCTGGCCGACCTGCTGGTCGACATCCCCGCACTTAAGGTCAACCAGAACACCGGAACGTCGAGCCAGCCGATTGGTGCCAGCAATCTCGACTTGCGCGGCCTGGGGCCCAATCGCACGCTGCTCCTGGTCGACGGGCGGCGTTTTGCCGCTACCGATCCATCGGGCGGCGTGGACATCAACGTGATCCCCGTCGGGCTGATCAAGCGGATCGATATTGTTACCGGTGGCGCATCGGCGGCTTATGGCTCGGACGCGGTCTCGGGCGTCGTCAACGTCGTCCTCGACAACCGGTTCGAGGGGCTGAAGGGCGACGCGCAATACGGCATCTCGACTTATGGTGACGTCAAAACACCCGGTGCCTCGCTGACTGCGGGCCGCGCATTTGCCGACGGACGGCTGCACATTGTCGCTTCGGGCGACTATTTCCGTAATAGCGGCCAGCTTTCGCAGGATAGCCGCCCTTGGGCGAAGGGCGATTACGCGGTCCTGACCAACCCCGCCTTTCCCGGAACGCCCGGCGCACCGCGCCAGTTGATCTTGCCGAACGCGCGTTTTTCGCAGATGACGCTGGGCGGCGTCACCGCCCGCAACAGCCATGCCTCGCTGCGCGGCATCCAGTTTGGCCCGGGCGGGGCGGTACTTCCATTCAACTACGGCACGACTGTCGGTAACGTCTATATGTCTGGCGGCGACGGCGCCTCGCTCGCGGCGACTTCGAATATCCTGCCGGTGCTGGAGCGCGTGTCGGGCTATGGCCGCGTCACCTTCGACATCAACGATGACACCAGCATTTATGCCGATGCGCTGGTCTCGCGTGCCGATATCTTCTCAGACGGCACAACCGCGACCGATAATGGCAATCTGGTCATCCAGCGCGACAATGCGTTTCTGCCCTCCACGATCCGCGACATTCTGATCGCCAATAACTTGCCGCGGTTCAGCATCGGCCGCGTCGCGGGCGAGGACGGCGCCTTCACCAATATCGTCGACAATACCGTGCAGCGTTACGGCTTCGGGGTCGACGGCAAGCTGGGCGCGAGCTGGAAATGGAATGCTTTCGTTCAGCTCAGCCGCAACGATTACTATCGAGAGGACGGCAACAACCGCGACGAGGACCGCTTCTTCCTCGGGCTCGACAGCGTGATTAATCCGGCGACCGGCCAGCCGATCTGCCGCGCGCTGCTGAACAACCCCAACCCGACGGCGGCGCAGGATCCCTATGGGAACATCCGCGAGTGCATCCCCGTCAATCCATTCGGAGCGGGATCGATCAGCCAAGCCGCGCTCGATTACTACAAGGGCACTGCCGTGATGAACGCGCGCCAGAAGCAGGATGTCTATGCCTTCAGCCTCGAAGGATCTCTGCTCGATACTTGGGCGGGGACGGTCTCGCTGGCCGTCGGCGGTGAGTATCGCTCTGAAACAGTGAGCGCGGACGTGGACGATGTATCAGCGCGCCGCCGCTGGAAGACGGTAAACCCACAGGCGCTGCGCGGCGAACTGGACGTCAAGGAAGCCTTCGCCGAGGTAGTCGTCCCGTTGCTGCGCGACTCGGCGGTGGGCAATCATCTCGATCTCAATGGCGCGATCCGCGTTACCGACTATTCGACCAGCGGCAGCGTGACGACATGGAAGGTCGGCGCCAACTACACCCCGTTTGAAGACCTGCGGCTGCGCGCTACCTATTCGCGCGACATCCGCGCGGCGAACATCAACGAGCTCTTCTCCGGCCAGTCACAGTTCTTCAACAATATCACCAACCCCGATACCAATGTCGTGCGCAACACGCTGCAATTGACGGGGGGTAACCCGAACCTGACGCCTGAACGCGCCAAGGCATTCACAGCGGGCGCGGTCTATCAGCCATCCTGGGCGCCTGGCCTGCGACTTGCGGTCGATTATTATTCAATCGATATCGACAATGCGATCGCCTCGCTCACCGGTCAGCAGATCGTCGATGGCTGCCTGATCCGCGACCAGGCCGACCTCTGCTCTGCGATCACCTTCAACGGCGATGTGATCGACGCGGTCGAGGCAACGCTGATCAACGCGGCGGGCGCCAAGAGCAGCGGCGTGGATATCGAAGCGAGCTACTCAATGCCTGCGGGCGCGGGTCGGTTCGAGGCGCGCGCTCTGGTTAACTATGTGGCCGAATTATCGACCACGGTGAACGGCGTGACTGTCGACTATGCGGGCCAGACCGGCAGCACCGGCACGATCGGTCCAGCCGGCGGCATTCCCAAATGGCGCGGTGTCTTTTCCACCAACTATCGCGACGATCGCGCATCGGTTGGCGTCGCGGTTCGCTATGTCGGCGGCGGTATTCTGAACGTCAGCTTTGTCGACGGCGTTGACATCGACGACAACACTGTACCGGCGCGCGCTTATGTCGACGTGAACGCCTCCTATAAGATCACGCCGAACGTGCAGATCTTCGGCAACATCGACAATCTGCTGAACAAGGAACCGCCGCTGACGCCGAACGCGATCACGGCGCCCAGCTATGCGTCGTCGGTGTTCTACGATCGGATCGGGCGGTTCATGACGCTCGGCGCGCGGTTCAAGTTCTGAGGTCCGCCTCGGCAAGGGGCGAGGGGTCGATCAGGCGATCCAGTTCGGGGCGGGGGCGCGGCGTGCGCCCGTCCTGCGCGGCCAGCCACAGTTCTTCCGCCACCATCGTGTCTAGCAAGGCGGGTGCGATCGTCGCGGGGAAGCGGTGATGGGGCCAGCCTGCCTCGACCAACTCAGGGGGAAACCCGCTGCTGGCGGCGACCAGCGGCCACACCTCGCTTGGTCGCGCCACGCTGATCCGGCACGACTGGACGAGCACGCGCATGAATGCGACCAGTGAAGCGCGGCGCGCTGGGTCCGCCAGCACCGCTGCAGTCGTGTTGAGATTGTAGAATTCACGATACACATCGGGATCGGCGAAAGTAACGGCATCGGCCCCCAAGGCGCGAACGGTCCGCTCGCTCTCCGGCTCCCAAATCGCGATCGCATCCACCCGCCGCTCAATCATCGCCTTCGCCATGTCCTGAGGACGCAGCGACGCGCGAACCATATCGGTGTCGCCTAGTCCGAAGTGGTCGAGCATCCGGTGCAGGAAAAAAGCGGCAGAGGTCCGCTCGAAAATGCCAACCCGCTTGCCTGCCAGATCGGCAACGCGGGCAATCCCGGCGGAGCGTCGCGCGACAATGCGGTACACGCCCTCGGTTACGGTCATGACGATGCGCAGATCCGGATTGGCGACCGACAGGCGCAGCAATTGCGTTTCCGCTTGTCCCGCCGCGTCGGCCCGACCGGGAAAGCGATCGATCGCGCCAGCAACCGGGCCGTCGATCAGGTTCGGGACGCCGCCGCCGGATACGATGATGCGGTCAGGCCCCATCGCCTGTGCAGCATGCAGTATCGGACCGACCTCAAGCACATCGGGCCGCGCCGCGATCCGGATCGGGTTTGCTAGGCGACGAGGTGGCATCGCGCCACCTGAAGTACACCCCGCTGCGAGCGCTGCAGCGGTTCCTATCCCTGCGCCTACTACCCCACGCCTGGTCCACAGCAGCGCATCTTGATTTCGTTCCGCCATCTTACGCCTCCGCTGGTGACCCAACTGCATGTTCATGTGAAGTTGAGTTGAGCACCACCCTTGAACAGGTTCACCAGTTGGCGGCGCGTGCAGAGCCAGCGCTGTTCACTTTCGTCCCAGCGAAAGTGTTCCGTCGCGCGGCTGATCCGGGTGGGGGCAGTGCTTTCGTGGGGCGCGGCACCGTCGGCGGCCCAGAGCAGCATATACCAATTCGCGGTCGCGCCGCCCTTGTCGTCAAACTCCGCGCGAAAATTGCTGTAGGCGTGGACAGCCACCCTTTCGCCGCGATCCTCCCGCCAGCTGTAGAAGCCCTGGATCGCCTCGCGGCCTTCAAGATGCAGCTTGCCCGAGCTGTAGACGCCTTCGGGCGCGTAGTAGTCACCCGCATTGCGACCCCAGTTGGTGTCCACATCGTGCCAGAAATCGGCGAGGCCCATTTCGAGTTCGGCGGTGGCTGCCGCTCGCTCGCGGCGGGACATCGGAGGGTTCATGCAGGCTTTTCCTCATTGAAGAACAGGGCGAGCGCTGTCCGGTCGATGGCGGCGCGAATGGCAGGATCGGGGACGAGGCGGCGGTAGAGATCGATGGTTTCGGCGAAGCAGATCGTCGCTTCGTGGTTAACAAAGGGCGCATCACTGCCCCAGAGCAGACGTTCCGGACCGGCGTGGGCAAGCAGGCGGCCGGTGACTTCAGCTGCGATGTCGAAAGGCATGCGAAACCCGGCCGATAGTTTCACCCAGACGCGGCCCGTATCGATCGCGCGACACAACGCGTCGGTTCCCGCGTGCCGATCTGCGGGATCGCGCGCGGGCACGCCGAAATGATCGATGACGACGTTTACGCCAGTCTCGCCGAGTGCGGGGAGAAGGAGCGGCAGGCTGACGCTGCGACTGAGCAATTCGACATGCAGCCCGCTGTCGGCAATGCGGCGCAGGAAGCCACGCCACGGATCGCTGTGCAGATCGGGCAACTCGTCCACCCGCCGCCAGGCGAGGCGGACGCCAACGACGCCGAGATCAGCGATTTCGCGCAACGACACCGCATCGGTTTCGGGGGCGACGATCACCGTGCCGCGCAACCGGCGGGGATGGGCGGCGAGCGCGGCAAGCGTATAGGCGTTTCCATCGTTGAACAGGCTCGCCGCAGCTATGACGCCATAGTCGATGCCATGCCGATCAAGCTGCGCAAGCCAGGCATCGGCACCATAGTCGTAATCGGGCCGCGAATGTGCGTCGGGTGCGAACGGCATGGCGCGGGTGAAGACATGGGCGTGTGCGTCGACCGCCGGTGCCGCTGAGTCAGTGGCCATGACCGGCGCGCACCGGCTTTGGTGCGCCCTTTAGGCTCATCAGCCAGAAGGTGAAGATACCCGCCGACGCCAGCGGCACGCCGAGCAGCGCGAAGATGATGATAGCGCTGAACCCTTCGCCGAGCACGAACGCCCCGAACAGCGGCGCGAAGATCGACGCGACCCGTGCCGCACCATAGGCCCAGCCAATTCCCGTCGCGCGGCTGCGCGGCGGATAGAGTGCGGCGGCGAGTGCAGGGATGCTCGCCTGTCCGCCATGCTGGAACATCGCCATGAAGGCGACCGCGACGAACATGCCGATCGTTGGTGCGGTGAGGCCGATCAGGACCGAGAAGACTGCGGCGAGCAGGAATGTCGAGGCCATCACCCGCTTGAATCCGAACCGATCGATGAAGAAGCCGATGGTCAGCATGCCGATGAACCCAGCGACGGTGTTGACGCCGTTTATGAGCGCAACCTGCGACCATGGTAGGCCGACGACATCTTTGAAGATCGTGGTTTTCCATACGCCTGCCGTGATAAACACGAAACTGGAAATGGTGATGGCCCACATCAGAAA
Organism: uncultured Novosphingobium sp.; assembly: GCA_964502105.1. Classification (GTDB taxonomy): domain Bacteria; phylum Pseudomonadota; class Alphaproteobacteria; order Sphingomonadales; family Sphingomonadaceae; genus Novosphingobium. The sequence goes on along the minus strand of CAZCUS010000009.1, from coordinate 56,151 downwards.
GGTTTTCGTCCGCTGCTCCGGGCCGAGCACGTCGCCGAACAGCACCGCGCCCGCTGCCCGTTCGGGCTTGGGTGGGACTATCAGCAGCACCGGCTCTTCACGGGCCGGGTCCATTTTGCGGGCCAGCGTCTGGATCTTCGGATCGTCCGGGTTGCGCGCGGCTAGCGAGCGAAGCGATTCAGGCAGCAGGAAGTAGATGAACGGCAGCATGATCGTGGGCAGCGCCATCGCGATCCAGAAGCCGCCGCGCCAGCCGAACGGCTCCAGCACGAACCCTTGCATCAGAGCGCCAAGCAGCGCGCCGATCATCGTGCCGCTGACCGTGATCGTGCTCACCGTCGAGCGCAGTCGTTGCGGCGCGGTTTCCGACGCGAGCGACACGAGGATCGGGATCATCGCGGTGCCGCAGAAACCTGCCACGAAGCGGCAGATCCCGAAGGGGATCAGCGACGAGGTGAATAGGATCGCAACCGCGCTGAGTGCCATTCCGGTGTAGCAGAAGAACAACAGGCGCGGGCGCCCAACCCGGTCGGCCAAGGGCGGGATGACGAAGGCGCCGAGCAGCATACCCACCTGTTGCGCCACCATTGCCGAGGTGATCGCGGTGCGCGACACGCCGAAATCGCGCGCGAGATCGGGCAGCACCCAGCCTACGATGTACAGCTCATAGCCATCGATTGCGGTCAGGATCGTGCAGAGGATTAGCACGGTCAGGTGAAAACGATTGAATTTGAGCCCGTCGAGGAAGCTGTCCACGTCGATCGCTCGGCCTGTTGTCGCCATCTGCATTCCTCTCCTGTGCCAACGTGCCGCAGCGTTTCGCGCCGCCTGCCTCCGATGGCGAATATCATATGCCATTTGATATATGCAAACGGCAATCGAAATTCATTGTCAGCTTGGCTTAGAATTTCGCGAGCGTCCAGAAAGGATTTTCTGTGCCAATCGGGGTCCGGCTGCGATGCCGTGCGGCAGCGGCGCTGGACAGGCGGATGGGGATCGGACAGTAAGCGGTCATGGGGAAATCGGTTCGCCCGGCATCCGGGACCAATGCACTTTCGATCTTACACCTGGTCAAGCAGGTGCAGTACAAGGCCTATGTCCGGCTGGAGGCGGTGCTCAATCCGTTCGACGTGACGGCGGTGCAGTTTCGCATCCTGACGACGCTGTCCACGCGGCCCGACATGTCCTCGGCGGAACTGGCGCGGCTGTACGACGTCAAGCCGCAGACCATGATCAAGCAGATCGCATTGCTGGAGACCAAGAACCTGATCGAGCGGCGGGTGAGCGACGCCAACAAGCGGCTGCTGGAAGTGCGATTGACCGACACCGGTGCCGCAACGCTGAAGCAGTTGCAGAAGGATACGCGCGCGCTGGAGCGACAATTGCTGAACACGCTCGACGGCGACGAGCAAACGGCGCTGCGCGGCTATCTCGTCCGGCTGCTCGACTCGCTGAGCGTCGCCGACAATGAACCCGCCGATGGCGACGATATCGAGGAATTGACCCCGGAATATCGCCGTCCTGGAGTTCAGCGGCTTTAGCTGACAGGCGTCGCATCATTCGTTATTGTCGAGCGGGATTCGATTTTTTGGAATTTCGCTCATGCTCTTGCGTTCGCTTGGCTATATCGCGGTTGCTGCGCGCGACGATGAAGGCTGGGCGGCATTTGCGACCGGACTGCTCGGCATGGAGATCGCCGATCGCGACACGCGGGGCTTTGCTTTGCGTACCGATGCGCGGGCAGCGAGGCTGTTCGTCGAGCACAGCGATGCTGACCGCGTTGCCGCGATGGGATGGGAGGTCGCCGATGGCGATGCGCTTGGCACGCTGGCGGCGCGGCTTTCAGATGCGGGGTGTCCGGTGCGGGCAGGGACCGCGCTGGAGGCAGAGCAACGCCGCGTTGCTGCGCTGCTGATCACGCGGGACCCGGCGGGCAACCGCATCGAGTTCTTCCACGGCGCGGCGGACGGGGCGGCGCCCTTCGTGCCGGGCAGGGCGATCAGCGGATTTCGCACTGGATCGCTGGGGTTGGGCCATGTTGTACTGACCGCTCGATCGCTCGACACGCTGCTTCCCTTCTACACCGACCTGCTCGGCTTCCGGCTCAGCGACTATACGTTGCGGCCGTTCAAGGCCTGCTTCTTCCACCTCAACAGCCGCCACCACAGCTTTGCGGCAATCGAGACGGGGGTGGACGGGTTCCATCACCTAATGGTCGAGCTGCAGTCGCTTGACGATGTCGGGCAGGGGTATGATCTGGCGCAGCTCGAAGAGCAGCGAGTCGCGGTGAGTTTGGGGCGCCATTCCAACGATCATATGACGTCTTTCTACGCCGCTACGCCGTCCAACTTCATGATCGAATATGGCTGGGGCGGCAGGTCGATCGATCCAGCGACCTGGAAGCCGTTCGAATGCGTTAACGGACCCAGCCTATGGGGCCACGAGCGGTCCTGGCTCGATGCGGAGATACGCGCCGAGGCGCTTCGGCTGCGGCTCGACGCCGCGGCGACGGGGGTTCGGGCGCCCGATTTCGTGCGCGGATAGCCCCTACGCTTCGTCCTGAGAACCGAATGCGCCCATTCGCTCAGACACGTCGTGCGCGGCCTTTAGCAGCAGCTTGACGAATTCCTTCTGGCGGGTGCGGCTCATATATTCGCTGGGGCCGAGGATGGTCAGCGTCGCGGCGATCTGGTTGCTGTAATCAAATATCGGCGCGGCGATGCCGGCGAAGTTGCGGTTGAGGTTGCCGACGGTCGAGGCATAGCCCAGCTTGTGGACCTTTTCCACGCGCTCTGCGATTTCGGGATCGGAAGGCGTGCGCGGATTGCATTCGGCTTCGTAGGCGGCAAGCGCCGCAAGCGCGCGATCGGTTTCATAGCTGGTCAGATGGGCGAGAAAGACCAGGCCGGTCGCGCTGGTGGTCAGCGGCAGGATATAGCCCAGGCGCAACGAGAAGGCACCTTGCAGCGTGCCGTCTGCTTTGGCGACGATGCATGGGCCGCGGTCGCCCCACAGCGAGAGGTAGACCGCGCAATCGGTCTGGTCGCGCAGGTCGGTCAGCGCCTCCGCTGCCAGCGTAACGACGTCGAGTTGGCGGATCGCGGCGAGGCCAAGCTGAATCGCAAATGAGCCAAGTCCGTAATGGCCGTTCTGCGGGTCCTGATAGGCCATATTCTCGCGCACGAAGCTCACCAGATAGAGATGCACCTTGCTAGGCGGCATGCCGGCGCGCGCAGCAATCTCGCGCAGTGGCAAAGACCCCTCCGCCATCCGCAGCACACGTAGTACGCGAAACCCGACCTCGATCGACTGGACCCGCCGCCGGGATTGCTCTGTATCTGACATCGGGCCCCTCGAACGCCTCGTTTTTTCTCAGCGTCTTCCTTGCCAAGCAAGGGGCGTCCTGTCCACGCGCGTTTAATTCCGCCTCTGCCCCTTACCCATGCTTGCGCTGATTCCAGGTCGCAAGCGCCGCGTGCGCTTCGCCCGCCGCCTTTTCAAGAAACCCCGGCGCTTCGGTCCGTGCGGCAATTTCGAGACGCAGGCCGTTGGGATCGAAGAAGTAGATCGAGCGGATAAATTCATGGTCGACCAATGGCGTCGTCTTTACACCATGCGCGGCGAGTCGCTGGCGCATCGCTTCGACGTTCTCGACCGAATCGGTCTCCATCGCAAAATGCTGCACCCAATCGGGCGTGTTGGGCGAGGGTGCGGGCATTTCGTTACCGCCAAGATCAAAAAAGGCGATGTAGGAGCCGTTCCCCATTTCAAAGAAGAAATGGACATAGGGCGTCTCCTCGCCGGTGCTGGGTACGCGCTCGGACAACATGCAATTGACCAGCGGCAGGCCGAGAATGTCCTCATAGAAATGCCGCGTCTCCTCGGCATCGCGGCAAGGATAGGCGAAATGATACAGGCCGTTCAGCGGGCGTGGGTCGGTCATCCATAAGCTCCTCTTCGGGCATGCTATAGCAAAGCCGCGTGGCACCCTTGTCACCCCGGCGGGATGACGGCGGAGGAGATCAGGCGGCGCTCGCGGCGTGCTGCATCATCAGGTCGAGGAAGCGGCGCAGTGCCGCCGATCCGTCGCGCGCGCGCCACACCAGCATTACCTGGAATTTCAGGCCAAGATCGGCGATCGGGACGAGACGGATATTGTGACTGGGCGAGTGCGGCCCGGCGGTGGTGACGATGCCCACGCCCATCCCGACCGCGACGAGACTGAACAGAATCGAATTGGTGGTGCATTCCTGCACGAAGCGCGGGGCACTGCCGCTGGCGATACAGGCAGCCATAACGCGGTCGTAATAGCCCGGAGCGAGCATGCGCGCAGGGCCAAGCACCGGCTGGTCGGCGATTTCAGCCATCGTGACCGAAGCGCGGCTGGAAAACGGATGGCTCTGATGGACAGCCAGCATAGTCTCGCCGGTGCCGATCGGCGCGCAGTCTAGCGTCTCGCGGTCGCGCTCGTCGATATGCGCGTCATAGACCATGCCGACGTCAAGCGTGCCGCCCTTGAGCGCCGCGATCTGCGCCAGCGAAGCGGTCGAGCGCAGATCGAGCACCACTGAGGGTTCGTTCTCGCGAAAGTCGAACAAGCCGCGTGAGATGAAGTCATAGGCAGCCATGATCTCGGACAAGCCCACGCGGATCGTCCCGAGATGGCCGCTGCCCATGCGCCGGGCGTGATCGACCGCGCGATCGACCTGTCTCAGGATCTCCTCGACCTCATCGAGAAAGGCGCGACCCGCGCTCGACAGGCGGACGCCGCGAGGCAGGCGTTCAAACAATTCGACGCCGAGTTCCGTTTCTAGATCGCGAATCTGGCGCGTCAACGCAGGCTGGGCGACGCGCAAAGCGAGCGCAGCGCGCCCGAAATGTTCTTCACGCCCGATCGCGCGGAAATAGCGAAGATGGCGCAACTCCATTTTCAACCCATACTTGGCGGGCATCGATCGCTCAAGAACAAAGAATTGGACGTATCAGTCCCCCGGCAACACTTTGGACGCATCAAAAGCGAGGGTGAGTGGAGAGTGATGGAAACGGCCTGCCTGGATGAATTGGACTTCGGCACGCTGTCCACCGTCGAACTGCTCGGCACGGGGGTGGAGATGTTCACTGCGGGGAGTGGCACACCGCTGTTTTTCCTGCACGGCATCGACGGGCTGGAGGGTTCGGCGCCGGTGCTGCGCGAATTGGCAAAAAGCTTCACGGTGCACGCTCCGTCCCATCCAGGATTCGGCAATTCGCAGCGGCCCTCGCGACTCAATCGGGTCGATGACCTCGGCTATTTCTATCTCGATCTGATGAACTTGCTGGAACTCGACCGCCCGGTCGTGGTCGGCACGTCGTTCGGCGGCTGGGTCGCAGCAGAAACGTTGACCAAGGAGCCGGCGCGCGCGGCGCAGCTGGTGCTGGTGTCGCCACTGGGGTTGCCGACCGCGAACCGGCGCGAGCAGCATGTTGCTGACATTTTCATGCTGTCGCGCCAGGACCTGAGCAAGCGAATGCAGGTCGGCGCCTCCGAGCCGGGCGGCGATATGGCAGTGCTGACAAAATTGCCCGAGGCGCGCGTCCGCCGCTTGATGCGCAATGAAGAGGCGGCGAGCCTCTACGGGTGGACACCCTATATGTCGAACCCGAAGTTGGCTGACCGGCTTCACCGCATTTCGGCCCCGACGCTGATGCTATGGGGCGAATCCGACGCGATCGTCAGCGCCGCTTATCGCGAACAGTGGCGCGCAGCACTGCCGCAAGCGACGATCGATACGATCGCGGAGGCGGGCCACCGCGTCCATGCCGACCAGCCAACCGCACTGGCCGCGCGTATCGCCGCTTTTGCCGCCAACTGACCGCCCGTTCGGAGACAAGACATGAAAATCTGGCAATTCAGCGAACAGGCCTATCATCCCGCATTCGGGGTGCCGGGGGCAATGCGGGTCACGCTGCCGCAGCATCACTGCGATCCGGTTGAAGCGGGGCAGCTGCTTAACCGCTATCTCGATGAGTATCTGCTGGCAGACGACCTCGGCCTCAATATCATGGTGAATGAACACCACGCGGCCGCAACCTGCATGTCGACATCGTGCATGACGACGCTCGCCATCCTGGCACGGCAGACCAGCAAGGCGAGGCTGCTCGCGCTTGGCGTGCCGCTCGCCAACCGGTCGAACCCGCTGCGCGTCGCCGAAGAGATCGCGCTGGTTGACTGCTTGTCGGGCGGGCGGCTGGAGGTCGGGCTGGTCAAGGGCGCAGCGTATGAGCTGTTCATGTCAAACCGCCAGCCGACCGGGTTTATGGACCGGTTCTGGGAAGCGCATGATCTGATCGTCGACGCGCTGGGCAATGAGGGTGAGAATTTCTCGTGGGAAGGCGAGCATTTTCACTATCGCACCGCAAGCTTGTGGCCGCGCCCGATCCAGCAGCCGTGTCCGCCCATGTGGGGCACGGCGTCGAGCGCGGCGAGCGCGCGCGAATATGGCCGCCGCGATTACACTTGTGCCACCTTCCTGTCGGGCGCGGTCGCGCGGTCGGTGTTCGCCGGGTATCGCGAAGCTTATGCCGAAGCGCATGGTCGTGCCGCGCCGCAAGACAAGCTCGCCTATCTTGCGCTGATCGCATGTGCCGACGATACCGCCACTGCGTTCCGGCGCGCCGAGGCGATGAAGAGCTATTTTACCACCGCCGCCCGGCTTGACCCGCAATTCCGTAACCCATGGGGCTTCAATGCGGTCGACGCGAATGTCCGTCTGCTGCAGGCCGGACCGTCGGCAATGCGTCCGCGCATGCGCAACGGCCAGCCGCTGCCGGTCGACGGGTCCATCGAGCAATATATGGACGCCGGGCTGTTCTTCGTGGGCACGCCGGACGAGGTCTATGCCCAACTTGCGCAGTTCCATGGCGAGACGGGCGGGTTCGGCAATTTGCTGATGATGGGTCAGGCGGGGGAACTGGATCATCGCGACACCGCCGATAATCTGACGCATGTAGCGCGCGAAGTGGCACCCCGACTGGCCGAGCTGCCCGAAATCCCGTTCGAGGTGCGCTATGAGGCCGTTGGCTGATCCAGACTCTGATATCGCGCGTCCTCCAGAGCTCGCGCCGGGGATCGATCGCTATGTCGAGCTGTGTCGCGCCCAGCCCTCTTCGTCCGATCTGGAGGCGATGCGGCTGAATGGCGATCTGTTCGCCGCGCGGTTTGCGCAGGGCCCTCCGCCTCAGGTGATGCGGTTCGACAGCTATATCCCGGCAGCCGGACGCGAAATCCCGGTACGCGTGTTCGATCCCGGCGGGGACGGGCTTCGTCCGGCTTTCTGCTATTTCCATGGCGGCGGCTTTGCGATGGGCAGCGTTGCAAGCTTCGACGTTGCCTGCGCCGCGCTGGCCGAAGCGATGGGCGCCGTCGTCGTAAGTGTTCACTATCGCCGCCTGCCCGAGGCCGATTATGCCGCTGCACAGGACGATTGCGACAAGGCGTTCGCCTGGATGGTGCGGCAGGCCGCCGCGCTGGGCGTCGATCCGCGCCGCACCGGTGTCGCCGGGGACAGCGCTGGGGCGTTGTTGGCGCTCGCCAGTGCTGCGAATCTACGCGATGCCGGTGGCGCGGCTCCGGCGTTCCAGCTGTTATTTTATGGCACCTTCGCGATGGACCCTGATCGGCCCGCATATGCGCAAAGCCGCGATCCGATGCTGACCGCAGAACGCGTGCGCGGCTATATCACGCTGTTCCGCAGTCGGGGCGGCCTGTCCAGCCAGCCCGCGCCGGTGGACCGCACCGATCTGGCCGGATTGCCGCCGACCCTGATCGTCGCTGCGCAGCTCGATCCGCTGCGGCAGGAAGGCGAAGAGCTGGCCCAACGGCTCACCAAGGCGGGGGTGACGACGACGTTGCTGGTCGCACCGGGCATGATCCACGGATTTCTAAGAGCCATCGGCGTGTCGGCCGCCGCCCGCGCCGAACTTGTGCGCGCGGCGGATGCGGCGTGCGCCATCATCGAAGGATTGAGTGAATGAAGAAGGACGACAGCTACAACCGGGGCCGCGCAATGCGGTTCGACATGTTTGGCGAGCCCGGCGTCGTGACGCTCGACACTACCGACGATTTCAACGAGCCGTTGCAGGATCTGGTCACGCGGATGTGTTTTGGCGATGTATGGAGCCGGCCAGAGCTCGATCGCAAGACGCGGTCGATGCTGACCATCGCACTGCTGATCGGCCAGTCGCGTCCCGACCAGCTGAAGAACCATATCACCGGCGCGCTGGCCAATGGCGTGACCAAGGAGGAAATCCGCGAGATCCTGCTCCACGCCACGATCTATGTCGGCCTGCCCGCTGGGTCCGACAGCTGGCGCCATGCCCGCGAAGCATTGAAGGCAGCCGGTGCTTATTGAACCGGTGATGCTGGCAGACGACCTGCATAACGCCATTTCACCGATCGAAGAGATCATCGAGGCGGCGCGCGACGGCCAACCCTATATCCTGGTCGATGCCGAGGACCGGGAGAACGAGGGTGATGTCATCATCCCTGCGCAGTTTGCGACGCCCGCACAGATCAACTTCATGGCGCGACATGCGCGCGGCCTGATCTGTCTGGCCATGACCGAGGAGCGGGCCAAGAAACTGCGCTTGCCCCCGATGGTCGCGGAGAACAACAGCGGCCACCGTACTGCGTTTACCGTATCGATCGAGGCGCGCGAGGGCGTGACCACGGGCATTTCGGCGCAAGATCGCTCGCACACAATCGCGGTGGCGATCGATTCGACCAAGAATTGCGACGACATCGTTTCGCCCGGCCATGTCTTTCCGCTGGTTGCAAAGCCCGGCGGCGTGCTGGTGCGCGCAGGCCATACCGAGGCGGCAGTCGACGTATCGCGTCTCGCCGGGCTGATGCCGTCGGGCGTGATCTGCGAAATCATGAACGATGACGGCACGATGGCGCGACTGCCGGAACTGGTCGCCTTTGCGCAGCTGCATGGTCTCAAGATCGGGACAATCGCGGATCTGATCGCCTATCGCCGCCGTACCGAACGCTGCGTCTCGCGGGTGCATGAAGAGGCCTTTGAGACGGTCTATGGCGAGGGATTCCGTCTGTCGGTGTTCCGCAGCACGATCGATCAGGTCGAGCATGTCGCATTGTGGCGCGGACGCATCGCGCCGGACCTGCCGACGCTGGTGCGAATGCACCGGCTGGACTTCGTGTCCGACATGCTCGGTCCGCCGACCGAACGGCGTGAATATGTGCAGCGCGCGCTGGGCCGGATCGGCAGTCATGATGGCGCGGGGGTGATCGTGTTCATCCGTGACCCGTCGGTCAGCGCCGTTTCGGAACGGCGCACCAACGGACTGATCCCAACCAGCGAACAGCGCATCCGCGATTATGGCGTGGGCGCGCAGATACTAATCGACCTTGGCGTTAAGGATATCGTGCTGCTGACCGACAGTGAGGCGCGGCTTTCGGGGATCGAGGGCTATGGCCTTCGGATCGTCGGCAGGGAGGGATTGAGCGGGGATGCCTGAACAGACAGACGCGACAATGGCGGTGCCGAATGTGGCGGATCAGTTGCGGCTTGGACTGCGGCGGCTGGGCAAGGCGGTGGTGGTGATTACGGCATGGCATGACGAACGGCGCTGGGCGATGACCGCGACGGCAGTGAGCGAGCTCAGCATGGACCCACCCTCGCTGCTGGTCTGCGTCAACAAGAACGCTAGTCTGCACGGTCCGTTGACAGCAGGCGCGAGTTTCTGCGTCAATATCCTCCATTGCGACCAACTGGCTGTCTCCAATGCGTGCTCGGGGAAGCTGAAGGGCGAGGCGCGATTTGAACAGGGTGAATGGGGCGCGGGCGAGGACGGCACCCCTTATCTGCGCGACGCTCAGGCGAGCTTTTTCTGTCGCTATGAAAAGCATGTCGAGCATGGAACGCATGCAGTGGTGATCGGCGAAGTGCTGTCCGTAGATGTCGCGGGCGATGTTGATCCGCTGATCTATCTCGACGGCGGTTACGCACGGGCAGCGCCGCTGCCCGCATAAGGTGTGTTTCAGCAAAGCTGAACGGGAGCGGTCTGGTGCGGCGATTCAGCAGAGCTGAATCCAACTCTAGGCAAATATCAGCCAGGCTGCTTATCTCTTCCATTATGTCAGCTTGCCTGTTATAAGCCTAGCTGTCATTAATTACCGCGCCGGACGATAGCGCCGGGCGGGAGAGGAAGCGGAGGGTAACGCCATGCAGTTCGGCTTGTTCTATGAGCATCAGTCGCCGGCCCCGTTCACGGCGGAAAAAGATCGCGTGATCTTTAACAACGCGCTGGACGAGCTCGAACTCGCCGACAGGCTCGGCTACGATTATGCCTGGCTGGTCGAGCATCATTTCCTTGAGGAATATTCACACAGCTCCGCGCCCGAAGTATTCCTTGGCGCGCTGAGCCAGCGGACCAAACGGATGCGGCTGGGCCACGGCATTTGCGTGATGCCGCCCAAGATCAACCATCCCGCGCGTGTCGCCGAACGGATCGCGACGCTGGACCTGCTATCCAACGGGCGGGTCGAATGGGGCACCGGCGAAAGCGGCACGGCGGTGGAACTGGAAGGATTCGGCGTTCATCCCGATGAGAAGAAGGGGATGTGGCGCGAGGCGACCGAGCAGACCGCCAACATGCTCGCGATGACACCCTATCCAGGGTTTGAGGGCGAGCATTTCTCGATGCCGACGCGCAACATCGTTCCCAAGCCATTGCAGGGGCCGCACCCGCCTTTGTGGGTCGCGTGTTCGCGCCGCGATACGATCCTGCATGCCGCGCGTAACGGCATGGGCGCGCTCGTCTTCGGCTTTGCCGCACCCGAACAGGCGGGTAAATGGGTTCAGGAATATTATGATATCATCCGATCGGACGAATGCGTGCCGATCGGCCATGCGGTGAACGCCAACTTCGCCATCGTCACCGCGCTGTCGGTCAATGAGGAAGAAGAGGTCGCGATCGCGCGTGGCACCGAAGGGTTCAAATATTTCGGCTATTCGCTCGGCTTTTTCGCCTCGTTCGGCAAGCATGTCCCCGGCCATTCCAACGTCTGGGAAGGCTTCAAAAAGGTCGAGGCCGGGATCGAGGACAATCACGGCAATGGCGGCATAGGCACGCCCGAGCAGGTATATGAGCACTGCAAGGCCTATGCCGATGTCGGCGTCGATCAGATCATCTTCGTGCAGCAGACGGGCCCGGCCGACCACGACCATATCTGCCAGTCGCTCCAGTTGTTCGCGGACAAGGTAATGCCGCGGCTGAAGGTGGACGAGGACGTGCGGCTGGCGAAGAAGAAGGCCGAACTGGAACCGCATATCAAGGCAGCGCTGGCGCGCAAGCCGCGCATGGCCGAGATCGCGAAAGACGCTATCGAGCCGGTCCGTTCCTATGGCTTGCGCAAGAAGGAAGCGGGCACGTTCGAGAATACCCGGTCCGATCGCGGCGGCGGGCTGGCGGTGGTCGCCGATGATCCGCTGGCGCTGGTGTCGGGGCAGGCGGAGAAGGCAGCAGGATGAGCATCCTGCTGGGCCGCGTCGTTATCATCACCGGCGCGAGTTCGGGCATTGGCGAGGCGTGCGCGTTGGCCTTTGCTGCCAAGGGGGCGAAGCTCGTACTTGCCGCGCGCCGGCTTGACCGATTAACGGCCCTGGTTACCCGGCTTCAAACCGCTGGCGGCGACGCACTCGCCGTTGCCACAGACGTGACCGACGAGGATGCGGTCGCCGCGCTGTTCGAGCAGACGATGGTGCGGTTTGGGCAGGTGGACGTGCTGGTCAACAATGCCGGCATCGCGGACAGCACCCCGGCGGAGGACACGCCGCTGGAGTTGTGGCGCCGGGTGATCGACACCAATCTGACTTCGGCGTTCCTGTGCGCTCGCGCCGCGATCCCGATCATGAGGCGGCAGGGGCACGGGCGGATCATCAATGTCGGGTCGATTTCGGCCCGTGTACCGCGCGCGAACAGCCCCGCTTATACCGCGAGCAAATGGGGGCTGGATGGCCTGACTCGCGCGCTCGCGATCGATTGCCGGGTGGATAACGTCGCGGTCAGCGCCTTTCACCCGGGTATCGTTGCGACTGAACTGGGCGGGGGGATGAGCAGCTTGCCCGAAGATCTGGTCGCCCAGCCCGAGGATGCGGCAGATGTGATCGTCCATATGGCCGATCTGCCAGACCACTTAAATTTCTATGAGGCGCTGGTGGTGCAGAACAAGATCCCGTTTCTTGGGCGGGGGTGAACCCGCCTCGTTTCATTCCTTCGCCTGTTGCGCATCCACCAGCGTCTTGAGCTTGCGTGCGGCGCTGACCGCAACCGGCCAGCCTGCATAGAAAGCGATGTGCGCAATCGCCTCGCCCAGTTCCTCGACGGTCAGGCCGTTTTCCAGTCCCAGTTCCATATGACCCTGCGTCTGTTCGCGGTTGAGCGCGATGAGGCAGGTGATGGTGATCAGGCTGCGGTCGCGGGGCGACAACTCGCTGCGTTCCCACACTTTGCCATAGAGAATTTCCTGGGTCAGTTCGTCGAGCAGCGGCGCAACGCTTGCCAGTTCGCGGCCGCGGCCGCCGGCGGGGCGCTTCATGTGTCTTTTCCCGTCGCGCGATAGGGCAAGAAATTAGCGGCGGCGCCGTTGAGCGCGCCGCGGATCATGCCCAGGTCCGATAGCCAGGCGATATAATGGACGCCGCGCGCGACATAGGAGTCGAGCGCCTTGGCATTACCGACGACGGTGCCGATATGCTTGCGGCCGGCCGCGACTTCGATCACGCGATCGATCGCCGCGACAACATCGGGGTGACTGGCATTGCCAGGGTGGCCGAGCGATGCGCTGAGATCGCCGGGGCCGATGAACACGACGTCGAGTTCGGGAATCGCGCACAGTGCTTCGATATCATCGACCATTTCCTTGTTCTCTACATGTACGCTGACCAGCGTTTCGGCATTGGCGCGCGTTTCATAGTCCTCGACGGTGCCGTAGCCGGCGGCGCGGCAGGCGCGGGCCGAGCCGCGTTCGCCCAGCGGCCAGTATTTCGCCTTGCGGATCAGATCGCGCACCTCCGCGGCTGACTTGAGCGAGGGAACCTGAATGCCGCTCGCGCCGCTGTCGAGCACATGAAGGATATTGGCTTCCTGCGCGTCGGGGGTGCGGATGATGCTGCTCATCTCCATCCGTTCGCATGTGCGGATCAGGTTTTCGATCTGGCCATGGGTGAAGCAGCCATGTTCGGCGTCGACGATCAGGAAGTCGAACCCGGCAAGCCCATAGAGTTCGGCGATCGCGGGCGAATCCACCTTGAAGAAGCTGCCGAAGATTGTCTCGCCCGCCTCCAACTTGCGTTTGACCGTCGAATTGAACACAGGGCACCTCTCCGTCACTTGCTATTTACAAACGCCATTCAGCATGGCACCCGATCTCGCGCAAGCCAAACATTGGCGATATGTTGATAGCAAATGCCCGAGCGCGGCAAGATAGGAGAATGGGTGCGCAGCTCCGGGACCGATCATGGCTGACGCGCTGATGCTGGCCGAAGGGATTGCGGATTATCTCGATGCCATCCGCCGAGCGCCCGAAGCAGCTGCTTCGCTGGAGGCTGCACGGCTGATTGCGGATCGCGACGCGCATCGTATCGCGGGGCCCCGGCCAGCGGGCATGCGCGTGAGCGACAGCTGTGTCCCTGACGCCGCGATTGAGACGCCGGTTCGCATCTATCGCCCAATGGGGGAGGGGGCGCTGCCTGCCATCCTGTATCTCCACGGCGGCGGCTTCACCATCGGCAGCATCGAAACCTATGACTGTCTTGCCGCGGAACTCGCGGAGGCGTGCGGTGCGATGGTGGTCAGCGTTCACTATGCGCGGCTGCCCGAATCGACGCCGCGTGCGACGATCGCGCAATGCCACGGCGTGCTGCGCTGGATGGTGCGGATGGCGGGGCCGCTGGAGATCGATCGGGCGCGGATCGCGGTGGCGGGTGACAGTGCCGGCGCGTGCCTCGCGACCCATGTTGCGATGTGCGCACGCGACAGTGATGATCCGGCGCTGACCTGCCAATTGCTCTGCTATGGCGTCTATGACCTCGACCCGCAGCGCGACGCCTATGTGATCGCACGCGATCCGGGGCTGCCGCGCCCGGTGATCGAATCGATGATCGCCACCTGGCATGACTGCGCCGGGCGGGACGGCATGGCAACGCCCGCGCCGCTGCATGCCGAACTTTCGGGGCTTCCCCCCGCCATACTCCTGTCAGCGGAACATGATCCCATGCGAGCGGAGGGGGATGACTATGCCGCCGCGCTCCGTGCCGCCGGCGTGGCGGTGGAGGCGCGGAACGCGCCCGGCATGTGCCATGGCTTTTTGCGCGCCCAGCATTTCTCCGCGGCTGCCCGCGCGGAGATGCGGTGGATTGGCGCTGCATTCCGCAGCCGTCATCAACTTCAGTCACTTCTCACTCACCCATAACAAGGACGAGATCATGGCACTCAAGACCGGCGACCCCGCATTCGAAGCGGGCCGCGAGATGCGTAAGCAAATGTTCGGCGAGGGCAGCATCGCCCGGCTCGACGCGGCGGATGATTTCCACGAACCGCTGGAGAACTACGTCACCTCGGCCTGTTTTGGCGACACCTGGACGCGTCCGGGCCTGACGCTGCGCGAACGCAGCCTGATCACCATGGCAATTTGCGCGGCGCTCAACCGCCACGTCCCGCTCAAACGGCTGGTCAAATGCGCGGTCCAGAATGGCGCGACCAAGGAGGATATCCGCGAGACTTTGCTCCAGACGACGCTGTATATCGGTGTTGCCGGCGGCGTCGAAAGCTGGGGATTGGCGGCCGAGGCGCTTAAGGAAATCGACGCTTATTGAGCGGGCGGTGCGGGGCGTGCGGGCTTGAGGCCTGCCGCCTCGATCCCGGCGGCGGCGCAGGCGGCATCTTCCGCAGGCTTGGCGCCTGACACACCTGCCCCGCCGAGCAACACGCCATCGGCGGTGTAGATTGGCACGCCGCCTGCTATCGCCGCGACACTGGGCATGCCCGAAGGCACGGTCATCGCCACGAATTCAGCGGTCGGCCGACCGAACTTCGCAGCGGAAACCGCCTTCCACTGTGCGATCTCACCTCCCGCCGCCGAAACCCCGTCCATATGCGCGAGCGTCACCGGCATGGCGCGCGGGTCGAGCACGACGATTGCGATCTTCTGCCCGTGCTGGTTCGCCCAGGCGAGGCAGGTGTCGCGGATCGTCGCGGCACTGGCGTAGTCCAGCGCGGGGCGGGCGGTCTGAGCGGTGGCGGCTGAGGCCATGCACAAAATCGTGGCGAGGAGCAGGGGGCGCTTCATCGAATGTCTCCTAATTCAGTGCCATCAGATAATCGACAGCAGCGGCATGGGTGGCCCAGCCGAACAACGGCGCCATGGCCGCTGTCGCGATTATGCCGGATTCAATACGCAGCACCTGTCTCTCCTTCAACGTCGGCCCGTTGGCTTTCGCGCCCAACTTGCGCAAATCGCAGCTAGGCGGCAAGCGAAAAATCGGATATTGCTGAATGGCGTTAGATATAAACGCACACGAATCACTGGACGGCAATCCATTGCCGCCGACGCGAACGAGGAGAGCGATAGTGGCGGCGACAGCGGTTCAGGAGCGGGTGCTTGACGCGCCGGCTGGCATGCGTTTGTACCAATTTCTCATCGTCGCCTTATGCTGCCTCATCAATATCGCAGACGGGTTCGACGTCGTTTCGCTCGCGGTCAGCGCACCGGTCCTTTCGAAGGACTGGCAACTCGACCCTGCCATCCTCGGTTCGATGTTCAGCGCCTCTGCTGTCGGGCTGGTGGTCGGCGCGTTCGTGATCGGGCCGATGGCGGACAAGTTCGGTCGACGCCCGATCATGCTGGGCGCGCTGGCGACCCTGTCGGCGATGCTGTTGCTGAGCGGGATCGCGCAGAATATCCAGCAATTGTTCGTTTTGCGGACCATCACCGGTGTGGGCCTGGGGACGCTGGTCGTGTGCCTCAACACTACGGTCGCCGAATATGCCAGCGACAAGGCGCGCAACATGGCGCTCGCGATCCTGCATATCGGCTTCACTGTAGGCATGATGCTGGGTAGCGGGATCGCTGCGATCGCCTTGGAGACATCGGGCTGGCGCGTGGTGTTCCTTGCGGCTGGAGCGCTCAACGCCGTGACCTTCACGCTTAGCCTGTTCTTGCTCGGTGAATCGCGCGAATTTCTGGTCCGCCGTCAGGCGCCGGGGGACCTTGAGCGGCTGAACCGGCTGAACCGGCGCTTGCAGATTCCCGAACTGGCAACGATGCCACCCAAGCCTGCCGCCAAACTACGCGGTGCGGCGATCCGATCGATGCTCGCGCCCGGGTTGCGCTCGCAGACTATCCTGATCTGGATCGCGTCGGCGACCTATGCAATCGTCGGCTATTTCTTGATGAACTGGAAGCCGACGATCCTGGCGAATGCTGGCCTGACCCCGTCGCTGGCAGCGGCGAGCGGCATCATCACCGGCGCGTTCGGGACGCTCGGCCACCTGGCGATGGGCCTGTGGGGGCGACGGGTCGGCGAGGGGCGCCTGACGACAATCTTCTTCGCCGCCGCCGCAGTCACGCTGGTTATCTTCGGGCTGCAGCCGCCCAACCCGATCGGACTGCTGGCCATGGCGGGACTGACCACCTTCTTCGTGGTGGGCGCCTATACCGGCCTGTTCCTAGTCGCGGTGGTGATGTATCCGCCTGCGATGCAGAATTCAGGCGTCGGCTTTGTCGTCGGCTTCGGTCGCGTGGGCGCCATCGCCGGACCGATGATCGGCGGCTTCCTGCTCAGCGCAGGGCTTGATCGGATGGATACCTATTTCGTGTTCTCGGCGATCGCGGTCATCCCGGTGGTCACCATGTATTACGCCTATCGCATAGTGGCCCGCGCGCCGCACGTTGAGACCGAGAACCCCGCTGGAGAGTTGAATGCCGAACCCGCGCGTTAACTTGTTCGATACGCACGCCCACTTCTTCACCAACGATACCACGCGTTATCCGGTCGATCTGACCGGTGCGCGCGAGAAGCCGGAAGCCCTGAGGGCGCGACTGGAGCGCGACCCGTCGACAGCGGCGCGCGTGTTGTCACTATGGGACGAATGCGGCGTCACCGGCGGCGCAGCGGTGCAGTATAATACGGTATATAAAACCGATAACCGCTACACGATTGATGTGGCGGATGCGCATCACGACCGGGTTTCGGCGGTACTGATCCTGCGCGCGCACGATCCTGAAACGCCTGGCAAGCTGCGCGAGATCGCTGTGTCTCACAATGTCAGTGGACTGCGCCTGTTCGGTTATCCCGATGCTGACGGCAACTATCCATGGCTCGATTCCGATGCCGCGCTCAACACCTGGGACGTGGCCGCCGAACTGGGGCTGAACATGATCATCATGTATGCGCCCGGCGTGCCGTCGCACGCAGCGCTGAGGCGGATTGTCGCGCTGGCAAAACGCTATCCGGACATGATGATCGCGCTCGACCATTGCGGCTGGCCCGGGGTCGACAATGGCGTTGCGGGGACGATTGGGGCGGAACATCTTGAGCTAGTCGACGTGCCCAACATCCAGTTCAAGTTCACCCAGATCAACTTCAACCGCTTCATCGAAACCGGCATTGATGCAGCCGCATTCGTCAAGCTGTTGGTCGATACTTATGGTGCGGATCGCGTGATGTGGGGGTCCGATTATGGTAACACCCAGAACAGTTATGCCGAGATGGTCGAACAGGCGATCGCGGCGACCACTCAGCTCAGCGATGCGGATACGACGAAAGTGCTGCACGACAACGGCGCGCGGCTGTTCGGGGATCGCCTGAGGCCATGACCGACGCGCCCGAGCCGCCGGTAATCGACGCGCATGCCCATATCTTCACGCGCGCGATGCCTTTCACCGATACGGCCTGGACGCGGCCCGGATACGATTATCCGGTCGAGGCGTATCTCGCCGATCTGGACGAGCATGGGGTGAGCTTCGGCGTCGTTACGGCTGCGAGCCTGTTCGGCGAGTACAACGATTACACGCTTGCAGCATTGGCGCAGCATAAAAGGCTGCGCGCGACGGTTATGCTCGACCCCGATACCCCACCTGGTGAGCTGACGGCGTTGCGGGCGCAGGGCGTGTGCGGGGTGCGGTATCAGATCCCGCTGAGCGCAGCACTGCCTGACCTGAACGGCTACCGCTTTCGCCGGTTCGTTATGCGGCTGGCGGATGCCGGGATGCATCTCGAGCTGAATCTGGGCGGCGAGCAACTGGCACAGATGCTGCCTGCATTGGCTGATCACCGCGTGCCAGTGGTGGTTGACCACTTCGGATTGCTGCGCAGCGAGGGCGAGATGGAGGGGGCCGGGTTCACCGCGCTGCTCCGCTCGATTGCGCTGGGGCGGACTCACGTAAAGATTTCGGCTGGATTCAGGCTCCCGGAAGAGCGACTGGCAGCCTATGCGCAGCGACTGCTGGCCGAAGCAGGGCCGGAGCGGTTGTTTTGGGGCAGCGACGCACCGTTCGTCGGGGCTGAGGAGCGGGTGTCCTATACGCAGACGCTCGAGATGCTGTACCGCATCATTCCGGATGCCCGCGCGCGCCGGGCGATGTCGGACGCGGCGTTGCGCTTCTACTTTTTCTAGGTTTGCGGCGCCGATCCGTTTCTAGACGGTGCGGCGCCGCAACAAATTCAGGTGAGCGGGACCGCGTTGACGATCTGAGCCTGGGTATATTCCTCAAGCCCCTCCTGCCCCATTTCGGTGCCCATGCCGGACTGGCGCAGGCCGCGGAATGGAATACGCGGATCGATCGCCATCAGCTGATTGACCCAGACCGTGCCAGTGGTGACGCGGCGGGCAACTGCGGAGGCACGATCGAGGTCGCGACCCCAGACGGTGCCACCAAGGCCATAGTCGGTGCCGTTTACGCGATCGATCAGATCGTCGAGATCGTCATATTTCATCACCGGCAGGACCGGCCCGAACTGTTCCTCACGCACCAGCGGTGCATCGTCGGCGATGTCGCGCACGATCGTCGGCGAGATAAAATAGCCAGGGCGGTCAAGTGGCGTGCCGCCAGCGATCACCTTGCCGTCAGCACGACTGTCCTCGATCAGCGCGGAGACCTTTTCATATTGCTGGCGGTTCTGGACCGGGCCGATTTGCGCGCCCTGATTTGCGCCGTCGTCGACCACCATCTCCCCCGCGAGCCGTGCCAGCTCGCCGCAGAATTCGTCGTAGAAGGCGGCCGGGACGTAGGCGCGCTTGACCGCGACGCAGATCTGACCTGCGTTGCGCATCGCGCCTTCGAACACCTTGGCCGCGACGGGCAGGGGATCGACATCGTCGAGTACGATTGCGGCGTCGTTGCCGCCCAGTTCCAGCGTCACGCGCTTGAGCGTATCGGCGGCAGTCGCCATCACTTTCTTCCCCGTCGCGGTGGAACCGGTAAAGGAAATCTTGGCGATGTCGGGATGTGCGGTCAGTGCCGGGCCCAGCTCATTTTCGTCGCAGATCACATTGACCACGCCGGGTGGAAGGATCGCCTGGCACAATTCGCCGAACAGGCAGGTCGTGAGCGGGGTGGTGGGCGCCGGCTTGCATACCATCGTGTTGCCCGCGACCAGCGCCGGACCGACCTTGTTGACCAGCAGGATCAGTGGGAAGTTCCACGGCGTGATCGCGGCGACCACGCCGAGCGGCATGCGGTGTTCCTCAACCCGATTGCCCGGCTCGTCGCGCAGCACGCGCGGTTCGAGCGACATGCCGGCAAAGGTACGCAGAACGAAGGCCGAGCCGCGGATTTCCTTGATTGCCTGATCCAGCGGCTTGCCCTGTTCAGCGGTGAGCAGCGCGGCAAATTCGTCGGCGCGCGCGTCGAGCGCATCGGCGAGTTTCGCGACCAGCGCCGTGCGCTCGGCGGCAGGTGTCGCTGCCCAGCCGGGGAAGGCGCGCTTAGCGGCCGCGACCGCCGCTTCCAGAAGCGCGGCGTCTGCCTTGGGACATTGCGCAAAGGGTTCGGCGGTGGCCGGGTTGATGACATCGAAGGTCGTGGCACCGGGGTGCAGTGCGCCGTCGACTAGCAGGTGAAAGGCTCGCTTGGTCATACGGTAAGCGCCTCGGAGGCCATGGCCATCGCGCCCGGCCCATCGTCCAGGCCCATAAGCGCCGTCGCGTTGCCGCCGATCATCGCGCGGATATCGTCATCGCCATAGTTGAGGTCGATCAGCATTTGGATCACGTAACGCAGCCCTTCGACCGGGGTGGGGTTGCCCACCTGGCCGAGGTCCGAGCCGATGATCGTGTTGGGCACACCGCCCGCCTCGATGCACATCTGCAGGCTGTCATGGCTGTAATTCTTGCCCTGAACGCCCGCCCACATGCAGCAGCTGTGTTCGAGATAGGCGCCCATCTTTGCCAGTTCCGCCATGTCGGGCGGGGTACAGCCGATCAGGAAAGTCGGGTGATTGACGAGCAGGCGGGTGATGCCGCGTGCCTTGGCCTCGGTAAACAGCGGCCAGATTTCGCTGATATGCAGATGTCCGGCGGATAGCACCGCGTCGTACTGCGCGATCAGGTCGAGAACCTGAAACACCTCTTCCTTGAGTTTGCCGCGTTCGTCGATCACGGTCAGCATCGTCGGATCGAGCATCTTGTCCTTGGTCGGCAGGAAGCTTTTGCGATGCGAATGGCGTATATGGTTTGCAGCCGAGAATGTCGGCATCCACACCAGCCGCGCACCGAGCTTGAAGCCATGTTCGACCGCATAGGGATTGATGCCACCGGTGGTGTTGTTGCACGGTACGCCGGTCAGCAGCTTGACGGTGCCGGGCATGATCTCGTCTAGCAGTGCCGCTACCGGAGTGACCGAATAATAGTGATCCTTGAACAGGATCGCACGCAGTCCTGCTTCCTCGCCCTCTCTGATTGCTTCGACATGGTTCAGACGGCGGGGCATGACCGAAGGGCCGCTATGGCAATGCAGATCGATCGCGCCTTTCAGCAGATCGGAGATACGGTCGCTCATTGGGCATCCTCCGTGGGGGCGGGCATTGGATAATCGTCGGCGTTCAGCACCCAGCCGGGCTTCGCCGAAAAGTCGAAGCGCGGCGGGCAGAAGGTGTCGAGCAGGCGGTTGAGCCCGTCGCCGACGCCCTGCGAGGTGTGCGTGGCGGGGGGCGGGATGACCGCAAGCGACGGCGCGGCGATATGTTCGTGATCGTCCTCAATCCACTGCGTTGAATCGGCGATCCATGGCCAGCGCAGATGATGGACATAGTCTCCATCGAGCGCGATCGAATATTGCTCGAAATCGTCATGATGATGCGGTGAGAGATTGTCGGCAGCGCGCGGGCCGACGCGACCGTCGCCGAAATTCACCATGATCGTCGATCCGCGATAGAGGCGGCCGAACCGCCCTTGTTCGGGCGCTACATTGCCCGAATAAACACGCACCTTGCGACCGCCGACCGGGTCGGGCCAAGCCTCAAACGGGGCGACATTGGGGTCGGGTTGGACATAGGCGTCGGCATTGCTGCACTGCGCGGCGAGATCGTCGGATTTAACCGTGAACAGGCGAAGAATTCGGCCGCCCTTGATCACCGTGATCTTGCTGTCGCCTGCAGGCACAAAGGCGATGCTCTTGTCGCGCGCGACGGTGCGCCCCTCATCGATCTCGATCTCGATTTCGACCTCGACGCCGTCCTCGGGCAAAAGCACGGCATATTCGTCGACCTGGCCGGTGCGTTCGAACACGGCGCCCGGTTCGACCTCGCTATAGGCGACAATCAGGTTCTGGCCGCGCGCCAGCCAGGTACGGGCGAGATCGCTGCTTTGCTGCGGTGGCGTGTTGTAGAATGGTGCGTAGCTTGCGCGTTTGAACGCGGTAGGCGCGGGCTTGGTCGCCTTGGGGGCGAGGCTGGCTCTCAGGTCATTTCGCCCGTACATCGGCTCTCCTCTCGCCGCCGGTCGATCCGCGGCATTTCTTTATGTCTAGGGCTGCGGCGCGGCCTGCGTCTAATTCCTTGTCGCCTGCAGACCGATGCCCACCCGTTATCGAAGGGGGCGAAGAAAACCCATATCGTGATCCTATCGTACATGCGCAAAATAGGCATTGGACCTTGAGCACGACTGCGCCAAGATAGCAGGCAAGCTGATATTAGTCGAGCAGGGAGGATCGGGTTGTCGCAGGGCATCAATGCGGGCGCGCAGGATATCGTGGACCGGCCGGCGTCGGCACGTTCGGCTCTCGCGCGGCTGTTGCAACCTCGTTCAGTCGCCCTTGCTGGCGCCTCGCCAGACCCCGCGACCATGGGCGGGACGATCCTGGCAAATTGCGACCGGTTCGGTTTTGACGGCGAAGTCCATCTCATCAGCCCAACTCGTGACGAGATTGGCGGGCGACCTTGCATCCGATCGGTCGATGATCTGCCCGATGGCGTCGATGCGCTGGTATTGAACGTGCCGCGCGCGGCGATCCTGCCCGCGATCGAGGCTGCGGCGCGGCGTGGCGTGGGTGGCGTGATCGTTTTTGCCTCCGGCTTTGCCGAGGGTGGCGAAGAGGGGCGGCACGAGCAGGAAGTGTTGGCAACGGTGTGCCGCAACGCGGGAATGGCGCTGATGGGCCCGAACTGCATGGGCTATGTGAACTATGCCGGCGGCATGGCGCTGACCTTTGAGCCCGCGCATCCGCAACCTTTGGGTGCGCGGCGCAGCGTTGCGGTGGTCGCGCAGAGCGGCGCGATGGCCTCCAGCATCCGTGCAGCAATGCAGGGGCGCGGCATCTCTGTCGCGCTACAGGCGGCAACCGGCAATGAGGCGGTGGTCCGTGCCGCCGATATGATCGATCATATCGTCACTGAAGGTCGCGCCAACGCCATCGCCCTCTATATTGAACAGATCCGTGACCCGATCGCCTTTCTTGCCGCCGCAGGCAGGGCGCGCGAGGCCGGGATGCCGGTCGTCGTGCTGCATCCCGGGCGCAGCGAGCGCGGGCAGGAGGCGGCCCAGTCGCACACCGGGGCGATGGTCGGCGACTATGCGTTGATGCGCGTCGCGGTCGAGAACGAGGCCGTGGTAGTGGTCGACACGATGGATGAACTGTTCGACGCCGTCGCCATCCTCCACCGTTTCCCCAAGCCCGCCCCCGGGGCGCTGGCCCTGATCACCAATTCTGGCGCGCTGCGCGGCACCGCGTTCGACTTTGCCGAAGATATCGGCCTGCCGATCGCCACCGTGTCGGAGGCAACGTTGCAGCGGTTGGCGGCGCTGTTGCCGGCGGGCATGGAGATCGACAACCCGCTCGACGTCGGCACCACCGGCTTTGCCAAAGCGGACATATTTGGCCTTTCCACCGCCGCGATGCTGGCAGACCCGGCGGTCAGTGGCGTACTGCTGCCGATGGCGGGCGGCGGGCCATCGCAACAACGTTCGAAGGGCGAGGCGATCATTCCCGAGGCATTGGCGTCTCGAAAGCCCGTCGTCGTTGCGATCACCGGCGATACCTCACCGCTCGACCCCGATTTCGTAGCCGCGATGCGCGACAGTGAGACTCCACTGTTCCGCTCGCCCGAACGGGCGATGCGCGCCTTCGCTGCAGCGCGGCGCTATGCCAGTGCACTGGGCAGCGTCAGCGATCGCAGTCCTGCCGCCACCGGCCTGACCGGGTGGACGCAGCCAGGGGTCAAGACCGAGTT
The DNA here is from genome assembly GCA_964502105.1 of uncultured Novosphingobium sp. Lineage (GTDB taxonomy): Bacteria > Pseudomonadota > Alphaproteobacteria > Sphingomonadales > Sphingomonadaceae > Novosphingobium. The sequence goes on along the minus strand of CAZCUS010000009.1, from coordinate 32,422 downwards.
CGTCGGCAAGCAGTTCTTGCGCGAGATCGGCGTGCGCGTGCCTGATGGCGGGCTGGCCAAAACGGTGGACCAAGCCGTTGCCATTGCCGAAGGCATCGGCTTTCCGGTGGTCGTCAAGGTGCAAGCAGCGGCATTCAGCCACAAGAGCGACATTGGCGGCGTGATCCTGAACCTGCGCGATGAAACCGCGCTACGCGACGGCTGGGCGCGGCTGATGGCCAATCTTGGCAACGCGGCGATCGATGGCGTGCTCGTCGAGCAGATGTCCGCCCCCGGGCTGGAGCTGGTTGTCGGCGCGCGATACCATCCCGAATGGGGCGCGTCGGTAATGGTGGGCCTGGGCGGCGTGCTGATCGAGGCGCTGAACGCCGCCGAACTGCTGCCCGCCGACATTTCCCACGCGCGCGCTGTGGACCGCATCCGTGGCTTGCGCGGTGCCAAGCTGCTCGGCGAATTCCGCGGACGTCCGGCGCGCGATGTCGAGGCGGTCGCGGACGTGGTGGTCCGGGTCGGCGCGGCGATGCGCGCGGGGCTCGGCATTGAAGAGATCGACATCAACCCGCTGATGGTGATGGCGGCGGGCGAAGGCGCGGTCGCGCTCGACGCGCTGATCGTTACCGGCACATAATCGAAGGACTGAGGATGGAGCAGACAATGGAAGCGACGCAGGAAAAGCCAATTCCCGGCGGCAACACGGTGCGAGTGGAATTCGAGGACGGAATCGCCTGGGTTCATCTCAACCGCCCGGACAAGCGCAATGCGATGAGCATGGAGATGGCGCGCGACATGAACGCGGTGCTCGACGCGCTGGAGCTGGACGACCGCTGTGGCGTCATCGTGCTGACCGGCAGCGGCGAGGCTTTTTCGGCGGGTATGGACCTTCAGGGGTTTTTCCGCGCGTCGGACGCGGTCAGCGATGTCGAGCGCCACCGCGCCTATCGCGAGACCCGCGCTTGGCAATGGCGGACGCTTATGTACTACGCCAAGCCGACGATCGCGATGGTCAATGGCTGGTGCTTCGGCGGCGCGTTTACGCCGCTGATCTGCTGCGACCTCGCCATCACCGACGATGCAGCTCTCTTCGGCCTGTCCGAAATCAACTGGGGCATCATCCCCGGCGGCGTCGTGTCCAAGGCAATCTCGACCCTGATGGGCGACCGCGAGGCGCTTTATTATGTAATGACCGGCGAGAAGTTCGACGGCGCGCGCGCCAAGGAACTGGGCCTGGTCAACGAGGCTGTGCCCGCCGACCGGCTGAAGGATCGCACGCGCGAGCTTGCCAAGGTCCTGCTGGAAAAGAATCCGACCACGCTGCGTCAGGCGCGGATGGCGTATAAGTACGCGCGCGAGATGAACTGGGAGCTGGCGGCGGAATATCTGACCGCCAAGGGCGACCAGACGACGTTCGTCGATCGCGAAAAGGGCCGCGAAAAGGGCATGGTCCAGTTCCTTGACGAAAAGACCTACAAGCCGGGTCTGGGCAACTACAAGCGCGAGGGCGAGTAAGATGAAACGGCCCAGCGCAGCCAAGGGCGACGAACTCGCCAGCGTCGTTCCCGCATTCGTCGAAATGACCGACCGCGTCCTGTATGGCGAGGTGTGGGAGCGCGAAGGGCTGTCGAAGCGTGACCGCTCGCTGCTGACTGTCGCTGCGCTGATGACCGCTAACCGGCACCAGCAGCTTGAGGCGCATCTGGCGCTGGCGCTGAAAAACGGGGTGACGAAGGAGGAATTGGGTGAGGCGCTGTTGCACCTCGCCTTCTATTCATCGTGGCCCGCATCGGTCACGGCGTCGCGGTTGCTGCTCGATGTGGTAAATCGGGAGGAAGCCGCGGGCTAAACGCCGGGCGCGGGTGCCGTGGCTTCAGCGAAGTCCGCCACCCGCTTCCACAATGTTCAACATAAAGTCTGTGTCACCAAACAGGGTCTCGATCACCGTCAGCCTCTGAAAATACAGTCCGGCCGGATATTCGCTGGCCAGTCCCATCCCGCCGTGTAGCTGGATCGCCTCGCTGCCAACAAAGCGCGCGGCACGGTTGACCAGCGCCTTGGCGGCGGCGACCGCGACGGTGCGTTCGTCAGCGGCTGCCTCGAGCATCGAGACGGCGTGAAAGGTCATCGACCGCGCCTGTTCCATGGCTACCAGCATGTCCGCCGCGCGATGCTGCAATGCCTGAAACGATCCGATCGTGACGCCGAACTGGGTGCGGGTGTTGAGATAGTCGGTAGTGATGGCAATCAGCCGATCCATCGCTCCCACCGCTTCCGCGCAGGTCGCGGCGATCGCGCCATCGAGCACCGTCGCAAGCAGATCGGCATTGGTGGCAGGATCGCCCAGCCCATGGTCGGCGGGCAGGTCTACATTGGTCAGTTCGATATCCGCCGCGCCGCGCCCGTCCGGGGTGGAGCGACACCGGCGTGTAGCGCCCTGCGCGTTGGCGGCGACGAGAAACAGGCCCAGCCCGTCATCGACCTGTGCGGAGAAGATCAGAAAATCGGCATGGTCGCCATCGAGAATCGCGACCTTTGCGCCCGACAAACGCCAGCCATTTTCCGTGCGGGTCGCGGACATCGCGGGTTCTTGCCAGCGATAGCGTCTGCCGGGCTCGAACAGCGCAAGCGCGATGCGCGACGTGCCCGCCAGCAATGCCATCAGCGCACCGTCGGCAACCGCGCCACCAGCGCGTGCGAGCAGTTGTCCGGCCATCAGCACCGATTGCAGATAAGGCGCCCGCCCCAATGTACGGCCATAGGACTCCATGAGCAGCATCACCGCCTCATGCCCCATGGCGAGACCGCCTTGCGTTTCAGCAAAGGGCAGGGCGAGCAGCCCCATGTCGCGATAGGCTTCCCATTCGGTCGCGGGATCAGACGACGTCGCGTACGCGTCGAACAGGCGATCGATGCTTTCGCGCAGCATCCTCTGATCGTCGTCGAGGTCGAAATTCATCGTGTGCCCCCTAGCCCGAGCACGGACTTGGCGAGAATGTTCCTTTGCACCTCGTTAGACCCGCCGAAGATCGAATATTTGCGTGAGGTGAAGTAAGCCGAGAGGACCGCGGACTGCGTATCGAGCCCTTGGAATTCGGCGTCATGCCTGGCATCGGCAAAGCCCGCCGTCAGCGCATCGGGGCCGAGCGTCTCGAGCAGCAGCGCCGCCGCCATCTGCAGCACCTCACCGCCCTTGATCTTTAGGATCGACACCTTGGGGTCGACGCCCGCATCCGGGGGCCGCTCGCTGGCGACGACGCGCATCTGCGTCACATCTAGCGCCTTCAGCTCGATTTCGGCCAGAGTCAGGCGGCGGCGAAATGCGGGATCGCCGATCAGTCCGCTGGTCTGCGCCAGCGCACGCACCCGTTCGAGCCGGCGGCCTGAAAAACCGACATTGCCCATCGAGGTGCGCTCCTGCCCCAGCAGATATTTTGCATAGTCCCAGCCGCGCCCTTCCTCCCCCACCAGATTTGCCGCAGGCACGCGCACATCGTCGAAGAACACTTCGTTGACGTGATGATAACCGTCGATCGTCGGGATGGGCCGCACGCTGATGCCAGGCGTCGCCATGTCGATCAGGACGAAGGAGATGCCCTGCTGCTTACGCCCGCTAGTATCGGTGCGGACGAGGCAGAAGATCCAGTCGGCTTCATGGGCATAGGTGGTCCAGATCTTTTGCCCCGTGATGCGATACTGATCGCCCTCGCACACCGCCATGGTCTTCAGGCTGGCAAGGTCGGATCCCGCGCCGGGTTCGGAAAAGCCTTGGCAGAACCATAAATCGAGATTGGCGATTGCGGGAAGGAAGCGGCGCTTTTGCTCTTCGCTGCCGAATGCGGCGATGACCGGGCCGACCAGCGCGGTGTTGAAGGCGAGCGGCTTTGGGCAGGCGTTGCGGTCGATTTCCTCGGCCAGGATCGCGCGCTGGACCGGTGACCAGGCGCGTCCGCCCCATTCGACCGGCCAGTGGGGTACGGCATAGCCCGCGCGGTTGAGGACCCGTTGTGCCTCGACCATCCAGTCGCGCGGCAGCGGCTTTTCCTCATAGACCGCGTCGCGGATGCGTTGAGGCATATTGCTGCGCAAGTAATCGCGCACCTCGGCGCGAAAGTCCCGCTCGGCTGGCGTCACCTGGAGGTCCATCAGTCTTCCCGCGCTAGTGGCTCGATTCCCCGGATGAGGTCGGATGCACGTTCAGCGACCATAATGACCGCGGCGTTGATGTTTGCGCCTGGCACGCTTGGCATCACTGACGCATCGACGACGCGCAGACCGGTGACGCCTTTGACCCGCAACTGGCTGTCGAGCACCGCTTGCGGGTCCTCGCCCATGCGGCAGGTGCCGGCGGGGTGCTGGGTGATCTTGAGGTTGTTGCGGATGAAATCGTCGAGGTTCGCGTCGCGGCCCGGTGCACGTTCGGCACTGACCATGTCGCGCAGCGGCGCCTGATCGAAGATGCGACGCACCGCGTCAATTCCGCCGCGAATGTCGGCGAAATCGCGTTCGGTGGCGAGCAGATTGAGGTCGATGCAAGGCTTGTCCAGCGGATCGGCAGAGCGAAGCGTAATGCTGCCACGGCTTTCTGGGTGAAGCTGCATCACCATGACAGAGATGACATGCGATTGCTGTGGCCCGAATGGATGCCATAGCTTCGCGTCGAGCCGTACGGGCAGGAAAACGAGCTGGATATCGGGCCGTTCGAGTTCTGGCCTGGTACGCAGCATCAGCACGCCGCTGGTGATCTGGCTGGCGAATGCGCCCTTGCCGGTCAGCGCCCAGCGCACAACCGACAGCGCCGCCCGGTCGGAGCGCAGTGCACGCAGGAACGTGGTGGGGTCACGCGCGTCATAGCTCATATAGACAAGCGGGTGCTCCGCGAGATCACGACCCACACCAGGGGCATCAACGCGGACGGGGATTCCGTGCTTGGCCAGATGATCGGCTGGGCCGATGCCGGATAGCATCAGCAGTTGTGGCGAATTATAGGCACCGCCGCTCAGGATGACTTCCTTGCGCGCGCGAATCTCGCCCGACTGGCCCTGTCGGAGATATTCGATCCCGACCGCATGACCGTGTTCGAAGATGATGCGTGTTGCCTGTGCACGGGTGAGGAGGGTCACGTTCGGGCGGCGCAGGGAAGGGCGGAGATAGGCAGCCGCAGTGCTTGAGCGTCGGCCGCGGGCATCGACCGTGACTTCGCAGGGAGCAAAACCTTCCTGCTGTGTGCCGCTGAGATCCTCGCTTTCAGGGAAGCCTGCGGCTGCCACCGATTGCCGGATCGGATCGGTCAGGAGATGGGCGCCCGGCACCTGGGTGACGCTGAGCGGGCCGTCGCCGCCATGGTGGGGGCCGACGCCGCGCCAGCTTGTCTCCATCCGCCGGAAATAGGGGAGCACATCGGCATGGCTCCATCCCGCCGCGCCCAGTTGGCGCCATTCATCATAGTCACGCGAATGGCCGCGCATGTAGATCATGCCGTTGACCGACGAGCAGCCACCCAGCACCCGGCCGCGCGGCACCGGCAGCGACCGGCCCGCGAGCTTCGCGTCCGGCTCGCTGGCATAACCCCAGTCGTATTCGGGATTGGCCGCCGTCATCATGAAGCCGAGCGGCATGCGGAAGAGCCAGTTGTCGTCAGGGCCACCCGCTTCGATCAGCAGAACCGAGTCGCGCCCGCTTTCGCTCAACCGGTTGGCGAGGACGCAGCCGGCCGATCCTGCCCCGACGATCACATAATCATAGTCTGATCGCATCGTTAGGCGCGCTCCGCCCGTGCGGGCGAGGCTGCCCATCCTTCTCCGATTTCCGGCATTTTCTTTCCCGCATTGCGTTGAATCGCGTTCTGGCATTTCAAATAGCATTCGACAAGATATAATGGCGTTGGTTATGATACACGTCGACGGTCCGATCGCGTGGACGGCGGACGGTAGTGGAGAGGGGTACGAAAATGACCGGCGAAGCAATCATGGATAAGGCTGAATCGCCTTCGCTGGACAAGGCGCGGGCGTTTGCGGCGCAGCGGCACCAATTGTTCATCGGGGGGCGCTGGATCGATCCGGTGGAAGGGCGCCGCTTCGACACTTTTGATCCCGCGACCACGCAGCGGCTCGCCGAGATCGCGGAGGCGGGCGTGGCCGATGCCGACGCCGCCGTCCGTGCGGCGCGGGCCGCGATGGACGGTGCCGGGTGGAGCGGAATGAAGCCGGCGGCGCGTGCGCGCCTGCTCAACCGGTTGGCCGACGCGCTGGAGGCCAATGCCGACGAATTCGCGGCGCTGGAAACGCTAGATAACGGCATGCCGCTGCGCGACGCGCGCTTCTTCCATATTGCCCATGCGATCGAGACGCTGCGCTACAACGCAGGGTGGGCGACCAAGCTGAACGGCGAGACGATCGCACTGTCGGGGATGGGTGACTGGCATGCCTACACATTGAAAGAGCCGGTGGGCGTCGTCGCGCAGATCGTGCCGTGGAACGCGCCGCTTGCGATGGCTGCGGCGAAGATCGCGCCAGCACTCGCGGCGGGGTGCGCGGTGGTCCTGAAGCCAGCCGAGGAGACTTCGCTCACCGCGTTGCGATTGGCGCATTTGATCGCCGAGATCGGCTTTCCCGACGGGGCGTTCAACCTATTGACTGGCAATGGCGAAACGGCGGGCGCGGCGCTGACTGCGCATCCGGGCGTCGACAAGGTGACCTTCACCGGGTCGACCGAGGTCGGGCGGCTGATTGTTCACGCGGCGGCGGGCAATTTCAAGCGGGTGACGCTGGAACTGGGCGGCAAGACACCGGTGATCGTATTGCCCGATGCGGACCCGGCGCGCGCGATCGAGGGCGCGGCGCGGGCGATCTTCACCAATGCGGGGCAGGTCTGCAACGCGGGGTCGCGGCTGTTCGTCCACGAAAAGCTGCATGATGAGGTCGTCGAGGGCGTCGCCCGGATCGCTGAATCGATCAAGCTCGGTTCCGGCTTCGACGCGGACACCCAAATGGGGCCAGTGATCTCTGCCGCGCAGCGCGACCGGGTGCGTGGCTATGTCCGCCAGGGCGTGGATGCGGGCGCGGCTTTGCTGGCCGGTGCGCGCGACGTCGAGGGCGAGGGCTATTTCGTCGCGCCGTCGGTGCTGACCGGCACCACCGAAGACATGTCGGTGCGGCGCGAAGAGATTTTTGGCCCGGTACTGTGCGCCATGTCGTTCGCGGATGAGAATCTCGACCGGATCGCCGCACAGGCGAACGCGACCGATTACGGCCTTGGCGCAGTCGTGTGGACCAATAATCTTTCTGCGGCCCACTGGCTTGCACGCAAGCTGAAGGCGGGAACGGTGCGGGTGAACGGCGGCGGGCTCGATCCAGCGCTGCCCTTCGGCGGATTCAAGCAATCGGGCTGGGGCCGCGAAAACGGCCGCGAGGGGATCGACGCCTACACCGAGACCAAGGCGGTGGCGATCGCGATCTGAGCGGCGTCCGGGGATTTCAGAGGAACTGACAGGTCAGATGAACAGGCAATATCGCGCGCCCAACTCGCATATGATGAACATTGTTCGTCATTATCGAATCGCGCCGTACAAGGGGACTTGCATTGAGGAATAATCCGGGGATCGGGATCGTCGGTGGGGGCATCGGCGGGCTGACGGCGGCGCTGGCGCTGTTGCGCAAGGGGCATGACGTCACCGTGTTCGAGCAGGCGGCTCAGCTGCAGGAAGTGGGGGCAGGGCTGCAGATCAGCCCCAATGGCTGTCGCGTGCTGTTCGACCTGGGCCTTGAACGCGAGATCCGCGACATCTGCTTCGAGCCGGAAGGCAAGGAAATCCGCCTGTGGAATACCGGCGATACGTGGAAGCTGTTCGACCTGGGCGTTGAGTCCCAAGCGCGCTACGGCGTCCCCTATATCACCGTGCATCGCAACGACCTGCATCAGGTGCTGGTCAAGGCGGTCGAGGCGGCGGCGCCCGGTGCGATCCGGCTGGATCACCGCTTCACCGGCGTCGAGCAGCGCGACCGACAAGTGACCCTGTCGTTCCACGACAAGCCCGATGCGACATTTGACGTGGTGATCGGCGCGGACGGTGTGCATTCAAAGATGCGCGAAATCCTGTTCGGTGCGGGACCGGCGAAGTTCACCGGCATAGTCGCCTGGCGCGGAGTCATCCCCGCCGAATTGCTGCCCGAGCGGCTGACGCGGCCGATCGGCACCAACTGGATCGGTCCGGGCGGGCATGTCATTCATTACCCGATCCGCCGTGGCGAGCTGATCAACTTCACCAGCGTGATCGAGCGGCAGGACTGGAAAACCGAATCCTGGACTTCGGCCGGGACAAATCAGGAATTTCATGACGATTACCCCGGCTGGCACGACGACGTACACGCTTATATCGCGGCGATCCCGCAGCCGTTCAAATGGGCGCTGATCGCACGGCCGCCGATGCAGAACTGGGTGAACGGGCGCGTCGCGCTGCTGGGCGATGCGTGCCATCCTTCCTTGCCGTTTCTGGCGCAGGGCGCGGTGATGGCGCTGGAGGATGGGTGCATCCTTGCTCGCGCTTTCGAGGAATTCGACACCGTCGACGAGGCGCTGGACCGGTATCAGCGGATACGTATCCCACGCACCACCCGCGCGGTCGAAGGCGCGAATGCCAATGCCGAGCGATTCCACAATCCAACGCTGGCCGACCCAGAGGGCGCCCAGCGATACGTCGACGAGCAGTGGGCTGCCGATCAAGTCGTCGAGCGCTATTCCTGGCTGTTTGAATATGATCCGACGCGGGTGCCGTTGGTGACTGAACAAGCATGATCAGGGACACGAGATGACATCGAACCAGAACACCGCGCAATGGACGCGCACGCCGCTGATCCTGTCGTTTGCCGACAATCCCAAATTCACCGAAACTTATGGCTTTGCGGGCAATTCGGGACACGTGAACCTGGAGGGGCAATTGATGCGCCGCCCGGATTCAACGGCGCGCACTGTTTACATCTTCATGCATCCGACATCGGTGTTGCATCTCCTGCCGATGCCGGTCGCGCTGGCAGATGCGGGGCTCGACGTGCTGTGCGCGGCCAGCCGCTACCCGCGCAACGACGCCGCACTGATTCAGGAGAAGGTCGCGATCGATCTGGGCAAGTGGATCGCATATGCCCGTACGGAGCTGGGCTATGACAAAGTCGTGCTGCTCGGCTGGTCGGGTGGCGGATCGCTGTCGCTCTTCTATCAGGCGCAAGCAGAAACGCCGACCATCACCCACACGCCAGCCGGCGATCCGGTCGATCTGGTCGGAGCGGAGTTGCAGCCAGCCGACGGAGTAATCTTCATCGCCGCGCATTTGTCGCGTGCTGAGACGCTGACCGAATGGCTCGATCCGTCGGTGACCGATGAGCTCGACCCGGACAATCGCGACCCCGATCTTGATATCTATTCGCCGGATTGCCCCAACCAGCCGCCCTATAGTGCCGAATTCGTCGCCCGTTTCCGCGCCGCGCAGATCGCGCGCAACCGCCGCATCACCCAATGGGCGATGGACAAGCTCGCCGAACTAAGGGCAGCGGGCGGAGTCGAACAGGAGCGCGCCTTTGTCGTCCACCGCACCATGTGCGACGTGCGCTGGTTCGATCCGGCGGTCGATCCGTCGGAGCGGCGCGTCGGCTGGTCCTATATGGGTGATCCACGCGCGGTGAATGTCGGGCCGGTGGGTCTCGCGCGCTACACGACGCTGCGCTCGTGGCTGAGCCAGTGGAGCTACGACAAGTCCAACGCCAAGGGGCCGCTCAATGCGGCAAAGATCCACAAGACCCCGGTGCTGCTAATCGAGAATACCGCTGACGAGGCGGTGCCCTCGACGCACAATCCTGCGATTTTCGACGCGCTGGCGACGCCGGACAAGGAATATGTCCGGCTGGATGGGGCAACGCATTATTATCTGGGCCAGCCCGAGCTGCTTGCGCGCTGCATCGATTCGGTGATCGGCTGGAGCCGCCGCAAGGGGTTGCTCGCGCCGTGACGCATGCTGGGCAGATCGACGCGATTTTTCCGCGCGATTGGTCTGCGTCGGCCATGGGCGGGACCGGCGATGCGCGACTGACGGCGCGGGCGCTGGCTGATCTGGTCGCCGCGATCGGGAGCCCGGCATTTCCAGATTGCCTGCTTGATGCGCTGCGGATGCTGGCCGGGGTCGAGCTTTGCTCAGTGTTCGTGCTCGACCGAGGCGAGCATGTCGAGCTGATCTTCGCGCAGGGTGAATTGCCTAAAACCCCCGGTTTTCCGCTGCGCGCATCGCATGCCTATGCGCGCAGCTATTGGCGGTCGGATCGGCAGCTGGCGCGGCTGGCGCATGCGCCGCCGGGCGTTCCGGTTGTGATCCGTCGACGCGCGTGCGACATCGCTGATTCGGCCTATCGCGCCGCCTGCTACGATCGGGCGGGAGTGGTCGAGCGCGTCTCCATCCTGTCGCCCGGCCGTCCATGCTTTGCAGTGAACGGCTATCGCACCAGCGGCAATTTGCCATTTTCGGCGCACGATGTTGATCGGCTGGAGCTGCATGCCGGATTGCTGATTGCAGCCCTGCACCAGCATCTGCGCGCTGGACAGGCGGGTGGCCGAGTTTATGACGAGAAGGCGCTGGCGGGGCGGCTGGCGACGCTGGATTATGGCCTGAGCGCACGCGAGGCGGAAATCGTCGCGGCGCTGATGCTGGGCGAAACCCAAGCAGGGATCGCGACGTCCAAGCAGCTGTCGGCCACCACGGTCATCACCTATCGCCGCCGCGCCTATGGCAAGCTTGGGGTGGCGAACCGGCGCGACCTGATGGCACTGCACCGGCGATTGATGACCGCGCCGAGCCGTCTACCACCGGCCAGGACGATCGGATGCGCCGCGCGCGACGAGGAGTAGGATATGGCGTTTACTTTCCCACGATTGGTTCTTGCGCTCAGCTGCCTGGCATTCGCGGGACAGGGCCTTGGCCAGTCGACCCGCACGGTCGATCACGCGCGGCTGACCGGCGCTGATCGCGAACCGGGCCAGTGGATGGCCCCCGGCCGCACTTATGGCGAGCAACGGTTCAGCCCACTAGGCCAGATCAATGCTGAAAATGCCGCCAAGCTTGGCCTTGCCTGGTATGCCGATATCGCGGTCGATCGCGGGGTCGAAGCCTCGCCGCTGATGATCGACGGCGTCCTCTATAATATCGAGCCGTGGAACGTTACCACCGCCTATGACGCGGTCACCGGGAAGCAGCTCTGGCGGTTCGACCCGCAGGTCGATCGCGAAAAGGGGCGACTGGCATGTTGTGATATCGTCACGCGCGGGCTGGCGGCGTGGAACGGTAAGGTTATCATCGCTACGCTTGACGGGCGATTGATCGCGATCGACGCGAGGAGCGGAAAGCAGGCGTGGAGCGTCGACACGCTCGAGCCTGTCTGGCCCTATACGATCACCGGTGCGCCGCGCGTGTTCGACGGCAAAGTCATCATCGGCAATGCGGGAGGAGAGGGTGCAGCGCGCGGCTATGTCACCACCTACGATGCCGATACCGGCAAGCAGCTGTGGCGGTTCTACACCGTCCCTGGCGACCCGTCGAAGCCGCACGCGGACAAGGCTATGGAGATGGCGGCCAAGACCTGGACCGGTGAATGGTGGAAGCGCGGCGGCGGCGGCACGGTGTGGGATTCGATCGTCTATGATGCCGAGCTCGATCTGGTTTACATCGGAGTCGGCAATGGTGGCCCGTGGCCGCAGAAATATCGCAGCCCCGGCGGAGGCGACAACCTGTTCCTCTCGTCGATCGTCGCGCTCAAGGCCAGGACCGGGGAATATGTCTGGCACTACCAGACGACGCCGGGGGAACAATGGGACTATACCGCCGCTCAATCGATGATCCTTGCCGACCTCGAGATCGAGGGAAAAATGCGCAAGGTGCTGATGCAGGCGCCCAAGAACGGTTTCTTCTACGTGCTCGACCGCGCGACCGGAAAGCTGATCTCAGCCGAGCCCTATGTCGCGATGAACTGGGCGAGCGGGATCGACAAGGCGACCGGGCGGCCGATCATGAATCCCGAGGCGAATTACGGCGTCGTCCCGGTGCTGATCACCCCTGGCCCCGGGGGCGGGCATAACTGGCATCCGATGGCGTACAGCCCGCAGACCGGGCTGGCCTATTTTCCGGTGACAGAAATGTACATGGCCTTCTCGATAAACCCGGACTTCAAGCAGACGCCGGGCAATATGAGCCAGCTTGGCATATCCACCACCGGCTATGACCTGACGCGAAAGGCGGCGGCAGACTTTGCCGCGAAGAATAACAAATATTGGCTGACCGCCTGGGACCCGGTGGCGCAGAAGGAGCGGTGGCGGGTGCCCTATCCGCTGCGCGGCAGCGGCGGTATCCTCGCCACCGGCGGCAATCTCGTCTTTCAGGGCACCGTTCACGGCACTTTCGCCGCCTATCGCGCGGACACCGGCGAGAAGGTCTGGGAAATGCCGGTCCAGCAGGTGCCGATCGCGGCGCCGATCAGTTATATGATCGACGGCGTGCAATATATCGCGGTCAATGCCGGCTGGGGTGGCGGGCTTGGCCATGCCGCCGCCGCCAAGGCGTTCAGCTTTCCGCTAGCGACGCCGCGCCTGCTGGTGTTCAAGCTGGGCGGCACCGCCACGCTACCCATGCTCGCAGCGGCTGCGCCGACGATCGAGCGCCCCGCTGATACGATGGCGAGCGCCGAGACCATCGCGCGCGGTGAGCAGCTTTACGCTCAGAATTGCGCGAGCTGCCACGCCGAGCGGGCGATCGGAGGGGTTAAGGACTTGCGCCGCATGACACCCGCCACCCATGCCGAATTCAACGACATCGTCCTCAAGGGCACTAGGATCGAAAAAGGCATGGTCAGCTTTGCCGATGTGCTTTCACCGGGCGATGCCGAGGCTGTTCACGCCTATCTGATCCGGCGCAGCAATGAGGATTGGGACGATATCGCCAAGGGGCAGTGACAAAATAGGATTTTGTAATGCCCCAGCCGGTTCCGCTGATGACAAGGTCGGTACGGCGATCGGCGATGAAGAGGTAGCTGTCGACGCCGCGACTTAGCCAACGATGTCACAACCGCCTATAAGATCGCCGCGGCGAGCTGGATCGGGTCCAGGCCGATTTCCTGATTGCCCAGCAGGATGGTGCCTTGCGTCGTATCGACGAGCAGCGTGCGTTCGTCGCCGCCCGCGAACACGATGTCGAGGCCTGCGCGACCGAAGGGGATCGTGAGGTCGATGCCTTCTCCCGTCAGCACGACTTGCGAACCGTTGCGCACCGCGCTGAAGTCGATGGCGTCGAAGGGCAGGATGACCGTGTCGCCGCCGCGATTGAACGAGGGGTCTAGCGAGACTTCGCCTGACAGCACGGTCACACGGTCAGCACCGGCGGTGCCGAACACTTCGAGATTCCCGCCGGCCGTGACCTGACTGTCGGTGGAGAGCAGGACGCGGGCGAACGCGCCCTGGTCAGAGCCTAGCGGGACCGGCGTGCCATCGGACACGGCAGTGATATCCGCCAGCGCGGTGAAGGCCTGATTGCCGATCTTGAAGCTTTGCGACTGGGTGTCGAACTTCAGAGTGCGTGCCCCATCGTCGAATAGCAGGACGATGCCGGTGGGGCCGACCGGCAGGTTGATATATGTGTCGCCGTCGGTCAGCACCGCGTTGGAGCCGGAGCGGGCAATGGACCAGTCGAACCCGGTGCCGCGCAGCTGAATCACATCGCCGCCGCGATTGAACGACGTGTCGAAGTCGAAAGTCCCAGCCTCGTCCAGCACGCGGATGTATTGCAGTGCGCGCGTGCCGAAGACGCTGCCTGATCCACCGAACTGGCCTTCGAAGCCATCGGTGGCGATCACGCGAAAGTCATCGGCGAGTGGCACGGAACGGATTGTTACCGATACGGACTGCTGGGTGGAGGCACCCTTGCCGTCGGATGCGGTGACGATGAAGCTGTCGATACCGCTGTAGCCGGCGGTGGGTGAATAAAGGAAACTGCCCGCAGCTGTGGCGGTAACGGTTCCATGGTCCACGCCGCTGACCGCATAAGTCACGGTATCGCCGTCCGGGTCGGTCGCGCTGACGGTGAACGCGCGGTCGATCCCCTTGATGGTGGAAAGCGACTGTGATGCGGCCAGAACGGGGGCGCGATTCGAATTGCTCACCGTTACCGTGACGGTCGCAGTGTCGGTTCCGCCGTTGCCGTCGGATACCGTGTAAACGAACGTGTCAGTGCCGCTGTAGCCGGCAGTAGCGGTATAGATGATCGACGAACCGGATATGGCCGCATCGCCGTGCTCGGGCGAGCCGACTTCGGTCAGCGTCAGGGTGTCGCCATCGGCATCGGTGTCGTTTCGCAGGACCGCGATGGTAAGGGGTGTGCCCGGCCGGGCCGATGCCGTGTCGTTCACCGCGATGGGCGCGGTATTGTCTGGCTCCAGGTCGAGCAGGATGGTCTGGCCGGTGCCGGCGAAGCGGATCTGCTCGATATTGCGCAATGTGTCGGTGCCGTCAGGCCCGCTGATGGTCACGATCTGACCGCTGACGGTGATCTGCGAGTTCGCGATGCCGCCGCTGACCACGGCCGTGTCGAAGCCGGCACCGCCGTCCAGTTCGTCGTCGCCTTCGCCGCCTTCCAGCGTATCGGCAAACCCGCCGCCGATCAGGATGTCGTCGCCGTCACCGCCGAACAGGGAGTTGGTTCCGAAGGGGGTCCCTTCGATCAGGTTGTCGCCACTGTTGCCGGTGCCGGTCAGGTCGTCACTCCCGGTCAGGCGAAGGGTCTCGACGAATTCCGACAATTCGTAGCTAACCGCCGAAAAGACGGTGTCGTTACCTTCATCGTCGTTTTCAAACACCTGATCGAGCGTGCTGTAGACGTAATACTCGTCATCGCCCGCACCGCCGTAAAGCTGGTTCCCGCTGTACTGCGGCACCGTCGCGTTTATGGCGAGGGATACGCTGTCGGGCCGGAACTCGGTGTTCTGCAGTTCGACCTTCAGGATGTATTCGCCCGCCGTGAGTCCGGTTAGCGTGGCGTTCCCGTCGAAGGTGTCGATCGGGGTGCCGTCAGCTTTTGAAATGGTGAGGGTGATAGTGGTATCGATCTCGTCGAAGGTCGACGCGATATCGATACTGCCGCTCGCTCCTGAAATGGCGAACCGATAGAACGGCACCGAAGCCGCTCCATCCGACGAGACGGCATTGACGATCTCGGCCAGGCTATCGGAGAAATTGAGGTGGATGGGCCGTGCGGTGTCGGCCGAACTGCCGCCTTGCATCACTTGCGCGCCGATACCGCCAAGACCTTCGCCCGCATCAAGGATATCGCTGCCGCCGCCGCCGAACAGGCGATCGATGCCCGCGCCGCCGTAGAGCTTGTCGCTGAAGTTGCTGCCGACGATTTCGTCAGCGACGTCGCTGCCGATGACTTCGAGGAATTCAATCCCGCTGACATCGAACCCGGGTCCGAATGTGCCGTTGATCGCGGTGGGCGCGACGAGATAGGATGCTCCCCACAGCGACATGTCGACCACAAGCGTGTCGAGGGAGGTGCCTCCGTCAACGAAAGCCGGCCCATCAACGGTTATGCGATCGGAATCATCGTCGCCGTACAGGCTGTCGCCGGTCCCGCCGAATATTAAGTCGTTGCCAGCTTCGCCGAATATCGTGTCACGCCCCGCCCCGCCGCGCAGTTCGTCGTCGCCATCGCCGCCGCGAATGATGACCGCGCCGTTGCCCGCCTCGATCTGGTCATCGCGATTGCTGCCAACCAGTGTCTGCGGGGCATCAGTGCCCTCCAGACTGCTATCCGACCCGATGTTCACGACGAACAATTCGCGCAGGTCGTAAACCGATGTTCCCTGGTCGGTCAGCTCGATGGTCTTGCCAGCGAGCACAATCGCAGCCTCGGCACCGCCGAACAGGCCGTCGATCTGGATGCGATCCGCGTATAGCGTGACGCGCCCACCGGCGAACTGGACCTGGAAGAAATCGGCCTGCATCCCAATCGAAATCTCATCGGCAAGGCCGAAGTCGACATTGATGTGATCGCCCGGAAACAGCGAGAGGTCGGTGGCGGCATTGGTGCTGGCGGCGAAGTCTTTCTGCGCCTGCGTGGGCGGACCGAACGAGATGACGCCGATTCCCCAGACGGTCGGATCGTTGTAGGCCTGCGTACGCGTATGATACAACGGCACGGAGAGCACCCCGAAACCATCGATGCGTCCGCCGCCCCCGGGGTCGACATCTTCGGAGCCATCGTCGCTGGGCAGGTAGAGGTAGTCTTCGCCCTGCGGTGTGGGACTGTCTAAATCTGAAACCAGATCCTTGTGGTAGAGCCAACCGATCTCCTGATCGATAATGATCCGCCGAACTCTTGCCATCTGAATGCTCCCCGGACGACCAACCCCCTGAACCGCCACCATTTTGAGATATCACGGAAAAGTCTGCGCAGCCAACTAAACCGAGACAACTTGAGTCATGTTACAAAGTGGTCGATAGTTGCGTAATACTGCGACTATGGGGGCGGTCGTGAAGTACAGCGCTTTCATCAGTTACAGCCACAAGGATCGCCAGTGGGCGATATGGCTCCACCGCACGCTCGAAAAATACCGCATCCCCAAGCGATTGCAGGGACATGCATCACCGTTCGGCCCGCTCGGCAAGCGTCTGCCGCCAGTGTTCCGTGATCGCGACGAGCTTGCCAGTGCTTCCGATCTGGCAGCGGCGGTGCGGGCAGGGCTGGAGGATTCCGCCTCGCTGATCGTGCTCTGCTCACCCGCGTCCGCCGCCTCGAGGTGGGTTAACGAGGAAATACGCACCTTCATCGCGCTCGGACGGCGGGACCGGATCCGGCTGGTCATTGTCGGCGGCGAGCCGATGTCGGAGGACCCGGCGCTGCGCTGCCTCCCGCCCGCGATCTTCGAAGGCGCCGAAGCCGAGCCGCTGGCCGCAGACGCACGCAAGCACCAGGACGGCAAGGCCGGGGCCGCGCTCAAGACGCTCGCCGGTATTCTCGAGGTTCCGTACGACGAGTTGCGCCAGCGCGAGGCGGCGCGGCGGCAGCGGCAACTGGCGATCATCGCCGCGGCTTCCACCGCCGGTTTCGCGGTCACCGCGGGGCTGGCCGTGGTTGCCGTGATCGCCCGCGACGAGGCTGAGCGCGAGCGCAACATCGCGATGCAGCGCACGCTGACGGCAGAGCGCACGCTCGATTTCGTCAAGGGCATGTTCCGCGTCAGCGATCCATCGGTGGCGCAGGGCAACAGCATCACCGCCCGCCAGATCGTCGATCGCGGCGCGCGGATGCTTGAAACCGGGCTGGAGGAGGAGCCCGCCGCGCGCGCCGATCTGGGGTCAACGCTGGCCGAGGTCTACGGCGCGCTGGGGCTGGACGAGCGCGGGATCGGCATTGCCAAGAGCACGTTCGCGCTCGGTCACCAGCAACCCGATGTGCGAGTGCGGCAGTTCGCCGCGCTGGCCGAAGGGCAGTTCCGCATGGGACGCTACGATGTGGCGCTGGCGAACTTCCGCAAGGCTGAAACGCTGCGGGACGATCCGCTTGTCACGCCCGGTCTGCGCTCGCGCATTCTGGTGGGGCTGGGGCAGTCGCTGTCGTGGACGGGCGACACTGCCGGGGCCGACGCGAAGCTGTCGGAAGCGCTGAAGCTTGACCGCGCAGCCGGCAAGGAAGGGCGCGTCGATGTTGCCCGTGATCTTGAAGCGCTGGGCAACAACGCGTTCTATGCTGGCGACGTAAAGCGGGCGCAGCCGCTCTTCGCCGAGGCGCTCAAAATCAGGCTTGAGGTCGAGGGCAAGGACAGCCCGGGCGCCAATGACGATCGCAACGCGCTGGCATCCATCGCGCATGAATCGGGCGATCTGGCGCGCGCCGCCGCCTATCTGAAAGACGTCATGGTCGCCGACGAGCGGCTGTTGGGGGCGAACCACCCCGATGTCGCGGTATCGCTCAACAACTATGCCCGCATCCTGATCGAGCAGCGGCGATTTGCCGAGGCCG
This sequence comes from uncultured Novosphingobium sp., assembly GCA_964502105.1. Taxonomy (GTDB): domain Bacteria; phylum Pseudomonadota; class Alphaproteobacteria; order Sphingomonadales; family Sphingomonadaceae; genus Novosphingobium. The sequence continues at coordinate 14,391 of CAZCUS010000009.1, read as the reverse complement.
GGGGATTGCTGCGCCGCGCCGTGACCATCACCAAGGGTACCCGCGATCCCTCGCACGATGACTTCGTGCTGCTCTATTCAAACCTAGCGCTGGTGGAGCAGAACACCGGCAAGGCTTCCGCAGCACGCCCGAACTTCGAACGCTCGCTGGCGATTGCTGCGCAGCATGAGCACCAGATGGCAGGCGCCATCGCCACCGATTTCGCTAACTACGAATGCGCTGCGGGCAATGGCGCCAAGGGCCTGTCGCTGCTCGACAAGGCACGGCCGGCCGTCATCGAGACTTTCGGGGCGGAAAGCTGGCGTGTCGCGTGGTGGCAGAACGTCCGGGGCTTTTGCCAGTGGCGCAGCGGCCAGCGGGCACCCGGGCTTGCCATGATGCGCCGCAGTGCCGAGGCGCTTGGCGGGCGGTGGCCTGCGGGTACGCTTATTGGCGATATCGTTCGCAAGCGCCCGACAGGGTAGGGCAGCCGGTCGCCGCTCAGATCGCGCCGATCTCCTGCGTCCATTGTCCGACGATGCGTGTGATAGCCTCACGCTCCGCTTCGGACAGGTCCGGGTGCCAGCAATCGACGATCATCACGACGCGGGTTTCATCGCTTTCGTTAGCGGCTTCATGTTCGATGGAATCGTCGAACACAAAGGCTTCGCCGCGCTGCCATTCCCGGGTTTCGGCCCCGACGCGGAACCAGCATTTCGGTGGCACGATCAGCGGCAGATGAGAGACCAGACGGAAGTTGGCCACGCCGACGTGGGCAGGCAAACGGGTGTGCGGCGCGAGGACCGAGAACATCGCGTTGCCTCCGCTACCCGGGATCTGCGGCATCGGGATCGTCTTTAGCAGGTCCATCGTGCGCGGGCAGAGTTGGGCATTGGCTTCCACCACTTTGCCCTGCTTGATCAGGTGGATCGCGGTCCATTCCGGATTGCGGTTGAGCGAGGACCACTGTGCGACGGGCTCGTGATCGGCATAGTCGATGTAGGGCACGCATTCGGCCGAGCGGGATTGCATGGCGGCAAGGTATTCGCCGGTGATCTCATCGGTGGCGGCCTCCCACGCTTGCAGCCACGGGAAATTTGCGCGGTCGTGGAATTCCTGCTCGCGCAACTGCGGGAAGTGGAAATGCGTCGGCTCGGAATGCCAGACCCGCGTGCCGCGCGAGATGTTCGAGATGAAACGATCTACCCGGCGCGAGACTTCGTCTGTGGTCAGCGCATTGTTCTGCGATGCAGCGTTGCCGAGGCGTTGTTTCAGCCGTTCCTGGTGAACGCCATAGGCAGCGCGGGCGTGATCTATCGCAGCGCGTAGAGGCGGCGGGGGATCGCCATCGGGCATCTGCGCCAGGGCCCGTCCGTAAGCTTCGCCGCTGCCTGGTTCGCCGCGCTGCTCAAGCACGCTGGCGCGAAACAGCAGACCGAGGAAATCGAGCGGCGCATTGGTCAGAAGCAGTTCAATGGTCTTGAGCGCGCCGGGCAGGTCGCCCGTGCCGCGTTGAAGCGATGCGAGCCGGCGCAGGATTTCCGGTTCGCGCGCACCATCGGCAACGATATGTTCCAAAATCGCCAGAGCCTTCGGCAACGCCCCTTGGCCGGCAAGCCGGTCTGCTTCGTGAACACGAGGGGCGTATGGAGACGCCTGTCCAGCCGTGACAGGGCCTCCGCCGATAGGATGGGTCAATGTGGCAATCGCGACTCCGTTTGAACACGTATCCAATCATATCCATCGCGGGATGGGAACATAAATTGACGGGTGGGTTCTTTTTCCAGTCACACGTCTTGCTGTTCTGCCCGCCATTTGACGCGTCGTTCCTGAATCGCGATACCAACCGCCTGACCAAGGTGGGCGATCCCTGGGTTGGCGAGGACAATCTGGAAGGGGAAATGGAACATGGCACTGGCACCGGGCGTGAGCAGCACGGACCCTGCGTCCGCCGCTGACATTGCCGCGAGCGGGCAGAATATCGATGCCCCACGCCTGCAAATGTTCGTCATGGCGCTGTTCTTCGTTTTCGGCGGAATCACCTCGCTCAACGACGTGCTGATCCCCAAGCTGAAGGAGCTCTTCACGCTGAACTACATGCAGGCGATGCTGGTGCAGACGGCGTTCTTTGCCGCTTACGCCATCGTCGGCATTCCCGGCGCGGCGCTGGTCAAGAAGGTTGGCTACATGCGCGGCGCGGCGATTGGTCTGTTGACTATGATGGCAGGATGCCTGCTGTTCATCCCCGCATCCGCAAGCGCGACATTCGGCGTGTTCCTGGTCGCGCTGTTCGTGCTGGCAAGCGGGGTGACCGTGGTTCAGGTGGTTGCCAATCCCCTGATAAGCCTGCTCGGTCCGCCACAGACCACCCATTCCCGGCTGACCTTCGCGCAGGCCTTCAATTCGCTGGGCACCACGCTGTTCCCCTATGTCGGCACGATCGTGATGCTGGGCGGTCTCGCGACGGTGAATGCCAGCGAACTGACTGGCGCGGCGCTTTCCGCATACCGGGTGGCTGAGACAGCGGCGATAGAGCGCTCGTACCTGGGACTGGCGGTCGTGCTGGCCGTGATCGCGCTGGCTGTGTGGATCAACCGCAATCGCCTTCCAAACGAAAAGCATGAGAGCGGCCCGATCCTTGCCAGTTTCGCCTTGCTGCGCCTTCCGCGTTTCGGCTTCGGGGCGGCGTGCATTTTTCTGTATGTCGGTGCGGAGGTGGCGATCGGATCGCTGATCGTGAACTATGTGATGCAAGCCCATGTGCTGGGTCTTGCGGAGCAAGATGCCGGCAAGCTGATCCCGCTATATTGGGGCGGTGCGCTGGTCGGCCGCTTTATCGGTTCAGCGCTGCTGCGCGTGATCGATCCCGGCAAGGCGCTGGTCTGCAATGCCATCGGTGCCATCGCGTTGATCCTGATCTCCACCCACAGCGGCGGCATGACGGCGGGCTACACTTATCTGGCGCTTGGCCTGATGAATTCGATCATGTTCCCGACGATCTTCAGCCTGGCGTGCGAAGGGCTGGGAAAGCGGGCGGCGGATGGCTCGGGCGTGATCTGCGCGATGATCGTTGGCGGGGCGATCGTGCCGCCGCTGACCGGCCACCTTGCCGACGTGAGCGGCAGCCTGTCGCTGGCCCTGGCGCTGCCGGCGGTGTGTTACGCGGTGATCGCCCGCTTCGGTTGGTATGCCCGCCGACGCGCAGGTGGATTAGGCACCGCCTGAATTTGCCAGCGATCGACTGCACGACTGGCCGCGCAGCGGATAGACTTTTGCGGAAGACCGATATCGGACCTGCCGGCGCATAGCTAAGCGTCGCAGTTCGTTCTTTCCGGGGTTTTCGCATGTCAGTCGCCATCAGTCCGGGAACGGCAAAGCCATGAGCGGAGCCGCGCAGCAGTCCAGCTGGGCCGAACTGTTCGGGCAGGGCCGACTGCCGCGCTTCCTGCTGATCTGCTTTGCGGTGTGGATGAACGCGGCCGATTCGCTGGTGACTGCCACGATCATGCCCAGTGTCGGCAAGGATCTGGGTGGCTACCAGTACTTCAGTTGGGCGGTGGCGGGGTTTCTTGTCGGCTCGATCGTCGCCGGATCGAGCGCTGGGCGGCTGTCGGAAACGCTCGGGCTGCGCCGCGCAACGGTGCTTTCGGGACTGGCGTTCGCCCTGGGCTGCCTGATGAGCGCGCTGGCGCCGGACATGGGCATGTTCCTGGCCGGGCGTTTCATGCAAGGCGTGGGCAGCGGCTGGGTTTCAGGGCTGGCAATGGTGGCGATCGCCTTCCTCTTTCCCGAGCATCTGCTGGCGCGGGTGTTCGGATCGATGGCAGCGATCTGGGGCGTGGCGACCGTGCTGGGGCCGCTGCTGGGCGGCATTGCGGCAGAACTGGGGAACTGGCGGCTGGTGTTCTGGCTGTTCACCGGACAGGCGCTGCTGTTCGCGTTCGCCGCATTCCTGCTGCTGCGCACGGGCATTGTGCCGCAAAGCGGGCAGGGCGTGCCATGGCGACAACTGGCGCTGCTGCTGAGCGCCATAGCGTGCCTCGGCCTGGCCGAACTCACCGGCGACGGTCTGTCGATCCTGATTGCCGCCACGATTGGCACCGGTTTGCTCGCGCTGTTCCTGCGGTTCGATGCGCGCGCAGCAATCAGCCTGCTGCCGCGCCGCGCGTCCGATCTGCGCACGCTGGAAGGGCGCGGTTATGGGGCCATCTTCGCGCTCACTTCGGCTTCGATGGGCTTCCTGATCTTCGGCCCGGCGCTGTTGCAGCGGTTGCTTGGCCTGTCGCCGATCGAGGCAGGATACTCGGTCGCGGCGCATGCGATGGCATGGTCGGCATCCGCGATGTGGGTGGCGGGCAGACCGCGCTCGGCCATGAACACGTGGATTCGAACAGGCTCGCTGCTGATCCTTGCCGGGCCGATCCTGCTGGCGATTACGATGCCGATGGGGCCGTTGCCGGCGATCATGGCATCGGCGGCAACGATGGGCGCTGGCTTCGGGCTGTCGTCCGCGCTGATCAACCAGCGCATTATCGTATCGCTGAGCGACGCGGATCGCGCGGTCGGCAGTTCGGCGCTCAACGCAACACGGCAAGTGGGCGAAGTGATCGGCGCTGTCATCGCCGGCGCGGCTGCCAACCTGACGGGATTCGGCGCCGGCCAGAGCATGGCGCAATTGCACACGACGGCGGGTTGGGTGTTCGCCGCCGCAATCCCGCTGGCAGCGCTGGGAACGGTGCTCGCCTGGGGCATGGCGCGCCTGCCCACCGCGCCAAGCGACGCGCCAGTCCCGGCGACGTAAGGCGGCGACCGGCGCGGCACTATCGTCGCGCCAGCCGCCAGGCTTCAATCGAACGTCAATCTTGGTGTCCAACGGTAACGCGCGCGCCGCCGCTGCCCGAACCGCCGGCGCTTTCCCACCAGTAAGCCGCGCGCTTGCGGGTGCCGGTGGCGACTTCGTTCATCGTCAGCGGATCGTAAAGCCGCCCGCCCAGCATCACCCGGTGGATCTTGTCGGTGTTGCGGATGTCAGCCAGCGGATCGGCATCGAGCACCACCAGATCGGCCAGCTTGCCCACTTCCAGCGTGCCGACGTCCTTGATGTACCCCAGCGAAGTTGCGGGCATGATCGTCGCTGCCTTCAGGGCTTCCAGCGGACTCCACCCGCCGCGTGCGAAGCTCCAGATCTCCCAATGCGTGCCAAGCCCGGCCTGCTGGCCGTGCGCGCCGATCGAGACCTGCACGCCCCGGTCGGCGAGCTTCTTCGCCTCGCGCGCACTGTCGTCGTCGACGTAGCTTTCCTCGGGTGCCATGGTGCGGCGCACGTTGTCCGCCTCAAGGATCGAGGGCGGCTCGTGACGGGCGAGGATGGGGTGCTTCCACACTTCCATGTGCTGCCGCCAATAAGGATCACCGGCCAGACCACCGTACGTGACGACCAGCGTCGGCGTGTAGTTGGTCTTGGTCTGCGACCACAGGCTGACGAGGTCGTTGTAGAAGTATTCGCCGGGGACGTTGTGCTCGACCGTGGAGTTGCCATCCTGGATCAGCGAAACGTCCATCGTGTAGAGCGAGCCGCCCTCGGGCACGACTTCCATGTTTTCGGCCTGCGCCGCCGCGACGACCATCTGGCGCTGTTCGCGGCGGGGCTGGTTGTAGTTCTTCACGCTGTGCGCACCTTGCGCCTTCAGGCGGCGCACATCGGCCAGCGCATCCTCGTACTTGTCGATCTCGGCATAAACGTCAGGAGCCTTGGCGCCGTAGATGATCTCGCCGGTCGAGAATATGCGCGGGGCAAGGATCTTGCCCGCGCGCTGCATCTCGGCCGCCGCGAAGATCTCAGTCGCGCGCGCGGACGGGTCGTGGATCGTGGTGGTGCCCAGCGCGAGGTTGGCGATCGACGACCAGTTCTCCTGCGGGATCAGCTCGTCCTCACCCTGCGGGCCATGCGCATGGGCATCGACGAAACCGGGGACGATGGTCTTGCCGGTTGCATCCACGCGGACCGCGCCCGCCGGGATTGCGACACTGCTCGCCGGGCCGACTTCGGCAATGCGATCGCCCTTGATCACGATCGTGCCGTTTTCGATCACGCCGCCGTCCGCGCCCGCCATGGTGACGATCTTCGCGCCGGTGATGGCGACAGTGGCCGTGGGCTTGTCGGCGGTGACGTCCATCGCCAGCGAGACGCCGGTTTTGGGCGCAACGAACTTGGGCGCGTTTTCGCCTGCCGGGGCAGTGGCGAACAGGTCAGCCGTGCGCGCGGTGAACACCGTTGGGCCAAGGCTCCAGTGCACGCGCTCGCCGCCGTTTGACCAGTTGATGAAGTCGGCGCCATCGCCGCTGACTTGCGTGGCGGGAAGTGGCCCGCCTTTCTGGTCCGTCTCGACATTCTGGGTGCCGGGCATCAGGGGCATGACGAAAGCCTGGTAGTTCTGGCGGAACGCGACGAAATGCCCATCGGGTGAGACCACGAAATCGTTCACCAGTTCGCCGGTGGCATGCACGCGCTGCGCACCGCCGCTGAGGTCGGTGCTGACCAGTTGCGCCTTGCCGTCTTCCGAGCCGAGGAAGAACACGCGGTCGCTGCTCGCGCCGAACTGCGGCGCGCTGCCTTCGACGGGCAGGCGAATGGCATCGCCGCCCGCTGCGGCCACCTTGTATATGCCCGGCAGATCGCTGCCGCGCGCGGCGGTGAGGTAACCGCCTTCACGCTTTTCGAACAGGATGACCTTGCCGTCGGGTGAGAACCGGGGCTTGGCGTAGTGCGACGCCGTGCGCGTCACCGCGCGCGCTGAACCGCCGCCCGCGCTGACCGTCATGATCTGGCCCAGTCCCTCATCGGTCCAGCTCACGAAAACCACGCTGCGCCCGTCGCGCGACCAGCTAGGCCACAGTTCCATCGCCTCGCCGCCGTTCGAGACCAGACGCTTGGCCGCGCCGCCGCCCATAGGCTTGACCCACAGCTTGCCCAGCGTTTCGAACACCACGCGCGATCCATCGGGCGAGACGCTCGCCCAGCGCGGCACTTTGGTGGAGAAGTTGGCGGGCGATACCTCAACTTGCGGGTGCGTAGCATCCACGACGACGCGCGTGTCGCTGATGCTGAACGGGATCACGCTCGCCTCGCCGCCATTGGCGGCGATGCGGCGGATCTTGCCGCCCGCCCAGAACACGATGGCGCTGCCATCGGGCGTCCACGACATGTTGGGATAGACACCGGTAACCGCCCAGGTTTCCTGCATGTCGCGGTCAAGCGCATCGTAGATCTTGCGCTCGGCACCCGTAGCGAAGTCCTTGACCCACAGCGTGGATTCGCCCCGGTCGCGCCGCACGAAGGCCATGCGCTTGCCGTCGGGCGAGGGCGTGGGGCGCACCGCGCCGCCGGCGCCCGAGGCGGCCGTCGTCACTTCGCCGGTGTCGAGATCATAGCGTTCGATATTGAACAGGTTGGTGCGCGAATCCTGCGCATATTCGAAGGTGTTGCCGGGGCTGATGTTGCGGACATAATAGATGCCGTTGCCATCGGGGGCATAGGTCGGCTCGCCCAGTTCCTTCTGCAACTGCTCGTTGGCGCGCTTGACCAGCTTGACGCCGCCGCCGCCGGACACGTGGTACAGCCACACTTCGCCGGTGCCGAGCGAGCGGCCGGTGGTGAAGTGCTTCTTGGCCGCGATGAAACGGCCGTCCGGGCTCCAGGTCGGCTGGTTCAGCAGGCGGAAGTCCTCCTTGCTGACCTGCCGCTTGTCGCTGCCGTCCCGGTTCATGATCCAGATGTTGTCACCGCCGCCCCGGTCGGAGGTAAAGGCAATGCGATTGCCGTCGGGCGAGAAGCGCGGCTGGTGTTCATAGGCAAGGCCTGTCGCGATCCGCGTGGGCGTGCCACCGCCGATGGGCATAGTGTAGATGTCGCCTAGCAGGTCGAACGCGATCGTGCGACCATCGGGCGCAACGTCCACGTTCATCCAGGTGCCTTCGTCCACCGCGATAGGCACTTCGCGCGTCGTCAAACCGCGCGGTGCGTTCACGTCCCACTTGTCTTCAGCTTTGGCTGCAGGCGTCTCCTGCGCCGCTGCACCATGGGCGACCAGCGCCATGGCCATGGCGGTCGATACTACGAATTTCATGTCGGATTTTCCGCCTATCATTTTTCTATGAGGCCAGACTTAATCCGCGTTGCTCGCTTGGCAAGGCGCAACGGCTTTGCCATGGCCACGCTTGCGTCGACCTGAAGAGAGGCCACCTGACCATGCCGTTCCAGCACGAACCCATCAGCGCCCGCTCCTGGCTGTTCGCCCCGGGCGACAGCCAGAAGAAGATGACCAAGGCGATGGAGGGCGCGGCCGACATCGTGCTGATCGATCTGGAAGATGCCATCGCGCCTGAAAACAAGGTCAATGCCCGGCCGATGGTGCACGATTTTCTCGCTGCTAACCCTGAGCAGCGCCACCGTTTGTGGGTGCGGATCAATCCCTTTGACGGTCCGCACACGCTGCTCGATCTTGCCGCCATCATGCCCGCACGGCCCGGCGGGATCATGCTGCCCAAGGTTTATGGCCGCGCCGACGTGGAGAAGCTGGACCACTGCCTGTCCGCGCTGGAAGTAGCGAACGGGATCGAGGAGGGATCGACACCGGTGATCGTGCTCATCACCGAGACGGCCGAGGCGATGTTCCACACCGGCAACTACAAGGGCGCGCCGCGCGTCGTCGCGCTGACGTGGGGGGCGGAGGATCTGGCGGACTCGATCGGTGCGAGTTCCAACAAGAACGCCGATGGCTCGTATCGCTTCACTTATGAGCTGGCGCGTAGCCTGACCGTGCTGGGTGCGGCGACGGCGGGCGTGACCGCGATTGAGACGATCTCAGCGGATTTCCGCGATCTCGATGCGCTGAAGGCCCGCGCTGAGAGCGTGCGCAAGGATGGCTTCCAGGGGATGATGGCGATCCACCCGGCGCAAGTCGACGTGATCAACACCGCCTTCACGCCGACCGCCGAGGAAATCGCTGAAGCGCAGGAAATCGTCGATATCTTTGCCGCCAACCCGGGCGTGGGCGCGATCGGCTTCAAGGGCGGGATGCTGGACCGGCCCTATCTGGCGCGGGCGGAGCGGTTGCTGCGGCAGGCTGGCCGGTAACCGTCAAACCTGAATCCTCCCCCGATGGGGAGGATTGACGGGATCAATCGTCCTTCACCGTCGTAATATACTGCGTCTCGTAACGCGTTTCGAGGAACCGACCGCGCACTGCCAGCGCATCAAGTTCATTGCGCGCCAGATGCTCCGACATCGTTTCGATCTCGGTGGCGATCACTTTTAGCCCGTCGACCAGTTGTGCTTCCGGCGTCGAGCCGGCGTTCGCCTTGCCGCGCAGCGAGTTGGGTATGCGGGTGTAGCTGTTGACCAGCCCCGGCAGATGCTCGGTTAGCAGCTTGCGCACTTCGTAGGCTGCTGGCTCCTTTTCCCCCAGCGTTTCAAGCTGCGGCGCAAGCTGCTCCAGCCGCGCGCCGATGAGGTCGATGGTGTCGAGCGCCGGGCTGGGCAGGGCGCGGCGGCGGGTTTCCAGCCACAGTTCGGTCGATCCGGCCAATTCGGGCAGGCTCGCTTGCTGCAAGTCCTCGGCGCGCGGTCGCGGGGTGGAGGGATAGATCGCCAGCATGAAGAATGTAACCAGCGCCAGCAGCATGACCAAGACATAGGTGCCGTCGGGCAAGCCACCGAACACGAATCCCGCAGCGATCGTCGCGACAAGGATCGCGGCAAGGCTCAGGAACGCGCGGCGCAATCGGCGCATGCGAAAGCGCCACCGCTCCTGGCTGGCGCGCTTCAGCCGTAGCGCGCGCTGGCGACGCGCTTCGCGAAGGATCGCGACCTGAACCGGATTGCGTTCTGCCATGATCGCTTAGTCCAGCGCCTCCAGCAGGCCCTTGCCGGCAGCGGTGCCGCGCGCGTCTGTCAGCGCTTCGGCCTGCCCCTGCGCGCGGGCGATGTAAGCCTTGGACTTGCCGACTTCGCTTTCCAGCGCGGTGACCGTCTGCTTCATGCTGTCGAGCGCCTGCAACTTGAACGTGTCGATCGAATCCATGGTCGCGTAGATATTCTGGAACGCGCGGCTGAGCGTCTCGAGCGGGATCGTGGCGCTGGCCGCCTGCTGGTGGATGCGCGCGGTGTTGTCCTTGAGCATCTGGCCGGTGGAGTCGATGATGTTCGCGGTGGTGGTGTTGAGCGCGGTGATCTGGTCGAGCACCAGCTTCTGGCTGGTCATCGCCTGCGCCACCGTCACGGCGGTGCGCAGCGCGCTGACCGTCGTGGTCGAAGCGCGATCGACGCCTTTCACCAGTTCGACGTTGTTTTTCTTCACCAGATCGAGCGCCAGATAGCCCTGCACGCTGACCGCCAACTGGGTGAGGAGATCCTGCGTGCGCTGGCGGACGTAGAACAGCGCGCTCTCACGGATCGCCTTGGCCTTGGCCGGGTCTGTCGCGTCGAGATCGAGCGCTTTTTCCTCCAGCGCGGTGTCGAGCGCCTTCGACATGTGGATCATCTGTTCCAGCTTGCCGAGCGAGGCCCACAGGTTCTGCCGCTCCACGTCGATGGCGGCGTTGTCCATCAGCAACTCGTCCTTGCCGCCCTGCAGGCGAGCGAGGATCGCGCTGATATGGCCCTGCGCGCTGGAATAACTGTCGAAGTAGTTCTTCAGCTTGTTGCCGAACGGGATGATCCCCAGGATCTTGCGCGGGGCGAGAAGGTTGCCCTTGCGTGAGGGATCGAGGTCTTCAACCGTGCGGCGCAGCTGCGCCAGATCGGCCCCGACTCCGCTGGTTTCGTCCATCGCGCGCACCGGGCGATCGAGGAAGCGGTTGGATTGCCCTGCGGCTTCGGCGATCTCACGGCGGCCCATGTTGGTGATCTGATCGACGCGGCGGCCGAACTCCGGAGAATTCTGATCCTGCGAGACGAGATCGGCGACGAACTCGTCAACGCGCTCTTCCAGCTTGGATTTCTGCTCGGGGCTGACCGGGACCAGACCCGCAGCCTTTTCGGCCTGCACCACAGGTACCGGATCGGGCGGGGTCAGCTTGAGTTCGTCGGTCGCTACCGTCGTTGTCTGAGAAGTCATCTCGGCGGAATTCCTCGCACCCGGTTTCGCAATGCCACAAGATTTAAGTCGGCCAAGGCTCCGACACAAGGCACAGCGGTGGATGCTCATGGGCCGGGCCGTATGCGGCATGCTGAGACGAAGCGCCCTCAGGTGACGACGAGCTGATGTTATGTGATATTGTTACATTATGGGCATAGGCCTAGTTGTGACCGGTCCTTCGCACATGCGGCAAACGTGCGATTGTTATGTTATATTATACCTGAAGGAATGAGTATGCGATCCATAGCCCTCTATGCCGGTTGCGCGGTGATCGGTCTGATGACCGCATCTGGTGTCGCCAGCGCGCAGGACGCTCCAGCGCCGCCGTCCAAGGACGATGCTGCCGACGATCGCTATCACCAGAAACCGGGCCGCGACATCGTGGTTACCGGCATCCTGCCGACCGAGCGCAAGGACATGCTATCAGGCGTGGCGATCCTGCAAGGCGCTGAATTGACGCAGAAACTGCGCCCGTCGATCGGCGAGACGCTGTCGCGCACCGCGGGCGTTTCCGCCACATCGTTCGGTCCCAACGCTTCGCGACCGGTGCTGCGCGGCCTGCAGGGCGAACGTGTTCGCGTGCTATCCGATGGCATCGGCTCGATCGACGTGTCGAATACATCGGCGGATCACGCGACCGTGGTTAACCCACTGCTGGCCGATCGCATCGAGGTTCTGCGCGGGCCGCAGTCGTTGCTCTACGGTTCGTCGGCCATCGGCGGCGTGGTCAACGTGCTCGATAAGCGCATTCCCCTGTCCGTTCCTGAGGAGCCGGTCCACGTCGGCGCGATCGGCACGTATGGTTCTGCTGCCAACGAACGCTCCATCGCGGGATCGATCGATGTCCCGCTGTCGGGCGAATGGGTCGTGCACGCCGATGGCAGTTACTCGCGCACGGACAACATGCGGATTGGCGGCTATGCGCTGACGCCGCAAAAGCGTGCCGAAGCGCTCGCTTCTTCGCTGTTGCCGGACGAGGATGATCATGATGAGGATCATGATCACGATCACGAGGAAGATGACCACGATCATGGCGGAGAGGTGGATTTTGCCGCCAACGCAGCCGTGCGGGGCAAGCTGCCGAACAGCGCTTCCGAGACATGGACGGCAGGCACGGGCATTGCCTACATTGGCAGCGGCGGCAGTCTTGGCCTGTCCTACGGACACTATGACAGTCTTTACGGCGTCCCGATCCGCTATGCGACAAGGCCCGGGCAGGAGCAGGAAGCGCCGCGCCTCAGCCTGGTCCAGAACAGGTTCGACGCGCGTGGACAGATTTATACAGACGGTGACGTGCTGCAAAGCGTGCAGATGCGCCTTGCCTACGCCAGCTATCGCCATTTCGAACTGGGTGAAGGCAACGACATCCACACCGCGTTCTACAACAAGGGCATGGAAGGCCGGCTTGAACTGAAGCAGGCGAAGCACGGCGCATGGTCCGGTGCGACTGGCGCACAGTTCTTCACCCGCGATTTCAACGTGGTGGGTGAGGAGGCATTCCTGCCGAAGAACAGCACCGAGCAGTGGGGCTTGTTCACGTTGCAACAGCTTGATTACGGCGCGTTGAAAATCGAGGCCGGAGCGCGCTTCGAGAAGACGGCGGTGAGCGCCAAGCCGGGAGCGGACCAGCCGCAGTTCCTTGCGTCCAGCCGCAGCTTCAATGCGATTTCGGGATCGGCGGGCGCGTCCTATGCGCTCGCCAGCAACTGGCGTGTTGGCTTCAACCTGTCACGCACGCAGCGTGCCCCTGCCAGCGACGAACTGTTTGCCAACGGTCCGCACGCAGGCACCGAATCTTTCGAGATCGGCAACCCCGATTTCAAGAAGGAATCGGCTTGGAGTGCCGAAGTGATGCTGCGTGGCAGCGGGCCGGGATATACTTTCGAAGCATCGGTCTATCACAGCTGGTTCAGCGACTTCATCTATTCGGACCTGACCGGCGAATTCGAGGACGGGCTTCCGGTCTACCAATTCGCCCAGGCCGACGCGCGTTATTATGGGTTCGAAGTGCAGGGATCGCTGACACTCGCGCAGGTCGGTGATTTCAGGGTCGTGGCCGATGGCCTTGCTGACTACACCCGCGCCCGCATCGTGGGGGTCAGCGCCGCCCCGCGTATTCCGCCGCTGCGCCTGCTGGGTGGCGTGGGCGTGACTTCGCCGAAGATCGATGTGCGCGGCGAGGTGGAATGGGTCGATGCCCAGAAGCGCATTTCCAACTTCGAAACGCCGACCTCTGGCTACAAGATGGTCAATGCCGAAGTGAACCTGCGGCCCTGGGGCAACGATCGCCCGCTCAGCTTCGCGCTATCGGCCAACAATATTTTTGACGTGAACGCGCGCCGCCATGCCAGCTTCCTCAAGGATTTCGCCCCGCTCTCCGGTCGCGATTTGCGCGTCACCGCGCGGGTCGACTTCTAACGCGGACTTTTGCAGCGCTGGCCGATCGCGTTACTTCGCCTCGGCCAGCAGCTTCATCGCTGCGTCGCTGGTCCATTCGTTGCCACCGGCATAGCGCCAGACTTCCTTGCCTTCCGAATCGTAGAGCACCGTCGTGGGCAGCGTGCCGACCTTGTAATGCGCGGCAAGATCGCTTTCAGGGTCGAGCACCGAGGGAAGCTGCGCAAAGCCGCGATCATCGAGGAATGCCTGCACTTTCTCGGGCTCGCCCATGTCCTGCGACACGGTGACGACGCGCAGGTTCAGGTCCGCGCGGTTACCGAGGGCGTTCAGTGTCGGCAATTCGGTGACACACGGCGCGCACCAGGTGGCCCACAGATTGATCAGCAGCGGCTTGCCGGTGAGGGATGCCAGCTTCCATTCGACGCCGTCAGCATCCTTCAGCGTGATCGCCGGGATCGGCTCGCCCTTGTGGCTGCGGTCGAGCTTTTCGGCGGCGGCCGGCGCGGCGCTTGCTTCAGCCTGCGGTTGCGCGGCCGGATCGCCTCCCCTATCGCAACCGCCGGCCAGCAGGGCCAGGCCAAGAACGGCGAGATTGAGCGAGCGGGACGAAAGCATGGCGGGAAGCTCCAACACCGAAGCAAGCAGCGCTTCGGGCAACAAGATGTGGGGTGGCCGGTTCGCGGAAGGGCCGTCGGCGATCATGCGCGAGATAAATGCCTCGATCCCCTTCGACAAGGCATTGTGGCGGCAAGACATCGCGGCATCGAAGGCGCATGTCGCGATGCTGGGCGCGATGGGCATTGTTGCCGGTGAGGATGCCGTGACAATCCGTGACGGTCTGGACGCGGTTGCCGCCGAATACGAAGCGAACGGC
>CAZCUS010000008.1:111800-137065 GCA_964502105.1 uncultured Novosphingobium sp. | reverse complement strand
AACCGCCGATCCTCAATCGCGAGAAACGCTTGCGTCACATGCTTGGGCAGCTTGGATGTGGTGGGAATCCGGAACGCCGATTTCGGGATAGGTCCGGTTGCTCAGTTCCCGGCCGATCATGAAGCTGCCGATGCGGGTGATATCCGCCTGCATGGCCAGCACCTGCAGATCGATCATCAGGCGAACGTGCTCGTCGAACGAATCCGGGATGCCCGACGGGCGTTCGAGCGAGGCGGACAGCGCCGCGCTCCCCGAACCGTTTTCGGCGCGTTGAATGCGCTTTTCTATGGTGCGACTGGCCTCGAGGTACTCATCGAGCTTGCGGCGATCCTCCATCCCCAGCGACCCGGAAAGCCGTGCGGCATCGTCCATCACGAAATCGAGGATGCTCGACTGCCGCCGCAATTGTGCAAGGCGGCTTTTCTCGTCGAGCGCATCGCCGTCGCCGAACAATCGCTCGAACACGTCGCGCGGGTTGGCGGTCACGGGGAGGGGCACGGTGGGGTTCAGCCACGAGATGCCGTTGGTGTAGGCGCAGCTATAGCCGATGTCGCAACTGCCCAGCAGGCTGGTCTGATCGATCCCGAGTTCGAGCGAACCTAGCTGGGTCGCATCGCCCAGATGCTGCGCATAGGCCTGGTCCATCGACACGGCGCAGCGGATGTCGGTGCCCTCCGTCTGCTTCACATGCGTGCCGGTGAGGAATGCAGGGCACGAACGGCCATGTCCGGCGGGGCGATCGCCCATCGCGGCCGCCTGCGGATGGCCAAGCCCGCTGAAGACCGAAATGTATTTGCGGAACGGCTCAAGCGGCGCCAGCGAGCTTGGCATGGCAAAATCGCTGCCCACCGTTTGCGGCAGGAAGTCCTTCATCATCATGCCATTGGGCGAATAGAAAACCTGCAGCCGCTTGGGGCGCGAAGCCACGTCTGCCGCGTGTGCGCCGGGCATCATCGCTTCCAGGAAGGGCAGGGCCATGCTCGTGCCGATTCCGCGCAGCACGGTGCGGCGGTTCAGCGCTTTACGCATGAATCTCATGGCTGAGGAGCCTTTCGCAGGGTGAAAGCATCGCTGGTGACGATGCCTTTGACGATGGTCTGGATGCGGTAATCGTCGGCGGCAGCCCTGCGGGCGATGGCGCGAACCGCTGGCATGTCGCGTGAACCGACACCGCGCGCAAGCGCATAGGTCATCAGCCTTTCGGTGAAGGCCATGGTGAACTCGTCCTTGCGGGTCATCAGGATTTGCTGGAGGCCGCGCAGGCCGGCGAATTGCTCGCCGTCGGGCATCTTTGCCGAAACATCGATGAATTGCCCGGCATCGCGGGTGCGGAAACCGCCGATTGCATCGAAGTTCTCCAGCGAGAAGCCGAGCGGATCCATCTTCACATGGCACGCAGCGCAAGTCGGGTTGGCACGGTGCAGTTCGAGCTGTTCGCGCGCGGTGAGCATCCGGCCGTCATGCGATTCCTTCAGCGCAGGCACATCCGGCGGCGGTGGGGGAGGGGGCGCCGCGAGCATGTTGTCGAGCACCCACTTGCCGCGCTTCACCACCGAGGTGTGGTTGCCGTAAGAGGTGACGGTGAGGATGCTGGCCTGCCCCAGCAGCCCGCCGCGTTGCCATGCAGGGTCAAGGCTCACCTTGCGCATCGCGGTGCCGTTTACCCCGGCGATGCCATAGTGCTCGGCGAGGCGCTGGTTGAGGAACGTGTAATCCGCCGCGATGAAATCGAGGACGCTGCGGTTGCTCTTCAGGATATAGCTGAAGAACATCTCGGTCTCGCTCGCCATGGCGCTGCGCAGGCGCGTGTCGAACTTCGGGAACACCGCGATATCGGGCCGCTGTTGATCGAGATTGCGCAGATAGAGCCACTGCCCGGCAAAATTGTCGGTCAGCGCCTGCGCGCGGCTATCGGCCAGCATGCGGGTGACTTGAGCATCGAGCACGGCGGGTTCGCGGAGGCGGCCCGCTTCGGCCAGATCGAGCAAGGTATCGTCGGGGATGCTGCTCCACAGGAAAAACGACAGGCGTGAAGCGAGTTCGAGGTCGCTGATCCGATGCACGCTGCCCGGCGCTGCTTCCCTGGGATCATGCTCAACCAGGAACAGGAAGTGCGGCGAGACAAGAATGGCTTCGACGGCGGCTTCCACACCGCTCTCGAAACCGGAAACGGCTTGCTCGGCAGCGTAGATGCGCATCAGCGGCGCCAGATCGGCCTGCGTGACCGGGCGGCGGTAGGCCTTGCGCGCCAGCGAGGCCACGATCTTTTCCGCGCAGGCGATTTCTGCCGATGCTGATTTCGGCTTACACAGGAAGATGCGATTACGGCTGGGTGTGTCGCCCGCGCTGCCCGGTTTAAACGGACCGGCGACCTCGATCTCCAGCACGTCGCGGGGGAAGTTCTGCTGCGAATAGCGCGGGTGCATGCGATAGGATGGCACGCTGATCTGGCTGGCGCGCTGGCCGTCCACCCACACATCGAGCGGCATCTTTACCGGCGCATCCAGCGGCAAGGGCACCGCATCAAGCGTATTGCGCAGCGTTTGCACGCTTTCATCCGGCGCGATCTGGCGGCGGAACGACATGCCGATCACATGTGGCCCGGCCTTGAGCGGAACGCGCACGCTCACCTTGTCCTCGGCAAGCCGGTCAGTCTCGTTGTTGGTATTGGAATTGAGATAGGCGCTGACGACGTATTCGGCGTCATACCGCGCGTAGTACTTGAACGCGCCGCCGCCGCGCGAGCCGAGCGGCAAGAGTTCGCTCGCCGGCTCGTTGTAGGCCGGGCGGCCGGAATTCATCACCGATCCGTCCTTGGGCACTTCGTATGTGGTGACGAACTCGCGACTGGATGTCAGTCCCGTCGCCAGCCGCCCGATCTTGCCTGCGACCGCGACATAGCGCTCCATCAGCGTGGGCGAGACGCTGAGCACATCAGCGATATTGTCGAACCCGTAGCCGGAATTGTCCTGCGGCAGTTCGCGGGTGAAATCGACGTCGAGCGCAAGGAGATCGCGCACCGCATTGGCATATTCGACACGGTTGAGGCGGCGCAGCGTCGCGCGGCCCGGATCGGGATTGGCGGCGGCATATCGGTCAAGCCCGCTGCCGAGCCATGCCAGAAACGCCGCGCGGGTCGCTGGATCAGGCTGCGTCTTGCCATGCGGGGGCATCTCGTCGAGCCGCACGCGGCGCAGGATTTTCTCCCACGCCTCGTTGTTCAGGCCTTTTGCGAGGTCTGCGCTGCGCAAGTCCTCGATCGAGAGTTTGGCGACTTCATCGATATCGTTGTGGCAGCGCGAGCAGAACTGGTCGAGCATCGTGGTCGGTTCCAGCGCGCTGCCGCCGGTGCGTGTTTCAATCGCGGGCTGGAGACTTGCCTCTTCAGCCTGCGAACTGGCGAAAACCGAGACCCCAGTGGCGAGAAGACTCAGCGCCAATGCGCTGCTGCCCAAAGTTGGACGCCACTTGCGGCTCATGAAACGCGGACCCCGCTGGCTGAAAACCCCGTGCCTTTCCCCCGCCGTCATCGGCTCTGCGGAACCTGTTTCCTTCGCTGCGATCCGAAGAAGTGCTCCTTGGGGCCTCGCCTATCGGTCGGGCCGGATGGCGTCCATTGCCATTAAATCCACGGAGTGATCGCAAAAACAGAACGCTTCGGCAAAACTGCGGCCTGAAAAGGCAACAGGGTTGAACCTGCGGTCTGCGTCAGGTCACGACGTCGGGCGCGAACCGACCGGTGTGCCATGAGATCCCCGCGATGGCATCGGCGGCGATGATCAAGTCCGCGAGCATCGCGGATGTTTCTTCATCCAATTGACCGTCTGCGGGTTCGTAGCGTTCCAGATAGACGCGCAGCGTTGCCCCTTGCGTGCCGGTGCCGGACAGGCGAAACACGATCCGCGATCCGTCCGCGAAGATCACGCGCAGGCCCTGGTTACTGCTGACCGAGCCGTCGACCGGATCGACATAGGAAAAGCTGTCCGCTTGCGCGACTTCCAAAGGGCCGAATGTCTGGCCCGCCAGCACGGCGAGGCTGTCTTTCAACTCGGCCATCAGCAAGTTGGCGGAATCGCTGTCGACGCCCTCGTAATCGTGCCGCGCGTAATAGTTGCGGCCGAAGCGCGCCCAGTGTTCCTTGGCCAGCGCATCGGCGGAGATGCCGCGCGCGGTCAGGATGTTGAGCCAGAGCAGAACCGCCCACAATCCGTCCTTCTCGCGCACGTGGTCGGAACCGGTTCCCGCGCTTTCTTCGCCGCAGATCGTCGCCATGCCCGCATCGAGCAGGTTGCCGAAGAATTTCCAACCGGTCGGAGTCTCGTAGCAGGGAATGCCCAGCGCTTGCGCCACCCGGTCGGCGGCGGCGCTGGTCGGCATCGAGCGGGCGATGCCTTTGAGCCCGCTGCGGTAACCGGGTACGAAATGCATGTTCGCCGCGAGCATTGCCAGCGAATCCGACGGCGTGATGAAACGTCCCCGGCCGATGATAAGGTTGCGATCGCCGTCGCCGTCCGAAGCGGCGCCAAGGTCGGGCGCATTGGCGCTCATCATTCGGTCATAAAGCGCCTTGGCGTGGATCAGGTTGGGATCGGGATGGTGGCCGCCGAAATCCTCCAGCGGCTCGCCATTGATCACCGTGCCTTTGGCGAAGCCAAGCCGATTTTCGAGAATTTCGTGCGCGTAAGGCCCGGTGACCGCGCTCATCGCGTCGAAGCGCATGGTAAAACCCGCCGCCACCGCCGCGCGGATACCGGCGAAATCGAACAGCGTTTCCATCAGGTCGGCATAATCGGCAACCGGGTCGATCACGCTGACGGTCATGCCGGCAACGTCGCTGTCGCCCACGGCATCAAGATCGATATCCGGGGCATCCACGGTCAGCCAGCGGTCGATTTCCAGCGTGCGGGCATGGATTGCGGCGGTCACGCTTTCGGGCGCAGGGCCGCCATTGGCGATGTTGTATTTGATGCCGAAGTCCTCGTCCGGCCCGCCGGGATTGTGGCTGGCCGAAAGGATCAGTCCGCCGCTTGCCTGATGAAGCCGGATCACATGGCTTGCCGCCGGGGTGGAGAGAATGCCGCCCGCCCCGACCAGCACCCGGTCATAGCCATTGGCGGCGGCGATGCGGATCGCCTGCTGGATCACGGTGCGGTTGAAGTAGCGTCCGTCACCGCCAATCACCAGCGTCGAGCCAGGCACCGGCTGGACCGCATCGAACACCGACTGGATGAAGTTCTCGGCATAGTTCGGCTGCTGGAACACCCGGACCTTCTTGCGAAGACCGGAGGTGCCGGGAACCTGCCCATCGAAGGGCTTTGTCGAGACGGTGCGGATCATGGGTGCTCCTGATTGGGAGATTAGACGTCCACGATCCTAGCTCGACTGAAAACGAATGCACGCCCTTTGATGCGGTGCAGCAAGAGGCATTCACTCAGCCAAACGTCGCGCTTGCCACCATGCATTTGTTGGCGCCCTGCTGTGTCCAGACTTCCGCACCAGCGTCGGTGAAATCGCCGCACAGGTGTAAAGGCACACTGTCAAAAGCGGGCGATTGGCCGCGAAAGCTGAAAGTACCAAGGCTGTGCCCGCCGCGCTGCGCCAGGTCTGCCAGAAGCGTGGCTTGCAGCGGTCCGTGGACAACGAGGGCAGGGTAGGCTTCCTCGCCCATCGCATAGGGCCGGTCGTAATGGATGCGGTGGCCGTTCATCGTCAGCGCCGAATAGCGGAACAGCAGGACACTGTCGGGATCGATCACATCCTGCACGGCAGACGTGATCTCGGCAGGTTCAGATGAGGGGGCCGGTATCGAGCCAGGCGCTGCAGCATCCCGGTACACCAGATCCTTTTCCTCAATCACGGCAGTGCCGCTTTCTCCCGCGATTTCGTGCTGGAGAGTGACGAAAACCAGTTCGCCGCTGCGGCCGCTTTTGGTTTTGACCGAGAGGATGGTCGAGGTGCGCGTCGCCTCCTCACCCAAACGCAGGGGGGCATGAAAGGTCAGCCGCCCACCGGCCCACATCCGGCGCGGTAGCGGCACGGGCGGCAGGAACCCGCCTTTTGCCGGGTGGCCATCGGAACCAAGGGCGGCGGGGGGCTGGACGTTCCAGAAATACAGCCAGTGATAAAGCAGCGGTAAAGGCGCGCCGTCAGCCAGATCGCCCGGCTGGCCCAGCGCGGTACGCAGGGCATTGGCCCGCGCCGGTTCCAGGCGGTCGCTCGCCTGTTCCTGTTTGCCAAGCCAGTTTGCAAAATCACCGCTCACGCCGCGCGCCTCGTTCCACTCTTTGATGACCGGGGACCTACCGGCAATTTCGGCGCGCGCCCAGACCGCATGCGCCGGGCAAGCCGTGCGGCGGATAGCTCAGGCGGTCAGCAGTTCGGCATGACGAACCGCATCCAGCGACGGACAGCCCACTTGCGCCATCGCAAGTTCAAGCTCGGTGCGCAGCATGTGCAGTGCATGGGCGACGCCGGGCATTCCCGCGACGGCGAGGGCATGGATCTGCGGGCGCCCGACCAGCACCGCCGAAGCGCCGAGCGCCAGGGCTTTCAGCACGTCGGATCCGTAACGCACACCGCCGTCCATCAGCACCGGGGCCTTGCCGGCTAAGGCCTCGACAATGCCGGGCAGCACTTCAAGCGGCACCGCCAGTCCGTCCAGCACCCGGCCGCCGTGGTTGGATACAATCACGCCGTCCGCCCCGCGCTCGACCGCGAGCCCCGCATCGCTGGCCGAGAGCAGCCCTTTCACCACGATTGGCAGAGCTGTGATGCTGCGCAGCCATTCGAGGTCCGCCCAAGTCGGTACGGTATCGAGCAGCGGTGTGCCGAACAGCAATTTTCCGCCGATAGCACTGGTTTCCTGCGACGGAGCCGGCATGCCGCGCAAGTTTGCGGCATCGACTCCGGGCGGCAACGCGAAGCCTGCGCGCTTGACCCCGGCGTCGACGGTGAGGACCAGCACGCCATAGCCCGCGCTCTCGGCCCGGCGCACGAGTTCAAGTGAGTGGGCGCGGTCGGGCTGGAGGTAGAGCTGGAACCACAGCGGCGGCGCGGCCATCCGCATTTCCCCCGCGATGGCGCGCGCCTGATCGGCGATGTGCTCCAGCGGCACGCTCGACAGCGTGCTGACGACCATGGTCGTATCGAGCGCGGTCGCAGCCGCCATTGTCGCCAGTTCGCCGTCGCGATGGACGATCTTGTGATAGGCCAGCGGCGCCAGCAGGATCGGCGCGGCGTGCCGCTGGCCGAACAGTTCGAGTTCGGTCGAAGCCCCGTGCATATCGGCCATGGCGGAAGGCTTGAGCCGGTAGCGGTCGAACTGCGCCCGGTTCGCGGCGAGCGTCGTCTCCGCGCCCGCGCCGGACTGGACATGGCGCAGGCTGGCGGCGGGCATGTGTGCGGCGGCGTGGCGCTCGTAATCGGGCAGACCGACGATATCGCCGGGAATCGTAGTGTGCGGCGGCAACGGGCCGTCGTTCACGGGGTCGACCATTGCCGCAGCAGGTTGTGATAAACGCCGGTCAGTGAAGCCACCGATGGGTGCGCGGGATGATCGGCGGTTATGCCCTGGATCGCGGTATCAAGCTCAAACAAGGTGCGCCGCTGCACTTCCGATGCGACGAGGCTCTGCACCCAGAAGAACGAGGCGAGGCGTGCGCCCTTCGTTACCGGCGTGACGCGGTGGTGGCTGGTGCCGGGGTAGGTCACCATGTCGCCCGCCGACAGCTTCACGCGGTGATCGCCGTAGCTGTCCTCGACGATCAGTTCGCCGCCTTCGTATTCCTCGGGATCGTTGAGAAACACCGTGCACGATATGTCGGTGCGGACATAGCCGCCCCCGGGTAACTGCTGCAGCGCATTGTCGATGTGGTTGCCGTAGTCCCCTTTGTCTGCATACCGGTTGAAGCGAGGTGGCAGGACCCGCAGGGGCAGAGCCGAGGCAATGAACAGCGGCGAGCGGTTCAGCGCCTGCAAGATGACGTTGCCCAGCCGCTCCGCCAGCGGATCGCCCAGCGCCAGTTGCAAGTTGTTCTTTACCGCCACCGCCTGGTGCCCGGCGGTGGCGCGGCCATCCTGCCATGTCGCGGTATCGAGCGCCTCGCGGCACTCGTGCACTTCATCCGGCGAAAGCAGCGCCGGGATCGCGAGCATCATGCGAAGAACCCCTGTGTTTGGTGTGTTTGGTGCATCAGCCCTGCAGGACGAAGGGGATTTCGACCTGTCCCCGCACCATCACCGGCTGCCCGTTGCGCACGGTCGGTGCCCAGCGCCATTTGCGTACGGCGCGCAGCGCGGCATCGTCAAGCCGGTCAAAGCCGCTGCTCTGCGCGACCGAAATCACGCTTACGCCGCCGTCAACGCTCAGCGTCAGCGATAGCACGACCGTGCCCTGTTCGCGCTTGCGACGGCTTTCCATCGGATAGCGCGGGGGGCTACCCGATATCATTTTGGTGCCAAGGCTGCCTGATTCCACCACAGATGGCGGTGCCGGCGCAGCGGGCGCGGTGGCGACCGATGGCGGCGCGGGAGCCGGCGCCGCAAACGTCACAGGCGCGGGCTGCGGCTCCACCACCGGACTGACCGCCATCGGAGGGGCGGCGTGCGGTATGGCGATGCGCGGCGGCGGCGCGGTGACCGGCGGTTGTTTCGCGGGCGGGTGGCTGGATGCGGGCGGCGGTGGCGGCGGCGGACTGCTGAGATCGACCACCGTGAGCTTGTCATGACGCGCCGCGCTGCCTTCGCTGCGGACGTGCATCACCGCGGCGATCAGAACGATATGCAGGATCACGGCAAACGAGACGGCCCAGAGGTTGATCGGTCGACGATCACCATAGCGACTGCCATAACTGACGAGGGCCGGAGCCATGGCTGCCACATCGCGGTTGGACGCCGCACGCACGTGAGAGGCGCTCGATGCCGGAGCCTCGGCATGGAATTCATCCATCGATCTGTCCGCTGCCAGGAGCATGACCGTTCCAATACATCTGCTGCAATTTTTACGCCTCTACGCGAAGTCCTATTGCGAGGCAATTGCAATAATTTTCGACAGGCTCGCGATCCTTCTTGATAATCAATCGCAATAGGTGCATAGGCCGGCCATCGCCCCGGTGCGGTGATGAATTCTTGTAGATACAGCGTGTTGGAGACGGAATTGGAGCAGGTGCAGGTGCTTGGCCACGCGGACGATGCGCCCCATGCCGGCAATGAAACCCCCCGTTCACGCGCCGATGGAGCCATGACGCCAGCGCAAACTGCTGCCGCAAAGCCGCGCAAGTCGCGCAAGGTTCGCCAGTTCTGGTTCAAGCAGTTGCACACCTGGCATTGGATCAGTGCGGCGGTTTCGTTGATCGGCATGTTCCTGTTCGCGATCACCGGCATCACGCTCAACCATGCGGAATCAATCGGTGCCGAACCGAAGGTCACCACGCGCACCGCCGTGCTGGCGCAGCCGCTCCTCGGGGAGTTGAAGACTCCGGCCTCGCCCGATGCGCCGCTTCCCGCTGCAGTGGCCGACAAGCTGGATGAACTGGTCGGCCTCGATCCGGCTGGCCGCGCGGCGGAATGGTCGGACGAGGAAGTCTACGTCGCCTTGCCCGGTGCGGGCAGCGATGGCTGGATCAGCATCGACCGCGCGACGGGTGCGGTGGAATCGGAACATACCAGCCGCGGCTGGATCTCGTATTTCAATGACCTGCACAAGGGCCGCAATACCGGTGACGCATGGTTCTGGTTTATCGACATTTTCGCGGTGGCCTGCCTGATCTTCACCATCACCGGCCTCATCCTGCTGCAACTGCACGCCAAGCATCGCCCCTCGACCTGGTGGCTGGTCGGGCTCGGCACGGCGATCCCGCTCATCATCGCAATCTTCTTCCTCCATTGAAGGATCTCACGCCCATGCGAAAAAGTCTTATTCTCGCGGCCGGTGTAGTGGCTGCCCCGGCCAGCGCCGGAACGTTGACCGTCACCATCCCGTCCAAGTCCGTCGCGGAATATCACAAGCCCTACGTGGCCGCGTGGATCGAGCCGACCGGCGGTGGAACCGCCCGCACGCTGGCGGTGTGGTATGACGTCAAGAAGGGCGGCAATGAGCCGGGCACCAAGTGGCTGTCGGACTTGCGCACCTGGTGGCGCAAGGGTGGTCGCAGCATGAAGATGCCGGCCGATGGGGTGAGCGGCGTAACCCGTGCGCCCGGCGCCTATCGCATTCCGATCCCGGCGGACCTCAAGCCCGGCTCCTACACAGTCTATGTCGAAGCCGCGCGCGAGGACGGTGGCCGCGAACTCGTTTCGGCGCCGCTGACGGTGCCGACCAAGAACGCCGCCGCCAAGGGCCGCACCGAACTTGGCGCGATCTCCGTTTCCGCTCGCTGAAGGATAAGATGATGCTGAAGAAATCCCTGCTCGCGGCCACCGTTGCCGCGCTTGCCGTCTCCGCACCCGCGCTTGCCCATAACCAGTGGTTCCTGCCTTCGACCACAGTGGTTTCGGACACCAATCAGTATGTGAGCGTCGATGCAGGCGCTTCGACCGAACCCTTCATTGCCGATCACAATGCGATGAACGTCGATAACGTGAAGGTCTGGGCGCCCGACGGCAGCGAAGGCAAGCTGGAGAACGCCGCCAAGGGCCGCTACCGCTCCACTTTCGATGTCGCGATCGACAAGCCGGGCACGTGGCGGATCGGCTCGGCCTCGTCATCGGTCGGCGGTACGTTCAAGCTGAACGGCGAAGACTGGATGGTCGGTCGCCGGCGTGGCCCGCCGCCTGCTGCCGCCGGCGCGCCGGGTGCTGCGATGACGCCGCCCGCTCCGCCCGCCGGTGCGGCGGCTCCTGCCGGCGGCCCCGGCGGTCGTCCCCGCATCGATCCCAGCCACATCGTCGCCACGGTCGAGGAAATCCCCGCTGGCGCCACCGATCTGGACCTCACCGAATCGCATTCTCGCAACGAGTTCTTCGTCACCGCCGGAGAGCCGACGGAAGCCACCTTCACGCCCACCAACAAGGGGCTGGAAATGGTGCCGGTAACGCTGCCGGGCGATCTGGTTTCGAACGAGCCGGGCAAGTTCCGTTACCTGATCGACGGCAAGCCCGCTGCCGGCCTTGAAGTCGAAGTGATCCCCGGCGGCGCGCGCTTCCGCGATTCCGATGACGTTCAGCGCCTGAAAACCGGCGCGGACGGCGTTCTATCCGTGACGTGGCCGGTGCCCGGCTACTATTGGGTGAGCGCCAGCCTGACCGACAACAAGCCAAGCGTGCCCAAGGCCTCCAAGCGCCGCATGAGCCACACCATCACGCTGGAAGTTCTCGCGCCTTGATCACGGGTGCCGCATCGCCGGTGCCGCGCATCGCGGTGCCGGATATGCTGGACGCCGAATTGATCGCGGGTTCTCGCGGTCAGGACGCGGTCGTCGACCTGCATGGCGAGACAATGGGGACGCGCTGGAGCGTGCGCCTGGCGTTTGCGTCCGGACGCGATCCCGCGCCGCTTGCTGACCTTGTCCAGTCGCGCCTCGATGGCATCGTTGCGCAGATGAGCCATTGGGAACCGGATTCGCTGCTGTCACGGTTCAACGGTTCCGCCGCGGGAAGCTGGACCGCGCTTCCGGCGGACTTTGCGGCGGTGATCGCTTGCGCGTTCGACATTGCCGAGCGATCGAACCGTGCCTTCGATCCCGCAGTCGGCCGCCTGACCGATGCCTGGGGTCTCGGCCCACGTGCGGCTGACCACGCGCCTGACGATCAAACTATAGCCGAGGCCTGCGCGACGTCGGACTGGCGGCTGCTGGCATGGGACGCTGAAGCATCGCGGCTGCGCCAGCCGGGTAGCGTCTGGCTCGATCTTTCCGGCATCGCCAAGGGCTACGCCGCTGATGCGGTGGCCGATGCCCTGGCCAAAGCAGGCATTCGCCACGCGCTGGTCGAGGTGGGCGGCGAATGCGTGGGGCGCGGTGTGCGGCCTGATTGCGAGCCGTGGTGGGTCGATCTGGAAACGCCCCCCGGGTTTGCGCTGGCACCGCTCCGGGTGGCGCTGCACCAGCTGGCGGTGGCGACATCGGGCGAATACTTGCGCGGTGCGCACACCCTCGATCCTTCGACGGGACGGCTGCCGGTCGATGCCGCAGTCGCTGTCAGCGTGCTGCACTCGCAATGCATGGTCGCCGACGGCTGGGCGAGTGCGCTTGGTGTCCTGCCGATCGCGCAGGCGCAGCGCCTTGCCGAGCGCGAGAATTTGCCGGTGCGGTTGCTGCTGCGCGACGGTTCGGAATGGCTGAGCAGCGGCCTCACGCGGATGCTGTGATCAGCCTTCCTCGCCGTCAATCGCCTGCCGTTCGGTGACCAGCGCTTCGATCCGGCGCGCAGTCCCCGGATCAGCCAGCAGTTGATCGAGCGGTGCTTCCAATCGCCTTCGCCAGTTGGGATGCTCGGTAATCGTGCCGGGAAGATTGGGCTGTTCCGTGGTGGCGAGCAGATCCTCCAGCGGTGCAATGGCAAGCCGCGAATGGGCGCGACCGATGTGGCGCAACGCGGCGTCCACCACCGGCTCCGAGTCCTCCGGAGCAGGACGCGGCGCACCGTCGCCGATGGTCGCCCAGAGCAGTCCCCGATCCCAGGCACGGGCGCTTTCGGCTTCTGCGCGGTCGGTGCCTTCGGGCAGGCGGCCCAATTGTTCAGCCCAGTCGAGATCGCGCCCCTTCCACCACCCCGCCACGGTCGCGGTGTCGTGCGTGCCGGTCATCGCCACGCTCATCGGGTCGTAGTCCTTCGGGCCGATGAAGCCGTCATCCGCCGCTCGCTCGAACCACAGCACGCGCATGCCGTGGATAGCGTTTTCGGCGATCGCTTCGCCGAAGCCATAGGGTGCGGTGCCAAGATCTTCGGCCACGATCAGCGCATTCGCCCGCTGCGCTTCCAGCGCCACCAGACCGAGAAGATCCTCGAACGGATAATCGAGATAGGCCCCCTCGCTGGAATGGCCGCCTTCGGGCACCACCCAGAGCCGCGCTAGGCCGAAAGCATGGTCGATCCGCAGCCCGCCTGCGCAGGTCAGCGCCGACCGCAAGGTCTGGATCCACGGCGCGTAGCCAGTGCGCCGCAACCCGCGCGGCGAGAACGTCGTCAAAGCCCAGTTCTGTCCGTGCGGCCCTAGCGGATCGGGCGGCGCGCCGATGGTCAGGCCCTGAAGCATCGCATCGCCCAGGCTCCAGGCGTCGCTGCCGCCGGTGTGGACGCCTACCGCCAGATCGGCGAGCAGGCCGATGGCCATCTCCGCATCTTTCGCATGCGACTGCACCGTGGCCAGCCCTTCGCGCGCCAGCCATTGCGTGAAGAGGTGGAATTCCACCTCGTGCGCCTGTTCCTTGGCAAAGTGCCGCACGGCCTTGCTATCGGGATCGTGATACTTCGCGGGCCATTCGCGCCAGCCGCGCAGGCCTTTGCTGCGAAAGTGAACGTCGAGCGCATCGAACACGGCATGCCGGCGAAGGCCTTCGCCTTCGCCGTCGCTTGCCGCAGCAATGCGCGCGCGGGCCTCCTTGTCGAGCGAGGCGAACACGCGGCGCAGGTCGGAAAGGTTGCGGGGGAGGGCGGCTTCCCAATCGATCAATGCGCCGCCGCCATCGCCGGACAGGGCCGGCAGGCCGAGCAGCGCCGGATCGCCCATCGCGCCGTTGAAATAGAGGCGGCTCGATGGCGAATACGGGCTGAAGCCGATTCCATCTCCAGGAAACAGCGCATGCACCGGGTTGATCGCTACAGCGTCAGCACCTTGCGCGGCGAATAGCCGCACCGCTCGGTCGAGATCGCCGAAGTTTCCGAAAGCGGTCGGGGTGTTGCCGCGCAGCGCCGGAATCTGGATCGCGGGACCCCACAGGCGTTGCAGTTCTAGTGCAGGAATCGAGGGACAGGTTTGCGGCGCAACCGCCAGCGTTAGTTCATGGCCGCCCAATGCCAGTATGTAATAGCCCGGCTCCTCGATTGGTGGCAGGCACCAGTCTTCGGCTGAGACAGACACTACGCGGCCATCCTCGGCGATCAATTCGGCGCGGACCAGGCTGGCGGGAAGGGCGGTAGGCTGACCGACGCGCGTTACGATCATGCGGGGCGGATCGCGACTCTCCGCAACGAGCTGCGCCATGCTCCGGGCAATGGCGGCGTCGCTATCGGCCGCAAAGCCCAGTGCCGCGCAGATCGTGGCCAGCGCCTCGTCTGAAACCGTTTGTTCAGTGCCCTCGACGTCCCGCCACGTTCGGGCGACACCCAGTGCCCGGGCCAGCGCATGCACCTGATCGATAACCGGCCTCCAGCCCTGATGCTCGTCCGGGTCTGCATAGCCTTCCGTCCGCCCCCTCGCAATTGCATGCGGGGCAGGACTTTCGCGGCCCTCGGGTAAGGGGCCGCAACTTCACTTGGCGTTCAGGCTCGTGCTGGTTATAGACCCCGCCATGCTCGAACGCTTGTCATTGAAAACCGCCCTGCTTGCCGCCGCCACCGGGGCTATCGTGTTGACCGCCGGCTGTGCCGGAAAGGGCAACGCCAACAAGGACACCGCCTACGTCGCGCGGGATGTGGATACGCTGTATGCGGCGGCCAAGCTGCGCCTCGATCGCGGGCAGGCCAAGGCGGCCGCCGCGCTGTTCGATGAGGTCGAGCGTCAGCACCCCTATTCGCCGTGGGCGCGCCGTGCCCAGTTGATGAGCGCGTTCAGCTATTACGCATCGCGTGATTACACCAAGGCCACGCAAGCGGCGCAGCGCTTCTTGTCGATCCATCCGGGCAACAAGGATGCGCCTTACGCCTATTACCTGATCGCCATCTGCTATTACGAACAGATGAGCGACGTTTCGCGCGATCAGAAGATCACGCTGCAGGCCAAGCAGGCGCTGACCGAAGTGTCGCGCCGCTATCCGGGCACGACCTATGCGTCGGATGCCAAGCTCAAGCTCGATCTGGTCAACGATCACCTCGCCGGCAAGGAAATGACCATCGGTCGCTATTACGAGCGCAGCGGCAAGTGGCTGGCCGCCACGCTGCGATTCCGCAACGTGGTCGACGATTTCCAGACCACCAGCCACGCGCCCGAGGCGCTGTTCCGCCTCGTCGAAAGCTATCTGTCGCTGGGCGTGCCCGAGGAAGCGCAGAAATCGGCGGCGGTGTTGCAGGCCAATTACCCCGACACAAAGTGGTATCGCCGCGCGTTCGATCTGATGCAAAAGCACGCGCCGCAGACCGTTCAGAGCTGAACGGCAGCTACCGGAAAGACGACCGGGCACGAACCCGGAAAATTCCAGCGATCAAGTTGACATTCGCGGATTGAAAGCGCTCTGTGCGGGCTGACATGCTGTCGCAGAAAACCCGATACACGATCCGCGCGTTGCAAGAGCTGGCCGACCACTACCAGAAGGGGTCGATCCGGCTCGACCAGATCGCCACCGCGCAGAACATTCCGCGCAAGTTCCTGACCGTGATCCTTTCCGAGCTTGTGCGCGAAGGCATCGTGGCGTCGCATCGCGGGCGCAGCGGTGGATATGAACTGGCATTGGCACCTATGGATGTCCGCTATGGCGACATCATCCGGATCACGCGCGGCAGTCTTGCCCTGGTGCCCTGTGCCAGCCGCAATGCGCACGAGACTTGTGCCAATTGCTTGCCCGAAGCGGATTGCCGGCTGCGCGGCCTGATGCTGACGCTGCGGGATGAAACGGCGGCGATGCTCGACAGGATTACGCTCGCCGATCCAATCATGACCGAACCCCCCTTCGCCGAACTTCCAGAAGCAGAAGCCGGGCAGAGGGACTGACCCACACGATGCGCACGATCCTGCGCATGCTGGCGGTCGTAGCGGCAATTGCCCTAGCACCCGATATTGCACTTGCCGCGCCGACGACGGAAGGACTGTGCGTGACAGCCGAACAAGCGATTGATCACGCCGCACAGGCCATGCTGGATCGCGGGATGCCCGGCATAGCCATCGCGGTATCGCGCGGAGGCCTCACGGTGTTTTCGCGCGGCTATGGCATAGCCAATATCGAGGACGACGTTCCCGTGACGCCCGACACGGTGTTCCAACTGGCGTCGGTGACCAAGCAATTCACTGCCGCCGCGATCCTGTCGCTGGTGCAGGAAGGGCGGATCGGGCTGGATGATCCGCTGTCGCGCTACGTCCGCGAAATGCCCAAGGCGCGGCGGATCACGATCCGGCAATTGCTGGTCCAGACTGCCGGCGTGCACAACTTTACCGATGACGCCGAAGGCCTGCGCAGCAAGTCGGTCGATCGCAGCCCGGCCGAGATGCTCGATTGGATCGCCCACTTGCGGCCGACCCTGATGTTCCGGCCGGGCTCGCGCTGGGCCTACAGCAATTCGAACTATGTGTTGCTCGGCCTCGTTATCGAGCGGGTGACAGGGCAGAGCCTGCAGGCGGTGTTTGTGAAGCGGCTGTTCGGTCCGGCAGGGCTTGAGCACACCGCACTCGACCTGCCGGCTGATCTGGTGCCCCACCGGGCGCGCGGCTATCGCCGTGCACCTGAAGCGCCTTCAGGGCAGATCGTCGCGGACTGGGTCAGCCCGACGATGACCTGGGCGGCGGGCGGTCTTCGGACGACCACCGGCGACATGCTGCGGTGGAGCGAGGCGCTGTTCGCGGGCAAAGTGGTCGACCCGGCGTCGCTGGCGCTGATGACGCAGCCGGGCAGGCTGTCCGATGGCCGCACGGTGAAGCACGGCATGCCCGAGGACTGGCGGCGCAATCTCGATTCGGAATACGGCATGGGACTGGTGCTGACGCAAACGCCGCATGGCGCCCGGTTCTGGCATGAAGGCGGGATCGACGGGTTCAAGTCGTGGCTGGCCCACTATCCCGACAAGAATGTCTCCATCGCGATGCTGGCGAACACCGAGTCCGTCGATCTCGATGCAGCCGGGATGGAAGCTGCTGTTTTCGCGGCGGAACCCGTGAATTGCGTGCGATCCGTCCTACCGCCCGCCAACTGAACGTTCAAAACGCAGCTGTGCAGGGCTCTTTTCCGGTCCTTCGGATCGGCGCGGAGAACTTTCGCTTGGGCGCGGCGTAGCATAATTTCGGTTGTCTATCTAAATGGTAGAGAATAAGCAGGGTCCTGAAGGAGCTTCGACATGCAATCTGCCGAATACCCGGATACCGCCCGCTCCAAGGGGAACGAGGTTCCTATCGACAAAGCGCTGCCGGCGCTAACGGCAGTGAAAGATGCTGTGTCGCGTTTGCGCTACGGCACTGTGCAACTGACCATCCATGATGGGCGCGTGGTGCAGCTCGATGTGACCGAGCGCCAGCGCTTCACCTGATACCGCACCAGCTTTTTCTGACCCTATTGCTCAGCCCATGCCGTCATCGGACGGGTGCCATCTTTCATGACCAAGATGCACACCGGACCACCGGATGCATCCAATTCCCTCTCCAAAGGATTTGGATATGCAACCGTTCGTCCGCTTTGCACTGCTTACTACATCCGCTTTTGTCCTGCCCGGCATCGCCCAGGCAGCCGAAGCGCCATCCGTTCATCAGGCTGCGGCAGGGGCCGCCGTAGCCGCGTATGATACTGACGCCGATGCGGCATCGGCCAGTTCCAGCGCACCACAAGATCAGGATCAAGCCCAGAGCCGGGGCGATGTCATCATCGTCACCGCGCGCCGCCGCCAGGAAACCGCACAGGAAGTGCCTCTCGCGATCTCGGTGATCCGGGCTGACAGCATCGAATCGACTGGCAACTTCAACGTCGTGAAGCTGCAGCAACTCGCGCCGACGCTGCAGGTCTATGCGTCCAACCCGCGCAATACGGCAGTCAACATCCGTGGCCTTGGCGTGCCGTTCGGCCTGACCAGTGACGGTTTCGAGCAGGGCGTCGGCATCTACGTCGATGACGTCTACAACGCCCGTGTCGCCGCCGCGACGTTCGACTTTCTGGATGTGGAGCAAGTGGAAGTACTGCGCGGGCCGCAAGGCACGCTCTACGGCAAAAACACCACCGCCGGAGCCATCAACATCACCACCAACCAGCCGACCTTCGATTTCGAGGGACGCGCTGAGGTGACAGTCGGCAATCTCGATTTCAAGCAAGCCAAGGCCGCTGTATCCGGCCCGCTGTCAGACCAGTTCGCCGTTCGCCTTGCCGGCTCGTTCACCAGCCGTCGCGGGACGATCTACAACGTCACGTCCGATCGCTACATCAACGAGCAGGACAATCTGGGCCTGCGCGCAACTGTGCTGTTCAAGCCCAATGATGACCTCAGCGTCACGCTGTCGGGTGACTATAGCAGGCAGAACCCGGAATGCTGCGGCACCGTATTCGTGCGAACCGGGCTGACCCAGCGCCCGCTTGCGCGCCAGTATGAGGCGCTTGCTGCGGCGCAGGGCTATCAGGTGGTCAGCCGCAATCCGTTCGACCGTCTGACAGACGTTGATGCCCCGCTCAGTGCCGGCAACAAGATCGGTGGCGCATCCTTGAAAGTGAAGTGGGATCTCGGCTCAGGCACGCTAACCTCGGTTACTGCGTGGCGGTTCTGGGACTGGAAGCCCGAGAACGACCGCGACTTTACCGGGTTGAACATCGTTTCCGCGTCAAACAACCCTTCGCAGCAAGATCAATACAGCCAGGAATTTCGCTACAACTATACGAGCGACCGGATTGATTTCGTGGGCGGCCTGTTCGGGTTCAAGCAGCGGATCGATACGCAGGGCTTCGAACAGCAGGGCGCCGCGTCCAGCCGCTGGAACCTGACCAATGCGCAGCAGATCGCGGATAATATCCTCAACGGTCTCACCGCAAACAACACCCAAAACCTCAAGGCGACCAGCGCCGCTCTTTACGGTCAGGTCAGCTGGAAGGTCACGGACGCGCTGACCGTGCAGCCGGGGCTTCGCGTCAACTATGACAAGAAGTCCGGGTTCTATCAGCGCGTGGTGACAACCGGTTCGGGTGCGCTGCTCACTTGCCCGCAGCCCGCCGGATCGGTCGGCGCGGCGCAATGCGGGGTGTTCTCACCGCAAACCAGCGCGCCGTCCGACAGCGCATGGAACTTCACGTACGATATCAACGTGAACTACAAAGTCGCGCCCGATGTGCTTGCCTATGCGACTTATGCCAAGAGCTTCAAGACATTCGGCATCAACCAGAACGGTCTGCCGACAAACCCTGCCGGCGTGCCCATTCAATCGGACATCAAGCCCGAATCGGTGAATCACTTTGAAGTGGGGATCAAAACCCAGTTCCTTGACCGCAAGGGCACGTTCAACCTCACTGCCTTCCGCACCGAAATCAAGGATTACCAAGCCACCGTAACCAACGGACAACTGGGTGTGCTGCGTGG
The DNA here is from genome assembly GCA_964502105.1 of uncultured Novosphingobium sp. Classification (GTDB taxonomy): domain Bacteria; phylum Pseudomonadota; class Alphaproteobacteria; order Sphingomonadales; family Sphingomonadaceae; genus Novosphingobium. The sequence goes on along the minus strand of CAZCUS010000008.1, from coordinate 117,718 downwards.
ATATCTTGCCAACGCCGGCAAGGTCCGTTCGCAGGGAATCGAGGCGGATTTCAAGATCAGGGCGAACGACAGGTTCACCGCCTATGCCAACGCCGCTTACACCGACGCGAAATATGTCAAATTCGTCGATGCCCCTTGCCCGCCCGAATTGTCGGGCGGAACGGCAGTTGGCGCAGGGCAGACGCCGAGCGCACCGGGCACGCCTGGCGGCATCAGCCCGGCCAACTGCGACATTTCCGGCCAGCGCCTGCCGGGCGTGTCGAAGTGGGCGTTCTCCTATGGCGCTGAAGCCAATGCGCCGGTCGAACTGTTGTCGCGCGAAGGCCAGATCTATTTCGGGGTGGACGGCAATTACCGCTCCAGCTTTTCGTCCAACCCCTCCGAATCGATCTACACCAACGTGAAGGGCTATGCGCTGACCAATCTGCGCGCCGGTTTCCGCACCGAGGGGTTCGATATCTACGGCTGGGTCCGCAACGCCTTTGACGTGAACTATTTCGAGCTGCTTCAGACCGCACCCAGCAATGTCGGCCTGATTGCAGGCCAGCCGGGCGATCCGCGGACCTGGGGAGGCACGATCAAGTACTCTTTCTGAGCTTGCGCAGACTGCTTGGCGGACGTTGACCCCTTGCAACATCCGCGAAGCGAAGCCGGGTGACGTGTCGTGCGCAGTTCGCTAGAACGTCTCGCGAACATGCTCACCCGGCTTTCCATTCGTAACATCGTGCTGATCGAAGCGCTGGATCTCGACTTCGCGGGCGGCCTCGGCGTGCTCACCGGCGAGACCGGCGCGGGCAAGTCGATCCTGCTCGACGCGCTCGGTCTCGTTCTGGGCAACCGCGCAGACAGCGGCCTGGTGCGTGGGGGCGAGGATCGCGCCAGCGTGACCGCGAGCTTCGAATTCGTGCGCTTGCCCGAAGCGATCGGCGAAGTTCTTGAAGGCGCGGGTATTGATGTCGAGCCCGGTGAACCGCTGCTGCTCAAGCGCCAGCTCAAGGCCGATGGCGGCAGCAAAGCGTTCGTCAACGACCAGAGCGTCAGCGCCGGCCTGCTCCGCGAAATCGCCCCGGCGCTGGTGGAGATCCATGGCCAGCATGACGATCGAGGGCTGGTCAATCCGCGCGGACACCGCCTGTTGCTTGACCGGTTTGCCGCAAGTGACGTGGCCAGCGTCGAGGCGGCATGGACCGGTTGGCGCGCGGCACGCGAAGCACTCGACCAGGCACGGCAGCGGGTTGAACGCGCCGCCGAGGATCAGGAACTGCTGCTCGCGCACCTCGCGGAACTCACCGCGCTGCAGCCCGAGGCCGGGGAAGAGCAGGAACTCGCGCTTGCCCGCGCGACAATGCAGAAGGGCGAGAAGCTGGCCGATGATCTATCGGTGCTGCAGCACTTGTGGACCGGTTCTGATTCGGCGCTGGCCTCGCTGCGCGGTGCGGCGCGTCGGCTGGACCGGATCTCCGACGAGCATCCGTTGCTGGCCGAGGCGCTGGCCGCGCTCGACCGTGCGGTGATCGAGGCGGGCGAGGCCGAAGAGTGCCTCGAACGCGCCGCCGAGGCATTGGCCCACGATCCGGCCGAACTCGACCGGCTGGAAACGCGGCTGTTCGAACTGCGCGCCGCTGCCCGCAAACACGGCTGCGCGGTCGACGATCTGCCCGAGCGCATGCGCGATATGCGCGCCAGTCTTGACGCCATCGAAAGCGGCGAGGAGCTGATCGCGGATCTTGAACGCGCGGCCGAGCAGGCAGGGAACAACTACCGCGATGCGGCCGAGGCGTTGCACGCGCTGCGTACTGACGCTGCGGGTCGCCTCGATGTGGCGGTAGCGGCGGAACTGGCGCCGTTGAAGCTGGATGCCGCGCGCTTTCGCACCGCCGTCACCCTCCTGCCGGAAGAGCGCTGGGGTGCAGCCGGGATGGACTCGGTCGAATTCCTCATCAGCACCAATCCCGGCGCGGCCTTCGCGCCGCTCAACAAGATCGCCAGCGGCGGCGAACTGTCGCGCTTCATCCTCGCGCTCAAGGTTGCGCTGGCCGAGGAAGGCGGCGCCGCCTCGATCATCTTCGACGAGATCGATCGCGGGGTCGGCGGCGCGGTAGCCTCGGCGATCGGTGACCGACTGGCGCGGTTGGCCGGCGGTAGCGGACAGGGCGGCGGCCAATTGCTGGCTGTCACCCACAGCCCGCAAGTCGCCGCGCGGGGACGGCAGCATTACATGATCGCCAAGTCCTCCGAAGGCACCGTCACCCGCACGTCGGTGACGCTGCTCGATGAAACCGAGCGCAAGGAAGAGATCGCTCGCATGCTCTCCGGCGCGGAAGTGACCGACGAGGCGAGAGCGCAGGCAGACCGGTTGCTGGAGGGGGTGTGACGAACGACGTCATGCTGCTTGTGGTGCTGATCGCCGCCGGTCTTCCCGGCGCGCTCCTGATTTTCCGCATGCTGCGCGGCGGCGCGGCGCTCCTTGCCCTGCTGTTGTGGCTCACTATTCCCTACATCGCTCTGGCCGCGATGATGCTGGCCGAGCTGGACATGACGCTGCCGCCTGACCGGCGCGCCTACAACTTCCAGTTCGGCTTCGTGCTGTTTTCGCTGCTGCTGACGATCCCCTGGCTGCTGGCCAACGTGATCGGCGGAGTCATCGGGCGGTTGCTGCGTCCGGCTGTGGCGGTCGCCTCTCCTACGCTCCCGACGGTGCCGCCCGTTGCGCCGACACCGCAAGACGGTGTGCCTGACTGGGCTCACCCGGACCTGCAGGATATCCCCGCGATCGGTGCGCGCATACACGCTATCGCCGATCGGATCGGCGTGCCGGCCACCGAGCTACCCGCGCTGATGCCGCCGGACGGCAGCGACGGGGATTTCGTGTTCCGCGATAAGTTTGAATACATCTATCTGGGAATCGATCGCGGACAGCCGTGCTTTGAGCATATCACAGCGGTAGCTGACGAACTTCTGTACCTCATCTTTCGAGACCGTGCCTATGCGCTCGCAGCCAACCGCGTGGCGGAGAGGCGGGTAGGCGCAGAAGGCTATGTCGCCGAACTCATGCGCGAGCAGCAGGCGATCATCGCCGGTATAGACCCGCGATGGGGCAGCCAGTTTGCCCATGAACAGGCGACGCAGGATAAACCGATCCACTAAGCCGGACAAAATCGCAACGAATCGCATTCCCACGCAGGCCAGCCTTGGCCTATCAACGCGCGATGACGAGCAAAGCCGAAGCCGCGAACGAACTGATGCGTCTGGCCAAGGCGATCAATCGCGCCAACAAACTGTATCACGCGGACGACGCGCCCGAGATTTCCGATCCCGAATACGATGCGCTGGTGCGGCGCAATGCCGAACTGGAAGCGCAGTTCCCTGAACTGATCCGGCCCGACAGCCCGACCAATCGCGTGGGTCATGAAGTCGCCGCCTCGCCGCTGTCGAAAGTGACGCACGAGGTTCGCATGATGAGCCTCGACAATGCGTTCTCTCCCGACGAGGTCGCCGAATTCCTCGCGCGCGTGCGCCGGTTCCTGGCGCTGCCTGAGGATGCGCCGGTTGCGGTCACGGCCGAGGACAAGATCGATGGGCTGTCGTGCTCGCTGCGCTACGAGAACGGCAGGCTGGTGCGCGCGGCAACGCGCGGCGATGGGCAGGTGGGCGAGGACGTTACGCCCAACGTCGCGCATATCGCCGATATCCCGCAGCAGCTATCGGGCGACGTGCCCGCCGTGTTCGAGGTTCGCGGCGAAGTCTATATGGAGAAGGCGGCGTTCGCCGCGCTCAATACCCAGTTGATGCAAGAGGGGCGGGCGCTGGCCGAGGCGAAAGGCGAGGTGTTCGATCCGGCCAAGGTTCGCCAGTTCGCCAATCCACGCAATGCCGCCGCCGGATCGCTGCGCCAGAAGGACGCCAGCGTCACGGCGAAGCGTCCGCTGCGGTTCTGGGCACACGGCTGGGGTGCTGCCAGCGCAGTGCCGGGCGAGAGCCAGCATGAGATTGTCCGCACGTTGGCAAGCTGGGGCCTGCCGGTCTCGCCCAATTTCCGGTTGTGCCAATCGCTTGACGAGATGCTGGCGGCGTATGAGGCGATACGCGAGGGGCGGCCAGGGCTGCCCTATGAGATCGACGGCGTGGTCTACAAGGTCGACCGGCTGGACTGGCAGGCGCGGCTCGGCTTCGTCGCCAAGGCGCCGCGCTGGGGGCTGGCGCACAAGTTTCCCGCAGAGCGCGCCGAGACAGTGCTGGAAGCGATCGATATCCAGGTCGGCCGCACCGGCAAGCTGACGCCGGTGGGGCGGTTGCGGCCGGTGCTGGTCGGCGGGGTGACCGTCACCAATGTCACGTTGCACAACCGCGACGAAATCGCGCGGCTCGGCGTGCGACCCGGCGACCGGGTGGTGCTGCAGCGCGCGGGCGACGTAATTCCGCAAGTGGTCGACAACCTGTCGCGCGATGAGGATCGCCCGCCATATCTGTTTCCCGATCATTGCCCCGAGTGTGGCAGCGAGGCTGTGGCGGTGGAGGGCGAAGTCGATGTGCGCTGCACCGGCGGGCTGATCTGCCCGGCCCAGCGCACCGAACGCCTGAAGCACTTCGTCAGCCGGGGAGCGCTCGATATCGAGGGGCTGGGCGAGAAGACCATCAACGAGTTCTTCGCGCTTGGCTGGCTGGAAAGCCCGGCGGATATCTTCCGGCTGCGTCATCGTCGCGAAGCCATTCTCGGCCGCGAGGGGTGGAAGGACAAGTCTGTGGACAACCTGTTGGCGGCGGTGGAAAACAAGCGCCGTCCCGACGCGGCGCGGCTACTGTTCGGGCTGGGCATCCGCCACGTCGGTGCGGTGACCGCGCGCGATCTGCTGAAGCGTTTCGCGACGCTGCCTACCCTGCGCCACGCCGCCGAGCAGGCCCGGGCGGGAGACGAGGAGGCCGCCGCCGAACTGGTCTCGATCGATGGCGTTGGGCCGGTGGTGATAGAAGCGTTGGGCGATTTCTTCCACGAGGACCACAACCGCGCGGTGTGGGATGATCTGCTGTCGCAGGTCGATCCACCCGCCTACGTTGTGGAAACGCGCGACAGCGAGGTTGCCGGCAAGACCGTGGTGTTCACCGGCAAGCTGGAGACGATGAGCCGCGACGAGGCCAAGGCGCAAGCCGAGAGGCTGGGCGCCAAGGCGGCGGGTTCGGTGTCGGCCAAGACCGACCTGATCGTCGCTGGGCCGGGCGCGGGATCGAAGCTGAAGAAGGCCGCCGAACTCGGCATTCGGGTGATCGACGAGGCCGAATGGGCCGAGATCGTACGGGCTGCGGGATAGCCACCCGGTTGCCCGTCCGACCGGGCGTGCGCGCGCCGGTCGGACGGACTCTTCGGGGACGAAGCCTGTCAGTCAGGTACGCCCGATCAGGCGTGATGTATCCGGTCGTCGGGAGCCTGGCGGTGGTGCTGCACGCGCGTCGCGCGCAGCCCCGCCATGCCTTCGCGGTCGATCGCACGCTGCCAGGAAGCGAGTTCCTCCAGCGTCAGGTCATAGCGTTTGCAGGCTTCCGGGATCGAAAGCAGGCCACCGTTCACTGCCGCCACGACTTCGGCCTTGCGCCGTATCACCCAGCGCGAGGTGTTGGGCGGCGGCAGGTCGCTGCGGGTGAGCGGTTCTCCCTGCGGACCGATCACTTCGGCCTTGGTCGAACTTGCGGATGCAATGGCAGTATGAAGCATAAATCATCTCTCGGCTGTAGTTCCCAGCCCCCTGATGACGATGAAGTTGCCTCCCAAGGGTAAATGCTTCCTTGCTGGAAATGGTTAATTCAGACGAACCGTCCCAAAATTAAACACTTGAAAAGAAGCGGGAATTTCGGGGGTAAATCTTGCGAAGAGATTAATTCGGCATTTACCTCGGTTAATTACCACCGAGACCGAGGAGGAAGCT
>CAZCUS010000008.1:16587-111790 GCA_964502105.1 uncultured Novosphingobium sp. | reverse complement strand
GGAAGCTGATGTCCCGATCCGTTTTGGAAAAAACCCGAAGAGTGGCACCCGATTTCGGCTCGGCCACTTTGCGGCACGTTTCGTCCGAGGGGTGCCAGATCCGCATCGCCGATGCTCGTGCGAAGGTCGGTCAGCGGCTGCGTTTGCGGGTCGAATCCATGCGCCAGATCACCGGAACCGTGCGCTGGAGCGTGGGCGACAGAGCGGGATTCGAGTTCGACGAACCGATCTCGCGGCGCACGATCGCTGCCTTGGAGCAACTCCCCACCGAGATGCTGGTGGTGCGCGTCTATCCGGGGTGATCCGGGCTTATTCGGGAAGCCACTTCATCACGCCGCCCGCGAGCGGTGTCCAGCGTCCGGTCCTGACGCCTGCCGCCGCCAGCATGTCACTGGTCCACTGGTTGCACGTGCGCACCACGGTGTAGCGGCCGCCGGTTTCATAAAATACGTCCTGACTGCCATATCCGGGGTAGCGCCGGCCCGGCCATCGCGGGCCGATCTGCGTTTCGATCGCTGAGACCAGGCGGCGATACTCGCTTTCGCGCAAGTGCAGGATGCGGGTGTTCTCATCCGGCGCGGGCCGGACATAATGCGCGACATGCAGCAGCCCTTCGCCGCCCAGGCCGACAACCCGCAGCGTCGTGCGGGGCGACAAGTCCCACCATGTCGGCGTGTTGAGAAAGACCTCGCGTTCGCCCCAGCTGATCGACACGTGCGAGTAAGCGCGCGCCGGGGCGGCGATATCGGCCAGCGGGAATGTGTCGTACCAGTTCCGGGCAGGCGTCCCTGCCGGCAGGATCAGTGCGGTGTGCACACCGTTGCTATGGACAAGGATCGCAACGCCCGTTTCCGGTTCCTGCCAATCAGCATTGCGCGGGATCGAAGAGCCGATCCATGCGGCCAGCAGAAACAGCGTGACGACCAGCATCAGCGCAAGGCCAAGTCCGCGCAAGGCCCGCAGCAAAAGCCTCAACGCGCGGCGCGTCGTCGCAGCCACAGTATCGACCAGTCGCCGGAAACCATCCGTGCGGCGAGCCTTAGCCCGGCACGCCGACACGCCGCGCGCACAGCAGGCTCCTGCGTCTCCAGCAGCCCCGCCAGCACGAGATGCCCGCCGGGAACCAGCGCGCGCGCGAAATCGGGCGCGAGCGCGACCAGCGGCCCGGCGAGGATGTTGGCGATCACCAGATCGTAAGGGCCGCGCGCCGCGATCAACGGGTTATCCATGCCGGGCGCGACAGTCATCGCCAGTTCGCCCGCGCGTGCGCCAAGACTGACGGCGTTGCGCTTTGCATTGTCGGCCACGACATCCGCGCAAACCTGGTCGATGTCGCTGGCGGTAGCGAGAGAGCGCGGCCACAGCGCCAGCGCGGCGAAGGCAAGCAGGCCGGTGCCGGTGCCGATATCGGCGCTGTTGCGAACGATTACGCCGCGCCGCTTCATTTCGGTCAACATTGCCAGGCAACCAGCGGTCGTTTCATGATGACCGGTGCCGAAAGCCTGGCTGGCCGGGATCTCGAAATCGACGATTCCCGGCTCCACCAGCGCCGGGCTGTCGGGCGTGTGCACGTGAAAGCAACCTGCGCGGATCGGTTCGAGGCCCTGCTGGCTTTGCGTCAGCCAATCCACCTCGGGCAATTGCTCGACCTGCAGCCTCGGCGTACGTTTCTCGAACAGGGCGCCCACCGCTATCAGGTCAGCCCGGCTGGGCTTGCGTTCCAGCCAGGCTTCCAGAACCCAGTCGTCGGGACGATCCTCGGCCACTTCGCTGCCGGCAATCACGATCTCGTGATCCCAGTCCTCGGCGTCTTCGTGGGCCAGCAAGGCTCCCTCGATCAGCGCGCGGGGAGCGTGGGCGGTGACTTTCCAACTCACTGGGTCTTTTCCTTGGCAAGGCGTGCGTCGAGCGCCGTTCGTGCGCGATCGGCATAGGTGCGGCACCCGGTTCCATCGACCAGAGGTCGCGTTCCGGCAAGCCGCTCAAACAAAGCGCTGGCCGCTGGGTGCGGCGTCATCAGGATGTCGCAGTCGAGCGCGGCAACGCGATCCAGCGTGCCCCGGAACTTCTCGACATACTCCGGGTGTTCCGTGAACCGGTAGGTCGTGTTGGATATCGCGGTGAGGCTGTCGACATAGGCCATGGCATGGCACAATTCCCCCTCGCAGCTCCGCCAGGTCCAGCTGGTTGAGCCGGGGGTGTGGCCATAGGTGGCATGGGCGGTCAGTTTCAGTGGACCCAACGTGACCACTTCGCCATCGCGCAAGTCGCGGTCCACCGCCACGGCGGGAAATGTCGAAAGGCCGAGCTGTGGATCGCTGGGATCCGACTTGCCGGTTTCGTAGCTTGCGCGCGCTGGCGCCAAAACTGCCAGCTTTGCACCTGTCGCCGCCTTCAGCGCGGCGAGGCCGCCGACATGATCATCGTGTTCGTGGCTGGCGAGCATCCAGCGGACGTCGCGCGGATCGAAGCCCAGCGTGCGGATATTGGCGAGGACCAGCGGTGCCGCCTTTTCGGTCGCGCCGTCGATCAGCACGTGGCCATCGGGCGAGGTGACGAGCAGAACGACGATGCCGCACGTGCCGACATCGTAGACGCTGCCGAATACATGGATCGGCGGGGCAGGATCGCTCCATCCGTCGCGGCCCTTGCAGGCTACTGTCATATCGGGACGGGCAGCTGGCGGAGCATGCGCAGCAAGCTGGCGCGGTTCCTGCGAAGGCACAGGGGGCGAGCAGGCCATGGTCGCCGCCAGTGATCCGCAAACAAGAAGCAGCCTAGCGAACATAACTGGCTCCGTTCGCGTCGAGCACGGCGCCGGTCATGCTTTCGGGCGCATCGAGCGCGCAGAACACGGCCATTGTCGCAATCTCCTCGGGCAGCGCCACGCGCCCCAGCGGTATGTCCGCCAGCAAGCCCGCGCCGCCGCGGCTGGCGAGATAGTCGCCGGCCATGGCGGTGTCGGTGAACCCCGGCGCGATCGCAAAGCTCAGGATGCCATCGCGGGCGTAAGCGCGGGCGATCGTCTTGTGCATCGCCAGCATGCCGCCCTTGGCCGCGGCGTAGTGCCAGTGATCGGGCGAATCCCCGCGATGTCCGGCGCGGCTGGCGATGTGGACGATCCGGCCGGGCACACCGCGCTCCTGCCAATGCGCAATCGCCAAGCGCGACAATTGCGCGGCGGCGGTAAGGTTGATCTGCAGCGTGCGTGACCAGTCGGCCAGCCAGTCCTCGTCGCTCAGACCAATCGAACTGGCGGCAAACAGTCCGGCATTATTGACCAGCACATCGATCTGGCCTTCCCCGACTGCAAGAGCCTGATCCCAAAGCAGGCGGGCTGCAGCAGGGTCGGCAAAGTCGGCGGCAATCGTATCGCAATCGATGGCGCAGGTCGCATGGCCGATCACGGTTGCACCGCGTTTACGCAGCCCTTGAACAATCGCAGCGCCGATGCCCCGGCTCGATCCGGTGACCAGAATAGCGGGAATTTTCATCCCCCGTCCCTAGAACGAGTCGCTCGCGGTTGAAAGCCACGCAACTCGCCTGCCGGAAATCACAGGCCGATATGCTGCAACCGCGCTTGAACCACGGCGCATTTTGACTAAGGGAGAACCCACGAAGGCAGCATCGGGGGCTGCTAAAAGCCCAAAGGGGATTCGCAAACCATGGCCCAAGCCGGCACAAGGAACCGTCCGCTGTCGCCGCATCTCCAGATATGGCGCTGGGGACCGCACATGGCGATCTCGATCCTGCATCGCGTTACCGGTAGCGGGATGGCCTTCCTCGGCCTGCCGCTGCTGTTGTGGTGGCTGGGCGCGCTGGCCAGCGGCCCCGCCGCGTACGAGACGTTCAGCGGGCATGCCTCTTCGTGGTACGGCATGATCGTGCTGGTCGGCATCTCGTGGTCGTTCTTCAATCACGCGGCGTCGGGCCTGCGCCACTTCGTGCTGGATGTCGGCGCCGGGTATGAACTCGACACCAACAAGACCTGGTCGATCCTTTGCCCGGTGCTGGCCGTGGCGATGACTGCGATCTTCTGGGCACTGCTGCTGCTTCGCTGAGGAATTGGGTGCGACATGGGTAACGGAACATCAATCGGCCGGGTTCGCGGTCTAGGCTCGGCAAAAGCCGGTCCGCATCACTGGCTGATGCAGCGCTTCACGGCGATCGGCAATCTCCTGCTGCTGATCTGGCTTGGCGTCTCCTTCATCATGCTGCCGAACCTCGGCTATGCAACGGTAATCGAATGGATCGCCCGGCCGGTGCCGGCAACCGCGATGGCCCTGCTGATCATCTCCACATTCTGGCACGCGCGCCTTGGCCTCCAGGTCGTCGTCGAGGACTATGTCCACGAAGAGGCCAACAAGTTCGCCTGCGTCGCCGCGCTCAACCTGACCTGCTTCGCCGCAGCCGCCTTTGGCGTGTTCTGCGTCGTCCGCATCGCGCTGGGAGGCGCTTGATATGGCTACTCAGCCTGCATATCCGATCATCGATCATACGTATGACACCGTCGTGGTTGGCGCTGGCGGCTCGGGGCTGCGCGCCACGATGGGCAGCGCCGAAGCCGGTCTGAAGACCGCCTGCATCACCAAGGTTTTCCCCACTCGCTCGCACACCGTCGCGGCGCAGGGCGGCATCGCGGCTTCGCTGTGCAACAACACGCCCGATCACTGGACCTGGCACATGTACGACACCGTCAAGGGGTCGGACTGGCTGGGCGATCAGGACGCTATCGAATACATGGTGCGCGAAGCACCGCAGGCGGTCTACGAACTGGAGCACGCGGGTGTTCCGTTCAGCCGCAACGCCGATGGCACGATCTATCAGCGCCCGTTTGGCGGTCACATGCAGAACATGGGTGAAGGCCCGCCGGTTCAGCGCACTTGCGCCGCTGCCGACCGCACCGGCCACGCCATGCTGCATGCGCTCTACCAGCAGTCGCTGAAGTACGCGGCGGACTTCTTCATTGAATACTTCGCCATCGACCTGATCATGGAAGGCGGCAAATGCGTTGGCGTGATCGCGCTGTGCATGGATGACGGTTCGATCCACCGCTTCCGCTCGCAGGCCGTGGTGCTGGCGACCGGCGGTTATGGCCGCAGCTACTTCACCGCGACGTCGGCCCACACCTGCACCGGCGACGGCGGCGGCATGGTGCTGCGCGCGGGCCTGCCGCTGCAGGACATGGAATTCGTCCAGTTCCACCCCACCGGCATCTACGGCGCTGGCGTTCTCATCACCGAGGGCGCACGCGGCGAAGGCGGCTATCTCACCAACTCCGAGGGTGAGCGCTTCATGGAGCGTTATGCACCGTCGGCAAAGGATCTCGCCTCGCGCGATGTCGTCTCGCGCTCGATGGCGCTGGAAATCCGCGAAGGTCGCGGTGTCGGTCCGAACAAGGACCACATCTTCCTGCACCTCGATCACATCGATCCCAAGGTGCTGGGCGAACGTCTGCCGGGCATTACCGAGAGCGGCAAGATCTTCGCCGGTGTCGACCTGACCCGCCAACCGCTGCCCGTGGTGCCGACCGTGCACTACAACATGGGCGGTATTCCTTGTGACTACCATGGCCGGGTCATGACGATCGGCACGGACGGCGATCCTGAAACCGTGGTTCCGGGTCTGTTTGCCGTGGGCGAAGCGGCTTGCGTATCGGTTCACGGCGCCAATCGTCTTGGCTCCAATTCGCTGATCGACCTTGTCGTGTTTGGCCGGGCAACCGGTCTTTACCTCAAGGACAACGTCAAGCCGGGCGACAAGCAGCCTGAACTGCCCAAGGATTCGGCAGACCTGTCGCTCAGCCGCCTCGATCACTTCCGCCATGCCAGCGGGGGATCGCCAACCGCGCAGATCCGCGTCGATATGCAGCGCACCATGTCGACGCATGCCGCCGTGTTCCGCAACGACGAGCTGATGGCCGAAGGCAAGGACAAGCTTGCGGCGACCTACAAGCGGATGGAAGACATCCACGTGTCCGACAAGGGCTTGATCTGGAACTCGGATCTGGTGGAGACGCTGGAACTGGATAACCTGATCAGCCAGGCTTCGGTCACGCTGCATGGTGCCCATGCCCGCAAGGAAAGCCGCGGTGCACATGCGCACGAGGATTATCCCAACCGCGACGACGTTAACTGGATGAAGCACACGGTCGCCTGGTTTGACGGCTGGGGCGGCAAGGGTGGCGACATCCGGCTCGATTCGCGCCCGGTGCATGAATTCACGCTCACCGACGAGGCCGAATACATCAAGCCCAAGGCACGCGTGTACTGATCGCGCGGCTGGCCTTGGCGGCTCTGGCGCTAGGCGGGCTGGTCCTGCCGGCGCTGGCTTTCGCCGACGTATCCCCTTCTGACGGCGTGCGCCTCGGCAAGTCCGAGGCGCATCTGTATTATACCGGGACCGGAGAACTTTCCGCCAACTTGCTTGCGGGTGGTGAGCCGTTCTCGGGCTGGAACACAGTCATCGGTGAAGGTCCCTCGGGCGGGGCGGCGGATGACATGCTGGTCGTCGCAACGCTGGTGTCCGATGGCCCGGAACCTGACCGCGACGCGATGTTCCTGGGCGAAAAGCTGGAAGTCTGGGTCACCGACGCCAAGGGCAAGGCGCTTGGCCGCCGGGTGATCGACGGGCTGTTGGTTCCCCCGCATGGCACCCTGCGTGCGCCGCTGTGGCTCAACAATGTGACCTGCGCTGGAGAGCTGACCATCCATGCGAAGTTCCGCGCCGAAAAGTCTGCGCAGACCCTGAGACTGGATTGCGGTGAATAAGCGGCTTTCAGCCGTAAAACGCGCCGCCGGCTTTATCGCCATGCTCTTGCTTGCCGCTCCCGCCATGGCGCAAACAATCCCGGATTCCGCTCTCGTCGGGGTTTACGACGGCGGCCAGATGGAACTGGCTGCGCAACTCGAGCTCGGCGCGGACGGGCGATACCGCTATGAAATGGCCTATGGCGCGGCCAGCGAAGGTTCGGCGGGAACGTGGGCGTCGGGGCAGGGCGGCATCGTTCTCACCAGCGATCCCTCAACCGCTCCCGCCTTCGAATTGCTAAGCGACACCGCCGTGGATGATCGCGAGGTCGTGGCGCGGATTGTTCTCGATGTGCCGGAGACTCTGCCGCGCGAACTGTTCGGCGCGGTGGTGACGCTGGCCGATGGATCGGCCTACATCGAAAACGTCACCACGAACGGGCTGACGATCCCGGTCACCAAGGGCGAGCAGATCACCGCGATCCGCATGGCCTTGCCGATGTTGCAGGTGCTGGGCGAGGAGCGGGCAATCACCCCCGGCGAGGGCAGGGCGCTGCACTTCGCGTTCCACGCCAACGACCTGGGCTTCGTGCCATTCGACCATTTCCTGCTGCCGAAAGAGCGTGATGGTTTCGCGCTCGACCGGTATGACCGGCGCATTGTGTTCCGCAAAATAGAGCATGCATTGAGGCCCTGACAGCGCGGTTGAACCGGCATTGACATTAATCGGGCATTCATGTTTACAGACGTAGTCGATTACATGTGTAAACATGAGGAGTGGGGACATGGCGGACAGTACCGCGCAGCCCGAACGCATCAGCGAAGCAGAGCATGCCGTGATGGAAGTGTTGTGGGAAAAAAGCCCACTCACCGCTGCTGAAGTGTGCGACAAGGTTTGCGGAGAGAAGGGCTGGAGCCTTGCCACCGTGAAGACGCTGCTTTCGCGGCTCGTGATCAAGCAGGCCCTGGCTACCAAGCCCGACGGCAAGCGCTTCCTCTACACGCCTTCGATGGCACGCACCGAATATCTCGGCACCGAGAGCCGCCGCCTGGTCGATCGCCTGTTCGGTGGTCGCGCTGCGCCGCTGTTTGCCCAGCTCGCCGAATCCGAAGCGCTGACCGCAGACGATATCGCTGAAATCGAAGCATTGCTGCAGGAGTTGAAGCAATGACCAACTGGCTTGTCGATACGCTGCTGATGACCAGCGCGCTGATGCTGCTGGTGCTGGTGGTCCGCCGTCCGGTGGGGCGCTGGTTTGGGCCCGCCGCCGCCTATGCGCTGTGGGCACTGCCGATGATTCGGCTGTTTCTGCCGCCGCTGGTGCTGCCTGAGCAGGCAGCGGCGCGCCCCGAGTTCGCGCTGTCGCCGACGATTGCCAATACGTTCGCCGCCGATGCGCCACCGGCCTTTGCCGAAGTTCCGCCCGCCGATGTGACGATGGCGATGCTACCGCCCGAACCGGTGAGCCAGATCCCGTGGGGCACCATCCTGCTGGCAATTTGGCTAGGCGGGGCCGTGCTTTTCCTCGTCCATCGCACCATCGGCTATCGGGCGATGCGCCGCGAGTTGCTGCGCGATGCGCGGCAGGTCGGCAGCGCCGGCAAGGTGCGTATCGTCGAAAGCCCGGCGGTCGTTGCGCCGCTCGCGTTCGGCGTGTTCGACAAGGTGGTGGCATTGCCGGCAGGCTTCCTGGCCAACGCTGAGTCCGATGCGTCTGATTTCGCCATCGCCCATGAACTGGAACACCACGCCGCCAATGATCTGGCGGCCAACATCGCGGTGCAGCCGCTGTTCGCACTGCACTGGTTCAATCCGATCGCCTGGCTGGCGTGGCGTGCGCTGCGCAGCGACCAGGAAGCAGCCTGTGACGCCCGTGTCGTCCGGGACTGCGGCCGTGCCGAGCGTGAGCGCTATGGCCGCCTGATCGCCTCTTTCGCCGGTGGCCCGCGCCTTGCCCTGGCCGCACCGATGGCCGGCGTGCTGCGCGGTGAAAAGCCAATCATCCATCGCCTGAAGGCATTGGTGCGCAATGACGTTTCGGAGCGTCGCCGGCTTCTGGGTCGCAGCCTGTTCGCTGCCGCCATCATCGGTGTGCCGATGACCGCTACGATCACTTATGCCGCCGTTGAGGCACAGGGGCCTGAAGATGGTCCCCCCGCCGATGCAGTGCCGCCCGAACCCACCGCACCCGTTCCGCCGGAACCCACTGCGGAGCATGGCCTCCCGCAAGTCTTTATCCGCGAGATCGATCACAGCGACTGTCCGGATGAAGCCACAGGCCGCGATTGCACCGAGGAACACCAGACCTATCGCCGAAAGGTGGTACGCAGCGGCCGCAGCTACGAATTCGTCACCAGCCGCCAGTTGAGCGATGCCGAGGTCGACGAACGCATCCAGCGCGAAACCCGCGCCATGGTCGAGGCGGACCCCGCGGAGGCGGAAGCTGATCGCGCCGAGGCAGAAGCCGAGCGGAACGAGCGCGCAGCAGAGCGTCAGGCGCAAGCCGCCGAGCGACAGGCAATGCTGGCCGATCGTCAGGCACGGGCAGCGGCAGCCGCCGGTGATTGGGCGGAGCGGCATGCGGCGGAGGCCGAGCATAAGGCTGCAGAGGCTGAACGCCGGGCCAATATGGCCGAGCGCATGGCGCCCGATGTCGAGCAGTGGACTTCGCCCGATGGCAAAGTGCAGAAGATCAGTATCGTGTCGAAGGATGCCACCGGCAGGCGTCGTCATCATCAGACGATGGTGATCGACAGCAATTGCGCAGCGGGAAGCCGCAGCCAGAGCGCACGCAGCTATGTCGTTGCGGGTGGCTCGGCATCGGAGACGCGCGTCTGCACCGGCACGCCGGACGTGTCGCGCCACATCGCGGTCGCGTTCCGTCAGGCACGCGCATCGATTTCGGCGAACCGCAGCATTCCGGCCGAGGTCCGGGTCGAAATCCTCGCCAACTTCGACGAACAGATTGCCGAGGCGAACTCGAACATGCGGTGATCAGGGTGACGGGGCTGAGATGCCCCGCCGCTCGCCTTGCCTCACGGTCATTGCTTTCGCGTTCAGCAAGCAGCAATCTCTCCTGCACGATGTCGGCGAAGCGTGTAGTGCTTACGACGAAGCGATGGCGCGCGCGCTGATCAAGAGGGATGCACATGGCCGAAGAAGAATCGCGCAGAGAACGCTCACCCGGGGTGAAGCTGCTTTTCGCCGCACTCATCGGCTTTGTGCTGATGGTCCCGCTGCTGCTTGTCTTTGCGCTGGTCTACGATCGGCAGGACCAGTCCAACACCGCGCAGGCTTCGATCAATGCCGGATGGGGCGGGCCGCAGGTTGTCGCCGGGCCGGTGCTGGTGGTGCCCTACAGGACCATCGAAACGCAGAACGAGGTGATCGACGGCAAATCGGTTCCGCGCAGCGTCGAGGTTGAACGTGAACTGTTCGTCTCCCCGGTCGAGAACGCGCTTGTCACGCGGGTTGCGCCCCAGGAGCGCAGCAAGTCGATCTATCGATCCGTGCTGTACGAGGCGGGGGTGAAAGGCACCGCTCGCTTCGAACTGCCTGAAAACCTGCCGCGCTTCGGCATCGATCCCGACACCCTTATCTGGGAGCGGGCACAATTGCGGATCGGCACATCGGATGCCCGCGGCTTGACGCGTGGCGGCAAGATCATGGCGAACGGCAAAGCTCTTGCGGTGGAACCGGGCAAGGGACCGGCGGCTACCGGGGGGCAGGGCTTCTTTGCTTTCGTGCCGTGGGATGGCGCTGGCACGCTTGGCGTCAGTTATGATTTCGGACTGCGCGGCAGCCGCACGCTCAGCCTCGTCCCGCGCGGCGGGCAGACCCGCTGGCAGGTTTCATCGACATGGCCGGACCCGAGCTTTGGCGGAGGCTTCCTGCCCGAAAAGCGCGATGTGAGCGCCAAGGGCTTCACTGCCGCCTACACGATCGACAAGCTGGCACTGGGACAGCCGCCTGTCTCTACCGATGATCCCGGGCCGCCGCTGATCGACAGCACGGGCATTTATCCCGCCACACCAATGGTGACAGATGGCGGCACCGGGCAATCGCTCGCGGTTACGGTCGGGCTGGTCGAGACGGTGGATCTCTATTCGAAAGTCAATCGCTCGGTAAAATACGGTTTCCTGTTCATCGGGTTCACCTTCCTTGCGTTCCTGCTGTTCGACGTCGTCGGCGGCGCGCGCGTTGCCCCGGCGGAATACCTGCTGACCGGCGCGGGGCTGGTGCTGTTCTTCGTGCTGCTGCTGGCGTTTGCCGAAGTGGTCGGCTTTACCGCCGCTTACCTGATCGCTGGCGGCGCAATCATCGGTTTGCTGACGGCTTACAGCGCGGCGGTGCTGGGAAGCTGGAAGCGCGCGCGGTTTATCGGCGCGCTGCTGGTCGGGCTTTATGCGGTGCTGTTCGTGCTGTTGAACCTGGAGGCGCTGTCGCTGCTGATCGGTTCGGTGCTGCTGTTCGCGGCGCTGGCGGGCGTGATGTATGCGACTCGTAAGGTCGACTGGAGCAGTGTCGGCCGGCATCAGGTGCCTGCCGCTTAGATAAGAAAAACCCCTCTCCCGCGCTGCGGGAGGGGGGTATCGGCGGTGCTAGTCAAGTCGGTACGCCACATGCACACCAGCGGGCTGCCTGCACGATCCGTCGCTATTACCGGTAAGCGCTTATTGCTGTCCGATCACTTTGGAGTGGGCGCCGTGTTGGACGAGTCGGCAGCCGGGGCCGCCGCATCGCTCGCGGCGCTGGGTGCGGCCGCTGATGCCGGGGCCGGTTTGGCCGCCTGCTTTTCACGCTCGGCCTTATGCGCCGCCACCACGGCGGGAGTCGCGGGCGAGGCAGGATACTTGCACCCGCGCGAAGCGCCTACGCCCTTGAGAAAGCCGCGCCGTGTCAGGCCCGCCTGGATCGCGGCGGTGAATTTGCGTTCCTGATCGTTGGCACCAGAAATCTCACGGATCAGACCGCGAAACGGGATGAAGGAACTGACGACCCACTTGGCAACGCGGCCTTGGCTGATCCGCTCGCGCTCTTCCTGCGGCAGGTCGATATCGGGGCCGAGCATCGTATCGAGCTGATCGACGGCTGCAATCAGCTGGGCGCATTTGCCAAGACCGGTCAACGCGTAAGGACGGGTTTGCGCCTCAATGAGCAGCGCGGGGATTTCGTCCTTGCTCAGGTTAAGGTCGGTCATCGGCGTCTTGGCAACGTCCATTGCGTCGGGATCACGGTTGGTGATCGGCTTTTCCTGATCGCGCGCCTGCGCCTGACCAGCCAGCAATGCGCCGGCGGCGAATACCATCAGACAGGTTCTTTTCATGTTGCCCTCCTTGGGCGCCAGGGCGCAAATATATGCGCGACTCCTAACGTCTCATCCCAGCAAACGTATCGCACGCTTCGTCGTTCCCGGTATCGAGACCGCGCTTCAGCCATTCCATACGCTGGGCGCTTGAACCGTGGGTGAAGCTCTCCGGATTCGCCTCGCGACCGGCCTTGCGCATCAAGGTGTCGTCGCCGATGGAACTGGCCGCGCGAAGGCCTTCTTCCATGTCGCCCGGTTCGATCAGATCGCGGTGCTTCGCGGCCCAGACTCCGGCATAGCAATCGGCCTGAAGCTCCATCAGGACCTGCAGCGCGTTCTCCTGCGACGGGTTCTGCTGCTGTGCGCTGCGCACTTGGCTGGAAATGCCAGTGAGCGTCTGGATGTGGTGGCCGTACTCGTGCGCGATCACGTAATAGCGCGCGAAATCGCCCGGCGCACCGAGTTGCTTGTCGAGCTGGTCGTAGAAGCTGGTATCGATGTAAATGCCGTTGTCCGCGGGGCAGTAGAACGGCCCCATCGCGCTTTGCGCCGCGCCGCAGCCCGAGCGGGTGCCGCCACTGTAGAACCATAGGGTCGGCTGCTCGAACGGCACGTTCGATGCCTGAAAGATCGGACCCCAGGTGGAATTGAGCGAACTCAGCGCATTGCACGCTTCCAGCGAATAGGCGTTCTGCTCGCAGATCTGGGTCGTGTCCGCGCCGCCCTGTGGGCCTTGCTGCGGTGCCGACTGCGGCAACTGCTGTTGCGCACTTTCGATCGTGCCGAGCATCTGGCCGGGATCGATACCGAAAACCAGCGCGCCGATGAGTACGATGACCAGCGTGCCGAAACCCATCTTGCCCCCGCCACCGCCGGGAAATCCGCCGCCACCGCCGCCGCTGCCGACGCGGATGTTCGAAGGGTCAAACCTGTTCAGCCTCACGCGCGCCGCTCCCGATGCTTCGCCAATGGGCCGCCGGAATGGCGGCCAAGCCCTCTTTCACGGCTTGCGCGAAAAAAATGCAAGCGCTCTGCACGTTTGGCCGCTTGCATCTTTCGCCTCACCGGCAATATCCCGTGGAACACGCGTCCTTCCGCCGCGTTCGCATATTGGTGGTTTCAGGCATGGTCATGGAGAGGGTCGCACGAACGACTTTGAGCGCTCTTTTCTGCGCGGCCCTGACCATTGCCCCGATGGCAAGTGCGGCAACGTCGCGGGCTGACCTGGAAATCGAATCCCGATTGCGCGCGCACATCGAAATCCTTGCCAGCGATGATTTCGAAGGACGCGAGCCGGGCACCGATGGCGAGGCCAAGACGCTGCGGTATCTGGGCCGCCAATGGTACGATATCGGGCTGGTTTCGGGCACCAATGATCCAGGTAACGAGTGGTTTGCGCCGGTTTCCTTGGTGGCGCGCGAACCGGCATCGTCCGGCGCACAGTTTTTCCGCAAGGGTCACCGGCTCTGGTTCGATCCGGCCAAGATACTCATTCTGACTTCGGGCAAGCGTAGCCTCGTTCGCCTCGCGCCGCTGCTGTTCGTCGGCAAGGCCCAAGGCGTCGAATTCACCCGCACCGAGCTGGCCGGCCGTGTCGCGGTGCTGCTGGATGGGGACGGCAACGATAGCGAGCGGCAGAGCAAGCTGCTGGCGCAGGGTGCGTCGGCGGTACTGACCGTACTCGACGGTGATCGCACGCTCGAACAGGTGGGCGCGCGGCGCCAGCGTTCGGGCTATGCGCTGCTCGACGATTCGCTCGGCGGCGATCTGGAAGGTTTCATCACACGCGAGGCGATGGATGACCTGCTCCAGTTCTCGGGAAAATCGCTTGTCGGACTGGAGAAGGCTGCAGCGCAGCCCAATTTCCGGCCGCAACCGCTCGATCTGTCTGTGTCACTTGAGGCAACCACGCGCGAAACGACGATTCGCACGCATAACCTGATCGGCAAATTGCCGGGGCGTCGCCCGGAAGCGGGTGCAGTGCTGCTGGTGGCCCATTGGGATCACTTCGGCACTTGCGCCGCTGTTCCGGCCGAAGACCTGATTTGCAACGGCGCCGTCGATAACGCGAGTGGCGTGGCGGCGCTTACAGAGATCGCCCGCCGTCTGGTAAAAGGGCCGCAACTTGATCGCGATATCTATTTTCTGGCGACCACGGCTGAGGAACTTGGCCTGCTGGGTGCCCACGCCTTTGCCGAAAATCCGCCACTGCCGCCGGCCCAGTTCGTTGCTGCGTTCAATATCGATTCGATCGCGCTCGCCCCGCGCGGCACGCCTTTTGCTATCGTCGGGCGGGGCATGACCGGTCTCGATGCCGAAATCGAGAAGGCGGCCAAAAGCGCCAAGGTGAAGATCATTCCGAGCGACGAATCGAACGAATACGTCAAGCGGCAGGATGGCTGGGCCTTGCTCCAGCACGATATCCCCACCGTCATGGTCACCACGGCCTACGGTGACATCAGTCGTATCCGCAGCTTCTTTGACGGGGACTATCATCGCCCGAGCGACGATCTGTCGCAGAAGATCGAACTCGGTGGTGCTACCGATGATGTGAAGTTCCTCACATCGCTGGCGCGCTGGTTTGGCGATCTGCGGCGGGTTCCGATGCCAGCGAAATAGGCATGCGAAACGGGGCGCACATACGTTGGCCGATCGGAGTGCTGCTTGCAGGGCTGGCGCTGCTCGGCGGCTGCAAGCGCGCGCATGACTATCCGGAACCACCGCGTTCGACATCCAAGCCGGACTTCGCGCAGGACAACTCCACGCTGTCGGTGCCGGTTTCCCTCTCTCTCGACGACCTCCAGCGCGGTCTGGAAAGCCGAACGCCGCGCCGTTTGTGGTCGATAGACGAGCAGCGCGACAAGTGCGTGCCGGGCCAGCAGGTCAAGGCTTTCGGCGCGAAAGTGAAGATCACGCCCGATATCGGCTGCCGGATCGTCGGACAGGTGACTCGCGGCGGAATCGCGCTCGCGGGATCGGGCCAGCGGATCACGATCACGATGCCGGTTCGCGCGGCTATCAGCGCGCGCAACGTAGGCGGCGTGCTGAAGGGCGAGACCGCGACGGGATCGGCGGTCGTTCGCGCCGATGTCCGCATCAGCATGGATCGCGACTGGCGGGCGCGCGCGAAAGTGCAGATTTCCTATGGCTGGACTGATCCCCCGGGCATCGACTTCCTAGGCCAGCGCATCAAGTTCGCGCAGCGTGCCGACCGTGAACTGGCCAGCGTGATCGCCCAGTTGGAACGCGATCTGCAAGCGGAGATCGACCGGGTGCGGGTCCGCCCCACCGTGAAAGCCGCCTGGAAACAAGGCTTTGCCGTGATCAATCTCAACCGCGAAAGGCCGCCTGCATGGCTGCGGGTGACACCGACCGGGCTCGGGCTTTCGAGCTATGCGATCCGTGGCCGCAAGCTGAACCTGACGATCGCGGCGGAGGCGATCACTGAAACGTTCGTGGGTGACAAGCCGGCCAAGCCCGAACCGACGCCGCTGCCGCCGCAGATCGCGCCTTTGCGTGAGAAGGGCCTGCGCGTGTTCGTGCCGGTGGTGGCGGACTACGCCCAGCTTGAGCCGGTCGTGCTGCGCGCGCTGCGCAAACTCGCAGCCCGTGGCATCAAATTGCAGGATATCGGCCATGTCGAGGCCGATTTTCAGAAGGTCACCATTTACGCCACGGATAACGGACGACTTGCAGTCGGTATCGAGGCCAAGGTCGAACCGGTAAGTGAAACGCTCGGGACCCGCTTCGGCAAGTCGCCTGGACGCATCTGGCTCACTGGATTGCCCAGGAACCAGCCGGATTCGCAGGTTATCGAGGTGGAGGATCTCCAGATCTTCGGCGAGGCCGATGGCATGGCCGCCGATCTCCTGATCCAGCTTATGTCCAGCGTTTCGGTGCGCGAGGAAATTGCGGCCGCGCTGACGCAGGATTTCAGCCGCGATTACAACCGTGTGCTCGATGCGGCGCGGCGCGCCATCGCTCGGCGCCGTGAAGGCGATTTCTGGCTGTCCGCGACAATCGATGAAGTGCACCACGGCCCGGTGCAGGTCACCGGTGCCGGCCTGTTCCTCCCGGCGATTGCAATCGGGCACGGTGAGATAGCCTTTTCACCGGGACGGAGATAACGGCAGGGCTCGCCTTTATTGTCCGCTGCCGACCGGAAATCGTAACTCGCACTAGCCCAATGGGGCCAGCTTGATTACATGGGCCGCCACGAATCCGCACTGGAGGCTTTAAGTGGCGCTGATGGAAATACCCCTGGGACTGACTTTCGACGATGTCCTGCTGCGCCCTGCACAATCGGACATCATCCCTAACCAGGCCGATACCAGCACCCGGCTGACGCGCGAGATCGCGCTGAACATTCCGGTGGTCTCTTCGGCAATGGACACCGTGACCGAAGCCGACATGGCGATCGTCATGGCGCAATTGGGCGGCATTGGCGTGCTGCATCGCAATCTTTCGCTCGATGAGCAGTGCGCCGCCGTCCGTGCGGTGAAGCGCTTCGAGAGCGGCATGGTGGTTAACCCGATCACGATCGCGCCCGACGCTACGCTGGGAGAGGCGCAGGCGCTGATGGTGCAGCACCGGATCAGCGGCATCCCGGTGGTCGAGTCTAACGGCAAGCTCGTCGGCATCCTCACCAACCGCGACGTTCGGTTCGCCGCCAATCCGCTTCAGCCGGTGCGCGAGCTGATGACCAGCGAGAATCTTGCCACAGTCAAGACCGGCGTCGGCCACGAAGAAGCGCGCCACCTTTTGCACCAGCGCCGGATCGAGAAGCTGCTGGTCGTCGACGAGGGCTTCCGTTGCGTCGGCCTGATCACGGTGAAGGACATCGAAAAAGCGGTAAACTATCCCAACGCCACCAAGGATCTGGCCGGACGCCTGCGCGTCGCCGCCGCGACCACGGTGGGCGACAAGGGTTTCGAGCGCACCGAGGCGCTGCTCGCCGCCGAATGCGACGTGGTGGTGATCGATACCGCGCACGGGCACAACAAGGACGTGGCAGCGGCGGTGGAGCGCGTGAAGCGCCTGTCCAACTCGGCTCAGGTCATCGCCGGCAATGTCGCGACCGCCGAAGCGGCGCGCGCGCTGATCGATGCGGGTGCGGATGCGATCAAGGTGGGCATCGGCCCTGGTTCGATCTGCACCACGCGGATCGTCGCCGGTGTCGGCGTGCCGCAGCTTACAGCGATCATGGAAGCTGCCGAGGAAGCCGACAAGTCGGGCGTCCCGGTGATCGGCGATGGTGGTCTGCGCACCTCTGGTGATGCCGCCAAGGCACTAGCCGCCGGTGCCTCGACGATCATGATCGGATCGATGCTGGCAGGCACCGAGGAAGCCCCGGGCGAGACGTTCCTGTACCAGGGCCGCGCGTATAAGTCGTATCGCGGCATGGGCTCGCTGGGAGCCATGGGACGCGGTTCGGCCGACCGCTATTTCCAAGGCGACATCAAGGACCAGATGAAGCTGGTGCCCGAAGGGATCGAAGGGCAGGTCGCCTACAAGGGGCCGGCCAAGGACGTGATCCACCAGCTCGTCGGCGGTATCAAGGCGGCTATGGGCTACACCGGGTCGCAGAGCATCGATAACTTGCGCACCAAGACGCAGTTTGTCCGCATCACCAACGCGGGCCTTCGCGAAAGCCATGTCCACGACGTGACGATCACCCGCGAGGCACCGAATTATCCCTCGCGCTGAGCCTGACGCATGACCCCCTCGGCCCGCGTTCAGGCGGCGATCGAGGTGCTCGATCTGGTGATCGCTGCCGTCCGCGCCAATGGCGCGCCGGCTGACCGCATCGTCGGTGACTGGTTTCGCTCGCGGCGCTTTGCCGGCAGCGGTGACCGGCGGGCGGTGCGCGAACTGGTGTTTCGCGCGATCCGCAGCTGCGGCGAAGTGCCGCTCGATGGCCGGGCGGCGATGCTGCGCCTGGCGCTTGAGGATGAAGCGCTGGCCGCGCTGTTCGACGGTTCGCGCCATGCGCCCGCGCCGATCGATCCCGACGAGCCGATTGCCGATGGCGGGATCGCGCCGGGCTGGCTGGTCGAAGCGCTGGAACGCAGTGGCTTGAGCGAAACGGATGCGCTCTCGCTGCTGGATCGCGCGCCGCTCGACATCCGGGTCAACACACTGCGCGCCGGCGTTGCCGATCTGCCCGAAGGCGGCGAGCGCACTGCGGCACCCAACGGCTGGCGTTATCCGCCCAACACCCGGATCGAGGATACGCCCGCGTTCAACGATGGCATGATCGAGGTGCAGGATACCGGCTCGCAATTGACCTGCATGGCCGTGGCGGCGCGTCCCGGCGAGACCATCATCGACTTGTGCGCCGGGGCAGGGGGCAAGACACTCGCGCTTGCGGCTGACATGGGCGGTTCGGGCCGCCTTATCGCCTGCGATACTGACCGCGCCCGGCTCTCGCGACTCGAGCCCCGCGCACAGCGGGCGAGCGCGCATGGCATCCGCACGGTGCTGCTCGATCCCGGTCGTGAGGCGAAGGCGCTAGCCGAGTGGCAGGGCAGCGCCGATGCGGTGCTGGTCGATGCGCCGTGTTCGGGCACCGGCACCTGGCGGCGCAATCCCGAGGCGCGCTGGCGCCTGACGCCTGAGCAACTGGGGCGCTACACCGCGCTGCAATCGCGCCTGCTCGATATCGCCGCCACGCTGGTGAAACCGGGCGGGAGGCTGGTTTTCGTCACTTGTTCGCTGCTGGACGCCGAGGGCGCGGGGCAGATCGACGCATTTCTGTCACGCCAGCTGGAGTTTCGTGCAGACAGGCCCATTCTCCCTGCCGGAGAGCCGCGCGGCGCGGGAATCCGGCTGTCGCCGTACCGCGATGGGACGGACGGGTTTTTCGTCGCACGTTTATTCAGGCTGTGTTAGCGTCAGATATATGACCAGGACGCAGCTCTCGGCCAAGGACCTCTTAATGCGTTACACTCCTGTTGCTGTCGCCCTTTCTCTGGTTGTCGCCGTTTCCTCCAGTGTGATCCATTCCGCGCCGCAGCAGGCGATGGACCCGCGCGCGACCGCGCTGGTCGAGGAAGGCCGCGCGGCGATGAATTCCGGCAAGGTGAACGAGGCGATCGACAGCTTCGAGGCGGCACTGACCGTGCAGCCCGGCAGCGTGCCCATCCTGCTTGACCTTGCCGCCGCCACCCGCCGCACCGGCCTGCAAGGCAAGGCCCTCCACTATTACCGCGAGGCGCTGCAAGGCGATCCGCGCAACCTTGCCGCCATCGCCGGCGAGGGTGAGGCGCTGGCCGAGAAAGGCGCGACCGAAAAAGCCAACCGCAACCTCGCCCGGCTCAAGACGCTATGCGGCACCGATTGCGTCGAAGCCCGGCGATTGACCGCCGCAATTTCACGCGGCCCAGCCCCGCGCGTGCTGACGGCCGAGGCGGTGACGTCAGACCCGGTGGTTTCGGAGAACTGATTGGGGTTGGCATTGTTATGTTTAGCGGTCGGCGGGTGGAGCTAAATTCTCGCCGTTGAACCACACCGTCGCGAGAATGAAATGCTCTGCAAGCGTTGGTGAGCCGAAAGGGCCGACCAAATTGCCGCCATGTCTTTCCCTGAAAGTGGTGCCTTCGACCCACTCGGCTTCGAGAAGGTAGGTAGCGCCGTGTTCGAACTCGAGAATCTTGGCAGACCGCTTCCCGTCAGCGTTAAAAAGGGTCGAGGTCACGCGATATAGCGCTCCGTCGATTGGCTTGCTCAATCTTCGACCTGACAGTCGGCCCCACAATCTTGTCAGATAGCCTTTCATGCCGAAGGGCTATCAGCCGGTCGGCACCCAAGCCAGCATCAAATCAGCGCGCGGAACTCTTCCAGAACAGCGCGGTAGACCCGCTTCTTGAACGGCACGATCATGTCGGGCAGCAGTTCGGCCTCGATCCACTTCCATTCGCAGAACTCGGGCGGCTTGTGCGCCTTGAGGTTGATGTGCTTGTCCTTGCCTTCGAAGCGGCCGAGGAACCAATGCTGCCGCTGCCCGCGATATTTGCCGCCCCACAGCTTGCCCACCAGTTCGGGCGGCAGGTCGTAGAGCAGTTCTTCCTTGGTCTGGGCGATGATCGTGACATGCTCGGCAGTGACGCCGGTTTCTTCCCACAATTCGCGCAGCGCCGCTTCGCGCAAGTCTTCGCCGGGATCGACACCGCCTTGCGGCATCTGCCACCAGTCGCCCTCGCGGTTGTCGATCCGCTTGCCGACAAAGGTCTCGCCCGATGCGTTGACCAGCATCACGCCGACACAGGGCCGGTACGGCAGTTTGGAGGCATCACTCATCGATTGAAGAATTCCCGCGTGGAATGGGCTTGTGCGGTGATCCGGCTGGGGGGCGAACCCGCCCGTCGCGATTCATGCGTTCAAGAATGGCCGATGCGGCTGCTCTTGACTAGCATGTTTCGACGCGCCCATGCGTTTACGCTAAACCGTGGGCATGAAGCCCATGGTTTTTCACTTGAGAGAAATTCTAAATTGCCTGTGTGCTTGATTGGTATCAGTGGCAAACTCACTTAGGAACGCAGGCGCACGCACTTGGCGCGCCGCAGAGGATGATGATGGCGACACTTTCAGCCGATAAGGCGCAGACGGCAGATACCCAGACCGATTCACCGGAGGCCGTGGTCGTTCGTTTCGCAGGCGATTCGGGCGATGGCATGCAGCTCACCGGCGGACAGTTCACCCTGTCGACCGCGCTGGCAGGCAACGATCTGGCAACGTTCCCGGACTTTCCGGCAGAAATCCGTGCGCCGCAAGGCACGCTGTTCGGCGTCTCGGCGTTCCAGATCAACTTCGGATCGAGCGAGATTACCACGGCGGGCGATGCCCCCGATGTGCTCGTGGCAATGAACCCGGCGGCGCTGAAAACCAACGTGCAGGCGTTGAAGCCCGGCGGACTTGTGATCGCCGACACCGGCGAGTTCAACAAGCGCAACCTTGAGAAGGCGAAGTACGAAACCAATCCGATCGAGGACGGCTCACTGGCGAAGTGGGACGTGATGGCCTTCGATATCAGCGCGCTGACGCTGGAATCGGTCAAGGAATTCGGCCTTGGCAACAAGGAAGCGCTGCGCTGCAAGAACATGTGGACGCTCGGCCTGGCGCTTTGGATGTTCGATCGTGATCGCGCGCCGCTGATCGACTGGCTGCGCACCAAGTTCGCCAAGAATCCGATCCTGGCCGATGCCAACATCGCCGCGCTCAATGCCGGTCATGCCTATGGCGAGACGGCGGAGATCGCTGGACCCTTGCGCAAGCTGCATGTCGAGCCGGTAGCGGCCGAACCCGGCCTGTACCGCACGATCACCGGCGGCGAGGCGGTTTCGCTGGGCCTCGTGGCGGGCGCACAGCTTGCCGGCCTGCCGATGTTCTTTGGCGGCTATCCGATCACACCAGCCTCGGCCATCTTGCACCATCTGGTGAAGATGAAGGAATACGGCGTCACCACCTTCCAGGCGGAAGACGAGATCGCGGCGATCTGCGCGGCCATCGGCGCGTCCTATGCCGGGCAGCTGGGCGTCACCTCGTCGTCCGGCCCGGGCATTGCGCTCAAGGGCGAGGCGATGGGCCTGGCGATCATGACCGAGCTGCCGCTGGTCATCGTCAATTCGCAGCGCGGTGGGCCTTCCACCGGCCTGCCGACCAAGACCGAGCAGTCCGATCTCTATCAGGCGGTCTATGGCCGCAACGGCGATGCCTCGCTGCCGGTGATCGCCGCGCGCTCGCCCGCCGATGCGTTCGATTGCGCGATCGAGGCGTGCCGCATCGCAGTCCAGTTCATGACGCCGGTAATCCTGCTGACCGACGGCTATATCGGCAACGCGGCGGAGCCGTGGAAGGTGCCCGATCCCGCCACGTTCACCCCGTTCCCGGTCAGCTTCCTGGAAGCCAACAACAACGGCGATGGGCCGGTCCTGCCCTACAAGCGTGATGAGCGCGGCGTGCGCCCGTGGATCAAGCCCGGCACTGCCGGTCTGATGCACCGCATCGGCGGCATCGAGAAGGGCATCGACACCGGCGCGATCGATTATGCCGCCGATGTCCACCAGATCCAGACCGACGCGCGCCGCAACAAGGTGGACGGCGTGGCTAATGCCGTTCCCGAACAGGACGTGTGCCTTGGCAATACCAGCGGCAAGCTGGCCATTGTCGGCTGGGGTTCGACCTTCGGCCCGATCCATCAGGCTGTTCGTCGTGCCCGCCGCAAGGGCGTGGATGTCTCGCACATCCATGTCCGCCACGTCTGGCCGCTGCCGCGCAATCTGGGTGACCTGCTCAAGGGATACGACAATGTGCTCGTGCCCGAGATGAACAACGGCCAGTTCAAAACGATCCTGCGCGATCAGTTTCTGGTCGATGCCAAGCCGCTCAACAAGGTGTCGGGCCAGCCCTTCACCATCGCCGAGATCGAAGCCGCCATCGCGGAATTTTTCGACGGCATCCAGGGCAACGAGGGCGGCGATGTCCCGGCCAACGACACCCAGCTTCCGAGCTTGAAGGCGTAAGACCATGAATGACATGACCCCGATCACGACGACGCTCAAGGACTGGGAAACCGACCAGGAGGTGCGCTGGTGCCCCGGCTGCGGCGACTATGCGATCCTGAAGGCAGTGCAGCGCACGCTGCCCCAGCTTGGCGCGGACCCGAAGAATACGGTGTTCGTCTCGGGCATCGGCTGCTCCAGCCGGTTCCCGTATTACGTCGAGAGCTATGGCTTCCACACGATCCACGGTCGTGCGCCTGCGTTCGCCACCGGCATCAAGCTGGCGAATCCCGAACTCGACGTTTGGCTGGTAACCGGCGACGGCGATGGCATGTCGATCGGCGGCAACCACACGATGCACATCCTGCGCCGGAACCTGAACTGCCAGATCATGCTGTTCAACAACGAGATCTATGGCCTGACCAAGGGCCAGTCCTCGCCGACCAGCCGTCTTGGCACGCCCAGCCCGTCGACGCCGCTCGGCTCGGTCGACCGGCCTGCGCTGCCTTGCGCCTTCGCGCTGGGAGCCGGTGCGCGCTTCGTGGCCCGTGGCTACGACGTATCGAAGCATCTCTCGGAAGTGCTAAAGGCCGCTTACTTGCACAAGGGCGCGGCGTTCATCGAGATTTTCCAGAACTGCATCGTCTACAACAAGGACCGGTTCGACGACTTCACCGCGAAGGGCGTCGCCTCCGAAATGCAGCTCTGGTGCAACGATGGTGAGCCGCTGCTGTTCTCGAAGGGCACCAAGGGCCTGTCGCTGGATCACGATACCCTGACGCTCAAAGTGGTCGATGTGGTCGATGGGGACTGGCAGGCGGCGGGCGTCGCGGTTCATAATGTCAAGAACCGGGGCCTGGCGCACATGCTGGTTGAAATGCCGTTCGGGCCGTTCCCGATGGCGCTCGGCGTGATCTACGACGATCCGCGCCCGACGTTCGAAAGCGCCGTGGCAGAAGAGAAGCTCAAGGCTGTGGCGAACAAGGAAGTCAATCTCGCCAAGCTGCTGTCGAAGGGCCAGACCTGGACCGTGGAAGCCGAAGCGGCGCATGGGTTGATCGATTAGCTTACGTATCGGTCAGTTCCTTGGCTGACCGATAGAGCAACGCGGAGGCGAGAAACGCCCAGCCGGTACCGCCAAGCCACCCGGCGATGACATCGCTGGGATAATGCACGCCCAGCCAGACCCGGCTGGCCGCGACGCACAGGCTGATGAACATGGCGGTGCCGACAATCAGCATCCGCACGCTCTCGCGCGCACTGAACGCGGCAAAGGCCAGTGCGATCGCGATGTAGACCGCCGCCGAATTGAAACTGTGGCCGCTGGGAAAGCTCATGCCGCCCGCATCCATCAGGTGCGGCACGACGTCCGGCCGGTCGCGACCCACCGCCAGCTTGAGCAGCGAGTTGACGATCCAGCCGCTCGTTACCGTCAGCGCGAGCAGCATCGCCTCGCGGCGCAGTCGGATCAGAACCAGCGCTGCCACCGCCATCAGCGCGAACAGATTGCGCAGCAGAACACCGCCCAGCGCAGTGACGTCTCGCGCCATTTCCAGCAACCATGGCGCGCCCGCTGGCTGCAAATCGGCTCCGCGCCATAGCAACAGGCCGGCCCGGTCCAGATCGCGCCCATATCCCGTATGGACGGCCAGAGCGAATGCAGCGACGCCCAGCCAGCACAGCGCGGCCAGCAACAGCGCCTTTGTCGGATCGATGCGATAACCGCGCGCCGGCAGGGTGACATTTTCGGATGGTAAAGCCATGGCTGGTTGCAACGGATACAACCAGAAGGCGTTCCCCGACAATGGCTGCCGCAGGCACTTCTCCCCGTATCGTCTGGCTGCGCCGCGACTTGCGCCTGCGCGATCAGGCCGCGTTTGTCGCTGCCGCTTCGCAAGGCCCGGTCGTTCCGGTCTACGTGCTGGATGACGAGACGCCGAAGCACCGCAAGATGGGCGGTGCCTCGCGCTGGTGGCTGCATCACAGCCTCGCCAGTCTCGACGCCGAACTGCGCGAGAAAGGCTCGCGCCTGATCCTGCGGCGCGGTCGCTGCGAGGAGGTGCTGCCCCGGCTGGCCGAGGAGACGGGAGCGTGCGAGGTGCATGCGCTGCGCCACTACGAACCATGGTGGCGCAATGCCGAAAAGGCGGTCGGCAAACAGGTGGCGCTGTGCCTGCATGACGGCAACTACCTTGCCCCGCCAGGCTCCATCCTGAGCGGCAGCGGGATGCCCTACAAGATCTACACGCCGTTCTGGCGCGCGCTCAACGAGCGGATGCCCCCGGCGGATCCTTTGGCTTCCCCGCAAAAGCTTGATGCGCCGGCAAACTGGCCTGAAAGCGAACACCTCGGTGACTGGAACCTGCTGCCAAGCAAGCCGGACTGGGCGATCGGCATGCGCGCCATGTGGCAGCCCGGGGAGCAGGGCGCGCATCGGCGCTTGAAGGCGTTCGTGGATGGAGCAGCGCGCTATGAGGCGCGGCGCAACCTGCCATCGCAGGAAGGAACCTCGTTTCTGTCGCCCCACCTCCATTTCGGCGAGATATCGCCCGCGCAGGCGTGGCACGCGGTGGCCTCGGCGGGCGGCTCGGTCGGCGTATTTCTGGGGGAACTGGGCTGGCGCGATTATGCGCAGAACGTGATCCTGCAATTTCCAGACTATGCGGGGCGATCCGCCAAGGAGAGCTTCGAACACTTGCGATGGCGCGAGGGCAGCGAAGCCGCAGCGGACCTTCAGGCATGGCAGCAGGGCCGCACCGGCTATCCCATCGTCGACGCCGGCATGCGGCAACTGTGGGCGACCGGATGGATGCACAACCGCGTGCGCATGATTGCCGCCAGCTTCCTGATCAAGCACCTGCTGATCGACTGGCGCGAGGGTGAGAAGTGGTTCTGGGACACATTGGTGGATGCCGACTACGGATCGAATGCGGTGAACTGGCAATGGAGTGCGGGCAGCGGCGTGGATGCGCAGATGTTCGTGCGGATAATGGCGCCGCTGACCCAGTCCGCAAAGTTCGATGCGGCGGGCTATATCCGCGAATGGGTGCCCGAACTGGCGGACCTGTCGGATGAGGATATCCACGATCCTTCGGGTACAATCCGCCCCAAATCCTATCCCGCGCGGATCGTCGAGCATCGCGAGGCGCGCGAGCGGGCATTGGCGGCGTGGCGCGATGTGAAGGGCGATTGATCGCCCGTTGCTTGCGCTGATCGGGGAGTTCATATGGCAAATATGAACGCACAGGTGCCGGGCAGAGGGGAGCAACTTGTCACGGGCGGTGATGCCTTGCGCATCGGCCCCGGCTGGCTCGCGCGCCTGTGGTCCGGGGGGGCAGAGCGCATCCTCGATCGTATCGACCGGGGCCTAGCGCGCGGTTCGATCATGGCGACGCTGCCGGATGGTTCCACACGGGTGCTGGGTGGTCGTGAGGCGGGGTTCGAGGCCATCGTCAATCTCCACAGCTACCGCGCGCTGCTGCGGCTGGCCACTGGTGGATCGGTCGGTTGGTATCAGGCTTGGGAAGCGCGGGAATGGGACAGCCCCGATCCGGTCCAACTGTTCGCGCTGTTCATGAACAACGCCGCGACGCTTGGCAGCGCAGCCCGGTCGCGCGGGCCGTGGCGACTGTTGGCCAAGGCGCTTCACTGGGTGCATCGCAATACGCGGGGCGGATCGCTGCGGAACATTCACGCGCACTACGATCTGGGGAATGACTTCTACAAAGAGTGGCTGGGCGAGACGATGCTCTATTCCAGCGGACGATATCCGGCTGTAGCGGACGGGCCGAACGCGATGGGGCAGTTCTTCGATGCGCTGGATATCGCCCAGTCCGCCAAGGTCGCATCAATCGAGGCGCGGCTGCAGCTCAAGCCGGGCGCACGGGTGCTGGAAATCGGCTGCGGGTGGGGCACGCTTGCGTCCTATCTGGCCGAACGGCACGATGCCCATGTCGATGCGATCAGCCTGTCGGACGAGCAGCTTGCCTATGCACGAGATCGCTGGCGGCCCGAGGCGGGCAGTGTCGATTATCGCAAGCAGGATTATCGCGATGTACGCGGCCAATACGATGCCGTCGCCAGCATCGAGATGGTGGAAGCGGTGGGGCAACAGTTCTGGCCAGCGTTTCTGGACTGCGTGTCCTCCAGCCTCAAACCGGGCGGCCGCGCGGCGATTCAATACATCGCGATGCGCGACGACATTTTCGCCAGCTACGCGCGCAGCGCAGACTTCATCCAGACCTACATTTTCCCCGGCGGCATGCTGATCCACGAGCCGGAATTTCGCCGTCTCGCCGAAGAGCGTGGGTTGATCTGGCAGGATCGTGAGGCATTCGGCGCGGATTATGCCCGAACGCTGGCTGCGTGGCGCGAGAACTTCGACCTCGCGATGGAGCAGGGCCGCCTGCCATCGGGTTTCGATGAACGGTTCGCGCGCCTCTGGCGCTATTACCTGATGTATTGCGAGGGTGGCTTCCTGGGTGGCGGCATCGATGTCGCGCAAGTCACGCTGACAAAGGTCTAGCGGTCCGCGTTGTACACGCTGTCTCCCAGCCATCGGCTCAGCAGGTTGTCATGGATGATCGGGCTGAGCAGATTGTCGAATGCGCAGCCGACCAGGCCATTGTCCCACCACACCACGCGCGCCTGCATCGAGTTGAGGCCGGGCAGCGTCAGCCAGCACAGCGTGCCGGGATGCAGGCGGTTGATCGCGGTTGCGGAAAATCCCGACAGGGAGATGTCGCGCACCGCCGTTTGGAAGCCCTTCGAACCGGATGCACGCAGCGCTGCCGGAATGGAAAGTCGGTCGCGACGCGCGCTTCGATCCTCCTGGGCCGCCATCGCGTACCTGTCCTTCTGAGCCTCGGTCATCATTGTCCGAATACCTTGACGAGATCTGGCCCCGCTGTTCCCGGACGGGATTTTGCGACCAGTTTCGCAAACAGTGCCGGTCAAATGTTAACGCGTAGCCAAAGCACGCGGTTAACCGGTCAGAAGGCATGTGTTCAAAAACGACTTCACGCGTTCAGGATATCGTCGTCATCGCCGCCTGCACCACGCCAGTGATACAGCAGGTCGTTGCAGATAACCGGGTTCATCAGGTCTTCGAATGCGCAACCGACCACACCTGCATTCCACCACACAACCGTCGCCTTGAGCGCGTTAAGGCCAGGTACGGTAAGCGAACATGGCGTGCCCGGCGTCAATTTCTCGGCTGAAGCGGCAGAGAAGCCGGAAATCGACAGATCTTGTAAGGCGGTGTGAAAGCGTTTTTCTCCCGACGGACGCAAGGCGGCGGGTATTATGCGGCGGGTGCGCGGCGCACTGCGATCTTCCTGCGCGGCAAGCGTGTAACGGTCAGGTATGTTACCGGCCATAGTGATCCCGCATTGCCGTTGCCGCCGCCGATCATTCAGCTTGGCAGGGGCCTGAAACGGCGCCGACCGGGCGATGATCGTCGATCAGCGGATATGGTTAACGGCTTCCCGATACCCGCTAGCGAAAGGTTCAGCAAGCAGGGCAACGATGCGATCGCCAACAAATTCGGGCGTCTTTACCGATGCCGGATCTTCGCCGGGATAGGCGCGCGCGCGCATCGCGGTTCGGGTTGCACCAGGATTGATGATGGCCACGCGCAGCTTGCTGACGTTCTGCGTTTCCTGCGCGTAGCAATCCAGTAGCACTTCGAATGCCGCCTTCGATGCCGCATAGGCGCCCCAATAGGCGCGGGGCTTCTGCGCCACGCTGCTGGTCAGGCCGATAACGCGCGCATTTTCGCTACGGCGCAGCATCGGATCGAAGTTGGCGATCATCGCCTGGGCGGCGAGCACGTTGGTCGTCAGCGCACGGTTGAAGGCACGCTGGTCGATATCCTGCACGGCGGTGAGTTCGGGCAGGACCGCTGCCGAAAGCACCATGATGTCTAGCTTGTCCCAACGCTGCGAGATGGCGGTTGCCAGCCGGGCGATCCCGTCCGTTTCGGTCAGGTCAACCGGGGCGATGGTTGCCGCGCCGCCGGTGTCGAAAATGGTCTGCTCCACCGCTTCAAGCGCCTTGGTATCGCGACCCGTCAGGACGACATGTGCTCCGGCACGCGCCAGCGCGATGGCGGTCGCTGCGCCAATGCCTCGGCTGGCGCCCGTGACAAGCGCCGTCTGTCCGCTGAAATCGGGCATGCTCAAAGGATCTGCGCTCACGCGACCTTGTTGACCGGGAGCGTCAGCAAGTCGGGCGTTTCACGCTCCGACATATCGGTCAGGCTGGTGGGATAATCGCCGGTGAAGCAGGCATCGCAGAACTGCGGGCAGCTGTTCTTGCGCTCAACCTCACCCACGGCGCGATAAAGGCCGTCTATCGAGACGAACGCCAGACTGTCCGCCTTGATGAAATCGGCCATTGCCGCCGTATCCATGTTGGCGGCGAGCAGCTTGGAGCGTTCGGGCGTATCGACACCATAGAAGCACGAATGCCCGGTCGGCGGACTGGCGATGCGCATGTGCACTTCCGCCGCGCCGGCATCGCGCATCATTTCCACGATCTTCATCGAGGTGGTGCCGCGCACAATCGAATCGTCGATCAGGATGATGCGCTTGCCCTCGACCACAGCGCGATTGGCGTTGTGCTTGCGCTTAACGTCGGCATGGCGAGCGCCTTCCGAAGGCTGGATGAAGGTGCGGCCAACATAGTGCGAGCGGATAATGCCCAGTTCGAAGGGAATGCCCGATTCCTGCGCATAGCCGATGGCCGCCGGGACGCCGCTGTCGGGCACCGGGATCACCACATCGGCCAGCGTCGAGGCTTCCTTGGCCAGCTCAACGCCGATCTGCTTGCGCACGGCGTAGACCGAGCGGCCGTCCATGATCGAATCGGGCCGGCTGAAATAGACGTGCTCGAAGATACAGGGGCGCGGCGAGGGATTGCCGAACGGGCGGTGGCTGGAAATCGTGCCCTTGTGATCGACCTGCACCAGTTCGCCCGGCTCGATCGAGCGGATGAACTCGGCACCGATCACATCGAGCGCCACGGTTTCGCTGGCGAACACGGTGGCATCGCCGATGCGGCCCATGACCAGCGGTCGGATGCCCAGCGGATCGCGGCAGGCGATCATGCCCTGATCCGCCATGCAGATCAGCGAATAGGCACCCTCGACCATGCGCAGGGCATCGACGAAACGGTCGACCAGCGTGGGATAGCGACTCGTCGCGACGAGGTGGATGATGACCTCGGTATCCGAGGTGGATTGGAAGATCGCGCCGCGCCGCACCAGTTCGCGCTTCAGGCTCATCGCGTTGGAGATGTTGCCGTTGTGCGCGATGGAAAAGCCGCCCGTCGCCAGATCGGCGAACAAAGGCTGGATGTTGCGCAGGCCGGAACCGCCGGTGGTGGAATAGCGAACGTGGCCAGAGGCCATGTCACCGGGTAGCTTCTGGTCCAGATCCTTGTCGGAAAAAACCTGAGCCACGTGGCCGATGCCTCGGTGCGAATAGAATTCGCTGCCATCGAAAGTGGTGATGCCGACGGCTTCCTGCCCGCGATGTTGCAGGGCGTGGAGGCCAAGCGCAGCGATGTTTACAGCGTCTTTTGCGCCAATGACGCCGAAAACGCCGCACTCTTCGCGCAGCTTGTCGCCGTCCCGATCAAGAAACGGATGGGTAAGATTCATAGATCGTTCGGGGCTCGCCTGGCGCGTCAGTCGTCCGCGCATTTGATCGCTGTTGCTCTGAATTGCAAGGGGAAGCTGCGCAGGGGCACTCCACGGCACGCCGAACGTGACAGGATGATGACGTTTGCCGCGCGTTTCGGGGGATCGCTTGCCAGCCTGTGTCAGTCCCCTTACATGCCGCGAATGTTCCCGGTCATCCACGGACCCCTCACTTGATCCTTTCCCCCTTCGAATGGACCATTGCCAAGCGCTACATGCTGCCGGGCAAGGGTGAGGCCTTCATCGCGCTTGTCGCGGGGATCAGCCTCGTCGCGGTAATGCTGGGGGTGGCCGCGCTGGTCATTGTCATGAGCGTTATGAACGGTTTCCGGGCTGAACTGTTCGACAAGATCGTCGGGCTGAACGGACATGCCATCGTTCAGGCCTATGGCGGGCGACTCGACAACTGGCAGCAGGTGCTGGTTGATGTTCGCAAGACGCCGGGCGTCACTCATGCCTCGCCACTGATCGAACAGCCGATGTTCACCACTTTCAACGGCCGCAGCGAAGGCATCCTTGTCCGGGGCAACACCCCGCAGGATATCGCTGGGCTCAAAAGCAAGCTGAAGGAAGGCGATCTCGCCGACTTGCGCCCCGGCGCGGAGAACGTCGCGATTGGCTCGCGCCTGGCGCAGAACCTGGGCGCGCGGGTCGGCGATACGATCACCATCATCAACCCGCAGGGCCGCTCAACGCCGTTCGGGACGGTGCCGCGCCAGATTGCCTACCACGTCTCCGCGATCTTCGAGATCGGCGTCTATGACTATGACGAGCGATTCGTCGTCATGCCGATAGCCGACGCGCAGACATTGCTGCTGACCGGCGACGTCATCGGCATGATCGAGATATCGACCAACGACCCCGACAATGTGGAGCGAATCCTTGGCCCGCTGCAAAGGCAACTGGCCGGGCAGGCTGTGGTCACCGGCTGGAAGACGATCAACGCCTCACTGTTCGAGGCGCTGGCGGTCGAGCGGGTGGCGATGTTCGTCGTCCTGTCGATCATCGTGCTGGTAGCCGTGTTCAACATCCTGTCCTCGCTGATCATGTTGGTGCGCGCCAAGACCCGCGACATCGCGATC
Source organism: uncultured Novosphingobium sp. (assembly GCA_964502105.1). Classification (GTDB taxonomy): domain Bacteria; phylum Pseudomonadota; class Alphaproteobacteria; order Sphingomonadales; family Sphingomonadaceae; genus Novosphingobium. The sequence goes on along the minus strand of CAZCUS010000008.1, from coordinate 80,449 downwards.
CTGCGCACCATGGGTGCGACGCGGCGCTCACTGCTCAAGGTTTTCGTCACCACCGGCTTTGTGATCGGTGCGCTGGGGACCATCGCGGGCGTGTTGCTGGGGCTGGTGTTCCTCGAATTCCGCCAGCCGATTGTGCGCGGTGTTGAATACCTGACCGGCCAGAACCTGTGGGATCCCTCGATCCGCTTCCTCACCGAACTGCCCAGCCGCACCGACCCGTTCGAAGTCGCGATCATCTGTGTGCTGGCGCTGGTGCTGAGCTTCCTTGCAACGCTCTACCCTGCGTTCAAGGCGGCGAGCACAGACCCCGTGCAGGTGCTGCGTTATGAGTAGTTCCGTCGTGCATATCGCGGGCCTGACCCGCAGCTTTGAGCAAGGCGGCGTCAGGATCGACGTGCTGCGCGGCGTGAATCTGGACATCCGCCCCGGCGAGATCGTCGCGCTGATCGGGCCGTCCGGTTCGGGCAAGTCGACCATGCTGCAGGCTATCGGCCTTCTCGAAGGCGGGTTCGGCGGCAAGATCGAGATCGCCGGCACCGATGCCTCGCGGCTCGGCAAGGACCAGCGCGCGGCGATGCGGCGCGATCACATCGGCTTCGTTTACCAATTCCACCACCTGCTGCCCGATTTCTCTGCAATCGAGAACGTGGTGCTGCCGCAACTCGTGGCTGACGTGTCCCGGACCGATGCTGAAGCGCGGGCGACCGAATTGCTGACCGCACTAGGCCTTGGCGCGCGACTCGAACACAGGCCAAGCCAGCTTTCCGGCGGTGAGCAGCAGCGTGTTGCCGTGGCGCGCGCGCTGGCCAATAAGCCACAGCTCGTGCTGGCCGACGAGCCGACGGGCAATCTCGACGAAGCGACCGCCGGCAAAGTGTTCGACCAGTTCCTCGAACTGGTACGGGGCGAGGGTAGCGCGGCGCTGGTCGCGACCCATAACGAGCGTCTTGCCGCCGCGATGGATCGGGTGGTCCGCCTGCATAAAGGTGTTTTGCGCTAGGGCCGTTCCCCGCAAGATCGGAGCCATGTTCGTGCTGGCGCGTTCCTTATCGGACAGCGGGCCCGACCAGACGGTCGACACAATGCCCGTTCTGTAGCAGTACGGAGACCGACATGAGCAACAATCCGACAACATTTAACGGCGAACCTGCGGACCCCGGCGCGATCGAATGGAACGATACCGCTGACCTGCACATGCAAGAGGATGGCGGCGGCGTCCTGCATCAGTTCAAGGCGATACGGCGCGGCACGTTCGCCGAACTCATCGATTTCGTGATGACCCTGCCTGAGACGGAGCAACCGCGCTATGCGATCCAGAAGAGCGGCGACCGCCGCGTTGAGATCGGGGAAATTCGCGCAATGTTCCAACGGCCCGACTTCCCGTCTCCCGGCCATGACCACGGCTGATCCGCGCACCATAGCGGATTTTACCGCGACCCTGCCCGATGGCGAGGCCGTGAGCCTCGCCGACAGGATGGGCAAGGTCGTGCTGGTGGTGAATACCGCCAGCCGGTGCGGGTTCACTCCACAATACAATGGGCTGGAAGCCTTATGGCGCCGTCACCGCGCGCAAGGGTTCGAGGTGATAGCGTTCCCGTGCAACCAGTTCGGCAAGCAGGAACCGGGCGATGCGGGCGCGATCTCCAGTTTTTGCGAGATCAATTTCGGCGTCAGTTTCCCGCTGATGGCCAAGATCGACGTCAACGGCGACAAGACCCCCGCGCTCTGGGTCTGGCTAAAGGATCAGGCGCGCGGGTTTCTTGGCAGCAAACGCGTGAAGTGGAACTTCACCAAATTCCTGATCGACCGTGACGGAAAGGTTGTCCGCCGCTTCGGCTCCTCGACCAAGCCCGAAGCCATCGAAAAGGCCGTGCTGAAGCTGCTTTAAGGTCGGTCAGTCATCATTGCGCGCGTTGCTTCGCCACGCTCGCAATGACGAAATGTGGCGTAGGCCAGGCCTTATCCCACCAAGTCTTCCAGATCGTCGGGATCGATCGTGGCTACTGCCGCCTTGAGTTCATCGATGCTGCCGGCGCTGCCATCGGCTTCGACCAGAAAACGCTCGGCTACCATGCGGCCAAACTTGCCGCTCGATCCGGACTTGCTCCACGATTCGGTCTGCATTTGGCCATCGACGGTGCCGGTCTTCTCGTAGCCGTCCTCGTCTTCGCGGCTCTGCTCGACGCCAAGGGCCGCGCCCATTCCAGCCAGCGCGCCCAGGCCGTGCATATCGGTGATCTTCAAAGTGAAGCTCTTGTCGCCTGCGGTGTAGGTGCCCTCGGCTGAGGTGCCGATGCTGCCCGCGCCGACCATCTCGACAGCCGTGCGCTTGTAGCCACCGACTGCTTCGGGCAGCAGCGCTTGCAGCTTGGCGCCTTCCACCGGCTTGGTATTGCCATTGGCGGCGTCTTCCATCCGCTTGCTCATCTTTTCGACCTCGCCGACGTCGATCGAGCCGACACCGGGCACAGTGACCGTGCCATCGACAGTGTCTTCACTCGACGAGACAAACGACTGCCCAGCGAACATCAATCCGGTAATCGCAGCCGTGATCGGTGCAATGACGATGGCCAGCACAATGGCGCACAGCATCGTTACCGCGACATAGCCGCCGGCCTTGGCCTCGGGCACCTTCATCAGCACCGGAGCGCCGGTGTAGAACAGGTAGATGCTGTAGAGGCCGAGTAGCCCGAACACGCCGAGCGCGGGGATCAAGCCGAAGATCCCGGCAAGGAAGCTGGCCGTCGCGCCATAGGCGACGAGCTTGAACGAATTCAGTTTGTTGCTGGTGCCGTCGAATTTCGGCGCGAGCCAGTCAGCGATCAGCGCGAGCACGAAGACGCCAACCAAGGTGAGGGCGAACGAGAGCACGGCGGATGTGATGCTGCCCATCAGGCTCGGGCGATAATGGAAGCCGAAACCTCCGAAACCGAACACTTGCCCACCGATCAGGCTGGCAACCGGACCGATAGCAGAAAGGGGGAGGACATAGGATTTGAAGATGTCACCCTGCGACTGGGTTTCCATCTCGATGCGCGGCCATTCCTCCTTGGGCTTGAGGATGATTGCCTTCGCCCGCTCGACCAGAGGATTGCCTCCGCTGCCCGGCATACCCCTGCCGGCCACGTTCTTGTCCAAGTCCATCGCGTATTCCTCCGAATTTCCCCTAGGCGCGGATAGATCAAGATACGGCCAAATTTGCAAGCATCGCGTGGTTTTGACTTATACCGGTGCTGTCCCCAGCTTCCCATGGCGCGCGCTTGATTGCATGCCCTGGCTGCGGGTAGTTTGTGGCCATGGCTTTCGCTCCTTTCGTGCCCCTGCGGATCTTCTCCAGTTTCACCATGCTCGATGGCGCCATCGAGCCCAAGGCCATTGCCAAGTTGGCCAAGGAGCGCGCGTTTCCGGCGATAGCGATTTGTGACCGCAATGGGCTGTATGGCTCCACCGCATTTGCCGGTGCGTGCAAGAGCGGCGGCATCCAGCCGATCATTGGCACGTTCCTGGCGGTTTCGCGCGGCGATGCTGCGCCGGGTGGCGATGTCGCGATCGATTGGCTGGCGCTGTTTGCCCAAGATGAGGCTGGCTGGAACAACTTGTGCCACCTCGTTTCGGCCGCCCACCTTGACCGTCCGCTGGAACTCGATCCGCACGTGCCGTTGGCGCAGCTCGAAGGACATAGCGATGGCCTGATCTGCCTGACCGGAGCGGGGGAGGGTGCGCTGGCGCGCCTGTTCGCCGATGGCCGGCAAAATGCGGGCGAAGCCTATTGTGATCGGTTGCAGGCGTTGTTCGGCGATCGCCTTTATATCGAGATCGCGCGATCGGGCGATCCGGTGGAAGACGCTTCGGAAGAAGCGCTGATCGCACTGGCCTATGCCCGCGACATTCCGCTGGTGGCTTCGAATCCCGCGCAATTTGCCGAATCGAGCTTTCACGCCGCGCATGATGCTCTGTTGTGCATCGCCAATTCCACCCACGTCGATGCCGCCGACCGCCCTCGCTCTTCGCGTGAGCATTGGGTGAAGTCCGCGCCGATGATGGCCGAACTGTTCGCCGATCTGCCCGAGGCTCTGGCCAACACACTGGTCGTGGCGCAGCGCTGCGCCTTTTCGCCGCCCAAGCGCAAGCCGATCTTGCCCAGCCTTGCCGGCGACCGCGAAGGCGAGGAGCGGATGCTGGCCGACGACGCCCGGCGCGGTCTTGCGCGACGGCTCGCGCCCTACTGGCCCGAGGCGAGCGAGACGGAACTGGCCGAAGCGCTGTTTCTCGAAGGCGAAGAGCGCCACGCGGCGTTCGAGCGCCTGCGCGCCATGGGCGTTGGCCCGGAGTTCCTGGAATATGCCGACCGGCTCGATTTCGAGACCGGCATCATCATCCGCATGGGATTTCCGGGCTACTTCCTGATCGTGGCGGACTTCATCAAGTGGGCGAAGGACAACGGCATTCCGGTAGGGCCGGGGCGCGGTTCGGGCGCAGGCTCGGTGGTCGCCTGGTCGCTCACGATTACCGATCTCGATCCGCTGCGGCTTGGCCTGCTGTTCGAACGCTTCCTCAATCCCGAGCGCGTGTCGATGCCGGACTTCGACATCGACTTTTGCGAAACCCGGCGCGGTGAAGTGATCCGCTATGTGCAGGCCAAGTATGGCCACGATCACGTCGCGCAGATCATCACCTTCGGCAAGATGAAGGCGCGCGCGGTGCTGCGCGATTGTGGCCGCATCTTGCAGATGAGTTACGGCCGCGTCGATGGGCTGTGCAAGATGGTGCCCAACCATCCGACCGATCCATGGACACTGGAACGCGCTCTCAACGGTGCCGCCGAATTCCGCCGTGAGTACGAGAACGACAACGAGGTGAAGCGCCTCGTCGATCTGGCGATGCAGCTGGAAGGCTTGCCGCGTAACTCTTCCACTCACGCCGCCGGTGTGGTGATCGGTGACCGGCCTCTGGCGCAACTGGTGCCGCTCTACCGCGATCCGCGCTCGGACATGCCGGTCACGCAATTCGACATGAAGTTTGTCGAGGATTCAGGGCTGGTGAAGTTCGACTTCCTTGGCCTGAAGACCCTGTCGGTGCTGCGCAAGGCGGTGGACCTGCTGAACCGCCGGGCCATCTCCGTCGATCTCGACACGCTCGCCTGGGATGACAGCCAAGTCTACGACCTGCTCAAGCGTGGCGACACGGTGGGTGTGTTCCAGCTCGAATCGGAAGGGATGCGGCGCACGCTGGCGGCGGTGAAGCCAACGAATTTCGGCGACATCATCGCGCTCGTTTCGCTCTACCGGCCCGGCCCGATGGACAACATCCCGCTGTTCGGTCGCCGCAAGAACGGGCTGGAATCGATCGAATACCCGCACGACAAACTGGCTGGCATCCTGTCCGAGACGTACGGGATTTTCGTCTATCAGGAACAGGTCATGCAGGCCGCGCAGATCCTCGCCGGCTACTCGCTCGGCGACGCAGACCTTCTGCGCCGCGCCATGGGCAAGAAGGTGCAGGCAGAGATGGACGCGCAGCGCCAGCGCTTCGTCGATGGCTGCAAGGAGGTATCGGGCATCGAGAAGGGCAAGGCCAACGAACTGTTCGACTTGATCGACAAGTTCGCCGGTTACGGCTTCAACAAATCGCACGCCGCTGCCTATGCGCTGCTGGCGTATCAGACGGCCTGGCTCAAGACGCATTATCCGCACGAATTCTATGCCGCATCGATGTGCTTCGATATGCACCAGTCCGAAAAGCTCGCGGTGTTTGTCGACGACATGCGTCGCAACGGCATCGAGGTCGCCGCGCCGGATATCAACCGGTCCGAGGCCGAATTCATGGTCGAGGAAACCGATGAGGGCCATGCGGTGCGCTATGCGCTGGCGGGCATCCGCAACGTCGGTGAAAAGGCGATGGAGGCGGTGGTTGCCGAGCGCGAGGCTAACGGGCCGTTCGTCAGCCTGGACGATGTGTTTCGCCGCGCGCCCGCTGGATCGATGAACCGGCGCCAGTTGGAAAGCCTGGCCGCTGCCGGCGGGTTCGACAGCCTCGAACCCAACCGGGCACGGGTTCTGGCCAATGCCGAAACGCTGCTGCGCGAGGCGGACCTTGCCTCGCGTGAGCGCAGTTCCAGCCAGGCCGGGCTGTTTGGTGGCGAGGAGCATGCCGAGCAGTCGCTGCGGCTCGTCGATGCCGAGCCTTGGAGCCGTATGGATCAGATGGCCAAGGAGCGCGAGAACTTCGGTTTCTACTTCGCCGCGCATCCGGTGGAGCAATTCCGCGCGGTCGCCTCGGCCAATGGCGCTCGTACGCATGCCAGCCTGATGTCGGGAGGGGGCGCTGCAGGGCGGTCCGGCGCAGTGATGGCGGCGATGGTGGAGAACGTGCAACGCCGCAAGACCAAGCGCGGCAAGGACTTTGTCATTGCGGATTTCTCTGACCAGTCCGGTCAGTTCTCCGCCTCGTGCTTTGAAGAAAGCATGGTCGATAGTTTTGTCAGATGGGCCAAGGAAGGCACTTGCGTGCTGCTCAATGTCGAACTCGACAGTCCCAGTGTGGATGAGCCGCCCCGCGTCACCGTGCGCTCAGGCAAGCCCTTGGCGGAAGTACGCGCGGACGCCCGTATGCTGATGACCCTCGACGTCGATCGCATCGAGGCGGTTCAGGAACTGGCGCTGCTGATGCGGCCGGGCGCGCGCGGTTGCGGCGAGGTCGTCGCCCAATTGGATCTGGGCGACGGGAAACGCCAGAAGGTCAGGCTGGGCCGGGACTTCGCTCTCGACGGCGAATTTGCCGAGCAACTGGCGCACGTGGAGGGCTTGTCGAACATCTCGCTGATTGCGCGACGCGGGCCTGAAGGGTTGCGCCGGGCCGCCTAGTCATCCGGAAATGAGACGCCCCGCACCGATTTACGACGCGGGGCGACACTGTAGGATCGCTTACTCCGACGGGGTCGTAACGGTATCGACCGCGTCTTCCGCCGCGTTGCCGACCTTGTTGGCTGCGTCGCCAATGTCGGAAGCGGCACCGGCGATGGCGTTGTCCTTCGCGGCTTCGCTCTGATTGCTCTGGCTGAACAAGTAGATGCCGCCGATCACGGCGATGATCAGCACGACTGCCATGACCATGCCTGTTCCGCTGCTGGAACGGCGTTCATGGATGATCGTGGTGTGATTCGTCGGGGTGGTCTCGCCCTCGGTCGTAATGCGTTCTTCGGTCACTGGTATCACCTCCTGCTGCCGGGGCTGGCCCGTCATGGGGGGAGAAACGCATTTCGCGACGAAGTGTTGCCGGGTGGTCGATCTAACCCTGCCTGAAGCAAATCACAGCAAGCTCAGTTGCCCATCGATGCTTGGACGACGGAACTGGCTGCAATCGAGGTGGCCGGGATCGAACTGCCCGGGTTCCATCTGCGCCTTGCCGCGATAAGCGTCCGGGCTCACGAAGCCGAGACGCTTGGCGGCCAGTCGAAAGCGCGTGCGGAAGAGATCGGCCCAGACGCCGCTGGGGCGCATGCGGGTAACGAAATTGGGATCGTTGTCCTTCCCGCCCCGGATGTCGCGGATCGTCGCCATCACCTTGCCCGCGCGATCGGGGAAATGGGTTTCCAGCCATTCGCGAAACAGCGGCGCGACTTCGTGCGGCAAGCGGATGATGATCCAGGTGGCGTGGCGAATGCCCTGTGCCGCCGCCTCGGTCAGGATCGCTTCGATATGGTGGTCGGTGATCGAGGGTATCACCGGCGCGATTGAGACATGCGCCGGCACGCCCGCCCTGGCCAGCGCGCCAAGTGCCGCCAGCCGCTTGGCCGGAGAGGAGGCACGCGGTTCGAGCAGGCCGGACAAGCGCGGGTCGAGGCTGGTCACCGATATGCCGACCGCGATCAGGTTGAGCTGCGCCATCTGCGTCAGCAGGTCGAGATCGCGCAGCACCCGGTCGGACTTGGTGGTGATCGTAACCGGATGGCGCGCTTCCAGGCAGACTTCGAGCACTTGCCGCGTGATCTGATAGCGTGCCTCCATCGGCTGGTAGGGATCGGTATTGGTCCCCATCGCGATCGGCGCGGGGCGGTAATTCGGCTTCGCCAGCGTTTCGCGCAAAAGTCGCGCTGCCTCGGGCTTGGCGAACAGCTTTGTCTCGAAATCCAGGCCCGGCGAAAGGTCATGATAGGCATGGGTTGGCCGCGCGAAACAGTAGATGCAGCCGTGTTCGCAACCGCGATAGGCGTTGATCGAGCGATCGAACGGGATGTCCGGCGAAGTATTGAAGCTGACGATCGAGCGCGGGTGTTCCTCGGTCACGGTTGTCCGCAACTTGTCCACAGGCCCGTCCACAGCGTTGCGCACATCGAGCCAGTCGCCTTCGTCCTCCCGTTCGTGCAGTCCGAAGCGTCGCGAGGGATCGCCCGATTGCGCGCCACGGCCGCTGAGAGAGGGAGGGCGAGGAGACATTGCTGGAATAGAACATAAGTAGAACATTATTGCAAGGCGCGCTTGTGGCCGATAGGGTTAAGCGATGGATGCCCGAGTCACCCAATATCTCCAGCGTATTGGCCTGAGTGCTGCGCCATCGCGCGATTCTGCTGGATTAGCCGCGCTGCAGCAGGCGCATCGCCGCGCCATAGCATTCGAGAATCTCGACATTCCGCTGCGCCGTGGCATCCGGATCGACAGCGACAGTGTGTTCGCCAAACTCGTCTCGGGAAGACGGGGAGGCTATTGTTTCGAACAGAACCGGCTCTATGCCGATATGCTCGAAGCGCTCGGGTTTCCCAACCGGCCTTTGTTCGCGCGCGTCCGATTGTCGCTGCCGGATGGCTACGTTCCGCCGCGCACGCATGTGCTGTTGCTAGTCGAATTGGGCGATGAGCGCTGGATTGCCGACGCAGGGTTCGGCGGCAGTTTCACGCCGCCGATGGCGTTGCATCACGGATCAAGCGCGACTTCGTATGACGGCGCACAGCATCGTCTGCGCTCACTGGGGCCGGCAGGCAGTCTGGATGGCGAATGGCTGCTGGAACGCGCTGGGCCCGCTGGTGCCACCGATGGGCGAGCCGCGCCGCACAGTGATTGGCAACCGCAGTACAGCTTCGAACTTGTCGAAGTCGCCCAGGAAGATCTTGAGATGAGCAACCACTGGACTTCGACCCGGCCGGAAACGCGTTTCACGACGATGCAGATCGCCAGTATCGCTTTGCCAGACGGATTCGCCGCGCTGAGCGACCGCAAGCTCACTGTGTATCGTCCGGGCGAGACCGTGGTTTGCGATATCGACGATGCTGCCGATTATGCGGCGACGTTGCGGGACGTGTTCGGCCTCGATCTGTCTGCAGACGAAATCGCCAGCCTGCCGCTTTTCGTGCCTACTTCTCCCTGAGCCTCGGGATCAGTTCGACGAAGTTGCAGGGGCGGTTGCGGCTGTCTAGCTGTTCGGCGAGGATACCGTCCCAGCCGTCTTTCACCGCGCCGTTGGAGCCGGGCAGGGCGAAGATATAGGTGCCGCGCGATACCACGGCGCAGGCGCGCGATTGCACGGTCGATGTGCCGATGGTGTTGTAGCTGATCCAGCGGAACAGTTCGCCGAAGCCGGGAATGTCCTTTTCCTTCACCCGGTCGAGCGCCTCGGGCGTCACGTCACGGCCCGTCAGGCCAGTGCCGCCGGTGGTTATAACGACATCGACGTCACGATCGTCGATCCAGTCGTTGAGGCGGCTGGCAACCTTGCTTGCATCGTCGCGTTCGATGGCGCGCGCGATCAGGCGATGTCCGGCGGCCTTGATCCGCTCTGCCAGGATATCGCCCGAGGTATCTTCGTCCGGCCCGCGCGTGTCTGAGATGGTCAGCAGCGCGATCTGGAGGGGTACGAACTGGCGGGTTTCGTCAACGGCCACGCAGGACCGTTCCGTTTGAAGCCATGCGCACGCCTTGCGATCCGGTCAGCCCGGGGAAGGTGGGCCACATGCCCTGCGTCAGCGCCATGCGACTTTCGGAATCGCCGCCTGCCTGCCGCTCGTACATCCAGTAATTGCGCAGCACGATGTTCACGTAGCCGCGCGTTTCCCAGTAGGGAATCGATTCCATCCACAACAGCGGATCGCCCTGATCGCGCACTTCCGTGTTCCAGCGCATGACTGGCGCGATGCCCGCGTTGTAGGCGGCCATGACCTTGGGCAGCAGCCCTTGCGTGCCCGCCGAACTGCGCAGCATGTCGAGGTGGCGCTGGCCGAACGCGAGATTGACCTCTGGCTTGTTGAGATCGCTCGCCGACCCGGTGTAGCCGAGCGATCCGGCATGGTCCTGCGCGGCAGCGGGCATGATCTGCATCAGGCCGCGCGCGCCGGCGGGGCTGACGACGCTGGCGCTGAACACCGATTCCTGCAGTGCATGGGCATAGACCAGCGCGGGATCGACGGCCCAGCCGCCAACCGGTGTCCACTTGGGCGTGGGGAAACGGATCGCCGGTTCGGGCTTGCCACCATACGGTGCATTGTAGGCGAGCCAGAGCTGCGTGGTCGGCAGGCCAAGGTCGCGCGCAAGTCGGGTGAGCGGCTCGAACTGCGCGGGCGAGCCAATCCTGGCCTGATGGCGCAGGACTTCGTCCGCAAGGCTGTCCTTGCCGATCTCGGCCAGTTCGACCGCGACGCGGATGTTGCCGATATTGCGCAACTGCTGCCAGTCGTTGGGGCTGAAATCGGCCCCGGCATGCTGCTCGGGAAGCTTGAGACCGAGTTGTTCGGCGGCAAGCATGCCATACAGCGTCTCATCCCGGGCAGCGGCGGCGCGCAGCGCCTGCGATGCCTGCTCGGGCTTGCGGCAGCGGACCAGTGCCCGGCCCTGCCAGTAATACGAGGCTGAGCGCAATTCGTCGTTCTCGGCCCGTGCGGCGGAATTCCTGAAGGCATCGGCGGCGCCGTCACAGTCGCCCAGGCGCCATGCGGCAAGCCCCGCGGTCCACCACGCTTCGCCAACCCACGGACCCTGTCCCTGCGCGCCAAGCTGGGCGAGTTCATAGGCAGGCGCGTCCTGGTTCTCGATATAGAAACTCCACGCCACGCGCTGCTTCCACTCGGCGCGGGCCGAAGGGCTGAGCCCGGCGTCGATGCCGTCGAGCAGCACCCGTGCGCCCACCGGATCATCGTTCTTGATGCGCTCCAGAATACCGGCCGAAATCGTGCCGGGCATCGTGCCGTCATTGATCGACGAGGGTTTGATCCGCTTGGCAATCGAGGGCAGGCGCGCAAACTGCTGCACCGCCGGAAGCGTCGGCACGTTCTCCGCGCCGCGCTTCAGCGCCAGCCGGCTGATCTGGTCGGCATTGGGGAGCTCGGTGCCCTGCGCCAGCCACGATTGCAGTTCGGGCAGTTCGATCTTGGGTGATCCGGAGGCGAGATAGTATTCGGCGCGTGCTTGCTGGTGCAGCGGGCCGTCGGTGCGCTGGCCGAACAGCTGCTGGACCTTGGTCCAGTCCTTGCGGTCGATCGCGTCGAACACCTGCTTGTAATATTCGCGGTCGTCCTGACTCAGCAGCGATGGAACCGCCGTGCGCGTGGCGCGATTGCGGAAGTAGTCGACCGCCGCGCTGTTCGCGAACGTGGGCGTGGCAATGGCGGCAGACGCGCATGCCAGCGCGATCAATCCGATGCGGGCGAGCGGCGTCCCGGTGCTGGACGTCCTGCATTCAATTTTCAAAATTCGTCCCCGGTCCTGTCAATCCTGGCGTCGGCCGATCCTGATCCGGTCCTGCCAGGGTGCGATCCCATTCGAGCCAAGCCCGCCACATCGCCGCCTTCCAGCCCGGCGTTTTCATCAACGCGGGGAGACTTCTTGTGATGAGCAACGGTATCGTCTGCCCTTCATGGTTAAAGGAACGTAAAATAGCAGGGCGTTGCGGCAATTCGTGGCCGATAAGCGGCAGGATGTTGAAACCCAGCACAATCACCCGTTCAGGCGCTGCCAGTGCGACATGGCGGCGCAGAATCACACCAAGGTTGCGGGCCATCACACCGTCCCAGTCGAAGCCCGGAGAATGACAGGGCAGGGCGCTGGCAATATAGGTCTGTTCCGGCGCCACGCCCATGGCAGAGAGCATCGCGTCCAGCATCCGCCCGTGTGCACCGGACAGCAGCGTTTCGCGGTCTTCGCGCTCGGGTTCAGGCACCAGCACGAGCACTTGCGCATTCGCCGCGCCGCGCGGCGGAACCCGGCCTGCGATGCGGCCTTCGTCAAGCGTGGGCTCGGCCATCCACCATGCCTGGAAAGCGGCGAGATCGTTTGGCAGCGCGGCGATATCGGGTGCGGGCACTGCGGGTTCAACGTAGTCCGGCTTTTGCTCCACAGGTGCGCGGGTGCGGCTGTCCGGCAGTTCATCGGCGAGGGGCGTGGTTTCTGGAGCGATCCACCGCACAGGCTCATCGGCATAGTCGCGATCGACCCCGGCATCGCGCCACCAGTCTATCGCGGCGGCGAATTGTTCTGCCAGTCCGGTATTTGGCCTGTTCTCCATTTGCCGGGTCTTGACCTGCCGCACTCCACCAATCAAGGCTCTTCGTAACAGGTAACCAAGCACAACGTTGTTGAGACAGGACCGGGGAAGCCATGAGTGAACGTGAATCGATGCCTTTCGACGTCGTCGTCGTGGGTGGTGGACCGGCTGGCCTTTCGACGGCGATCCGGCTGAAACAGATCGATCCCGAAATCAACGTCTGCGTTCTGGAAAAGGGCTCGGAGATCGGCGCGCACATCCTGTCGGGTGCCGTGGTCGATCCCAGGGCGCTCGACGAACTGCTGCCGACCTGGCGCGACGATGGCTGCCCGATGGCCGAGACGCCGGTGACGGACAACTGGCACTGGTATCTGACCAAGACCGGCAAGCTGCCCGTGCCGCATATTTTCATGCCGCCGTTCATGTCGAACAACGGCTGCTACACCGGCTCGCTGGGAAGCATGTGCCGCTGGCTGGCCGAACAGGCCGAGGGGCTTGGGGTCGAGGTATTCCCCGGCTTCGCCGCTTCCGAAGTGCTTTATGATGAGGCGGGCGCGGTCACTGGCGTAGTCGCCGGCGTCATGGGCATTGCGCGCGATGGCACGCACAAATCCGATTTCGAGCCGGGCATGGAACTGCTCGGCAAGTATACCGTGTTCTGCGAAGGCGCACGAGGTCATCTGACCAAGCGACTGAAAACACAATTCAATCTGGAAGCGGACTGCGAGCCGCAGATCTACGGCCTTGGCATCAAGGAACTATGGGACATCGATCCCGACAAACACGTGCCGGGGCGCGTGCTGCACACCCAGGGTTGGCCGCTGTCGGAAAGCGATACCTGGGGCGGCGCGTTTCTGTATCATCAGGCGAACAACCAGGTCGCGCTCGGCATGGTGACGGCGCTCGATTACGCCAATCCCTATGTCTATCCGTTCGAGGAATTCCAGCGCTGGAAACAGCACCCGGCGATCCGCGAACTGCTCGAAGGTGGCAAGCGCGTCGCTTATGGCGCGCGCGCGATCAACGAGGGTGGCTGGCAGTCGGTCCCGAAGCTGGCTTTCCCCGGCGGCGTCTTGGCCGGATGCTCGGCGGGCTTCGTCAACGTTCCGCGCATCAAGGGCAGCCATACCGCGATGAAAAGCGGCATGCTCGCGGCCGAGGCGATCGCCGCCGCCGTCGCCGCCGGGCGTGAGCAGGACAGCCTCGACGAATACGACGCCGCCGTGCGCGACAGCTGGATCGCCAAGGAACTCAAGCTGGTCCAGAACGCCGAACCGCTGACCGCGAAGTTTTCGGGCGACCTGTTCGGCTCGGCGCTGGCCGATGTCGACATGTGGCTGCGCTATCTCAAGCTGCCGGCGTTCCCGGTGATGAAGCATCACACCGATGCCTCGGCGCTGAAGCGGGCGGACCTTTACAAGCCGATCGATTATCCCAAGCCCGATGGCGTGATCAGCTTCGATCGCCTGACCAGCGTGTCCTACTCGTTCACCAACCATGAGGAAGACCAGCCGGTCCATCTGGTGCTGAAAGACCCGTCGATCCCGACGGCGATCAACCTGCCGGTCTATGCCGGACCGGAAGCACGCTATTGCCCGGCGGGCGTTTACGAATTCGTCGATCCCGATGGTGCAGGCCCACGTCTACAGATCAACGCGCAGAACTGTGTCCACTGCAAGACCTGCGACATCAAGGATCCGACCCAGAACATCGAATGGGTCGCACCCGAAGGTGGTGGCGGCCCGAACTATCCGAACATGTGATTCCTCCCCGACCCGGGAGGATCAGAGATGAACGAAATCGCTTACGCCAAGATCAACCTCGCGCTGCATGTTCGCAGGCGGCGCGAGGATGGCTATCACGAACTGGAAACAGTGTTCGCCTTCGTCGACGATGGCGATCGGCTGACCGCGACTCCGGCGGCGCAGGACCAGCTTAGAACCCTGGGCGAGTTTGCTGCCGGGATTGGCGATCCCTTCGGCAACATCGTCGCCAAGGCGCTCCAGGCATTGCCGCATGGGCCGGGCTGGGCGGTGACGCTCGACAAGCGCCTGCCGGTCGCCGCCGGGCTGGGCGGCGGCTCCGCCGATGCCGGTGCGGTGTTCCGCATGGTCGAGCGTGCGCACGGCCTGCCCGATGACTGGCACATGCGCGCCGCCGCGCTGGGGGCTGATGTTCCCGCCTGCGTCCGCAGCGTAGCGTGTATCGGGCGCGGCACGGGCACTGAGCTGGAAGAAGTGCCCAACGATCTCGCTGGAATGCCCGTGCTGCTGGTCAACCCGCGCTTGCCGGTGCTGACCGGTCCAGTTTTCAAGGCATGGGACGGCATCGACCGGGGCGCGCTGCCGCAGGGCGATTTGCGCGCGATCACGCTGGCGGGGCGCAACGATCTGGAAGCGCCCGCCATCGCGATCTGCCCGCCGATTGCCGAGGTTCTTGCCGCGCTGCGCGATACCGCGCCGTGGCTTGCGCGCATGTCCGGCTCAGGCGCGACCTGCTTTGCGTTATTCGACGACGCTACTGCCCTCGATGCTGCAGCCGCAAGCCTTGCCGCCGCGCATCCGGGCTGGTGGCAGATGGCCGGGGCGCTGCGATGAGTCCGGCACGATGAACGAAGCAGCCTATCGCCTCATCGGCCAGCCGCGCTTCGGAGGCATTCTGGTGGTAGCCGATCACGCCTCCAACCGCGTTCCCGATGATATCGACCTTGGTATCGACCCGGCGCTGCTGAATGAGCACATTGCAGTAGACTTGGGTGTCGCGAGCGTTGCAGAGACCATGGCCACTCGGCCCGGCACCGCCGCATGGTTGGCCAACGTCAGCCGCCTCGTCTGCGATCTCAATCGCGACGAACAGGCACCGGGCGCAGTGCCGTTGGCCAGCGATGGCCATGACATCCCCGGCAACCACCTGGACGGAGCGGGCCGGGAGGCGCGTTTGGCGCGGTTCTTCCATCCCTATCATCACGGTCTGGCCGCGCTGCTGGACAAAGTGCCGCCAGCGCTGATCCTGTCGCTGCACAGCTTCACGCCGCGCTTGGCCAGCGATCCGGAGCAGCAGCGCCCGTGGCAAGTCGGCGTGCTCTACAACGAGGACGACCGCGCGGCGCGCATCGCCATTCCCCTGCTCGAAGCCGAAGGCCTGATTGTCGGCGACCAGCTCCCCTATTCGGGCAAGATCCTCAACGCGACGATGAACCGCCACGCCGAAGCCGAAGGCCGGCCCTATCTCGGCATCGAGGTGCGGCAGGACCAGATCGCGGATGCCGCCGGGCAAGCCGTGTGGGCGGATCGATTGACGCGGATATGTAACAAAGTTGCGCTGGAGATCGGGCTCTAAGGCCTTTTTTGCTTCGACTGACACCCCACATCGCGTAGGGGGCGCAGTTCAGTCCCCCGCATAAAATCGACCGGAGCCGTTCCATGCCTGTCTATCGTTCGCGCACTTCCACCCATGGCCGCAACATGGCTGGTGCCCGTGGCCTGTGGCGTGCAACTGGCATGAAGGATGGCGATTTCGGCAAGCCGATCATCGCGGTGGTCAACTCGTTCACGCAGTTCGTGCCGGGCCACGTCCACCTCAAGGATCTGGGCCAGATGGTCGCGCGCGAGATCGAGGCGGCGGGCGGAGTGGCCAAGGAATTCAACACCATCGCGGTCGATGACGGTATCGCGATGGGCCATGACGGCATGCTCTATTCGTTGCCCAGCCGCGATCTGATTGCCGACAGTGTGGAATACATGGTCAACGCCCATTGCGCCGATGCCATGGTCTGCATTTCCAATTGCGACAAGATCACGCCGGGTATGCTGATGGCGGCGCTGCGGATCAATATCCCGGTGGTCTTCGTCTCGGGCGGGCCGATGGAAGCGGGCAAGGTTATCCTGCGCGGCAAGGAAAAGGCGCTCGACCTTGTCGACGCGATGGTCGCCGCTGCCGACGAGAGCTACACCGACGAGGAAGTCGATGCGATCGAGCGTTCGGCCTGCCCCACGTGCGGGTCGTGCTCAGGGATGTTCACCGCCAACTCGATGAACTGCCTGACCGAGGCGCTCGGCCTTTCGCTGCCCGGCAATGGCTCGACACTGGCGACGCATGCCGATCGCCAAGGCCTGTTCCTTGAGGCAGGCCGGGTCGTCGTCGATCTCTGTCGCCGTTACTACGAACAGGACGATGAGAGCGCGCTGCCGCGCAATATCGCCAGCTTTGGCGCTTTCGAGAACGCGATGAGCCTCGATATCGCGATGGGCGGATCGACCAATACGGTGCTCCACCTGCTCGCTGCCGCCTATGAAGCGGGCGTGGATTTCACCATGACCGATATCGATCGGCTTTCGCGCAAGGTGCCGTGCCTGTCCAAGGTCGCGCCTGCCAAGTCGGACGTGCACATGGAGGACGTTCACCGCGCGGGTGGCATCATGGCGATCCTGGGCGAACTGGACCGCGCCGGCTTGCTCCACACCGATCTGCCGACAGTGCACAGCCGCACGCTCGGCGACGCGCTCAATCACTGGGATATCGTGCGCACCAATTCTCCCTCGGTGCAGCAGTTCTTCAAGGCGGCGCCAGGCGGCGTGCCGACGCAGACCGCGTTCAGCCAGTCCCGCCGCTGGGAAGCGCTCGATCTGGATCGCGAGAACGGCGTTATCCGATCAAAAGAACATGCGTTCAGCCAGGATGGCGGGCTTGCCGTGCTCTCGGGCAATATCGCGCTCGACGGCTGCATCGTGAAGACCGCCGGCGTCGATGACAAGATCCTCAAGTTCACCGGCCCCGCGCGGGTTTACGAGAGCCAGGACGCGGCGGTTGCCGGGATCCTTGGTGGGCAGGTCGGCGCGGGCGACGTTGTCGTCATCCGGTATGAGGGGCCGCGCGGCGGGCCGGGCATGCAGGAAATGCTCTATCCCACGAGCTACCTTAAATCGAAGGGCTTGGGAGCGGCCTGCGCGCTCATCACCGACGGGCGGTTTTCGGGCGGCACATCGGGCCTCTCGATTGGCCACGCCTCGCCGGAGGCAGCTGAGGGCGGCGCGATCGGTCTGGTCGAGAACGGCGACATCATCGAGATCGATATCCCGGGTCGCACGATCAACCTCGCCATTTCCGATGCGGAACTGATGAAGCGCCGCGCCGAGATGGAAGCACGCGGCGACAAGGCATGGCAGCCAGTTCACCCGCGTCCGCGCAAGGTGTCGGTCGCTTTGCAGGCCTATGCCGCAATGGCGACCAGCGCCGCGCGCGGCGCAGTGCGTGATGTCACTCAGTTGAAGCGCGGCCCGAAACAGGGATAGCCTGGTGGCCGTCAAGGCTGGGGGCCTGAGTATGTCTCTCGCCATGGCACTTGCCGCTTGTTCCGGTAGCGAGGAGCCGCCCGCCATCGCCGAGGGCAAGGAGCATATTGCCTGCGCCTTGGGCGGTGAGCAGAAGCTCGCGAAAGTATGTGCGGTCGAGCGCGCCAAGGTGAATGACGGAATGGCGCTGATCGTGCGCCACCCGGACGGCGGGTTTCGGCGTTTCGTCAGCGACGCCGACGGCACCGCCATCGCCGCCGCCGACGGTGCGGAGCAAACGGTTGCGCTGGACAAGGGCGACCGGATTTTGGTTACCGTGGGGCAGGATCGCTACCTGTTCCCGCTTGGAAAGATGAACGATGCCGACAAACCCTGACCAGATCCTCACCGTGGCGCAGATGCGCGCCGCCGAAGACGCGCTGATCGCGGCGGGCACCAGTGTCGAGACGCTGATGGATACAGCCGGGCGCGGCGCGGCGGACTGGGTCTGGCGGATCGCCGGGCACGGCAAGGTCACGGTGCTATGCGGACCGGGCAACAACGGCGGCGATGGCTATGTCATTGCCGAGGCCCTGCGCGAGCGCGGCAGTCACGTGGTCGTGGTCGCGGCAGAGGAGCCCGGGACGGATGCGGCTTGCAGCGCGCGGGGCCTGTTCGGCGGAGAGGTGCTGGGGCCGGATGCGGCGGCAGCGGGCGACGTGCTGGTCGATTGCCTGTTCGGCAGCGGTCTGACGCGGCCGTTGACGGCGGAGCATGCCGCGCTGCTGGCAAGACTGGCCGACACGCATCGCCACCGGATCGCGATAGACCTGCCCAGCGGGATCCAGTCAGACAGCGGCATGTGGCTGAACGAGGGCCTGCCTGATTATGACCTTACGGTCGCGCTGGGGGCCTGGAAGTTCGCGCATGTCCTGATGCCCGCCGCTGCCAAGATGGGGGCGCTGCGGTTGGTCGGGATCGGGGTGGCCGCTGTTCCCGGCGCGGCGAGCCGTCTGGCACGACCGCTGATCGCCGCGCCGGCAGCGGATGCGCACAAGTATCGCCGGGGAATGCTCGCGGTGGTCGGCGGCAGGATGCCGGGCGCGGCGATGCTGGCGGCAATCGCCGCACAAGGTGCCGGGGCTGGTTATGTGAAACTGTTCGCAGAACATGCCGCCGATGCCCCGCGTGATCTCGTAGTCGAGACTGGGCCCCTGGCGGACGTTCTGACCGATGATCGCAACACGGCGATCCTGGTCGGGCCGGGGCTGGGACGCGATACCAAGGCCCGGCAGCGGTTGGCTATCGCGCTGGCTGATCCGGTTGCGGCGGTGGTCGATGCCGATGCGCTGGTGCTGCTCGCTCCGCGCAGTCTGGCTGAAAGGGCCGCGCCGACCGTGGCGACGCCGCACGAAGGCGAACTGGTCACGCTCGAACGCGCTTTCGATTGCGGTGGCGCCGGCAGTAAGCCGGAACGCGCTCTGGCGCTGGCGCGGGCGAGCGGCATGGTAATCGTGGCCAAGGGGCCGGACACCGTGATCGCCGCGCCCGATGGCCGGATGACATGCGGTCATGGCGGATCGCGCTGGCTTTCCACCGCCGGCACCGGCGATGTTCTGGCTGGCGTGATCGCCAGCCGTGTCGCCACTGGTGTCGAAGCCTTTGCCGCCGCCTGCGAAGGTGTGTGGCTTCATGGCGAGGCCGCACGGCGATGTCCTCCCGCGTTTACCGCCAGCCAGTTGGCGACTGCCGTGCCGTCTGCCATGGCGGCAGCACTATGAGCGAGGCCGAGGAAATCCTGCGTATCGCCGCAAAGGGCGATGGCGTGACCGCATCGGGCCGCTTCGCCTGGGGCGCGGCTCCGGGCGATTTGCTGCGCGGGGACGGCACCCTGGAATGGGGGCCGCACCACGTCGAGCCGCCATGCCGCCATTTCGGTCACTGCGGCGGGTGCCAGTTGCAGCAACTCGATGAAGAGACATTGACCAGTTTCGTCGAGGCGCGGGTGGCCAATGCATCCTCATCGCAGGAACTGGGCGCCGAACACATCGCAGCTCCGCACCTCTCGCCGCCGCAGAGCCGCCGCCGCGCGTCACTGCGGGCGGAAAGTGCGAGCGGGCGCGTGGTGATCGGCTATCGCGAAGCGAAGTCGCATCGCATCGTCGAATTGTCCGAATGTCCGGTGCTGGTGCCGCAGTTCGTTGCGCTGCTGGCGCCGCTGCGCAAGTTGCTGATCACATTGGGCAAGGGCGCGGGCGGCAAGAAAGGTGGCAAGCACCGTGAGGCGCGCATGGCCGCCGATATCGAGATGACGCTATGCGATCAGGGCGTCGATCTGGGCATCAAGGGGCTGAGCATAGAAGGCTTGGCCGCAGCTGAGGCCATGCTCGATTTCGCCCGCGAGCACGCGTTGGCCCGGTTGACGATGGATAGCGGGCTGGGGTCTGAAACGGTGTGGGAGCCGGAACCGGCGACCGTCACGCTGTCTGGCATTCCGGTCGCGTTTCCGCCGGGCAGCTTCATTCAGGCGACTGCTGACGGTGAAGCCACGCTGATCGCCGCCGCGCGCGAGTGGCTGGAGGGCGCGGCGACGGTGGCGGACCTGTTCTCGGGGCTGGGCACTTTCGCGTTCGCTCTGGCCGGGCCGGGCACTCGTGTGCTGGCAGCCGAGGCCGCGCGCGACACGCACATGGCGTGCAAGGCGGCGGCGGGCAGGGCGCAAGTCCCGGTCTTTGCCGCGCACCGTGACCTGTTTCGCAACCCGCTGCAGCCTGACGAACTGAACAAGTTCGCCGCCGTTCTGCTCGATCCGCCGCGTGCTGGCGCGCGCGATCAGGTGCAGTGCATCGCGGATAGCACGGTGCAGCGGGTGGTCTATATCTCGTGCAATCCCTCAAGCTGGTCGCGCGATGCGGCTACGCTGGTCGCGGCTGGCTTCCGGCTCGTCGATCTGCGCCCGGTCGGACAGTTCCGCTGGTCGACACATGTCGAACTCGCCAGCCTGTTTGTGCGGTCGGCATGAGCGTTGCGTTTCGCCGGGAGGGCGACGACGAGCATCTTGAACCCAAGTTCGAGATCCCGATCCCGCCCGGCCCGAACCTCGTGACCGAACGCGGCAAGGCCTTGATCGACGCGCGGGTTTCGGAACTGCAAACGCTGGTCGCGGCCGAGAGCGACGAGGAAGCGGGCAAGCGCCTGAAGCGCGATCTGCGATACTGGGAGACCCGGCAGGTGACGGCACAGATCATGCCGGTGCCTGATGGCGACGTAGTGGCGTTCGGCACCCGCGTTACGTTCGTGCTCAACGGCAAGCAGCGGGTGCTCAGCATCGTTGGCGATGACGAGGCCGATCCCGCGAATGATCTTATCGCATTCTCCGCCCCGCTAGCCCGCGCGCTGATGGACGCCGAGGCGGGCGAGGTCTTGCCATTCGGGCGGCTTGAGGATGCTATCGAAGTGCTGGTGGTGGAGCCGATAGGGCAATGAACTAGTTCGTCATTGCGAGCGGAGCGAAGCAATCCAGGGCGGTTTGCGCTGACTCTGGATTGCCGCGTCGGCTTCGCCTCCTCGCAATGACGAGGGCAGTGCTTACTCGTTCTCCGCGCGCTCCATCATTTCCATGAAATTGCGCGCGGTATTGCGGTCTTCCTCGCTTTTGAAGGCCACGTCGAGGTCAGGCGCGGCGCCCAGCAGATACATCAGCGTCCACAAGGCGAAGCGCCGTCCGCGATCGGTCTCCATGCCGAAATCGACCGCCATGCGTTCGATCCCTGCAGGCAATGCTGCGGGCGCGATGGCGGCCATGTCGTCGGTGCCGAAGTAGCGGCGAAGCTGATCGTCAAAATCCATCTGGCGTCAGAACATCACCATGACTGCCCGCGCAACCAGAAACATCAGGCAAAAGCTGGAAAGCGCGAAGACTATGAAGCGCGCCATCACCTTGTTGACAGTTGACTGGATCAGCGAATGCACCACCCGCAGCGCGACATAGGCCCAGGCCACTTGCGCATTCATGCCATCGCCCGCGCCGATGATCGCCAGCACGATCGCCACCGCATAGAACACCGTCGGCGCTTCGTGCAGGTGGTTGTAGTTGTGCGCCTTCCACATCACCTGCGGCGGCAGCACCTGATCGAGGCCCTTGGTCGGATCGTTGACGAGATCGTCGGGGTCGACCTTGGCCGCGCTGAGTGCCGGAATGCGCGTGCCGTAAAGCCAGAACCACATGACCATAGTCCAAGCCGCGAGTGCAACCACCGGTTGCAGGATTGCCATGCCGATCATTTTACCATCCCCCTGATTATCAGGTTTGGCACCGGCCCTCTCCGCCCCCCGACCACCCAACAGGGTAAGCTCGTGGGTGGTCGGGTGGGGGAGAGGGCCGGTGCTGCCTCCACTTCAGTGGAAAGGAACGTCTGCCCCGCTGCGAGGCTTGTCAATCGCGGCTTGAGAGCACTTCGGCAAAGGCAGCGGCATCGGTGTTGCCGCCCGAGAGGATCACGGCGGTGCGGTCTGTCAGGGTGATCTTGCCCGCCAGCACGGCAGCCAGCGCCGCTGCGCCGCCCGGTTCGACCACCAGCCGCAGCTTTGAGAACGCGATCCGCTGGGCGGCGCGCACTTCGGCGGCCGATACCGCCAGGCCAAACGGGCAACGTGCTTTCAGAACCGCGAAGTTGATCGGCTGGGTGGCAAGGGTTTGCAGCGCATCGCAGGCGGTGAACGGCGCGCTTTCACCCACGGGAACGATGCTGCCCGCCTCCAGACTGAGCCGCACGTCATCCCAGCCTTCGGGCTCCACCGGCACCACTGCGGCATCGGGACAAGCCAGCGCGAGGCCGCTGGTTAGTCCACCGCCGCCGCAGGGTGCCACGATCTGGTCGGGACCGCCACCGGCCATGCGCTCCATCTGCGGCGTTAGTTCGCTGCCGATGGTGCCTTGCCCTTCGATCACCCAGGGATCGGCAAAGGCATGCACCAGCGTCGCGCCAGATTGGGCGCACAGATCGGCGGCGATGTTCTCGCGCGATTCGGTGTAGCGGTTGTAGAGAATCACCTCTGCACCCAAAGCGCGGGTAGCGGCCAGCTTCACCGCGGGCGCATCCCGGGGCATGACGATGCGCGCAGCGATCCCCAACCGCCTCGCCGCCCATGCCACGCCTTGCGCGTGGTTGCCGCTCGATACGCCGACGACGCCGCGCCTGCGTTCAAGGTCCGACAGATCGCTTAGCCGGTGCCATGCGCCGCGAATCTTGAATGCACCGACCGGCTGCAGGCATTCGGCCTTGCACCATACTGTCACACCATCGACATCGAGCGGTAGCAATGGCGTTGGCGGCAGCAACGCCGCGATCTTTTCGGCCGCACGGGCCACGCCTTCAGCGGTTGGGGCCGCCGTGGGCTCATGCATTGGTTGAGTTGTCATGGATGCCCCCTATATCCGGGCGTTCGCAGTCCCGGCAACGGTGTCGAAGCGGAATATACGACGAGGAGATTTCGAGTGAGCAAGGTTCTGGTGATCGGCGCGGGTGGGGTCGGCTCGGTCGCGGTGCACAAGATGGCGATGAACGCCGATATCTTCAGCGAAATCCACCTCGCCAGCCGCACGGTGTCGAAGTGTGAAGCAATCGCCGCATCGGTCAAAAGCCGCACCGGCGTAGATATCGCGACATATGCGATCGACGCCGATGACGTCGCCGCAACCTCGGCGCTGATCGAATCGATTGGCCCCAAGCTCGTGGTCAATCTGGCGCTGCCCTATCAGGACCTCGCGATCATGGATGCGTGCCTCGCTACCGGCACCGATTACATGGACACCGCGAACTACGAGCCGAAGGACGTCGCGAAGTTCGAATACTCGTGGCAGTGGGCCTATCAGGAGCGCTTCAAGGAAGCCGGGCTGATGGCACTGCTCGGTTCGGGCTTCGATCCGGGCGTCACCAGCGTGTTCGCGATGTGGCTCAAGAAACACAAGTTGAAGACCATCCGCACGCTCGACATCCTCGACTGCAACGGCGGTGATCATGGCCAGGCCTTCGCCACCAACTTCAACCCGGAAATCAACATCCGCGAAGTGACCGCGCCCGCGCGTCACTGGGAGAACGGCGAATTCGTCGAGACCCCGGCGATGGGCGTGAAGCAGAGCTTCGACTTTGAAGCTGTCGGGCCCAAGAACATGTACATGATGTATCACGAGGAACTGGAAAGCCTCGCCCGCTTCATTCCCGAGATGGAGCGCGCGCGCTTCTGGATGACTTTTGGCGATGCCTATATTCAGCACCTCACCGTGCTGCAGAACGTGGGCATGACTCGGATCGATCCGGTGATGTACAACGGGCAGGAAATCATCCCGCTCCAGTTCCTCAAGGCCGTGCTGCCTGAGCCTGCCTCGCTTGGCCCCACGACCAAGGGCAAGACCAACATCGGCGACATCGCCACCGGCGAAGCGCTCGACGGTTCGGGCGAGAAGACGTTCTACATCAAGAACATCTGCGATCATGAAGACGCCTATGCCGAAACCGGCAACCAGGCGGTCAGCTACACCACCGGCGTTCCGGCGATGATCGGCGCAGCGATGATGCTGACCGGCGCATGGCGCGGCGAGGGCGTGTTCAACATGGAGCAGTTCGATCCCGACCCCTACATGGACATGCTCAACAAGCATGGCCTGCCGTGGACGGTCGAGGAACTGGCCGAGCCGTTGGCGTTTTGATGCGCGGTATTTTGGGCAAGGCGGCGCTGGCAGCATTCGGTCTGGTTTCGCTCGCTGGCTGCACGCCGGTCGATGCTCCGCAAGCCAACGCAGAAAGCGGAAGTGGCTTTTCGCGCGAAATGAGCGGGGCGGACAGGACTGCCTGCACGTCGGGCGGCGGCAAGGTCGAACGGCGCGGCAGGATGGGCATGGAACTGTGCGTCCATCCCTTTGCCGACGCGGGCAAGGCCTGCACCGACAGCAGCCAGTGCGATGGCAAGTGCATCGGCAATGCAGGCGCGGCACCGGACGCATCGCAGGTCGCGGGACAGTGCCAGGCGGATGACCGCCTGTTCGGCTGTTACTCCGAGATAAAGGGCGGGAAGGCCGCCAACGCCATTTGCGTCGATTGAACTGGTGAACTGGACGGCAATTTTTCCGGTCGCGTTGCTGGCCGGATCCAACCTGCTGATGAACGTCGCGTGGTATGGCCATCTCAAGACGCCGCACAAGGCCTTGTGGCTTGCCGTGCTGATGAGTTGGTCGATCGCGTTCTTCGAGTATTGCCTGGCCGTGCCGGCTAACCGGATCGGCGCGAAGGTCTATACGCTGAACGAATTGAAGGTCATCCAGGAGGTGCTGTCGCTCAGCACCTTCGTGCTGATCGCATGGTGGCTGTTCGGGCAGAAGCCGGGCTGGAACGAATTGGTCGGCTTCGTGCTTATCGCAACCGGGGCATGGTTTATCTTTCGCGGGCCGTTCGGCTCGTAACGCGGGAAACGGAATATGGAAACGAGAGCCGGCGATCCGGGCGCCTTCGCGCAATTCGACTTGTCGCGGGTCGATTCGCCGTCGTTCGTCGTAGATGCGGCAAGGTTGCGGGCAAACCTGCGCGTGCTGGCCGACGTGGGCGAGCGTTCCGGCGCGAAGGTGCTGTCTGCGCTGAAAGCGTTCTCGATGTGGTCGGTCGCGCCGATCATCGGTGAATACCTTGATGGCGTCTGCACCTCGGGCCTGTGGGAAGCGCGGCTGGCATCGGAATTCTACGACGGCGAGATCGCGACCTATTGCGCGGCCTACAAGCCGGAAGACCTCGAAGAGATCCTGCGTCTGTCCGATCACGTGATCTTCAATTCGCCCGGGCAGATCGAGCGGCTTTGGCCGATCATCGAAAGCGCGCGGGCACGCGGCGAGGCGTTTGACATCGGTCTCAGGATCAACCCGCTGCATCCTGAAGGCGAAGTGCCGCGCTATGACCCTTGCGCGGCCCATTCCCGGCTCGGCTTCCCGATCGATCAACTGACCGAGGAGCATATCGAACTGATCGACGGCATCCACATGCACACTTTGTGCGAACAGGATTTCGAGCCGCTGCGCCGCA
Source organism: uncultured Novosphingobium sp. (assembly GCA_964502105.1). GTDB lineage: Bacteria > Pseudomonadota > Alphaproteobacteria > Sphingomonadales > Sphingomonadaceae > Novosphingobium. Next base: position 54,645 of record CAZCUS010000008.1, on the reverse strand, counting down.
CCTGGGACAAGGCATTCGATTATCTCGAACCGTGGTTCGGCCAGTTCAAGTGGATCAACCTTGGCGGCGGTCATCACATTACCCGCGCCGATTACCAGCGCGATGAACTCGTCGAATTCCTGATCGATCTGCAGGACGATACCGGCGCCGAAGTCTATATCGAGCCGGGCGAGGCAGTTGCCCTCGATGCGGGCATTCTCGTCGGCACGATCCTCGATGTCGGCTGGAACGGTATGCCCGTTGCCATCACCGACATATCGGCGACTTGCCATATGCCCGATGTGATCGAAGCGCCCTATCGCCCAGCCATGCTGGGTGAGGAAGCCATTGCCCAGAACGATCTGGTGGATGAAGCGCAAGGTGGCCGCGTCCGGCTCGGCGGTCCGTCATGCCTCGCCGGCGACGTGATCGGCGACTACGTGCTGCCGGTTCCCGCCGAGCCCGGCGAACGCTTTGCGTTCCTCGATCAGGCGCACTACTCGATGGTCAAGACGACCACGTTCAACGGCGTGCCACTGCCCTCGATCTGGCTGTGGGATTCGGAAAGCGACGCGCTCGAATGCGTGCGCAAGTTCGACTACGAGGATTTTCGCGGGCGGTTGAGCTGATAGTACTCTCTCCCCGTTGGGGAGAGATACGCAGGCTTGCTCGTGTGCGAGCTAGCCGAAGTTGAGAGGGGCGGCGGCAATGCAAACCCCTCTCCCAACCTCTCCCCATCGGGGAGAGGGCTTAGAAGCGCCCTTAATAGTTTCCCCGCGCGCGCTCGTTCAGCTGTGCCGCCATATCGGCGATGCTGCCGAACTGGTCGATGGTGCGCTGGAGCAGGGGGCGGTCATCGGCGGCTTCGATTGAGCCGCTCTCGAACAGGTCGCCGGTTTCCAGTGCCACGACCAGCGAGCCACCGTCGAACAGCGCGCGGATGTTCTGGCCGGCGTAGGCCTGCTCCACTGCGATCAGGCGCTCGATATATTCCGGGTGGACGAGGAAGCGCGCTTCCACCGGGTCGTTCGACCATACGGTGAACTGGTCCTCGAACTTGGGGTCGACCATGTCGCAGCGTTGCAGGATCACGTCGCCGAAAGTCAGTTCGGTCTTGTCGCTGCCCATGCCGAACCAGTTCTTCCGCGTCTTCTCCCGCTCGACCAGCGTGACGCCGTGAAAACGCCTTGCAAAACCGACGGTGACGACACTGCCGCGAAACTTGGTGACGTCGCGGCGGTCTTTTCCTGAACCCTCGCGTTGGGTCAGGTGCGCTTCGTACAGCAGGAACGAGCGGTCTTGGATATTGCCGCGCCACGTGTCCTCGAACTGTGACTTGTCGTGCGCGGGGAACATCTGGAACTGGCAGCCCCGGCGGAATTCCTCGCCCGCGCTTGCGGCATGACTGTATTCCATATCGAGCGCACGGGCGATGGCATGGTTTATGCCGCCCTTGATGGTAGTGATGACCGCCTGCTTGGCGAATTCGCCCCACATCCAACCGCCCGCCGCGACGAAACCGCCAAACCAGAACATGGCTTCGACATCGAACCCGCTGACCAGCAGGACAATTACGCCCACCACGCCCGCGGCGATGAAGCCCCATTTGCGCCGTTTGGCTGCGATCCGCTTGGCCTCCTCGCGCGCATGGCCCTGGCTTTCGAGCCATTCGCCCAGTTCGCCCGCCAACAGCGCATCGGCATCGGGCCGAACGATCATCCTCGTTGCCAATTGCGGTGGAAATGATAGCCCTGCGGGCACACTGCAGAGGGGCTGTGCCGAATGACTACCATCATCATCCTTGTCGTGCTGGGCGTGATCGCCATGGTTCTGATCGGTATCTATAACCGGCTTGTGGCCCTGCGCCAGACCTGCCGTCAGGGATCTGCCGATATCGATGCACAACTTCGCCAGCGGCATGATCTGGTGCCCAATCTGGTGGCGACGGTGAAGGGCTATGCCACGCACGAGAAGTCAACGCTCGACAGCGTGATCGAAGCACGAAATCGCGCGGCATCGAGCCACAATTCGGAGTCAGAGGCGCAGTTCAAGGTCTCGCTGGACCGGCTGCTCGCGCTGAGCGAAGCCTATCCCGACCTCAAGGCTAATGCCAACTTCCAGTCACTGCAAGGCGAGCTTGCCGACATCGAGGACAAGATCGCCGCCGCCCGCCGCGCGCTGAACGCTGCCGTCTCACGCTATAACGCAGGGATCGAGTCCTTCCCGGCGGTCGTCTTCGCGGGCATGTTTGGCTTCCGCCACGAAGACTTCAACCGTCTCGACGCCAGCGAAAAAGGCGTCGTCGATCAGGTGCCGAACGTCCAGTTCTGAACGACCAACTCCTCCACTGGTCCCGGCAAGGCATCATGCCATCGCGTGGCGCGCGAATCGGCGTGGCGAGGGTGGTATTGCAGCGTGGCATCGCTTGAAAACGGTCATAATTTCTTCATGTTGGGGCTGATCTGACGTGAGGAAGCGATGAGGATCAAGCTAATGATATTTCATGATATTTTCCGGAAGGTCGAGGTATCTCCAACGCCACCTGTAGCGCTATGTTACACTTTTATGATGGTGCACGATTTTCACTTGCAGTTCAGCAACAGACCCCTATATCGACGCTCCGCTGCCCCATGGGGACTTCCAAACCGCAAGGCAGCTTTTCGCTAACAATTCCGTTTGGGGGTCCCTTGAGTTGCACCATCATCTTGACGCATCGGCAGTAGCCAGGGCCTTCGCGCCCGACGAACCCGTTATTCTGAACCGTCCGCACGCAGCAGCGCGGGCCGCCCGCTTCTTCGCCGAGAAGTTTCCGGGACGGTCGCTCTATGCCGTGAAGGCCAATCCCTCGCCCGATCTGATCCAGATCCTGTGGGATTCGGGAATTACGCATTTTGATGTCGCATCAATCGCGGAAGTGCGCCTTGTCCGCGCTACGCTGCCTGAAGCGACGCTTTGCTTCATGCATCCGGTGAAGACCGCCGGCGCCATCCGTGAAGCTTATTTCACGCACGGCGTGCGCACATTCAGCCTCGACACGCACGAGGAACTGGAAAAGATCGTCGCCGCCACGGCCGATGAAGCCGGTGAACCTGCCGCAGACCTGCGGCTTTGTGTCCGTTTGCGCGTATCGTCCGAGTATTCGGAGCTGAGCCTCGCCTCGAAGTTCGGCATCGATCTCGCAGACGCAGCGCCCTTGCTGCAAGCAACGCGTCAGGTTGCGGACTGGCTGGGTATCTGCTTCCACGTTGGCAGCCAGGCGATGACCCCGTTTGCCTATGTGCAGGCTCTGGAGCGCGTCCGTGCGGCGATTGTGGATGCATCGGTCACGGTTGACATCATCGATGTCGGTGGTGGCTTCCCGTCGGTCTATCCGGGCATGGAACCTCCGCCGCTTGAGGATTACTTCCACGTGATCCACCGCGCGGCGGAATCGCTCCCGGTTTCGTACTCGTCGGAACTTTGGTGCGAGCCGGGCCGGGCCCTGTCGGCCGAATACAATTCGCTGATCGTCAAGGTAGAGAAGCGTCGCGGTGACGAGCTTTACATCAACGATGGCGCTTATGGCGCACTCTACGATGCTGCACACGTCAACTGGCGTTTCCCGGTGAAGTGCCTGAGCGAAGGCCGGTCCCAGGACCTGCACGGCTTCTCGTTCTATGGCCCGACGTGCGACGATGCCGACTTCATGGAAGGCCCGTTCATGCTGCCAGCCGACATCAAGGCCGGCGACTTCATCGAAGTGGGCATGCTGGGTGCCTATGGCGCCGCAATGCGCACGGCGTTCAACGGATTTGGCCAGGGCGACGTGGTCGAAGTCGGCGATGAGCCGATGGAGAGCCTCTACACCGGCCAGCACGTCGATCCGCGCGTTTCGGATAATGTTGTTCGGCTGCGCTGATCTTTAATCCAACCTAATTTGAGAAACCCCGCGAGGCGTTGGCTTCGCGGGGTTTTTTGTGGGCTGGCGCATTCAAGACGTTCGGCCCCGTCGCTGGCTCCCGTCGCCGCGTTTGGCAACGGCGCTAACCGGATTTTAACCGCTGGCCGCTTGACGTATCTCCTCACCAAGGAGACCGGGCATGGCGATTGCGGCGCATCTGGACGAGACGGCCCAAGCTGCGGACGGCCGGCGCGACGCGCGTCGCAACTTACGGCTCGAAGCGCAAGGTGAACTGGAATCGGGCCGCGCCACGAACGTGCTTGTGCATAATGTCTCGACCACCGGGTTGCTGATCGAAAGCGAGATCGCGCTGGCAGTGGGCGAGGCGATCGCCATTGACTTGCCGGAAACCGGTCCACGGCTTGCGCATGTGATCTGGACCAGCCGCAACCTGTTTGGCTGCCAGTTTGAAGCCGCCATCACCCCCGCTGCGATGAGCGCAGCACAATTGCGCAGTGCAGTTGCGGCACCCGCATTCGAAGCCGAGGAATCGTTCGGCTTGCGTCTGCAACGGCTGCGCAAGGCTGCAGGCATGAGCCTGAGCGCGCTGGCAACAAGGCTGGGCGTAAGCAAGCCCACGGTGTGGGCCTGGGAGCAGGGCCGCTCACGGCCGGTCGAAAGCCGCATTGCGGAACTGGCTGAGGCATTCGACGTCGCGGTGGCGGATCTGGTTGGCGGACGGGACGACAACGTCGTGCAAGATGTCGTGCTGCGCAGCCGTGAGACGATTGCTGCAGCCTTCGGGACGAGTCCCGACAAGGTCCGGATCATGATCGAACTGTAGACCCCTTGGCGTCGCCGGTTGCGGCTGTGGCGTTCGATCGCCGGGAAAGAAGCCCCCCTGCTGGCGGCGCGAATGTCACTAATTCGTGCGATCCATCGAATTGTCTCACCACAGGCACGACTCGTCTTTCCAAATTCGCGAATCATGGTAAATAGAAGTCAGTGAATTGAAGTATTAAGTGCGTTAGTTAACGTAACTAATGATGATGTATTGATGGCTTTGATAATATCAAACGGCACCAAGCAGCCTCATATTTCGATTTGTTTGATTTCCGTGTTGCCGATGGGTGCAGGTGTGGGCATCTTTTATCGGTAACGTTTGGGTTTACCTGGTCTGGGGGCTGGCCAACGTGGGTTATGAATTTACGCATCAGGAGAGTTTCGCGCTTTACGGGCTGGTCACGTCCGGCGCTTCGGACGTGGTTCTCAAGACCGATCGCGAGGGCTTCATCCTGCACGCGTCGGTGGAACTGGACAGTCTTGGGCTGGCTCTCCCCGATCTTCTGGTCGCACCGCATCTGCTCGACCTGATCGATCCGGCTTCCCACGAAGAGGTTCGGGCCGAGCATGCCGCGACCGTCAACGGGCAGGGGAGCGACAAGTGGATTGAATGTGCCGCGCGGACCAGCGACGGGCGGCCCCATTGGTTCGCCATTCGCATGCGTCCGTTGATGGACGACAAGCATGCGACTTACGCGGTGCTGAGCATCATGCGCAGTCTTGATGAGCGGCGCGAGCTGGAAGAGCAACTCTTCACTGCCGCGCTGACCGATCCGTTGACCGGGCTAACCAACCGTCCCGCCTTCGTGTGGATGCTGGGCCACTTGCTCGATACGCGGCGCACCACTTGCCTGGCGCTGTTTGACATCGACCATTTCAAGGCGATCAATTTGCGCTACGGCCAGTCTGCCGGTGATGAGGTGCTAGTGGCCATTGCGGGCTTCCTGCGCAGTCTGGTGCGGCCCACCGACATCGTCTCGCGCATCGGCGGGGAAACCTTCGGCGTGCTGCTTCCTGACACCCGACCCGACGAGGCCGAGGCGGTCTGCCGCCGGATCGTGGCCAGTTTGTCCGAGATCGGTCACAAGGCCAGTGGCAAGGACGTATGGCTGACGATCAGTTCGGGCGTAGCGGTGATCGGCGATTCGGTCGATGCATCCATGCGACGCGCCGAACTCGCGCTGTTCCATGCCAAGGCGCACGGTCGCAACCGGATCGAGATCAACAGCGACGAGCGATCGCCATGGTGGCGACGGATAAGCTAGAGCCGGCGCTTGGCGGGGTAAGCCCCGAACCAAGCGTTCGACGTCAGGCGGCGGCCTTCATGTCCAGCCGGTCCCAGATTTCGACGAGCGCCTGCGTGAGATCACGCATCATCGCTTCGTTGTGCGCAGGGCCGGGCGTGAAGCGCAGGCGCTCGGTGCCGCGCGGTACGGTCGGGAAATTGATCGGCTGCACGTAGACGCCATATTCGGCCAGCAGGATGTCGCTGATCTTCTTGGCGCGCACCGGATCGCCGACCATCAGCGGCACGATGTGCGTGGTCGAGTCCATCACTGGCAGGCCAGCCTCACGGAACAGGGCCTTGAGCATCGCGGCCGATGCCTGCTGGCCGTCCCGCTCTTCGCTGGACGACTTGAGATGCTTCACGCTGGCGAGAACGCCAGCCACCAGAACTGGCGACAGGCTGGTGGTGAAAATGAAGCCCGGCGCATACGAGCGGATGCAATCGATGATCTTGGTGTCGGCTGCGATATAGCCGCCCATCACGCCGAACGCCTTGCCCAGCGTACCTTCGATGATGTCGATACGGTGGGCCGCTTCGTCGCGATCGGTGATGCCGCCACCGCGCTTGCCATACATGCCGACTGCGTGAACTTCGTCGATGTAGGTCAGCGCGTTATACTTGTCGGCCAGATCGCAGATCGCGTGGATCGGGGCGACATCGCCGTCCATCGAATAGACGCTTTCGAAAGCGATCAGCTTGGGGACGTCTGGGTCGGCTTCGGCCAGCAGCTGTTCCAGATGCTCGACGTCGTTGTGACGGAACACTTTCTTTTCGCAGCCCGAATTGCGGATGCCGGCGATCATGCTGGCGTGGTTCAACTCGTCGGAGAAGATCACGCAGCCGGGAAGCAGCTTGGCCAGCGTGGAGAGCGTCGCGTCGTTCGAGACATAGCCCGAAGTGAACAGCAGCGCGCCTTCCTTGCCGTGCAGGTCGGCCAGTTCGTGCTCAAGCTCGATATGGTAGTGCGTGTTGCCGCCGATGTTGCGCGTGCCACCTGAACCGGCGCCGACATTGTGCAGCGCTTCTTCCATGGCGGCGATGACCTTGGGGTGTTGGCCCATCGCCAGGTAATCGTTCGAACACCAGACGGTGATCGGCTTCGGACCATTGTGGCCGGCAAAGCAACGGGCGTTGGGGAAAGCCCCCTTGTTCCGCAGGATATCGATGAAGACGCGGTAGCGGCCTTCTGAATGCAGGCGTTCGATCGCCTGGTCGAAAACTTGATTGTAGTTCACGAAGGATCCGTCCCGCGTTGTCCGGCTTGTAACCGGCCCCCAGTTCACGTCGCCCTACCCCATTCCCAAGGCTATTTCCAGTGACTTATCTGGTCCTTGCCTGAGACATATTGTCCAAAGGGACAAGGAACCCCTCGGCGAACGGCGCCGGCAGCATCCGGTCGCTGCCCTCCACGATGAAAAGCGAAGGTGTCCGCTTTTTCAACGCACGGATCGTCTTGAGCCATGACACGATTTCCGCGCGGTCCACGCGCGGATCGCGGCTCTCGATCCAGCGGGCGGGCGGTATCGTCCGTTTCCAGCTCAGCGGAATCGGCGCAACGTCGCCGGTGAAGAGATATTCCCGGCCATCGCTGGTGTGCACAAAGAGCATTTGCGTGCCTGCCGGCATACCGTCGATCGGGATCGCGACGATGCCCGGCGCGATGGCATGCGGAGCCGCCGCCTTGGCAGCGACGCTTTCCCGCCGGGCCGCGGACTTGCTGGCCTCGGGATGAAGCGCATAGCCGCCAAGCGTGACCGCTTTCCCGGCTTGCGCGACGGCAAGGTCCACGTTGCGCTGCGCGGCTTTCGAGTAATGGGATAGCGCGAACCGCTCTACCAGGCCCGGGCGCAGGCCGGCATCGATCGTGACCGCCGGCTGCTTCGGCGTGATGATCTGGAACGCGAGGATTTCGAGATTCATCTCCATGACCCCCGCACCCGCCGTGACCAGATTGCCCGAGACGCCGCGCGTGCCGACAATTTCGTACCGGATCTGCGTTGGCAGGGCGCCGGGCATGCTCGATGCGAGGCCTCGCAATTGCCCGATGTCGAGAGGCTTTGCCTTGATGCCGATGTCGGATTTGTCGATCAGAAACCAGTAATAGGGCGCTGCAATCAGCGTCAGCAGAACCAGTAGCCAAAGGTTGATGCGGCGCATCAGAAGGTCTCGATCCGATCGAGGCCATATCGCGCCAACGCTGGCGCGTAGGCCTCGTTTCCGGGCGAGGGCGACGTGAACAGCGCCAGATCGGGCAGTTGGCGCAGGTAAGCCTGTCCTTCGGTCAGCCGGACGATCTGGCGCGCGATTCCCTCCGCGCCGTGAACGAACTGCACATCTGGCCCAAGCGCCTGTCCCAGTTCATGCACCAGTAGCGGGAAGTGCGTGCAAGCCAGCACCACGGTATCGATCGCCTCGCCGCCCGGCATCGCGCGCAGGCCGTCGACCGCCGCCGCGATGTGCGCGGGATCGACAGGTTCGCCGCGCAGCAGCGCCTCAGCGGCTTCGACGAGCCCGGGCGCGGCATGGCGCAAAAGGTGCTTGTCGGCAGCGAATGCGGCTTCCAGGCGGTCGACGTAGCCCTGCCGGATCGTGGCCTCGGTGCCGAGCAGGCCGATCACGCCGCTGCGCGTCATTGCCGCCGCTGGCTTGATGGCGGGCACCGTGCCGACCACCGGCACTTCAAGGACGTCGCGCACCATGCCCAGGGCAATGGTCGAGGCGGTGTTGCAGGCGATGCAGACCAGCCGCGGGTGGTACCGCTCGGTCATGCGACCCAGCAGGCCCGCGACCCGCGTTGCGATCTGGGTTTCGGTCTTGTTGCCATAGGGCAGGCCGGCATTGTCGGCGGCATAGATCACCGGCGCCTCGGGCAGCAGCTTGCGCAGTTCCGCCAGGATGGTGAGACCACCGACACCCGAATCGAACAACAGGATCGGCGCCGCAGGATCGACGGAATTGATCAAGTAGCGCGGTATCCTCTTGGTTCTCGGGCCCGATTGGGCGGCAGTGTCTGCGCCAGCTTCAAGCCAAGAGCAATATCGGAGCGCAATATTCCGCCGGCTGAATTGGCGGCGCAACAATTCTTCGCCAATCGCCGCCGACCGGCTAAGGACGCGTCATGCAATGGATTCTCGCAATAGCACTCGGCTATGCTCTCGGCTCGGTGCCGTTCGGACTGATCGTCACCCGGATCGCCGGCGCGGGCGACTTGCGTTCGATCGGTTCGGGCAACATCGGCGCAACCAACGTGCTGCGCACCGGACGCAAAGGATTGGCCGCCACTACCCTGCTGCTCGATCTGCTGAAGGGGCTGGCAGCCGTGCTGATCGCCGCGAACTGGTTGCCCGGCACCGAGGTCGCGGCTGCGCTGGCGGCGTTCATCGGCCATTGCTTTCCGGTGTGGCTGCGCTTTCGCGGCGGCAAGGGCGTGGCGACCACTGCTGGCATCTGCTTCGGCTTCGCCTGGCCGGTCGGACTGACTTACGCGGTTACCTGGCTGGCCCTGCTGGCGATGACGCGGATTTCATCGCTGGCGGGGATGACGGCGGCGCTGGTGGCGCCCATTGCGGCATTCCTGTTTGGCCATCGCGAGGCAGCGGGCGGACTGCTCGTGATCGCGCTGCTCGTGCTGTTCCAGCACCGTGAGAACATCGCCCGGCTGCGGACTGGCACCGAACCCCGGATCGGCGGTAGCAAGTCGGGATGAGCGGCAAGCTGACGAGCCAGGCAGTGGCGCTGTCGCAGGAAGAGGCGTTCGCCCGCATCCGCCTGCTGCGCTCGCCTAATATTGGCCCGGTCAGCTATGCCCAATTGCTTCAGCGCTTCGGCACGGCCAGTGCGGCGATCGAAGCGCTGCCCGATATCGCCGGGCGCGGCGGCAAGGCTTATTCGCCCGCGCCGGAGCGCCGGATTGCCGAGGAAATCGCCGCTACCAAACGCGCCGGTGCGCGCTACCTGTTTCACGATTCGCCCGAATATCCGGCGCTGCTCGCGCAGACCGACGGCGCGCCGCCGATCCTGACGCTGCGCGGCGACCCGGCCATAGCCGCGCGTCCGTGCGTCGCGATCGTCGGCGCGCGCAATGCCTCGGCGGCGGCGGTGAAGCTTTCGCGCGACTTCGCGCTGGGATTGGCCGAGGCGGGCTTTTCGGTCGTATCGGGACTGGCGCGCGGCATCGATGGCGCGGCCCATCGTGGTGCACTGGTGGCAGGCGGAGGGAGTACGGTAGGCGTCATCGCCAGCGGCATCGACATCGCCTATCCGCCCGAACACGCCGAGCTGCAGGAACAGGTGGCGAGCGAAGGCCTGCTGCTGGCCGAGCAGCCGCCGGGCACCGAACCGCTGGCGCGCCATTTCCCTTCGCGCAACCGCATCATCGCAGGACTTGCGGCAGGGACCGTGGTGGTCGAGGCCGCGCCGAAGTCCGGCTCGCTGATCACCGCGCGTCTGGCAGGCGAACAGGGACGCGAGGTGATGGCGATACCCGGCTCGCCGCTCGATCCGCGCTCACACGGCTGCAACCAGTTGATCCGCGACGGTGCGGTACTGGTGCAATCGGCAGCCGATGTGATCGAACTGCTGTCGGGCTTCGACGGCGTGCCGCGATCCGCGTTTCGCGAGGTCGTGCCTGCCTTTCTCCCCAATGACGAGGCGCTGGCCGACGCTCCCGCAGACATTGCCGGATTGCTGACCTTGGCGCCCATCGGCGTCGATGAATTGATCCGCCAGTCCGGCGAAAGCGCGGCGGCTGTCCAGCTGGCACTGCTTGAACTTGAGATCGCCGGCAGGCTGACGCGGCATGTCGGCGGCCGGGTAAGCCTTCGGGCGTAGGGGGGAACGTGGCTAGTTCAGAAGTCAATTTCCGGTCGATATGGTCACGCACGTTCGCTGTCTTGCGAGCCAACCGTGTGGCGGTGTTGCTCTACTTGCTGGTTTTCGCCGGTGGTGGAGCGGCGGTTGAAATTTTGACGGAAGATGCCGGGACTGGCTGGGCCAATGGCAAACTCGCCGCCGATAGTTTTTTGATGCTGGCGAGTACGGTGGGAGGCTACTTGTTGACGGCTTGTATGCTTCAGCGGGACGCTGAAGCCGGCGAAGCAAGCGTCTCCGGGTTTTTTGCCTATTTTGCCATGACATCGATCGCCGTTATCGGAGTGTTCGGTGGAATGGTCTTCCTGCTCGTGCCTGGACTCGTTCTCCTGATACGCTGGTTCATCGCCGGGCCAGCGCTGATAGCGAGAGGCGAAGGGCCGATTAAGGCGCTCAAGTCTAGTTGGGCGCTGACCCAAGGATACGCCATCACAATATTTGTGGCGGGCATCCCGATGTGGCTGCTGCTAATCGCGCTCATCCTGCCGGCAGGGTTTGCGGCGGACCACGAAACGCTGTCGCTCACTGTACTCATCAATGCCATGGGCGAGGTGTTCAGCGTGCTCTCCATCGTCATGGCCGTGGCAGTGTTCGGATTGCTCGATCGCGCTTCTGGAGACCTCGGCGAGATATTTGCCTGAACGATCCCACTTGACGGCAACTCGCCAACCAACCCACCTTGTACGTGTGTATGTGCGTGCGCACGCGTAAGGAATTATCGGAAGTTATTGATGCAACTGGTTATTGTTGAATCGCCGGCCAAGGCGAAGACCATCGAGAAATATCTGGGCAAGGACTACAAGGTTCTCGCTTCGTATGGTCACGTCCGCGATCTGCCGCCCAAGGATGGCTCTGTCCGCCCGGATGAAGATTTCGCGATGGACTGGGATCTCTATGGCGACAAGGCCAAGCAGGTGAAGGCGATCACCGATGCGGCCAAGACCGCCGACCGCCTGATCCTCGCGACCGACCCTGATCGCGAGGGCGAGGCGATCTCATGGCATGTTCGCGAACTGCTGGCCAAGCGCAAGGCGCTGCCCAAGGATGTGCAGCGCGTCACATTCAACGCGATCACCAAGGAAACCGTCACCAAGGCGATGACCCAGCCGCGTGAGCTGGATCAGGATCTGATCGACGCTTATCTCGCCCGTCGCGCGCTCGATTATCTGTTCGGCTTCACGCTCTCACCAGTGCTGTGGCGCAAGCTGCCGGGCGCGAAGAGTGCGGGCCGCGTGCAATCGGTGGCGCTGCGCCTGATCGTGCAGCGTGAGCGCGAGATCGAACTCTTCAAGCCGCAGGAATACTGGTCCGTCGCGGCGCAGATGGAGCAGGGCGGCACCGAATTCACCGCCCGCCTCGTGACGTTCGACGGCGACAAGCTCGACCGCTTGAGCCTGGGCGCCGAAGGCATTGCGATGCGCGCCAAGGCAGCGGTCGAAAGCGGGGCATTCCGCGTCGAAGGCGTCGAGACCAAGCCGCACAAGCGAAATCCACAGCCGCCGTTCACCACCTCCACGCTGCAGCAGGAGGCTTCGCGCAAGCTCGGCTTCTCGGCCAGCCAGACGATGCGCGTGGCGCAGACGCTGTATGAGGCCGGCGCGATCACCTACATGCGGACCGACGGCGTGCAGATGGACCCCTCGGCGATCTCGGAGTGCCGCCGGGCCATCTCCGACCGCTATGACGGCCACTACCTGCCCGAGCAGCCGCGCCAGTACACCGCCAAGGCCAAGAACGCACAGGAAGCGCACGAGGCCATCCGTCCGACCGACTTCAGCAAGGATCGCTTCGGTTCGGGCGACGAAGCGCGTCTCTATGACCTGATCTTCAAGCGCGCGATGGCCAGCCAGATGCAGTCCGCCAGCCTCGAGCGCACGACGATCACGCTGCGCGACGGCACCGGCCGCAACGAACTGCGCGCCACCGGTCAGGTCGTGAAGTTCCCGGGCTTCCTCGCGGTCTATGAGGAAGGTCGCGACCAGAAGGACGATGACGACGAATCTGGCCTGCTGCCGCTGATGCGCGAAGGCGATATGCCCGCCAAGAAAAGCGTCAGCGCCGAGCAGCACTTCACGCAGCCGCCGCCGCGCTATTCGGAAGCCAGCCTGGTCAAGCGACTGGAAGAGCTCGGCATCGGGCGACCCTCGACGTATGCCGCGACGATCCAGGTGATCAAGGATCGGAACTACGTCCGGACGGAAAAAAATCGTTTCTTTGCAGAAGAATCGGGCCGTCTTCTCACGTCGTTTCTGGAGCGGTTCTTCGAGCGTTATGTCGCCTATGACTTTACTGCCAGCATGGAGGACGAGCTCGATGACGTCTCCGGCGGGCGTGCCGAGTGGAAGGCGCTGCTCGCGGCGTTCTGGCGCGATTTCAAGCCCAAGTCCGATGAGGTGATGGAGAAGAAGCCCTCGGAAGTGACCGAGGCGCTCGATGAATTTCTCTCGGATTATTTGTTTCCGCCGAAGGAGGACGGCAGCGACCCGCGCCTGTGTCCCAAGTGCCAGGAAGGGCGCTTGTCGCTACGCGGCGGGCGTTATGGCGCATTTGTCGCTTGCTCGAACTATCCCGAGTGCAAGTTCACGCGCAAGTTCGCGCAGCCTGGCGGCAATGCCGATGGCGGCGGCGACGAACCGCTCGGCAAGGACCCGGAGAGCGGCGAAGACATCTTCCGTCGCGTTGGCCGCTTCGGTCCTTACATCCAGCTCGGCGAGGGCAAGGAAGCCAAACGCGCGTCGATCCCCAAGGACATTGACGAGCTCAATCTGGAATGGGCGCTAAAGCTGCTGAGCTTGCCGCGCTCGGTGGGCAGTCATCCCGAATCCGGCAAGGATATCACCGCCAGCATAGGCCGTTACGGCCCTTACCTCGCGCACGATGGGAAGTATGCCAAGCTGCGATCCACCTCCGAGGTGTTCGAGACCGGCATGAACGCGGCTGTGACGATGCTGGCCGAAGCCGCCAATCGGGGCGGGGCGCGGGTTGCGGCAGAGCCGATCAAGCTGCTTGGTGCGCATCCTACCAGCGGCGGCGAAATGAAAGTGCTGGCGGGGCGCTTCGGGCCTTACGTGACCGATGGCAGCACGAACGCAACGCTCCCCCGTGACGCCAAGCCTGAGGACCTGACCGTCGAGGAGGCAATACGCCTGATCGATGAGCGCGTGGCCAAGGGCGGCACGAAGAAGAAGGGGGCCAAAAAGGAGGCTCCGAAAAAGGCACCGGCCAAGAAGGCTACGGCCAAAAAGGCTCCCGCCAAAAAGGATTCCGCCAAGAAGCCGGCTGCGAAGAAAGCGCCTGCCAAAAAGGCCACCAAGCTCGCCGATCCAGTCGACGAGGCCGCCGAATGAGCGAGAATTTCGCGCGTCATCGGCAGCCCTGGAAGCCGGAGGAGCTGCAGAAGTTGCGGGTTCTGGCGGGCAAGGGCAAAGGCCTCAAGGAAATCGCCAAGGCGCTCAACCGCACCGAGGAATCGACCAAGGACGCGGCAAAACAGCATGGCATGACAATCGCCAAGCTGCGCTGATCGTCACTCCTGCCTCGTGTGCTAGGCCCTGGCCGGCCGTTTGGTGGCACGACGCGGTGCCAAGGATTTGGGCGCCTGGGGTTTGCGAGAAACTTCGGTCGGCTTGATCTCGACCGGGATCGCGCTCGTGGGCCTGCTCAACACAGCGGTGATTTCAGCGGCAGTGGCTTGCATGCCAGCGATATTGGGGTGCCACTGGATACCGTCTGCCCCGTTGTAGCCCGGAGGTGCGCCATTGGTCCATGGCACGACGTCGCAGGGAGTATGCGTGCGCGAAGCCTCGTCCATCCGCGCGATCAGTGCGCCGGTTTCGCTGGCAACCTTTGCCGTGATCTGGGCAATGCGATCCGCCAAGGCGCGACTGGCGTCAGCGCGGGCCGGGACGATCGGCGTCGCCCGGCACGGCGTGGTGGGCACCAGCGTGAGGTAGGTTACAAAAACGATCTTGGCCTGCGGGGCGCGCTCGTTGATCCTCGCGACGATCTCGCGCATGTTTTTCTCGACCCTGACGAACTCGGCCTCAGAATTCTGACGCGCGGGCGGGCAGGGGGTGAACGGCTTTCCCGCCGTCGGTGCCTTGGGCGGCGCGCCCGGTATCGTGGCGATCGGCTCAGGCGGGAACCCGCAGTTAGTCGCGCCGAACAGGCCGCCGACATAGCCCAGATCGTTGCCGCCTGCTGATATCGTTACCAGCCGCGTCTTGCTGGTGATGGCATCGATCTGCGGTGGCAACTCGTTCCAGCCGCGCAGGATATTCTCAGTAGTGGCGCCGCTGCATGAGACGTCATGCAGGCTCACGCGAAAGCGGATTGCGGTCAGTGTCGGATAGCTCAGCGCCGATTGTCCGCACCGTGCCGGCACGCCGCGCTTCTGCATGGGCAGGCCGGGTCCGGCCGAAAACGATGCACCCAGAGCCACGTAAAGCGCGCCGTAGTCCCGGCTGCGTGACGCCGGGGTGACCGTGGGCGGGGCAACCGCCGCGGGAGCCGCCGGGCGGATCAATGGGGGGCTCTTGGTGGTTTGAGCGAGGGCGATACCGCTCGACAAAGGCAACGCGGCAACCAGCGCCGTGGCAATTGTCCTTAGTTTCATTTGACCCAGTCCAGCCCGATTTCCTCGTAAATGTCTTTCGCCTCGGCCCAGTTTTCCTCGACCTTGACGTGCAGGAACAAGTGCACTTTCTGCCCCAGGATCTCGGAAAGTTCCGCTCTGGCCGCTTCGCCGATAGCCTTGATCTTGCTGCCGCCCTTGCCCAGGACAATGGCCTTCTGGCTGTCGCGGGCGATGACGATCTGCTGTCGGATTTCGACCGAACCATCCTTGCGGGTGGTATAGCTTTCGGGACGGACTGCGCTGTCATAGGGCAATTCGTCGTGAAGCTGGCGGAAAAGCTGCTCGCGGGTCACTTCGCAGGCCAGCAGGCGCTCGCTGGCGTCCGAAACCTGATCCTCGGGATAGTGCCACGGACCCTCGGGCATCATGTCCGCGAGGCGTTCCTTCAATTCGGGCACGCCGTCGCCGGTCAAGGCGGAGATGAAGAACACCTCGTCGAACTGCGCCTCACCGGTCAGATTCTCGGCGAGCACCAGCAGCGGCTCCTTGTCGCTGGCATCCACCTTGTTGATCGCCAGCAGCTTGCGCTCGGGCCGGTCCTTCAGGATTTCCAGCAGCGGCTGCAATTCGTGGCGGCGCAGCTTCAGCGCGTCCACCACCAGCAGGATCGCATCGGCGGAGTGCGCGCCTTCCCAGGCGGCGGACACCATCGCCCTGTCAAGGCGGCGGCGCGGCTCGAAGATGCCGGGCGTATCGGCCAGGATGATCTGCGTCTGGTCGATCAGCGCGATGCCCAGCAAGCGTGCGCGCGTAGTCTGCGCCTTGGCCGAGGTGATCGCCACCTTCTGCCCGACCAGCGCATTCACCAGCGTTGATTTGCCCGCGTTGGGGGCGCCGATCACGGCGATGAGGCCACACTTCTGAGTCATGCGTATTTCCTGATAAATTCTTCCGCCGCCTGGGTTTCGGCATCTTGCTTGCTGTTGGCTGTCGCCTGCGCTTCTCCGACACCGTGGATCGATACTGCCACAGTGAAGCGCGAGGCATGATCGGGGCCTGAACGATCGACCAGCCGGTACTCCGGCGTGCGCCGCTTGTTGCCCGCTGCCCATTCCTGCAATGCCGACTTGGGGTGCTTGCGGCTGCCGGTCTTGCCTTCGACCGCTTCGCCCCACTGGCGGCGCACCATCATCTTCGCCGCGTCCCAGCCGCGCTCGAGGAAGCAGGCGCCGATCAGCGACTCCATGACGTCGCCCAGAATGTTCTCGCTCTGCTCGCCGCCATCATCGCGCGCCTGCTTGCCAAGGCGGATGTAGGGGCCAAGCCCGATCGAACGTGCCAGGCTGGCACAGGTCGTGCGGCTGACGAGCGCGTTCAGCCGCTGCGACAGGCGGCCCTCTGCGGCATCGCTCAGTTCGTGCAGCCATTCCGCAATGGCGAGGCCGAGGACACGGTCGCCGAGGAATTCCAGCCGTTCGTAGTTGCGCTTGTCGCCGGTGCTGCCGTGCGTCAGGGCTTCCAGCCAGAGCGCCTCGTCACGCGGCTCAAATCCGGTCTGGGCAATCAGAAAGGCGCGGGTTTCCTGCGTCAGCAATTAGAACGTCCCACCGATCCGGTCCCACCGCGCGGCGGTAAACCACGTCCACGGCTTGATCCATTGCGCGCCGCCGTCGGTAGAGAACATCATCAGGCTGGCTTTGCCCACGAGGTTTTCCTGCGGAACGATGCCGATACCCTGGCCCTCCACCGCAGGAAAGCGGCTGTCTAGCGAGTTGTCGCGGTTGTCGCCCATCAGGAACATGTGGCCTTCGGGGACGATGAACACTTCGGTATCGTCCTGCGAGGTTTGGCCCAGATCGAGCACGTTGTAGGTCTTGCCGCCGGGCAGCGTCTCACGGAACTGCGGGTATTTGCAGACCGGGCTGCCATCGGCGTCGGTCGCCTCGAACTGCATGGCATAACAACGTGTGTTCGGGCTCACCGGCAAAACGAAATCGGCAACGCGTTGGCGGGGAACGGCCGTGCCGTTGATGAACACCTGCCCGCCGCGCACTTGTATCTGGTCTCCCGGCAGGCCGATTACGCGCTTGATGTAATCGACATCATTGCCCGGCGGCGCCTTGAAGATCACGATATCGCCGCGATCGGGCTGGCTGGCGAAGATCCGGCCGGGGATCAGCGGCGCGCTGAGCGGCAGGGAATACTTCGAGAAGCCGTACGACCACTTTGACGCCAGCAGGTAATCGCCGTTTTCCAGCCGGGGCAGCATCGATTCGCTGGGGATGTTGAACGGCGAGAAGATGAAGCTGCGGAATACGACGACGATCAGTACAAGTTTGAGCAGGAAAACGAAAAAGTTCTCCTGCTTTTCCTCGGGCTGGGCGGGCTTGCCATTGGCGTCTTCGGCCGGCGTGGGCGCAGTGCTGGTCATCGTCGCTCCCATGTTGTGAGTGCCCCCGCGCGTCAAGGGAATTGACCACATCCGGCTTGGCCTTCGCAGCCGCAACATGCATAAGTCCGCCCGAGAAAACGAGAACTCCCGGTTGGGAAAATCTAGGGGAACGTCGTGAGCGAGAATATCCGGGCCTTGTGGGAAAAGCTGGCCGGGCTGCCCAAGCCCACGTTGCTGGAACTGTTCGCCGCCGATGCCGATCGCCTCGATCTGCTGTCCTCGCGCCTGATGCTCGACGAGGAGGGCATGCGCTTCGACTGGTCGAAAACCCATCTCGATGCTCCGCATATCGCCGCGTTTGAGGAGCTGGCCGAAACAAGCGGGTTCATTGCCAAGCGCGACGCGCTGTTCGCCGGCGAGATCGTCAACCTGACCGAGGGACGCGCGGCCGAGCACACTGCCCAGCGCGGCATGGGCAATTCCGAGAGCGTCGAACTGGCGCAGCTATTCCATTCGCGCATGGCCGCTATCGTAGAGGCGATCCACCGCGGGGCGATGGGCGAGGTCAAGCACCTGATCCATGTCGGCATTGGCGGCTCCGCACTTGGGCCGGCCCTGGCGGTCGACGCCCTGGCGCGTGACGGTGCATTGGTGGATGTCCATGTCGTGTCGAACATCGATGGTTGCGCGCTCGAGCAGGCGTTTGCCGCCTGCGACCCGGCCACCACGATGCTGGCGATAGCATCCAAGACCTTCACCACGACCGAGACGATGACCAACGCCGAAAGCGTGGTCGCGTGGATGCGCGAGAACGGCGTCGAGGATCCCTATGGCCGCATCGTCGCGCTTACTGCGGCGCCGGACAGCGCCGTTGCGTGGGGTGTGGACGAAACCCGCGTGCTACCGTTTTCCGAGAGCGTCGGCGGGCGATATTCGTTGTGGTCATCCATCGGGTTTCCCGTCGCGCTGGCGCTGGGATGGCCCGATTTCGCGGAATTCCTCGAAGGCGCCGCCATCATGGACCGGCATTTCCTCGATGCCGACGGAGCAGCCAACCTGCCGCTGCGCGCGGCTTTTGCCGATCAATATTATACGCGGCTGCGCGGATGCCAGACGCGCGCGGTATTTGCTTACGACGAGCGTCTGGCGTTGTTGCCGTCCTATCTCCAGCAGCTCGAAATGGAATCGAACGGCAAGTCGGTGATGGCAGATGGCAGCCCGGTCGATGGACCGACTGCACCGATCACCTGGGGCGGCGTGGGCACCGATGCGCAGCACGCTGTGTTCCAGCTGCTACATCAGGGCACACATCTGGTGCCGGTGGACTTTATCGCAGCGTCGTTCCCGGGTGACGACCTCGACCCCGCGCATCACCGCATCTTGCTGTCGAACTGTTTTTCGCAAGGCGCGGCGCTGATGGCCGGCAAAGCCAGCGATGATCCCGCGCGCACCTATCCCGGTGACCGCCCATCGGCGACGATCCTGCTCGATTCGCTGACGCCCGCCAGCCTGGGCGCGCTGATCGCCTTCCACGAGCATCGCACATTCGCCAATGCGGTGCTGATGGGAATCAATCCGTTTGACCAGTTCGGGGTTGAGCTTGGCAAGGAGATTGCCAAGCAGATCGAGAAGGGGGGCACCTCGTTTGACCCCTCGACCGAGGCGTTGCTGAAGGAGGCGGGAATTACCTGAAATCAGGCGCAGCTGCCCCAACAGGCGTAGCCGGTCGGCAAAGCCGCGACCTCACACATTGCGTTCTGGAGCGTGACACACTGCGTTCTGGAGCGTGGAAATCGACCTGACCATGCGCCATATGCGCTGCTCCCAGCCGGAGATCCCGCTTTGACTGACTACGATTATGACCTTGTTACCATCGGCGCGGGATCAGGCGGCGTGCGGGCAAGCCGGGTCGCGGCTGCCTATGGCGCGAAAGTCGCGGTGGCGGAGGAGTTCCGCATCGGCGGCACATGCGTGATTCGGGGCTGCGTGCCCAAGAAGCTGCTGGTCTACGGATCGCATTTCGCCGAGGAATTGCAGGACGCGGCCAGTTATGGCTGGAGCGTTCAGGGCATGTCGTTCGACTGGACGGTTCTGCGTGACGCCGTATTGCGCGACGTGGACCGTCTCAACAACGCCTATACCCAGACGCTGGAAAATAACGGCGTCGAGCGGTTTCTGGAGCGCGCGACGATCACTGGTCCAAATTCGGTCAAGCTGGCGAGCGGGCGCGAGATCAGCGCGAAGCACATTCTCGTTGCGGTTGGCGCCTGGCCGGTGAAGCCCGAGTTTCCGGGCGTGGAGCATTGTCTCACATCCAACGACATGTTCCATCTGCCCGAAATGCCAAAGCGCCTGGTGATTCAGGGCGCCGGCTACATAGCGCTCGAATTCGCAGGGATCTTCAACGCGCTGGGATGTCAGGTCACGGTGGTCAATCGCTCCGACCAGATCCTGCGCGGATATGAGGAGGCATTGCGCGACCGGTTGCTGCAGATCACGATGGCGCGCGGCATCGAGTACAAGTTCAACTGCCCGATCACCAAAGTGGAAAAGGCCGAGGACGGCTCGCTCGTCGTTACCCCTGGCGCCAAGGAGCCCATCCCCGCCGATGCAGTTCTGATCGCCACGGGCCGCAAACCCAAGACCGATGGCCTTGGACTGGACACGGTCGGCATCGAGCTTGGCGAACATGGCGAAATTCCCGTGGATGAATACAGCCGCACCAGTTGCCCGAGCATTTATGCGGTGGGCGACGTGACCGATCGCGTCCAGCTCACCCCCGTGGCGATCCGCGAAGGGCAGGCGTTTGCCGACACAGTGTTTGGCGACACGCCCACGACGGTGGATTACGACTGTATTCCCAGCGCGGTTTTCTCACAGCCGCCGATGGCCGGTGTCGGGCTCACCGAAGGCCAGGCGCGTAATCGCCATGGCAACATCAAGGTATTCACCTCGGACTTCCGGCCGATGAAGAACGTCTTCGCCGACCGCATGGAGCGAGGGCTCTACAAGCTCGTCGTCGATGCCAATACCGACAAGGTGCTGGGTATCCACATGATTGGCCCCGAAGCGCCGGAAATCCTGCAGGCGGCGGCCATCGCGGTGAAGGCCGGCCTGACCAAGGCTGACCTCGATGCGACGGTGGCGCTTCACCCCTCGATGGCCGAGGAACTCGTTCTCATGAAGTAAGGGCGTAGCCGGCATATCGGTTGTGCGGTCGGTTTAACCGGTCGCTTAAATCTATTGACCTGCCGGCTTCAACCTGCCTTAGGCACTGTCACGAACTCACGCCGACAAGGGATTGCGGATGTCAGCAAATATCGCGGAGATGCAGAAACGCCGGGCCGGCGCAAAGATTGGCGGGGGCCAGCACCGGATTGATGCCCAGCACGCCAAAGGCAAGCTAACGGCCCGCGAACGCCTGACCGTTCTGCTCGATGAGGGCAGCTTCGAGGAAGTCGACACGTATGTCGAGCACATGTGTGCCGACTTCGGCATGCAGGATCAGGAGAAGATCCCGGGCGATGGCGTGGTCACCGGATCGGGCACGATCAACGGGCGTCTGGTCTTCGTCTATTCGCAGGACTTCACCGTATTTGGCGGCGCGGTTTCCAAGACCCACGCGATGAAGATCTGCAAGATCATGGACATGGCGATGAAGGTCGGCGCGCCAGTGATCGGTCTCAACGATTCGGGCGGTGCGCGTATTCAGGAAGGCGTCGATGCGCTTGGCGGCTATGCCGAGATCTTCCAGCGCAACGTGCTGGCATCGGGCGTGATCCCTCAGCTTTCAATGATCATGGGACCTTGCGCGGGCGGCGCAGTCTATTCGCCCGCGATCACCGACTTCATCTTCATGGTGAAGGACAGCTCGTACATGTTCGTCACCGGTCCTGAAGTGGTGAAGACCGTGACCAACGAGGTAGTGACGCAGGAAGAACTGGGCGGCGCCATCACGCATACGACCAAGACTTCGGTTGCCGATCTCGCGCTGGAGAACGATCTGGAAGCGCTGCTCACGGCGCGCGATTTCTTCGATTACCTGCCGTTGTCGAACCGCGAGGACGTGCCGGAGCGGCCCTGCGCCGATCCGTGGGACCGCAAGGAAGAAAGCCTCGACAGCATCGTGCCGCCGTCGGCCGCGCAGCCGTATGACATGCACGAAGTCATCCGCAAGACCGTGGATGAAGGCGAATTCTTCGAACTGCAGCCGGGCTTTGCCGCGAACATCATCATTGGTTTTGGCCGTGTCGAAGGCCGCACCATTGGCATCGTCGCAAACCAGCCGACCGTGCTGGCGGGCGTCCTCGATATCAACTCGTCGCGCAAGGCCGCACGTTTCGTGCGCTTCTGCGATGCGTTCAACATTCCGATCATCACCTTCGTTGACGTTCCGGGCTTCCTTCCCGGCACCGACCAGGAGCACAAGGGCATCATCAAGCACGGCGCCAAGCTGCTGTTCGCCTACGCCGAAGCCACCGTGCCCAAGATCACCGTCATCACCCGCAAGGCCTATGGCGGCGCGTACGACGTCATGGCGCCGAAGCATTTGCGCGGCGATCTCAACTACGCCTGGCCGACCGCCGAGATCGCGGTGATGGGTGCCAAGGGCGCCGTGGAGATCATCTTCCGGGGGTTATCGAGCGAGCAGATCGCCGAGAAGACCAAGGAATACGAAGACCGCTTCGCCAATCCTTTCGTTGCTGCCAGCCGTGGCTACATCGACGAGGTGATTTACCCGCACTCGACGCGGCGCCGCATCGCGCTGGGCCTGCGCAAGCTGCGCAACAAGCAGCTCGAGAACCCGTGGAAGAAGCACGACAACATTCCGCTGTAACTTGGCATCCTTCCCAAGGAGCCATTTTCGCAAGCATCGGAGAAAATACAAATGTCAGAAGCAAATGACGTCTTCATCGTTGGCGGTGTGCGCACTGCGGTTGGCGACTTTGGCGGCGCGCTGAAGTCGTTTTCGGCGGCCGATCTCGGCTCGAAAGTCGTGGCCGAAGCGCTGTCGCGCGCAGGGGTGTCACCCGATGCGGTGGAGCATGTCGTGATCGGTCAGGTCATGCCCACTAGCGCTCGCGACGGGATGCTGAGCCGCGTTATCGCGCTGAACGCCGGAATTCCGTTCTCCACGCCCGCGCTGACGCTCAACCGCTTGTGTGGATCGGGCGTGCAGGCGATCGTTTCTTGCGCCCAGATGATGAAGCTGGGCGAGGCCGGGATCGCGGTTGCCGGCGGCGCGGAATCGATGTCGAACGTGCCCTATCACGACCACAGCGTGCGCTGGGGTAAGAAGATGGGCGACAATACCCAGGAAGACGCGCTGACGCTCGGGTTGTCCGATGCGATCGGCGGCTACCACATGGGTATCACTGCCGAGAACATGGCCGAACGCCACTGCATCAGCCGTGAGGAAATGGATGCTCTGGCGGTTACCAGCCACCAGCGCGCCAGTCACGCCATCGCCGAAGGCCGGTTCAAGGACCAGATACTTCCGATTGAGATCAAGACGCGCAAGGGCGTGACGGTGTTCGACACCGACGAGCACCCGCGCGCCGACACCACGTTGGAAACGCTTGCTGCAATGCGCACGGCGTTCAAGAAGGACGGCAAGATCACTGCCGGCAATGCCTCGGGCATCAACGACGGCGCCGCCGCCGTCGTGTTGGCAACTGGCACCGAAATCGAGAAGCGCGGGCTCAAGCCGCTTGCGAAGATCCTGGCCTGGGGCATTGCCGGGGTTGAGCCGGAATATATGGGCGAAGGTCCGATCAAGGCCGTGCCGCTCGCGCTCGAGCGCGCCGGGCTGTCGCTTGATCAGATGGACGTGATCGAAAGCAACGAAGCATTTGCCGCGCAGGCAGCCGCAGTTGCCAAGGCGCTGGGGTTCGATCCCGAGAAGGTGAACCCGAACGGATCTGGCGTCGGCATCGGGCATCCGGTCGGCGCTACGGGCTGCATCCTGACGATCAAGGCGATTCACGAATTGAAGCGCATTGGCGGCAAGTATGGCCTGATGACGATGTGCATCGGCGGCGGTCAGGGCATCGCCATGGTCGTCGAGAACGTGGAGTAAGCGCATCATGAAGCTTGGCCGGCTCAACCACATCGGCGTCGCGACGCCTGATCTCGATGCTTCCATTGCGCACTATCGTGACGTCATGGGCGCGACCGACATCACGGAGCCGTTCGTGCTGGAAAGCCAGCAGGTGCGTGTCTGCTTCGTCAACACGCCGGGCGAGAATGGCACTGCGGGTACCCAGATCGAACTGTTGCAGCCGACGGTGGCGGACTCCGCCGTCGGCAAGTGGCTGGCGAAGAACCCGCTCGGGGGGCAGCACCACGTCTGCTACGAAGTGCCAGACATTGCCGAGGCCAAGGCGTGGTTCGAAAGCCTGGGCAAGCGCGTGCTGGGCGAACCGCGTATCGGCGCGCATGGCACCATGATCTTCTTCGTCCACCCCAAGGACATGGGCGGACAGCTTACCGAGATCATGGAGACGCCCAAGGCGGCGCATTGAGTATGGCACGATCACGGCATCACATTGCGGCCACCGCGTTGGTCGGCCTGACCATCGCGCTGGCGGCGTGCCAGCCGTCGGCCGATGATCGTGATGCCGAAGCGACCGCGACAGCTGCTGCCGCCTCCGAGGCTATTGCTTCGGAGGAAAGCGTCGTCGCTACCCAAATCGTCGATGCGCCGTTTGGGTCGGTCAGGATCGAGCAGATTTCCATCATTGACGGCAGCCATGCTGAATCCGGGCGCCTCGCGATCTCCTACCTCGATGGCGACAAGGTGAAGAAAAGCTATCCCAAGGCGGTAGAGCTTGGCAGCTTCGGGGCGATGAGCGGCTTCAAGGTCGACAATTCATTTTCGGACTACCCGATGGTGGTCAGCGAGGGCGGCGGCACCTGGCAGGGCAATACCTGTACGTGGACAGTGCTGACCGAATTGCGCCCGACCGGTCCGGTCGAGGTGGCGCAGTTCGAAAGCGCCTATGACAACAGCGGCGCGGTCGAACAGTCGGCAACCAAGGTCGCGGGCGAGATATCCGCCGTGGCGCGTGACCAGTCCTTCACCGTCACGTTCACAGGCACACGGGCATTTACCGCGCTCTACGTGCGGGATGGAAATAACGGCTACAAGCTTCAGGGCGGCAAGGACAACCAACTCGGCGGCTGCTGAGTTTGGCCTGCATCCGACAGAGGAAAGACAAGGGCATGAGCGAGAAACCGAGCATCGAGCAGTGGCAGGCAGCCGCCGAAAAAGAGGTCAAGGGCAAGGACCTGACCTGGAACACGCCCGAAGGCATCGCGGTTAAGCCGCTCTATACTGCCGAGGACGCGACTGTTGATCCGGGCCTTCCCGGATTCGCCCCGTTCACGCGCGGAGTGCGCGCCTCGATGTATGCCGGTCGCCCCTGGACGATCCGCCAATACGCCGGTTTCTCCACCGCCGAGGAATCGAACGCCTTCTATCGCCGCAACCTTGCCGCCGGGCAGAAGGGCCTTTCGGTCGCCTTCGATCTGGCCACGCATCGCGGGTATGACAGCGACCATCCGCGCGTTACCGGCGATGTCGGCAAGGCCGGCGTTGCGATCGACAGCGTCGAGGACATGAAGATCCTGTTCGACGGGATTCCGCTGGACAAGATGTCGGTCTCGATGACGATGAACGGGGCGGTGATCCCCATCCTGGCGTTCTTCATCGTCGCAGGCGAGGAGCAGGGCGTCGATCGCAAGCTGCTCGACGGGACCATTCAGAACGACATCCTCAAGGAGTTCATGGTCCGCAATACCTACATCTACCCGCCCGAGCCGAGCATGCGGATCATCTCGGACATCTTTGGCTACACCAGCCGCGAGATGCCGAAGTTCAACTCGATCTCGATTTCCGGCTACCACATGCAGGAAGCCGGCGCGACGCAGGTGCAGGAACTGGCCTTCACCATCGCCGACGGCATGGAATATGTGAAGTACGGCGTGGCCAGCGGTCTCGATATCGACAAGTTCGCGGGCCGCCTGTCGTTCTTCTTCGCCATCGGCATGAACTTTTTCATGGAGATCGCCAAGCTGCGCGCCGCGCGCGTGCTGTGGCACCGGGTGATGACTGATCTGGGCGCCAAGGACGAACGCTCGAAGATGCTGCGCACGCACTGCCAGACCTCGGGCGTGTCGTTGCAGGAGCAGGACCCCTACAACAACGTCATGCGCACCACGATCGAGGCAATGGCCGCCATGCTGGGCGGCACCCAGTCGCTGCACACGAATGCGCTCGACGAAGCGATCGCGCTGCCGACCGATTTTTCGGCGCGCATTGCCCGCAACACCCAGATCGTCATCCAGGAAGAGACGGGCATGTGCAATGTCGTCGATCCGCTGGGTGGCTCCTACTATATCGAATCGCTGACCCAGCAGCTGGTCGATCAGGCTTGGGAAATCATTGAGCGGGTGCAGTCCGAAGGTGGCATGGCCAAGGCGGTAGCCGCCGGCTGGCCCAAGGCGATGATTGAGACCGCCGCAGCGGCGCGTCAGGCCCGCGTCGATCGCGGTGATGACGTGATCGTCGGCGTCAACAAGTATCGCTTGGCAACCGAAGACCTGCTCGAAACGCTGGACATCGATAACGCCAAGGTGCGTGAGGGCCAGATCGCCCGCATCAACAAGATGAAGGCCGAACGCGATGAAGCCGTCTGCCAGGCCGCGCTCAAGGCATTGCGCGATGGTGCGGCGGGCGAATCCAGTATCGAGAATAACCTGCTCGCGCTCGCGGTGGAAGCGGCTCGCGCCCGCGCGACGCTGGGCGAAATCTCTTCGGCGATGGAAGAAACCTTCCAGCGCTACGGCACGCAACCTACGCCGGTGAAGGGCGTCTATGGCGCGCCCTACGCAGGCGACGCCCGTTGGCAGCAGGTGCTGGACGGCGTGGCTGCGGTGGAGCGTCGCCTGGGCCGCAAGCCCAAGCTGCTTGTCGCCAAGATGGGTCAGGACGGCCATGATCGCGGCGCCAACGTCATCGCATCGGCGTTTGGCGACATGGGCTTCGATATCGTTTCGGGTCCGCTGTTCCAGACACCGGAAGAAACCGTGATCCTCGCGCTGGAAAGCGATGTCGATGTGGTCGGCGCATCCAGCCTTGCCGCCGGTCACAAGACACTGATCCCCGAACTGATCGAGCGTCTGCGCGAAAAAGGCCGCAACGACATCAAGGTCATTGCTGGCGGCGTGATCCCGCCGCAGGACTATGAATTCCTGCGCAACGCGGGCGTACAGGGGATCTACGGTCCCGGCTCGAACGTGGTCGAATGCGCCGCCGATGTGCTGCGTTTGCTGGGCCACAACATGCCGCCAATCGGCAGCGAACTCGAAGCGGCTGAGTAAGCCAGCCTGATGTCCGCCCAGCCTTCCTTTGTCGTTGCTGCGGGAATCATGTTCCTGACCGGGATCGGTATTCCGATCTTTGCCGCAGCCAATGGCGCGCTGGGGAGAGGGCTGGATCATCCGGTCGGGGCACTGGTGATCAGCTTTGCGGTGGGTCTGGCGATTGCGCTTGCCATGCTGGCTTTTTCCGAGCCGCTGCCGCTTAGCCGGCTTTCTGGCATTGCGCCGCCGTACTTCTTCGGCGTCATGTTCCTAGTCTGCTACGTGCTGGCCGTCACGTATTTCGCACCGCGGATCGGTCTGGGCAACGCGGTATTCTTCGTGTTGCTCGGCCAGTTGGTAGCAGCCGCCGTGATCGATCACTTCGCGCTGCTGAACGCGACGCAATTTGCAATGACACCGCGCCGCGCGTTTGGCATCGCGGTTATGGCCTTCGGCGTCTGGCTCGCCAAGCGTACGGGCTGATGGACAGGATGACGATGATCGAGCCCCGCACCGACTGGACCCGCGACGAGATCGCGGCGTTGTTCGACCTGCCGTTCACCGAATTGGTGTTCCGCGCGGCTGAAGTGCACCGGGCGCATCACGCGGCGGACGAAGTGCAGCTATCGACGCTGCTGTCGATCAAGACCGGCGGCTGCGTCGAGGATTGCGGCTACTGCTCGCAATCGGTCAAGGCAGACGCCGGCGTTAAGGCGACCAAGTTGCTGGAAGTGCAGCAAGTGCTGCAGCGGGCAGCGCAGGCGCGCGACGCGGGATCGACGCGGTTCTGCATGGGCGCGGCTTGGCGCAATCCCAAGGACCGCGATATGCCCGCGATCATCGCGATGGTGCAGGGCGTGCGCGCGATGGGCCTGGAAACCTGCATGACACTGGGCATGCTGACGCCCGCGCAGGCAGAGATGCTATCCGACGCGGGCCTCGATTACTACAACCACAACATCGACACCTCACCCGAACGCTACGATCAGGTGATCACCACGCGCACAATGGGCGACCGGCTCGATACGCTGTCGAACGTGCGCATGGCCGGTATCAATGTGTGCTCCGGCGGCATCGTCGGCATGGGCGAGACGCGGGCGGATCGGGTCGGCTTCATTCACACGCTGGCGACCTTGCCCGAGCATCCGCAATCGGTGCCGGTGAACGCGCTGGTGCCGGTGAAAGGCACGGTGCTGGGCGACATGCTGGCCGACACGCCGCTGGCGAGGATCGACGACCTGGAGTTCGTGCGCACGGTAGCGGTCGCGCGGATCACGATGCCGCTGAGCATGGTGCGCTTGTCCGCAGGGCGCGAATCGATGTCCGAGATGACACAGGCGATGTGCTTTATGGCCGGCGCCAATTCGATCTTCACCGGCGACACGTTGCTGACCGCGCCGAACGCCGGCGACGACGCCGACGCGGCAATGTTCGCCAGGCTGGGGTTGAAAGCGATGCAGATCGCTGAGACGCCGGGTGAGGTCGAAGCCTCGCGCATGCCAAAGGGTTGCGCCAAGCTGGAGGCGGCGGAATGATCGTGCTGGCACTCTTGGCGGCAGCAGCTTCACCCAACCCGGGCTGGAACTGCAAGGAACCCGTCGCGCAACAGGAAATGAACTGGTGCGCCGCCGAGGAATTCCGCTCTGCCGATGCGGCGCTGAACGTGCAGTGGAAGCAGACCGCTGCGGCGATGAAAACGCGCGATGCCGAAGATGCGCCCGGCTATTATGCCACGCTGCTCGACGCCCAGCGCGCCTGGCTGAAATACCGCGACGCGCATTGCACCAGCGCCGGATACCTGTTTCGAGGCGGTTCAATGGAACCGCTTCTGGTCGCCACCTGCCGGACCCGTCTGACGCAGGAACGCACCACGCAACTCAACGATCTGATCGGACAATAGGAAGCCCATGTTCAAGAAAATCCTCATCGCAAATCGGGGCGAGATTGCCTGCCGCATCATCAAGACGGCGCGCCGGATGGGTATCCAGACGGTAGCGGTCTATTCCGACGCCGATGCGCGCGCGCCGTTCCTGAAGATGGCCGATGAGTCGGTGCATATCGGTCCGGCTCCGGCGGCGCAGTCCTATCTGATTGCGGACAAGATCATCGCTGCTTGCAAGCAGACCGGCGCCGACGCCGTGCATCCCGGCTATGGCTTCCTGTCGGAACGCACGTCGTTCGCCGAGGCGCTGGCGGCCGAGGGTATCGCTTTCGTCGGCCCGCCGGTGAACGCGATTGCCGCGATGGGTGACAAGATCGAATCCAAGAAGCTGGCCAAGGCGGCGGGCGTGAATGTGGTGCCCGGCTTCGTTGGCGAGATCGAGGATACCGAGCACGCAGTGCGCATCTCGGAAGAGATCGGCTATCCGGTGATGATGAAGGCCTCGGCCGGCGGCGGCGGCAAGGGTATGCGCCTGGCCTACAACGAGCAGGACGTGCGTGAGGGCTTCGAGGCCACCAAGCGCGAAGGCCTGAACTCGTTTGGCGACGACCGCGTTTTCATCGAGAAGTTCATCCTCAATCCGCGTCACATCGAAATCCAGATCCTGGGCGACCAGCACGGCAATGTGCTTTACCTGAACGAGCGGGAATGCTCGATCCAGCGCCGCCACCAGAAGGTGGTGGAAGAAGCGCCGTCGCCGTTCGTTACGCCCAAGATGCGCAAGGCTATGGGCGAGCAGTGCGTCGCGCTGTCCAAGGCGGTGGGCTATTATTCGGCCGGCACCGTCGAACTGATCGTCTCGGGCGCAGACCCGACGGGCGAGAGCTTCTACTTCCTCGAAATGAACACCCGCCTGCAGGTGGAACACCCGGTCACCGAAGCGATCACCGGTATCGATCTGGTCGAGCAGATGATCCGCGTTGCCGCTGGCGAAAAGCTGGAAATGACGCAGGACGATATCGGCATCGACGGTTGGGCGATCGAGAACCGTATCTATGCCGAAGACCCCTATCGCGGCTTCCTGCCCTCGACCGGGCGTCTGGTGCGCTATGATCCGCCCGTTGATGGCTGGACCGATGACGGCACTGCCAACGGCCGCCGCGGCGTGGGCGGTGTGCGCATCGATGATGGCGTCTACGAAGGCGGCGAAGTGTCGATGTTCTACGATCCGATGATCGCCAAGCTCATCACCTGGGGTGAAACCCGCGACGAGGCTGCCGATCTGCAGATCGCCGCGCTCGATGCCTTCGAGATCGAGGGGCTGGGCCACAACATCGATTTCGTCTCGGCGATCATGCAGCACCCGCGCTTCCGTTCGGGCGAACTGACCACCGGCTTCATCGCCGAAGAATATCCCGAAGGTTTCCAGGGAGCGCCGGCTGCAGACGATCTCAAGGTCAAGCTGGCGGCGATGGCTGCTTTCGTCGCAACCGCGCGGGCGGATCGCTCGCGCCGGGTAGACGGTCAGTTGGCCGAACCGCTCGATCCGCCGTCGGAATGGACGGTCACGGTCGACAAGGCTCCGTACGAAGTCGTGATCGATGACGGCGAAGTTACGGTCAACGGCGAACCCGTCGACATCGAGATGGAATATACGCCGGGCGACCGCTTCGCATTGGCTGAGGTCAACGGCGAGGAAATCGGCGCGAAGCTGGCGCTTACCGCCCTGGGCTTCCGCATGACGACACGTGGTGCGGCGCACAAGATCAACATCCTGCCTACGTCTATCGCGGCGCTGGCGGCGCGTATGATCGAGAAGGTGCCGCCGGATCTGTCGCGTTACCTTATCTGCCCGATGCCCGGCCTGCTGGTGAACCTGCATGTTGCCGAAGGCGACAAGGTCGAGATCGGGCAGCCGCTCGCCGTGGTCGAAGCCATGAAGATGGAGAACATCCTGCGCGCCGAGAAGGCCGGTACGGTAAAGGAACTGCGCGCCAAGGCCGGCGACAGCCTGGCCGTCGACGCGGTAATCCTCGAACTCGAATAACGTGCACCTCGATCACGCCCCGGATGCCCCCGCAGGCCCAGAAATCGACTTCGATGATTTTCTGCGTGTGGACATCCGGGTCGGCACGGTGATCGAAGCTGAGGTCTACGAAGGCGCGCGCAAGCCCAGCTTGAAACTGCGGATTGATTTCGGCGCCGGCATCGGCGTGCGCCGCAGCGTGGGACAGGTCGCCGCGCTTTATACGCCAGAGGAACTGGTGGGGCGGCAGGTCGCCGCCGTGGTCAATTTCCCGCCGCGCCAGATCGGCAAGGCGCTGTCCGAGGCGCTGACGCTCGGTTTCGCTGATGAGGCGGGCTGCGTGGTGCTGTTCTCGCCGGACAAGGCAGTGCCAAATGGATCGCGCCTGTTTTGAGTAGGCCCGCACGATGACCGGATTCGCGCAAGTCCTTGCGGGTGGATCGCCAGCGCCCAGCGGGCTGACCGTCGATATTCCGGAGACTTGGTTACAAGGGCGCACCGCCTACGGCGGTTTCTCTTCCGCATTGGCGCTGGCCGTGGCGATGCAAATCGGCGGTGAAGGCTTGTCGCCGCTGCGCTCGGCGCAATTGGCGATGATTGCACCGCTTTACGGAAGCGTGACGGCGACCGCCGAGATACTGCGGCAGGGGCGCAACGCGACCTGGATCGAAACCCGCATCGCTGGCGAAAATGGCACGGGGTTCGTGGGAAATTTCGTGTTCATGGGCCCGGTGCCCAGTTCGCTGGCTTTCGACGATCGGCCGTTGCCGGACGGACTGGTTTCACTGGAGCATGCGCAGCCGTTACCGATAGAGTACGCGGCCTCTTTCGTGCGCAACAACTTCGAAGCCCGTATCGCTTTACCTCCCGAATCAAGCCGGCGCGAAGTCTGCTGGTGGGTCCGGCTGCAGGATCGTGCCCTGCTGCACCCGATGGTTGAATTGATGCTGTGCGCCGATGCCACGCCGCCTGGAGTCATGCCGCAGTTCGGCCGGACCGTGCAGGTAAGCTCGATGCATTGGCAGATGAACCTGCTCAGCCCGGCGCCGATGACTCGCGAAGGCTGGTGGCTGATGCACGCCCTTGGCGAGTTTGCGCGCGATGGTTGCTCAAGCCAGCACATGGCGATGTGGAACACCGAAGGCGAGCCTCTGGCAACGGGAACGCAGTCCATCGCCCTGTTTGGCTAACCGAGGGAGCGGCTATCCCTCTTCGGGGATGCCCGACAGCTGCTTTGTCAGTGTTAGCTTGAGCACGACGAACGCAACCAGACCGACTGCGGCAGTGGCGGCGTGGAGCAGCCAGAACTGGACAGTGTCCATGGTCGAATACCAGCCGCCGACCACACCGACGATCTGGTTCGCGGCGAAAAATGCCAGATAGTAGATGCCGACGATTGTGGCGGTCAGCGCGCGGGGCGCAATCTTGGTGAACAGGGCAAGGCTGACGGGCATGATGTGCGCAAAGCCGATGCTATTGAACAGATGGAACATCACCGGCCAGAACAGGCCGATCTTGGCTGAACCCTGCGTTCCGGCCGCGATGGCGAGACACAGGCCACCCGTAACGGTAAACACGCTTCCGATGATCATCTTGCCCAGTTCATCCGGCTCCGTGCCGTTGCGCACGCTGCACCATTTCCAGAAAGCAGCGACCACGACAAGCATAGAGAAGCTCAGCGTCGCATCGATGGTGATCATCCAGCTTGTCGGCAGGGTCTGGCCAAAGAAAGTCAGCTGAAAGTGCTCGTCCGCCCACACGAGGTAGGCGTTGAATATCTCCTGATTGGTCAGGATCGCGATGGCCAGAACTGGCACCAGCGCGGCAAGCGCCAGCAGGCGAGGGGTGTCGGCCTTGGTCAGGCTGGGGCGCTTGGCGCCGCCCTTGCTTTTGTCGGGCCGGTTATCGGCGGGAAGCCATGGGGTCGCCATCAGGTAGATGATCAGGCCGATGACCATGACCACGCCTGCCGCGCCAAAGCCCCAATGCCAGCCGACCTTCTCGCCAAGCGTGCCAGCGATCAGAGGCGCGGCGATGACCGACACGTTGATAGCGATGTAGAAGATCTGGAACGCCATCGCGCGGCGCAGATCGTTTGGCCGATAGAGTTCACCGACCTGGCTGGCGATGTTGCCCTTGAACAACCCGACGCCGACGACGAGGGCAATCAAGGCGAACAGGAAGCAATTCTCGAACGCCATCAGGAAATGCCCGAGAGCCATGACCAGCGCGCCGGCAATCAGCGTGCTGCGGCGACCGAGCCAGCGGTCAGCCAAAATACCGCCGAGGATCGGCGTAAGGTAGACGAGGGCGGTATAGTTGCCGAACAATGCCGAGGCTAGCGGCTGACCCTCCATCCCGCCATAGACCGTCGTCCGCAGCCACTCCAGCCCGATGACATTGCCGATATTCTCGGGCAACAGCAGATACTTGACCATGTAGAGCACGAGCAGCGTCTGCATTGAGTAATAGGAAAACCGCTCACACCCTTCGACGAAGGCGAGATATCCCAACCCCTTGGGGTGCCCCAAAAAGGCGCGATCATGGGCAGGCAGTTCGATTTTCGGAGTGGCTTCGGCAGCAGTCATCGCGATCCCGTTTTATCCTTGTGATCGCGCTGCGTAAGCCCAGCGCCAGCCAATGTCACGCCGCAGTCAATCCGAGTCGTCGGCGTGCTCAGGCTTGTCTTTTCGCTTCGTTGCCGCGAGGTCCTCAAGCTGGTCCTCGCTCATGGATTCATACATCTCCAGCGACGCACCCTTGAGGTCTTCCTTGTTCGAGTCAGATCGTTTTGCGGAAAGTGCGGCACCGGCCGCCTTTTGCTGGGCCTTCGACTTTGCAGGCATTGTGCCTCTCCATTGGAATCAGAACGGCGGCAGGACGATTGCCACCTGTCGCCGTTCCAAGTGCGAACCGTCACGCTCGTTGGGAGCGCGTGAGTGCATGTTCAGATGTAGGGGTATGGCATACCGTAGTAGCCATAGACGTCCCTGCCATAGACGTCGCTAAAGCTCTGCTGGCGATCGCGGTAGCGCGGAGCGCCTTCCAGCTTGTCTTTGTCTAGGTCGACAACATAGCCTCCCTCGGCTTCGTCGTAATCGAGCATTTTCCAAGGGATCGGGTAATATTCGGTGCCGATACCCAGAATGCCGCCGAATTCCATCACGGCATATTCGACTTCACCGCTACGCTTGTTGACCATGAAGTTGAGCACGGTGCCAAGCTTCTCGCCCTGCCGGTTATACACTTTGGTGCCTTCGACCATATCGGAAGAAATGAGGCGTTTGCTTTCGTCGATGACGACGGGTTCGGTCATGTCTGGCTCCTCTTGTTGAGGCGGCGCTGGACTCTCGGATGGAGCGCGTGCCGCCGATCCATGAATGGAACGCAGATCAGCCCGTCATTGTTGCGACTTCGTCGTCAGCCCGTCCCGGCAGATGAACGGCCCAACCTTATCAACCCGTATGGATCAGGCAGCCAATTCCCGCGACAATTCATTGTCGAGGAAACACGCCACGTCATCGAGCGCAACATCGCGATCGAGGAAGGCGTGGCCGATGCCTTTCATCAGCACAAATGGAAGCGTGCCCGCATCCATTTTCTTGTCGTGCAGCATGTGGCGCACCAGCGCCTTGCCGTCGCAGTCCATGTCGATGCGGGCGATTTCGGATGGCAGCCCGATCTGTGCGATGTGGTCCGCGACCCGTTCGGCAGTAGCGGCGGGCATCAGTTCGCGTCGCGCCGAATAGCGCGCCGCCAGCACCATGCCCAGCGCAACCGCCTCGCCGTGCAGCAGGCGGCTGGAAAAGCCGGTCTCGGCCTCCAGCGCATGGCCGAAAGTGTGGCCAAGGTTGAGCAGCGCACGAGTGCCGCTGGTCTCGCGCTCATCCTCGGCAACGATGAGCGCCTTGGCTGCGACGCTGTGGGAGACCGCGTATTCTCGCAAAGCGCCATCGCCGGCCAGCATCGCGCCAGCGTTCTCCTCGCACCACGCGAAGAAGTCGGCATCGCCAAGCAAGCCGTATTTCACAACTTCGGCATAGCCGGAAAGCAGTTCACGCTCGGGCAGTGTTTCCAGCGCCGCAAGATCCGCCAGCACCAGCGACGGCTGGTGGAATGCGCCGACGAGGTTTTTGCCCGCCGGGGTATTGATCGCAGTCTTGCCGCCGACACTCGAATCGACTTGCGCCAGCAGCGTGGTGGGTAGCTGGATGAAGTTGCAGCCGCGCTTCAGAATCGAGGCGGCAAATCCGGTCAGATCGCCGATCACGCCCCCACCTAGCGCGATGATGTGATCGCCGCGCTCTACCTCAAGGCCCAGTAACCAGTTCACTGTCGCCGACAGCTCTTCCCAGCTCTTGGTCTGCTCACCCGCCGGAAGGATGCGCCAATGCGGTTCGTGGCCGTGGTCGCGCAGCGCCTTTTCCACCACGTCGCCCCATGCCGCGTGGACATTGGAGTCCGTGACGATCGGCACGTCGCGCTTGCGCAGCTTGCCCCGGCAGTGCGGCACCAGTTCAGCCAGCAATCCGGCGCCCACGCGCACTTCATAAGGCCGGCCGGCCACATCGACGGGGATTACAGCCATTGTTCGATGCCCTGGATCACTTTGTTGACGGTATTGGTGTGCGGCCCGCTGCAACTCAGCACATGGATAGGCGCCTGCGCATAGTGAGGCGACCGCTCCTCGCGCAGCTTGGCGAGAATTTCACGCGCGTTGCCGTCCTTGAGCAGTGGACGATTGTCCTTGCGGCTGGTGCGCTCCACCAGTGTATCGAGATCGCTGTCGAGCCAGACGGTCACAGCGCGATCAAGGATTAGCGCGCGCGTGTCCGGATTGCTGAAGGCGCCGCCTCCCGTGGCAAGAACGATGCGGTGGTCCGGGCCGCTGACCAGCCGCGCAATCACCCGACGCTCGCCATCACGAAAGTAATCCTCGCCATATGTCGCGAAGATTTCCGGAATCGTCATCTGCGCCGATTTCTCGATCTCATCGTCGGCGTCGACGAACTGCCAGCCAAGCAACATCGAAAGCCGCTTTCCGACACTGGACTTGCCCACGCCCATCATGCCGATAAGCACAATCGGGCGATCGAGCCGGCGGGCAAGCGCGTCATGCTCGGGCGCGATGTGGCGAGAAGGTTGAACGTCCATTGCAGGCTTGCCTATAGTTGGGCTAGGTCGCAGCGCAAGCATCGGTGAAGGAAGGTTAGTGACGGTCGGAATGCGCTGGGGCTGGGTATTGGGGAGCCTTGCGGCCATCGTCATCGTGTTGCTGGCCTATGCCTGGGTCGATGGCGGCCGCCAGCCGCTACGCCAGATTGCTGAGCCGATCGCGGTTCCGGAGTTGCCGCGATGAAGGCGCTTCACTTGCTTCTTGGCGCCGGACTCGCGCTGACTTCGGCATGGGCGATCGCGCAGGACGCGCCTGAATCGATTCTGCCGCCGGGCTTCGGCAACGATTCCACACCGTCCCCTGCGCCCGCGCCGGCCCAGAAAAACAATCCAGCGCCCTCCCAGCCTTCTCCATCTGGCAGCGGTCCGCGCACGACATCGGTTCCCGTCGTGCAGGAACTGCCCAGCGGGGGCAGTTCGCCAAGCAGCGCGGCTGTGCCCAGCACATCCGGGACCGGCGGCGACATGCTGACCCGGTTGCCATCGCTGGACGAACTGGCGCGGATGACGCCCGAGGATTTTCAGGACGTCCTGGGCCTCAAGCCCAACTTCGACATCCCGCCCGGTTCGCGTCGTGCAATGAGCAACATCGGGTTGATCGATGAGACCGAAGGCGGCCTTCCGGCAACTTCGCTTTCCGGCCAGAATTCAAGGCTGGTGCGTCTTGCGCTGGCAGGCAATCGCGGTGCGATGGTGTCGCGCTGGGGGCATATCCTCCTGCGCCGGGCGCTGGCCTCGCGGCTGAATGCGCCGCCGGGAATGGCGCCGCAGGAATTCCTCGCGCTGCGTGTCGGCTTGCTGGTGCGTATGGGCGAGGTGGATGCCGCAAGGGCGATCCTGCAAGACATCGATCCTGGCAATTTCACGCCTGATCTGTCCACCGCCGCTATGCAGACCTACACTGCGGATGGCGATCTCACCGGATTGTGCCCGGTCATCACCGGCGGCGGTGCTCAGGACGACAACCAGTGGCAGGCGGCGAAGGCTATCTGCAATGCCTTCCGCGGCAATGGTACGGCAGCGATGTCGCAACTTGACCGCTCGCTGTCGCGCGGCGAGATGGCGCGCATCGATCTGCTGCTGGCGCAGCGCTACGCCGGAACCGCCGGGCGTAGCCGCCGTGCGGTGACAATCGAGTGGGACAAGGTCGGCGAGTTGACGCCCTGGCGCTTTGGCCTTGCAACGGCGGTTGGCCTGACCCCGCCAGACCCGTTGATGGCGTCAGGCGGCCCGCGTTACATGTATCTGACCGCGCTGGCGCCGGCCGCAGGGTTGCAGCGCCGTGCCGCCGCCGCTGACCGCGCAGCCGCCGCTGGCGTGCTGTCGAGCCAGGCAATGGTCGATCTCTATAGCCAGATCTACGTCGATCCTGACAGCTCCGGCGTGTGGTCCGAACGCGCGGAAAGCCTGCGCGATGCCTATGTTCTGGCCAGTCCGGCCGGACGCCTGGCCGCGATCCAGAAGGTCTGGGACGGCGCAACGAATGCGGAAGAAAGGTATTCGCGGCAAGTGCTGACGGCCTATGCCGCCGCCCGCTTGCCGCAGAGCGCGGACATGGCCGATGGAGCCGCGCCGCTCATTGCCTCGATGCTGGCCGCTGGTCTGGATGCGAATGCCATGCGCTGGGCCAGCGTCGTGCCCGCCGGCAGCGAGGCGTGGGGGATGCTCGTCGTCGCCGCGCCAAACCGTTCCGCAGGGGTAGACACCGGTTCGCTCGACACCTTCATCAGCGACGATGCCAGCGCCAATGGCCGCAAGTCCGCCTTCCTGATCGCAGGGCTT
>CAZCUS010000008.1:0-16577 GCA_964502105.1 uncultured Novosphingobium sp. | reverse complement strand
CGGCGCGGGCGGAGGCGACGAACTCCTCCAGCAGCGGATCGATGACGGCGCGGTGTCGAGCTATAGTTCAGACCTCGACCTCAAGCTGGGCGAGGCAACACGCTGGACCACCGCCATCGACGGCGCGGCCCGTAGCGGGGATGTCGCCACTGTCGCGTTTCTGGTTGGCCTCGGCATGCAAAGCTCTGGCTGGCAGCGCATGAGCCCGCGGTTTCTTTATCACGCCGTCGCGGCGCTGCGCACTGTCGGTCTGGAAGCCGAAGCGCGGATGATTGCCGCTGAAGCCGTGGCGCGGGGCTGACGGTCGGGCATGAACATCACTCAGCCCGCAGCCGCTGAACCGGTGGGCGGGGCAGGGGTTGGCACGGACTGGATTGAGCGATTTCTTGACATGATTGCGGCCGAGCGGGGAGCGGCGGCGAACACTCTGGCGGCCTATCGTCGCGATCTGCAAGGCGCGCAGGCACTGATTGGCAATCTGGCGAGGACCGATGGCGCGGCTCTGTCTCGCCTGGGCGAGCGTTGGTCTGACCTTGCTGCGTCCAGCCTGTCGCGCAAGTGCTCGGCCTTGCGGCAGTTCTACGGATTTCTGGTCGATGAAGGCGTGCGCGGTGACGATCCTTCATCCGCATTGCCGCGCCCGGCGATTCGCCGACCGTTGCCGCGCATCCTGTCGCATGACGAGGTGGAGTGCCTGCTGACGCTGGCCGAGACAGAGGCAGCGGGCGACCGGCGCGAGGCAGTCAGGCTGCTGACTTTGCTGGAACTGCTTTATGGGTCGGGCCTGAGGGCAAGCGAACTGGTGTCGCTGCCCATGGCCGCAGTGGCGCGTGATGCGCCATTTATCCACATTACCGGCAAGGGCGGACAGCAGCGACTGGTCCCGGTCGGGCGACGCGCAAGCGCGGCGTTGTCGCGCTGGCTGGCGCTGCGGGGCAGCGGCTCGGCCGCGCGATTCGTGTTCCCCTCGCGCGGGGCCAGCGGGCATCTGACGCGCGTGCGACTGTTCCAGTTGCTGCGCGAACTCGCGATCCGCGCCGGCATCGAGCCCGAGAAGATTTCGCCGCACGTGCTGCGTCATGCCTTCGCCACGCATCTGCTGGAAGGCGGCGCGGATTTGCGCGTATTACAGACGCTCCTTGGCCACGCCGACATTGCGACGACGCAAATTTACACACATGTTGAGAGCGCGCGTCTGGTCGCGCTGGTCAATGCCCGGCATCCGCTGGCAAAGCAGGCGGCGATTGCCGACGGCGGGGAACAACCGGGATAAAAT
The DNA here is from genome assembly GCA_964502105.1 of uncultured Novosphingobium sp. Lineage (GTDB taxonomy): Bacteria > Pseudomonadota > Alphaproteobacteria > Sphingomonadales > Sphingomonadaceae > Novosphingobium. The sequence continues at coordinate 15,301 of CAZCUS010000008.1, read as the reverse complement.
CGGGTTCTCCGTCAGGGAACCGGCCTAGTGGCAAGCAGAGGGAAACAGGATGGCGAAACAGGAAAACGGACTGCGCAAGGCTTTGGCGCTGTCATCGGCGACGGCAATGGCATTCGCGGTCGCATCATGCACGACGCCATCGTCCGGCGGAGGGGCCTCAGCGGGCACCGAAGGGACCGCAGGCTCACCCGCGACCGTCACTGCCATCAGCCAGAAGGACAAGTCCGAAGGCGCGAAGGCGCATCCGCAACTCGTGGCTGAATTTGGTGGCGTATATGCCGGGCCGCAGGCGAGTTACGTCGAATCGGTCGGCAAGACGATCGCGGTCCAGTCGGGCCTCAGCAATGCGCGCGGCGACTTCACCGTCACGCTGCTGAATTCACCGGTAAACAACGCTTTCGCTATTCCCGGCGGCTATGTTTACGTGACGCGCCAGCTTACCGCGCTGATGAACGACGAAGCGGAACTGGCCGGTGTGCTCGGCCATGAAGTCGGCCACGTCGCTGCGCGCCACTCGGCAAAGCGCCAGAAGGCGGCAACACGCAATTCGGTGATCGGCGTGCTTGGCACCGTCCTTTCCGGTGTGTTGCTGGGTGACAGCAGCTTCGGGCGTCTGGGTCAGCAGGTATTCTCGCAAGGTTCGCAATTGCTTACGCTGCAGTACTCGCGCAGCCAGGAAACTGAAGCCGACAACCTTGGCATCAATTACCTGCGCCAGGCAGGCTATGATCCCCGCGCCATGTCCTCCCTGCTGGAGAGCCTTGCACAGCAGAATGCGCTGGAAGCAAAGCTGCGCGGATCGACCAGCCAGACCCCCGAATGGGCCTCGACCCACCCCGACCCGGCTTCGCGCGTGCGCGCCGCGCTGACTCGCGCCGGAGCCAACGCCACCGGTACGACCAACCGCGACACCTTCCTGACGCGGATCGATGGCATCACTTATGGCGACGATCCCAAGCAGGGCATCGTCGATGGTGCCATGTTTACCCACCCCGAACTGAGGCTTGCATTCCAGGCGCCCACCGGTTTCTACATGGTCAACGGCACGCGATCGGTGTCGGTCAGCGGTCAGGCAGGCAAGGCGGAATTCACCAGTGCCGCCTATAACGGCAATCTCGACGCCTATGTTCGCAGCGCTTTTGCCGGGTTGACCGAATCGGGCCAGGCTGCGGTCACGCCACAGGCAATCGAAACGACGACAGTGAATGGTCTGAGAGCCGCCTATGGCACCGCCCGCGTGCAGGCCAGCAGCGGCACGGTGGATGTGGTCGTATTCGCATACGATTTCGGGGACGGAAAGGCTTATCACTTTGTCACGATCGCGCAGGCTGGCGGCGCGGCGGTGTTCAACCCGATGTTCCGTTCGATGCGGCGTATATCGACCAGTGAGGCCGGCGCAATCAAGCCGCGCAGGCTTAGCGTTGTGACTGTCAGATCCAGCGACACCGTTCAATCGCTGGCGGCCCGGATGGCTTACGATGATGCGAAAGTGGAGCGCTTCATGGTGTTGAACGGGCTCGCCGCCAACGAAAGGCTTTCGGCCGGACAGAAGGCAAAGATCGTCACGTATTGAACGGTTTGCGCATCAGGCGAAGGCTCGCAGACAAACGAAAGGGGCGGCAGGTTGCCCTGCCGCCCCAAAATCGTCGAAAGACTTCGACTAGGCTTAAACCAACTTAGTTGGTTGCAGCCATCGTGTCCTTCGTCTTGTCGAAGGTCGTGCTCAGCTGCGAGCCCAGGCCCTGCATCGCGGTGATCGCGGCAACGGCGATGAGGGCGGCAATCAGGCCGTATTCGATTGCAGTTGCGCCGTCTTCATTGCGGCGAAGCTTCTTGATGAACTTCATGTCATGTCTCCTGGTTAGCAGTCTTCAGTACCCGGTCCGTCACGTTTGGTGCGCTTCGAACAATTTCCGGAATAAGGGGAAAGTCTTGAAAAAGGTTTAATCCTTAATTCGAACTTGATTGAATGACTTTCTCGGAAACATTGCTCCAAATGCGCGTGTTTTCATCGGCCACGCCCCGCACAGCGGCAATGAGGCCGATAACGATCATTACACACAGGATGCCCAGTTCGACAGCGGACGTGCCGCGTTCATCGTTTCGGACTTTGCGCAGTAGTTCCCATAAGGTCATGCTTGGATTACACCTTAGCCATTCAACACATGGCTACTAACTACAGCGTTAAATTTCCTCTAAGCAGGGCGGCGAAATTGCAAAAAATCTCGACACCTCTGGTCGTCTCCGCTGTCGCCTTGCTCGATTCCGCCCGTAAGATCTTCATGCAGCAAAGAAATTCGGCTTCAGTGCATGGGGGGCTATGGGAATTCCCGGGGGGAAAGTTAGAGCCCGGCGAAACCCCCGATGTCGCGGGCGCGCGCGAACTGGCCGAGGAACTGGGCATCGCGCTGCGCGCCGCAGACCTGATTCCGATCGGCTTCGCGGCGGATAGCGGCAAGGATTCCGTCAATGGCAGGCCGGTCGTCATCCTGCTTTACGCTTGTCTGCGCTGGCAGGGCGTTCCGAATGGTCATGAGGCAGAAGCGTTCGGCTGGTTCGAATCTTCCGCGATACCGAAATTGCCCATGCCGCCGCTGGACTATCCGCTGGCGGCGCAGCTGCACCGCGCCCTGTTGCACAATCTGCTGTAACTGCCCGCGACGCGAGACGGTGGACAGCTAACTGTAAAATCTCGTTTTAGGTGCTTGCCAAACCAAACGGGCCTATCTAAGGACGGCCCTCCAACGCGCCCGTAGCTCAGCTGGATAGAGCATCAGACTACGAATCTGAGGGTCGGACGTTCGAATCGTTCCGGGCGCACCACGATATTCCGCCGCTCCTTGCCAAGTGCAGGGGGCGGCGATTTCGTTTGGGCTACAGTCCCTTGCCGCTGCTCGACTGGTGAACATTCATCAGGATAACAAACCGTGCGCGCCATCACGGTGACATCCCGGAATCACAGACAACGATGGGGTGAAAAGCGATGGTCTCTGTTTACCGGGCCTATGCCGATGGACCGTTGGGGCAGATTCATTACCGGGTCGCGCGACCGTTACAGGGCGGGGCACGGCCCCCGGTGGTCTGCCTGCACCAGTCGCCCAAAAGCGGGCGCGACTACGAAAAGTTCATTGGCGTTCTGGGTGACACGCGCGCTTGCCTGGCTCCGGATACCCCCGGCTACGGCAACAGCGATGCGCCGCCCGTGCCGCCGGTCATCGGGGACTACGGTCAGGCAATCGTCGATCTAGTCGATACGTTGCAGTCCAGCGGCGATCTCCCGCCGGGTCCGTTCGACCTGATGGGCTATCACACCGGCAGTGCGATCGCCGCGTGGATCGCGCGCAATCGGCCTGAGCGCGTACGCAAGATCGTGTTTGTCAGCTTGCCGGTGATCGCAGCCGAGGTGCGCGAGGCGCGTCTGGCCAATGCGGACGGGTTTCCGGTGCCGCGCAAGGATGCTTCGAACATCGCCGAGCTTTGGGCGATCACCGAGAAGCTCAACGATGCGCGGCACACGCCCGAGTGGCGACATCAGGCGCTGGGTGAATGCTTGCGCAGCGGGATGAAATTCCCCTGGGGCTTTCGCGCCGTCTATTCGCAGGATGTGGGCGCGGATCTGGCTCCGATCGATCACCCGGCACTGGTCCTGTGCCCGCGCGACGACTTGTGGGACGAGACCCATGCGTCGGTGCACCTGCTGCGTCGTGGCAAACTGGTGCCGCTTCCCGGTGCCGGCAATGGCTTCCTCGATCTCGACACCGAACAGGTCGCGGCGATGGTGGCGGAATTTCTCGACGGCTGAAGCGTCGTCGGAAGGGCACGCATTCTCCATCTTGAGCATCGTGTTCCGGCTGTGCGATAGTCCGGCATGGCCGAGAACAAGACCCAGCCGATCGATGCCGCCGTCGATGCATTTCTGGATGGTGTGGCTCCCGACAACCGACGCGCCGACGCGCGCGCGATCGACGCGTTTTTGCGTACCATAACCGGTGAGATGCCCAGGATGTGGGGCAAGAGCATCGTCGGCTATGGAAGCTACCACTACCGGTATGAGAGCGGCCGCGAAGGCGACATGTGCCGCATCGGCTTCAGCCCGCGCAAAGCCGCGCTGGTGCTGTATCTGGTGGAGGGATTTTCACCGAGCACGGCGCTTCTGGGTCGGCTCGGCAAGCACACCACCGGAACATCATGCCTTTATATCAAGGCGCTGAGCGACGTCGATCTGGCGGTGCTTGAAGAGTTGGTGCGCGCTTCTCTGGCGGATATAGCCGATCGCTACCCCCAGCAGACGTAAGCTCAATCGCCGTTCCCGGGGCAGGGCACGGATCGCGCCGCGCCCTGGCACCAAGGATCGGGTCGTTAAAGCTGACCGAGCATGTATTCGGCCGAGCTCACCTCGAATGCGCCCGGTGCTTCGACGTTCAGCTGCTCGACGGTGCCGTCGTTGACGACCATCGAGAAGCGCTGGCCGCGCGTGCCCAGGCCAAAGCCGCTGCCGTCCATCGTCAGGCCGACGGCTTCTGCCAGCGCGCCGTTGCCGTCCGCCAGCATCGTCACATCGTCGCTGCCCGACGCCTTGCCCCAGGCGCCCATCACGAAAGCGTCGTTGACGGCGGTGCAGGCGATTTCGTCGATGCCCTTCGCCTTGAGGTCGGCGGCCTTGTCGACGAAGCCGGGCAGGTGCTTGGCCGAGCAGGTCGGGGTGAAGGCACCTGGCACCGAGAACAGCGCAACCTTCTTGCCCGCGAAGAAGTCGGCGGATTGAACGGCTTCCGGCCCGTCAGCGGTGGCCTTGACCAGTTTAACGTCGGGCAGCTTGTCTCCAACGGCGATAGTCATGAATGCGTCCTTCCAGCTTTAGTAAAACACGTAGGTCGCTGATATAGGCGGCCGTTGCGCACCGGCAACGGTCTGGCGCAAAGTTCGTCGCTCCACGCGGTACGGCCTAGCGTTTGGCGATCATATAAAGGTTTCTTTATATTTGCTTCGTGTAGGCCAAAACGCTAGGGAACCGCGCATAGCGACGACCCGGCTATCGCATCTGCGGATGGCTAAGGACCGTACCAAACGAACGAAGCATTCAGGAGAATTCCCTTGGCCACTGCCGCCGAAGCCATCCACGATTATGTCATCGCCGACATTGGCCTTGCCGATTACGGTCGGGCCGAGATCGCCATTGCCGAAACCGAAATGCCCGGCCTGATGGCGCTGCGCGAGGAATTTGGCGCATCGAAGCCGCTGAAGGGCGCGCGCATCACCGGTTCGCTGCACATGACGATCCAGACCGCGGTGCTGATCGAAACGCTGGTCGCGCTCGGAGCCGAAGTGCGCTGGGCAACTTGCAACATCTTCTCGACCCAGGACCATGCCGCCGCCGCCATCGCTGCGAGCGGCATTCCGGTTTACGCGATCAAGGGCGAGAGCCTGGCCGATTACTGGGACTACGTCGGTCGCATCTTCGATTGGGGCGATGAAACCACTGCCAACATGATCCTCGATGACGGCGGCGATGCCACGATGTTCGCGCTGTGGGGCGCACGTATCGAAGCGGGCGAAACGCTGGGCGATCCCGCCAATGCCGAGGAAATCGAATTCCAGCGCGCGCTGAAGGCCTTCGTCAAGGCACGTCCGGGCTACCTGACCCGCTCGGTCGCAGCGATCAAGGGCGTCTCGGAAGAGACCACCACCGGCGTTCACCGCCTTTATCACCTCGCCAAGGAAGGCAAGCTGCCGTTCCCGGCGATCAACGTGAACGACAGTGTCACCAAGTCGAAGTTCGACAACCTGTACGGCTGCCGCGAATCGCTGGTCGACGCGATCCGCCGCGCTACCGACGTGATGCTGGCGGGCAAGGTCGCCTGCGTCGCCGGGTTCGGCGATGTTGGCAAGGGGTCAGCCGCCTCGCTGCGCCAGGGCGGCGCGCGCGTGATGGTGACCGAGGTCGATCCCATCTGCGCGCTGCAGGCGGCGATGGAAGGCTACGAAGTCGTGACGATGGAAGAAGCCGTCACGCGCTGCGACATCTTCGTAACCGCGACTGGCAACGAGGACGTCATCACCGGCGCGCACATGGAAGCGATGAAGCCGATGAGCATCGTATGCAACATCGGCCACTTCGACAGCGAGATCCAGATCGCCGCGCTCAACAACTACAAGTGGAGCGAAGTGAAGCCAGGCACCGATCTGGTCGAATTCCCCGATGGCAAGCAGATCATCATTCTGGCCAAGGGCCGTCTGGTGAATCTGGGCTGCGCCACCGGGCACCCCAGCTTCGTCATGTCGTCTAGCTTCACCAACCAGGTGCTGGCGCAGATCGAACTGTTCGCCAAGTCCGACGATTACGACAACAACGTCTTCGTTCTGCCCAAGCACCTCGATGAAAAGGTCGCGGCGCTGCATCTGGAAAAGCTGGGCGTGAAGCTGACCAAGCTTACGGACAAGCAGGCAAGCTACATCGGCGTGCCGCAGGCTGGTCCGTTCAAGCCGGATCATTACCGCTACTGATGTCAGCACGGGGAAGGGCGGCGCTGTATTGCTTCGCCTTCCCCCGGCTTTTCGCTCGGATTGCCGTTCGTGAACACCTGTCCACGTGTCTGCCGGAATGAGCGGTCGCCAGCCCATTGTCTTGGCGCGGTTGCCGACGCATAGCCGCATACAATGGAACTTGATCGCATCGGTATCGTGCTTGTCGCGCTTGTGCTGGCCGCGTGGACCATCGCGGCGGCGTGGGCCATCATGGCCGCACGGCATCGGCAGAAGCGGGCAGAAGCGACACAGCGTTCCGCGAGGCGGCTGGCGCGCATGGTCGAGGAATCGCCGGCACTGCCGCTGCTGGTGCGTTCTGACGGGCGGATCGAGGCTTCGCCGAAGCTGGCGCAGTGGCTTGGACTGGATTCGGTCCCCCAGTATCTGACCGAACTGGATGCCGGCGACCGGGGGCTTCCCGCCGACAAGCTGGCCGAGTTGTCCGCTGCCGTCTTGCGCGCGCAGAAAACCGCCGCGTCGTTCCGGCTGGTGGCAACGCCGCGCGGATCTTCGCGCAGTCTCGCGTTGCGTGGTTGCCAGGCCGATCCGCAAGTCTCCCCCGGCGGGGCCGCGCTGATCTGGGTGTTCGATTTCAGCGACAGCGAAAGCGAACTCGTCAAACTGCGCGAGGAAGCAGCCAGTGCGCGCGGCGATTTTACCGCGCTGGTCTCGATGATCGAGGCCGCGCCGATGCCGATGTGGTTTCGCCGCAGCGATGGCTTACTGCAACTGGTCAATTCGGCCTATGTCGCGGCAGTCGGCGGCGAAAGCGCGCAAAGCGTGGTCGATGCCGGGACCGAACTGGTCGAGGCAGTCGATGGGCTCGCCGCCAGCCAGATCGCGATGCAGGCGGCGGCCAAGGGCATGCCGATCGAACGCATCGTCAGCCTGACGATCGACAACCAGCGCCGTGCGTTTCGCGTCCATGACTTGCCGCTCGGCGGCGAAGGCATTGCCGGCTACGCGATCGACATCGAGGATTTCGAGGATCTCGGCCGCGCATTCCGGGGTTTCCGCGAGGCGCAGCGCGCCATGCTCGATCAGTTGTCCGCAGGGGTCGCTCAGTTCGATTCGCGCAAGCGACTGACGTTTGCGAACCAGCCGTTCCAGCGCCTGTTCAAGCTGGCTCCCTCGACGATGATCGATCCGCCAACGTTCGAGCGCATGCTGGAGCTCGTGCGTGACGCGGCCCGACTGCCCGAGGTGCGCGACTTCCCGGCATGGCGGCGCGAAAAGGCCGAGTGGTTTTCCGCCAGTGATACGCAGGAAGAAGCCTGGCCGCTGGCCGATGGCACGCACTTGCGCATCGTCGCGCAGCCGGTGCCCGATGGCGGGCTGCTGCTGATTGCGGAGGACCGCACCGAGCAGCTGCGGCTGTCCGCTATCCGCGACACATTGCTGCGCACCCGCACCGCGACGTTCGACAGTCTGTTCGAATCGGTCGCGGTGTTCGCGCCCGATGGCCGCATGCAGCTGTGGAACCGGCGCTTTGCCGATGACTGGGGACTGGAGAGCGATTTCCTCGATACGCACCCGCATGTCGAATCGCTGCTGGGCAAGATTGGCCCGCGCCTCAAACGACCGGCACAGGCCAAGGGTGTGGGAGACACCGTGCGCGCGGCCACGTTGGATCGCAAGGAAACCGGCGGCCGGGTGTCGCTCGCCGATGGTCGCACGCTCGAATTTGCCGGCGTGCCGCTGCCCGATGGCAACGGATTGCTGATCGTCCTCGACATCACCGACTCGCAAAAGGCCGAGACGGCACTGCGCGAACGCAATGCTGCACTGGTGGAGGCGGATGGGATCAAGACGCGGTTCCTAGCCAACATGAGCTATGAACTGCGCACGCCGCTGACCTCGATCAACGGCTTCGCCGAACTGCTGCAGGCAGGCATCGGCGCCCAGCTTGACGAGAACGGGCAGGAATATGTCGAAGCGATCCTGACTTCGGCGGGGCGGTTGGGAGAGCAAATCGAAAGCATCCTTGACCTGTCGCAAAGCGAAGCCGGGCTGCTGCCGCTGGCGATGGAGGATATCGAGCTGATGCCGTTTATCCAGTCAGTCGTGGAACAGCGCAGCGCGGCCATTCGCCAGACCGGCCTGACGCTCGACCTTCAGGGCAACCGCGTCACTTCCGGCGCGATCAAGGGCGACAGGCGGCGTCTGGCGCGCGCGCTGGGCCATCTTGTCGACAACGCGATCTCGGCCACGCCGCGCGGCGGACGCATTCTGGTGCAAGTCTCGCGGGAACGCGGCACGAGCGGCGATCTGGCTCAGATCGTCGTGTCCGACAACGGCGCAGGCATGGACGAACGCGCGCTGGCCCGGGCGCTGGATGGCGTAAAAGTCAGCGGGGATCGCAAAGTCGACCGCCGGCAAGGCCTTGGCCTGCCGCTGGCACGCCAGTTGATCGAGGCGCACGGTGGGACATTGCGACTGATGTCAGAGCCGGGGCAGGGAACTGCAGCCATCGTGCAACTGCCGTGAGAATCGCGCTGCCCGATCTTGCCGCGATGGATCGGTTCGGTGTGGCGATCGCGCGTCACCTCAAACCCGGAGACGTCGTGGCGCTCACGGGAGGGCTCGGCGCGGGCAAGACGACCTTGGCGCGGGCGATCATCGCTGCGCTTGGGCACGACGGGGAAGTGCCGTCGCCCAGCTTTGCGATAATAGAGGTTTACGATCCGCCCGGCGTGCGCCTGCCACTGGTCCACGCCGATTTCTACCGGCTGTCGGACCCGCGCGAGGTCGAGGAACTGGGGTTGGACGATTACCGCGAGGGCGCGGTGATGATCGCCGAATGGCCCGATCACGCAGGTGGCTTTGCCCATGAACCGGGCTGCCTGTCGATCAGCCTCGAGCCGATCGATGCGGAATCTGCGGATCGCGGCAGGATCGCCATTGTCGAAGGTGCATCCGATTGGCTAGGGCGGCTGCCATGCCTGTGAATGAGCCCATGAATCTGCCGGAAGGCATAGACAATTTCCTCGCAGGCGCAGGCTGGTCCGGCGCCCAGATCGAGCCCCTTGCCGGCGACGCCTCGTTCCGCCGCTATTTCCGCATCATCAAGGGTGACAAGTCCGCGATGCTGATGGACGCCCCGCCCCCCAACGAAGACCCGCGCCCTTTCCTGCGCGCGGCCCGCTGGCTCGACAACAATGGCATGCGCGCGCCGCACATCTACGCTGACGATCCCGAGCGCGGCCTCGTGCTGCTGGAAGATTTCGGGCCTGCACGCATGCGCGACTACATCGACCAGTGGCCGGCCGACGAGACCGAAATCTATACCGCCGCCGTCGATGCGCTGGTGCGGTTGCACCAGTTGCCGCCCGGTCCGTTCCTCGATTACAGCCTGAGCGAATACACGCGCGAAGTGCGGCTGTTCACCGAATGGTACTGCCCCGCGCAAAACCTTGAAGTCGATGGCGCCGGTTTCGTCACCGCATGGGAAAAGGCGCTGGGTGACTTGCTGCCTCGCCAGCGGCCCGGCGTGACAGTGCTGCGCGATTATCATGCCGAGAACATCATGCTGCTCGGTTCCTTGCAGAAGCAGGGCCTGCTCGACTTTCAGGACGCTTTGGCCGGGCACCCGGCCTACGATCTCGTCTCGCTGCTGCAGGACGCGCGGCGCGATGTCTCGCCCGATGTCGAAGCGGCCATGCTCATGCATTATCAACGGGAAACCGGCATGGACATGGAAACGCTGCAGGCAGACTATGCCCGCCTTGGCGCGCAGCGGAACACCAAGATCGTCGGCATCTTCGTGCGGCTGTGGAAGCGTGACGGCAAGCCGCGCTACCTCGATCTGATCCCGCGTGTCTGGGCCTTGCTGGAACGCGATCTGGCGCATCCCGCTCTGGAGCCTGTGGCGCGGTGGTTCGATACGAACATTCCCGCCGAACTGCGGCAAGCGGGTGGGGGGCAATACGCTATATGACCGCAAAGTCAGCATCCAGGCCCTTGGCCAGCGACACCGCGATGGTGCTCGCCGCCGGTCTCGGCAAGCGGATGCGCCCGCTCACAGCAACGCAGCCCAAGCCGCTGGTGCGTGTCGCGGGCAAGTCGCTGATCGACTACAGTCTCGATCACCTGGAGGATGCAGGGATCGCCCGTGCAGTGGTCAACGTGCATTATCTGGCCGATGCCCTCGAAGGCCATCTGGCAGCGCGCAAGTCGGGGCCGAGCGTTTCTTTTTCGGACGAGCGGGATGGCCTGCTCGAAACCGGTGGCGGCATGGTCAAGGCCCTGCCCCAGCTGCCCGATCCGTTCTTTTGCCTCAACAGCGATAACATCTGGCTCGATGGTCCGCGCAACGTGTTCGCCGAGCTGACGAGCGCATGGGATGCGGAGCGCATGGACGCGCTGCTGCTGCTCGTGCCGCATGCGCGCGCCGTGAACTATCGCGGCAAGGGCGATTTCCATCTCGATCCGCTGGGCCGCGTCAGTCGCCGCCGTTCGGGCCGGGTCGCACCGTTCATCTATTCTGGCATCCAACTGGTGTCACACCGACTTGTCCGCGAGGCGCCCGAAGGGGCGTTCTCGACCAATGTTCTGTGGAACCGGGCCATCGAGGAAGGCCGCCTCTTCGGCGTCTCGCATACCGGCCTGTGGTTCGAGGTGGGCGAGCCTGCCGCCATCGTGCCGACCGAGGCGTGGCTGACCCGTGCCTGAACTTTAATGCCCGACCGGGAAGGCCCGCAAGTCTACTCGATCGCCGCGCATCGCGGCTTTGCTGACGCACTCGTCGCCGGGCTGATACCGCGCTACGCGGAGCCGGATCTGGGGCTTGCCCGGTTGACCCTGCTGCTGCCGAGCCGCCGCGCGGTGCGGACCATTACCGAAGCGTTCGTTCGGCAATCCACATCCGGCGCATCCGGCGCCGGCCTGTTGCTACCGTGCATGGCCGTGGTCGGCGATCTTGATCTCGACGAGACGCTAGGCGCGCTGCTCGATCCCCTGGGCGGGGCCGACATTCCGCCGTCAGCCGATGCCACTTACCGCTGGTTGCGACTGGCACATCACCTTGCTCAGGTCGAGCCGGATGCTGCAGGCGGGACCGCAGCATTGCTCCGCCGTGCCATCGAAATCGGCAGAACGATCGACCGGTTGCTGGTCGAGGACGTCGCACCGCTCGATCTTCTCAGTGAGCATGTGATCGGCATTGTCGGCGATCAGGCCGGGCACTGGACAGACGCCACCCGCACCTTCCTCAAGGTGCAGCAATTGTGGATCGCAGAGCTGGCCGAACGCGGTGAGATGGATGCCTCTGCGCGGCGCAATGCGCTGTTCCGGCATATGGCGGAGCAATGGCGGAAAAGCCCTCCCGCCCATCCGGTAGTCGCGGCAGGCGTGACCAGCGCGGCGCCTGCGCTTGCAGCGTTGCTGCGCGTGGTCAGTGAATTGCCGCGCGGTGCGGTGATCCTGCCCGATCTCGACCTGGCACTCGAACCGGGCGTCTGGGATGCCTTGGGCGTGGCGGGCCAGCCCGATGAGGCCGATGGTGCGCCATTTGGCGCGCGCGATGCCGTGACGCACCCACAGTATCATCTGAAGGTGCTGCTCAATCGCATGGGCATTGCGCGGGATGAGGTGCAGCCGTGGCACCGCGCAGGCATGGCCGCCGCACCGCCCGCTCGCAGCCGGGCGCTGTCGAACCTGTTCCTGCCGCCCAAGGCTTCGGCGCGCTGGGTCGATCTGCCGGCCGAGCAGCGGCGGCTGGCCGGTGTGCGACTGATGGAATGCGCGCATCCCGGTGAGGAGGCACAAGCCATTGCCGTATTGATCCGCGAGGCTCTGGAAATGCCCGAGCGCCGTGTTGCCCTGGTCACGCCTGACCGGGGACTGGCAGGGCGCGTCGTTGCGCACTTGCGGCGTTGGGGCATCGCGGCGGACGATACCGCAGGGCAGCCGCTGACCCAGACATCCGCCGGACGCCTCATACTGCTGCTGGCCGAACTGATCGCCGAGCAGGCCGCGCCCGTTCCGCTGGTCGCGTTGCTCACCCATCCGCGCGTGCGGGCCGATGAGCGTCGCCCGGCCTGGCTGGAAAATGCGCGCCTCTTCGATCTCGCGCTGCGTGGTCCGCGTCCTGGGCCGGGGCTTAATCCGCTAGAAGCAATCGCAGTCAAAGCACGGGTCGGTGACTGGTGGGCGGAAGCGCGGGGCACGCTGGAACCGTTGTTCGCCTTTGGCGATATCGCTGCTCTAAGCGATCTGATCTATGGCTTGGCCGCCGCTGCCGAGGGTCTGTGCGGCGATGCCATCTGGCGCGACGCCGATGGGCGCGCGCTCGGCAGTTTCATAGAGGATCTGCGTCAGGCGGCAAGCGCGGCAGGCACCATGCTGGACCCACGCGACTTGCACACGGTGCTGCGCGATGCGATGGACCGCGTGTCGGTGCGGCCGCCGTGGGGCGGACACCCGCGCGTCACGATTTACGGCGTGCTCGAAGCGCGGCTCAGTCGCGCCGATCTGGTCATTTGCGGCGGGCTGGTGGAAGGTGTGTGGCCGGCCAGCGCAACTCAGGACGCCATCCTGCCGCCCGCTGTGCTGCGCGCGCTGGGCGTGCCCGGAGGAGATTTCCGCATCGGTCTGGCCGCGCACGATCTTGCCGGTGCTCTGGGTGCACCCGAAGTCGTGCTGAGCTGGGCGCGGCGCGACGAGGGCGGCCCGGTCATCCCCTCGCGCTTCGTGTTGCGGGTCAAGGCCATGCTTGGCGAACGGTTGGAGCGCGAGGAGCATCGCGAGGACAAGGCGCTGCAACTGGCGCGCGAGATAGACTTGGCCGCGTTTGCCCCGCCCTATCCGCGCCCGCAACCCATGCCCGAAGCCGAGCAGCGCAAGGTCTCCATCTCGGTCACCGGGCTGGACCGGCTGCGCGGCGATCCCTACCAATTCTACGCCAGCGCGATCCTGCAATTGCAAAAGCTGGATGCGTTGGATGCCGAGCCGAGTGCCGCATGGAAAGGTACGGCAGTCCACGCCATCCTCGATCGTTGGCACAAGGCGGGTGAGCCTGTGGATGGCCTGTCCGCCACCGCTACCGAAGTGCTTGACGAGATGAGCACGCACCCGTTGATGCGCGCGCTGTGGCGGCCTCGCTTGCTGGCTGCGCTTGAATGGATCGATTGCGAAATTGCGCGGCAAAAAGCCGAGGGCAGGGTGGTGCTGGCAACCGAGATCAAGGGCGCAATCGATGTGCACGGCATACGCATCCATGGCCGCGCCGACCGTATTGATCGCCTGCCGGACGGGACATTGGCGGTTGTGGACTACAAGACCGGGATGCCGCCTTCGCCTCGCCGGGTGCAGGAGGGTTTTGCGCTGCAACTGGGGCTGGTCGGCCTGATCGCAGGCGAGGGCGGGTTCGATGGCATTGCCGGCGAGGCGAGCGGATTCGAATATTGGTCTCTGGCCAAGGGTAAGGACGGCTTCGGCTACATATCTGAACCCGTGATCGACGATCCCGACGGTCGCCGCAAGGGCGTGCTGCGCGCCGACTTCCTCCCCGAGACCAAGCGGTTTCTCGACGAGGCGATTGGCAAATGGATTCTCGGCACCGAGCCATTCACAGCCCGGCTCAATCCCGATCTGCCAAGCTACGACGACTACGACCAATTGATGCGGCTGGAAGAATGGCTGACCGGCCTCGGCGGCAGTGATCGCGATCCCGTGGAGAGCGCAGCGTGAGTGGCGGCGGCGTGCATCCGCTGCACGGCAACCAGATGGAAGCGGTGCGTCCGGAAGAAACGGTCTGGCTTTCCGCCTCGGCCGGAACCGGAAAAACGCAGGTGCTGTCATCGCGCGTGCTGCGGCTTTTGCTGCAGCCGGACGTCGATCCATCGCAGATTCTGTGCCTTACTTTCACCAAGGCCGGCGCGGCTGAAATGGCGGCCCGCATCAGCGATACACTGGCCGAATGGGTGCGGCTTCCCGCTGTCGACCTGCATCAGCGGCTTGAAGCGATCGGTGCGCCGTCCGGCCCGGATAGCGTCGATCGCGCGCGTACCTTGTTTGCCGCTGTGCTTGACTGTCCCGGCGGCGGCTTGCGGATCAACACGATCCACGCGTTCTCACAGTGGCTGCTCGCCGCGTTTCCGCGCGAAGCGGGTCTGACTCCGGGCACGCGGCCGATGGAGGATCGCGAGCGTGTGCTGCTGGCGCGGCAGGTGCTGGCCGAACTGCTGGTTGCGGGCGATCCGGCGCTGCTGGCGGCGGCGGAGGAACTGTCGCTGCGGCATGGCGCCGATGCGGTTGAAAGCTATCTGCTGCGCTGCGCTACAGCCCGCGCGGCATGGTTTGGACCGGGCGCATGGCAACCGCCGATGCGGCCCCGCATCCTGTCGCTGCTCGGCCTGCCGTCCGATGCCGACGATGATTATGCTGCGAAGCTGTGCGCCGATGCTGCGTTCGATATCGGGTCGTTGCGGCGTTGCATGGAGATCAACCGCGCGTGGAAAGCCAAGGGCGGGCAGGAGGCGGCTGACGCCATAGCGGGCTGGCTGACGGCCTCCCCTGCGCAGCGGCTCGATAGCTTCGAACTGCTGCGAAAGCAGTTTCTCACAGCCAAAAATGAACCCAAATCCACCCGCTATCAGGACAAGGTCGATCCTGATTACGCGCAGCATGCTGCGCGGGTGATCGCCAGCATCGAGGCAGTGCTTGGCGCACGGGCGCTGCTGGCGCTGGCGGAACGCCTCGAACCCGCGCTTGTGCTGGGTCGGGCTTTCGCGCTCGCATGGGATGACGCCAAACTACGCGAGGGGCTGATCGATTT
>CAZCUS010000007.1:627-155892 GCA_964502105.1 uncultured Novosphingobium sp. | reverse complement strand
TATGCGCGTCGTCCTGGGTGAACTGGCGCACGCGCATCAGCCCGTGCAGCGCGCCGTGCGGCTCGTTGCGGTGGCAGCAGCCGTTCTCGTAGATCCGCAGCGGCAAGTCGCGGTAAGACTTGATACCCTGCCGGAAGATGAGCACGTGCGCAGGGCAGTTCATCGGCTTCAGCGCCATCCAGTCGGCCTCGCCGCTGATGACCGGGCCTTCCTCATCGACGTTGGGCACTTCGTCGGGGATGACGAACATGTTCTCGCGATACTTGCCCCAGTGGCCGGATTGCTCCCACTGGCGCGCGTCCATGATCTGCGGGGTCTTCACTTCCTTGTAGCCCGCGCCGTCGATCGCGCGGCGCATATAGGCTTCCAGCTCGCGCCAGATCACATAGCCCTTGGGGTGCCAGAACACCGAACCGTGCGCTTCGGCCTGCAGGTGGAACAGGTCCATCTCCTGCCCGAGCCGGCGGTGATCGCGCTTCGCCGCTTCCTCCAGCCGCATCAAATGCGCGTCGAGCTGCTTCTTGTTGAGCCACCCGGTGCCATAGACGCGGCTGAGCATCGCGTTGTTCTGGTCGCCGCGCCAATAGGCACCCGACACGCGCGTCAGCTTGAAGGCGGCGGGATCGAGCTTGCCGGTGGAGGGCAAGTGCGGCCCGCGGCACATGTCCAGCCAGTCGCCGCCGCTCCAGTAGACGGTGAGTTCGTCGCCATCGGGCAGTTCGGCAGCCCATTCGGCCTTGAACGTCTCGCCCTGCGCGGCCCAGCGCGCGATCAGGTCTTCGCGGCGCCAGACTTCACGCTTCAGCAGTTTGTCGGCGGCGATGATCTCGCGCATCTTGGCTTCGATGGCGGGCAGGTCGTCGTCGGTGAATGGCCCGCGCTCGGGCGCGGGCGCGAAGTCGTAATAGAAGCCGTCGTCCGTCGAAGGCCCGAAGGTGATCTGCGTGCCGGGGAACAGCGCCTGCACCGCCTCGGCCAGGATGTGGGCGAAATCGTGCCGCGCCAGTTCCAGCGCATCGGCCTCGTCACGCGCGGTGACCAGTGCCAGCGATGCGTCGCCCGCGAAGGGCCGGGTCAGGTCGACCAGCTCGCCATCGATCTTCGCAGCGATGGCGGCCTTGGCCAGCCCCGGCCCGATGGCGGCGGCGACATCGGCCGGAGTCGAACCCTGCGGCATTTCGCGGATGGAACCGTCTGGCAGGCTGATCTTGAGCATCTCGGACATCGGAACTGGTCTTTCCCTCGGTGTGACGGCCACGCCGCGCGAACGCGCCATGGCACAAGGCAGCACGGGCTTGAAGCCCCGGCGTCCCCAAAATCGTTGGGCTCTTCGCAAGGTTCGGGATGGTGGACGCCGCCCAGCCCGACCCCCGGGCGGCGGCAGTCGCGCTCAGATCGCGACGGGCCGCCCCCGGTTGAACCGGGTGGTAGTGGTAGTCGTCGTGGTGTGCGCGGTGGCCATCTTCCGCCATTTAGGGACGACCGCTCGCGATGTCACGGCACTTGTAGCAGGTGTAAATGAAACTTGACACGAGCGGATGAAAATGGAAAGTGTCATTGACATTGTTGCAAGGGAGCTTGTCATGATTTCTAGTTCGACGGCCAGACTTCACCGCTCTCCGATGTTCTGGGGCGCGATGATCTTCGTCTCGATGGCGCTGATCGGTGCTGCAGCGATTTTCGACGTCATCGAGAATCGCACGGCCCACCTTCTGATGGTGGTGGCCATGCTGCCGATGATCCCGCTGGTCCGCGCTGCCAACCGGCAGGCGCTGGAACAGGGTTGCTCTGGCCCGGCCATCCAGCGCTACACGCGGGGCATCGCGGTTACCTCGTTCCTCTATGTCGCGGGGTTGGGGCTGGGCATGTTCCTGTTCAAGAACCTTCACCTCGGCGTCGCCGCGACCGCGCTGGTCGCGATGCTGCCGGTGCTGCCGACCCTTGCGATGATCGGCGTGATGGGCCGCTACTTGCGCGAGGAGACTGACGAATACCTGCGGCACCGCGCGGTGATGGCGGCGCTGATCGGCCTGGGCTTCGTGCTGGTGCTGGGCTCGTTCTGGGGCTTCCTTGAGACTTTCGGCGTCGCACCGCACGTCTGGGCATGGTGGGTCATGCCGGTCTGGGCAATCGGCATGGGCGCGGGGCAGGTCTGGATGAAAGTGCGCGGCGCATGAAAAACCGCCTGCGCGTGCTGCGCGCCGAACGGGGCTGGAGCCAGCAGGACCTTGCACTGCGACTCGAAGTCTCACGCCAGAGCGTGAATGCCATCGAAACCGGCAAATACGACCCGTCGCTGCCGCTTGCATTCCGCATCGCCGATGTATTCGGGATGACGATTGAAGCGATATTTCTGCGGGATTAGGCCCGCGCCATCCGCCGCCAACCCTCGATCACGAGCCACCCCACCGCGATGCACACAAACGGCATCACCGGGTAGTGGAAGCGCGACTGGCCGGAGAAAATCACCGCGATCAGGCTGGGGTAGGCGGCGATGCCGTAGGGCAGCAGCCACCAGTCGATTGGGCGCTGGCCGGCTTTCAGGCGCTGGCGCAGGATCATCACGAACGCGGCGGCGAACCCGAGCATCAGCAGCGCGTAATAGGCCTGGTTGGCGAAGCGGGCGGCGCGGAACAGGGTTTGGCGCTCGGCATAGCGGGGGTGTCCGCCCTGGAACGCCCATTCCGCCTCGCCATCGGGCAGCCACAGGCGCATCAGCTTTTTCGGGGCGAGGGCGAGGAACTGGCCGGGGTGGGCCTTGATCCATTCCAAACCGAGCCGCTTGGCCTCGGCATCGCGGGTCACTTCGTCGAGATCGGTGCGGGCCATCAGCGCAGTGACGACCGGGTCGCTGGGCGTGTAATCGCCATCGGCGGTGTCGTTGTTGCCGGTCAGCAGGGTGAAGCCGCCATTGGCCGAGACCGCGACCCAGTGGCCGACAGCCTCGTGATTGCGGATCGTCCACGGCAGCACGGTCAACGCCGCGACGCCGAGCACCAGCGTGCCTTGCGCGACAAGGCCGGGAACGCGCCGCCACACGTCGCCGCTGCGCAGCCACTCGATAGCGAACAGCAGTGGCACGACAACCAGCGTCTGCGCCTTTACCAGCGTGGCAAAGCCGAAGATCACGCCGACCGGAACCAGCATCCATGCCGACTTGCGCGTCACGAACAGCCAGCAACCGGCCATCAGCAGCGCGGTGTAGAACACTTCGGTCAGCGCCAGTGGCACATAGCCGATGGAATTGGGATAGATTGCCAGCAGCAGCAGGCCGGCGCGCGCGGCGGCTTCGCTGCCCGATAGCTTGCGGCCCAGCAGCAACGTCAGCCACCCGGTCAGCACGGCGCTGGCAAGGTTGAACAGGCCCAGCGCCAACAGCGACGGCCCGGTCACGCGGAACACGGTCGAGAGCGCCAGCGGCCAGCCCGGCGGCCAGAACGCAGTCGGCTCGCCCTTTTCCAGATAGCCAAGGCCGGCGGCGAGTTCGCGGGCGCGGGCGAAATACCACTCCGCGTCAGATGTCGGCACCACCTCGATCAGCAGCACGCCCAAACGCGGCAGGAGGAACAGCGCCCAGACCAGCGCCAGCGCGCGCGGGGCTGCAGCAAACCACGCCAGTGCACCGGCGGCGCGGGGCGGCGATGGGCGGTCGAAAGCGACGGCGACGGACATGGCGCGATGCTTACTCGCCAGCCTTTAACATCGGATTGATGCGCGGCGTCGCCCTTGCCCATCTCGGCCACCATCGCCACGTTGCGTGGCATGAGCGATATCCGGTTCCACGCGCTGCCTGACGGCCGGCGCCTAGCGTACCGCCACGTGGATGGCGTCGGCCCGACCATCGTGTTCCTGCCCGGCTACATGTCCGACATGGCCGGTAGCAAGGCTTGTGCGGTGTTCGACTGGGCGACTGCCAATGGTCGCGCCTGCCTGCTGCTCGATTACTCGGGCTGCGGCGCAAGCGATGGCGACTTTGCCGATGGCGCCCTGAGCCAATGGCGCGAGGAAGTCCTGGCGCTGGTCGACGCACATTGCCCCGGCCCGGTGCTGTTCATCGGTTCGTCGATGGGTGGCTGGCTGATGCTGCTGGCCGCCCTTGCGCTGCCGGCCGAGCGGCGGGCGGGACTGATCGGCATCGCCGCCGCGCCGGACTTTACCGACTGGGGCTTCGATGCCGGGCAGAAGGCCGCGCTGGTTGCCGGCGAAACGATCCACGAAGACAATCCCTATGGCCCCGAACCGACCCCGACCCACGCCGGGTTCTGGCGGGACGGCGAGGCGAATCGGTTGCTCGACGGCGGGATCGCGATCGATTGTCCGGTGCGGTTGCTGCACGGGCAGGCCGATGCCGATGTGCCGTGGGATATCTCGCTGCGGCTGGCTGCGGCGCTGCGTTCAGCGGCGGTGCAGGTCACGCTGATCAAGGATGGCGACCACCGCCTGTCGCGCGATGCCGATATCGCGCTGTTGCTGCGCACGCTCGCAGAATTTCCCACCCCGCAGGCGGACTGACCGGAGAACCCCATGTCGATCCTCGCTCTTGTGTTGCTGGGCCAGGTGGGCGCCGCCCCCGTCATGGGTGCCGATCCGCTGCAACTTCCCGCCGAAGTGATCGAGCAGAAAGCGCGTAAAGGCCAGCAGCAGGGACCTAGGGTCGAAATGATCGGCCCACAGGTCGAAGGTTGCATCGCGTCGATGGAAGTCAATCCCGTGCGCGGTGCAGAGGCCGCCCGCGCGGCGCTGGCTGAAGCCAAGGGGCAGGAACGGGTGCGCGCTGGGTTGTGCCTTGGCATCGCGCTGACGCAGCTTGACCGCTGGGACGAAGCGCAGCAGGCTTTCAATACAGCGCGCAGTTCGGTGCTGCCCGACGACCACCTAAGCCGCGCCCGGCTGGGCTCGATGGCGGGCAATGCTGCCCTGGCCGGTGGGAATGCCGATACCGCGCTGTCGCTGCTCGATGCCGCGCAGACCGAGGCACGGCGCACGCAGGATAGCGAGCTTGCCGGTTCGATCGCCACAGATCGCGCGCGGGCACTGGTGGCCCTGATGCGCACCGACGAGGCAGCCAGCGCGCTGGCCGAAGCCCGCACGCTTGATCCCGGCAACGCGCAGGCGTGGCTGCTGTCGGCAACCTTGTCGCGCCGTAACGACAAGCTCGCCGAAGCGCAGACCCAGATCGATAAAGCCGCACAGCTTGCGCCGGGCGATCCCGAGACCGGCCTGGAAGCGGGCGTCGTCGCGATGCTTTCGGGCCGCGAGGCCGCCGCAAAGCGTAGCTGGCAATCGGTGGTGTCCCTCTCGCCGGATACCCCTGCGGCCGAAACCGCCAAGGGCTATCTCGCGCAGCTTGGCGTTACCCCCTCGTCCTCCCCGTCCCCGTCCGGAGATACCGCAAGACCATGATTCCGCTTTCCGTTCTCGATCTCGTTCCCGTGCGCGAAGGCTCGGGCGTCTCCGAAGCGCTGGCCGAAACCGCCAAGACCGCGAAGACCGCCGAAGATGCCGGCTACGACCGCTTCTGGGTTGCCGAGCACCACGGAATGGAAGGCATCGCTGGCGGGGCGACCTCGGTCGTTCTGGCGCATATCGGCCATGCCACCTCGACGATCCGCATCGGCGCGGGCGGGATCATGCTGCCCAATCACACGCCATATATCATAGCCGAGCAGTTCGGCACGCTCGACGCGCTGTTCCCGGGCCGGATCGACCTGGGACTGGGACGCGCCGCCGGGGCGGATGGCCGTCTGGCCTATGCGCTGCGCAAGGATATCGTGAAAGCGTCCGAGGCCTTCCCGCAGGATGTCATCGAGCTTCAGGCACGTTTCGCCGGCGATCCCACTCTGCAGGTGAGCGCGCCGCAGTCGGCCGGCGCGAAAGTCGAGATCTGGATTCTGGGATCGAGCCTGTTCGGCGCGCAGCTCTCGGCGATGCTCGGCCTGCCGTTCGCCTTCGCGTCGCACTTTGCGCCAGCCCAGCTCGATCAGGCGGCGGCGATCTATCGTGAGCGGTTCCGGCCATCGTTAACGCTCGACAAGCCGCACTTCATGACCGCGATCAACGTCTATACCGCCGATACCGATGAGGAAGCCCAATTGCTCGCTTCATCGACCGAGCAGAGCTTCGTCGCGCTGCGCACCGGGTCGCCGGGCAAGATGAAGCCGCCAGTCCCGAAGTATCGTGAGAGCCTGCCGTACAATGCGCTGGCCATGTTGGATCAGATGCGGTCGGTCAGCGCGGTCGGCAGTCCCGAGACCGTGCGCGGCCAGATCGAGCAGTTCATCGCCCGGACCGGCGCCGACGAATTGATCGTCTCGGGTGCCACATTCGATCCGGAAGCGCAGAGGCGATCGCTTGTGCTAACCAAGCAAGCGCTGTCGTGAGCATAATAGAAGCATCTGATTCCACTGAATCAGGCCAATAAATGCGCCTTGATCGATGTCAGCGACGCGAAGTTGCGTTGCGGCCATTGACGAAGCGTAATTTTTGAACAAACCAGCGAGCCCTATGGAAAAAGCAGACGTCGTTATCGTAGGAGCGGGTCATGGCGGGGCGCAATGCGCCATCGCCTTGCGCCAGAATGGATTCACCGGATCGGTCGTGGTTATTGGCCGCGAGCCCGAATATCCGTATGAGCGGCCGCCGCTCTCGAAGGAATATTTCGCGCGCGAGAAGACCTTCGATCGGCTTTATATCCGCCCGCCGACGTTCTGGGCCGAGAAGGATATCACCTTCAAGCTCGATACCGAGGTCACCAAGGTCGATGCCGCCGCGAAGGAACTTGCCCTCTCCAACGGGCAGACGTTCGGTTACGGCAAGCTTGTCTGGGCTACCGGCGGCGATCCGCGTCGCCTGTCGTGCAGCGGCGCTGATCTGGCCGGGGTTTTCGCCGTGCGCACCCGCGAGGATTGCGACCTGATGATGGCCGAGATCGACGGCGGTGTGACCAACGTCATCGTCATCGGTGGCGGCTATATCGGGCTGGAAGCGGCGGCGGTGCTGATCAAGGTTGGCTGCAAGGTCACGCTGCTCGAAGCGCTGCCGCGCGTTTTGGCGCGCGTCGCGGGTGAGGAATTGTCGGCGTTCTACGAAAAGGAACACCGCGATCACGGCGTCGATCTGCGCACCGAGGTCTCGGTCGATTGCATCGTTGGCGACGGGCGCAAGGTTACCGGCGTCAAGCTCGGCAATGGCGAGGAAATTCCGGCAGAGGCGGTGATCGTTGGCATCGGCATCATCCCCGCTGTCGGCCCGCTGATCCTGGCTGGCGCGGCCGTGGCGAACGGCGTCGATGTCGATGAGTTCTGCCGCACGTCGCTGCCCGATGTCTACGCGATCGGCGATTGTGCCTCGTTCGCCTGCGATTTTGCCGGCGGCAACGTGATGCGCGTCGAATCGGTGCAGAATGCAAACGACATGGCCACCTGCGTCGCCAAGGCGATCTGCGGCGACGAAAAGCCGTACCATGCGTTCCCATGGTTCTGGTCCAACCAGTATGACCTGCGGTTGCAAACCGCCGGGATCAACTTGGGCTACGATCAGACCGTGGTGCGCGGTGATCCCGAGACGCGCTCGTTCTCGGTGGTTTACTTGCGCGAAGGCCGCGTGCTGGCGCTCGATTGCGTTAACATGGTCAAGGACTATGTGCAGGGTCGCAAGCTCGTGGAAGCCAAAGCGACGCCGGACGTTGCCGACCTCGCCGATGCGAGCAAGCCGCTTAAAGAGCTTCTCTAGACTCTGATTTGCTCATTTTTCCGTCCGCTTCGAGCGAAGTCGAGAAGCTGGGTGCGAGGTGTCTCGACTTCGCTCGACACGAACGGATAGGTTCAGGTGCTAGCTCTAAGCCGTTCTGCTGCCCATTCGGCCGCATCCGCCACAACCGGATCGGGGTCGCCAAGCAGCGGTTCCACTTGCGCCATCAGATGCGCCAGCCCGCTGTTGCCCGCCGCGTAAAGGCAATTGCGCACGAAGCGGTTGCGGCCGATCCGCTTGATCGGTGAGGCGGAGAACAGCTTGCGAAACCCCGCGTCGTCCAGCGTCAGCAGGTCGGCGAGTTCGGGGGCGGCCAATTCGCCGCGCGACAGGAACGCGCGGTGGGTATGCGCGGTGCTGGCGAACTTGTTCCACGGACAGACCGCCAGGCAATCGTCGCAGCCATAGATGCGGTTGCCCAGCGCTTCGCGGAATTCGAGCGGGATCGGGCCTTTGTGCTCGATGGTCAGATAGCTGATGCAGCGCCGCGCATCGAGCCGGTACGGCGCGGGGAAGGCCTGTGTCGGGCAGGCGACCTGACAGGCATTGCACGATCCGCAATGGTCGCGTTCAGGCGCGGCGATCGTCAGATCGAGCGTCGTGTAGATCTCGCCAAGGAACATCCACGAGCCATGCTCGCGGCTGACGAGGTTGGTGTGCTTGCCCTGCCAGCCGATACCCGCCGCTTGACCCAACGGCTTTTCCATCACGGGCGCGGTATCGGTGAACACCTTCACGCCGATCGTGCCCAGTCCGCGCTTCTCCCCCTCCGCAACCATCCACCGGGCCAGCGCCTTCAGCGCCTTCTTCACCGTGTCGTGATAGTCGGCCCCTTGCGCATAAGTGGAAATGCGCGCGACTTCCGGATTGTCGGCCAGCGCCAGCGGATCGCCCGCCGGGGCATAGCTCATGCCCAGCGCGATAACGCTTTGCGCCTCGGGCCACAGGCCCTGCGGCGAGCGGCGATGGTGCGCGCGCGCCTCCATCCAGTCCATCGAGCCGTGCATGCCCTCGGCAATCCAGCCGTCCAGCCGCGCCGCGCGCGTCTCGTCCTCGCGCGCCGAGGCGACGCCGAAGGCGCAAAAGCCCAGCGCGGCCGCCTGTGCGGCAATATCGTCGGCGAACGACGTGGTTGACGGTGCGTTAACCAAACTTGCGGATGTTCCCGTTCACGTGCGAGGAGCTAGGCGATAGTCCATGAAGGTCGATCTAGGAGAATGGCAAGTGGCGGGCAACGATAGCGCTGCCATTGCGGATCGGCCGCTTGCCATCGAGGCACGCGGACTGGTCAAGCGCTTCGACGGGTTCACTGCCGTTGATGGCGTCGACCTGTCGGTGCGTGAGGGCGCGGTTTATGGAATTCTCGGCCCCAATGGCGCGGGTAAGACGACGACGTTGCGCATGCTGCTGGGTATCATCGATCCCGATGCCGGCACGCGCCGCATCCTGGGCGCAGACCGGCCACACGATGTCGCCCACGCGATCGGCTATCTGCCCGAAGAGCGCGGGCTCTATCCGGCGATGAAGGCTTACGAGGCGATTGCTTTCGTGGGCGCACTGCGCGGGCTTCCGCTGGCCGAAGGCCGCCGCCGGGCCAAGCGCCTGCTTGAGGAATACGGGCTTGGCTACGCGGCAGAGCGTCAAATCCGCCAGCTTTCGAAGGGCATGGCGCAGCAGGTGCAGATCATCGGCACGCTGGTGCACGAACCGCGCCTCGTCATTTTCGACGAGCCGTTTTCCGGGCTCGACGCGCTCAACCAGGGGCGGCTCGAAACGATGATGCGCGGACTGGCGGCGAATGGCACCACGGTCATCTTCTCGACCCATGTCATCGCCCATGCCGAACGCCTGTGCGACGAAGTGGCGATCATCGCCGGCGGCAAGGTGCCGTTTGCCGGCCCGGTCGATCTGGCGCGCGATCGTATTCCCGCGCAAGTCCGGCTGGAAACCCGCGCGCAGGACGGTGCATGGCGCAAGGCGTTGCCCGCAGAGGCGCGGCACGAAGGCGCCATGTGGTATTTTCCGCTTCCCGAGACCGGCGTTGAACCGCTGTTGCGCGCGCTGATCGAGGGCAACGCCGGTATCCTGTCGCTATCGATCGAACGCGCCGGCTTGCACGACGCCTTCGTCGCCATCGCCGGCGAGGCAGCGGCGCGCGCGCTGGAAGAAAACCCGTCCGAGGAGTTGGCGCGATGAGCATTGCAAAGCAATCCGGCCGCCTGTCGCTGCTGGCCGCTGCCTTTGTCGTGGCGCGCCGCGATTTCTCGGCAATCCTGTTCAGCCGCAGCTTTTTCTTCTTTCTGCTCGGGCCACTGTTTCCCATCGTGATCGGGTTGATGGCGGGCGGCGTCGGCCAGCAGGTCAACGATGCCGGCGATCATCCGGTGCTGGGCGTGGCCATGGCCGCGAGCGACGTCGATGCGATGCTGCGCGCCCGCGCCGAGCTGGAGGGCAGCGTGGGCCGTGCCTTGCCCGATCTCGCGGTGGTGAAGCGATTGTCGCCCGGCGAACCGGTGGATGCGGCATCCGAACTGCGCAGGTCCAACGGCCAGATCGCCGCCCTCCTTACCGGCACGCTCGCCGCGCCGGTGCTGACCGGATCGACCGGGCGGATTGAACAGTGGCAGGGACCGGTTTCGCTGCTGGCGGCGCAGGCGCTGGGCCAGACGCCGCAAGCCTACCCGCAAGTTGCGCTGGCAGGCGTTGCCAGCAATCCCGGCGGCGATCTCAAGGCCCGGCTGATGACGGCGCAAGCGGCGCAGACGCTGCTGTTCCTGCTGACGATGCTGCTGGCGGGCATGGTGCTGTCCAATCTCGTCGAGGAAAAAAGCAACAAGATCATCGAGGTGCTGGCCGCCGCGATCCCGATGGATGCCGTGTTCCTGGGCAAGCTGTTCGCGATGCTGGGCGTCTCGTTCGTCGGCATCGCGGTCTGGGGCTCGGTTGGCGGCGCCACGGTGCTGCTGGCCGGTTCGGCGATGGAGTCGCTGCCGGTCCCCGCGATCGGCTGGCCGCTGATGCTGACGCTCGGCGTGGTCTATTTCGCCATGGCTTACCTGCTGCTCGGTTCGGTGTTCCTGTCGATCGGCTCGATGGCCTCGACCGTGCGGGAGGTGCAGACGCTGTCGATGCCGGTGACGATGCTGCAGTTGATGAACTTCTTCCTCGCCAGTTACGCGATGACGAGACCCGGTAGCACCATCGAAATGGCGGCGATGATAATCCCGTTCAGTTCCCCCTTCGCGATACTCGCCCGCGCCGCGCAGGACGGCGCGATCCTGCCGCAACTGCTGGCGATCGCGTGGCAGGCGCTGTGCGTGCTGATCTTCGTGCGGGTAGGCGCGAAACTGTTCCGCAGCCGGGTGATGAAATCCGGCCCGGCGAAAATGAAGGCGCCGCGCCGCAGCCTGCTTTCCCGCCTGAAACAAGCGCACGTCTGACCCGCTGCGCGGTTCAGCGCAGGCTAATCAAGCCCGGCGCAGGCACGCGGCATGGAACAGACGATCGATGCGCCGATGATGACCGGCGGCCTGCCGCGCCGCCGCTTTTTGGCATGGCTCGGCGCAGGAGCGGCGCTGCCGGTAGTGGCCGCGTGTGGCGGTTCGGCTGCCGAGGCGAAAGCCTATCCGGTCAGCTTCAGCGAGGCGGAGTGGCGTAAACGGTTGACGCCTGCCCAGTTCCACATCCTGCGGGAAGAGGGCACCGAACGTCCGTTCTCCTCGCCGCTGAACAAGGAGCACCGCAAGGGCACTTTCGTTTGCGCCGCCGACGGCAACCGGCTGTTCGCCTCGCAAACCAAGTTCGATAGCGGTACCGGCTGGCCCAGCTTCTGGAAGCCGTTGCCCGGCGGCGTGGGCACCTCGACCGACTTCAAGCTGGGCTACCCGCGCACCGAAGTGCACTGCGCGCGTTGCGGCGGGCACCTGGGTCACGTTTTTGACGATGGCCCGAAGCCGACCGGAAAACGCTATTGCATGAACGGCCTGGCGATGAAGTTCGTGGTTTAACTTCGACGGGTTCGGAACCGCCCAATCTCAACCCTTACGCGACGTCGACATTCGGCGGCTGGTCGCTGCCGCCGCGCTGATTCAGTGATGCGACGATCAGTGCCAGATCGGCAAGGTCCATACCCCGCCTGAAGGCGACTCCGTGATCCGGGTTCTTGCGCCAGCAGACGTTCGCCTCGAAGTCGGGAATATCCTGGCCTGTGATTCGCAGGCGCTGGCCGATCGACAGCCGCACTGTCGATTCGATCTTCGCGCCCTCGCGCGAGATATTGCGCAACGTGCCGGGGATCGCGAGATCGTTGGCGAAGATCATGATCGGACTGGTCACGTTCAGTCGTATAGACCGGCGCGGGAAGGGGCATTCCTCGGTAATGAACCGGTTGACGTCGATCGCGCTGGCAAACCGCACACCTGCCTCGCCATCGCGTTCCCAGATGACTTCCGCGGGAATTCGCATGCCGCTGGGCTGTTCGAGCAGAAAATGCCTGTCCCCGCCGGGCAGCGGATGAAACAGCTTCAGCCGTGCGCCGGTTTCGGAAACGTCGCGGATGATGCACAGGAACTCGCCCTGGGGGTACAGCAGCTTGGCCCCGCGAAGCAGCAACGCAAACCGGGGGGCGGCACGCTTGTCGGCGCCATTCGAAGTGGCGGGAATCTTCCCGCCGCCAGTATTAGTGTTTTCCTGACTCATGGCACTGTCCTCCGTAGCGACCCGCTGCGGAAATCTCACGAACCGGCGTTCGATTTCGCCATTCCTGTCAGCAAGAATATGGCTGCGGTGGTTTCCGACTGACTAAGACCGGAATGTGGCAGTTACGTATTAGAGGCCCCCAAAGACCTGCTTGCACGGCCAATTCGCGCAACGAGCAAGATTCCGCCTGCCAAGACGCTGATTTTCTTCGGAGTTAATAAGACCGCGCTGGACTTTTATTTATTTCGCAACTTCGGCCATGGCCAGCCGCGATATTTCCGGAAAAGAGGGTGGTGCGGGCGGCGGGACTCGAACCCGCACTGGGATACCCAAACGGATTTTAAGTCCGCAGCGTCTACCATTCCGCCACGCCCGCGCCGTTCCGGATTGCCGCGATCTGGCAGATCGCGGCGCTTACGGCAACGCTCTGCAATCTATTTCGGTGGGCTTGGCCCGCGCAAATACGCTCAGCGCGTCAGGTGACGTTGAGGCGCGCGCGCATTTCCTTGCCGGGCTTGAAATAGGGTACGCGCTTTTCCGGCACTTCCACGCTTTCGCCCGTGCGCGGGTTGCGACCCTTGCGGCCCTCCCGGTGGCGGGTGGAAAAGGCGCCGAAGCCACGCAGTTCGACGCGGCCGCCATCAGCCAGCCGATCCGCGATTTCATCGAAGAAAGTATCCACCGCGCGCTCGACATCCTCGATACGCAGCTCGGGATTTTCACGCGCGAGCGCCTGAAGCAATTCCGACCGGATCATCGCTGTACCCCCCTGTGGCATGGCCAGGATCACCCGCGATCCGAAGGCATGCGTGGCGAGAATGTGCCAGTATTACAGGCAATAGGCAATGCCTCACTGCGCGCGTGCAGCATAGCCGCGTCGTCTGGTTCCAACGGCTTGCCGCACCACTTGCGCCCCCCCCTTTCGCCTGTTGCCAATGGTCGCTAACCTGTCATGCTTTCCAGCGCGCAGGCGCACAGAGAACAGGGACACAGGGGTCGCATGAAAGACATTTCAACCTGGAACGAGGGGGACTGGATCGCGGCCATCGCGGCGATCGGCCTGTTCGTGGTGCTCACAGTGGGCGGTATCATCGCCTCGCGAAAAAGCGCCGAATTCGTCGGGCATCCGCGCGGGCTGTTCGTGCTGTTCTATGCCGAGATGTGGGAGCGGTTCTCCTATTACGGCATGCGCGCGTTGCTGGTGCTGTACCTCACCAAGTTCTGGCTGTTTTCCGACGGCAAATCGAACCTGATCTACGGCGCCTATACCAGTCTGGTCTATATCACCCCGGTGCTCGGCGGCTATCTCGCGGATCGCTGGCTTGGCCAGCGTAGGGCTGTGCTGTTCGGCGGCGTGGTGCTGGCGGTCGGCCACCTGTTCATGGCGGTGGAAGGCATGCACGGCGTCACCGATCCGCTGGTCAAGCAGGCGGATCCGGCGATCAACGTGTTCTGGCTGGCCTTGTCGCTGATCATCGTCGGCTCGGGCTTCCTCAAGGCCAACATCTCGGTCATCGTCGGCCAGCTTTACGGGATGCGCGATGGCCGACGCGACGCGGCCTATACGATCTTCTACATGGGCATCAACGTCGGCGCCGCGCTCGGCACGATCCTCGTCGGCTATCTGGGCGAAACGATCGGCTGGTCGTGGGGCTTTGGCCTTGCCGGCATCGGCATGGTGCTGGGCCTGATCATTTTCGTGTTCGGCAAGCCCGCGCTGATGGGCAACGGCGAAGCGCCCGGCGTGCTGACGAAGCGCACCGAATGGACGCTCTACGGCGTTGGCCTTGCGTCCGTCGGCGTGATCTGGCTGCTGGTCCGCTATCAGGACGTGATCCAGACGATCCTGATTATTTCTGGCGTCGCGATGCTGGCTTATACGCTGTACGAAGCGTTCAAACTGCCCAAGGAACCGCGCGAGCGGATGTTTGCGATCCTGTTCCTGATCGCGCTGAACCCGATCTTCTGGGGCCTGTTTGAGCAGGCAGGCGGCAGCCTCAACCTCTATACCGACAAGTATGTCGACAAGGGCGGCGTGCCGACGTCGCTGTTCCAGTCGATCAATCCGATCTACATCGTCATCTTTGGTCCGCTGTTTGCGGGTCTGTGGCAATGGCTGGCCAAAAAGGGCATCGAGCCGTCGGCTCCGGCCAAGTTCGGCATGGCACTGGCGCAAGTGGGCTTCTCGTTCCTCGTCTTCGTCTGGGGCGCGCAGTCGGTCGGCATGGCAGCGATGACGCCGGTGCTGTTCGTGTTCCTGATCTACCTGTTCCAGACCACCGGCGAGCTGTGCCTTTCGCCCGTGGGTCTTTCCGCCATGACGCGGCTGGCACCGGTGCATCTGGGCAGCTTCATCATGGGCGCGTGGTTCTACATGACCGCAGTCGGCAACTTTGTCGCGGGCAAGATCGGTGAGGCGACGGGTGGCGAAAGCGGCGCGATGTCCAAGGATCTGACGCTGGCAATCTATTCGAAGATCGGCTGGGTGACGATTGCCCTGGCGGTTGTCGTACTGGTGGTGTCACCGCTGGTGAAGCGCTGGATGCATGTCGATACACTGGAGGATCGCGGCAAGCCTGACGAACTGCTCGGGCAGGCTGGCGCGGGGCTGGAAGCGCAGGAAGCGGGGGTTCATCCCGCCACAAAGCCAACTTGAGTGAAGCCGAACTGATCGGCGTATAAGGATAACCCGGGCGGCCTTGGCGGTCTCCCGGGCAGGATTAAACAGGGAAAAATGGCATGACTACACGGCCCGGCTTCGGGAAATGGAGCGCCTTGCTGCTCGCGGGTGTCGCGCTCACGGCCTGCGCTGGCGCGGGCGGAGCAAAGCCCGCGAAGTCGTCGGGCGCCCCGGCGGAAAATCCCTATCCCTCCACCTACAAGGCTTATCCCGGCGCGGCGACTGCACTGGTTGGCGCTACCGTCTATGATGGCGCGGGCCGTCGCTTCGATAACGGCGTGGTGCTGTTTCAGGACGGTAAGGTCGTGTCGGCGGGCGGGGCGGACACAGCGATTCCCGATGGCTATGCCCGGATCGACGGCACCGGCAAGTTCGTTACTCCCGGCGTGATCGACGTGCACTCGCACCTTGGCGACTATCCCTCACCGGGCGTCGAGGCGAATTCCGATGGCAACGAGGCGACCAGTCCGACGACGCCCGAGGTCTGGGCCGAACACAGCGTGTGGCCGCAAGACCCCGGGTTCAGCCGCGCGCTTGCCAACGGGGGCGTTACCGCGCTGCAGATCCTGCCCGGGTCGGCCAACCTGATGGGCGGTCGCGCGGTCACGCTCAAGAACGTGCCGAGCCGCACCGTCCAGGGCATGAAATTTCCTGACGCGCCCTATTCGCTGAAGATGGCCTGCGGCGAAAATCCGAAGCGCGTTTATGGCGGCAAGGGGCAGAAGCCCTCGACGCGCATGGGCAATTTCGCGGTGAACCGGCAGACCTGGCTGGACGCGAAGAAGTATGCCGAGGGCGACCGGTCCGAACGCGACCTTGCCAAGGAAACCCTGGCGGGCGTGCTTGAGGGCAAAATTCTCGTCCAGAACCACTGCTATCGTGCCGATGAAATGGCGCTGGTGCTCGATATGGCCAAGGAGATGGGCTACAAGGTAACCGCCTTCCACCACGCGGTCGAAAGCTACAAGATCGCCGATCTGCTGCGCGAAGCCGGCGTCTGCTCGGCAGTCTGGGCGGACTGGTACGGCTTCAAGATGGAAGCCTACGACGCGATTCCCGAAAACGCCGCGCTGCTGCAGAACGCGGGGGCGTGCATCATCATCCACTCCGATGACGAGAACGGCATTCAGCGGCTCAACCAGGAAGCTGCCAAGGCACAGGCCGATGGCCGCCGCATCGGCATAAACATCCCGGACGAGACCGCGATCGGCTGGTTCACCCTTAATCCAGCCAAGGCGATGGGCATCGACAAGTTCACTGGCAGCCTGGAGAAGGGCAAGATGGCCGATGTGGTGCTGTGGAACGGCAATCCGCTCTCGGTCTATTCGCGGCCCGAAAAGGTCTGGATCGACGGGGCGCTGCTTTACGATGCGCTGGACCGCAAACGCCGACCGGTAAGCGATTTCGAACTCGGCCAGCCCGGCGAAGGAGATGTGAAGTGAAGCGCCGGTTCCTGACGCTGGCGGCACTGGCCGCCCTAACTCCGGTATCTGCCGCATCGGCGCAGGACTTCGCCATTACCGGCGCGACCGTCGCCATCGGCGATGGCAGCGAACCCGTGCAGAACGGCACCGTCGTCGTGCGCGCCGGCAGGATCGTCGCGGCGGGGGCAGGCGTTGCCGTGCCCGCCGGCGTGCAAGTGCTCGACGGTACTGGAACCTGGGTTACGCCGGGCCTGTTTGCCACCGCTACCGACCTTGGCCTGTTCGATGTGCAGGCCGTAGAGGAGAGCGATGATCGCAACGCGGACTCCTCGCCGTTCAACGCGGCGATGGACATAACCCCGGCGATCAATCCCTCGGCTCAGGACATCGCCGTCAGCCGCGAAGGCGGCGTGACGCGCGCCAGCGTGATGCCGTTCAACGGCAGTTCGATCTTTGCCGGGCAGGGCGCGATTATCGACCTTGGCGCGGATATCCGCATGGTGACGACGCCGCGCGCGTTCCAGCTTGTCGCGCTGGGCGAGGGCGGGGCGCGGCTTGCGGGCGGCAGCCGTGTCGCGGCTTACGTGGTGCTGCACAATGCCCTGCGCGAGGCCCGCGACGTTGCGCTGATGACACCGGCGGCGGACCGCAAGTCCGATGCCATGCTCACCCGCGCCGATGCCGTCGCGCTGGGTCCGGTGATCGAAGGTCGCCAGCCGCTCTACGTCGAGGTGGAGCGTGCCGCTGATATCCGGTCGGTGCTGGCGCTCAAGACCGAATTCCCCAAGCTCAACCTCGTGCTCGTCGGTGCGACCGAAGGCTGGCTGGTGGCGCGAGAAATCGCGGCGGCCGGCGTGCCGGTGATCGCTCAGGCGCTCAACGACCTGCCCGACAAGTTTGAGCAGCTTGCCGCCACGCAATCGAACGTGGGCCGGATGAAGCAGGCGGGCGTCACCGTCGCGATCGGCCTGCTGGCGAACGACAACCAGCCTCGCTACGCGCCGCAGCAGGCGGGCAATCTCGTCGCGCTTGGCAAGCTGCCGGGAGCCGCCGGCCTGACCTGGGGCGAGGCGCTCGCCGCGATCACGTCGATCCCGGCGAAGATCAGCGGCATGGGCGGAACCGCTGGCGTGCTGAAACCGGGTGCGGTCGGCGATGTGGTGATCTGGGACGGTGATCCGCTGGAACTGTCCTCGGCCCCCAAGAAGGTGTTCATCGACGGCGTGGAACAGCCGCTCGACAACCACCAGAGTCGCCTGAAGCAGCGCTATCGCGATCTTGACCAGAGCCAGTTGCCCAAGGCTTACGACTGGTAAGGAGTCATTCCGGTTCCAATATGAGATTAACGCTCTTTGCGTTTATTTCGAATATCGGGCATAACTCGCGTTGTCCAACCGGAGAGACCGCATGACAGTTCCTGCATACGCCGAGGCGTTCAGTGGGCGTTTGCCATCGATGGACGAGGTGCAAGCCGCCAACCAGCTTCGCCAGATTATCGCAGCCTACTCTGATGGCGACGCAACTCTGACGGTACTTGATGAGGGGAAGCCGGTCAGCATCACGCTGGGGCCTGCGTTGTCCGATCTATTGCTCGATCTGCTGCGTCACATCGGCACCGGCGATGCCGTTACGCTGGTGCCGATCCATGAATTGCTGACCACCCAGCAGGCCGCCGATATTCTCAACGTGTCACGGCCGCATTTGATCAAACTTCTCGAATCCGGTGCTATGGCGTTTGCCAAAGTCGGAAGACACCGGAGGGTCAAGGCCATGGATGTCTTCAGATACAAGCAGGAGCGGGCGGACGAACGTGCAAAAGCCCTCGACGAATTGCTCGCAGCCGATGCAGATTTGATCTGAGAAAATTGCGTGTTCGCCAATCGGTATACGGCATTGGTAGATGCCTGCTCGCTTGCGGGGACACTCAATCGTAACTTTCTGCTAACGCTCGCCGAAGCGGAGTTCTTCCGCTTGCGCTGGTCATCGCAAATTCTCGATGAGACGCAACGGGCGGTCGAAAAGATAATGACTGCTCGAGCTGTCTCCGATGGCGCCGAGCGCGCATTGCGATCACGTCAGAAGATGGAAACTGCCTTTCCGGAAGCCATGGTCGAAGACTATGCTGTCCACATGCCGCTCGGTCAGAAGTTGCCCGACCTTGGCGATGCGCATGTATTGGCGGCTGCCGTGCGAACCCAGGCTCAGACGATTGTAACCGAGAACCTGAAAGATTTTCCATCGGCGGTCCTGCTCCCGCTCAATCTGGAAGCACGAACCGCCGATACGTTTATCGCTGATACCATCGCGCTTGATGAAGGGCGCGCCATTCAGGCGATAAAACAAATGCGGCTACGGTTGCGGCTGCCCGAAAAAACGGCGGACGCGTTGTTACGTGATTGTGAAGCACATGGCTTGCTCGCGACAGCTACTGTCCTGCGACCCTTCATTGAGTCCATCTGAAGCGCGATTGCCGCCGCAGCCGCGCTTCAAGCCCGAACTTCGCTCACGCCCGCGCTGTTGTGGCGCAGGGCTTTCAGCACCGTGTCGACGATCTGCGGGGCGTTAAGCCCGGCTTGAT
The DNA here is from genome assembly GCA_964502105.1 of uncultured Novosphingobium sp. Taxonomy (GTDB): domain Bacteria; phylum Pseudomonadota; class Alphaproteobacteria; order Sphingomonadales; family Sphingomonadaceae; genus Novosphingobium. The sequence goes on along the minus strand of CAZCUS010000007.1, from coordinate 136,763 downwards.
CGTATTGCTTTTCGGGCTTGTCGTGGTCCTGGAATATGTCGGGCAAGCGCATCGTGCGAATCTTCAGGCCGGTATCGGTCAGGCCCTCGTCGCTGGCCATCGTCAGGACATGCGCGCCGAGGCCGCCGATGGAGCCTTCCTCCACCGTCACGATAACCTCGTGGCTGAGCATCAGCTTGCGGATCAGTTCCGAATCGAGCGGCTTGGCGAAACGCAGGTCGGCTACCGTGGTCGACAGGCCCTTGGCTTCGAGCAGGTCAGCCGCCTTGAGCGCTTCGGCCAGCCGCGTGCCCAGCGACAGGATCGCGACCTTGGTGCCTTCGCGCACGATGCGGCCCTTGCCGATTGGCAGTTGCTCGGGGACCTCCGGTATGCCCACGCCGGTGCCGTTGCCGCGCGGATAGCGGAACGCGATCGGCCCGCTGTCATGCAGTGCGGCGGTGTGGACCATGTGCACCAGTTCCGCCTCGTCGGCGGCGGCCATCACTACCATATTGGGCAGTGTGGCCAGATAGGTCACGTCGAACGATCCGGCATGCGTCGCACCATCCGCGCCGACCAGTCCGGCCCGGTCGATGGCGAAGCGCACCGGCAGGTTCTGGATCGCGACATCGTGCACCACTTGGTCGAACGCGCGCTGCAGGAAGGTGGAATAGATCGCGCAGAACGGCCGCATCCCCTGCGCGGCCAGCCCGGCGGCAAAGGTCACCGCATGCTGCTCGGCAATGCCGACATCGAAGTTGCGCGTAGGGAACTGGGCAGCGAACTTGTCCAGCCCGGTGCCCGAAGGCATCGCGGCGGTGATCGCGCAGATGCGGTCGTCGCGCTTCGCCTCGGCGATCAGCGCCTTGGCGAAGACGCCGGTGTAGCTTGGCGGACCGGCGGGCGCCTTGGCCTGTTCGCCGGTAACGACGTTGAACTTCTGCACACCATGATACTTGTCCGACGCTTCCTCAGCCGGGCCGTAGCCCTTGCCCTTTTGCGTCACGACATGAATCAGGCACGGGCCTTCGGCGGCATCGCGCACGTTCTCCAGAACCGGGATCAACTGGTCAAGGTTATGCCCGTCAACCGGGCCGACATAGTAGAAGCCCAGTTCCTCGAACAGCGTGCCGCCCATTGCCATGCCGCGCGCGAACTCGTCGGTTTTCTTGGCGGCGCGATGCAGCGGCTCGGGCAGGCGGCGCGAGATGCGCTTGGCGAACTGGCGGATGTTGAGAAATGGCTCCGAGGAAACCAGCCGCGCGAGATAGGCCGACAGCCCGCCCACCGGCGGCGCGATCGACATGTCGTTGTCGTTGAGGATCACGACGAGGCGATTGCCCGCCTCGCGCGCATTGTTCATCGCCTCGTAGGCCATGCCCGCGCTCATCGCTCCGTCGCCGATCACGGCAATCCCGCGCCCCGGCTGCCCGATCAGCTTGTTGGCGACCGCGAAGCCGAGCGCGGCCGAAATCGAGGTGGAGCTGTGCGCCGCGCCGAACGGGTCGTATTCGCTCTCGCTGCGTTTGGTGAAGCCGGAAAGGCCGCCGCCCTGGCGCAGCGTGCGGATGCGGTCGCGCCGCCCGGTGATGATCTTGTGCGGATAGGCCTGGTGGCCGACATCCCAGATCAGCCGATCTTCAGGCGTATTGAATACGTAGTGGATCGCCACGGTCAGCTCGACGACGCCGAGTCCCGAGCCAAGGTGGCCGCCGGTTTCACCCACGGCGGAGATCATCTCGTGCCGCAGTTCATCGGCGAACTGGCGCAACTGTGCAGGTTCGAGCTTGCGCAGATCGGCAGGGTCAATCACGGAATCGAGGAGTGGGGTGGCCGGTTCGCCTGTCATGACTTGGTTGTACACGCCTGCTATTCTGGTGTCGAATTTAGCGGCCAGCAATACGGCGGCTATCGGCCAATTGACAGAGAAATCATGGAAATCGCTGGACTACCGCGCTTGCAGTAGTGACGCCGGCCATTTTCGCGCCGAGCGCTAATCGTGGAATTCGGCCCGGAATCCGACTCTAGCTGCAGCTTGCGCATGTGCCGCGCAATTCGATGACGGGGCGCACGTCGGCAAATCCGGCATCGCGCGCGGCGCCGATCAGCGCGCCGGTGAGGCGATCATCATCGAGGTGCGTAGCTTGCCCGCAGGCATCGCAGATCAGGAAAATGCAGTCGTGCCGGCAGCCCGGATGGCTGTTGGCGACATAGGCGTTGGCGCTTTCCACCCGGCGCGCAAGGTTGGTGCGCACGAACAGGTCAAGGATGCGATAGACGCTGTTGGGTGCGACACGTTTGCCGCGCAGCGAGGATACGTTTTCGGCCAGATCGTAGGCGGAGGCGGGTCGCTCGCGTTCGGCCAGCGCGGTGAACACGTCGGCGCGCATCTCGGTCCATTGCTCGCCCGCGCCGGTCAGCGCGTTACGGGCGGCGTCGATCAGGTTGTCGCCTGAATGCTCGTGATGGTTGTGAAGAGACATGTCGCCAATATGGCGGGCGCCACGGCATTTCGCAATCGGCTGGTCTCAGGCGATCAGCCGCGCGTGAAGCCGGCCTTGTATTGCCCGGGAAACAGCGCCTTCAGGCCCTCGACCTTCGGCTTGTCCCAGCGCAGGATATAGCCATGGCGCGGATTGGCCGCCATGAAGTCCTGATGGTGCGCCTCGGCGGCAAAGAAGCCACGATAAGGCTCCACCTTCGTCACGATCCCGCCGTTCCACAGCTTGGCCTTGCCGAGCTGCGCGAGATAGGCGTTGGCCACCTTGCTCTGTTCGGGGCTGAGCGGCACCAGCGCCGAGCGGTATTGCGAGCCGACATCCGGCCCCTGCCGGTTCAACTGCGTCGGGTCCGCGCCGACCGAAAAGAAAATGCGAACCAACTCGTCATAGCGAACCACCGCGGGATCGTAGCGCACGCGCACCGCCTCGGCGTGACCGGTATTGCCGTTGTTCACCGTCGCATAGTTGGCGGTTTTCGCGCTGCCGCCATGGTAGCCGGAAACCGCACTCGACACACCTTTGACGTGGCTGAACACGGCTTCGATGCCCCAGAAGCATCCGCCCGCGAAGATCGCGGTTTTCATCCCCTTGGGCTCTGCGGATTTCACCGCCGCGACCGGGCCGAGCACGATCGATTCCGCCGAGGCGGGCTGCTGGCATGCTGCCGTCGCCGCGATCAGCAACGGCAGCAGGAGCATCCCGCGCGTCATTGCGTGATTGCCGCCTGCGCCGGGGTGACAAGCCCTTCCACGACCGGCGTGAGATCAAGGCCAAGCGTGCCCATCACGATCATCGCCCCGCCGGCAAAGCCGAGGGCGAAGAAGCGGTAAAAGTCAGCCTTGAAAAGTCCCATGATCGTGTTCGCTTGATTTCCATTTCGTGTTGCATCGGCAGTGCCAGCCCGCCGCTTGCCCCGATGTGAACATTGCCACATTTCTGCCATCACTGCGGCGAAGCGATGCTTGCCAGCGGTGAGCCGCGTTGATCAGTGGCGGAAGTGACGCATTCCGGTGAAGACCATGGCCAACCCGGCATCATCGGCCGCCTTGATCACATCTTCGTCACGAATCGACCCGCCCGGCTGGATCACGGCGGTCGCGCCAGCTTCAGCGGCGGCCAGCAAGCCGTCAGCGAAGGGGAAGAAGGCGTCCGAGGCGACGGCGCTGCCCACCGTGCGCGCTTCGGCCCAGCCCTGGGTTTCGGCGGCTTCGGCGGCCTTGGCAGCGGCGATGCGCGACGAATCGCGGCGGTTCATCTGGCCTGCGCCGATCCCGGCGGTGGCGCCGTCCTTGGCATAGACGATGGCGTTCGACTTGACGTGGCGAGCCACGGTCCAGGCAAACAGGCAGTCTTCCAGTTCCTGCTCGGTTGGCTGGCGCTTGCTGACCACCTTGAGATCCTCGCGCGCGATGGCGCCGTTGTCACGGTCCTGCATCAGGATGCCGCCGGCAATCACGGTGACCGACTGGCCGCCCCGGCGCGGATCGGGCAGGCTATCGACGAGAAGCAGGCGCAGGTTCTTCTTGGCCGAGAACGCGGCGATGGCGGCATCATCGGCGCCCGGCGCGATGACGACTTCGGTGAAGATCTTGCAGATCGCCTCTGCGGTTGGCCCGTCGAGCGGCACATTGGTGGCGACAATCCCGCCGAATGCCGAGACCGAATCGCAGGCGAGTGCTTCTTCCCAGGCTTCGAGCAGCGTTGGCCGGCTGGCGACGCCGCATGGGTTGGCGTGCTTGACGATGACGACGCTCGGCGACTGCCCGGCGAATTCGGCGACGAGTTCCAGCGCGGCGTTGGCGTCGTTATAGTTGTTGTAGGACAGTTCCTTGCCCTGCAACTGGCGGGCTTGCCCGACGCCCTGCGCGGCGGGGCCAATCGCCTTGTAGAACGCCGCTTGCTGATGCGGGTTCTCGCCGTAGCGCAGCGTCGTCACGAGTTCGGAGGCGATGGTGCGGGTCTGCGGGAATTTCTCGGGCTGGTCGGCATTCTGGAACCAGCCGGAGATGGTCGCATCGTAGGCAGCGGTCGCGGCGAAGGCTTTTGCGGCCATCTTGCGGCGAAACGTCAGCGAAGTCGCACCGTCCGATGTGTCGAGTTCGGCCAGCAGCCCGTCATAGTCCGCCGGATCGGTGACAATCGTGACGAAAGCATGGTTCTTGGCTGCCGAGCGCACCATCGAGGGGCCGCCGATGTCGATGTTCTCGATCACGTCATCGCGCTCGGCACCGCGCATCACCGTCGCGAGGAACGGATAGAGGTTCACCACCACGAGATCGATTGCGCCGATGCCGTGCTCGGTCATGGCGGCGGCATGCTCGGGATTGTCGCGCACGGCCAGCAGCCCGCCGTGGACCATCGGGTGCAGCGTCTTGACCCGGCCATCCATCATCTCGGGAAAATCCGTGATTTCGGATACGTCCTTCACCGTGAGGCCCGCTTCGCGCAGCGCTTTGGCGGTGCCGCCGGTCGAGACCAGTTCAACCCCGCGCGCGCTCAGCGCCTTGCCAAGATCGGCGAGGCCCGCCTTGTCGGAAACGGACAACAGGGCACGGCGAATGGTTACGGAATCGGTCACGGGCGGGATCCTCTTGCTCGGGATATGGCGCGCGCTCTAGGTCGCGCGGCGCATGGGGGCAAGCGGTGGTGAACGGTTTTCAGACGTCTGGTTAGTAGCGGCACCAGCCCACTCCCCCACCCGGCCTCCCACAAGAGTACCCTGATTGGGAGGCCGGGTGGGGGAGTGGGCTGGTGCCGCAAGCCAATCGCGGATGCGATTGGCGCACCCAACAAATGACTTTCAGCCCATCTTCTTGAGAAGCCACCCGAAGTTGCCGCCGCCGCGCGAGACCATGCCTTGCAGGACGAGTTGCTGGGTGGCGATCGGGCGGCCTTGGCCATCGACCCACAGGCTGTCCTCAACCGAGACATCGCCCGAACCGGCGCGGAACTGCCAGTAGCTGCCGTCGGGCAGGGCAAGGCCGGCACCTTGGCCATCGGCGGAGACGCCCACTTCGATTCCGGGGCCGAGGTGAAAGCGGATCGCGAAGCCGACTTTGCCGCGCTTGCCTTTGCGCCCCGTGGGAACGAGCAGGTCTTCGCCGCGCAATTCGGTGCCCGCATCACGCAGGATCAGGATGCGGCGATGGACCAGGCCGTAACGCGCGGCATAGCCGTTGTGACTGGCTTCGAGCCGGGTGGCAGTGCCGTTTCCGTCGCCCTCCAGCATCCGGCGATCGACGTCGACTTCCGAGACGCCCGAACCGATCATGCCGTTGATCAGGATCGCGGTGGAGTTGGCATCGTCAAGCACGAGAGTGGAATGCGCAGCGGTCGCGCGCAGGCCTTGCTCGAGTCGGACGGGAACCAGTCCGCCACCGCTCGCCGCGCCGCCACAATTCGTGATGATCCGATGGCCGTTGTGCGAAAGTTCGAAAGCCAGCGTCGATGCGCAGCCGTAGCGGGCGTGGCGCGGCATCGGCGGCGGCGCCACGTCGAACTGGAGGATCGCTTTTTGCGCCACGACGCGCTGGTAGCCCCACTGCCGGACATCGCGCAGCGGCCGGGTGCGTACGCCGCTCGCTTCGATGAGCGCGGAAAGTTCGGCGGCGGAAACACCCCATGAGCCTTGCCACGATCCCAGCGAGCCATCGCCGTGGGTCAGCGCCAGCAGCGGCGGCACCAGCGCCGTCAGCATGCTCTCGATGGCTTCGGGCACATCGCGGCGAGTGGCCTGGTAGCAGGCGCGCAGTTTCACCAGCAGGGTGATCGCTTCCATCTGCGCCAACGGGCTGCGCGAAAGCACGCCGCCGTCATCGCCGACCAGCTCGCCCAGCGCCTTCATGAGCCCGGCTTCGCCATAGAGGCGGCGGGGGCGACCGTCGGGCAACAGCAGACCGGCCGCGACGATCGCGCACCAGCCGGAGACTTCGGCCAGGCCGTCCTCGGCATTGTGCACGTTGCGATCCAGCCAGCGCGCGGTCTCGCCCATCACGCGCAGCATGGTCGAGCGCAGCGCCTTGTCGCCCGAAAGGATCAGCGGCGCGTGCACCAGCCAATTGAGCAGGCGCATGCCGGTGTTGCCAACGCTCCACGCGGGGCCTTTGCCGGGCTTGCCGGGCGCCTTGGCATTGGCTTGCAGCCATGCGGTGAGGATCCGCTCCGCAATCGGCCCGCCCTGTTCGCGCGTGACGCAGCATTCAAGATCGGCGAGCCAGGCGAAGGAATGCACCACCCGTTCCAGCGGCGGCGTGACCCGCGCGGCGCCATTGTAATCGACTTGCGCGATGGGCGTCTTCGCACCGTGGACCAGGAAGTGGCCGGCGCGGATCGCGGTGCCGGCAACGCGGCTGCCGGGCAGCGGATTGCGCACAGTGGCGAGCAGACGGGGCTTCGATTGCTTGCCCATCGGCGAGGTCAGGAACGTGCCCGGCACACCGAGGCGGTAAGCCATGCGGATCAGGCGTTCGCCCGCGCCAACCGAGGGCGGCGAGAAATCGGCGATAGCCAGCGAGCGGCCCGGCTCGATCACTTCGCCCTGGCTTGCGGCGGGCGCTTCCATGGCGCCATCGTCCAGCGAGGGCATCTGCGTGCTTGCGGGATCGGTAGGGCGGTGATCGTTCAGAACGCCATCCTCGGCTTTTTGCGACAGCGGGACTGCCCTGGCGGGTTTGCGCGAGGCACCCCGCCCTGCCTTAGCCGTTTTGCTTCTTGTGCGCACGGCTTCGGCCATAATGTCAGCTCAATCCCTTGAGTGCGGCGATGTTGGCCGCATATTGACCGGAACCGCCTTTGAACGTGGCGGTTCCCGCAACCAGCACATCGGCCCCGGCGGAAACGCAGGAACTGGCGGTTGTCCGGTCCACCCCTCCGTCCACTTCAAGCCGGATATCGCGGCCGGTCTTGTCTATCATCTTGCGCACCGCCTCGATCTTGCGAAGCTGACTGGAAATGAAGCTCTGGCCGCCGAAGCCGGGATTGACGCTCATGACCAGCACCAGATCGATATCGTCGATCAGGTAGTCGAGCAGCTTGGCCGGCGTTGCGGGATTGAGCGAGATGCCCGCCTTTTTGCCCAGCCCCTTGATAGCCTGAACGGTGCGGTGAATGTGCGGCCCGGCCTCGGGATGGACGGTGATGATGTCCGCGCCGGCCTCGGCAAAAGCCTCAAGAAACGAATCGATCGGAGAGATCATCAGGTGCACGTCGAACGGCTTGGTGGTGTGCTTGCGCAGCGCCTTCACCACGCCCGGCCCGATCGTGATGTTCGGCACGAAATGCCCGTCCATCACATCAACGTGGATCCAGTCGGCCCCGGCCTCGTCAATGGCGCGAATTTCCTCTCCGAGACGCGCGAAGTCGGCAGACAGAATCGAGGGCGAAATGAGTGGGACGACCATGTTGGGAAAAACGCTCCTTTCCAAAGCGAGTAAACACCCGTGAATCGCGGGACAAGGCGCGGAGCAGGCGTTTTCCACACGCTGATTCGGTATTATCCGCAAAGACGGTTCGGCAAGCGGCGAAATGGACGGGTTTTAGCGACGAAACGAGATGTACGCGGGTTGTCCCGTAAATTCAGTTCCTATTCACGGCCTGCAGTTCATTACCCATGTCATGAACATAGCTGGCGCTGTCAGCGCCGGCATGACCGCAATTCCGTCGTGGGATTGCCATCCGGGCGCCATATCCCCCAGACAGGAAAAGGATTGCCAATGACTTCGACCTTTCCGAAGGGATGGAGAACGATGAACAAAAACCTCGCTATCGGCGCCGCCGCGATCGGCGCGCTGGGCCTTGCCACCGCAGCGCCTGCCGCTGCGCAGTACCGTGAGGAAATCCGCAACGATCCCGCCCAGTGTGTCGCTGGTGCGGGGCCTGCTGTGATGGTCACGGTGGACGGCATCAAATCGACCTCCGGCAAGCTGCGCGTGCAGGCCTATCGCGGCACGTCGTCCGACTGGCTCGCCAAGGGGCGCTGGATGTATCGCATCGAGACATCGGCCCGCGCCGGCTCGATGACCTTTTGCATGCCGGTGCCAAGCGCCGGGACTTACGCGATCGCGATCCGCCATGACGTGAACGGTGATGGCGCTACCCAGATCTCGAAGGATGGCGGCGGGATGTCGAACAATCCCAGCATCAACATCTTCAACCTCGGCAAGCCGAGTGTCAGCAAGACCGCATTCCCGGTGGGCGCGGGGGTCAAGTCGATCCGGATCCAGATGAAGTATATGTAAAGCCGGAGCCGGCGCGCGCGCGGTCACTGATGATCCGCCGTGCGTCGGCCAGGTCGGCAACCTTGTCGACATCGACAGCCGCCAGACCGTCCCGCGCCGCGACGGCAACGGCTTTCAGGCCGACACGGCGACCGAGCCTGCCCAGCGCATCGTTAAGCGTCAGTCTGCCGCACGCGTAGGCAATCAATGTGCCCATTCCCAGCCGGAAGGCGATGCGCCACGGGCGCTTGCGATCCGCTTCCACCGCAGACCAGGTCTGGATGGCCGGCAGCGCCTGCGCGGTCGCCAGCAGGAACAGGTTGCAGCCCGACCACTCACCATCGGCAAAGCGCATATACGTGCGGCGGCTGCCCGGCATCGCGCGCTCGATCGCAGCCTTGTCGGCCAGGAGTACCGCGACGTCAGTGCCGGGCGGGGTGTCGGTGATGAAATCCTCGATCCAATGGCCCTGCAGCAGGGCATGGTCGGCGGTCGTCACCAGCATTGGCGCGCCATAGCGGCTGAACGCGGCGGCGACACTGGCGCTCGGCCCTTCGGCGGCGGGGAGCACATCGCAGCCCAACTCGGTCGCCAGCGCAGCGACTTCCGGGTCTGACGTGGCGACCACGCAGGTTCCTGTCGCGGCTTCGTGGATGGCGGCAACGACGCGCGCGAGCATCGCTTCTCCAACGAGCTGGACCAGCGCCTTGTGCGATACGCCTTCGGCCAATGCCACGGGATCGGGCACGCCCGGTCGCGAGCCGGCCAGCACTAGCGCGGTCAGTGTCACGCTCCAGCTGGCTTTGCGTGGCGTTTCGCGCGCCATACGCGCCACAGCACACCCGGCGCGGCGAGTACCGGGTGCCGCTCGCGCCACGGCGTCAGCGGCACCGGCACGCCGGTGTGGCGCTCGATCTTCCACGCAGCATAGCGGGCGGCGCCTTCGAACGTGGTCGATGCGCGCAGCAACCGGATGAAGTTGTAGGGTTTGCCCATGCGGCGGCGGCGATGCCACCAGTTCAGCGTTTGCCGACGTTGGGCGGGACTGATTTCAGGGCGAATGATCCCTTGGGCATCGCGGGCGTAGGCGATGTCAGCAGCGGTGAGCGCCAGTGTCAGCAGCCCGTCGAAATGCTCGCGGTTGGCGGAGAGTATCGATTCCTCGCGCCCTGCCTTCTCGACGCGGAACTCCGCTGCGTATGTCGCGCGGAACAGCGCGCGCCAGTATTGGTCTGATGTGGCGGCTTGCGGGCCGAGCGCGACGGCAAGCCGCGCGGCGGTGCAGGCGGCCAGTTCGATCGCCTCGCCAATTCGCGCTGCGGTTGCCTCGTCCCGTGCCCAGATCAGCGTCGAAGGCTGGACGAAGCGCGCCCATATCGTCGTGTCGAGCAATGCGCCTGCGGCAGCATCGCGAAAGGTCGCCAGCGCCATCGTCGCCACTTTGGCGCGCAGGGTAATGCCGCCGGTTTCGCGCTCATGATAGCTGACGCGCGGCCAGATGCCGGTCTCGGCCGGGCCGTCGCGCAGCAGATAGAAATCGAGCACACCTTCAAGCGAGCCGGTGCGCAGGTTCGATCCGTAGAACAGCACTGCCGATGCACCGGCTTCCGCCGCCAGCGCCTCGGCGAAATGGCGCACTTCGTCCTGCACCGGCCGCGACAGCGCGACGGCGATCCGCGCCGCGAGCGTGCCGGTCATGGCACTATGAAAGTGAGCGGCGGACCTTCGTCGAGGATATAGCGGCCGGCGGGAAACGCCTCGCCATCAAGAATGAATGCGCCGCCAAGCTCGATGTCGATAGCGGTGGTGGTATGGCGGTGAATGCCCCGGCGGGCCATGAAACGATTGCCGAGGCCGTAGAGAATGGGAACCAGCATCGCCATGAGCGAGCGGGTAGGCCAGTCGATCAGGCCGACCTTGAGCCCCGGAGCGACATCGCGGCCGAAGGGTTTGATCCCCAGCGGAAACGTCTCGAACGTTGTGGCCACGGCAAGAAAGCGCTGGTCGGGGTTGCCCAGTCCGCTGTGCGGCAATTCCAGACCTGTCAGCCGGTCGGTGAGGCGCATCGGCGTGGGCACGCGATAAGGGTTGCCCTTGCGCCCGAAAATCGACTGCATGATCGCCCAGAGCGTGCTCAGCGCCACCGCGAAGCTGTTGAACGCGCCGCGACGGTGCGCTTCCTGACCGGCTTCGGTGGCCAGCGTGAACACACCCGCGCCGAGAAAGAAACCTTGCGCGGAACCGCCGGTGCCATCGGCCGACGTGATACGCAGCGGCCGGCGGCGCACGGTGGCGCCATTGCGCGCGGCGTTCAGCGCCTCGGTCAGCGACCAGTGATTGGGCAGGCCGAGATCGACAGTGAGCGCGTTGGTCTTGCCTTTTGGCAGCACGGCCAGTTGCGGCCAGCAATCGCCGAACACATCGAGGCCGCAACTCAGCACATCGCGCACGGTGCCGTCGCCGCCATCGACCACCAGAATGTCGATCCCGCGCCGGGCGAATTCCTCAAGCGTGGCATGCAGCGAGTCGCGGGAAGCCGGGGTGCGCGTCAGGATGTTCGAGCAGTCGGCCAGTTCAGGCTCGTTCCGCTTGTTGCGATGGCTGCGCGGGTTGCGAATGATGCCTACCAGCGGCACGGCACGTCCCCGGGGGGCATAACGCAAGCCCCGCGTGTTTCCACGCGGTTCGGGCTGCTCGAAAAGGCGCAGCGTTTCAAATTCGTATATCGTTCCGTGCACAGCAAAGCGCATTTAGGATCGATCCGTCGGAAAATCATCAACAAAACCGAATCGACAAGCCATTGTTACACATTTGTTGCAAACGATGGCGGCTTCGGCTGCACTTGGCTAGCGCCGCGCGAATGTGGGCGGTGCGAACGCCGCGCTGAAGCGGCGGTGATTGTCAGAGTCCGGCGGCTCGACTACGTGCCTTCGCCATGGTGGATCAGATAAACCCGTTGCCTGTCGCAACGATCGGCGAGAACCCTGTCAGGCTGTGGGGTCTGACCATGCAGGAACGGGTGCGCCGGATCGGGCAGGCCTCTGGCTTGGCGACCGATGCCACTGGCGCCGGGCCAAAGCTGCTGACGAATGCGGCGTTCGCGTTCGATCCATCCTGGCTGCGCCATTTCATCACGATCCCCGGCGCGGTTCTGACGCTGGGCGCGCTGCCGGCGCTGGCGCACGCGCGCGACGCAGATGAGGCGGCGCGAATCGAGGCGGCGATGCGCGAGGGCGTGCCGCTTGCCGATGCCGCCGGGTTTGAGGTGATCGCCTTCGAATCGGGGCCGTCGATCGAGAACAAGCAGTTGCGCAAGCGCGAGACGCCGTTCCTGATGCCGCTGCGCGCCGATACCGTGCGCGCGCTGGAACGGGCGAGCTACTTCGGCGCCTACAAGGGTGTCACCGATATCCTCACCAAGTACCTGTGGCCCGAATGGGCGCTGGTGCTGACCCGCATCGCGGCGCGGTTCGGCATCACCCCGAACATGGTGACGGCGGTCGGCGCGATCCTGTGCCTGGCCGCGACGTGGTGCTTTGCCGATGGTCGCTACTGGCTGGGCATGGCGCTGGGGCTGATCTTCATGGTGTTCGACACCGTCGACGGCAAATTGGCGCGTTGTACGATCACCTCCTCGAAATGGGGCAACGTGTTCGATCACGGCATCGATCTGGTGCACCCGCCGTTCTGGTGGTGGTTCTGGGCTACCGGTCTGGCGGCATGGGGGCTGGCTTACGATACCGCGACATTCTGGTGGGTGCAGGGTGCGATTCAGGGCGGCTATCTGTTGCAGCGCCTGATCGAGGGTGTGTTCATGCGCCAGAATGGGCTGATGCACATTCACGTGTGGCAGCGCTTCGACAGCGGGTTCCGACTGATCACCGCAAGGCGCAATCCCAACATGGTGATCCTGTTCGTATCCATGCTGTTCGCCCGGCCTGACCTGGGCCTGATCGCAGTCGCATGGTGGACGGTGATTTCCTGCGCCGTGCACGCGGTGCGGTTGGTGCAGGCGTGGATGGTGCGCGCGCGCGGCGGTACGATCACATCCTGGCTGTCGGAGACTTGAGATGAACGCAACGCTGGAGAAGTTCGGCTATCCCGCGACGCTGGTGACGGAGTTCGAGCACTGGGTCGTTCTGGCGCGCGCCGCGCAGCCGACGCTCGGCGCGCTGGTACTGGCCGCGAAATCCGACGCGATCGCGTTTGGCGAGTTGCCGGTGGAGGCCCATGCCGAATTGAAGCAGGTGACCACCGCGATCGAAGCGGCGTTGGCGCAAGCGGTGGACTATGCCAAGCTCAATTACCTGATGCTGATGATGGTCGATCCGCACGTACACTTCCATGTCATCCCACGCTACGAAGGCGCGCGCGAATGGAATGGGCGCGAATTCGTCGATTGCGGCTGGCCCAAGGTTCCCGACCTTGGTCACGCGGTGGCGCTGGAAGGCGCTGAACTGGATGCGCTGGTGGAGTGGTTGAAGACGCAGTTCTAGCGCGGGATCACTTCCACGTATCGGTGAGCGCGGTGGCGATCTCGATGTCGTTGAGGAAATCGACTTCCGCCCAGCCGAGCCCCTCAATGGAAACGGTGCCGACCTTGCCCGTCGGCGCAAGGCTGTCGATCACCTTGAGATACCAGTGCTGGACGCCTTCGGGGGTGCGCATGGCCTTGCGCACGGCTTCGCGGAACATGCCGGCGCCTTCGCCCCGGAACGCCAGGAAGCCGATGGATTCGGCGTTGGACTGCTCGGCGATCAGCACTTTGCCGATGCGCACCAGCCGTTCGCCGTCCCGCTCCACTTTCATGTCGTCGCTGTCATAGGCGGGCTTCACGTCGATGGTCACCGCGATGGGCCAGTCGTGGTCCTGCTGCACGCGCTGGACGATCTCCTCGGAGACCAGCGTGTCGCCGTTGAGGATCAGGAAGTCGCCTTCCATCGCCTCGCGTGCGATCCAGCACGATCCGAGATTGTCGGCCACCTTGTAGAACGGGTTGAACCGCGTCGTGATCTCGACGCGCGGATCGGTGATCGCGGCCAGTTCGGCATCGACCATGTCGGTCATGAAGCCGGTGACGACGTCGATCCGCTTCACCCCGCCGCGCGCCAGCATCTCGATCTGCCAGGCCAGCAGCGACTTCCCCGAAAAGTCGATCAGGCACTTCGGCCGCTCGGCGGTAAGCGGCAACATGCGCGAACCCTGTCCGGCGCTGAGGAGGATGGCATGTTCGATCATGGGCGGAACTCTTGCGCGTTATGGTGAAGCGCGGCGCTCTACTCCGTGCCGGGGCAAAAGGAAATGCGGCGGTTTTGCTTGGCTGCCAATGGGCTTCCAACGCGGCAATTGTTGCAACCGCCTCGTCCCTCGTCCAAATGCTCGCCAATGGCCAAGCGTGACCGCCCCGTGACACAATCTCCAATCAGGCGGATTCTGCAGAATACGGCATGGCTGCTTGGCGGCAAAGGCTTCGGCGCGATCTGCGGCATTGCCTATCTGGCGATCCTGACGCGCACGCTCGGTCTCAAGAACTTCGGCCACTTTTCGCTGATCTTCGGGACCGCGCAGGCGATCATCGCCATCGCCGGAGTCCAGACGTGGCGCGCGGTGGTGCGGTACGGCAGTGAGCATGTCCACCAGAAGGACTGGGACAAGCTTGGCCGGCTCGGTTTGCTGTGCGGCGTGCTCGATGCGGTCGGCGCGGTGTTCGGCTGCGGATTGGCCGCGATCCTGATCTACGGCTTCGCGCACAAGCTGGATCTCAATCTGGCCTATATCGACCTTGCCTTCTATTTTTGCTGCGCCTCCCTGTGGGCGCTCGTTTCCGCCCCGACCGGCATCGTGCGCGCGCTGCACCGCTTCGACATGGCGGTTTACGTCGAAGCGATCGTGCCGCTGGGACGCCTGCTGGCGGCGCTGACGATCTGGGCGACGGGGCCGAGCGTGGGCCGGTTCCTGTTTGCCTGGGCGCTCGTCGATATCCTTGAGGCGGTGCTTTACTGGATCATGGCGCGCCGGCTCTGCCCGCAGGCGGTGCGCTGGGAGAACTTCGGCAAATGGCGACAGACGTTCGCCGAGAACGAAGGCATCGGAAACTTCTTCCTTGTGACATACGCCAGTACGACGCTGGATGCCGGAATGCGCAATGGCCCGCTGCTGGCCGTCGGGGCTTTCGTCTCGACGCGCGCGGCGGGTATCTACCGGCTCGCCACCCAACTGACCCAGTCGCTCAGCAAGCTTTCGACGCTGCTGACCCGTTCGGTCTATGCCGAGGTCTCTCGGATGCGGGTCGCCTCCGACGCGGCCGAGTTTCGCAAGCTGGCGTTCCAGACCAGCGTGATCGCCGGGCTTGCCGGGCTCGTAGTGGTCGCCATCGCCTATTTTGCCGGCAAGCACTTGCTTGCGCTGATTGGCGGCGATGACTTCGAGCAGGGTGCGGCAATTCTCGTGCCGCTGGCCATCGCGGCGAGCTTCGAACTCGCTGCCGTTGCCTTCGAACCGGTGCTGCACTCGACCGGGCGGGCGCGCTTTGCTCTGTTGGCCCGGCTGGTTGCGGTTGGCGCGTTGGCGGCGGCGATCTTTGCCTTGCGCGATATGGGCACGATCGGGATTGCCTGGGCGGTCTCGATCGGCGGCGCGACGGGGTATGTGGCGATGGGCATCGCCGCCCTGCGCGCGCTCAACCGCCGCGAGGTGGAAGAAGCGGCGACACTGCCGCGCGAATTGCTTGAGGCTGATCCCCGGCAGACCGACTGAGCCCAATGGACTGAGGAGGAGCCTCGACAGCACGGCGCGCGGGCGTAAGATGTCGATCATGCTTCATGACACCTTGCTGGCCCAGGCCCGCGACATCGCCGACCGCATCACCGATTTGCGCCGCGCCATCCACGCCGAGCCGGAACTCGGCCTGCATACGCCCCGGACGCGCGACAAGATCCGCGCGGCGCTCGCGCACTTGCCGCTGGAATGGCGCGAAGGCCCATCGACCACCGGGCTGGTCGCGACCTTGGCCGGCGATGGCGGGCAGGGCAGATCGGTGCTGCTGCGCGGAGACATGGACGCGTTGCAGATGCCCGAAGAGACCGGGCTCGATTTCGCCTCGACCATCCCCGGCGTCATGCACGCCTGCGGACACGATGCGCATGTCGCGATGCTGGCGGGCGCGGCAGAGCTTCTGTGCGCCCGCAAGGGATCGCTGAAGGGCGAAGTGCGCTTCATGTTCCAGCCCGGCGAGGAAGGCCATCACGGCGCGCGGTTCATGCTCGACGATGGCCTGCTGGGCGGCGAGGGGCAGGACCAGCCGCTGCCCGATGCCGCTTTCGCGCTGCACGTGATGCCCAATGCGCCGCATGGCCTTGTCGGCGGGCGTGCCGGTCCGTTGCTGGCCGCCGCCGACCAAATCGAGATCGTCGTCACCGGGCGCGGGGGCCATGCCTCGATGCCGCACCAGACGCTCGACCCGGTGCCGATTGCATGTGAGATCGTCGCCGCCATCCAGACGATGGTCGCGCGCCGGTTCAGCGTGTTCGATCCCGTGGTCGTCACCATCGCCCGGATCGAAGGCGGGACGGCGCACAACGTGATCGCCGATACGGCGCGAATGACGGGGACGATGCGCACGCTGTCTGCCGCCAACCGCGCGCGGCTCAAGGAGGAACTGCCCGCGCTCGCTGCCGGGATCGCCGGCGCGCATGGCCTGAGCGCTGAAACGACGATCCTCGAAGGCTTCCCCGTCACCATCTGCGATCCGCGCGCAGTCGACTTCGGCGAAACCGTCGCGCGTGACTTGTTCGGTGCGCAAGGCTTCCTGCGCCTGGCCGATCCGATCATGGGGGCGGAAGACTTCGCCTATGTGCTGGAAAAAGTCCCCGGCGCGATGTTCTTCCTTGGTGTCAGCCACGAAGGCGAGGACTGGCAACACTGCTGCGGCATCCACTCGACGCGGATGATGGTGGACGAAAGCGTAATGCCCCAAGGTGCGGCCTACCTCGCCGGGCTGGCCGAAAGCTATCTGGCACGGGGTTTCTGATCGAGCGGGGCTGGATCAGGGAGCGGTGCCCGCTTTGCAAGCCGACAGTGGCGTCATGGACTCTGATACGAATTTCAGGAACAAGCTTAGCTGGGGTAAATTTGCGGCGGTGTTCTTCATCCAATGTCTGGAAGCGATAGGGGTAAGCGACCTGAGGCTGTGGTTGCCGCAATATTCTGCGCCGTCACAATCTTTGGCGCCGTTTTACTCCTGTACGTCTTAGGCGTTCTAAATGGCCGCGAGGCCGAACGCCGCGATCAAACCCCCGTAGCCTATGGCCAGAGCGCTAAAGCCGATGCGAAACGCGTCTGCGTCGGAATGGAAGCCAGCTCTGCGTTCGAATGTGTCTATGAGAAAGTTGAAGCCAGCCATGAGCAGGCAAGCACCGAACAGGATTTGAGCGCCCAGCAGCGCGCGGCGACCTCAGCTCTCGCTTCGGCAGCAATAGCTATGCTTACCCTCATCGTCACCGGGATCGGTGTCTGGTTTGTTAAGCGCACCTTAGATGCCACGCTCAAAGCCGTCGAAGATACGGCGAAAGCTACGGGAGCGATGGAGCGACAGAATATTCTCGCGGAAGACGCTTCGCACCGCCAGTTGCGCGCCTACCTCTCTATTGAGAACACTCGGATCGGCCTCTATAACCTGTCCATTCATCCGAACGGTCAAAAATCTTTTTATGAGGGAAATCACGGAGCGTTCTGGTTCGAAATAAGAAATGGTGGACAAACGCCGGCCTATGATGTGTGCATGGTTTGCAGAATGGAGTATTCTAAGCCTGATGTTAACTCTCACAGGATGATTTTCAGAGGCCGATTTAATGAAAAAGAGGGAAGAGCGCTCATAAATCCTGCGGGGACAATCCATAATCGGACTATTTTTGAAATACCTGAAGGTTATCACTCTGCCATTCAAGCGGGCATGGTGATCCCCGTGATCGCCGTCATACTCAGTTATAGAGACGCTTTCGGAGTGCGTCACCGCACAACCGGTCGATATTGGTATGACGCGGAATCACATCACGAAGAGGGCGTTTCCACACTGATGACGTGCAAAAAAGGAAATGCAGGCAACTAGCTTCTTGAGGATATGACTAGCCAATACCTGTACCAGAGCCTTCACGGTCTGGCATCGTAACGCAAGCGATTGCACTCGCCAACGCCGGCGTAGATATTCCCTTGCTCCTTCGTTTTCTACATGTACCCTGAATATGGCAGGCCGGGTGGCGGCAGACCAGTGTCGCAAACCAAAACCCTACGCCTTCACGTCGGCCCATTCGGGATGCTTGTCGAATGCGGCGACGACGTAACTGCACTGCGGCGCTATGCGGAAGTGGTTTTCGCGCGCATCGGCGATCATCGCCTCGACCAGTTGCGCCGCGACGCCGAGTCCGCCGATCTGCGGCGGCACCAGCGTGTGGTCGGCGAAGTGCACGCCGTCGCGCTCGACCCAGGTGAGGCGGCCGATGTGATCGCTGTCGGCCAGATGGGCCTGATACTCGCCGCGATTTCCGTTTTCGTGTTTGGTGATCGTCACGCCGACCATGGGCTGTCTCCTACGTATGGCAGTGCGGGTGCTTGACGCGCCGCGCTTCCGGTTTCAGGCGATATGGCCATGAAGTTCATGTCCGACAATGCCGCCGCCGTTCATCCCGCCGTGTGGCGCGCAATGCTCGCCGCCGATGCACCCGATTCGCCGTATGACAACGACGCGCTGAGCCGCGATCTCGACCAGGCGTTCACGCTGCTGTTCGGGCGCGAGTGCGCAGCGCTCTGGGTGGCGACCGGCACTGCCGCCAATTGCCTTGCGCTGGCCGCGATGGTGACGCCGCACGGCGGTGTCGTCTGTCACCGCGAGGCGCATATCGAAATGGATGAGGCGGGCGCGCCCGGTTTCTACCTCCACGGTGCCAAGTTGCTGCTGGCCGATGGCGAAGGCGCGAAGCTGACGCCGCAGGATATCGCCGCCGTCATCGACCCGATCCGCGACGATGTGCATCAGGTCCAGCCCTATGCCGTCTCGATCACGCAAGCGAGCGAGTATGGCCGCGTCTATCAGCCCGGTGAAGTGCGGGAGATCGCCGAGTTCGCACAATCGCGCGGACTTGGCCTGCATATGGATGGCGCGCGCTTTGCCAATGCCGTCGCACACTTGGGCTGCGCTCCGGGCGAGGCTTGCGCCGGGGTGGATGCGCTGAGCTTCGGCTTCGTCAAGAACGGCGCCATGGGGGCGGAAGCGATCGTGTTCTTCGATCCCGAAATGGCGCGCATGGTGCGCTATCGCCGCAAGCGGGCCGGCCACCTGCAGTCCAAGGGCCGCTTCATGGCGGCGCAGATCTTGGGCATGCTGGACGGTGATCTGTGGCTGGACAACGCCCGCGCCGCCAATGCCGCCGCGCAGGAGATCGCGGCTGCTGCAAATGGTCGGCTGCTGCACCCGGTCGAGGCGAACGAGATATTCCTTACTGTCAGCGCCCCCGAGCGCGCCGCGCTGCGCGAGCAGGGGTTTGAGTTCTACGACTGGGGCGTGGACGCGGCGCGGCTGGTTACAGCGTGGGATTCGGACCCCCACAGTGTCGCCGCGCTAGCCCAGGCGATCGCCGCCCTGTGATGAATTCGGCGATCGAGCCGGTGGCACCGCGAGCGCGAATCATTGTGCCGTTCGTGATCGTCACGTTGATCTGGGGATCGACCTGGCTGGTGATCAAGGATCAGGTCGGATCGGTGCCGCCGACATGGTCGATAACGTATCGCTTCGCGCTTGCCGCCGCCGGCATGTTCTTGCTCGCCATGGCGCGGCGCGAACCGCTGCGGTTGTCGCGGCAGGGCATGCTGCTTGCTGCATTGGTCGGCTTCACGCAGTTCTTCGCCAACTTCCAGTTTGTCTATGGCGCCGAGCAATACCTGACTTCGGGTGTCGTCGCGATTCTCTACGCCTTGTTGATGGTGCCCAACGCGCTGCTGGCGCGGGTCTTCCTGGGGGAGCCGGTCAGCCGCCGGTTCCTTGCCGGATCGGCGGTGGCGTTGGGCGGGATCGCGTTGTTGCTGCTTCACGAATATCGCATCGCACCGCCCGCCGTGGAGATCGGCCTTGGCATCGCCTTGGCATTTACCGGTCTGTTCTGCGCTTCGGCGTCGAACGTCCTGCAGGCGAATAAGGTGGGCCGCAGTCAACCGTTGGTGCCGTTGCTGGCCTGGGCGATGGTGTGGGGCACGCTGGGCGATGCGGCATTCAGCATCGCTACCGCCGGCCCGCCGCAGTTCGATCCGCGCTGGGAGTACATCGCGGGCATCGTCTATCTGGCGCTGTTCGGTTCAGTGATCACCTTCCCGCTCTATTTCGGGCTGATCCGCGCCATGGGGGCGGGCCGGGCAGCATATACCGGCGTTGCGGTGCCGGTAGTGGCCATGGCGCTGTCGACTGCGTTCGAGGGTTATCGCTGGACCGGGCTGGCGATCGCCGGTGCAGGGCTGGCGATCGGCGGCCTGCTCTTGGCGTTATCGGCCCGCAAGAAGGCCGCGTAGCCCCTCGCGAAACGTCGGATAGCGCGGCCGCCACCCCAGCACGCGCTTGGCCTTGCCGTTCGCGACCCGGCGGTTCTCGGCATAGAAACCCCGTGCCATCGGCGAAAGCGCCGCTTCTTCCAGCGATTGCAGCGGCGGCAGCGGCATGCCGAGCAACCCGCAGGCTTCCTCGATCAACCGGTTCTGGCTGCACGGCGCATCGTCCGCCAGATTGTAGGCTCCCGGCGGCGCATCCAATCCGGCGATCACGCCGCTGGCGATATCCTCCACATGCACCCGGCTGAACACCTGCCCCGGCAGGTCGATCCGCTGCGCGCGCCCGTCGCGCAGGCGCTCGATCACGCTGCGGCCCGGTCCATAGATGCCCGGCAGGCGATAAACCCGCGCGCCGAGCGCCAGCCAGGCCGCATCCGCATCGCTGCGTGCGGTGCGCCGGCCGGTGCCGACAGGGGCGCTTTCGTCCACCCATGCGCCGTCGGCGTCGCCATAAACGCCGGTCGATGAGAGGTAAGATAGCGCCCTGCCGCGCAGGGCATCGCCGTAGCGACCCAGCACAGGGTCAAGGCCCTCGCTGCCCGGCTGCACGGAGGACAGCACGTGGTCCGCATCGGCCAGCGCGATCCGCACGTTGCCCTCGTCCTCGAACGACAGCGTGCCGTCGCGCCCGGTCGAGATCACTTCCCAGCCCTGCGCAGCCAGCGTGGCAGCGATGACCGACGCGGTATAGCCAAGGCCGAAGATGAACAGGCGGGGCGGGGTTGCAGTCATGCGGCACGCCATAGCGCACTGGCCGCCATTCGAAACTGGCAATCGAAAACGGAAGCGCTACCTAGGCGGCTATGGATATTGCCAGCAGACCGTCCGAACCCGTCGCCGATGCCTTTGCGCCCGATGCCGCGCCGCCACCTTCCGCTCCGCCGGTAATCCGGCGCGAGGACTATCTCCCACCGGCCTGGCTGGTGCCCGAGATCGCGCTCGACTTCGCCCTGGGCCTCGACGCGACGCATGTCGTCTCGCGATTGACGGTAACGCGCAATCCCGATGGCAACGGCAGCGATACCTTGCGCCTCAATGGCGATAACATCGCCCCGCTGGCGGTGCGTGTCGATGGCCAGGCAGTCAACGACTGGCGGCTCGACGGGCCGGACCTGCTGTTGCAGCTTTCGGGCGATGCCCATGTCGTCGAGGTCGAGACGACGGTGAACCCGGCGGCCAACAGCCAGCTTATGGGCCTCTATGGCTCCAACGGCATGCTGTGCACCCAGTGCGAGGCCGAGGGCTTCCGCCGCATCACCTTCTTCCCCGACCGGCCCGATGTGCTCTCGATCTACACGGTGCGGATGAGCGGCGACAAGGCCGCGTTCCCGATCCTGCTGTCCAACGGCAACTGCACCTCGCAGGGCGAAGGCGAAAATGGCACGCACTGGGCGGAATGGCATGACCCGTGGCCCAAGCCGAGCTACCTGTTCGCGCTGGTGGCGGGCGACCTGATCGCCAACCACTCGACCTTCACCACAATGTCGGGCCGCACGGTCGATCTCAACATCTGGGTCCGCCCGGGCGACGAGACGCGCACGCAGCACGCGATGGATTCGCTCAAGGCCTCGATGAAGTGGGACGAGGAAGCCTTCGGGCGGGAATACGATCTCGACCTGTTCAACATCGTTGCCGTCTCCGACTTCAACATGGGCGCCATGGAGAACAAAGGGCTCAACGTGTTCAACACGCGCTATGTGCTGGCCGACCCGGAAACCGCGACCGACGGCGATTACGACGCGGTCGAAGGCGTGATCGGCCACGAATACTTCCACAACTGGTCGGGCAACCGCATCACTTGCCGCGACTGGTTCCAGTTGAGCCTCAAGGAAGGCTTCACCGTGCTGCGCGACCAGTTGTTCAGCGCTGACATGGGATCCGAGGCGGTCAAGCGGATCGAGGACGTGCGGATCTTGCGCTCGGCCCAGTTCCCTGAGGACTCAGGCCCGCTCGCCCATCCGATCCGCCCCGATTCGTATCAGGAAATCAGCAACTTCTATACCTCGACCGTCTACAACAAGGGGGCCGAGGTGATCCGCATGATGCGCACCATGGCGGGGCCGGAGCGGTTCCGGCAGGGCACCGACCTCTATTTTGACCGGCATGACGGCGAGGCGGCCACTTGCGAGGATTTCGTCAAGGCGATCGAAGATGGCGCCGGGCTGAACCTGACGCAGTTCCGCCTGTGGTACGGGCAATCGGGCACGCCGCAGGTCCGCGTCGATCTGCACCATTCGGGCGATACCGCGACGCTGTCGCTGGAGCAGACCGTGCCGGCAACGCCCGGCCAGCCGGACAAGCAGGCGATGCCGATCCCGCTGCGCGTCGCGTTGTTCGACCGCGATACGGGCCGGCACGGCGGCGACAGACTGGTGATCCTCGACAAGGCGAGCGACAGTTTCACTTTCGAAGGTTTTGCCAGCAAGCCGGTGCTTTCGATCAATCGCGGCTTCTCGGCCCCGGTCTCGATCGATGCCGAGCGCTCGAACGAGGATCTGGTGTTCCTGGCCGCGCACGACGATGATCCTTTCGCGCGGTATGAGGCGATGCAGAACCTCGTGGTGCAGCATCTGGTCGCGGCCGTCGGCGGCGGGCTGTCGACGCAGAACCGCGATGCCGGGCGCGCGGCTATCGGGGAGGCGTTTGCCGCTTTCCTCGCGGACCCGTCGCTCGATGACCTGATGCGCGGCGAACTGATGATCCTGCCGTCCGAATCGTATCTCGCTGAACAGTTGCTGGTGGCGAACCCGGCGACGATCCACGCCGAGCGCGAAGCGATCAAGGCATGGCTCGGCAGCAGCCTGAAAAGCGAGCTGCGCGCGTTGCACGACCGTGTCAGCGCAGTGCCCTACAGCCGCGATGCCGAGGCGCGCGGCGCACGCAAGCTCAAGACACAGGCCTTGGTCTATCTCGCCGCTGGTGCGCCGGACGAAGCCGCCAGTCGCGCCTTCGGGCAATACAACGCGGCCGACAACATGACCGACCGGCAAGGCGCTCTGATGGTCCTGTGCGGCCTCGATGTGCCCGAGCGCGAGACGGCACTGGCCGATTTCCACCAGCGCTACGAAGGCAATGCGCTGGTGATCGACAAATGGTTCTCGCTGCAGGCAGGCTCGCTGCACCCGGATGTGCTCGATCACGTCAAGGCGCTGGCCGAGCATCCCGATTTCACGATGGGTAATCCCAATCGCGCCCGCGCGCTCTACATGGCCTTTGCGGTCAATCCCAAAGGCTTCCACGCCGAAAGCGGCGAGGGCTATTGCATCATCGGCGATGTCATCCGCCGGCTCGATCCGGTCAATCCGCAGACTGCCGCGCGCTTCGTGCCACCGCTGGGACGCTGGCGACGAATCGAGCCCGTACGCTCAGCTATGATGAAGGCAGAGTTGGAGCGGATCGCGGCATCGGCTTCGCTGTCGCGCGACGTGCTGGAACAGGTCAGCAAGAGCCTTGGCTGATAGTGGGGTGGAAACGGTCGACGTCAATACCGCGCCATCGCTGCTAGGTTTGCCGCATGGCTTCCTTGGACGGCGCGGCGGCGTTTCCATCGGCGATGTCGCGGGGCTCAACGTCGGTCATGGTTCGGGCGACGATCCGGCGCTGATTGCCCGCAACCGGGCGCTGGCCGCTGCGGCTGTCGCACCCGGCCAGCGGCTCGTCACCGTCTACCAGATCCACTCCGCCGATTGCGCCACTGTCACGGAGCCTTGGCCAGAGAACGATCGCCCGCAGGCTGACGCCATCGTCACCGATCGTCCAGGCCTGCTGCTGGGGATCCTTACCGCCGATTGCGCTCCGGTGCTGCTCGCCGACCGCGAGGCGGGCGTGATCGGCGCGGCGCATGCGGGCTGGAAAGGCGCAATCGCGGGCGTTACCGATCGCACAATTGCGGCGATGGAAGCGCTGGGCGCGCGTGCATCGCGTATCGTTGCCGCCGTCGGCCCATGCATCGCGCAGGCCAGCTATGAGGTGGATCACGCCTTTCAGGATCGCTTCGCTGCGCAAGACCCGGCCAACGCCGCGTTTTTCGGCGAGGGCCGAAACGGACACTGGCAATTCGATCTCGAAGGCTATGTCGCAGGCCGGTTGCGTGCCGCTGGCGTCGCCGCCGTGGGCACACTTGGCCTCGATACGTATGCGGCGCCCGACCGGTTCTTTTCCTTCCGCCGCGCCACGCATCGCGGCGAAGCAGCCTATGGCCGGCAGATATCGCTGATCGCGTTATCCTGACGCCTCCACGTTAGTCGATCAAACTCAGGCCAAAAAGGCGGTTGGCAGTTGAGATTTTCGCGTATATCAGGCCGCCAAGTCCGCACCGAACCGGCGTAAGCCCGGATTGTCGTGGGCAAGGGGAATACCAGGCGTACTACTGGATTGAATTCAGCCTGCTTCCGGATTCGGCGGCGGGCTCTTCAAGAGCAAGGCAAGGTCAAAATGGCAGAAGAAGCGGTCACTGACACTCCGGGTCTCGAAACCGGGGATGGAGTGCGGCGGCGCGATTTCATCAATATCGCGGCAGTCAGCGCGGCGGGTGTCGCCGGTGTTTCGCTGCTGGTTCCACTGGTCAGCCAGATGGCTCCTTCGGCCGACGTGCTCGCAGAATCGTCGACCGAGGTCGATATTTCCGCAATTCAGCCCGGTCAGGCGATCAAGGCGATCTTCCGCAAGCAGCCGGTTTTCATCCGCAACCTGACACCCAAGGAAATTGCCGAGGCCAATGCGGTTACGGTTTCCAGCCTGCGCGACCCGCAGACGCTGGCCGAGCGGACCAAGGAGGGCAAGGAAAACTGGCTCATCACCATGGGCGTCTGCACCCACCTCGGCTGCGTGCCGCTCGGTGCCGGTGAGGGCGAGGTGAAGGGTGAGTTCGGCGGATACTTCTGCCCCTGCCACGGCTCGTCCTACGATACCGCCGCCCGCATTCGCAAAGGCCCTGCACCGACCAACCTTGAGGTTCCGGTGTACGAATTTGCGTCCGACACCGTCGTCAAGATCGGCTGAAGCCAAGAAGACTCCCGAGGATCACGAATATGAGCTTCCCCTGGGCCAACGAATACAAGCCGAGCCATCCCTTCATGAAGTGGATGGACGACCGGCTGCCGTTCCCGCGCCTCGTCTATAACTCGGTCGGTTCGGGCTATCCGGTTCCGCGGAACCTGAACTATTTCTGGAACTTCGGCTTCCTGGCGCTCGCATGCCTGGCCATCCAGATCGTGACGGGCATTATCCTGGCGATGCACTATGCCGCCAACGCCGGCGTCGCTTTCGATTCGGTCGAGCACATCATGCGCGACGTCAATTGGGGCTGGATGCTGCGTTACGCGCACGCCAACGGCGCCTCGGCGTTCTTCGTAGTGATCTACATCCACATCTTCCGCGGCTTCTTCTACGGTTCGTACAAGGCCCCGCGCGAAATGGTGTGGCTGCTCGGCGTCGTGATCTTCCTGCTGATGATGGCCACCGCTTTCATGGGTTACGTGCTTCCCTGGGGCCAGATGAGCTTCTGGGGCGCCAAGGTGATCACCGGCCTGTTCTCCGCCATTCCGCTCGTGGGTGAGCCGCTGCAACAGTGGCTGCTCGGTGGCTTCGCGCCGGACAACGCCGCGCTCAACCGCTTCTTCTCGCTGCACTACCTGCTGCCGTTCGTGATCGTCGGCGTGGTCATCCTGCACATCTGGGCGCTGCATATCCCCGGCTCGTCGAACCCGACCGGCGTGGAAGTGAAGACCGAGAGCGATACGGTTCCGTTCTTCCCCTACTACGTCGCCAAGGATGGCTGGACGATGGGGCTGTTCGCGTTCCTCTACTGCGTAGTGCTGTTCTTCTTCCCGAACGCGCTGGGCCACCCGGACAACTATATCCCGGCGAACCCGATGAGCACCCCGGCGCACATCGTTCCCGAATGGTATTTCTGGCCGTTTTACGCGATCCTGCGCGCCTTCACCTCGGACTTCTTCTTCGTGCCGGCCAAGCTGATGGGCGTGCTCGCCATGTTCAGCGCAATCCTGGTGTGGTTCTTCATGCCGTGGCTCGACAAGTCGCCAATCCGCTCGGGCACTTATCGTCCGCTATTCAAGAAGTTCTTCATCGTGCTGGTGATCGACGTGCTGATCCTGGGCTACTGCGGCGGCGCGCCGGCGGAGGAGCCCTTCGTGATGATCAGCCAGCTCGCGTCGATCTACTACTTCGCGCACTTCCTCATTATCCTGCCGATCGTTTCCTCGATCGAGCGGCCCGACCCGCTGCCTTTCTCGATCACCGAGGCCGTGCTTGGCAGCGACGAGCAAGCCACGCTGGCCCCGGCCGCGTAAGCAACAGCGAGACGGAAAGACGAAAGCCATGATCCGCATCATTTCCATCCTCGTTGGGCTGTTCTTCTCGGTCGCCCTGCTGTGGTCGTTCGGTAACGGCGCCTACCTGGCGATCAC
Organism: uncultured Novosphingobium sp.; assembly: GCA_964502105.1. Lineage (GTDB taxonomy): Bacteria > Pseudomonadota > Alphaproteobacteria > Sphingomonadales > Sphingomonadaceae > Novosphingobium. The sequence goes on along the minus strand of CAZCUS010000007.1, from coordinate 110,048 downwards.
CGAACCCGCTGCTGCGACGGTCGAGCACGAGTTCCACAAGGGCACCAAGGACGTGCACTTCGCCAGCGATGGCGCGTTCGGCAAGTTCGATCGCCAGCAGCTGCAGCGCGGGTTCCAGGTCTACAAGGAAGTCTGCTCGGCCTGTCACGGATTGAACCACGTCGCCTTCCGTGATCTGACCGCGCTCGGCTATAACGAGGCCGAAGTGAAGGCGATTGCGAAGGGCTTCCAGGTTCCCGGAATCGATCCCAACACCGGCGAAGCAACCTCGCGTCCGGGCATGGCGACCGACTACTTCCCCAAGCCGTTCGCCAACGATGTCGCCGCGCGCGCTGCCAACAACAACGCGATCCCGCCAGATCTTTCGCTGATCACCAAGGCGCGGCACCACGGCGGACCCTACGTCTATTCGCTGCTCACCGGGTATCAGAACCAGCCGGCCGAACTGCTGAAGGAGTTCCCTGACGCGAAGACCCCGGCGGGCTTGCACTACAACCCGTACTTCCCGAACCTGAACCTAGCGATGGCGCCGCCGCTGACCGCCGAAGGTCAGGTCACCTACGGCGACGGCACCAAATCGACCGTCGATCAGATGGCCAAGGATGTCTCGGCGTTCCTGATCTGGGCGGCAGAGCCGAAGCTCGAAAAGCGTAAGCAGACCGGCTGGCCCGTCGTTCTCTTCCTGCTCTTCGCCACGGTGCTGGGTTACATGTCCTACAAGAGCATCTGGGCGGACAAGAAAAAGAAGAAGGCCTGACCGGCTTCCTTCCTGCCCAAGGCATAACGAAAGCGCCCCGTCATCGCAGGATGGCGGGGCGCTTTGCATTGCAGAAGGCGGTCGCTAAGTCACCGCCCCATCCGGAAAGCGGCGTCGAGGCGCACAACTCGTGTGTACCGCAAGAGGCGCGGCCCAATCAGGCGACGACGGCATCCTTGCCCGAAGCGCCCTTCTTCTTCCCGGAAGCCTTGCCGCCGCCGCTATCCTTGTCCTCGGCATCATCGACCAGCGCCTGCACGGCTTTGGAAGTCGCGACTGTACCCAGCTCGGTCAGTGCGAAGTGGTTCGCCTCGATTTCGCTGAGATCATAGACATAGTTCACCATCACCCCGTGGGCCTGGCGCTGGCCGTTCGCCGACAGATCGGCATTGGCGTGGATCGCCTCCAGCCGGGCGCCGTTGCCAAGATGAAACCGTGCGACCGGATCGAGCGGCTGCCCGCCTCTGCCTTTGGCGGTCACCAGGTATTTTGCCGTCAAAGCGCGCAGGTCCTTGGCGCCGGGGATTTTCTGGTCCGCCCCCCGCTCCTTTGCCAGCCATTTCGCAAAGCCCGGGACCGGTGAGAGCGTTGCCAGCGTCTTGAGGTGCGGCAATTCCTCCTTGAGCAGGCCGACCACGCGCTTGATCAGGTAGTTGCCGAAGGGAATGCCCTTCAGGCCGACCTGACAATTGCTGATCGAATAGAAGATCGCGCAGTTGGCCTCGCGCGGGTTAAGGTGATCGCGCTCCTCGGCAATGATCTGGTGGATGCCGCCGGGCAATTGCGCGGTCAGCGCCACTTCGACGAAGATCAGCGGGTCATCCATCATCTGCGGATGGAAGAACCCGTAGCAACGCCGGTCGATCGGTTCGACGCGGCGACGCAGGTCTTCCCAGCCGTCGATCTCGTGCACTGCTTCATAGCGGATGATGCGCTCCAGCAACCGGGCTGGCGAATCCCAGCCGATCCGCCGCAGTTCGAGAAATCCGGCGTTGAACCACGCGGTAAACGCATCTTCCATTTCGCGGTCGAGCGCCGCGATGCCGGGTGACCCTTTGGGAGCCGACAACAGATCCTCGCGCATGTCGATCAGCCGCTCGGTGCCCTGGGGGGCGAGGTTGAGCAGCCGTATGAGTTTCTGGCTCGGCGATTCGGTCGCCTGGTTGAGCGCCCGCGCGGCGTTTTCGTCACGCTTTTCCTGCCATGCGGCAATCGCCCGGTCGATCGCTGCGGCATCGGCCGGGTGATGATCGTGGATCTTGCCGAGAAACTCGTGCCGCGCGGCCATGTCCGACGCTTCGTAAAGATCGAAGAATGCAGATGCCAGCGCCGGCCCGGACGCGTGCCCGCGCAGTGACAGCAATGCATCGGCCAGATCGAGCAGGCTCTCGCCACTGGCGGTGCGCGGCGTCACGCCGATCCCGCGCAGCAGCTTGCCAAGGCCGGATTTCATCAGCAGATCGAGCGGATTGCGCAGGCGCGCGGCCGCACCGGTATCGGTCTGCGCAAGCGTCTTGGGCGTGTTCATGGCTGGCGTTCCCTTCATTCGTTCCGGCCGGGCGGGACCGGCGCTATTCGAGTGCAGCATGATATCCGCGATAACGACGTGACAAGCGCCTTGCGGCGATGCGGCATCGGTATGGTGCGAACGATGCATCTGCCTGCCCGTCACCGCAATTGCATGATTGACTAAACCGCCATCCCCGTGGCAATCGCAACCGCGTTCCGATCGTCCGGGGCAACCCGGGTCAGCCCGGCACCTCCGGCGGACATGCGGGTATAGCTTAGTGGTAAAGCTCCAGCCTTCCAAGCTGGCTATGCGGGTTCGATTCCCGCTACCCGCTCCACCTTCCACCAATATTTTGAAAATCCGCTCTTTGCTTTTGCGGCCGATTGGCAGCCGTTCGCGTTTGTCGTTCGTTGTGCAACGACCCACCGATTGAAGCTGTGTCCGGACCGTGGCAGATCGTGTGGACACAAGAGGAGAGATTGATCATGCGTAAGGTAGCTATATTTGCTGCGGCTCTTGCCGCCGGACTGGTGGTCTCGGCGTGCTCGGAGAAGACGCAGGACAATGCCGAGCAGGCCGCTGATTCGGCTGGCAATGACCTTGAGAATGCTGCGGACGATCTGGGCAATGCAGCCGAAGAGGGCGCCGACAAGGCGGGCGATGCCGCCGCCGATGTGGGCAACTCGCTGGAGCAGGCAGCCGACAACGCAGGCGCTGCCGTCGATAATGCGGCCGACAAGGCCGCCGCTGCTGCCGGAACCGCCGCTGAGAAAGCGTCGGCCGCGGCTGACAAAGTTGGCGAGCGGGCGGAGAACGCCAGGGCAGGGCTAGAGGCAGGAGCCCAAAACGAGTCGGTCGACAAAGCCAAGCAGGACTGACGCAGGCGACATGAAAAAGGGGCGGTGGCCATGCGGCCCCGCCCCTTTTGCAATCCGTGCCGCGCGGTTACTCGGCTAGCGGAGCTGCGGCCGAAGCGTCCGAGGGGAGGCCGCCGAGTTCCGACACCAGCTGCGTGTAGGCGTCGAGGTACGCGAGCACGATGATCTGGCCGATCTGCGTGTTCTGGTAGCCGCCGCCGCCGACACCGCCGAAGGTGCCACCGAAGAAGCCGCCGCCGCCAGCACCGAAGCTGACGTCCGACTTGCGGGCGTAGCCCTCGGTCAGTGCTTCTTCCACGGTGGTGCGGGCGTTGACGATCGACAGTGTGACGTTCGCCTCACCCTTCTTGACGTTAAGGCCGCCGGCAATCGCGCCGACACCGCGACCGAAGAAGCCGCCGACGCCGCCCAGCACCGCGCCGACACCGCCGCCGCCCGAATTGTTGTTGGTGCTGACGATGTCAGGCTGGAGGAAATAGTCCGCCGCCTTCACCTGCGCGCGCCCGATGTTCGAGCCGCGCTGCAATTCGCCGTTATCGGCCAGCGCGCGTTCCATCGCCCGGTTCTCCAGCGAGCGGCCGCGATTGACCAGCGTGAAGCAGCGCGAACGCTGCACGAACACGCGCAGGATCGCTTCAGGGCTGCCCAGGCTGTATTCACGCCACCACTGGTTCTCCGGCTCGACAATGGCAACGGTGCCCAGGTTACGACCGCAAACCGGGATGTTCTGAGTGCCACGCTCCTGCTTCTGGCGGGCCGACGACTTGTCGGCAGCGAAAGCGCTTGCTCCGGTGAAAGTCACGGCCAGCGCGGCGACGGCGCAGATCATCTTTTTCATGAGACGAATTACCTCCTGTTTTGCCGCAATAGAGTTGCGCGGCCAGTCATTCCCCAATGCGATCGTAATACGCGCGAATGCGGCGGCGGAAAACCCGGGTATTATGTGATATTTGCCACCGGACAAGTTCAGCTTCGGCTGCCGACCGGCATATTGTCGATCAGTCGGGCCGGGCCGATCCTGGCCGCGACGAACAGCCGGGCGGGACATTTGCCAAGTGTGGCGATGGGGGCAAGGCTTTCGGCGTCGCGCACTTCGGCGTAATCGACCGACGCGAAACCGCCGGCGAGCACGGCCAGCCGCAGCGTTGCCAGGCTATGAGCGATTTCGGCGCCTTGCTCGATCGCGTCGATGGCCCGCCGCATCGCTGCGGGCAGCGCGGCGGCCGCTGCGCGGTCGGTGGGCGAGAGATAGGCGTTGCGCGAACTCATCGCGAGACCATCCGCCTCGCGCACGGTGGGAACGCCGATGATGTCGGTCGCGAACGGGCGGCTCAGATCAAGGTCGCGCGCCATGCGGCGGATCACGGCGAGTTGCTGCCAGTCCTTCTCGCCGAAAAGCGCCACATCGGGCAGCACCTGGTTGAACAGCTTGCCCACGACCGTGGCAACACCGTCAAAATGGCCGGGGCGCGAACCACCGCACAGGCCCTCGCTGACGCCGGTGACCGACACGTTGGTAGCGTAGCCCGCCGGATACATCACGTCGACCGTCGGCGCCCAGACCAGATCGGTCGCCTCGGCTTCCAGTAGCGCGCAATCGCGCTCAAGCTGGCGTGGATAGGCATCGAGATCCTCGTTCACGCCAAACTGGCGCGGATTGACGAAGATCGATACCACGACGCGACTGGCGTGCTGGCGTGCGGTGCGCACCAGTGTCAGATGGCCTTCATGGAGAGCGCCCATGGTGGGCACCAGCGCTACCGTCTCGCCGGCGGCGCGCCAGTCGGCAACCGCACGGCGCAGTGGATCAAGCGCTTGGATCAATTGCATTGGAGTAACGGCCTCCGATATGAGGTGATGAACCCGGATGCGTGCTGCCCATAGCTGCCGTCTGCCGTGGTCGGCAATGGAATTGAGAAAGCGAACAACCAATCGTGACAGCGTATCGCATCGTCTTCGCCAACGAAAAGGGCGGCACCGGCAAGTCGACGACCGCGGTGCATGTCGCCATCGCGCTTGCCTATCAGGGCGCGAAAGTCGCCGCGATCGACCTCGATCCGCGTCAGCGCACGCTGTTTCGCTATCTGGAAAACCGCGTCGAAACCGAGCAGCGGCGCGGCATCGCGCTGCCTGGCGCTCGCTTTGCGGTTTATGATGGTGACAGCGTCGATGACCTCGATGCGATGTCCGAGGAGATCGCCGACGGGTATGACTTCCTGATCTTCGACACACCGGGCCGGGATGACGAGTTCGCCCGCCATGTCGCCACCCAGGCCGATACGCTGATCACCCCGCTGAACGACAGTTTCGTCGATTTCGACCTGATCGGGCAAGTCGAGGGCGAGAGCTTCAAGGTAAAGCGCCTGTCGTTCTATGCCGAGATGATCTGGGAGGCGCGCAAGAAGCGGGCGATGTCCACGATCCGCGACCAGCGGCGCGAGATGGACTGGGTCGTCGTGCGCAACCGCGTCCAGCATGTCGAAGCGCGCAACATGAAGCGGCTCGACGGTGCGTTGCAGGAACTGTCGCGCCGTGTGGGATTTCGCATTGCCCAGGGCCTGTCGGAGCGCGTGATCTTCCGCGAGCTGTTCCCGTCCGGCCTGACGCTGCTCGACAAGGGCCATCTGGGCGAGCTGGGCACCAGCCACCTCGTCGCGCGACAGGAATTGCGCCAGCTCGTTGCGGGCCTGAACCTGCCGATGCCGGACAAGGCCGAACCAAGCTTCGCCTTTGCGGCCCAGCCATGAAGTTTATCGTCATCATCCTGCTGGCGGTTCTCGCCTGGCGGCTGATCATGGGGCGCTGGCCGTGGGAGCGGAAGCTGCCGCGTGTCGGAGGATCATTCGAACGGGCTGGCGCGCGGGCGTTGCTGGGCGTGGAACCAAGCGCGAGCCGGCGCGATATACTCGATGCCCACCGCCGTCTGATCGCGACTGTCCATCCCGACCGGGGCGGCAGCTCCGAATCGGTTCACGAAGCCAACACCGCACGCGATATTCTGCTAGCCGAACTGGCAGATGATTCGCAGGAGCCACGATGACCCATCAGTTTCACCCGACCGTTCTGCGCGAATACGACATACGCGGCATCATTGGCGAGACGTTGGGGCCAGACGATGCCCGCGCCATCGGGCGCGGTTTCGGCACACTGCTGATCCGCGCAGGTGGGAAGAAGGCGGCGGTCGGTTATGACGGCCGGGTAAGTTCCCCGATCCTCGAAGAAGCGCTGGTGGAAGGTCTCAACGCCAGCGGCGTGGACGTGGTGCGCATCGGCATGAGCGCCACGCCGATGCTGTATTATGCGGAAGCTTCAGCCGAAGACGTAGATGGCGGCATTCAGATAACAGGCAGCCACAACCCCGCAAATTATAACGGCTTCAAGATGGTATTTCAGGGCCGACCGTTCTTTGGCGCTGACATCCAGAAGCTCGGAGAAATGGCCATCGCCGGTGACTGGATCGACGGTCAGGGGACCCATGAAACACGCGATGTCATCGATGCCTACGTCGATCGCATGCTGGAGGGCCTCAACGGAATCGCACCCGAGACGCTCGCTAGCCTGCGCATTGGCTGGGACGCCGGAAACGGTGCTGCCGGTCCCGCGCTTGAACTGCTCACCAGTAAGCTCCCGGGCGAACACTTCCTGCTGTTTACGGAAGTCGATGGTACGTTCCCCAATCATCATCCAGACCCAACCGAGGAAAAGAATCTCGCAGACCTGAAGGCGCTGGTCGCGGACAAGAACCTCGATTTCGGAATTGCTTTTGATGGCGATGCCGATCGCATCGGCGCGATCGACGGGCAGGGCCGGGTGATCTGGGGCGATCAGCTTCTGATGATTTACGCCGAAGATCTGCTGAAAATGGTGCCTGGCGCGATGATCATCGCCGATGTGAAGGCATCGCGCGCACTATTCGATACGGTCTCGGCGCATGGCGGGAAGCCGCTGATGTGGAAGACGGGCCATTCGCTGATTAAATCCAAAATGAAGGAAACGGGTGCGCCGCTCGCGGGCGAAATGAGCGGGCATGTGTTCTTCGCGCACGAATACTATGGCTTTGACGATGCGCTCTATGCCGCCATCCGCCTGATCGCCGCCTCTGCGCGACTGGGCAAGTCGGTGACCGAACTGCGCGGCGCGATGCCGCAGATGCTCAATACGCCCGAATTGCGCTTTCAGGTCGATGAAAGCCGCAAATTCGCAGCCATTGCCGAGGTGAAGCAGCGGCTTGCCGGCACCGATGCCCAGGTCAACGATATCGACGGCGTTCGTGTCACGACCGATGACGGCTGGTGGCTGCTGCGGGCCTCGAACACGCAGGATGTGCTTGTAGCCCGCGCCGAGAGCAATACCGAGCAAGGTCTGGCGCATTTGATGAGCCAGATCGACGAGCAGCTCGAATTGTCCGGGCTCGAGCGCGGCGAGCAGGCGTCACACTAGGCGTTGACGCCAGCTCTGCCGAGGGACGGCGGCAGCAGTGCCTCTGGCGCGGGGCGGCGTCCGCCACCACTTTGCAGGGATGAGCGACGCGCTGATCCCTCCTGAAATCGACGAATGGTTTGCCGGCCGGCAATGGCGCGTGCGGCGGCACCAGTCGGAGATGCTGGCGGCGGACGATGCCGGCCGCAACGCGCTGCTGGTTGCCGATACCGGCGCAGGCAAAACGCTGGCCGGGTTCCTGCCGACACTCGCGGCATTCTGCCCGTCACGCCTCGATGGCAACGCGCCGCCCGATGGTCTTCACACGCTTTACGTCTCGCCGCTCAAGGCGCTGGCACACGATGTGCAGCGCAACCTGCTGACTCCGGTCGAGGAGATGGGCCTGCCCATCCGCATCGAGACGCGCAGCGGCGATACCCCGTCCGACCGCAAGGCGCGCCAGCGCGCCAGACCGCCGCATGTCTTGCTGACCACCCCCGAATCGCTGTCGCTGCTGCTGACTTATCCCGAGGCCGCGACGATGTTCGCCGGGCTGCAACGTATCGTCATCGACGAGATTCACGCCTTCGCCACCGGCAAGCGGGGTGACTTGCTGGCGCTGGCCGTGTCCCGCCTGCAGGCGCTCTCGCCCGATCTGCGCCGCATCGGTCTTTCCGCGACCGTGGCCGACCCCGAAGCATTTCGCGGCTGGCTCGCGCCGTGGGGTGAAATCGACAGTGTCGCGCTGGTCGAGGGCGAGAAGGGAGCCGAACCCAAAGTCGATATCCTGCTCCCGAACGAGGAGCGCATTCCGTGGAGTGGCCACGCCGCGACCTGGGCCATCCCGCAGCTTTACGAACGCATCCGCGATCATCGCATCACACTGGTGTTCACCAATACGCGCTTTTTGGCAGAATACATTTTCCAGGAACTGTGGTCTGCCAACGAGGACAAGCTTCCCATTGCCATCCATCACGGCTCGCTGTCGAAGGAAGCGCGGCGCAAGGTGGAAGGCGCGATGGCGCGCGGCGAACTGCGGGCGCTCGTCTGCACCGCCAGCCTCGATCTCGGCGTGGACTGGGGCGATATCGACCTGGTCGTGCAGATGGGCGCGCCCAAAGGCTCGTCGCGGCTGCTGCAGCGGATCGGGCGTGCCAACCACCGGCTCGATCAGGCGAGCGAAGCGCTGCTGGTGCCGGGTAACCGGTTCGAGTTCCTTGAAGCGATGGCCGCTGTCGATGCGGTTGCCGATGGTCAGCGCGATGGCGAAGACTTTCGCCCGGGTGGTCTCGACGTCCTTGCCCAGCACGTCATGGGTTGTGCGTGCGCCGGGCCGTTTCGCGAGGCGGATCTGCTGCACGAGATTCGCTCCTCATTGGCCTATGCCTGGGTGGACGAGGTGACGTTTGCCCGTGTGCTCGATTTCGTCGCGACCGGGGGCTACGCGCTGCGATCGTATGACAAGTTCCGCCGCATCGTGCGCGAGCGCGACGGCACATGGCGGCTCGCCCATCCCGAACATGCCGCCCGACACCGGCTCAATGCCGGGATCATCGTCGATTCGGAGATGCTCGATGTGCGGTTCCGCAACGGGCGCTCGCTGGGTCGGGTGGAGGAGCAATTCGGCGCCGGGCTGAAGCCGGGCGACACGTTCCGCTTCGCCGGGCTGGATCTGGAAGTCGAGGCGATGCGCGATCTCGAACTGGTGGTGCGCGCGGCGAAGCGTTCGGCGACGATCCCCAGCTACATGGGCCAGCGCATGCCGATTTCCACCCATCTGGCTGGGCGCGTGCTGGCCCTGTTGTCCGATCGCGCGAGCTGGGGTCGCTTTCCTGACGACGTGCGCGAGTGGCTGGAAGTGCAGGACTGGCGCTCACACCTGCCCGCGCCGGGGCGGCTGCTGGTCGAGAGCTTTCCGCACAAGGGGCTGGCCTACACCACGTATTACACGTTCGAAGGGTGGAACGCGAACCAGTCGCTGGGCATGCTGATCACCCGCCGTATGGAGGATCGCGGGCTGGGACCGCTGGGCTTCGTGGCGACAGATTACACGCTCGCGGTGTGGGGGTTGAAGCCGGTGGACGACCCGGCGGCGATGCTTTCTCCCGATATCCTGACGCATGAATTCGTCGACTGGGTCCAGCAATCCTATCTGCTGCGCCGCGCGTTTCGCGAGGTGGCGGTGATATCCGGGCTGGTCGAGCGGCAGCATCCGGGCAAGCGCAAATCAGGCCGGCAGGTGACGTTCTCGACGGACCTGATTTTCGATGTCCTGCGCAAGTATGAGCCCGACCATCTCCTGCTGGAAGCCGCATGGGCCGATGCCCGCGCGCGTATGACCGATGTGGGGCGTGTCGGGGACGTGCTGGATCGGGCGGCCAAGGAAATCGATCACGTTCATCTCGAACGCATCAGTCCGCTGTCGGTGCCGGTGCTGTCGATGATCGGCCGCGAGACGACCCCTTCGGGAGCTGCCGATGATGAACTGCTGTTCGAGGCAGAGTCGCTGGCTTCGCTCGCGATGCGCACCGATCCCGTCGAAGAGGATTGAGGGTGCGTGTGGCCAGGAAGGCGGCGGCGGGCAAAAGAAAAGGGGCGGATTTCTCCGCCCCGTAACAGTTGACCTTGCCCTGTGTGGGGCGGGGTCGTTCTCGGCTTACTTGCCGAATTCGGAAAACTGCTCGTTCCCGACGAAGCCGAACTTCGTAACTTGCGAACCCTTGATGATGTTAAGCACCTGGGCCGACAGATCGTAGCTCGCCTGCGGATCAGGCTGGTACTGAAGTTCCGGCTCGACCGGGTAGTTCAGCGATTCCTTGAGCAGACCCAGCAGCATGGGTCCATCGACCGTATTGCCGTTCCACAGGATCTCGTTCGCCGGGGTGATCACGACCTTGTTCTTGATCGGGTCAACCGGAGGCGGCGTGTTCGTCGGCGGTGTAGCGACCGGAAGGTCGATGTCGATCGAGTGGGTTGCGACGGGGATCGTGATGATGAACATGATGAGGAGAACGAGCATGACGTCGATCAACGGCGTCGTGTTCATTTCCATCATCGGCGAACCATCGTCCTTGCCGCCTGACATTGCCATGAGGGTGTACTCCTATTTCCTGCGGCGTCAGCCGTTCGGGTCGACAGCGTTCGAGATGAAGCCGACCGTCGGGTAACCCGAGATCTGAACATTGTAGATGGCACCTGCGACACAGCGCCACGGAGCCTCGACGTCGCCGCGGATGTGCACCTGGGGAACCATATCCGGGTTATCGCGAAGGGCTTCGGGACCACCGGCGCGCTTGACGATGGCGTCAAGACGCTTGAACGCCTGATCCCGCAGTTCTTCCGACGTCACGGGGGTGACGTTGTTGAAATAGATGCGGCATTCGCCATTGCGCGATGCGCCTTCAAAACCGGGTTCGCCGGCAGAGCGCCCGCCGCCATCAGTCGTCGACACGGTGAGCAGCAGGTTCTCGACCTTATCCTTCGATTCGGAGGATTCAATGATCGGGATACGCAGCTTTTCGATGGTCTGGATCGCGACCGGGACTGCGATAAGGAAGATGATGAGCAGCACCAGCATCACGTCGACGAGCGGCGTGGTGTTGATGTCGGACATCGGGGTTTCATCACCTCCGCCGCCTGTGGAAATCGCCATAGTGTCGTCCTAATTCTTGCGTTGCTTCGGGGGAGAGAGGGCGACGGACCCGCATGTTACCGGTCCGCCGCTTTGTACTCCTTCAAGAGGGCCGGTGTTCCAAAGGGCACCGGCCTTCCTGGTATTCCGATGCTTACGGCTTGGCGGGAGCAGCAGCAGGCTTGGCCGGAGCCGCAACCGGCTTGGCGGTCGAAGTAACGACGACAGGCTTTACGGCACCCTTCGAGGTGATGTTTGCCAGAACGTCGTTCGAGAAGCCGGTCAGGAGGCCAGCGATCGTCTTGTTGCGTGCCTGCAGATAGTTGTAGGCAAGCACAGCCGGAACGGCGACGAGCAGACCGAGCGCGGTCATGATGAGAGCTTCACCGACCGGGCCAGCGACCTTGTCGATCGATGCCGAACCGGCAAGGCCGATGGCGATAAGCGCGCGGTAGATGCCGACCACGGTGCCGAACAGACCGATGAACGGCGAGGTTGCGCCGACGGTGGCGAGGAACGGCAGGCCCGAAGCGAGGCGTGCGTTGATCGTCGATTCCGAACGGGCGAGCGAGCCGTGCAGCCAGTCATGGGCTTCGAGCTGGTCGGTCATCTTCGAGTGCTGTTCTTCAGCGGAAATGCCGTCTTCGACGAGCTGGCGCCAGGCGCTGTTCTTGTCGAGCTTGGCGACGCCGTCCTTGAGAGTCGGTGCCTTCCAGAAGGTGTTGCGGATCTCGCGGTACTGACGAAGGATCTTGGCCTGCTCGAAATACTTGGTGAACAGGATGTAGAACGAACCGAACGACATCACGCCAAGGATAATGACGGTTGCGTAGGCGATGAAACCGCCCTGTTCGAGGGCTTCCGCGAAACCGAATTTGTTCTGCGGCGCCGCCTCGGTGCCAGCGGCAAGGAGATCAAGGATAAACATGCGAATGGTCCTCTCAAGAAGAAGCAACAGGTATCGACGGCCCGGACAGGGCACGGACCGCCATGAAGAAAATTATTCCGGAATGACCCAGCGAACGCGGTTCGAGTACGAGCTTTGTACGGCCGTGCCATTTTCCATGGCCGGCTTGAACCGGGCACGACGCTTGACGTTGTCGCACGTCGCCTGATCGAGATCGGCATGGCCGCTCGAACTGGTGATGGAGCAATCAACGACGCGACCGTCGGTGCCGACTGTTACGCGGAAGCCGGTGGTGCCGGTCCGCTCCTCACGCAATGCGCGCGAGGGATAGTCGTTCGGGGTAGCCCACGAGCCAGGGTTGCCCCGAGGCTGAACCGCACTGGACGGACCCTTGGGGGCCGGCGGCGGCGGCGGTGGTGCCGGCGGGGGCGCCGACATCACGATAACCGGCGGCGGCGGCGGTGCCGTGACCACGGTGGTGATCTGCGGCGGCGTTGTCGCCACGTTGATCTTCACCGGAGGTGCGATCGGCGGCGGGGGTGCCTGCTCCTGCTTAGGAGGCGGTGGCGGTGGTTCTTCTTTCTTCACTTCTTCTTTAATGTCGACGGTCGTCACCTTCGAAATGACCTTCTTGGCCGCTTCATAGGCAAGCCCGGTGACAAGCGCGTATCCGACGAAGATGTGAATCAAGGCAACGATGATAATCGCAGTAATCTTGTTACCGCTCATCGACTGGTCAGCGTAAGCCATTCTGACGCATCACTCCATAACGTTCGCCCCGGGGCAAGTCCCGAGGCGCCCATGCACCACGCGCGCCGGCATGGCCCATGACGAAACCCAAACTACCCACCCTGACGGCTGACGGCCGCCTTGGTGAAACCCGATATCCAAGGCCAACCGCGGGGCCGATTGTTTTTTTGCCCCGTTTTCCGGCTTTCCTTAGCGACGATGCCCCCCCCGCGCAACGCCTTATCGGCGCGGCAGAGGTTAACGGCTGATTCAGCTAGGTCGAGGTCAAATCGTCGATCAAGCGATTTGAGTTAGTTGAGTGGCATGCCTAAAAGCATGTGGCAAACCGTAGAAGGTCACTTCCCCCAATGAACACGACGGTGCGAACGACAGCGCTCCTCGCAGTGATTCTGTTGCAAGTCGGTCTGTCCGCCGGCACAGCCGGTGCGCAGGATTGGCGCGCGGAGCCGGTTTCTGCGGCATCTGCTCCCCCCGCCGGGCCGACTTACGCCGATATCGCCGGACTGGCCGATCTCTCGGCGCTTGTGGTGCGGGCAAGGATATCCAAATTGACGCGGGTCGAAAATGCGCGCGCGCCCGGCTTGATGCCGGGATTCGGGCGATTCTACGTCAAAGCCAAGACGCAGGCATTGATCTCGGGCAAAGTTCCGGTTGGCGAATCGCTCAGCTACCTGGTCGACCTGAAGCTCGATGCGAAGGGCAAGGCGCCGCAGCTAAAGAAGCGAGAGGTCCTGCTGTTCGCGCGACCGGTGCCGGGGCGTCCGGGCGAGTTGCAACTGGTGTCCCCGGGCGCGCAGGTTCTGGCCCAACCGGAAACCGAGCGATTGGTGCGCGGCGTGCTGACCGAACTGGTCGCACCCGGCGCCACGCCGAAGGTGACAGGAATTCGCGAGATTATCCACGTGCCGGGCAATCTCGCCGGTGAGGGCGAGACGCAGATCTTCCTGTCGACTGCGAGTCAGTCCGCCGCATCGATCACCGTGCGCCATCAACCCGGCGGGGCGCCGCAATGGGGTGCGTCTTTCTCGGAACTCGTCGCCGATGTCAGCCGGCGTCCGCAGCGCGATACGCTCGAATGGTATCGTCTCGCGTGCTTTCTGCCTAACGCGTTGCCGGCGGGATCGAATCTGTCGGATGGGGCGGTCAACCGCCGTCAGGCCGAGGCCGACTATCGCATGGTGCTGGGCACGCTCGGAGAATGCCGTCGCACGTTGCCCTGATGGCTCTGGCCTTTCCCGCGAGGCTCGCCTAGGGCGCGCACCCGAAAGGGACTATCATGGCTGAACCTCTGAGAATTGCGCTTGCTGGCCTTGGCACGGTGGGGACCGGCGTGATTCGCCTCATCGAGACTAATGCAGCTCTGATCGCTCGCCGGGCGCGTCAGCCCATCGTGATTACCGCTATCAGCGCGCGCGATCGCACCAAGGACCGGGGCGTCGATCTCTCGCCCTATTCGTGGGACGACGATCCGACCCAGTTGGCCCTGCGCGACGATGTCGATGTCGTGGTCGAACTGGTTGGCGGATCGGATGGCCCGGCGCTGACGCTCGCGCGCAATACGATTGCGGCGGGCAAATCCGTGGTCACCGCGAACAAGGCAATGATCGCGCACCACGGGCTCGAACTGGCGGCGGCGGCGGAAGCGGCTGGTGTCGCGCTCAAGTTCGAGGCAGCGGTTGCGGGCGGCATCCCGGTCATTAAAGGGCTGAGCGAAGGCGCGGCCGCGAACGAGATCGAGCGGGTCTACGGCATCCTCAACGGCACCTGCAATTACATCCTCTCGACCATGGAAGACACGGGCCGCGATTTCGCCGACGTGCTCGCCGAGGCGCAGAAGCTGGGCTACGCTGAGGCGGACCCGACCTTCGACATCGAGGGCATCGACGCGGCGCACAAGCTCTCGATCCTTGCCTCGATCGCGTTCGGTGCGAAGCTGCGTTTCGATACGGTGGAAACCACCGGGATATCACGCGTCCTGGCAGCGGACATCGCGCAGGCCGATACGCTGGGCTACGTTATCCGCCTGATCGGCATGGCGGAGGCGGACAACTCCGGCCCGGTGCCGCGTCTGTTCCAGCGCGTGCGCCCGCATCTGGTGCCGTTCGATCACCCGCTGGCGCATGTCGATGGCGCAACCAACGCTGTCGTGGCGGAGGGCAACTTCATGGGCCGGTTGCTGTTCCAGGGCGCCGGTGCCGGCGATGGGCCGACTGCCAGCGCGGTCGTGGCCGACATCATCGACATCGCGCGCGGCGAAAAGGGTGTCGGCTTCTCAATGCCGGCGGCTGAATTGCTGGCGATGGAACCAGCGGAATCGGGCAAACGCCTGGGGCGCTCGTATATCCGCTTCACCGTGCTCGACCGCCCCGGCGTGCTCGCCGATATCACTGCGGCGATGCGCGATGCGGGCGTCTCGATCGAAAGTCTGATCCAGAAGGGCCGCGACGAGGAAACCGGCGAGGCTATGGTGGTGATGGTCACGCACGAAGGCCCCGAATCAGCGGTGACCGACGCGATTCGGCTGCTGGAAGGTGTAGATCATCTCACCGCGCCGCCGTTTTCGATGCAGATTATCGGGCTGTAGGTTACTGGGATTTTTGGTTTGGTGCGGTCGTGACATCCGTCACGACCTTGCGGCGGCACCGGCCCACGCCCCCACCCGGCCTCCCATCTAGGATACACTGAGTGGGAGGCCGGGTGGGGGCGTGGGCCGGTGCCGCAAGCCAATCGCGGATGCGATTGGCGCACCCAACAAAGACTGCAGCCAGTGCCGCAAGACCTCAACGATCCCGAATCTCGCCCCGCGCGACTTTGTCCGCGTCCGATCCGGGCGGGGTTTCGGGGATGGCCGACAGGTCGATGATATACAGCGGGCCCTTGGGGCACGGTGGCAGGAAGCATCCGCGCGCGGCGACTACGCCAGGGTATTTCTTTTCGAGATCTGGCGGCCGCAACTGCCCGTCCTTCAAAGCCTCATCGGAATTGGGATCGCTCTGGCTGGTCGAGGGCATGCGAAACTGCGAATCGTCCTGCGCACAGACGACGATCTCGCCCGATGCCGCTTTTTCCCTGCACTGCCGCGCGGCGGCATCCGGAGCGTAAGTTGATCGCGCGCCCATGAGCATCCGCGCCACGCGCGCGTCGGCCTCGGTTGCAGGATCGGCCGCATCCTGTGCCTCGGCCGCGACGGAACATCCCGCCAGCAAGGCCGGTGCAATCAGCAGGAGACTGGTTCTCGACAATTCCACTTCCCCTGTCTAAGCGCATCTGGAACCTTCCTTTTGCGCCTTAATCCGGACTGAACATGACCGAGCCCACGTCTCTTGCAAGCCAAGTCCTTGATCGCGTACTCGTCCTTGAGATGGTACGCGTTACTGAGGCCGCCGCCATCGCCGCATCACTTTTGATCGGTCGCGGTGACGAGAAGGCCGCCGATGCCGCTGCCGTCGAGGCGATGCGCAAGGCGTTCGACGAACTCTACATGGACGGTACCGTCGTCATTGGCGAGGGCGAACGCGACGAAGCGCCCATGTTGTATATCGGTGAGAAGGTCGGCGGCGCGCCGGGCAAGGGCCCCAAGATCGACATCGCGCTCGATCCGCTCGAAGGCACCACCATCACCGCCAAAGCCGGCCCCAACGCACTGGCCGTTCTTGCCGCTGGTGAAGAGGGCTGCCTGCTGAACGCACCCGACGTTTACATGGACAAGCTGGCCGTGGGGCCGGGCTATCCGCAAGGTGTGATCGATCTGGCCAAAAGCGCGACCGAGAATGTCGAATCGGTTGCCAAGGCCAAGGGCGTGCGCCCTGACGAACTCATCGTCTGCGTGCTCGATCGTCCGCGCCATGCCGATCTGATCGCCGAACTTCGCGGCATCGGTTGCGGCATTCAGCTCATTCCCGATGGTGACGTTGCCGGTGTGATCGCCGTGACGGACGAGAACACCACAATCGACATGTACATGGGTTCGGGCGGTGCGCCCGAAGGTGTGCTGGCCGCCGCTGCGCTTCGCTGCGTCGGTGGACAGTTCCAGGGCCGCCTGCTGTTCCGCAACGATGACGAGCGGGCGCGTGCCCGCAAGTGGGGCATCGAGGATCTCAACAAGATCTATCACCTTGAGGATCTGGCGAGGGGCGATTGCATCTTTGCCGCTACCGGCGTGACCAGCGGGTCGCTGCTCCAGGGCGTGAAGCACCTGAAGGGCGGCAAGATGACCACTGAAAGCGTCGTGATGCGCGCCAGTTCCGGCACGGTTCGCTGGATTCGCGGCGAGCACCACATCTGATCCGGTTGCCGGGGCCACCATCCGCCCCGGTGGCGGGGATAAGGGCCCGGGCCATATTGCAATCGCGTGACGCTAGGTTAGAGGCGTGCGCGTTCAGTCGCGCCGCGGGGATTTAGCGTCATGAAGATCATGTCCGGTAACAGCAACCTGCCGCTCGCACGCGCGGTGGCGGGCTACTTGGAACTGCCGCTCACCGATGCGAGCGTTCGCCGCTTCGCCGATGAGGAAGTCTTCGTGGAAATCCACGAGAACGTGCGCGGCGAGGACGTGTTTGTCGTCCAGCCGACCAGCTATCCGGCCAACGACAACCTGATGGAACTGCTGATCTGCATCGATGCGCTGCGCCGGGCCTCGGCAAAGCGAATCACCGCAGTAGTGCCCTATTTCGGCTACGCCCGGCAGGATCGGAAGCCTGGCCCGCGCACGCCGATCTCGGCCAAGCTGGTTGCCAACCTGATCACACAGGCGGGTGCCGATCGCGTGTTGTCGGTCGATCTCCATGCCGGACAGATCCAGGGCTTCTTCGACATTCCCACCGACAACCTGTTCGGCGCGCCGGTGATGGCGGCAGACATCCAGGCGCGGCTCGGCGGGCAGGACCTCATGGTCGTCTCGCCTGACGTCGGCGGCGTCGTCCGTGCCCGGGCGCTGGCCAAGCGTCTCGACAACGCGCCGCTGGCCATCGTCGACAAGCGTCGCGACCGTCCCGGCCAGTCCGAGGTGATGAACATCATCGGCGACGTAAAGGACCGCACCTGCATCCTGATCGACGACATCATCGATTCGGGCGGCACGCTGTGCAACGCCGCGCAGGCGCTGATGGACGAGGGGGCCGCCAGCGTTACCGCCTACATCACCCACGGCGTGCTCTCGGGCGGCGCGGTCGCGCGTGTGACCAGCTCCGCACTGAAGGAACTGGTGATCACCGATTCGATCCTCGCTACCGACGCGGCGAAGGACTCTGATCGCATCCGCATCCTGACCATCGCCCCTCTGCTCGGTGAAGCGATTCGCCGCATCGCGGACGAAAGCTCGGTCTCCAGCCTGTTCGATTGACCCTTTGCGAAAGGGCGTGGGCTTGACCTGAAGGTTCAACCCCGTCCACATCGCCGGTCGATGAAATTGGACAATGAAATAGCCCTCGCGCTCCGGCTGGCCGACGCCGCCGGAGACGCCATTCGCCCGCATTTTCGCGCGGGCCTGACATCCGAGCGCAAGCAGGACGCTTCGCCGGTAACCATAGCGGATCGCGGCGCGGAGGAAGTGATGCGCCGGATTCTCAAGGCCGAATTGCCGCGAGACGGCGTAATCGGCGAGGAATTCGGGACCGAGGAGGGCACGTCGGGCCGGACCTGGGTGTTCGATCCGATCGACGGCACGGTATCGTTTCTCGCCGGGCGGCCGATCTTCGGAACGCTGATCGCGCTGCTGGTCGATGGCTGGCCCGTGCTTGGCGTGATCGATCAGCCGATTCTTCGCGAACGCTGGGTCGGCGTGAGCGGCCGTCCGACTACGTTCAACGGCAAGCCGGTGAACACCCGGACCTGCCGCGAACTGTCGGACGCCGTGCTCGCGACGACTGGCCCGCAGTATTTCGACGATCATGAGGGCGAGCACTTCATGAAGCTGGCGGCAGGGACCGATCACAAGCGGCTGGTCATGGGCGGCGACTGCTACAACTATGGCCTGCTGGCCTCCGGGCATATCGACCTTGTGTGCGAGGCGGGCCTCAAATTGCACGACTGGGCGGCGCTGGTGCCGGTTGTCGAAGGTGCCGGGGGCACGATGTGCGACTGGGCGGGCGAACCGCTCCATGCCGCCTCTGGCGGGCATGTGCTGGCTATTGGCGATCCGGCCCGACTGGAAGATGTCGTCGAAGCGCTCGCCTGCCATCATTGATGCCGCGCGCGCGCCGCTTCTTCTTTTATGGCACGCTGCAGGGGGAGGCCGGTACGCCCATGGCGCGGTGGCTCGGCCCGAGATTTGGCTCATGCGAACGCGCCAGCGTGCAGGGCCGGATGATTGCGATCCATGCGGACAACGGCTGGTTTCCCGCGCTGTTGCCTGGCCGATCCGGTCAGCGGATATCGGGCACCTTGTGCGAGATTCGGCTGGGTGCGCGCGATCTGGCACAGCTCGATCGTTACGAGGGTGGCGAGTATCGACGGCTGGCCCGCGCGGTCCTGACCCAATCGGGAGATATAGTGCGGGCCGAGACGTATGTCTGGTGCGCACCGCTGCCGGTGAACGCTTGCCCCGTCGCCTCGGGCGACTTTCTGGCCTGGCTTGCGGCTACGCGCAGACGGCCATTCTCGACACCGCGCGGCGGGCACTGATCGCGGCGCTTGCTTTGGCGCCATCTTCTCACTAAAGGCCCGCCCTTCAATCGACACGCTTGAATCTTACGGATTCGCGAGTTGGCCTGGCGAACTGGGCTGCCATGGCTGACAGGATGTGTCCTTACCGAGGAGACCGAAATGCCCAAGCTGAAGACCAAGAGTGGTGTGAAGAAGCGCTTCAAGATCACCGCGACAGGCAAAGTGAAGCACGGCGTAGCCGGCAAGCGTCACCGCCTGATGAACCACAATGGCAAGTACATCCGCCAGAACCGCGGCACCGATGTCATTTCCGACGCCGATGCCAAGGTCATCAAAAAGTGGGCGCCCTACGGGCTCAACTGAGGAGTACTAGTCAATGTCCCGTATTAAACGCGGCGTCACGACGCGCGCAAAGCACAAGCGGATTCTCGAGCAGGCCAAGGGTTACCGTGGCCGCCGCAAGAACACGATTCGCGTCGCCCGTCAGGCGGTCGAAAAGGCCGGCCAGTACGCCTATCGCGACCGCAAGGTTAAGAAGCGGACTTTCCGCGCGCTCTGGATCCAGCGTATCAACGCTGCCGTGCGCAACGAAGGCCTGACCTATTCGCAGTTCATCCACGGCGTGAAGCTTGCCGGCATCGAACTCGACCGCAAGACCATGGCTGATCTTGCCATGAATGAAGGCGGCGTGTTCAGCGCGGTGATCGCGCAGGCCAAGCAGGCGCTCGCCTGAAGCCATAACGCGCCCGGCTTTGGCCGGACGCCATACTAAAGGGGCGCGGACGAATGTATCGTCCGCGCCCCTTTTGCTTGCCTGGTGGACAATTCGAACTTAACCATCATCTTATGTTACTGGAACAAGAGCGTATTTGTGCCGCAAGCGTGTGAAGTCAGCATTGACTACGTACAGATACCGACCGACTTGCGGCGCTATATCCTGACCATTTATTTGTTCGAGGTCGTTGTTCCCGACGGGGCACAAGTCGAGGACTATCTCTTTCCCGAGTGGGCGACGGTGCACATTGTGCACCCGCGCAAGGTGTTCGCGCGAACCCGCTCCGGTGAGTGCAGCGACGAAGGGGAGATCCCGATAACCGGACCCCGTTCCAGTGAAGTGTTCTTCCGTACAGGTTCGGCGCGCGAATGGGGCATCGTGCTGCATCCGCTCGGCTGGGCAACTTTCGTGGGCGAGTCTGCAGACCTCTATGCCAATGCGCTGACCGATGCGGCCGTGGATCCGGCATTCGCGCGGTTCGTACCGATGGCGCAATCGGTGTTCGGCGATCAGGTTGACCGGCATGAAGAGCTGGCGCGACTGCTGGCCGGGCTGCGCGCGATGCCCCGGCTCCCCGTGGCCAATGAAACGGCCATCACCGATACATACGCCGCCTTGCTCGATGCCGAGATCAAGACCGTGCGGGCGCTCGCCCAGCGGGCTGGCATCAGCGAACGTCAGCTGGAACGGGTATGCCGCCGCGCGTTCGGCCACACCCCCAAGGTATTGCTGCGCCGCCAGCGTTTCTTGCGCAGTCTGACGCAGTTCACCCTCGACCCCTCGCTCAAATGGATCGGGGCGATGGATGCAGGTTATCACGACCAGGCCCAGTTCGTGCGCGACTTCCGCGAGTTCATGGGCATGCTGCCGCGTGAATATGCCGAACTCGACAAGCCGATTCTCGGGCCGGTGATGATCGAGCGGACTCGCTTTGCCCGTGACACGGCGGACAGGTTACGCGCCGAGAACGAATCGCACGATCGCCAGCCCGGCGTCTGATCGCGCACGGGGCGGCGTCTGCACGTTGCGATTTGCCGGTATCCTGCCTAAGGAGCGCGGCTCGTGAACCCAAACTTTCAGGCAGACCAGACGTGGACCATGCAGCAACCGGCCAGGACGCGCTTTCGCGAATAGCGCAAGCGGCGGATCTCGATGCTCTCGAAGCGCTGCGCGTGGCGTTTCTGGGCAAGCAGGGCTCGATCTCAGGCCTGCTCAAGACGCTGGGCGGCATGAGCCCGGATGAGCG
Source organism: uncultured Novosphingobium sp. (assembly GCA_964502105.1). Lineage (GTDB taxonomy): Bacteria > Pseudomonadota > Alphaproteobacteria > Sphingomonadales > Sphingomonadaceae > Novosphingobium. Next base: position 88,572 of record CAZCUS010000007.1, on the reverse strand, counting down.
CAAGGAAGAGGGGCCGAAGATCCACGCGCTGCGCGAAAGCGTGACCGAGGCGCTCGCCGCGCGCAAGGCGGCGATGGAAACCGCCGCGCTCGACGCCCGGCTGGCATCGGAAACGATCGATCTGTCGCTCCCCGCCCCGGAATTGCCCAGGGGCGCGATCCATCCGATCTCGCAGGTGATGGACGAACTGGCCGAGATTTTCGCCGACATGGGCTTTGCCGTTGCGACAGGGCCGGAGATCGAGGACGACTGGCATAACTTCACCGCGCTCAACATGCCGGACAGCCACCCGGCGCGGGCGATGCATGATACCTTCTATTTCCCCGACCGCGATGCGGAAGGGCGTGAGATGCTGCTGCGCACGCATACCTCGCCGGTGCAGATCCGCGCAATGCTGCAGCAGGGCGCGCCGCTGCGCGTGATCGCGCCGGGCCGGGTCTACCGCTCGGACAGCGATGCCACGCATACGCCGATGTTCCACCAGATCGAGGGCCTCGTCATCGACAAGGGCATCCACCTTGGCCACCTCAAGTGGACGCTGGAGACTTTCCTCAAGGCGTTCTTCGAGCGGGACGACATCGTGCTGCGGCTGCGGCCCAGCTATTTCCCGTTCACCGAGCCTTCGGTGGAGGTCGATGTTGGCTACACACTGGTCAATGGCAAGCGCGTCGTCGGCGGCGCGGATGGCTGGATGGAAGTGCTTGGCTCGGGCATGGTCAATCGCCGCGTGATCGAAGCCGGCGGCCTGAACCCGGACGAGTGGCAGGGCTTCGCTTTCGGCACCGGGGTCGATCGTCTCGCCATGCTGAAATACGGCATGGATGACCTGCGCGCCTTCTTTGACGGTGATGTCCGCTGGCTATCGCATTACGGCTTCTCCGCGCTCGACGTGCCGACCCTGTCGGCCGGCGTCGGCACGCCTGCCTGAGCCGAAGGAATATTAGATGAAATTCTCGCTTTCCTGGCTGAAGCAGTATCTCGCAACCGACGCCTCGGTCGAGCGGATCGCCGACACGCTCAACGCCATCGGCCTTGAGGTCGAAGGTATCGAAGACCCCAGCGCGAAGCTTGCCGGCTTTCGCATCGCCCGCGTGGTCACCGCCGCGCGCCATCCCGATGCCGACAAGCTGCAGGTGCTGACGGTCGATACCGGCGAGGGTGGGCCGTTACAGGTGGTCTGCGGTGCGCCCAACGCGCGTGCGGGTCTGGTCGGCGTGCTCGGGCTTCCCGGTGCGACGGTGCCGGCCAACGGCATGGTGCTCAAGAAGTCGGCGATCCGCGGCGTCGAATCGAACGGCATGATGTGCTCGACCCGCGAACTGGAACTGGGCGAGGATCACGATGGCATCATCGAGCTGCCCGAGGATGCGCCGGTCGGCACCGCTTTTGCCGATTACAGCGGCGCGGACCCGGTGTTCGATATCGCGATCACGCCCAACCGGCCTGACTGCATGGGCGTCTACGGCATCGCGCGCGATCTTGCCGCTGCTGGCCTCGGCACGCTGGAGCCGATCGCCGATGCCGCCATCGCCGCCGCGTTCCCGTGTCCGGTCGAAATACGCACCGAAGACCGCGAAGGTTGCCCCGCATTCTATGGCCGCGTCATTCGCGGCGTGCGCAATGGCCCGTCGCCGCAGTGGTTGCAGGACCGGCTGAAGTCAGCCGGACAGCGCCCGATCTCGGCGCTGGTCGATGCGACGAACTATGTGATGCTGAGCTACGGCCGGCCCGCGCATGCCTACGACCTTGCCAAGCTGACTGGCGCGGTCGTTGCCCGCAGGGCGCGCGATGGCGAGAGCGTGGTGGCGCTCAATGAAAAGACCTACACCCTCGACAGCGAGATGACCGTCATCGCCGACGACGCGGGTGTTCATGATATCGCAGGGATCATGGGCGGCGAGCATTCGGGCTGCGATGAAGCGACGACCGATATCCTGCTCGAAATCGCCTACTTCTATCCCGAGCGGATCGCGCGGACTGGGCGCAAGCTGAACCTGACATCCGACGCGCGCGGGCGCTTCGAACGCGGCATCGATCCGGGCTTCCTCGATACCGGGCTGGCACAACTGACCGCGCTGATCCAGGAACTGTGCGGCGGTGAGGCGTCCGAAGTGGTTCGCGCCGGTGCTGCGCCCGATACGCCGAAGATCGTGCACTTCGATCCGGCGCTCGTCGAGCGGCTGGGCGGCGTTGCCGTCAACCCGGCGGAGCAGAAGCGGATACTCGAAAGCCTTGGTTTCTCGGTCGTTGGCGAGGAAGCCAACTGGCAGCAGGGCTGGGCGGTTACCGTTCCCGGCTGGCGTCCCGATGTCGATGGCGCACCTGATCTCGTCGAGGAAGTTGTGCGCATCCATGGGCTGGACAAGGTTGCCAGCGTCGCGCTGCCGCGCGCGGACGGCGTGGCCCGGCCTACCGCCTCGCCGGCGCAGAAGCTGGAGCGCCGCGTCCGCCGCGCCGCAGCCGCGCGCGGGCTGCAGGAAGCGGTGACATGGTCGTTCCTGCCCGTTGCCGAAGCCGAAGCGTTTGCCGAGGGCAATGGGGGCGTATGGACGCTGGCCAATCCGATCAGCGAGGACATGAAGGCGATGCGGCCGTCGCTGCTGCCCGGTCTGCTCTCGGCCGCGCGCCGCAATCTTGATCGCGGTGCGGCCAGTCTGCGCCTGTTCGAGGTTGGCCGGCGTTACTTGCGCGGCGATGCCGGGGCGAGCGACGAACGGCTGACGCTGGGGCTTGTGCTGGCGGGCGAGAAAACCTCGCGCGGCTGGGCGACCGGCAAGGCCACCGCATTCGACGCCTATGACGCCAAGGCCGAAGCGCTGGCCCTGCTGGCTGAGGCCGGCGCACCGGTGGACAAGCTGCAGGTGATGGGTGAAGCGGGATCGCAATTCCATCCGGGCCAGTCCGCCACGCTGCGGCTCGGCCCCAAGACGGTGCTGGCGCGCTTCGGCATGCTGCACCCCGGCGTTGCCCGCACGTTCGACATCGATGGCCCTGTCGCGGTGGCCGAGATCTATCTCGATGCGATCCCGGGCAAGAAGGGCGCGGCGACGTTCGCGCGGGTGCACTATGCTCCGCCGGCGTTGCAGCCGGTCAAGCGCGACTACGCCTTTCTTGTCCCGGTGGCATTGCCGGCGGGCGATTTGCTGCGCGTAATCCAAGGCGCGGACAAGGCGAATGTCGTGTCGGCCCGTCTGTTCGACGATTTCCGGGGGCAGGGCGTGCCCGAGGGGCAGAAGTCGCTGGCAATCGAAGTCACGCTGCAACCCGGCGAGAAGAGCTATACCGAAGACGACCTCAAGGCGATCACTGCCAAGGTGACCGAGGCGGCGAACAAGGTGGGAGCTGTCCTGAGAGGCTGAAGTCGCATCCGGCAAGCAAAGGAGTTGCCCGTGGCCGAAGCAGACCTGATCATGATCGCTTCGGACGATCTCACCGCCCGGATCAATCCGTTCGGCGCGGAGCTGTGGTCGCTGGCGGACGGACATGGCCGCGAGTACATGACCGATGCCAATCCGGCGTTCTGGACCGGCCATGCCCCGGTGCTGTTTCCCATCGTCGGCGAACTGCGCGGAGGCGCCTATCGTCTTGGGGACCAGGACTATGCCCTGCCGCGCCACGGTTTCGCCCGGCGCAGCCCGTTCGCAGTGGTGGAGCAGCGCCGCGATCTCGTGCGCCTGCGCCTGACGGACAGCACGGCAACCCGCAGCGTCTATCCCTTCGCCTTCGTGCTCGAACTGGCGTTTCGCCTGATCGGCGCGCGACTGGAGATGGAAGCCCGCGTTGCCAATCCCGGCGACGAACCGCTGCCGTTCAGCTTCGGCTACCATCCCGCCTTCGCCTGGCCGCTGCCCGGCGGGGGCGACAAGCTGGCGCATACGCTGACGTTCGCGCAGCCAGAGCCCGCCGCTCTCGCGCTGCTTGACGACAAGGGCCTTGTTGCCGGACGTTTGCCCAGCCCGGTCGAGGGGGATCGGCTGCCGCTATCGCCCGACTTGTTCCAGGCGGACGCAATGATCTGGGACGATCTGGCCAGCCGCAGCCTCGTCTATCATGGCGAGCCCGGCGGGGCGCGGCTGGAGATCGCCTTCCCGGACACACCGTGGCTGGGCGTGTGGCAGAAGCCGGGTGCGAACTATATCTGCATCGAACCGTGGCAGGGCCTGGCCGATGCCGCCGACTTCACCGGCGATTTTCGCGACAAGCCTGGCGTGATCGAACTGCCTCCCGGCGGCGTTCACGCCATGCGCATGGACGTTACCGTCGTGCCCCAGGAAGGATTGGATCGATGAAGACCGCACTTATTACTGGCGCCACCGCCGGTATCGGCGAGGCTTGCGCGCGCGCATTCGTGGCTGCGGGCTGGCGCGTGGTCGTGACGGGGCGCCGGGCCGAACGGCTCGATGCCCTTGTTGCCGAACTCGGTTCCGACAAAGTGCACCCCTGCTGCTTCGACGTACGCGATGAAACGGCGCGGGACATTGCACTCGATTCGCTGCCCGCCGAATTCGCCGGGATTGATTGTCTGGTGAACAACGCCGGTCTGGCGCTGGGGAGTACGCCCGCTCAGGCATCGGACCTCGCCAACTGGAAAGTCATGATCGATACCAACGTCACCGCGCTGGCATCGCTGACACACAAGCTGCTGCCCGGTCTGATCGCGCGCAAGGGCACGATCATCAACCTCTCCTCGGTGGCGGCGACTTATCCCTATACCGGCGGCAACGTCTATGGTGGCACCAAGGCGTTCGTGCGTCAGTTCTCGCTCGGCCTGCGCTCGGATCTGGCAGGAACCGGCGTGCGCGTCACTTCGATCGAGCCGGGCATGGTCGAGACCGAGTTCACCACTGTGCGCAATGGCGGCGACCAGGCCGCGTCGGACAGCTTCTATCGCGGGGCCAATCCGCTGACCGGCGGCGATATCGCCGATGTCGCGCTGTGGGTTGCCAGTCAGCCGCCGCACATCAACATCAACACGCTGGAACTGATGCCGGTAACCCAGTCATTCGCCGGCTTTCAGTTCGCGCGCGACGGAGCCTGAAACCCTGATGGTTGCGGGCAGCGCCCCACGCCCGTAATAGCGCGGCCATGACATCGAGCCGCCGCACCTTCGCCATCATCTCGCATCCGGACGCGGGCAAGACCACGCTGACGGAAAAGCTGCTGCTGCAAGGCGGCGCGATCCACCTTGCCGGTGAGGTCAAGGCACGCGGTCAGGCGCGGCGCGCGCGGTCTGACTGGATGAAGATCGAGCAGCAGCGCGGCATCTCGGTGACCAGTTCGGTAATGACCTTCGAACGGCGGGGAATCACCTTCAACCTGCTCGACACGCCGGGCCACGAGGACTTCTCGGAAGATACCTATCGCACGCTGACTGCGGTCGATTCGGCGATCATGGTGATCGACGCCGCCAAGGGTATTGAGCCGCAGACGCGCAAGCTATTCGAAGTGTGCCGCCTGCGTTCGGTGCCGATCATCACTTTCATCAACAAGGTCGACCGCGAGGGTCGCCCCTGCTTCGACCTGCTCGACGAGGTCGCGGACATGCTTGCGCTCGATGTCTGTCCGATGGCCTGGCCGGTAGGCATGGGCGGACTGTTCCAGGGCGTGCTCGATCTTTCGACCGGCGGCATCGCTCGGCCCGAGGGTGGCAGCCGCGAGTTCCTCGGCAAGATCGACATGGACGGGGAACTGCCAGACGACGTGCGCGAGGAACTCGAACTGGCGCAAGCCGGATACCCCGAATTCAACCTTGAGGATTACCGCGCGGGCAACCTGACGCCGGTCTATTTCGGATCGGCACTGAAGAACTTCGGCGTCACCACGCTGATCGATGCCATCGCCGATTTCGCGCCGCCCCCACGCCCGCAGCCGGTCGATGGCGGCGAAGTGACGCCCGATCGCAGTGATGTGACCGGCTTCATCTTCAAGGTTCAGGCGAACATGGACCCGCAGCACCGCGATCGCATCGCCTTCATGCGTCTGGTTTCCGGCACCTTCAAACGCGGTATGAAGCTGACGCCGTCCGGGCTGGGCAAGCCGATTGCAGTGCACTCGCCGATCCTGTTCTTTGCGCAGGACCGCGAAATCGCCGACAGCGCTGAACCGGGCGATATCATCGGCATTCCCAACCACGGCACGCTGCGCGTCGGCGATACGCTGTCGGAGCGCAACGATGTGCGCTTCATCGGCTTGCCGAACTTCGCACCCGAAATCCTGCGCCGTGTCGTGCTCAAGGACCCGACCAAGACCAAGCAGCTCCGCAAGGCGCTCGACGATCTGTCGGAAGAAGGCGTGATCCAGGTGTTCTACCCGGAGATCGGCTCGCAGTGGATCGTCGGCGTGGTCGGCCAACTCCAACTCGACGTGCTGATTTCGCGGCTTGAAGCCGAATACAAGGTCGAGGCGGTGCTCGAAGCCTCGCCATTCGATACGGCGCGCTGGCTCAAGGGTGAACCGCAGGCGCTGTCGCAGTTCACCGATTTCAACAAGATGAACCTGGCGCGCGACCGAGATGGCGACCCGGTGTTCATGGCGCGTTCGTCGTGGGATGTCGGCTACCAGCAGGAGCGCAACCCCGAACTCTCGTTCAGCGCCACCAAGGAGCGCTGAACTCGGATGGGCGGGGAACATGTCTCTGTCCCGCCGGTTTGACCTCGCACTGTGCCCGTTACATTCGCCAGCTATAACATTCACAAGGCCGTTGGCCTCGACCGCAGGCGTGATCCCGATCGCATCCTGACGATCCTGCGCGAGATCGATGCCGACGTGGTGGCACTGCAGGAAGTGGACCGCCGCTTTGGCCGCCGGATGACCGCGCTGCCGCTGGATGCCATTCGCGAGCACACCGATTACCAACCCGCGCCGCTTTCGCTTAAGCCCGACAGCCTGGGCTGGCACGGCAATGCCCTGTTGGTGCGCAAGGGCATTGAATTGCTCGATGTCGCCCCGGTGCCGCTGCCCACGCTGGAGCCACGCGGCGCGATCCGCGCGGACCTGAGCATCGACGGGCAACGCGTGCGGGTGGTCGGCATGCACCTCGATCTGTCGGGACTGCGCCGGCGGCACCAGATTCGCGCGGTGCTCGGCCATCTCGGCGATTGCGGCAGCGCCTGCCCCACGGTCCTGATGGGTGATTTCAACGAATGGGCGGTCCTCGGCGGCTGTTTCCGCGAGTTCGGCGGCGACTGGCAGGTCCTGTCGCCCGGGCGGAGCTTTCCGTCGCGCAGGCCCGTAGCCCAGTTGGATCGGATCGTCGTTTCCAACGAGTGGAACGTGCTGCGCAGCGGCGTCCACCATAGCCCGCTGGCGGCGCGCGGTTCTGACCACTTGCCCGTCAGCGCGGCACTGGAACTTGCCTAAAAAATAGGCAGCTGCTTACGAATCGAGCGGAATCGCGGTGAGCCGTGACCACTCTGCGACGGACGGGCACTGAGATTCTTACGAATCCGTAAAATGGCACACCCCTTGCTTATCAAGTCACTGCCGGCGCTCGGCCGGTGGCTAACAGGGGATAGGCATGAAGTTCATCATAGCCATCATCAAGCCTTTCAAGCTCGACGAGGTACGTGAGGCACTTGGCGCCGTAGGTGTCGCCGGCATGACCGTGTCCGAGGTGAAGGGTTTCGGGAGGCAAAAGGGGCAGACCGAGATTTATCGTGGTGCCGAATACTCCACCAACATGCTGCCGAAGGTGAAGATCGAAGTCGCCGTGCCGGACGACATGGCCGCGAAGATCGTCGAGACGATCCAGCAGGTCGCCAGCACCGAAGCCATTGGCGACGGCAAGATCTTTGTCCTCGATCTCGCTTCCGCCGTGCGTATCCGCACCGGCGAATCCGGAGATACCGCGCTGTGATCGGCGCTCCTGACAGGAGTAAATCCACGATGATCCGCAAGATGCTTTGCGGCGCCGGCGCGCTTGGCGTGTCGATGTTCGCCGCCACCGCCGCCTGGGCTCAGGAGGCTGCCGAAGCCGCCGCTGCCGTTCCCAACCCTGGCAACAACGCCTGGATGATGACCTCAACCGTTCTGGTCATGCTGATGATCCTGCCTGGCCTTGCCCTGTTCTACGGCGGCCTGACCCGCTCGAAGAACATGCTCGCCACGATGACGCAAATCGGCGGCGCTGCCGCACTCGCGATGCTCATCTGGGTGATGTATGGGTATGGCCTCGCCTTCGGGCCTGAGGGCAACCAGTATATCAGCTGGGGCAAGTTCTTCCTGGCCGGCATCACCCCCGATTCCACCGCTGCAACGTTCACTGACGAAGTGATTTCGGAATACGTCTTCGTAGCCTTCCAGATGACGTTTGCGGCGATCACTGTCGCTCTCGTGCTGGGCTCGGTCGTCGAGCGCATGAAGTTCTCGGCTGTTATGGTGTTCACCGTCGTGTGGCTGACGATCGTCTATTTCCCGATCGCGCACATGGTCTGGGAAGCGCGCGGTGTCTTCTTCGTGATGGGCGCTCTTGATTTTGCTGGCGGCACAGTCGTCCACATCAACGCCGGTGTTTCGGCGCTGGTTGCGGCGCTGATGATCGGCAAGCGCAAGGGCTATCCTACTGAACCGATGCCGCCGCACTCGCTGACGCTCACCTTCGTGGGCACCGGCCTGCTGTGGGTGGGCTGGTTCGGCTTTAACGCTGGCTCGGCTCTCGAAGCTAACGGCTCGGCCGCTCTCGCCATGATCAACACGTTCGTCGCCAGCGCTTCGGCTGGCCTGTTCTGGATGCTTGCCGAGAAGTTCTCGGGCCACAAGGGTTCGGCTCTGGGTTACTGCTCGGGCATCATCGCCGGCCTCGTCGCTGTCACGCCTGCCGCCGGCAACTCCGGTCCGTTCGGTGCGATCATCCTGGGCGCTGTCGCCTCGCTCATTTGCTTCGTCTTCGTTTCGAAGATCAAGCCTGCCATGGGCTACGACGACTCGCTTGACGCGTTCGGTATCCACGGTGTGGGCGGCATCGTCGGCGCCATCGGCACCGCCATTGTCTTCGCCCCCTCGCTGGGCGGGCCCGGCGGCGAAGATTTCGCCATCGGTGGCCAGCTTGTCACGCAGGTACTCGCGGTTCTTGCAACGATCGTCCTTTCGACCGTCGGCACAGCCATCGCCATCACGATCGCCAAACTGGTCACTGGCCTGCGGGTTTCCCCGGAAGTCGAGCAGGAAGGTCTCGACATCGGCGAGCATGGTGAGCGCGCTTACAACTAAGTCCAAGTTTTCAAGAGTTTGGCGGCGTCGGGTAAACCTCCTCTCCTCTCGCCCGCGCCGCCATCCGATGTTCCTCCTGCGAACACAAACTGTAAGGGCCGGAGCCAGCCGCTCCGGCCCCTTTTTCTTGGCCGATGGATGTTCGAGATAACGATGGGCAAGCGGTAGCCTCAGGGCCGGGGCCGCCTCCACGTTAGCGGGTCAAAATTCTAACGCTCACCAGCGGCCAGCATGTCGATCAACTGACGGATCGGCGCAACGTCGTAACCCGCAGCGGCTGCCTGGGCCGCGATAACGCCGGGATTGTCGCCCGCTTTCGCGCGGGCAAGCGCCCACAACAACGTGGACCGCGTGCCAGACCGGCAGTAAGCTAGGACCGGCGCCGACGTTCCGCCAAGCGCGCTGGCCATCGCATCGACCTGCGCCTGGCTGAAACCGGCATGCGTCACCGGTATGGCAATATAATCGATGCCGGCATCCCGGGCGGCCGCGGCGATTTCTTCCCCCGGCGTCTGATCTTCGCTTTCGCCTTCGGGCCGGTTGTTGATGATCAACCCGATACCCTGCGCCTTTGCGGCGGCGACTTCGGCCAGACCGATTTGCGGGCTGGCATAGACGGACTCGGTAACCTTGCGAAACATGGCATGATCCTGAAGCAGGTGAGCGAAGCACTCGCCCCGACCTTGGCAGTGCGCCGTTCAATACCCTAAGCTGCTATCACGCAAGCCGATTTCGCCATGAATTTCGTATGAATTTTCCCGGGTATAGCTGAATCCAGCGTATTTATGTTCGCCATGGCACGGAAACCTGTGTATAGAACACCTTGCAGGAGAGGGCCGTGCTATGTGTGCGGCTGCTTGCCCTGATGCCCAGAGCGACTCGCCCTCGCGAACGGGCTGACGATTTTTGGGGCGAAGCGAAGGTACGTTCGTAGAGATGAGTTTTGACAGAGGTCGTCGCGGTAGGGGACGCGACAAGCGGGATCGGTTTGGAGAGGAAGGATTCGATCCCTTCTTTGCTGGTCAGGATCGATTCGGTGGCGGCGGCGGCGGCGATCGCTTCGGCGGCGGTGGTGATCGCTTCGGTGGCGGCGGCGGAGGCGGTGAGCGCTTCGGCGGCGGCGGCGGTGATCGCTTCGGCGGCGGCGGCGGAGGCGGCGATCGCTTCGGCGGTGGCGGTGCTCGCGGCGGCGGCGGTGGCGGAATGCCGGCACAGGTCGTCGGGCAGGCCAAGGGCACTGTAAAATTCTTCAACGCAGCCAAGGGCTTCGGCTTCATTCAGCGCGATGAAGGCGGCGAGGACGTATTCGTTCACATCAGTGCCGTAGAGCGTGCGGGCCTTGAAGCCCTCGCTGAAGGTCAGCAGCTTGAATTCACTTTGGTGGATCGCGGCGGCAAGATCTCGGCAAGCGATCTGCAGGTTGTCGGCGAGGTTATCGCAGTCGCCAAGCGTGAAGCACCCCAGCGTCAGCTGACCGGTGACCGCGCGACCGGCACGGTCAAGTTCTTCAACAGCATGAAGGGTTTCGGCTTCATCACCCGTGATGATGGTCAGCCCGATGCGTTCGTGCACATCAGCGCGGTTGAGCGGTCCGGCCTGTCGGGCCTGAACGAAGGCGATCAGGTGGAATTCGACATCGAAGTCGATCGACGAGGCAAATACTCGGCGGTCAACCTCGTGCCGCGCCAGGGTTGAACCGTCCGGCCTTGCTCCCGGTCTTTTGATCGGGAACGAGCTCACGACAAATGCGCGCAGATGGCGGCCCGATGGGGCCGCCATTTGTCGTTTCCACGCCTAAAACCCGATTTACCCCTATTTCATCAAAATCTGAGGATTTCCGGATATGTCGATCACTCCGCTGATGCCCGTTTACCCCCGGTGCGATGTGCGGCCCGTGCGAGGCGAGCATTGTCACCTGATCGGTGAAGATGGCCGGCGATTCCTCGATTTTGCCAGCGGGATCGCGGTCAATGCGCTCGGCCATTCGCATGCCGGCCTGATCGGCGCGATCCAGCGCCAGGCTGAAACGCTGATGCACGTGTCGAACCTTTATGGCAGCCCGCAAGGCGAGCACCTCGCCCAGCGGCTGGTCGATCTGACGTTTGCCGATACGGTGTTTTTCACCAATTCAGGCGCCGAGGCTGTCGAATGCGCGATCAAGACCGCGCGTGCTTACCACCAGCACGAAGGCAACGATCAGAAGTTCGAACTCATCACGTTCAACAACGCCTTCCACGGCCGGACGATGGCGACGATCAGCGCATCGAGCCAGGAGAAGATGCACAAGGGCTTCCTGCCCCTGTTGCCCGGTTTCCGGTACGTCGAGTTCAACGATCTTGAGGCTGCCAAGGCGGCAATCGGCCCGAACACGGCTGGCTTCCTGGTAGAGCCGATCCAGGGTGAAGGCGGCATCCGCATTGCCGATCAAAGCTTTCTGGAAGGCCTGCGCGCGCTGTGCGACGAACATGACCTCATGCTTGCCCTCGACGAAGTGCAGAGCGGCGTGGGCCGCGCCGGTACGCTCTATGCCTATGAGCAATACGGCATCGCGCCCGATATCCTTGCCACGGCGAAGGGCATCGGCGGCGGATTTCCGCTCGGCGCTTGTTTGGCCACCGAGAAGGCCGCGCGGGGCATGGTATTCGGCACGCATGGTTCGACTTACGGCGGCAATCCCCTGGCGATGGCTGCGTCTGAAGCCGTGCTCGATGTGATCGCAAATGACGAATTTCTGGCCGATGTGCGCGCCAAGGGTGAACGCCTGCGCACCCGCCTTGAACAGTTCATCGGCAACTACCCTAACCTGTTCGAACTCGTTCGCGGCAAGGGACTGTTTATCGGCTTGAAGCTCAAGGTTGAGCCTCGCGCATTCGTGGCGCACCTGCGTGACAACCACGAACTGCTGACGGCATCCGCGGGTGACAATATCCTGCGGATCCTGCCGCCGCTGGTAATCGACGATAGCCACATCGACGAATTCATGGACAAGCTCTCTGCGGCGTCAGCCAGCTATCCAACTGCGGCAGCCAGCTGATGGCGCGGCATTTTCTCGGGCTAGCGGATGCTGGCGGCGATGCGATCGCGGCGATCCTGGGTGATGCACTCGATCGCAAGTCCGCGCGTGCGGGTCAGCCCAAGGGCAGGACCGATCCCGACGCACCGCTCAAGGATCATGTGCTGGCGATGATCTTCGAGAAGAATTCGACGCGCACCCGCGTCTCGTTCGACATGGCGATGCGTCAGCTTGGCGGCTCCGCGCTCGTCATGGACGGAAGCACAACGCAACTCGGACGCGGCGAGACCATCGCCGATACCGCGCGCGTGCTGAGCCGGATGGTCGATGCGATCATGATTCGCACCGACGATCACGCCAAGATCGAGGAACTGGCTCATTACGCCGATGTGCCCGTGATCAACGGCCTGACGGACCTGTCGCACCCCTGTCAGATCGTCGCTGACCTGCTGACGATGCTGGAGCGCGGGTTTGCGCTGCCGGGCCTGCAGGTCGCCTGGCTGGGCGATGGCAACAATGTCGCCAACTCGCTGATCGAGGCGGCCGGGCTGATGAAATTCACCGTCCGCTGCGCAGGTCCGCAAGGGCATGAACCGAACGCCGATTTCATCGCACAGGCGCGCGGGGCTGGCGGCGAAATCGTGATGGCAAAGGATGCACAAGCGGCTGTCGCCGGGGCGCAGGTCGTCGTCACTGATACTTGGGTTTCGATGGGGCAGCTTGGCGGTGAGGCGATCATCGCGGCGATGCAGCCGTATCAGGTCGATGGGGCGCTAATGCAAACCGCTGCCTCGGGCGCGCTGTTCCTCCACTGCCTGCCAGCGCATCGCGGAGAGGAAGTGACGGGCGAGGTGATCGACGGGCCACAATCAGCCGTCTGGGATGAGGCGGAAAATCGCATCCACGCGCAGAAATCCATCCTGCGCTGGGCTATGGGACAGCTGTGAGCGACGACTATCTGATACGCAGCGAGGAAACCGGCTTCGATCGCGTTCTAGCCTTCACCGTTCCCGATTCGCATGCGCGGGGGCGGGTGGTGCGGCTCGGGCCGGTTCTGGAAACCATCCTGTCCGCGCACGATTACCCCGCGCCGGTCAAGCTGCTTCTGGCCGAAGCCCTGATCCTGACCGCGCTGATGGGCACGCTGCTGAAGGATGACGACAGCCAGTTGACGCTCCAAGCGCAGGCGCAGGGCGGTATGATCGATCTGCTGGTTTGCGATTATCGTCACGGCGAACTGCGGGGTTATGCCCGGCACAACCCCGATCAACTAGACCGCATTGGCCCGAACGCCTCGCTCGAAACCTTGTTCGGGGAAGGCTATCTGGCGATCACCTTCGATCTGGCGACAAGCGGCGAACGCTATCAGGGCATTGTGCCGCTGGAGGGCGCGTCGCTGGCCGAGGCCTGTGAGACTTATTTCGCCCGTTCGGAACAAGTGCCGACGCTGATGCGCGTGGCCGTCCGATCGGAAGGCGATAGCTGCATAGCCGGCGGGCTTGTCGTCCAGCACTTTCCTGAGGGTGAAGAAGGTCGCGAGCGACTGCACGTCAAGGACGATCATCCCGAGTGGGAGCACGTCGCGATCATGGCAGGCAGCGTTCGTCATGATGAATTGGTCGACCGCGGTCTGACTCTGGAAGACCTTGTCTGGCGATTGTTCCATGAGGAACCCGAAATCCGGGTCGAGCGGCTGCCGGCGCTTACGCGGGGATGCCGCTGCTCGGTCGAACACTACCAATCGGTGCTGCAAAGCTTTCCCGAAGATGAGCGGGCTGACATGCGCGACGACGATGGACTGATACCGGTCGATTGCGCTTTTTGCTCCCGCATCTTGCGAATCCCGGCCTGAGCCCTCATCTCATCGCGCAGGAGCCTCGTTTGGTCTGCGCTGATGAAGCTGCTATAACGTGATCGTGTCGCGGGGCGTTGTAACGCTGATTGAAGGATCGGAAGAATGAAGCCGTTGCAGGCTTTGGCAATCTTAGTCACCGGCGCGGCGCTCGCCTCGGCCACGCCGGGCGTGGGGCAGAAGCGATCGTTGTCGATGCTCGACCAGGTCGATGGCGGAAACTGGGAACTGCGCGTTCGCGGCGCCGAGGCCAAAGTCGAGAAGATCTGCATCGATGGCGGACGCCGCTTGATCCAGTTGCGCCATCAGAATCTGCGTTGCGAACAGGTCACCATAGCCGATCTCCCGACCGAAGTGACGGTTCAGTATAGTTGCGGCAAGCAAGGCTATGGGCGAACACATATCCGTCGGGAGACCAGCGGACTGCTGCAGATCGACAGCCAGGGTATTAACAACGGCTTCCCGTTCGCGTTCGCGGCTGAGGCACGCCGCGCCGGTGACTGTCCTCGCTAGGCGCGAAGCGCCTGTGCATTGGCATTGCCAACCGGGAAGCGCCGACGTAGCGCGATGGCATGACCACGTCTGACACCAACGGTATGCGCGAGGCGGTAGTGCTGCTGTCGGGCGGCCTCGACTCCATGGTTTCGGCTGCAATCGCCCAGGAAGAGGGCTTTGCCATCAATGCCCTGACGATAGATTACAACCAGCGTCACCGCTGCGAGATTGATGCGGCTACGACGATTGCCGCGACGTTAGGTGCCCGCCGTCACGTTATCCTCCCGCTCGACTTGCGCCAGTTCGGTGGCTCCGCGCTGACCGACGACATTGCCGTTCCGAAAGAAGGCGTCGGCGATGACATACCGGTCACCTATGTCCCGGCCCGTAACCTTGTGTTTCTTTCGCTCACGCTCGCCTGGGCTGAGGCCATTGGCGCAAAAGACATCTTCATCGGGGTCAATGCGCTGGATTATTCCGGGTATCCCGATTGCCGTCCGGAGTTCATTGCCGGGTTTGAGGCACTTGGAACGCTGGCGACCAAGGCTGGCGATCAGGGCACTGCATTCAAAATCCACGCGCCGTTGCAATACATGAGCAAGGCACAGATCGCCGCTGAAACCGCGCGGCTGAGTCTTGATCCCGGGATGAGCTGGTCGTGCTACGACCCGCAACCCGCAGGCCAGGCATGCGGCGAATGCGACAGTTGCCGCCTGCGCAAAGCGGGTTTCGCCGAGGCTGGCGTGATTGACCCCACGCCCTACGCCGTTTGAGCTGAAAGCTGCATCGCAGGCTTGGCCTGCCGATCATTTCCAGAAGTGACTGATAAGCTAAAGTTTAGCCGCAGTTGGTGAGCACTGCGTCTTGCTGCCATCGACGGAGAGGTGGGCAAGGCCCGCTTGTTGGCGTGGAATGCAAACGCGGAAATCGAGCCGACTCAAAGAAAAAGGGGCCGGATTTCTCCGGCCCCCCATCTTGTTGCCCTATCGGCTGACTTACATGCCCGAACCCGGACCGTAAGTGATCTCGACGCGGCGGTTCTGCAGTTCGCGCACACCGTCTGCGGTGGGAACGCGCGGGTTGCTTTCACCGAACGCCTGGCTCGAGATCGAACCGTCGGGAATTCCGCGAGCGGTGAGATACGAACGAACCGAGGTGTTACGACGCTCAGACAGGCCCTGGTTGTACTGCGTGCTGCCCGAACGGTCGGTGTAACCGGCCAGCATGATCGGAACGTTGTCGCAGTTGCCATAGGCGCTGATCGCGCTGTCGAGGATGCTCGAAGCTTCCGGCGTGATGTCCGACTTATCCCAGTCGAAGAACACGATGTACGGACCCTTGTTGCAAACCACCGGCGGCGGGGGCGGCGGGGGCGGAGGAGGCGGCGGCGGCGGCGGCGGCGGGGGCGGCGGAGCCGCTTCTTCACCACCGAAGTTGAAGGTCAAGCTGCCCATTGCCGAGTGCGAACGCCAGTTGGTGTCGATCGAACGACCAGCCGAATCAACCAGGCTGACGTTCTGCACGTTGTGGAAGCGATACTTCACACCAACGTCGATGCTGTCGGTCAGGGGAGCGCGGAGGCCCGCGATAACCTGCCATGCAAAGCCGCTGTCCGTGTCATCAAGGAAGCCGGGGCCAGCCTTGGTGAGCGAAGCGCTGTAGTCGACGCGGCTGATGCCGGCGCCGCCGCCAACGAAGCCCTGGATGCCGTTATCGTCACCGAAATCGAGCATGCCGTTGACCATGAACGACAACACGCTGGCTTTGCCATGCGGGTTGTTGAACGTGCCCGAAACCAGGTTGGTCGTGGTCAGACCCGGGATACCCGGGGGCGACAGGACCGTCAGATCGTCGTTGTCAGCCGTGCGATAGCTGGCTTCAGCTTCGAGGCGGAACGCGCCGAAGTCATAACCCAGAGCACCGCCGCCATCGACGCCGTAGTCCGTGTTGAGCGTGGCACCGTTGTTGACCGCGCCGATATCGAAGCCAGCGTCTTCGACAATCATCGGACCGAAGTCTAGTTCCAGATACCAGGCGTTGTCGCGCGCCAATGCGGGGGTGGCGAGTGCGGACGAAGCCAGCGCCATCCCAATGACGAGTTTCCTCATTATACTTCCCCTATTAAGAGATTTGAATCCACCGAGTGCAATTGTGTCTAACCTCTCTGCCATGGGCGCGCAAGCAGGCAATGCTGGCGACTGTTGCAAAGATGCCGCGATTACGGGAGCTTGGTGCGATTTAATAAAGCCAAATCGCTTCAATATTGGCACAAAAACCCCCGATCTTACACGCCGGGTCAACCAGATGGCAGAATACCGGCAACTCTGAGCGCCGCGATCAATGAACCAATCGCAACTCGAGCTTCGCTGTCAACGGACGTACCACCCGAAGGTTCCGGAAAATCTTCTGCCTGTTTCCATTCGGCCAGATATCGCAGGTCCTGTCCAGTCGAGCGATCGAGAATTCGCATTCCATCCACCGGCAATATATATTGCCAGCCGCCGCCCCGAAACAATGCGAGGGCATGGTCGCGTCCCAGCCAGTCACCATCGGCGCCGCTGCCGACCATCCACGTATCGCCTTCTTCCGGCAGGGCTGGCGGAGAAGTTTCAACGCCCTCGATCGCGCAATGAATCAGCACGTCGAGCCGCGCATGCGCTTCGTTGACAAACACTTCTTTCTGGGATTGCCCGGCAGGCATGGCTGTGTTGCGGACCGCGCAGCGATTCGGGTTCGCCGGCTGAATAGAGCGTCGCCTGCGCGCCGTTCGGCCAAGTGACCCGCCGCAGCGAAGGCTCGAAAACCGGGCGGCGTCGCGGCGGGCTTATCGCCAGCAGGCCGCTCTCGCCTTCGACCATCACCGCGCGCGCCTCCACCAGTGAGGCTGCAACCAGCGCGATGCGGGCTTGCGGATCGGCGCTGGCAACCGCGCGGACCCATTCGGCCCCCGCGCGGGTCTTGCCGAACCCGCGCCCGGCCATGACCAGCCACAGTCGCCAGCCGCCGGGCGGGGCAAGCTGTTCGGCTCGCGCCCATAAGTCCCAATGGGTCGCCAGTTCCTCGCGCTCCAGATCGGTGAAGCGGGCGAGGGCGCGGCGGCGCTCCTCGGCGGAAAGGGCGAGCAGGCTGGCCAGCCGCTCACTGCGCGTCATCGGCGCTTTCGTCTTCGAATGGCGTTGCATCGTCTTCGCCCGGCTTGCCGTTGGACAAGGACGCCGAGCGCTCGCGCATCCGGTCCAGCTTGGCATTGATGCCGTCGAGCACCGCTTCGGCATTGCGATTCTCGTGGATAGCGCGCTGGCGGGCTGCGGATTCGCGGTGGACCGTCAGCAGGCGGAAGGCCGTACCGTTATCGAATACGCGGGTGCCGCGCTTGGCTCCGGTCGGCGGCTTGATCTCGCCTTCGCGCAGCCGCTGGAGCAGGTTCATTTCAAGATGCTCGTAGCCTTCGCATAAGGCTTCCTGCCAGCGACGGTAGAAATCGGGATCGCGCCGCCGCGCCTCATAGGCGGTGGAAGCGGAAATCTTGGCCTTGCGGGCGGAAGCGGCGATGTTGGAGGTGGCGGCAAGCTCGCCAAGGAAGGTCTTGCGCCAGCCATTGGGCGTCGCCGACCCGGACGCACGCGAGCGCTTGCCCTGGCCGGACGTGGTCTTGTCCGTCATGGATGAGATGATCCGGTGATGAAGGGAAGGGAACGAGAGGCCGTCGAATCGGTCCATCGCGATCTTCCCTGGGTTTACCCAATCAGCGTGACGATGTCAACAAAAATAACCATATAGGTTATCTCGCAAGCCGCTTGCGGGGTGGCACCGGGAACTCTAAGCACGCGGGCTCAACGATCAGACCGGAATTCAGCGATGCTGCGCCGCCTTTATGACTGGACCATGGCCAAAGCATCGCACCCGCATGCGACGTGGTGGCTGGCCGCCTTTGCATTCATGGAGGCGAGCTTCTTCCCGGTGCCGCCGCACCCGCTGCTCGGGCTGATGTGCCTGGCTGAACCGAGGAAGGCGTTGAAATTCGCGGCGGTCGCAACGGTTGCCTCGGTGATGGGCGGCTTGCTCGGCTATGCGATCGGCCATTTCGCCTACGAGGCGTTCGGCGAGGCGATGCTGCGCGCGCTGGGGCTGGCCGACAGCTTCCCCAAGGCCGCCTGTTATCTGCGCGAATACGGCGCCGAGATCATTATCGTGAAGGGCGCGACGCCGATCCCGTTCAAGCTGCTGACGATCACCGCCGGCTTCATCGGCATGAACCTGGCGGTATTCATTGGCGCGAGCATCCTTTCCCGATCGATCAGCTTCATGATCGTGGGTGTGCTGTTCCGCCTGTTCGGCGCGCCAATCAAGGCGGTGATCGATAAGCACCTTGGCAAAGTGACCATCGGCTTTGTCGCACTGGTGCTGGTCGGCTTTGCCGCGATCACGCTGCTGGGTGGCGGTGACAAGGAAACCAGCGCCGAATGCAAGGCGGCAACCACCGTCCCGACACCGGCAATCTGATCGACGCCGCCGTCATTTATCCATCATCGTGGTAACTTGACGGTAACCATAACTGTGTCATCCTTTCGTCGCTGCACTGCAATATCAGAGCGGTGCGAAGGAGGGCTATGAGCGGTCATCTGGGTGCGAGTCACGATTTCGTAAAGCAACTCGAAGGCTACGGGCTTTCGACTGTGGAAATTCACTATTTCCTGCCGGATCACCCCAAGCTGATCCAGCTATATGCCTTCCAGCACTACGATGTCGCGCCACGTTTTCCGGAGCTGAAAAGCTTCCTCGATTTCTGGACGCGCGAGATTGAAGGTCCGCTCCACTCGGTCCGCGTCGCGCACCAGCACCTGATCGGGCCAAGCGAATGGCGCGCCGTGGACGGAATCATTTCCATCCATTGAGCTTACCGAAAGTAGGATGGTTATTCGTCGCGGGGCCCCAGCTCAGGATATTGGTTTGTGACCGGCACGACGATGCCTTGGTGCAGCGCAAAGAATACGCCGCCGAGAGCGTCGATAAGGGTGGCCCGTTCAAGTGGGTCCGAGACGTCAGAAATGGCGCTGTCGATCTCGCCGAGCGGGATGTCCAGCGCCAGATATGCTGACATCAGACGCTCAGCTGTTTTTCGATCCATGATGCTGGGTATCACTAAAGCCGAGAATCTGGGTTATCGGGCAGCCTCTATCAAATAATCCCGGTCGCCTTGCCCGCCCGTTCGAACATGCCGATGATCTGCTGGACCTGTGCGGCGGTATGCTCGGCGCAAAGCGAGCAGCGCAGCAGCGTCATGTTGGCGGGGGTCGCCGGCGGGCGCGCCAGATTGACGTAGAGCCCTTCGTGCAGCAGCGCTTCCCACATCGCCGCGCCGCGTTCCAGATCGGGCAGGATCACCGAGATGATCGCGCTCTGCGGTTCGGCGGTGCCAAGCTGGAACCCCGCATCGCGCAGGCCCTTGTGCAGCGTGCGTGAGTTCTCCCACAGGTGCGCGCGCTTTTTCTCGGCATGCATCAGCTTGCGGATGGAGACCGTGGCCGTAGCCACCACGCTGGGCGGCAGGCTGGCGGTAAACACATAAGGCCGACAGACCAGCCGCAGGATCTCGAACTTCGGATGGTTCGAGACGCAGAAACCGCCGACCGTGCCGACGCTCTTGGAGAACGTGCCGATGACGAAATCGACATCGTCCAGCACGCCCTGGTCCTCGGCCACGCCGCGCCCGTTGGGGCCGATGAAGCCCATCGAATGCGCCTCGTCGACCAGCACCATGGCGCCGTGCGCCTTGGCAACCGCGATCATCTCCTTGAGCGGCGCGATATCGCCGAGCATCGAGTAGACGCCTTCGAGAATGACTAGCTTGCCCGCGCCTTCGGGAATGCGCTTCAGCCGGCGTTCCATCGCCTCGATATCGTTGTGCTTGAACGGCACGACTTCGGCGTCGCCCATCTTGCAGCCGTCCCAGATCGACGCGTGGCTGTCGATGTCGAGAACGATGTAATCGCCCTTGCCGGCGATCGTGCTTATGATGCCGAGGTTGGCCTGGTATCCGGTGGAGAATACCATCGCGTGCTTCATGTCGTAAAAGTCGCACAGCGCCTGCTCCACCTGACGGTGACCCAGATAGGTGCCGTTGAGTACGCGGCTGCCGGTGGTGCCCGATCCGAAATCGGCCAGCGCCTGTCGTCCGGCCTCGATCACATCCGGATCGAAGGTCATGCCCATGTAGTTGTAGGTGCCAAGCAGGATCGTCTCGCGCCCGTTGCAGATCGCGACGGTGGGCGAGAGCACGCGCTCCATGACGAGGCTGAACGGATCTTCGACGCCCGAATCGAGAAGATCGTTGCGCATCTTGATCAGCGGATCAAAACGCGAGAACAGATCGACCGCTTCGCTCGCGGTGGTTCCCGAATCGGGCTGGCTGACGGTTTCGGTCATCGCTGGGATATCCTTGCCTGCGCTTCTCAGCCCTGCAGCTTCACGACTGCGTCGATCAACTGGCCATAAGTCTCGATTTCCGCCTGCTGGTTCATCGAGATGATGATGTCGAACTCGTCCTCGATCGCCGCGACGAAATCCATCACGGTCAGACTGTCGAATTCCAGGTCGTCGGTGAAGCGAGTCGCGTCTTCGATAGCGATGCCCTTCTTGTTGAAGGGTTCGATTAGTGCGGCGATGCGGGCCGAAGTGGCTTCGCGGTCCATGTCAGAAGCTCCGAACAGGTAAAACGGCTCTCTGGCCGGGAATTGGGGCGCAAAAGCGGCGCGGGGGCACGATGTCAAGCGCGCCGCGCCGGGCGGCGGCATACGGCGCGTCAAAGCAGGGCATTCACCGCCGCCATGAATGGGCCGATGGACACTGGCTTGGCAAGGTAGCTGTCGGCACCCGCATCGCGGATCCGTTCCTCGTCACCCTTGCCGGCGTAGGCGGTGACGGCCAGCACCGGTATCGCCCGCAGCACGGGATCTTTCTTCGCCGCTTCGATCAGGTCCAGCCCGGAAACGTTGGGCAACTGGATATCCATGATGATGAGGTTCGGCACGAACTGGCGCGCGCGTTCCAGCGCGTCGAGACCATCGGCCACGGGTTCCACGGCGAAGCCCTGGCTCTTGAGAACGTCGCAGAACAGTCTGCGGTTGAGATCGTTGTCCTCGACAACGAGGATTCGCTTTGCCATTCGGTTCCCGGACACCATGTAGGGGCCGCGCCCCATATCATCGCCCCATCTATGGCACGCAAGCGAGGCTGACAATTCTCAGGCAATCATCATCCCCCGACCCCCGGATGTCCGCAAGCGATCCGCAGACCATCGCGCTCGGTGCGCTGGGCTGGCTGCTCGCCGACGAGGCGCGGGCCGAACGGCTGCTCTCGCTGACCGGGCTGACGCCGGAAAACCTGCGCGCCTCGCTCGGTGACGATGCGACGCTGGGCGCGGTGCTCGATTTCCTCTGCGCGCACGAGCCGGACTTGTGCGCCGCCGCCGATGCGCTGGGCATCGAACCACAGCATATCGTTGCCGCACGCGAAAGGCTGGCGTCATGAGCCGCCCGCTTGTCATTTCGGACTGCGACGAAGTCCTGCTCTACATGATCTCGCCGTTCCGCGACTGGCTGGCCGAGGAAGAGGGAGTCGAATTCGATATGACGAACCACGATTTCACTACCGCGATGCGTCATATCGTCAGTGGCGAAACCGTCGGTCAGGCGGACATGTGGCGGCTGCTCAACCTGTTCTTCGACGGGCAGATGCACCGGCAGACCCCGGTGCCCGGCTCTGTTGCCGCCATGACGCGACTGGCCGAACAGGCCGATGTCGTGGTGTTGACCAATCTCAACGATCATCGCCAGGAAGCGCGCACGCGCCAGCTTCTCGATCACGGCATCGACGTGCGGGTGTTCACCAATCAGGGGCCTAAGGGGCCGGCGCTGAAGGCCATTGTCGAGGAATATGCGCCGAGCCGGGCCGTGTTCATCGACGATCTGGCCCAGCACCACGATTCGGTGTCCGAAATGGTGCCGCACGTGTCGCGCCTGCATCTGTGCGCCGAACCGCGCATGGCCCCCCACATCACCTGTGCCCATGTCGCTGGGCATGCCCACGCCCGGATCGACGATTGGGCCAAGGCGCTGCCCTGGCTGCTGGACCGGTTGCATAATGAGGAAACCGTAACGTCATGAGTGATAGCGCAATCGAAGCGAAGCTGGCCGAACTGGGCCTGGTCCTTCCGGAACCGGCGGCACCGGTCGCCGCCTATGTCCCGGTAGTCGTGGCGGGCGGGCTGGCGCATGTCTCGGGACAGTTGCCGTTCGTCGGCGGAAAACTGGTGACTGGCCGGCTGGGCGAGGACGTTTCGCTGGAGCAGGGCGTGGAAGCGGCGCGGGCTTGCGGACTGATGCTGCTGGCGCAGCTGAAGGCCGCGCTCGGTTCGCTCGACCGGGTCGAGCAGGTGGTCAAGCTAGGCGGTTTCGTCAATTCGACTGGCGATTTCACCGATCAGCCCAAGGTCATCAACGGCGCTTCGGAATTGATGGCAGCGGTGTTCGGCGATGCTGGCAAGCATGCCCGTAGCGCGGTTGGCGTGCCCGTCCTGCCGCTGGGCGCTGCCGTGGAGGTGGATGCCATCGTGGCTGTTCGTGCTGCTTGATCGCTGGCTTTCCCCGCCGCCCAGGCCTGCAAAAGTGGCCTGGATCGGCGAATGGAGCTTCGCGCATCGCGGGCTCCACGGCACCGGCTTGCCGGAAAACTCACGCGCGGCCTTCGCAGCTGCCATGTCGCGCGGCCTTGGCATAGAATGCGATGTCCAGCGCGCGAGCGACGGCGCGGCCATGGTGTTCCACGACTGGGAACTGGACCGGCTAACCGCCGAAACCGGCCCGGTCGCCAAGCGCGGCTCACTCGAGCTTGAGAAGGTGCGGCTGGAAGGCACCGCCGAGACGATCCCGACCCTGCGCCGGGTCCTCTCCGACGTGAACGGTCAGGTGCCGGTGCTGATCGAGGTCAAATCCAGTACCGATACGCGGGTTCCCGCGCTGTGCCTTGCGGTGCGCCGGGTGCTGGAGGGGTATACCGGGCCGCATGCCGTCATGAGCTTCGACCCGCGTGTGTCGCACTGGTTCTACCGCCATTCGCCGCATACCGTGCGCGGGCTGGTGGTGTCCGAGGGCGAGGACCGCGCGCTGGCTGGCATGATTCGCCGCCACCTGTCGCTGTGGCGCGCAAAGCCCGATTTCCTTGCCTACGATATTCGCGACCTGCCCAGCCGCTTCGCCGCCAGCCAGCGCCGCAGGGGCGTGCCGGTCGCGACCTGGACGGTGCGCTCGGCCGAGCACCTGCAGCGCGCGTTCGACCATGCCGATGCTCCTATCGCTGAGGGTGCGGGGATCGGGGCCGGGGCGTGAGCGAGGGCGACTTTGTCGCGACGATAGCGGGCTCGATCGGTGAATTGCCTGCCGACGAGTGGAACGCACTGACTGATGGCGGCAATCCGTTCGTCACCCACGATTTCCTGAGCATCATGGAAGAATCGGGCAGTGTCGGAGGACGCAGCGGCTGGATACCCGCGCCGATCGTGATCGAGGCACCGGACGGCACATTGGCCGGGGCACTGCCAGCCTACCTCAAGGAGCATAGCCAGGGCGAATACGTATTCGACCATGCCTGGGCCGATGCGTGGCAGCGGGCGGGCGGGAGCTATTTCCCCAAGCTGCAGATCTCGGTCCCGTTCACCCCCGCCACTGGCCCGCGCATCCTGACGCCGCATCCGGAACTGATGTTGCCGCTTCTGCGTGCGGCGGAAGCGCTTTGCGCGCAGAATGGGCTGTCTTCGGCGCATGCGACTTTCATCGAGCCGGATCAGGTTGCGGTGTTCGAAAAGGCCGGGTGGCTGCTGCGCGAGGATATCCAGTTCCACTGGGAAAACCGGGGCTATGCCGATTTCGACGGCTTTCTTGCCGCGCTGTCATCGCGCAAGCGCAAGGAAATCCGCAAGGAACGCGCAAAAGCGCAGGAAGGCGTAGACATCCGCGTCTTACAGGGAGAGGCAATCGAGCCACGCCACTGGGACGCGTTCTGGCAGTTCTATCAGGACACCGGCATGCGCAAGTGGGGCCAACCGTACCTGACGCGTGCAGCCTTCACGCTGCTGGGCGAGCGGATGGCGGACCGGATCGTGCTGGTCATGGCGTTCGTCGGCGACGAGCCGATCGCGGGCGCGCTCAACTTTGTCGGCGGCGAGGCACTTTACGGCCGCTATTGGGGCGCGCTGGTCGACAAGCCGTTTCTGCACTTCGAGCTGTGCTATTATCAGGCAATCGACGTGGCGATCGCGCTCGGGCTGTCACGCGTCGAGGCGGGCGCGCAGGGCGGCCACAAGCTGGCGCGGGGCTATGAGCCGGTGCGGACGGTCTCCGCCCATCACATCGTGCACGAAGGATTTCGCGAAGCGGTAGCGGATTTCCTGAAGCGCGAGCGCGCCGGCGTTGAGCAGGACCAGCTTTGGCTCGGCAGCCGCACCCCGTTCCGCAAAGGCGACTGAGACAGGATCAGGCGGCGCGCCTCGTCGAGGTTGCCAGCCATTCGCGGGCGCGGCGTTGCGCTTCGGCGATTTCGCGGGCGGTCATCTCGTCGGCGATTTCGGCGCGGCACATCTGCGATTCTTCGTGACCGGCAACGGCGGCGAGATTGAACCATTTGTGCGCTTCGATCATGTCGCACGGCGCGCCGTGGCTGCCGGTCGAGAAAGCGACACCAAGGTCGAAATAGGCGGTCGGGTCACCCTGGGCGGCGGCTGCGAGGCAGCTGGCGACGAGCATGTCTTCGCCGGAGAAATCGCTGAAGCCGTCAGCCCCGGTCATGTTTTCACGTTTGATCCAAACCGTATCCATTTCATTTTACCCCCTTAACACCAAGCTGAAAATCGCTTGTCCACACGGGGAGACTGGCCTGTACGTGGTCAACAAATGGTTAACGCGGGCAAATTTTGCCTGGCGGAGCAATCTTGCAAATTTCGTGCACGAATGATGCGGAATGCTTGTGCCATGGATCACGTGGTTTTATAGGCCCCGCGACCACGGGTTGGAGGCCGCTGCCGGAAAGCCCGGGGCCGCAGGGCAATCGCAATCCGGGCGGACGTGTGCGGAGTTCTCTGAATGACAACTGCCCTTGGTAACGAAATCGACATTCTGGCCAAAGCGAAGCGCGACATCGATGGAGCATATGTTCCCTCCGATGCCGAAGCCTACATGTCGGAGCCTCAGCAGGACTACTTCCGAAAACTGCTGGTGGCCTGGAAGCAGTCTATCCTGGACGTTTCGGCGGGAACG
Source organism: uncultured Novosphingobium sp. (assembly GCA_964502105.1). Classification (GTDB taxonomy): domain Bacteria; phylum Pseudomonadota; class Alphaproteobacteria; order Sphingomonadales; family Sphingomonadaceae; genus Novosphingobium. Next base: position 62,696 of record CAZCUS010000007.1, on the reverse strand, counting down.
CTGCAGCAGCTTCAGGACGGACCTATCCGCGAGCCTGACCTTAACGACCGCGCTTCCAGCGAAACCGACTGGGGGATCGAACTGCGGACTCGCGACCGCCAGCGCAAGCTGATCGCCAAGATCGATTCGGCGCTGCGCCGCATCGAGGAAGGCGAATACGGGTATTGCGAGGTCACTGGCGAGCCCATCGGCCTTGGCCGGCTGATCGCCCGCCCGATCGCAACGATGACGGTGGAAGCACAGGAAGCGCACGAGCGTCGCGAGAAGGTATCGCGCGACGAATAGGGCGCCCATGCGGGAGCGGGGCATAGGCCTGTTCCCGTGGCAGCGATGCTGTGGTACGCTATCGCCGGACGATGGGTTCGAGCGGTCGCATAATCCGTGATCCATTACGGACGCATCAGTTTCGCCGGCATTAAGGCTTTCTTTGTCTGTTTGCCGTAACTGCAAACGAGCGGCGCCTGTGGCTTTTCCTGCCCTGTGCTGCTCGAAACGCAACTTTTCCCATCGAGGCTCCGGACGATAAACATGGACGGGAATGAAAATAGGCACATCGCTCGCGACAGCCTGTTTCTCATGGCCGATCTGCGGATCGACGGCCTGGAGGAAGCGCACCGCATCAAGGTGCGCAATCTGTCCAGTGGCGGCATGATGGGCGAAGGTCCGGTGCGAGTGCAGCGCGGCGCCATGATCCACGTGCATATCCGCAATCTGGGTTGGGTCGAGGGATCAATCGCCTGGGTGCAGGACAATCGTTTCGGCATCGCATTTAGCGAAGAGATCGATCCCAAGGATGCGCGCGCTTTGCAGGCTCAGGAAGCCAGCGAAAGCGCCACACCGCGTTTTATCCGCGTGCCTGTTTCACCGAGCAAGGGCGGCACGGTCGTTCGCAAGATCTGAACGCGCGAAACTTTTCGGACCGGTCAGGCCAGTTCATCTGGCCGGACAGCTTTGCCACCGGTCAGAAATGCACTACGTCCTACCCATGCGCCCCCAGCTCAGGCCAGCCCCGTTCACGCTTGAAATACGAGCCGTACTCCGGTCAGCCATCTGCATGCTTGCGCTGATGCTGCTCGCTGCGTGTGGTTCAAATGACAATTCGCGGTTGGAACTGATCGTGATCGGTGAGCCGACCGATCCCTTCGAGGGCGGCATTCGCCTGTCGCCGGCCGGGCAACTCGCCCGTGCTTCCATCATCGAGGGCCTGGTTGCTTTTGATGAGCAAGGCCGGGTCATTCCTGCGCTGGCAGACCGGTGGATCGTTACCGACGATGGACAGAGCTACATTTTCCGGCTGCGCGACGGCATCTGGCGCAATGGCGACGAGATCACCGCGCCAGCGGCCAAGGCTGCGCTGGAAGAGGCCCTGCGCGGGCTGAAAGGCACATCGCTTGGCCTCGACCTAGCCGGCATCGACGAAGTCCGGGCCATGGCCGGCCGAGTCATCGAGATACGCCTTGAACGCCCGATGCCGCACCTGCTGCAATTGCTTGCCCAGCCCGAGCTTGGCTTGCTGCACAAAGGCATGGGGGCCGGTCCGATGGCGCTGGCCCGCGAGGTGGACAGCGCGGTCTTTACGCCGATCGAGCCATCGCGGCTTGGCCTCCCGGCAATCGACAAATGGGACGATCGCACCCGGCAACTGGGCATGACGGCGCTCCCCGGCGAGGCAGCGATCGCGCGATTCAACGAGGGCAAGGCCGACCTTGTGCTGGGCGGGCAAATTCAGGACTTCCCGCGCACCAGTTCGGTGGGCATCCTGCGTGGCACGATCAAGCTGGATCCGGTGGCGGGACTGTTCGGGCTCCAGGTAATGAGCAATGACGGATTTCTCGCCGATTCGGCCAACCGTGAAGCACTGGCCATGGCGATCGACCGCGATGCCCTGATCGCGCCATTCGGGGTCAGTGGCTGGGTTCCGTCGTCGCGGCTGGTTACACCCGGCCTTGAAGGTGACATCGGCACCATCGGCGACCGCTGGCCCGAGCAATCGCTGGAAGAGCGCCGCAAGGTTGCGGCGGCGCGCGTCGCCCGCTGGGGCAGAAGCAAGCCAGTGGCCGATCGAGGCGAAAGAAGCGCTCCGAAATCCGCAAATCAAGCAGAAGTGGCGTCATCCACGCCCGGTCCCGACCATGCGCGATTAAGCATCTGGCTCCCCGCCGGGCCGGGGTCAGACTCGTTGTTCGACCGGTTGGCCCAGGATTTCGCTGCCATCGGGGTTACGGCCGTGCGGGCTGGCGATGATGAAACCGGGGAGCTGAGGCTGATCGACGATGTCGCCCGCTATCCCCGCGCGACGTGGTATCTCAACCGGCTGTCTTGTGTGGTGAAGCGCGGATTGTGTGTGGCTGAAGCTGACGCATTGATGGTGCGGGCCGGAGAAACCATCGACCCGGCCGAGCGCAGCGCGCTGATTGCCGAGGCCGAAGCCGAGATGACGACGGCCAATGTCTTCATCCCGTTTGGAGCGCCGGTGCGCTGGTCGCTGGTGCGCGGCAATGTCAGCGGGTTTGCCACCAATGCTTGGGCGTGGCACCCCTTGATGCCGTTGGCGTGGCTACCCAAGTAATATTCGTCAGCCTTGCTGATGCTTGGAGGGAACGGGATTGGCGATACAGCAGGATGCGGTTCGGCGCTTGCCGATGGACTTTCCCCTGGGCTCCGACGCCATGTCGGTTCGCCGAAGGGTCGAGGCGCTTGAGCGCATGCTGGAGCGCGCCTTTACCATCCCCGGGACAAGTCGCCAGTTCGGCCTCGATGCTGCCGTCGGCCTGATACCGGTTGCCGGCGATGTGGTTTCGGCGGCGCTTGGCCTGTATCTCGTGTGGGAAGCACGCAACCTTGGCATGTCGAAGTTCCAGCTTGCCCGGATGCTGGGCAACGTCGGGTTCGATTCGCTGGTCGGCGCGGTGCCGTTTGCTGGCGACATTTTTGACTTCGTGTTCCGCTCGAACAGCCGCAATTTGCGCATCGTGCGCAAGCACCTCGACAAGCATCACCCGCATACCAAGATTATCGATGCGTGATGGTCTGCACCATGGCGTATGCTCCGGTGAACGAATGAAAGCGGCGTTCGTTGTGGCGCTTGTGTTGACACTTGCCGCCTGCGGCAAGGCGGACAACGAGCCCGGACCCGGCGGCGTTACGGTCGGCGAAGCGCGTGCTCTCGACGAGGCGGCGGAAATGCTGGACAAGCGACGTCCGCCACCTGCGGTGTTTCAGCCGACCATACCGGGCAATCCCGAGGCAGATGCCTCGCAAGGCGCGACTCCAGCTTCCTAGTCGAAGCTGACTTTGCCGCGCCCGGCCTTGACCGAGCCGCGCAGCTTCTTGCCTTTCAGCCGCTGCTCCTTGCCCACGCGATTGAGCCGGCTCTTCGCGCGTTTCTCGGGCAGCGTCTGCGCCTCGGTCAGCATTTCGGAAAGACGCTCGCGGGCATCGGCGCGATTGGCTTCCTGCGTGCGAAAGCGCCGCGCGGTGAACACCAGTTCGCCCTTGGCGGTCATCCGGCTGCCGGCGAGTGTGCGCAGGCGGTGGAACACCACCGGATCGAGCCGCAACGCAAAGACATCGAGGCGAAGCTGCACCGCCGTCGCGACCTTGTTGACGTTCTGGCCGCCCGGCCCGGACGATGTGATGAAACTCTCGGTCGCGAGCGCCAAGGCGCGCGCGATCACATCAGTCATCGCGGAAACCGAGAGCGACGAAATCGGCGGGCAGGGGGGCCACTGCCACGATCGGCTCCTTGCCCTCGCGCTGGATGGTGAGGCCAGCGCTGTGAAGCATGGTACGGCCCGCTCCCTTTCCGGTGCCATAAACCGGATCGCCCAGCAGCGCCGCGCCCAGTCCCGATGCGGCATGCACGCGGATCTGGTGGGTGCGGCCGGTCTCGGGCCGGAACTCCACCAGCGTGAGCCCGCCGCGCACATCGAGCTTGCGCCAGTGCGTGATGGAGGGCTTGCCCTTGCGCGCGGGGATCATCCGCCAGCCATCTTTTGCGGTGCTGACTTTCGAGAGCGCCAGTTCAACGGTTCCTTCGTCCCCGGCTACTTCGCCGGCGATCACCCCGACATAGCGCTTTTCTACCAGACGCTGTTCGAACGCCGCCGAAAAGCGCTTGAGCGCCTTGGGATTGCGCGCCAGCAGCAGGCAGCCCGAGGTATCGCGATCGAGCCGGTGTACCGGTGCCGGCAGCCGCTGGAAGCCAAGCTTCAATTCGTCGAGGCGGTCGTCAAGGCTGGGGCCACCCGCGCGCGGGCGGTCGAGCGGCAGGCCGGCAGGCTTGTCTATCACCAGTGCCTCGCCGTCCTCGAACAGGATTTCCAGTTCCATTACGCTACCGCCTTTGCAATGCGCGCCAGCGCTTCTGTTAAAGTGTCTTCATCAGCGGCAAAGCTGATGCGAAAGCCGTCGCGGCCGCCGAAGCCCGAGGCCGGAACGATGGCGACGCCGTGTTCGAGAAGGTGCAACGCCAGTTTCGTATCGTCGCCAAAGCGATCCATCAGCGGTGCGGCATCGACCATGCAGTAGAACGCGCCTTCGGGCACCGGCGTCGATAGGCCCGGGATGGCGTTGATCGCGGCGACAACCAGATCGCGCCGCTGGCGGAAGCGCTCGCGCCAGTCAGCGAGAAATTCCTGCGGGCCTTCGAACGCGGCGACTGCGGCGGCCTGGCTGATCGAGCAGGGGTTGCCCGAACTGTGCGACTGCAGCTTTTCCATCGCCCGGATCAGCCATTCCGGCCCGGTGGCGACGCCAATGCGAAAGCCGGTCATCGCGTGGCTCTTCGACACGCCCGAGACAGTCAAGATGCGGTCGGCCAGATCAGGGCAGAGGTTCGCCAGCGTCGCGTGCGGCGCGCCGGTGTAATTGAGCGGGGCGTAGATATCGTCGCTCAGCACCATCACACGAGGGTGGCGGCGAAGCACATCGCCAATGCCGCGCAGCATCTCGACCGGGTAATAGGCACCGGTGGGGTTGCCGGGGCTGTTGAGCAGCAGCCATTGCGTTGCCGGGCCGATCTGCGCTTCGAGGTCGGCGGGCGAGAAACGGAAGGCGGTGCCGGGTGAAGTGATCAGCGGCACCACCTTGCCTCCGGCAAAGCGGATGATTTCAGGGTAGCTGACCCACCATGGCGCGGGCACAATCACTTCCTCGCCCTCGCTGATCGTCGCGAGCAGGGCGTGGAAGATCGCCTGCTTGCCGCCGGCGCTGACGGTTATTTGGCTGACCGGCGCGGTGATGCCGAGATCGCGCTCGAAATGCAGCGCGGCGGCATGTTTGAGCCGGCTGGTGCCGCCGACCGGCGTGTATTTCGTCTGCCCGTCATCAAGCGCGGCCTTGGCGGCAGCGATGACATGCGGCGGTGTAGCGAAGTCCGGCTCACCCACGGAAAGCGAGATGATGTCCACGCCCTGCTCGCGCAATTGTGTGGCGCGGTCGGTCATGGCGGTGGTCTGCGAAGGCGCGATACGCGAAAGCGCGAGGGAGGTGTGCATCAGGTCAGGAGCTTTGCCGAAAGGAGTCCGCGCAGGCCGTTGCCGATCAGGAAGCCATTGGCAAGGTCGACGGCAGTCAGTTCGGCCTCAACGGCGCGGCCTTCGGCAAGGAGCGCGCCGCGCAGAATGCCCGGCAACAGGCCCAGGTGCGCGGGCGGGGTCAGCAGCTTGCCGTCGCGCTCAACGAAGACATTGGTGATGCAGCCTTCGGTAATCAGGCCATCGTCGCGCAGGAAGATCGCCTCGTTCGCGCCAGCTTCACGCGCCGCGGCCATGCCCGCTTCGTAAAAGCCACGGTCGCTAGTCTTGTGGCGCAAACGCCAGTCGCCTTCGTCCACCGGCAAGCGCATCAGCGCGACCGTGGCCGGATCGGGAAACGGTGGTGGTATCTCCGCCAGTTCAAGACTGTATGCACCGCTGCGCGCGGCAACGAGGCGCAGCTTCGCTGGTCGCTCGGCATCGAAGCACAGCGCCTGGATCGCGTTGCGCACCGCATGGCGATCGAACACGAAACCGAGTTCGGCAGCGCTCGCCTTGATACGCTCCAGATGCAGTTCGAGATAGGGAATGCCCTCGTCGGGCGAAAAACGCATCGTCTCGATCAGGTCGAAACTGGCTGGCGCGGTTTCCCCGGCCGATTGTCGCACGAAACCCCCTTTGACCAGACACTCGCGCCATTCGGTCAGCGCTTCGGAATCCGCGACGATCGCCGATCCCACCCCCAGCACCGCACGGCCCCCGCCGTCTCCGCCAGGTGCAAGGCGCAGGGTGCGGATTGCCACATTAAACGCGGCATCGCCAGAGGCATCGATCCGGCCGATCGCGCCGCAATAGGGGCCGCGCGGATCGCGCTCGGTTTCTGCGATCAGTTCCATCGCCCGGATCTTGGGCGCGCCGGTAATCGATCCGCAGGGGAACAGGGCGCGTAGCAGGTCCACCGGGCCAAGGCCATCGCGCAGCGTGGCGTGCACCGTCGAGACCATCTGGTGCACCGTCGGATAGCTTTCGACCGCGAACGGCGCTTCGACCCGCACGCTGCCCGCTTCAGCAACGCGCGACAGGTCGTTGCGCATCAGGTCGACGATCATCAGGTTCTCGGCGCGGTCCTTGATCGAGGTGGCCAGTTCGTTCCGCAAGGTATCGTCGTGCGCGTTATCACGTCCACGCGGGCGCGTTCCCTTCATCGGCTTGGTCCGCGCCGATCGGCCCTGCAGCGCGAAGAACAGTTCGGGAGAGAAGCTGAGGAGCCAGTTCGCGCCATCGTGCACTATCCCGCCATACCCGGCTTCAGCCGAGGGGCGGATCGCCGCGTAAAGCGCCAATGGATCGCCGCGATACGGTCCAGCTAACGGGATTGTCAGGTTGGCCTGATAGATGTCGCCGTTCGTGATCGCCCGGTGCAGCTCGCCGAACGCGCGCGCATAGGCACCAAGCGACACTTGCGGATCGAGCGGGCCGATCGCGACGCTGCCAGGCATGGCATGGGCCGCCAGCCATCCGGGCACATCGGCAGCCGTTATGGTCTCATAGCCCTCGAACGCGCCGAACCAGACCAGCGGACCATTCGCGCCCGAACGGCTTGGCAGCAAATTCGCCAGCCGGGGTTCGAGCGCCAGCCCGGCCTCGTAGGCGATGTAGCCCGCGAGATCATGGCCCTGTGCGGCCAAGACACCTATCCGCTCGAAAGCGGCCGAGACATCTGCGGGGGTGCGTGCGACGACGATCTCGACAGGGTCTCGATATAGCCGCGCGTCCGCCGCGCCTTGTGGCCGGGCATCGTCAAGGAGGACAAACGGTTCTGGCATCGCGGACTGTGCCCCTAATCCTCTATGCCCCCGCCGTCCATGGCGCGCGAAAAAGCCTCTCGCGCTGTAACACCTGCCGCTTTACTACGCCTGGATCGGTGGCGTGGGGAGCAGTGCATGGACGAAATCTACCTGGGGCTGGGCAGCAATGGCGATCGGCAGGTGCTGCGCCTTGGCCGCGCCAATCGCCACGGACTGGTCGCGGGTGCCACCGGCACCGGCAAGACCGTGACGCTGCAATCCGTTGCCGAGCAGTTTTCCGCCGCCGGCGTTCCGGTGTTCCTCGCGGACGTGAAGGGCGATCTTTCAGGCATTTCGATGTCGGGCAGTCCGCAGTTCAAGAACGCGGCGATCCTGGAAGCGCGCGCCAAGGAGATCGGCATCAGCGATTACGCCTACAGCGATAACCCGGCGGTGTTCTGGGATCTCTATGGCGAGCAGGGCCACCCGATCCGCACTACCATTTCCGAAATGGGGCCTTTGCTGCTCGCCCGACTTATGGGCTTGAACGACACGCAGGAAGGCGTGCTCAACATCGTCTTCCGCTTTGCCGATGATCAGGGCTTGCTGCTGCTGGATCTGGGCGATCTGCAGGCGATGCTGGCCTTCGCCGCAGAGAACGCGAGCCATCTTTCGGCGAAATACGGCAACATCACGAAAGCCAGCGTCGGCACGATCCAGCGGCAATTGCTTTCTCTCGACAGCCAGGGCGCGGCCATGTTCTTTGGCGAACCGGCGCTGGAGATCACCGATTTCATTCGCTGCGACGAAAACGGTCGCGGCGTGATCAACGTGCTGGCCGCCGACAAGCTGATGCAAAGCCCGAAGCTCTATGCCACGTTCCTGCTGTGGCTGCTGGCCGAACTGTTCGAGACGCTGCCCGAAGTCGGCGATCCCGAGAAACCGAAGTTGGTGTTCTTCTTCGATGAGGCGCACCTGCTGTTCGATGATGCCCCCAAGGCGCTGATGGACAAGATCGAGCAGGTCGTGCGGCTGATCCGTTCGAAAGGCGTCGGCGTCTATTTCATCACGCAAAACCCTATCGACGTACCCGAGGATGTTGCCGGGCAGTTGGGCAACCGGGTGCAGCACGCGCTGCGGGCGTTCACCCCGCGCGACAAGAAGGCGATCAAGGCGGCAGCCGACACTTTCCGCATCAATCCCGAACTCGATGTCGAGATTGCGATCACCGAACTGCGCGTGGGTGAGGCACTGGTCTCGACGCTGGGAGACGACGGTGCCCCGTCCATCGTGCAGCGCACGCTGATCGCGCCGCCGCGCTCACGGCTGGGTCCGGTGACGCCCAAGGAACGCGCGATCATCCAGTCGATCAGCCCGTTCGGCGAAAAATACGATGCCCGCATCAATCGCGAGAGCGCGGAGGAAGTGATCGCCGCCAAAGCGGCCGATGCCGCTGCGACCGCGCAGGAAGTGGAAGACCAGGGCGAGGAGGAAGTCCGCAAGCGCGAGCGCAAGAGTCCCAGCCTGTGGGATGGGCTCGCCGGCAAAGTCGCCAAACAGGCGGCAGGCGCCGCTGCCGCCAGCGCAGGGTCGATTCTGGCGGGCAAGTTGCAGGGCAAGAAGAGCCGCGCCAGTCCCAGTGCTTCGGCGGCCAGCGCGGCGGCGGGCACGATCGGTTCGACGATCGAAAAGGCCATCGGGATACCCGGCCTCGGTCGCTTCGCGCGCAATCTGATTGGCGGGTTGATGCGTTAGGAATTGCTCCACTCACGTGGAGGCGGCACCGGCCCTCTCCCCCACCCGGCCTCCCACGAGTGTACCCTGGATGGGAGGCCGGGTGGGGGAGAGGGCCGGTGCCGCAAGCCAATCGCGGATGCGGTTGGCGCACCAACAAACAACCCTTACGCCAGCGGCAGCACCAGCTTTGCGGTCAGGCCAAGGACCGAGCCGTCCGGCCCGCGCCGGTTTGACAGCACCAGTTCTCCGCCGTGCTGTTCGGCGATGGCACGGGCGAGTGCCAATCCCAGACCTGCGCCGCCGGTCTCCGAATTGCGCGAAGGGTCGCCGCGCGTGAAGGGGTTCATCATCGCCGCGATAGTGTCTTCGGGGATGCCGGGGCCTTTGTCGTCGATGCGGATGACCGCGCGGCCCGCCTCGCGGTTCAGCGAAACAGTGGCCTGTTTGCCATAGCGCAGCGCGTTCCCGATCAGGTTGCGCAAGGCGCGGCGAAGCCATGTCGAGCGCAGTTCCAATACGATGCGTTCGGTCTCGCCAAATTCGACCGGCTCGCCCATGTCCTCGTATTCCTCGATGACGGCAGCGACGAGGGCAGACAGCTCGGTACGTTCCAGTGGATCGCTGGGTCGTCCAACGCGGGCGAGCGACAGGATATCGTCGAGCGTGCGCACGATGTCCTCGATGGTCATGGCCATCCGGCCGCGTTCGGTATCGTTCTCCACCGACTCGATGCGGACGCGCAGCGCTGCCAGCGGCGTCTTGAGGTCGTGGCCGATCGCACCGAGCATGACGTCTTTCTCATCAAGCAGCGCGGCGATGCGCGCTTCCATCGCATTGTGTGCGACGATCAGCCGGTGGACATCCTCCGGCCCGCTGGGCTGGACCTGACCCTCGGCGTCCTGCGTCGCGGCGAAATGCTCGATCCGGCGAGTGAGCGCCGCAAGTGGTCGCGTGATACGACGCAGGATCAGCGCCACCGCGCCAACCAGCACAAGATAGATGATCAGCGTCTGGATGATCAGCGGACGGGCCAGTTGCGCCTCGGGCCGGGGCGCGGGCAGGCGCGCAACCATCCAGCTGGCATCCGGAGACGCGCGCACGCCCGCAACCAGCACGTGTCGATCGACGTCCTCGGGGTCGCTGCCATCCCGCTTGCCGGGCGCGGCAACGCCGCTAAGGCGGCGCCCGCGCCAGTTCCGGGCGATAGGATCGTCTTCCATCGCGCGGTGGATGACAACAACCTGCGCGTCGTCGATTCCCTGCCGGCTCAGGATTTCGCGAAGACCGTCCTCGGCCTGGCTATCGCGATGCTCGCCGGGCTTGAGCGGCGATTGCGAACTGTATTCGATGCGCATCCTGCGCCGGAGGGGGCCTTCCGGGCGTTCGGGTCTGTGCAGGCGCGGCGCATCGCGGTTATTGCGGGTTTCGAGGAACAGGCGGAAGGCAAGGGCATTGAGCAGATCGCCCTCAAACCGTTCGCGCTGGGCGCGGTAGATCAGCACCGCGCTGACGCCCTGCACCAGGAGCAGGGCCACTGCGACGGCGAGCAGCATCTGGCCCATCAGGCTGCGCGGACGCAAGAGCTTCATCCGCCGTCCTGGACCACCCGGCGTACATCGGCGGCGAGCATGTAGCCGCCGCCCCATACGGTCTGGATCAATTGCGGATTGCGGCTGTCTACTTCGATCTTGCGGCGCAGGCGGCTCACCTGATTGTCCACCGCGCGGTCGAACAGGTGCGCCTCGCGGCCCTGCACCATGTCGAGCAGGCGATCCCGGTCGAGCACTTGCCGGGGATGTTCGAGAAAGGCGACAAGCAGCCGGAACTCCACCGAGGAGATCGCGACCACCGCGCCTTCGGCATCGGTCAGCCGTCGTTTCAGCGGATCGAGCTGCCAGCCTTCAAATTCAAGGATTTCGTTCTCGTCCGACGCGGTCTGCACGCGCCCGGCGCGGCGCAGCACGCTGCGGACGCGGGCGATCAATTCGCGCGGCTCGAAGGGTTTGACCACGTAATCGTCGGCGCCGATTTCCAGCCCGATGATGCGGTCTGTCGCTTCGCCGCGCGCGGTGAGGAAGATGACCGGAATGTCGCGGCTCTCGACCAGGTGGCGGCACAGCGAAAGGCCGTCCTCTCCCGGCATCATGATGTCCAGCAGCACGAGATCGGGCGTGGTGTCGCGCAACCGGCTGCGGGCGTCGGCGGCGCTGGTGGCCTGGGTCACGTCAAACCCCTGACGCGAGAGATACTCGGCCAGGGGTTCGCGCAGGGCTGCTTCGTCATCGACAAGCAGCAGTTTGGTAGACGCGGTATCGTTCATGACGTCGTCTTGCCGCGTCTCGGGGTTACTTGGCAGTGGCGGCAGCATTTGCTGCACGCTTTTCCTGCCACTCGGCGCGCATGTGCTCACGGGCAGCCTTGCGTTCCTCGCGAGTGACCTGACCGTCCTTGTTGGCGTCAAGTGCATCGAAGCGCTTGGCTGCGGCAGCGGTGAATTCGGCTTGCGTCACGGCCTTGTCGCCGTTGGTGTCGGCCATGTGGCCGCCCATCATACCGCGGCCCATGCCGTGCTTGCCGCCGTGATGGCCGCCTTTGCCGCCGCGTTCCATCTTGCCGGCCATCTTGCCGCCTTCGGCACCACGGTCAGCGCGTGGCTTCATCGTGGTGAATTCAGCGCGGGTGATGTTGCCGTCCTTGTTGGTATCCATTCGGTCGAACATCTTGCCACGGCGCTCCTCGAAGCGAGCCGCACGGTCCGCCTGGTCGAGCTTGCCGTCCTTGTTGACGTCCATCTTCGCGAACATAGCAACGGCGCGGGCCTGCGCATCGGCCTTGGTCATCACGGCGTTATCGGCAGGTTTGGTGGTCTGTTGCGCATAAGCGCCGCCGGTCATCGCCAGCGCGGCTATCGGCAGACCGATCATCCATTTCTTCATCTCGTCTCTCCAAATCACTTTGCCCCGGGGGGGAATCAGTGAAAGTCGCAGAGCGGGGGAAGGGGAGGGAGGTTCTTGCCCTGCGACTTTCTGAAAGCCGTTCTAGGGCCCCAGTGTCGCGCAGTTATGCCGGACACCTGCTATTTTGTCGCCAATTGTCGCATTTGCGGCGGTGCGTTCACCACGCCGCAAGACGCCGGGGCAGCAACGCCCCAGGTTTCATGCCAGCGGGCGGCACTGCTCCTCTACCCAGGCCTTGTCCTCACCGGTCAAGCCGGGGCCGATCACATCGAGGACACGCGCATGATAGTCGTTCCACCACGCCAGTTCCTTGGGCGTGAGCAGCGCGACATCGACCAGCGTGCGGTCGATCGGCACGAAAGTCAGCGTTTCGAACCCGAAGTATTCGCCTTCCGCGCCTGCAATGGTGCGCGGTTCGACGAGGACCAGGTTCTCGATGCGGATGCCGTATTCGCCCGACTTGTAATAGCCCGGCTCGTTCGAGAGGAACATGCCGGCGAGCAATTCCTGATCAGTGCCGCCCTGACCGCCAGCCGACTTGGCGATACGTTGCGGCCCCTCGTGCACCGAGAGGAAGCTGCCGACGCCGTGGCCGGTGCCGTGGGCATAGTCCAGCCCGGCGGACCAAAGGAACTGCCGCGCCAGTACGTCAAGCTGGCTGCCTGCCGTGCCTTTGGGGAATACTGCTCGGGCGAGCGCGATATGGCCCTTGAGCACGCGGGTGAAGCGGTCCTTCACTTCGGCCGGCGGGGCACCGGGACCGATCCAGACAGTGCGGGTAATGTCGGTGGTGCCGGCGGGATACTGGCCGCCCGAATCGACGAGATAAACGCTGTTTGGTTCAAGCGTAAGGCTCGATTCGGCGCTGACCCGGTAGTGCGGAATCGCGGCATTTGGCCCTGCGCCCGAAATCGTGTCGAACGACAGGTCGCGCAAGTCGCCGTTGGCTTCGCGGTATTCCTGCAGCCGGTCGGCGGCGGTCAGTTCGTCGACACCGCCTTTGGGCGCCTCGATCGAAATCCAGCGCAGGAACTGTGAGACGGCCACGCCATCACGCGCCTGGGCATCGCGATGGCCCTGCTGCTCGACGGGGTTTTTGACCGCCTTGGGCAGAACGGTGGGATCGCGTTCCTCGACAACGGTTGCGCCTGCATTTTCCAGCGCGGCGAAAATCGCCTGCACCGCGCGTTCCGGGTCTGCCGCCACGCGCTTGCCGGCAAGGCCTGCGAGCGCCGCTTCAAATTTGTCGCGCGGCTCGATCCGCACTGCGTTGCCAAGATGCTGGCGCAGTTCGGGCGTTACTTTTTCGGGAGCGATGAACAAGTCTGCGGTGCCATCGGCATGGGCGATGACATACGACAGCGCCACCGGCGTGCGTTCAACATCCGCGCCGCGAATGTTCAGCAGCCATGCGATCGAATCGAGCGCGGAGATGACCGCCGCATCGATGCCGCGTCCGGTCAGCCACTCGGACACCGCTTCGCGCTTGGCCTGACTGGAAAGCCCCGCGAAACTGTCGTCATGGACGATGGCGGGGGCGGCGGACGGCTCGGGCCGGTCTTCCCAAACCGCATCGATCGGGTTCACGGTGACGGCAACCAGTTCGCCGCCGCCGTTCGCGGCCAGCGCCTTGCTGGCGGCGGCAACCCAGCCCTTGCCGTGCAGCCACGCGTCGTAGCCGATCTTCGCGCCTGCGGGGGCGTTCTCGCCCAGCCATTTGGTGACGCTGTTCTGCGGCACGCTTTCGTAAGCATAGAGCCGCCCGTCTACCTGATCGCGAACTTGTATCGTATAGCGACCATCGACGAATATCGCCGCAGAGGGCTCGCGCGTCGAATCGGTCAGCACCGCGACAGTGCCGGCTGAACCGCCGAAGCCGGTCAGCCATGCCAGTCGCTGCGCATAGGCGCCGACGTATTCGCTCATGTGCTCGTCGGAAATCGGGACGACGAAGCCGTCGAGGCCCTGTTTTGCGAGTTCCTTGCGCAAGGCATCGAGGCGGGCTTCGTGCGTGTTCATCAGCATGGTTCTGGTATCCGGCTTGCGGGTGCTATCGTGCCAACATAGATGCAGCGCATGGCAAGTTCCACCCAGACCCGCATCGCGCCGCCCCAGGCGGCGAAAAAGCCGCACAGCGTCACCCACCATGGCGTTACCGTGAACGACGATTACGCCTGGCTGCGCGATCCCGGCTATCCCGAAGTGACCGATGCGCAAGTGCTGGCGCATCTGGAAGCGGAGAACGCCTGGTTCGAGGCACGCATGGCCCCGCGCAAGAAGCTGGTCGACAGCCTCTTCACCGAGATGCGCGCGCGCATCAAGGAGGCCGATACCTCGGTGCCGCAGAAGGATGGCGACTGGTTCTACTGGATCGAATTCGAGGAAGGTGCGCAATACAAAAAGTGGTGGCGCAGGCCGGTTGCCGGCGGTCCGGACGAACTGATCCTCGATGAAGTCGCGCTCGCTGAGGGCAAGGAATACTTTCGCCTCGGCGCGATCGCGGTCAGCCCCAGCGGGCGCTATCTCGCCTATTCGACCGACACCAACGGATCGGAACGTTACACCATCCGCTTTCGCCAGCTTGTCGGAAGCGGCGAAGTGACTGACGCCGTTCCCGGCGCGGCGGGCAAGTGGGGCGACAGCGAGGTCGAAGGCACCATCGGCAACATCGTGTGGAGCGCGGCGGAGGACGCGGTGCTCTACAGCCTCAGCGACGAGAACTGGCGCCACCGCACGATCAAGCTCCACCGTCTCGGCACTGCGCCCGAAGCGGACGTGGTAATCTACCACGATCCCGACGAGGCGTTTTCGTGCGGCGTGGCGCTAGGCGCGCAGGAAAAATGGATCATCCTGCAATCGGGCGATCACGAAACCAGCGAAGTGCGCCTGATCCCGGCTGCCGATCCTCTGGCCGAGCCGATCCTTGTTCGCGCACGCGAGAAGGGCGTCGAATACGATGTCGATGTGCGCGACGACACGCTGTTCATTCACGCGAATGACACGCACGAGAACTTCCGCCTTGCCACCGCGCCGATCGAGCAGCCGGGCGAATGGACGACGCTGATCGCGGGTTCGGACGAATTCTATCTCACCGGGTTCGATATCTACCGGGATTTCTACGTCATCGAAGGGCGTCTTGCTGGCCTCGATCGCATCGAGGTGCGCTATTACGACGACCCCGCGCGGATCGAACCCATTGCGTTCCCCGAGGCGAGTTTCAGCGCCGGGCTGGCGGGCAATCCCGAGTGGCACTGCGAGACCCTGCGGCTCACGTACGAATCGATGGTCAGCCCCTCCACGGTCTATGACTATCACCTCGACACCCGCAGCCTTGAAACGCTGAAGGTGCAGGAGATCCCCTCAGGATACGATGCATCGCTCTACGTGACCGAGCGGCTGGAGATCACCGCTCGGGACGGCACCGCGATTCCGGTCAGCGTGGTAATGCGCAAGGATCGCGAACCCGGCGGGCCGCTGCACCTTTACGCATACGGAGCATACGGCATTGCCGTCGAGCCGGGTTTCTCGACCTCGCGGTTAAGCTTGGTCGATCGCGGGTTTGCCTATGCCATCGCGCATATCCGGGGCGGCGACGATCTGGGGCGCGCATGGTACAAGGCGGGCAAACTGGAGCGGCGAACCAACACCTTCAACGATTTCGTCGATGCCGCCAAGGCGCTGGTCGGACGCGGCTATACGACCAAGGGCCGCATCAGCATTTCCGGCGGATCGGCGGGCGGCGAGCTGATGGGCGCGGTGGCCAATTCGGACCCCGAACTGTTCGGTGCGGTCGTGGCGCATGTGCCCTTCGTCGATGTCTTGGCGACGATGCTCGATGAGACGCTGCCGCTGACGCCGGGCGAGTGGCCCGAATGGGGCAACCCTATCGAGGACAAGGCGGCGTTCGACCTGATCCGCAGCTACAGCCCCTACGACAACGTGACTGCGCAGGCCTATCCGCCGCTGATGGTGACCGCCGGGCTGAACGATCCGCGCGTGACGTATTGGGAACCGGCCAAGTGGGTGGCGAAGCTGCGCGAACTCAAAACCGACGGCAACGAACTGCTCCTCAAGACCAACATGGGCGCGGGCCATGGCGGCAAGTCCGGCCGGTTCGAGAGTCTGCGCGAGACGGCGGAGGAATTCGCCTTCATCCTGTGGCAGCTTGGCGTGGAAGGGTGAGCCAGCTTACCCCGTGTAACCGAACGGGATGTAAGGCGATGAGGCGAGCGGCGTGAACACCTTCAACCTCACCTTTACCGCAGGGTCGGAACACATCGACGTCATGGGCCACGTCAACAACGCGGTGTGGGTGCAATGGATGGAGGCGATCGCCACCGCGCACTGGGAAGCGGTCGCATTGCCCGAGCATCGCGAGCGCTACGCCTGGGTCGTGACCCGCCACGAGATCGACTATCGCGGCAACATCCGTGAAGGGGAGGAGGCGCTGGCCCGCACCTTTATCCCTGAAGGACCGAGCGGCGCCCGCTTCGAGCGGCGGGTCGAATTTCGCAACGCCGCAGGCAAGGTGATCGTCTCGGCCCGAACTGCGTGGGCGATGATCGAGCTCGCTTCGGGCCGGTTGATGCGGGTGCCGCCCGAAGTAGCGGCACCGTTTCTTTCGGAAGGCTAGGTCGGATCAGGCCAGCACCTGCTCAACCGGCAGGTATTCATAGCCAAGATCGTGCGCGACGGCGGCGTAAGTGACCTTGCCTTCGTGCACGTTGAGACCCTCGGCCAGATGCGGATCGCTGCGCAGCGCTTCCTTCCAGCCCTTGTCAGCAATCGCCAAGGCGTGCGGCAGCGTCACATTGTTCAGCGCATAAGTGCTGGTGCGAGCCACCGCGCCGGGCATGTTGGCGACGCAGTAGTGGACGATGCCATCAACCACGTAAGTCGGATCGGCATGGGTGGTCGCGTGGCTGGTCTCGAAGCAGCCGCCCTGATCGATGGCGACATCGACCAGCACCGCGCCGGGCTTCATCGTGCCCAGCATTGCGCGGCTGACGAGCTTGGGTGCCGCTGCGCCCGGGATTAGTACCGCGCCGATTACCAGATCGGCATCGGCCACGCTCTCGGCCAGATTGGCACGGCTGGAAAAGCGCGTCTTGGCGCGGCTTTCGAAATGATTGGCCAGGCGCTCAAGCGCTTCGGGATCGCGGTCCAGAATGGTCACGTCGGCGCCAAGCCCCGCTGCCATCTGCGCCGCGTTGAAGCCGACCACGCCGCCGCCGATCACCGCGACCTTGCCGGGCATCACCCCGGGCACGCCGCCCAGCAGCACGCCGCGTCCGCCATGCGCTTTCTCCAGCGCGGTTGCGCCGGCCTGGATCGACATGCGGCCCGCGACCTGGCTCATCGGCTTCAGCAGAGGCAACGAGCCGCGCGCGCCGGTGACGGTCTCATAGGCGATGGCAGTGACGCCGGACTTCAGCAGGTCGAGGGTCTGTTCGGGATCGGGCGCCAGATGGAGGTAAGTGTAGAGCACCTGGCCCTGCCGCAGCATCGCGCGCTCGGCCGCCTGCGGTTCCTTGACCTTCACGATCATCTCGCAGCCGGCGAACACTGTCGCAGCATCGGGCTGAATCACCGCGCCAGCCGCGATGTAGGCTGCATCGGATGCGCCGATGCCAAGGCCAGCGCCGGTCTCGACCCAGACCTCGTGGCCGTGGGCAACCAGCTCGCCCGCGCTCTCGGGCGTCAGGCCGACGCGGTATTCATGGTTCTTGATTTCACGAACAGTTCCTACACGCATCGACACGGCTCCGCTGATTACTTCTGGTGCGGCAAGGATACTTGGTTTCGGCTGAAATGTTTTACCTAAGTTTGGCGTTGCAAGATCAGATATCGGCGATATCTCCCAATAAGAAGATAAATTTCGGGAAAACTTACTATGGACCGCGCAGATCGCGCCTTGATCGAAGCCTTGCAATCCGATTCGTCGCTATCGATTGCCCAGCTGGCGGAGCGCGTGAACCTGTCGGCTTCAGCCTGCCATCGTCGCATGCGCGCGCTTGAGGAGCGGGGGGTCATCGCTGGCTATGCCGCGCGGATTGATCCGCGAAAGCTTGGCCTTGCCGTCGAGGTGTTCGTCGTCATCACGCTGATCGGCCAGAGCCGCGAACGCATGGAGCAGTTTGAGCAGGCCGTTGCCACGTTCGACGACATTCTGGAATGCGATCTGATGTCGGGTACCGGCGATTATCTTCTGCGGATTGCCGCCACGGATCTCGATCACTATGGCGTTATTCATCGCGACTGCCTGGCCCGGTTGCCCGGTGTTTCCGACATGCGGACCAGCTTTTCGTTGCGCCGGATCAAGCGCTTCGCCGGCTACCGCGTGCCGAGCGCGTAAATGCGCTAGCGCTGCGGCTGGGTGATGATCCTCTCGCGCGCAGTGCGCAGATCGCCGCTTTCGGTCTGAAGCCTGAGCCGTTCCCTGTCGCTGGAACGATACGCCCATTCGGCTTGATCGACCTCTTCCAGCGAGGCCCCCAAACCTTCCAGCGCGGCGCGTCCCATGGCGACCGCTGATTCCATCACCTCTCGCACGATCACTTGCACCGGGGCGTTCTTGAGACGCAGCATCGTGCGGCGATCGAAGGCACGCAGGCTGACCACTGCATTGGGGAAGGTGCGGTGCACGGCGTGGAGGAATTCCTCGCTGATCTGATCGCCATCAATGCAGAACAGGATCGCCGCGGCCTCGGCCGCACCGGCCTGCCGCAACAGGTCGATCCGCGTGCCGTCTCCGAAATAGACCTTGGCACCGAAGCCCCCGGCGACATCAATCATCTCGACATCGGTGTCGATCAGCGTGACTTCGATCTCGGCCGCGATCAGCATCTGCGCCACTGTCTGGCCGAAGCGGCCATACCCGACGACAAGCGCGCTGGCGCCGTCCGACCTGGGCTCGTCGCGTGCCTCGGTGCTCTTGGGCACCTCGCGCAGGCGCCGCGTTGCCATCATCAGGAACGGCGTGGTGACCATCGACAGCGTAATGATGGCCCCGAACAGGCTGGCCGCCTCGGGATCGATCAGCATGGCCCCGGTCGCCTGGCTGAACAGGACAAAGCCGAATTCGCCGCCCTGGCTCAGCAGCAGGCCCAGCGCCAGCGCCTCGCGCCAGTTGGCCCGGAACAGGCGGGCGACTAGGAAGATAATCCCGCTCTTCACGGTGATCAGCATGATCGCCATCGCGGCCACGAACAGCGGCCGCTCGGCGATGGCGCTGAGATCGAGCATCATGCCCACGATCATGAAAAACAGGCCCAGCAGGATCGAGCGGAACGGCTCGACGTCGGCCTCCAGTTCATGGCGATAGGGCGTGTCGGCCAGCATCACCCCGGCGATGAAGGCGCCCAGTGCAGTGGAAAGTCCCAGCGCCTGCATCAATGCCGAGGCGGCGATCACGGTAAACAGCGCGGCGACGACGAACATCTCGCGCTCGCCCAGATTGCCGATCAAGCGGAACAGCGGCCGCAACAGGAAGCGTCCGGCGGCGATCAGCCCTCCGATGGCGAGCACCGTGTTCAGCGCCAGTTGCCAGCCGGAAGGGCCGTCGGCCACGGCGGGGTTGCGGCTCATCGCGGCGATGATCGTGATCAGCGGGATGATCGAAAGATCCTGGAACAACAGGATGGCAAAAGCCCGCTCACCGAAGGGCGAATGCAGCCGCCCGGCGCTTTGCAGCATCGGCAGGACTTGCGCGGTCGATGATAACCCTAGTGGCAGTCCAAGCGCCAGCGCGGCAGTGGCGCTGAACCCGGCGAAGTAATAGATCACGCCCGATACCGCGAGGCCGCACAGCGTGACCTGCAGCAGGCCTAGCCCGAAAATCTCGTGTCGCATTCGCCACAGTCGACGCGGTGCCAGTTCCAGTCCGACGATGAACAGAAGCAGCGTAATGCCCAGTTCGGCCACACCGATCTTGGATTCCGCGTCGCTCACCAGATTGAGCAGATGTGGTCCCAGAATAGCGCCGGCCAGAAGATAGCCCAGTGTTGCACCAAGCCCGAAGCGGCGGAACAGCAGCACGAATACAAGCGCGGTTCCAAGCAGGAGGAAACCGTCACGCAGGAGGAAATTTTCAGCGTGAGCTTCCATCAGGCGGCCTCCGGAAAAGCTAGAGCGAGCGTGCGGGACAGCGGCTCACTGCCGCACCCTAGCTGTGCGAAACGCAGCGGCCAAGAACCCAATGCTAGAGCGGGCTGCCGTTCTCGTCGCGATAGATGTCGCGGCGGCCGACGTGGTTGGCGGGACCGACGAAGCCGTCGCCCTCCATCCGCTCCACCCATTTGGCGGCGGTGTTGTAGCCCACGCCCATCTGCCGTTGCAGCCAGCTTACCGAAACCTTCTGGTTCTCGAACACCAGCTGGCAAACCTGGCGGTACTTGCGCTCATCCGGATTGTCGGACGCGGAATCGATGTCCTCGAAGCCGAAGCCGCCGTCCTCCGGTTCCTCGGTAACTGCGTCGATGTAGTCGGGCGTGCCCTGACCGCGCCAGAACTCGGCGACCTGCTCGACTTCCTCGTCGCTGACGAACGGTCCGTGGACGCGTTTGATCGGGTCGGTGCTGGGCTTGTAGAGCATGTCGCCCTTGCCCAGCAGTTGTTCCGCGCCCTGTTCGCCCAGGATGGTGCGGCTGTCGATGCGGCTGGTGACGGCAAAGCTGATGCGGGTCGGCAGGTTGGCCTTGATGACGCCGGTGATGACGTCCACCGACGGGCGCTGCGTTGCCATGATCAGGTGGATGCCGGCGGCACGGCTCTTTTGCGAGAGCCGCTGGATCAGCACTTCGATTTCCTTGCCCACCGTGACCATGAGATCAGCGAGTTCGTCGACGATCAGCACGATCTGCGGCAGCGCCTGATAATCGAGCTGGTTGTCCTCGTAGAGTTCCTCGCCGGTATCGGGATCGAAGCCGATCTGCACGCGGCGGCCCAGCGGCTTGCCTTTGGCGGCGGCGGTGCGGACTTTCTCGTTGAAGCTGGCGAGGTTACGCACGCTGATCTCGCTCATCATGCGATAGCGGCGCTCCATTTCCTCGACCGCCCACTTGAGCGCGCGCACCGCCTTGGGCGGATCGACCACGACCGGCGAGAGCAAGTGCGGGATATTGTCGTAGCTCTTGAGCTCCAGCACCTTCGGATCGATCAGGATCAGGCGGCACTGCTGCGGTGTCATGCGATAAAGCAGCGACAGCAGGATGCAGTTCAGCCCGACCGACTTGCCCGAGCCGGTGGTGCCCGCGACCAGCAAGTGCGGCATGGCGGCCAGATCGGCCACGACTGGATGGCCGGCGATATCCTTGCCCAGGATGATCGGCAGCATGCCCTTGTGGTGGGCGAAGTCTTCCGAGCCCACCATCTCCTTGAACGAGACCATCTGGCGATCGGCGTTCGGCAGTTCGATGCCCATCACGGTGCGGCCGGGGATCGAGGACACGCGCGCGGAGATGGCGCTCATGTTGCGGGCAATATCGTCGGCAAGGCCGATGACGCGGCTGGCCTTGATGCCGGGCGCGGGTTCCAATTCGTACATGGTCACGACCGGACCGGTCCGCACGGCAGTGATCTCGCCCTTGACGTTGAAATCGTCGAGCACGGTTTCGAGCAGCCGTGCGTTCCGCTCAAGGCTGAGCTTGTCGATCTTGGGCTGCGAACTGGTCTGCGGGTCCGCCAGCAGATCGAGGCCGGGCAGTTCGTACTCGTCGAACAGATCGCCCTGGCGGCTCGCGGCAGTGAGTTGCGCGGGCTTGGCCGGTTTGCCCGGATCGGCGATTTCGGGTGCCCGACGTGCCTTTTCGGCAGCGGGGGACGACTGCAGGGGCGTTGCTGCAGCGGGCGCGGCGGCGCGCGCTGGTTCCTTCTCCCGGTCGCGCGGGGCAACGAACGGTAGATCGGACGGGGAAGGCAGCGAGGGCACACGGCCAAGCCTGCCGGGCAGTGTCAGCAGCATGCCCCAGTCGATGGCAAAGACCTTGCCGACCAGTGCCAGCCCGAACACGAGGCACACGATCTTGACGCCAAGCATCGCCCAATATCGCGCGACCTCGGGTAGCAGCGCGGCCAGCGCCTCAAACCCGCGAGCGCCGAGCAGGCCGGAGACGCCGCCCATCGAG
Organism: uncultured Novosphingobium sp.; assembly: GCA_964502105.1. Classification (GTDB taxonomy): domain Bacteria; phylum Pseudomonadota; class Alphaproteobacteria; order Sphingomonadales; family Sphingomonadaceae; genus Novosphingobium. Next base: position 40,614 of record CAZCUS010000007.1, on the reverse strand, counting down.
GCAGGGAGCGAACCGCCCGGTTCGGTAAACACCAGCGAGAGCGTGGTCGAAAGCAGGATCATGGCGAACACCAGCACGCCAACCGGACGCCACCAGCGCTGGTCGCTGGGCTCAAGCGAGCCGTCCTCTTCCTCGACCAGACGCCACAGCTTGCGCGCGAAGACATAGAGCATGGGCAGGCACAGCACCGAGACCGGACCGAACAGGAACAGCGCGCGCTCGGCGATCCATGCGCCGGTGGTGCCCATCCAGTTGCGCACTTCGCCGCCAGCGGCGGTGGATGCCGAAGGATCGGTCTGGTGGTAACTGAGGATAGCGAGCGCAAGGAAGATCATCGCGCCGAACAGCACCACGGCCGCGCCAAGCTCGCTGGCGCGGCGGATGCTGCGTTTCAGGATCGCGCGCCAGTTCGGCTTGGCGATCCGCCGTCCGGGGGGCATCGGCCTGGTCGCCATTACCTGTCCCTTGCCATGACTAAATACCCCCGGTTGAAGTGCGATAATGCGCCCTGCGGGGACTCGCCGTCAAGAATCCTTGATGAAACTGCTTGTGCGCATCTTAGGCCAATGCCCGGATCGCCGCCCATTTCACCGCGCCGAGCCGCCTTGCATGCCGCGCGTTCATGCCGCCAAGCGCAATCACCGGCACCCGCGAATGGCGCGCCAGCAGGCGAAAACGCAACGGGCCGAGCGCTGGCGCGCCGGGGTGGGAGCGCGTGGGGAAGGCGGGCGAGAGCAGGATCGCAGAGGCGCGCAGACCGTTCGCACGCCCGATCTCGTGCAGCGAATGGGCGGTCACAAGGCGAGGGAGTGCAGGGCCTTGCGCCAGTCGCTCCGCCGGGCCGTAGACGCCATCCGCCCCCCAGTGGCTCGCCTGCGCGGCGTTGCCCGACAGGATAACGCAGTGCCCGAACCGACGCGCCACGCAGCGCAGCGCCTTGAAACGTGCGCGGCGCGCTGCGGGAGCGAGGTGATAATGCCGGAAAATCAGGCCCGAACCGCGAGGCAGGCGGCGCAGCGCGGCTTCCAGCGCGGCATCGTTCACGGCATCGCTGACAAGCCAGACGTCGGGCAGGGGGCAAGCGGATCGTGGCATCTGGCGGTTCGGCACGCAGACGCTATAGCAGCGCGCCATGGATCAGCCAGTCACCCCGCTTCAGCACGTCCGCGACCGTATCGCCCAGACCGCCGCCATCGCCGGGCGCGATGCCGATGCCGTCCACCTCATCGCCATTTCCAAGACGCATCCGGTGGAAATGATCGCGCCGCTGATCGGCGAGGGTCAGCGCCTGTTCGGCGAGAACCGCGTGCAGGAAGCGCAATCGAAATGGCCCGCGCTGCGCGAGGCGCATCCCGATCTGGGCCTGCATCTGGTTGGCCAGCTCCAGTCGAACAAGGCGGAGGACGCGGTCGCGCTGTTCGATTGCATCCACTCGCTCGACCGCCCCTCGCTGCTCACCGCGCTGGCCAAGGCGATGGACAAGCAGGACCGCCGGATCGATTGCTTCGTGCAGGTCGACATCGGCCAGGAAGAGCAGAAGGGCGGCTGCCCCATCGCCGAAGTGCCCGCGCTCCTCGCCGCTGCGCGCGAGGCCAACGTGCCGGTGATCGGCCTGATGTGCGTGCCCCCCGCCGACGTCGAGGCCGCGCCCTATTTCGCGCTGCTCGGCAAGATCGCGGACGACAACGGCCTCACCGAACTCAGCATGGGCATGAGCGGCGATTACGAAACCGCCGTGATGCTGGGCGCGACGTATGTGCGGGTTGGCAGCGCGTTGTTTGGCGGGCGTTCGTAAGGGGTAGCATGTCGGCAATTGTGGCATTCTGCGATTGAACTAGTCGGTCTGGAACCGACCCAAACTTTGCCGCTCCGATGAATAGGGACCGGTTCTCGAACCCGACGTTGCGGAAGATGGTGTAATCAGGCAGCCTCACGCCATGATACATGTACTTTTTTCATCGTCGGCAGGCGGGACGTTGCGTCAGGTGTTGCGCGAACGTGGGCAAGAAACGCGCGTTATCGACTTCATGGGCAGCCTAGAATGGGGATCTATCAAGGACGGAGACCTAAAGGCCCGTGAAGGTTGGTTTGAAACTCATGTGCCTTCTAGACCAAGAGTGTGGACGTGGTTAGCGGAGAATGCGGAACGATTTCGTATTGAAGTCGCCAGCGACGCAGATCGTCTAATTTGGCTAGCTCCGCGATCAGCAGGTGAGCAGGCTGGCCTGTATTGGTATTTGCAACAGTTCGGCGGCGGCGACGCGCAATTTCTAATCGCAGATTACATTTTTCGAACGGATGCGCATCGCCATGCCGCACCGTTGGGTCTTGGTGAACTCAATTATGATGCCATGTCGCAGCTTCTAGACGAGGCACCACGAGCTATGTGGGATCAAACAGGGTTCGCGGAAGGTAAATGGATGAATCTGGTTTCCGAAAACGCTAATCTGAGGATTGTGCAGGATGGCAATCTAAGTAGCGTGAGAGATAGCTATTTCGATAATATTCTTCTGAGCTCTTGTCCTAAAAATTGGACGCGATTTTACAATGTGATCGGAGATGCGATGTACAATATTAGCAAATCGGGTCACACAGTAGGCGAGGATTTTTTATTCTGGCGAATGGCCGAACTACACAAGGCCGGTAAGATCGAGTGCGAAGAAGAATTCCCACGTTATGGGGCCAAATTCAGTAATGCACCTCGGGCGCGATCGCTAAGATAGGCACCCCGCCACGTCAGCTCTGTCCGCAATTTCAACCGAAACCAGCCATATCGTTTCCCACCAAATCAAGGCATGCTGCGCAGCGTCAACGCCTCTCAAACCAAATCTAACGCTTGCTCAACTCATCCCCCGCCAGCGTCACGACATGCAGCAGGTTGGTCGATCCCGGCACGCCGAAGGGCACGCCGGCCAGCGTGATCAGGCGCGATCCGGCGCTGCCGAAGCCGTGGCGCAGGGCCATGCGCTTGCCCTTGGCGATCATCCCTTCGAAGCTGCCGATGTCCTTGGTCAGCACGTTATGGGCGCCCCACAGCAGCGCGGCCCGGCGCGCGGTGCGCAGCGACGGGGTGAGGACCAGCATCGGCGCCGAAGGCCGCTCGCGCGCGACGCGGCGGGCAGTGATGCCCGAGCCGGTGAACACGATGATGCCGGCAATCGGCAGGGTATCGGCAATGCTGGCACAGGCTTCCGACAGCGCGTCGGCGGTGGTGGCATCGGGCGGGGTATTGGCGATATGGATACGCTCGCGATAGGTGGCATCGCCTTCCACCTTGGCGGCGATGCGGTCCATGATCGTCACCGCCTCGACCGGCCATGCGCCCGCCGCCGTCTCGGCCGAGAGCATCACTGCGTCAGCACCGTCATAAACCGCGTTGGCCACGTCGGAGACTTCGGCACGGGTCGGCGAGGGGGAGGTGATCATCGATTCGAGCATCTGCGTGGCAACCACCACCGGTTTGCCCGCGCTGCGCACTTTCTCGATGATCCGCTTCTGCAGCGGCGGCACTTCCTCGGGATTGAGTTCGACACCCAGATCGCCGCGCGCGACCATGATGCCGTCGGACATGTCGATGATCTCGTCCAGGCTGTCGATCGCGGCGGGCTTCTCGATCTTGGCCATCAGCGCACCGTAACCGCCCATCAGGCGGCGCGCCTCGGCAACGTCCTCGGCCCGCTGCACAAACGACAGGCCGATCCAGTCCGCGCCTGCGTTGATCGCGAAGGCCAGATCGCGCCGGTCTTTCTCGGTCAGCGCCGGAATCGGGATCAGCGCATCGGGGATGTTGACGCCCTTGCGGTCCGAGATCGTGCCGCCGACTTCGGCGGTGCACAGGATCGCGTCGGGATCGGCGCGGATCACCACCAGTTGCAGCTTGCCGTCATCGATCAGCAGGCGCTGGCGCTTTTGCAGGATGCCGAACAGTTCGGGGTGCGGCAGTTCAACGCGGGTCTCGTCACCCGGCTCGGGATTGCGGTCGAGCGTGAAGTGCGCGCCGTGGCGGATGAATGCCGATCCTTCACGAAACTTGCCGACGCGCAGTTTCGGTCCCTGCAGGTCGCACAGGATGGCGATGGGCCGGTCGTATTCCTTTTCCACCGCGCGGATCGCTGCGATGGTCTTGGCGTGGGTTTCGTGATCGCCGTGGCTCATGTTGACGCGGAAAGCATCCGCGCCGGCCTGCAGCAGCCGCGCGATCATCTCGTGCGTGTTGCTGGCCGGGCCGAGCGTGGCGAGGATCTTCACCTTGCGCCCGCGCTTGATGGCCTTGTGCTGATGCGAATTCGCCACGATTTATCTACCTATTGGGGAAACCGGGCGACCTATGGCAAACGCGCCATGACAAACCAAGGACGAAACGGGAAATAAATGGCTGGACACGATAGGCTTGATGAACTGGACGATGCGGTTGCCGCCGCTGCTTTCCGCCGTCTGGTGCGGCATCTGCAGGTTCGCCACGATGCCCAGAACATCGATCTGATGGGACTGGCGGGGTTTTGCCGCAATTGCCTGTCTGACTGGATCCTCGATGCGGGTTATGCGGGCGACAAGGCTGCCGCGCGCGAACTGATCCACGGCATGCCGATGGCGGAGTGGAAAGCGAAGCATCAATCGGAAGCGACGCCCGAGCAGCTTGCCCGCATGGAAGCGAGCCTGAAACTGAACGGTTGAAGCCGATTGCGGTGGCTCTGCACAGGGCCATCAACAGCTTCGACGCATCGCCGCGCTTTCCCGCGCGAAAACCAGCGTCTATCAGCGCCGCCAACCGATTCACATACAGCTAACGGGAAAGTACACCGATGTCCGAAGCCGAAGCCACCGACGACCGCCTGCGCCTGCTGATCGAGCGCGTGGAGCGCCTCGAGGAAGAGAAAAAGGGCATCGGCGATGACATCAAGGACGTCTATCTGGAAGCCAAGGCCGTCGGTTACGACGTGAAGATCATGCGCCAGATCGTCCGCTTGCGGAAGATGCCGCCAGATGATCGCAAGGAAATGGAAGCGATCCTCGATCTCTACAAGGCGGCGCTCGGCCTGGGCTGACAATTGCCAACGACAGCCTCTAACCCGTGACCATAGTCATCGCGAGCACGGTTCCGTTCGCGATGGCATGGGCGAGGATCGATGCCGGCAGGCCAATGCGCAGCCGCACGAAGCCCAGTATCAGCGCGGCCCACAGTTGCGGCAAAACCATCGGAATGCCGAGCAGCGCCGCGCTGGGGTAATTCATCAGGTGCAGCCCGGCGAACAGCAGCACCACGCCATAATAAATCGCCGGAAAGGCGCGGACATACCAGCCGGGCGTGGCCTTGTGTCGCAGCACAAACCAGCCCAGCGCTGCAGCCACAACCAGCCCGCTCAGGCCAGCGGCAAGCAGTTGCGGTGATAATGCGGCCCGTTCCAGCAGCAGAACGACCAGCGCGATCGTGCAGCCCAGCAGCCATAGCGCGCGCGGTCGTCCCGTCTGCCAGCCGCGAAACACCAGTTCCTCCAGCAACGGGGCCAGCACTATGACCAGAAGTGGCAGCAGCTTTGGCGCGACTTTCCCGAACGCATCGGGCGCAGGCAGCGCGAACGCCAATTGCCAGCCGTAGAGGATCGGCAGCGCCACCAGCAGCAGCACACCGACATGCAACGCCACAAGCTTGCCCAGCATCTTCAAGGCTCCCGGCGCGCGCAGCCCCATGGGGGTAAGCACTGCCGGTCGCTTCAGGAAGGCAACAAATTCGCGCAGGATCGGAGTGGGGGGCAAGCTGTCGTGATCGCTCATGGTCGGCCTTGTGCCATCAAACAGGTTAAGATCGGCAAATCAGGTTGCGTATCGCTTCAGCTTTTGCGGACCCGGTTGCCCTTTGCCGGTCAGGCAGTGTAAGGCCGCGCAACTTTCAGGCACAACCAGACGAAGAAACCATGGCAGGCCATTCCAAATTCAAGAATATCATGCATCGCAAGGGCGCGCAGGACAAGAAGCGCTCGGCGCAGTTCAGCAAGCTCAGCCGCGAAATCACCGTCGCGGCCAAGATGGGCATGCCCGACCCGGACATGAACCCGCGCCTGCGCGCCGCCGTCAACGCGGCCAAGGCGCAGTCGATGCCCAAGGACAACATCCAGCGTGCGATCGACAAGGCCAGCGCCAACGAAGGCGATAACTACGAGGAAGTGCGCTACGAGGGCTATGGCCCCGCCGGCGTCGCCATCATCGTCGAGGCTTTGACCGACAATCGCAACCGCACCGCCACCAACGTGCGCACGGCGTTCGCCAAGAACGGCGGCAACCTGGGCGCATCGGGCGCGGTGAGCCACGGTTTTGAGCGCCTTGGCCTGATCGAATACGGCGCGGGCGCGGGTGATGAGGACAAGGTTCTCGAAGCCGCGATCGAAGCAGGTGCCGACGACGTGGAAAGCACCGAGGATGGCCACTCGATCTGGACGCAGATGGATGCGCTGCATGAAGTCGCTAAGCAACTTGAGGCCACGCTGGGCGATGCCGAGGCGGTCAAGCTGGCGTGGAAGCCCAACCTCACCGTCGATGTCGCGGAAGGCGATGCGCAGACGCTGTTCAAGCTGATCGACGCGCTCGACGATGACGATGACGTCCAGACCGTCTGGGGCAATTACGAAGTCTCTGACGAAGTGATGGAGAAGCTGGGTTGATGCCTGACCGGTCGCGCCGATGATCATCATCGGCATCGATCCGGGCCTGACTTGTACCGGCTGGGGTATCGTCGCGAAATCCGGCAGCCGCCTCAGCCACATCGCCAACGGACAGATCCGCACCGATGCCGCCGCCGGCATGGCCGAACGACTGGTCGAACTCGATGCCGGCATCACCGATGTGATCCTGCACCACCAACCCGATGCCGGTGCGGTGGAGGAAGTGTTCGTCAACGTGAACCCGCAGTCGACGCTCAAGCTGGGGCAGGCGCGCGGTGTCGCGATGCTAAGCCTGGCGCGGGCCGGGATGCGCGTGGCGGAATATCCGACCAAGGTCATCAAGAAAGCGATCGTCGGCACTGGCGGCGCGGAAAAGGCGCAAGTGCAGGCGATGCTCAAGATCCTGCTGCCTGGCGTCAAGCTGGCGGGATCGGATGCCGCCGATGCGCTGGCCGTCGCCATTACCCACGCGCACATGCTCGGCAGCCATCGGTAGAAATCCCGTGCTGGGGGCTGGCGCGGCGAATCGCTTCCTGCCATAGGAACAAACCATGATCGCCAAGCTGACAGGACTGCTCGATGACACCGGCGCGGACTGGGCGATCATCGATGTGGGCGGCGTTGGCTATCTCGTGCATTGCTCGGCCCGCACGCTGGGCCAGCTTGGCATCCGGGGTGATCGCGTGATCATCCATACCGAAATGCAGGTGTCCGAGACCGACCAGCGCCTTATCGGCTTCACCAGCGCCGCCGAACGCAACTGGTTCCGCTTGCTCACTGCCGTGCAAGGCGTCGGATCGAAGGTCGCGCTGGCCATTCTTTCGGCACTGACGACCGAGGAACTGCAGCGCGCCTGCGCCGGCGGCGATGCCACGATGGTGACCCGCGCGAACGGCGTCGGAGCGAAGCTGGCCAGCCGGATCGTCAACGAATTGAAGGACAAGGCCGGCGGGTTGCCCACAGCCCCGGGCGCGCCCGGTATGCCAGTTATCGCCGCGCCCGGCTCGGCCAGCGCCGATGCGGTGTCGGCCTTGCAGAATCTCGGCTTCAAGCCCGCGGTGGCGGCCATGGCGGTCGACAAGGCAGTCGGGGAGCTGGGCGACGAGGCCGGGCTCAACGACCTGGTTCGGGTCGCGCTGAAACTGGCGGCGGGCTAACCTTCGATGACCGATAACCCCATCCTCACTTCATCGCGCCAGCCGGAGGACGCTGACGCTGCGCTTCGTCCCAAGACGCTTGAGGAATTCGTCGGGCAGGCGGCGGCGAAGGGCAATTTGCGGGTGTTCATCGAGAGCGCCAAGTCGCGCGGCGAGGCGATGGACCATGTGTTATTCTTCGGGCCGCCGGGCCTTGGCAAGACGACGCTGGCGCAGATTGTCGCGCGCGAACTGGGCGTCGGGTTTCGCGCCACGTCCGGGCCGGTCATTGCCAAGTCTGGCGATCTGGCGGCGCTGCTGACCAATCTCGAAGAAGGCGATGTGCTGTTCATCGACGAGATTCATCGGCTCAATCCAGTGGTCGAGGAAGTCCTGTACCCTGCGATGGAAGACCGCGCGCTCGATCTCATGATCGGTGAGGGGCCGTCGGCGCGCTCGGTGCGGATCGATCTTCCGCCGTTCACGCTGGTTGGCGCCACCACCCGGCAGGGCCTGCTGACCACGCCGCTGCGCGATCGCTTCGGCATTCCGGTGCGGCTCAATTTCTATACGGTGGGCGAGCTCGAACGCGTGGTCGCGCGCGGCGCCTCGCTGCTGGGGATCGGTCTCGATAGCGGCGGGGCGACCGAGATCGCCGCCCGGGCGCGCGGAACCCCCCGTATCGCCGGGCGATTGCTGCGCCGGGTGCGCGATTTCGCGCATGTGGCGGGCAGCGACACGATCACGCGGGCCATCGCCGACGATTCGCTGACCCGGCTTGAAGTCGATTCGCTGGGTCTCGACGCGCAGGACCGGCGTTACCTGCGGATGATCGCTGACATCTACAAAGGCGGGCCGGTCGGCGTCGAAACGATGGCGGCAGGCCTGTCGGAACCGCGCGACACGATCGAGGAAGTGATTGAGCCGTACCTCATCCAGTTGGGCCTGATCGCGCGAACGGCGCGGGGGCGCTGCCTTAACGACCGCGCATGGACTCACCTTGGGCTGAAGCCACCGCAAACAGCTGACACGGAGATTCGCGGCGATCTGTTCGATGCTGGCGACGACGCGGGAAGCGTCTGAAATCGCCGGTATTGTTTACACTTGGTCAAGGTATCAGTCCCGTTTCGACACACCTGCCGTCCGGTCATCCAGAATTAACCGTGATTCTCACTTCGGGACGTTCGAAACAGGGTTAACGGCGTTGCCGGGTTAAGCACTCTCTGCGTTTTTCATGTCAGGTAAGGCGATGAGCTTCGAAACGTCGAAGTGAACTCGTCGACCGGGGAAACAAAGAAAGCATCGCTTATGTCTGTTCGGATGGCCCTTGCGAAATTGTCTGCTTGTGCAGCAGGCTGCGCGCTGATTGGCGGCGGCGCCGTCCACGTGGCCGAGGCGCCTGCAAAGGAAGGCCAGTATCGCAAGATCAAGCAGGTCAAGCAGGCGAAGCCCGTTAAGCGGGTGGTTCGTCAGGCTTCGGCCGCTCCGCGCCAGACCAAGCGGGTGCGCAAGATCATCCGCCGTACCTGCTGCGAGCAGCCGCAGATGGCGATGATCCCGATGCCGGCGCCCTACATCCCGCCCGCACCCCAGCCGATGACCGGCGGCGGCGGCGGCGGTGTTCCGGTGGTGATCGGTGGCGGCGGGCTTGGTGGCTTCGGCGGCGGCTTCTTCGGCGGCTTCTTCGGTGGCGGCGGTGGCGGCGGCGGTGGCAATATCGTCATCACTTCGACCAGCAGCGGCGGTTCCACCTCTTCGGGTGGCTCCTCGTCGTCGACGGGCGGCCTGACGACGACTGGCGGTTCGACCTCAACTTCAACGGGTGGCCTTACCACCACCGGCGGTTCGACATCGACGTCCACCGGCGGCGTCACCTCGACCACGTCGAGCGGCGGTTCGTCCACTTCGACCGGCGGCCTGACGTCCACCACCTCTACTGGCGGCGTCACATCGACGACCTCGACCAGCTCGGGCAACGTATCGAGCACCTCGGGTAGCGTTTCGACCTCGACCGGCGGCGTTTCGACATCCACTGGCGGTGTCTCGACCTCGACGGGCGGTGTCAGCACTTCTTCGGGCAACGTCTCGACCTCGACCGGCGGCATCAGCTCGACGACCACATCGGGTAACGTCTCGACGTCTTCGGGTAATGTGTCGAGTTCGTCGTCCTCGTCGTCTTCGTCCTCCAGCTCTTCGTCTTCGTCGAGTTCTTCGTCCTCATCGTCCAGCGGCGGTTCGAGCGGCAAGCCGGGCACGACTTCGGGCGGTTCGGGCTCGTCCTCCTCGGGTTCTTCGTCGTCGGGATCGTCGTCCAGCTCAGGCTCGTCGGGATCTTCGGGTTCGTCCTCTTCGTCGTCGAGCTCTTCGAGTTCGTCGTCTTCGTCCTCCAGCTCTTCCTCGGGTGGCACCACTACCTCGGGCGGCCCTCCGCCGACCGACGTTCCGGCCCCGCCGATGCTTATCCTGTTCGGCGCGGCTGCGGCCACCGTCGTCGGCCGCCGCCGTCTGGCGCGCCGCAAGGAAGGCTGACACCGCACTTAACGACCTCCCCTGGAACCGGGAGTGAGGGCGACGTGAAAGCGTCGCCCTTTTTTTATGCGCCATTGCCCGCCTGGCTGGCAGCAAGCGTGTGCGAACCAGTCCGGCCAGATCGGACAATTACGGCTTTGCCCTGTGTCGGGATTTGCGTCACACGTCCGCCGGACAACGGCCAACAACGGTGGTGGAGACAACGATGCGCAGGAATACGGTAATTCTTGGCCTGACATTGGCTACGGCGGCGATATCGCTTCCCGGCAGCGTCGCGGCGGCCGCGCCGCAGACGCCGGTTGCGATCGTGCAGGCGCAGGTCGAGGCCTACAATAGCGGCGATGCCAAGGCTTTCGCCGCGTTCTATGCCGAGGATGTCGAAATCTTCGACCTTGGTCCGAACACCGCGCCCATGGTGAAAGGCCGCGCGGCGTTGATCGCCCGGTATGAGCCGCTGCTCCGCCAGTATCGTCCCAAGACGCAGATCGTGGCGCAGATCGAAAGCGGCAACTTCGTGATCGACAAGGAGCGCGTTACCGCCGGGGGCCGGACCAATGAAAGCGCGGCAATCTATCAGGTCGAAAACGGCAAGATCCGGCGCGTGTGGTTCACGCCCTGAACTTGAAGAAAACCCCGCCGCGCCGGTGAGGCGGGCGGGGCTTTCGTTACCCTGAGGGCGCTTCCCGCGTCAGGCGGCGAGCTTGCGCAGCACGTATTGCAGGATGCCGCCGTTCATGAAGTACTCGACTTCGTTGGCGGTATCGATGCGGCATAGCGCGGTGAAGGTGAAGGTCGTGCCATCGGCGCGGGTGACTTCGACTTCGACGTCCTGCTGCGGCTTGAGGCTGGCGACACCCTTGATGGTGAAGCTGCAATCGCCGTTCAGGCCAAGACTGTGGCGGCTCTCGCCTTCCTTGAACTGCAGCGGCAGCACGCCCATGCCGACCAGGTTCGAGCGGTGGATACGTTCGAAGCTTTCCACGATGACCACGCGCACGCCGAGCAGGTTGGTGCCCTTCGCTGCCCAGTCACGCGACGAGCCGGTGCCGTATTCCTTGCCACCGATGACGATCATCGGGGTGCCGTCCGCCTTGTGCTTCATCGCCGCGTCATAGACCGGCATGGCTTCCTCGCCGTATCGGCTCATGCCGCCCTCAACGCCGGGGACCATTTCGTTGCGGATGCGGATGTTGGCGAACGTGCCGCGCATCATCACATCGTGATGGCCACGGCGCGCGCCGTAGGAGTTGAAGTCCGCCTTGGCGACCTGGTGCTCCATCAGCCACTTGCCTGCCGGGCTGTCGGCCTTGATCGAGCCGGCCGGTGAGATGTGGTCGGTGGTGATCGAATCGCCGAGGATCAGCAGCGGCTTGGCGCCGATGATGTCCGATACAGGCGCCGGGGTCATCTCCATGCCTTCGAAGTACGGCGGGTTGGCGACATAGGTCGATCCCGCGCGCCACGAATAGGTTTCCGAACCGGTGACATCGATCGCCTGCCAGTGGGCGTCGCCCTTGTAGACGTCGGCGTAGCGGCTCCGGAACATCTCGCGGTCCATGCAGCCGGCCATCGTCTCGGCGACTTCGAGGTTGGTCGGCCAGATGTCCTTGAGGAACACGTCCACGCCGTCCTTGCTCTGGCCGATCGGGGTGGTGGTGAAGTCTTCCACCACGGTGCCCTTCAAGGCGTAAGCGACGACCAGCGGCGGGGATGCGAGGAAGTTGGCGCGCACGTCGGGAGAGACGCGGCCCTCGAAGTTGCGGTTGCCCGAGATCACTGCCGCGGCGACAAGGCCGTTCTCGTTGATCGCCTTGCTGATCGGTTCGGCCAGAGGACCGGAGTTGCCGATGCAGGTGGTGCAGCCATAGCCCACGAGGTTGAAGCCGATGTTGTCGAGATGCGACTGCAGACCGGCGCGCACCAGGTAGTCGGTGACGACCTGCGAACCGGGAGCGAGCGAGGTCTTGACCCAGGGCTTGGGCTTGAGGCCCAGTTCATCGGCCTTCTTGGCGACGAGACCAGCGGCCACGAGAACGCCCGGGTTCGAAGTATTGGTGCAGCTGGTGATGGCCGCGATCATCACATCGCCGTCACCGATGTCGAAGTCCTTGCCTTCGACCTTCACGCGCGTGGGCTTCTTCTTGTACGTTTCAGCCATGTCGGCGTTGAACACGTCGTCGACCTCGGGCAGCGCCACCCAGTCCTGCGGACGCTTGGGACCGGCGAGCGACGGCACCACAGTGGCCATGTCGAGTTCGAGCGTGCTGGTGAAGATCGGGTCGGCGGCGCCGGGCTCGATCCAGAAACCCTGCTCGCGGGCATAGGCTTCGACGAGATCGATCTGCTCTTCCTCGCGGCCGGTCAGGCGCAGGTAGTCCAGCGTCTTGTCGTCGATACCGAAGAAGCCGCAGGTCGCGCCGTATTCGGGTGCCATGTTGGCCAGCGTCGCGCGATCGGCGAGGCTGAGCGAAGCCAGACCGGGGCCGAAATACTCGACGAAGCGACCGACGACGCCATGCTTGCGCAGCATCGAGGTGCAGGTGAGCACGAGGTCGGTCGCGGTAACGCCTTCCTGCAATTCACCGATCAGCTTGAAGCCAACGACTTCGGGAATGAGCATCGAAACGGGCTGGCCGAGCATTGCGGCTTCGGCCTCGATCCCGCCGACGCCCCAGCCGAGCACGCCCAGGCCGTTGATCATCGTAGTGTGGCTGTCGGTGCCGACGCAGGTGTCCGGATAGGCGACCAGTTCACCATTCTGATCGGTGGAGGACCACACCGTCTTGGCGATGTTTTCCAGATTGACCTGGTGGCAGATGCCGGTGCCCGGCGGCACGGCGTAGAAGTTGTCGAGCGACTTTGAGCCCCACTTGAGGAAGTCATAGCGCTCCATGTTGCGCTGGTATTCGATCTCGACGTTCTGTTCTGCTGCCTTGGGGTGGCCGAACTCGTCGACCATTACCGAGTGGTCGATCACGAGATTGACCGGAACCAGTGGGTTGATCTTGCTGGTGTCACCGCCAAGCGTGGCGATCGCATCGCGCATCGCGGCCAGATCGACAACGCAAGGAACGCCGGTGAAATCCTGCAGCAGCACGCGCGCGGGGCGATACTGGATTTCCGCGCCAGTAACGGGGTTCTTCTGCCAGTCCACCAGAGCCTGAACGTGGTCGGTCGAAACGGTGAAGCCGCCATCCTCGAACCGCAGCAGGTTTTCGAGCAGGACTTTCATCGAAAATGGGAGGCGGCTGATGTCGCCGATCTTCTCCGAGGCCTTCTTCAGCGAGTAGTAAGCGACTTGCTTGCCGCCGACCGTCATGGTGCTGCGAGTGCCGAGCGTGTCCTGTCCGACCTGGGTCATATGGCCCTGTTCCCCTTTATTGTGGTGCCAACGCAATGTCACACGACCGGGATCGTGCTGCACTGCGACAAACGGATTCGTCGGCTCCGCCGATGGGCTTTCAAGGAACGAAGGTCAAGGGTCGCTGCCCACTGTGCTGCCTAGGTAGCGACCTGTTCGGTGTGTTTTTGCCCCCACAGTCCGGTTGCGATCACGCATCCCGCAACGATCAGAACGGTACCTGCTACGGTGGCAAGGCCGATCGCTTCGTCGAACAGGACCCAGCCGAACAGCGCCGCCCACAGGAATCCGGTATATTCGATCGGAACCAGAGCCTGCGTCTCGGCGCGGGCATAGCCCCAGGACAGGAACAGCAGTGCCAGCGTTGCCAGCACCGCGCCGGCGAGAATGCCGTGCACCGCTGGGGTGCTTGGCCAGACCCAGAGCCACGGCGCAAGTCCGACCAGGCAGAGCGATACCAGCAGACTCTGGAAAAATGCCACTTCCACCGGCCCCGCGAGCAAGGCCTGCTTGCGTTGCAGAACAAGATTGACCGCGTAGAACATGGCCGAGATCACGATCGCCCCGATACCTATGGCCGTTTCGCGATCGAAAGCGCCCGTGCTGAAGCGCGCGGCAGCGATCACGGCGACTCCCACCAGCCCCAGCAGCGAGCCAAGGATAGCGTTGCGATGGATCGTCTCGCCCAGCATTACCGCGGCGAAATAGAGCGCGATCAGCGGCGCGATGAACGTGATCGCTATGGCTTCGGCCAGTGGAACGCGCACGATGCCGTAGAAGAACAGCGCCCCCATGCACGCGGTGATCATCGAGCGCTGGACGTGGACCAGCAGCGCCGGGCGCGAGGGCAGGCGGCGGCTTACGGCCAGCCAGACAGGCAGCATGATCAGCGTGCCGCAAAGATTGCGCAGCAGCAGCGCGGTGAACACACCGGCCAGCATCGCGGCGCCCTTCATCGCGGCATCCATCGCGCTGAATGTGGCGATGCCGATCGTTACCGACACGAATGGTGCGAATCGTCTCCCCCACATCATCGTCGGCCCATAGGGTAGTGCTGCACCGAAGGCACGCCGCGTTGTCAGGACCCGTGATGCCGATCTCGAATGACCAGCGGGTTTTGCCCGGTCGATTCAGCTTGGCGAAAGGAGGAAAACTTGATGATGACCGACGATACGGGCTAATCAGGGATATGGACCCACGCGGTCCGGGAATCATCCGATACGCGGGAAGGCTAGCGGGTTTCGATCATGAGGCATGGCGCCACCACGCAAGGTATGCGGAACATTGAAGGGTTACGGGAAATGAAGCGGTTCAGTGCGATTCGGGCGACGGCAGTCGCGGCGCTGGCCTGCCCGGCGCTCTCGGTCATGCCAGCAGTCCAAGCACAATCGATCGAGCCGCAGGTGCCATCCGACACCTGGCAGGTGCCAGCGGCAAAGCCGGTTCCCGCAGCGCCCGTCGCCGCAGTGGCGCAGACCACGCAGCAGCCGTTGCCTGTGTTCGAATCGGTCATGGCCTGGCCGGTCAGCGATGCGCAGGCCTTGCTCGCGGTGATCGAGAACATCGGCACCGAAGGGCTTTTGCCGGCGGACTATCGTCCCGAAGCGCTTCGCGCCGCGATCGCCAGAGGCCCGAGCGCGGAGCTTGACGATGTCGCGAGCAAATCGGCCTCGTGGCTGATCGAGGATTTGCGCGATGGCCGCACGCCGATGACGGCGCGTGTACAGTGGTTCGCGGTCGATCCCGATCAGGATGAGATGCCGACGATGCAGGTCATGGCACAGGCGCTGTCCTCTCACGACGTGGCGGACATTGTCACCAAGCTGGCACCGACAACGCCCGATTACGCCGCGCTGAAGCAGGCGCTGGCCGAAACGAAGACCGCCGACAAGGTCACCCGCGCGCTGATTCAGGCCAACATGGATCGCTGGCGCTGGCTGCGGCGTGACCTCGGCGAAGTCTATCTGCTGACCAATGTGCCCGAATTCCAGCTTCGCCTGACGGTGAAGAACCGCAACATCCGCACCTATCGCACGGTCGTCGGCAAGCCGGGTCGCACGGCCACGCCGCAGCTTGCGGAGACGGTGACGGCCGTGGTGTTCAACCCGACCTGGACCGTGCCGCAGTCGATCGTCAAGGGCGAGGGCCTTGGCGCGCGCGTGCTGGGCAACCCGGGCTGGGCGGCTGCCAACGGCTACAAGGGTACGCGCAATGCGGATGGGTTTACCACCGTGGTGCAGCAACCGGGGCCGAACAATGCGCTCGGCCTGATGAAGATCGACATGCCGAACCCACACGCGATCTATCTCCACGACACGCCGTCGAAGCAGTATTTCAACTCCGAAGTGCGCGCCTTCAGCCACGGTTGCATCCGCACCGAACGCGCGGTGGAACTGGGCATGACGATGGCCATTCTCGGCGCGCAAATGCCGGCAGAAGAAGCGGCGGAAACCTCGCGCTCGCGCAAGTACACTAAGGTGGAAATGACCCGGACCTTCCCGGTTTACATCACCTACTTCACGATGGCCCGCTCGATCGATGGCGACTTGCGCAAGTTCGGCGACATCTACGGTCGCGACAAACCGGTGCTCGCTAGTTTCGCCGGTCCCCGCACGCTGAAGACCACCCAGCGCCAGAGCAACGAAGAGATCATCAAGCTCGACAATCCGCTTTGAACTGACGCCTAGTCCTGCCGAAGCACGGTGAGGAACGCCTCACCGTAGGCTTCGAGCTTGCGCGCGCCTATGCCGCCGATTTCTCCCAGGGCGGCCAGCGTGGTCGGGCGGGCGGCGGCCATTTCGCGCAATGTCGAATCGTGGAAGATCACGTAGGGCGGCATGCCTGCTTCCTGCGCCAGATCACGGCGTAGCGCGCGCAGCGCTTCGAATAGGGGATCTCCGACCGGGTTCGCGCCGCCATCGCGCTGGCGGCCACGCTTTTCGCGCTTGGGCGGGACGACGATCTGCACTTCGCCCTCGCCCTTCAGGATCGCGCGGGCGTCACCGCCCAGCGCGAGACCGCCGTGCTCGGTGGGGACCAGACTGCCGCGGGCCTGCAAGGCGCGGGCGAGCGGTTTGAGCAGGGGCTGCTCCTCGGCATTCATGATGCCGAAAACGGATAGCGTGTCATGCCCGCGCTGGATCACGCGGTCGTCCGAATGGCCGTTCAGCACTTTTTCGAGATGGCCCAGGCCAAAGCTCTGGCCGGTGCGATAGACTGCGGAGAGCAGCTTCTGCGCCAGCCGCGTGACATCGAGCACGCCGACGGGTTCGAGGCAGTTGTCGCAATTGCCGCACGTGGCGGGGGGATTTTCACCGAAGTGGCGCAGCAGGATCGCGCGCCGGCATTCGGCGGTCTCGACCAGCGCGGCCATCGCGTCCAGCCGGGTGCGCTCGGCGTTGCGGCGGAATTCCTCGACTTCGCTCAGGCGCTGGCGCGCGCGGGCAAAGTCTTCCGCGCCCCAGAACATCATGGCTACCGAGGGATCGCCATCGCGCCCGGCCCGCCCGGTTTCCTGGTAATAGGCCTCGATCGATTTGGGGATGCCGGCGTGGGCCACGAAGCGCACGTCGGGCTTGTCGATGCCCATGCCAAAGGCGACCGTGGCGACCATCACCATGTCTTCCGAGGCAACGAACGCCGCTTGATTGCGCGCGCGCACTTCCGGGGCGAGCCCGGCATGATAGGGCAGCACGCGGCGGCCTCCGGCTGACAGCGCCTCGGCCAGTTGCTCCACCTTGGCGCGTGTCGGCGCATAGATGATACCGGGGCCGGGCTGCTCGTCGAGCAGAGTCTTCAACTGGCGCATCGCGTTGTCGCGCGGGCGGATGTTGTAGCGAATGTTCGGCCGGTCGAACCCGGCAACGATCAGCCCTTCATCGGGAATGCCCAGTTGCGCGAGGATATCGGCGCGGGTGTGGTGGTCGGCAGTGGCGGTCAGCGCCAGGCGCGGAACGTCAGGGAAACTGTCGAGCAGCGGGCGCAGCAACCGGTAGTCGGGGCGGAAATCGTGGCCCCACTCGGACACGCAATGCGCTTCGTCGATGGCGAACAGGCTGACCGGCGATTTCGACAGCAGTTCGCGGAAATGCGACTGGCTGGCCCGCTCGGGCGCGATGTAGAGCAGATCGAGCTCACCGGCACGGAACCGGTCGATCGTCTGCTCGCGGTCGTTATCGGCGCTGGTCAGCGTCGCGGCGCGGATGCCGTTCGCGGTCGCGGCGCGCAATTGGTCGTGCATCAGCGCGATCAGCGGGCTGACCACCACGCAGGTGCCTTGCGCCATGACCGCAGGCAACTGATACGTCAGCGACTTGCCCGCGCCGGTGGGCATGACTGCCAGCGTCGATCGGCCAGCCAGCACGCGCTCCACCACATCGGCCTGCACGCCGCGAAACGTGGCAAAGCCGAACGTAGCATGCAGCGCGTCGTGCGCGGCCTGCATGTCGGGATACTGTCGGATCGTCTGGTCAGAGGGTGTCGCCACGGCGAGGAGCCATGGCAGATCGCGACGTGCCGCGAAACCGCCGTGGCCCGGATTTCGGCGGATATCCGTCTCTCGTCAGCGTGTGTGCGCTAAATCACGTCGTTCCGGTGCGTCGTATCACAGCGCTGTGCAGCAGGGCGCGGCATAAAGGCGTTGTCCGGAGCGCATGAGGCGGCCCGCCAGTGCTTTAGCCGGACTTGAGCCACAGGAGTACGATCATGGAACCGCTCGCTGGAATGCTTTTCGGAGTTGTCGCCCGGCCCGTCGCTCTCGGCATGATCGCAACGCGCCCTGATTGCAGCCGGTCCTACCGGCAAAAGTCAGGCAAACAGCGCACCGGTATGCTGCTCGTCCCCTGTCCACACCGCCGAATTTATTGATCCTGGGTGAGGAAGGGCGCGCCTGCCTACTTGCCGCAGCACCTGCCCGCGCAAAGTGATCGTGCCCGCGTAGCCTGATTACGCGGCCAACTGCGCCGACTGGCCCTGCTTCAGGCGCTCCGCGATAACCGACCAGTTCTCCAAACCCCAGTCATCGGGCTCGGCTGGAGCGATTATGCTGTCGTTGGCGAGGTTGTCCTGGATGACCAGTTCGTCGGGTTCGAGGAAGGTCCTTTCGCGGGTCGAGTAAAAGGCGACGACGCGCGGCCGGGTGCTGCGGCGCTTATTCTCTAGCACGAGCGCGAGCCGATTGCTGCGCAGTTCGACCAGCATACCAGGCGGGAAAACGCCGACGCTCTGCATGAAGGTGAACAACAGTTCGCGATCGAAGTGTCCGTCCCAGCTCCACATGGCAGATAGCGCCGTCACTGGTGACCATGCTTCCTTGTAGACCCGATCCGATGTCACAGCGTCGTAGACGTCGCAGATCGCGCCGATCCGGGCGACGAGCGAGATCGCTTCTTCTGCAAGGCCGAAAGGATAGCCGCTGCCGTCGACTTTTTCGTGATGATGGCGGCAGACGTCGAGCGCGGCCTCGGGAATGTTCGGCGTTTGCTGCAGCATGCGGTAGCCGTATTCAGGATGCTCGCGGACTTCGCGGAATTCGTCGTCGGTAAGTTTGCCCTGCTTGTCGAGGATGGCATCCGGAATTTCCATCTTGCCGAGATCGTGCAACAACCCGGCCAAGCCGAACTCCCGCATTTCGGCATCGCTCTTCCCTATATGTCGGGCGAGATTGGCCATCAGCGTGCACACCGCGATCGAGTGCATGTAGGTGTATTCGTTTTTCTTTTTGAGGCGCAGCATTTCGAGCAGTGTCCGCGGATTACGCTCGATCATCTCGACTACGTCATCAACCACGGCGGTCACTTCGGACATACGGATTGCGCGACCGAGACGGACATCGGCGAAGGCGCCGCGCAGCACGCGCATCGATCGCGCGATGAGGGTCTTGGCGCGCTGTTTGTCGGAATTCTGACGAGTGCGTTCGAAATCGCTCCATCCCCCCGGAGATGGAGACCGCTTCACGCGGCGCATTATGACTGGTGCCGGAGGCGTGGTGGCTGCCGCCCCCGTGCTCGCAATCTCCACGCCGACCCCCCGATCGGTATCGATGATTACGTAGGGCACGCCGGACTGGTTCACGCGCAGCACATCAGCTTGCGTGGACAACACGAACTTCACGCGCCAAAACGGATGATCGAGCCAGGAGCCGCCAAAGCCGCGGACGTACATGCCCAGCCGGACCTGCTCTGGTGCTATTTCAACCAACATCCTTTGTTGCCCCGCTACAAGTCCGCCTCTCCGATCCTTGTGGTACTTATTGCACATTAAAATTGGGTTATGATGATAGCTCAGTCCAGATTGGGCCGCAGCCAGCGCTCGGCAGTGGCCAGATCGATCTCCCGCCGGCCAGCATAGTCCTCCAGCTGATCGCGCCCGATTCGTGCCACCCCGAAATATTGGCTTTCAGGATGTGCGAAGTAGAAGCCCGAGACGGCGGCGGTCGGTAGCATCGCCTGGCTCTCGGTCAGCACGATCCCGGCATTGTCCTGCGCTTTCAGCAAGTCGAACAGGATCGGCTTGAGCGAGTGGTCGGGGCAGGCCGGATAGCCGGGCGCAGGGCGGATGCCTCGATATTCCTCACGGATCAGCGCCGCATTGGTGAACTGCTCACCCGGGGCATAGCCCCACAGCGCCGTGCGGACGTGCTGGTGCAGGCGTTCGGCGAGGGCTTCGGCGAAACGATCGGCCAGCGCCTTGAGCAGGATATCCGAATAGTCGTCGTGGTTCGCCCGGAAGCGTTCCAGGTGCGGATCGATGCCATGGATGGCGACCGCGAAGCCGCCCAGCCAATCGCCGGCCGGATCGATGAAATCGGCCAGGCAGAAATTGGCACGGCCGCGCGATTTCTTGAACTGCTGGCGCAGGAAGGGCAGGCGCGTGCCTTCATCCAGCAGGATATCGTCGCCAGCGCGGCGACCGGGCCAGAACCCGCAGACAGCTTTCGCGGTCAGCCACTTTTCCGCGACAATGGTGTCGAGCATGGCTTGCGCATCGGCGAACAGCCCGCGCGCGCTTTCGCCGACGACCTCGTCTTCCAGGATTGCGGGATAATTGCCAGCCAGTTCCCAGGCGCGGAAGAACGGCGTCCAGTCAAACAGCTCGCGAAGATCGGCAAGGCTCCAGTCCTCGAACACATGCAGGCCGGGTTGCGCCGGAGCCGAGGGCTTCTGGGCAAAATCGGGCTCGAAGGCATTGGCGCGGGCATCGGCAAGCGACAACAGCTCCGACTGACCCTTGCCCTCGCGGGCTTCGCGCACCTTGGCGTAATCGATCGCCACGGAGGACTTGAACCCCTCGGCCTGCGTATCGGACAGAAGCTGCGAGGCGACGCCGACCGCCCGGCTGGCATCAAGCACGTGTACAACAGGGCCTTTGTAGGCCGGATCGATGCGCAACGCGGTATGGACCTTGCTCGTCGTCGCGCCGCCGATCAGCAGCGGAATCTGCATCCCGGCGCGCTGCATTTCCTCTGCGACCGTGACCATCTCGTCGAGTGATGGCGTGATAAGGCCAGATAGCCCGATGATGTCCGCGTCGTTTTCGTTCGCTGCCTGCAGGATCGTCGACCACGCGACCATGACGCCCAGATCGATGACTTCGTAGCCGTTACACTGAAGCACGACGCCAACGATGTTCTTGCCGATATCGTGCACGTCCCCCTTGACCGTGGCCATGATGATGCGGCCCTTGGCCTTGGCGCCCGGCTCCTTCGATGCCTCGATATAAGGAATCAGGTGGGCGACCGCCTTTTTCATCACGCGCGCGGACTTGACCACTTGCGGCAGGAACATCTTGCCCGATCCGAACAGGTCGCCAACGACGTTCATGCCGTCCATCAGCGGGCCTTCGATCACCTCGATCGGACGCCCGCCCCGGTCAGCTGCCGACTGCCGCGCTTCCTCGGTATCCTCGACCACATAAGCATCGATGCCTTTGACCAGCGCGTGCTCAAGCCGCTTGGTGACTTCCCAGCCGCGCCATTCCTCGGCGGCTTTCTCTGCGACGACGTCCTTGCCCTTGTAGCTTTCGGCCAGGTCGATCAGGCGCTCGGTCGCGGTCTTGCCGTCCTCGCCCACGCCGGGGCGGCGCATCAAGATGACATCTTCGCAAGCTTCGCGCAGAACCGGGTCGATCTGGTCGTAGATGTCGAGCTGACCAGCGTTGACGATGGCCATGTCGAGGCCGACCGGAATGGCGTGGTAGAGGAACACCGAGTGCATCGCGCGGCGCACTGTCTCGTTGCCACGGAACGAAAACGAGAGGTTGGAGAGCCCGCCCGAGAAATGGACATGCGGGCAGCGCTTGCGGATTTCCGCCACTGCCTCGATGAAATCGAGGCCATAGCGGTCATGCTCCTCGATGCCGGTAGCGACCGCGAAGACATTGGGATCGAAAATGATGTCCTCGGGCGGAAAGCCGATGCCGACCAGCAGCTTGTAGGCGCGCTCGCAGATATCGATCTTGCGCTGCTTGGTGTCGGCCTGACCCGTCTCGTCGAAGGCCATGACGACCACCGCCGCACCATAATCCATGCACTTGCGCGCGGATTCGAGGAACGGCGCCTCGCCTTCCTTCATGCTGATCGAATTGACGATCGGCTTGCCCGAAACGCATTTCAGCCCGGCCTCGATCACGTCCCATTTGGAACTGTCGATCATCACCGGGACACGCGCGATGTCTGGCTCGGCGGCGATCAGCTTGAGGAACGTGGTCATCGCCACGACCGCGTCGAGCAGGCCCTCGTCCATGTTGACGTCGATGACCTGCGCGCCGTTTTCCACCTGCTGGCGAGCGACTTCGACAGCGGCGGGATAGTCGCCCGCCATCACGAGTTTCTTGAACTTCGCCGAGCCGGTGACATTGGTGCGTTCGCCGATATTGACGAAGCGGGCAGAGGAGAGGGTGTTCATCGGTGGATCCAGTGAAATTCAGTTGGCCAGCGGACGTGCCAGCACGAAGTCGTCGTATTCGACAGCGCCGACGCGGAAGCGGCGGGTGCCGATCTGCGCAAAGCCCTGCCTGCCATAAAAGCCCAACGCCTGTGTGTTCAGGCTGTGGACGCCGAGCAATAGTCGCGTATGCCCTTGCGCTGACTCTACTACCGTTGCCATCAGCGCCGAGCCGAGGCCGGTGCCCTGCATACGGGTAAGGCTGTAGATGCGCTTCAGCTCGATGTCGCCGGGCACGGCGCAATCGAGTTCGGGCGGGCACAGCAGCGCATAGCCGAGCGGCGAACCCGTCGCTTGCGATTCAGCTAGCCAGATGCGTGCGCCTTTGTCCAAATATCGACTGTAGACGTCAGCAGCATGGTCGTGCGCGCAATGCGCCACCATGTCGTCCCGCGCGATCAGCCCGGCATACGTCTCCAGAAACGTCGCCGCGCCGACCAACGCGACGGCGGGCACGTCGCCGGGGCCGGCTTCGCGGATGTGCCAGGGGGACGGATCGTACATCGGATCAATCGGCCATGATGAACGGTTCGAGGCCGGCCAGCCGCGTGACCGGCGCCAGCGTCGGCAGCGGACGCGCCGGCAGATTGGCGACCGCCTTGGCCATCGCGGCGATATGCGCGGGCGTCGATCCGCAGCAACCACCCAGAATGTTGACCTGTCCCGCGTCGGCCCATTCCTTGACCAGCGCGGCGGTCGTGTCCGGCATCTCGTCGTACTCGCCCAGTTCGTTGGGCAGGCCGGCGTTGGGATAGATCATGATCAGCGTGTCGGCGATCTCGCTCAGCACTTTCACATGCGGGCGAAGCTGCGTCGCGCCGAATGAGCAGTTCAGCCCGATCGTCACCGGCTTGGCGTGGCGCACCGCATGCCAGAAGGCCTCGACCGTATGGCCAGAGAGATTGCGGCCCGACAGATCGGTCAGCGTCATCGACAGCATGATCGGCACTTCGCGGCCCAGTTCCTGTTCGAGCCGCCGCACCGCCATCACGCCCGCCTTGGCGTTGAGCGTATCAAACACCGTTTCGATCAGGATGAAGTCCGCGCCGCCCTCGACCAGAGCGGCGGCTTGTTCGTGATAGACATCGACCAGTTCGTCCCAGTCGATCTCGCGATAGCCGGGGTCGTTGACGTCGGGCGAAAGCGACAGCGTCTTGTTGGTCGGCCCGATGGCGCCCGCAACGAAGCGCGGACGGCCGTCCTTCGCCTGATATTCGTCGGCGATGCGGCGGGCCAGTTGCGCCGAGGCAAGGTTGATCTCGCGCACCAGATGCTCGGCCGCATAATCGGCCTGGCTGATGCGGTTGGCCGAGAACGTATTGGTCTCGGCAATGTCCGCGCCCGCCGCGAAGTAAGCGCGGTGGATCGTCTCGGGCACTTCGGGCTTGGTCAGTGCGAGGATGTCGTTGTTGCCCTTCTGCTCCTTGGCGAGGCCAAGGTTTCCGGCATAGTCTCCCTCGGCCAGCTTCCAGTTCTGGATCTCGGTGCCGAATGCGCCGTCGGTGATGAGGATGCGCTTGCTGGCTTCGGCGATAAGGCGTTCGCGCGGGCTCAATTCAGGGGCGCTCATGCGGAAAGTTCCTTCGGACGGCGACCGAGCAGGTGGCAGATGGCATAAGCCTGCTCGGCCTTGTTGAGCGTGTAGAAATGGAAATCGCGCACGCCGCCTTCGTATAGCCGGCGGCACTGGTCGGCGGCGACGACGGCGGACACCAGTCCGCGCGGGCCGGGGCGTTCATCGAGGCCTTCGAACGTATCGATCAGCCAGCCCGGAATCTCGGTGTTGGCCGACATGCGCCGGATCGCGGCAAAACTCGTGACGGGCATGATGCCCGGCAGGATCGGCGCGGTAATCCCGGCGGCAAGCGCCTTGTCGAGGAAACGGAAATAGGCCTCGGTCGAGAAAAAGAACTGCGTGATCGCGCGCGTTGCCCCGGCATCGAGCTTGCGCTTCAGGTTGTCGAGATCGGCATCGGCGCTGAGCGCTTCGGGGTGAACCTCGGGATAGGCGGCGACCGAGATCTCGAAATCGTGCTGGCGGCGCAAACCTTCGACAAGCGCTGCGGCGCTCGCGTAGCCTTCGGGGTGCGGCACAAAGCGGCCTTCGTCCGTCGCTGGCGGATCTCCGCGCAATGCCACGATATGCCGCACGCCCGCGTCCCAGTATTGCTGCGCAACATCGGCAATTTCGGCCTTGCTCGCCGAGACGCATGTCAGGTGCGCGGCGGGCAGCAGGTCTGTCTCGGCAACGATTCGCGCGACAGTGGCGTGCGTGCGTTCGCGGGTCGAACCGCCCGCGCCGTAAGTCACCGACACGAAGCTCGGCGCGAGCGGCGCAAGCTGGGTGATCGCTTCCCACAATTGCGCGTCCATCTTCTCGGTCTTGGGCGGGAAGAATTCGAACGAAATGCGGATGTCGCCCGGCAGGCCGGCGTAGAGCGAGGAATCCGGGATACCGGGGGCTGCGATAGTCATGGGCGCGAAGCCTCTCCTGTTGCGGGACCAATCGGGCACGCCGCCTGCGCGGGCGCCCTGCCGCCTTGGCGACGGCCTGTCCATATCTTGACGGTTAATTGCTCGCCGGGGAGCGCCACCGGCAGATCGGCAGCGAAACCGGCGTCGTTCAGCAGCGCGCGCATTTGCTCGTCGGAAAACCCGAGGCGGGCATGGGCATGCGCGCTGCGCAGTTCTTCGCGATCGTGTGCCGCGAAATCCACCACGGCGATGCGGCCGCCCTCACGCATGACGCGCGCGGCTTCGCTCAGCACCACATCGGGCGCCTGCGCATAATGCAGCACCTGATGAAACAGCAGCGTATCGAACGCGGCTTCGGCAAACGGCAACGCGGTGAAGTCGCCCTGCACCAGATCGACCTTGCCGGCGGGCAGCGATTGCAGCCGGGCGCGGGCAATGCGCAGCATCTCGGGGCTTTTGTCGAGCGCGGTCACGTGCCGCGCCCGTGTCGCGAAGATTTCGGCCATGCGGCCGGTGCCGGTGCCGACATCCAGCAGCGCCCCCAGCGTTTCGTCGCCCGCGGTGTTTAGCGCGCCGGCCAGCGCGGCTTCAACCCGATCGTCGGGGCTGTGCAAGGATCGCAGCGTGTCCCACTGCTCTGCATGGCGGGCGAAGTAGGCTTCGGCGCTCGTTTCGCGCGCGGCGCGGATCGCGGCCAGATGGCGGCGGTCTTCGCTGCAGCGCGCGGCGAACGCGGCATCGTCGCGCTCGGCTAAAGTCAGAAGATTGGCGGCAGCCGCGCCCAGCGGCGGGGTGCTGGTTTCGCTGATCGCGCTACGTAAAAATACCCAGGAGCCTTCCTTGCGCCGCTCCGCCAGACCCGCATCGCACAGGATACGGATGTGCCGCGAGGCCCTCGGCTGGCTCTGTCCCAGCACTTGCGCAAGCTCGCCCACGGCAAGCTCCATGTGCGCAAGCAGGCGCATGATCCGCAGCCTCGTCGGATCAGATAGCGCGCGCAAAAGAGGGTCAATTCGCATGCGAATGGGATATAAAGATATCTTTATATCATCGCAACCCCTGCATTTCCGAGGATTTTGCCACCATCGAATGGGGTTTACGGCAAGCCATGCTCTAGTCTAAACAATGGGGGCAGGCTTGCCTGCAAGCGTTGGCGCCTGCGCCAAACATTGCAAGGGGATTCGCATGAAGAAGATTGCTTACGCCGCATTTGCGTCGGCCGCTGCTATGGCTCTGGCTGCCTGCGGCAGCTCGGAAGCTCCGACTGATGCCGCAACCGACAGCGCGGAAACGATGGCTGAAGAAACGATGGCTGCCGATCCGATGGCAACCGACATGGCCACGGAAGCTGCAGCTACCGAAGCGGCGATGTAATCCGGACGGGGGTGTGGTCGAAAGCACGTCGCTTCCGGCCCACCCCCGCTCAGTTTGATCGGTCGCAGTCTACTGCTTCGGCAGTCCGCTCAGGGGGCGGTTAAGTTCCTGTAATCCTCCTCACCGGGAGGGTTTTTTGTATCCCCGACAGATTTGTTTGCATGACAGAGGCGCCTTCGGCATCACGCGCTCATGCCCGATACGCTGAAGATCACGCTTGCCCAGCATAACCAGTCTGTCGGCGATATCGCCGGCAATGCGCAGGGCGTGCTGGCCGCGCGCGAACGTGCATCCGATTCGGACCTTCTGGTTTTTCCCGAACTTCACCTGATCGGCTACCCGCCCGAAGACCTGATTCTCAAGCCCTCGTTGATCGAACGCGCTGCCGCTGAACTGCAAAAGCTGGCGCAGGCCACTGCGTCTGATGGCCCCGCGCTGCTGGTCGGCTCGGTATTCGTCCTGGATGGGGCGCTGCACAATGGCGTGGCACTGCTCGATCAGGGCAAGGTTGCCGCCGTCCGCCTCAAGCACGAACTGCCCAACTACGGCACTTTCGACGAAATGCGCTTGTTCCAGCCCGGCCCGCTGCCCGAGCCGGTAATCCTGCGCGGCACGATGATCGGCGTGCCGATCTGCGAGGATATCTGGCGGCCCGAAGTGTGCCGTCACCTCGCCGATTTCGGGGCCGAGATGCTCATCTGCATCAACGGCAGCCCATATGAGATCAACAAGGACGCGCTGCGGATCGAAGGCGTGGCCAAGCGCCGCGCGGTCGATACCGGGCTGCCGCTGGCCTATCTCAATCGCGTCGGCGGGCAGGACGAATTGGTGTTCGACGGCGCGAGCTTCGTCGTCAACGGCGATGGCGCGCTCGCCGTGCAGATGCGCGACTGGGAAGAGCAGGAAGTCCAGACCAACTGGACCAAGACCGCGCAAGGCTGGCGCTGCAACCGCGGCGAGATTCAGCCGCTCGCCCAGCACCCCGAGGATATCTACTGCGCGATGGTGCTAGGCCTGCGCGACTACGTCGATCGCAATCGCTTCCCCGGCGTCGTGCTGGGGCTGTCAGGCGGAATCGACAGTGCCGCCTGTGCCGCGATCGCGGTAGACGCACTGGGGGCGGACCGGGTGTGGGCGGTGATGCTGCCATCGCAGTTCACCAGCGAAGAGAGCCTGGAAGACGCCCGCGCCTGCGCCGACGCGCTGGGCATCCGCTACACCACGATGCCGATCGCGCCCGCCGTTGCCGGTATGGAAGCGATGCTGGCGGAAACGTTTGCCAATGTCCCGCGCGATCTGACCGAGGAAAACCTCCAGTCGCGCCTGCGCGGCGTGGCGCTGATGGCGCTGTCGAACAACTTCGGGCCGATGCTGATGACCACCGGCAACAAGAGCGAGATGAGCGTCGGCTATGCGACGATCTATGGCGACATGGCGGGCGGCTACAACCCGCTGAAAGATGCCTACAAGATGACCGTGTTCGCCATCTCGAACTGGAGGAACCGGGCGCGCCCGCGCATTGGTCTTGGCCCGCAAGGCGCGGTGATCCCCGAAAACATCATCACCAAGCCACCCACGGCCGAACTGCGCGCCGACCAGAAGGACTCCGATTCGCTGCCGCCATACGAGGTGCTCGACCCGATCCTCCTCGGCCTGGTCGAAAATGACAAGAGCGTCGAACAACTCGTGACCGAAGGCTTCGACCGCGAAACGGTGGTGCGCATCGAGCGCCTGCTGCATCTGGCCGAATACAAACGCCGCCAGGCCCCGCCGGGCGTCAAGCTGACGTCGCGCAACTTCGGCCGCGATCGGCGCTATCCGATCACGCATGCGTTTCGGAGTGGCTGACAGACGGCTGGCAAAGCGCTAACGGCGCTGGATGACCGTCACCACCCGCTTCGCGCCGTCGCCCACCGGGCATCTTCATGTCGGCAATATCCGCACGGCGCTGCACAACTGGCTGCTGGCCAAGCAGGCGGGGGGGCGGTTCCTGCTCAGGATCGACGATACCGATGCCGAGCGCAGCCGCGAGGAATATGTCGCGGGAATTCATGCCGATCTCGCGTGGCTGGGGCTGGTGCCCGAGGGCGAGGAGCGGCAGTCGGCGCGGTTTGCGATCTATGAGGCGGAATTTGCGCGGCTGCGTGACATTGGTCGGGTCTATCCCTGTTGGGAGACGCCGCAGGAACTCGATTTGCGGCGCAAGGTGCTGCTCGGGCGCGGCTTGCCCCCAATCTACGACCGCGCCGCACTGGCGCTGAGCGAGGCGGACAAGGCCGCCAAGGAAGCGGCGGGCGAGAAGCCGCACTGGCGCTTCCTGCTCGATCGCGGGTCGCCGATCGCGTGGGACGACGGCATTCGCGGGCCGCAGCAGTTCGACGCGGCACAGGTGTCCGATCCCGTCATCCGCCGCGCCGATGGGTCGTGGCTCTACATGCTGCCCTCGGTGATCGACGACATCGCAATGGGCGTGACCGATGTGCTGCGCGGCGAGGACCATGTGTCGAACACCGCCGCGCAGGTCCAGATGTTCGAGGCGCTGGGCGCGCCGGTGCCGCGCTTCGCGCACGAGGCGCTGCTGGTAGGGAGCGAGGGCAAGCTGTCGAAACGCCTCGGTTCGCTGGGCGCGGCGCATTTTCGCGAGGCCGGGATCGAACCGCAAGCGCTGGTCGCGCTGCTGGCGCGGCTGGGCACATCCGATCCGGTCGACCCAACGCTCGATGCCGATGCGCGGGCGTCGAGCTTCGATCTGTCGCGCTTTGGCCGGGCGCCCGCGCGCTTCGACGATGCCGAGCTGGAGCGGGTCAACGCTTCGGTCGTGCATGGCCTTGCGTTCGAACAGGTCGCCGGGCGGCTGCCCGAAGGGATCGATGCGGCGGCGTGGGAGGCGATCCGGCCAAACCTGGCGCGCGTATCAGAGGCGGCGGACTGGTGGGGTGTCGTGACCGGCCCGGTGAATGCCCCGGCGTTCGATGACGACGACCGCGCTTATCTCGCCGCAGCGGCTGCCGCGCTGGAAGCGCAGGCATGGGACGGCGAAATCTGGAAGGTGCTGACCGGAGCGCTCAAGGAATCCACGGGCCGCAAGGGTAAGGCGCTGTTCCTGCCGCTGCGTCTGGCGCTGACTGGTCGCGAGCACGGGCCGGACATGGCCGCGCTCCTGCCGCTGATCGGCAAAGGCGCGGCGCTGGAGCGGTTAAGGAAAGCGGGCTGATTGCTCACTTCCGCCCCCTTGATGGGGGCGGGACACGGAGGCTTGGTGGTTTTCCGCCCTAGCCGGAGTTGGGCGGGGGCGTGCTTTCAGCCAAAGCCAGGGCTTGCATGACGCGTTCACCCCCATCCAGCTGCGACTAGGTTCGCTGCGCTCACCAAGTCTGCGCATCCTTCCCCCATCGAGGGGGATGGATCGATAAATTACTCCATGAACCAGCCGTGGCTTGCGACCAGCGACTGGCCAGTCAGCGCGTTGGTTTCGAACGCGGCGAAGAACAGCGCGACTTCGGCGATGTCTTCCACGGTGGTGAATTCGCCGTCCACGGTCTGCCCGAGCATGACGCGCTTCACCACTTCGTCTTCTGAAATGCCCAGTTCCTTCGCCTGCTCGGGGATCTGCTTGTCCACCAGCGGGGTACGCACGAAGCCGGGGCAGATCACGTTGGTGCGCACGCCCTTCTTGCCGCCTTCCTTGGCGATCACGCGCGACAGGCCGAGCAGGCCGTGCTTGGCGGTGACGTAGGCGCTCTTCAGCGGGCTGGCCTCTTTCGAGTGCACCGAGCCCATGAAGATGATCGAGCCCGAACCCTTGGCATACATATGCGGCAGCACGGCCTTCGATGTCAGGAACGCGCCGTCGAGGTGGATCGCCAGCATCTTCTTCCAGTCGGCAAACGTGTAATTCTCGACCGGGTTGACGATCTGGATGCCCGCGTTCGACACCAGCACGTCCACTGCGCCCCAGGCATCGACGACCGCCTGCACGCCTGCATTGACCTGATCCTCGCTGGTCACGTCCATCGCGATCGCCATCGCGGCGGTGCCGTGTTCGCTCTCGATGCTGGTGGCCGCGGCCTGCGCCGCCTCGATGTTGAGGTCCGCGATCACGACCCTGCCGCCTTCCGAGGCATAGCGATGAGCGATGGCGTTACCGATGCCGCTGGCAGCGCCAGTAACGATGCAGACCTTGTCCTTGAGCTTCATGTCGTCATTCTCCGTGGGAAGTTGGGCGCCGCTTCAGTGGCGCTGACCGGCCAGGTCGAAGGTGGTGATCTGGTCAGGCTCGCGGGCGCGTCCGGTCCAGTCGGGATGGGCCAGCGAGAATTGGGCATCGGCCTCGCCCGAGGTCCAGTGGTCGTTCACCGTCATGCGCGAGAACTCGTAGTCCTTTGAATTGGTCTCGTACGGATCGCAGCGATTGATCAGGTGCATGATCGTCACCGGGCCGTTCGGCTGGTGATCGAGGAGGCGCGCCAGATCGGGATCGCCGCGCAGGTCCTCGGGCAGCTTTTCGGCAAGGCGATATGCGGCGACGCGCAGCTCTTCGAGCTTCTTCGACATATCGGTGTTCAGCCGGGTGCGGCTGGAATAGCGGATGTCCTTGTCGCGCTGGAGCACATCGGCCAGCGTGCGCGGCACGATACCGCGGGCACTGAACAGATCGACCTGGAATACGGTCAGTTCGCAAACCGGACGGTTATCGAGCACGTATTGCAGCGGCGTGTTGGATACCAGGCCGCCGTCCCAATACCATTCGCCATCAATCTCTATCGGCGGGAACCCGGGCGGCAGCGCACCGCTGGCCATGATATGCTCGGGCCGGATTTCACGCTCGCGGTTGTCGAAATAGATGAAATTGCCGGTCAGCACGTTGACCGCGCCGACGCTGAAACGGGTGGCGCCCGAATTGAGATGATCGAAATCGATCATGTCGAGCAGGGTATTGCGCAGTGGCCGGGTATCGTAATAGCCGAGCGTGCCGAGATCGGCCGGCCATTCCAGCAGCAACGGAGGGAAGCGGGGTGCGTAAAAGCCGGGAATGCCGATCGTTGCCGCCAGCGCCGCCGAGGCCTCGTTAAAGGCGCGCCGGGCGAAGCCGACCGAATCGTTCAGCCGGTATTGCAATTCGGAAGACACCAGATCCCAGAACGCGCGCAATCGCTCGCAGCGTTGCCCCACTGGATTGCCCGCGATGATCGCGGCGTTGATGGCTCCGATGGAGATGCCCGCGACCCAGTCGGGCCGGCAGTTGACCTCTGCAAGCGCCTGATAGACGCCCGCCTGGTACGCCCCCAGCGCGCCACCGCCTTGCAACACCAATACGTTTTGGGCGGCGGGTTCAGGAGTTGCTTTTCGGGTGGTCATGCAAGCCTTGTCGCCGATATTGCAACGCAGCACAAATGGGCTCGCTCGGACGCGCTTGCAAGAGCGATCCCCATCAGGGCAGCACTGGCTGGGGCAGCGGCACGATCTGCGTGGCCAGCCGCTCCACCTCGGCGCGATCGTGGCTGACGTAGAGGATCGGCAGGCGTAACTCGTCGCGTAGCCGCTCGATCACCGCCATGATCTCCTCGCGCCGCGCCAGGTCGAGCGATGCCAGCGGCTCGTCCATCAGCAGGAAGGCCGGACCGCTCAACAGGGCGCGGCCAATGGCAACCCGCTGTGCCTCACCGCCTGACAAGGAGCGCGGCCAGCGATCGAGCAGATGGGCGATGCCGAGGAAGCCGGTCGCTTCGTCCAGCGTCATCCGGCGCGCTTCGGGCGGCGCCAGTTTCCAGCCGTAAAGCAGGTTGGCGCGTACCCGCATGTGCGGAAACAGCCGGGCGTCCTGAAACACGTACCCGGCCCGGCGCTGATGGGGCGGAATGTCGACGCCGCCAGCGCTGTCGAACAGTGTGCGCCCGGCGACAGTGATCGTGCCGCTTTCTGGCCGCAGCAGGCCCGCGATCATGTTCAGGATCGAGGATTTGCCCGCGCCTGAAGGCCCGAACAGCGCGGTGAGGCCGCTTGTGGCGGAAAATCGCGTGGCGATGTCTGCCTCGCCGAGACGGAGCCGGACGTCGACGTTAAACAAGATGCGCGATCCGTGTGTGTCCTGCGCGTCGAGTGAGCAGTT
Organism: uncultured Novosphingobium sp.; assembly: GCA_964502105.1. GTDB lineage: Bacteria > Pseudomonadota > Alphaproteobacteria > Sphingomonadales > Sphingomonadaceae > Novosphingobium. Next base: position 8,032 of record CAZCUS010000007.1, on the reverse strand, counting down.
CGGATGCGACCAGCGCCAGCAAGGAAAGCACGACCGCGATAAGCGCCAGCCGCGTCACTTGCGCCTCGCCGCCGGGGATCTGCAGGGCGCCGTAAATCGCAATGGGCAGGGTGCGCGTTTCGCCCGGAATGTTGGAGACGAAAGTGATCGTCGCGCCGAACTCGCCAATCGAGCGCGCAAAGCCCAGCACCGTGCCGGCCAAGACGCCCGGCATGGCCAGCGGCAGTGTGATCGTACGAAACACATGCGCGCGCGCTGCGCCCAGCGTGCGCGCGGCGCTTTCGAGGCGGCGGTCGACCGCCTCCAACGAAATGCGCATCGCGCGCACCATCAGCGGTAATGCCATCACGGCAGAGGCAATCGCCGCGCCGGTCCAGCGGAACAACACGGTCACGCCGAACCAGTCGTTCAGCCATGCGCCGATGGGGCCGTTGATGCCGAAGGCGAGCAGCAACAGCCAGCCGATCACCACCGGTGGTAGCACCAGCGGCAGGTGCACCAGCGCATCTAGCAGCAGCAGCCCCGGCATGCGGGTGCGGGCCAGTACCCAGGCAAGGCCGAACGCGATCGGTAGCGTTGCCCCTATGGCCACCGCGCTGACCTTCAAGGACAGCCGGATGACCTCCCATTCCTCCGGACTAAACAGCAAGCGAGCCAGCCGTCGTCATCGCGCTGCGAAGCCATACCGCGCGAAGATCGCCTTGCCTTCGCGCGAGGTCAGGAAGCGGCGGAAGGCTTCGGCCTGCGGGTTGGTCGCGGTCTTGAGTGTGGCGATCGGATAGGTGATTGGCGCGTGGGTGCCAGGCGGGAACACGCCGACGACGCGGACCCGGCGCGATGCCTTCGCGTCGGTCGCATAGACCACGCCGAACGGGGCTGCGCCGCGCTCCACCAGCGCGAGGGCTGCGCGGACATTCTCTGCGCGCGCGACTTTTGCCGCAACGCCGCGCCATACGCCGAGCCGGGTCAGCGCTTGCTTGCCATATTTACCGGCGGGAACCGCGTCGGGATCGGCCATCGCCAGCCGTCCCTTGCCCAGCGCCTTTTCCAGCGGGAAGTTGCGGCGGATTGCCAGCTGGGTCTGGCTGGCGGCAGGCGCGATCAGCACCAGTTGGTTGGACAGCAGGCGAGTGCGGGTATGGGGCCGCAGCAAACCCTTAGCGGCGACATGGTCCATCCATTCCTCATCGGCGGAAATGAACAGGTCAGCCGGTGATCCCGCCACGATCTGGCGCGCCAGCGCGGACGAACCGGCGAATGAGAGGACCGGGCGCGGATGCTTGCGCGCCGCCCAGATATTGGCCGCTTCGGTCATCGCTTCCTGCAGGCTGGCGGCGGCGAGAACCAGTGGCCCCTTGCCCTGCGCGTGCGCGGGAGCACCGCCAGCGAGCAGCAGGCCCAGCAGCAACATGGCGAACGTGCGCAAAAAAACGGGCATCGAAAATCCGGGCAGCTATATCTCGGCATATATAGATGCTCAGCGCCAGCGGCAACCTGAGCCTTGCCCTTTCAGGTTCGCTATGGTTTCGGCCTGGATTCTTGCGGCCAAGCCCGTTGGCGTCAGACGAAATCCACCGAGTTGCGCTTCTTCGCAAAGGGTGTCCGGCGGATGACGTAAGTGCGGTAATCCTCGCTCAGCACGGTATCGACGCCGATGTAGCTGGCGAGCCCGCGCTCACGCTCGAGTTCGATACGGACGTAGCCCTGGTGCATGTTGTCTGTCCACACGATCTCGGGGACGTGGGAGGAAAACACCGCGTCCAGCTTGACCGATGTGGCAGGGCCGAAGCCGCTGTCCATGAAATCGCCGGGGGAGGAGATGCCGGCGGTGCCGATCTCGATGCCCGCCGGGCGGCCCGCGTCATCTTTCAGGCGGTTGGCCCAGAAGCTGTGGCTGTCGCCGCTGAGAAACACGAGGTCGCCCGCGCCTGCCCGGCGGCTGAGAGCATACAACTGCTCGCGCGCCCATGAATAGCCGTCCCATGTATCGGGATAGAACGGCAACCCCCAGTGACCCTTCCATGCCAGGATCGCCGCCGGGTCTTTTGCCGCTTTGGCCAGTTCCGGCAGGGTCGCGGTGGCCAGCGCTGGATAGGGATCGGGCACCAGGCCCATGGCGCCGACATCGGGAACGTCGCAGCGCGCAATCACCATCGGGTTGCCGATCAGCCGCCAGGGTTGGCCCGCCTTGACCGAACGGGTGAGGGCAGCCTCCAGATCGCTTTCCATTTCCGGCGAGATCAGCCTGCGGCCCGGTTCGCCGATCACCTCGTTGCGGAATTTCGCGGCCGCTTCCTTGCTGGTGATGGTTGGCGCGTATTTCATGTAGTCGATCTGTTCCGCGCGCCCGGTGTGCCGCGTTTCCAGGGTGTGCAGCGTGGCGAGATCGCCGAAGGAGTACCCGCGCCAGAACTGCGCGCGGGTACGGCCCGGCTGCGGCTCGCGGATCGGCATCCATTCGTAATAAGCACGGATCGAGGCGGCGCGGCGTGCGGCCCAGTCTCCTTCCTTGTCGGACTGGTGGTTTTGCGCGCCACCGATCCACGGATTGTTGGCGCTTTCGTGATCGTCCCAGCAGGCGAGCAGCGTGTGCGCGGCGTGCATCGCCTGCGATCCGGCATCGGTCTTGTACTGGGCGTGACGGGTGCGATAATCGCTGAGCGATACGATCTCGTTCGCCGGCTGGTGCACGCGGCCGATGGTGCGGGCGACATCCGCGCCCCACTCGTCCGCGCCGTATTCGTAGATGTAATCGCCGGTGTGGAGGACGAAATCGACCCCTGCATCGTGAGCGATCGCCTCGTAGGCGTTGAAGAAGCCGAAGGCATAGTTGGAGCACGAGGCGAGAGCGATGCCCAGCCGGTCGAGCTTGCCCACCGGCAAAGTGCGGGCGCGGCCGACCTGTGAATAGCGCTCGCCAACGCGGAAGCGGTAGTAGTAGATTTTGCCCGGCTCCAGGCCTTCGGCAACGACTTTGACGGTGTAGTCGCTGTCCGGTCCGGTGGTGGCGGTGCCGCTTTTGATCACCGCATCAAAGCGCATGGTATCTGCGACTTCCCAGCTTACCTCGCGAGCATCTTCCTGCGTGACGCGGGTCCAAAGGACGAAGCTGGTGGCATCGGGATCGCCACTGGCGACACCGTGGCGGAAGACGGGGTTCTCACCGGGATGCCCAAGCGCCAGCGACGGCAAGGCAAGCAGCGCGGCGGTGCCGGCAATGCCGGACAGGATGGCGCGACGCGATACGCCGGTCGACAATTGAAACTTGGACATGATGGGCTCCCGCATGCGCTGGCTCAGTGCGCGCCATGGCACGGCATTGTTTCACTGGCCTGACGAAGAACGGGCGGCGGAATTGCTTCCACCGCCCGCAAGGTAAAACTGAAGTGGCACAAGGACGGATCGACATTCAGATGATGACGCGGCGAAAATGGTGATCTTCCGTGACCCGGAGCGCAGCGCACTAAATGTGCGTGAGCACCGGAAGCGCGGAAGATCGCCATTTGCAGCCCGTCAGCGCTGAATGCGGTTCGTCCTTAGAAGCCTGCCTTCAGCGTGACGAAGACTTGGCGCGGCGCACCGACCAGCAGCGTCTGGCGATCGCCCGAGTTGCCGAAGCCGCCCGAACCGACCGTCGAGATGTATTCCTCGTCGAACAGGTTGTTCGCGTTCATTTGCAGCTCGAACTGCTCGCTGAAGCGATAGCCGATGGTCGCGTCGGCGATCAGGCGGCCATCGACCGAGCGATCGTTGGTGTAAGTGAAGTACCGCTTTGACATGTAGTTCATGCCGATGCGCATGAACGCGCCGTCGTTGTCATAGTTGAACTCGGCACGGGCGATGTGCTTCGGGCTGTCTACCACGGTCTTGCCCTTGATCGCCGCGAGCAGCTCGCCTGCGAGATTGATCACGTCATTGCGATAGGTCGAGTCGGTGTAGCTGTATGAAGCATACAGGCCGACCTGATCGCTGAGCTTGAGATCACCAGCCACTTCGAAGCCCATGGCGCGAACCGCGCCGACGTTCTGCAGCACGGAAGGGTTGCCCTGGATGGACGCGCCGGATGCGACAGAGAGCAGGCGGTTCTTGAAGTCGACGTAATAGACACCGACCACGCCGTTGAAGCGCGGGGTATTGTAACGCAGGCCCAGCTCATACGTGCTTGCGCTTTCCGGCTTGAGCGTGCCCTGGATCGCGTCGAACCCTACCTGATTGGTCGAGAACGGGCCGCTTGTGGTGGCCGAAGCGTGCGCGCGGGTCACCTGGGTGAAGCCGGCGAAGACTTCGGCTGTGGGAGAAAGTTCATAGACCAGACCGGCGTGCGGCTGGAACCAGTCCTGTACCTTGATCTTGCCTTCGGGGAAGCTGGCCTGAACCACGGCCTCGGCATCGTTGGTGACGCGGAAGCCCTTCCAACCCAGGTTAACCTTCAGCGCGCCGAAATCGATATTGTCCTCGACATAGTACTGGATCGTCTTGGTGGTGAAATCGAATTCCCACTGCGTGAAGAACGGGTCTTTCGGATAGTCGCGGAACGAGAAGCCCGGATCGGTGCGGCTGGCCAGCGAATAGAAGCGGCGAGCCTGGTTGAACTCGTTGTGCTCGTACCAGCCACCCACGATCAGGCCATGGTTGCCGAGCTGGTAGTTGAGCGAGCCGAACACGCCGCCGCGATCGATTTCGTATTCGGTGGTGCGAACCGAGATCGGCGCGCCGGTGGGGCTGGGGACGTAAGGCGTACCCCACAGACCCATGCCGCGGTTGCGGTGGTAGTAGCCCGAGATCGCCAGCTTGGCGTTCTCGCCCAGCGGCGTCTTGTAGCCGAGCGAGGCGACGGTGTCCTTGCGCAGGCCGGCGGCGTCATAATAGGCATCGTCGATCGCAGCGTAGTTGCCCGGATAAACCTTGCCCGCCGTTGCGTTCGAAACCGGCGCGCCGGTTTCACCGCGATTGTTGCCGATGTCGGCCAGCAGCACGGCCAGGTCATAGTCGGGATAGAGGTTGTCAGAGCTGTAACCGAGCCGGGCCAGCATATCGAGCGACATGTCCTGATAGTCCTGCTCGCGGCGATCCGAGTAGCTCAGCCAGCCGTCGATCTGGCCTTCGCCAACCGGGACGACGACCTTGGCATTGACCATGTGCTGATCCTGCGTGCCCTCGCCTTTGTATTTGTCGGTAGCGCCATAGGCATAGGACACAAAGCCACGAATGCCGCTGTCGCTGCCGATGTTCAGGCGGACGAAGCCGCGCATCGTCTCATCGCTGCCGTAAGTGGCGGCGGCATCGCCCGTGAAGCCCGCCTCGGGATCGCGTGAGAACGTTTCGATCGTCCCGCCCAGCGAGTTGGTCGATTGCGTGGTGATCGCGCCCGCACCCTGCGTTACGCGGACTGAGCCGATGTTCTCAGGGCTGACCACGCGGCTGATGTGCAGGCCGTTGTGGTTGCCGTAGGTCATGTCACCCAGCGGGATGCCGTCGAAGGTGAAGCCAAGCTGGTTCTGGTTGAAGCTGCGGATGGTGACGCGCGCCGACCATTCGTAGTTGCCGAAAGGATCAGCCGCCTGGAAGTTCACGCTGGGCAGCTTCTCGATAGCCTTGAGCGGGCTGGTGCCCGGTGCCAGGATCTGGAGTTCTGCCGCGCCAACTTCCTGTACCTGCTTCGTCTCACCCTTGCCGAACACGATGATCTCGGCGCTCTCGTAAGAAGCCTCGGCGCTCTCTTCGGCTGCTTCGGCGGCGAAAGCCGGAGCCGAGATCGAAAGTGCCAGCAGGCTGGCGCCCAGAAGCCCGATGTTCCGGATGGAATGGATCTGCATTGATATAACCCCCTGTGCGCCTCTTGCGCGGCGCAGCATCTGCCGGGGAATTCTTGCGGCGTTCGGTCAGTTTGATGGCGATTTCCGAACACATTTGTGACGGCGGTGTCACACGATCAGCCACGAGGTGAGGTGCAGACGGGGCCTAACGAGGCAATTAAATGAGGCTTGGCAATGGTTTGAAACCGATTGGACGCAATCGCGTCACCGCCATGCGGCCCATTCGCGGCAAACAATCAGTGCAAATTTGCCATACCACTGCGATGCAGCAAATCGGTGCGAATGGTCTATCGGTTCACTTCGCCAGTTCGGCGCGCTTGCGCAGGACCAAGGTCATCTTGTCCAGCGCGGTTTGCGTCGGGCGGATGTAAATGCGTCGGGCGTCGGCAACATCGCGATAGCGGACGATAAGGCCGCGTTCCTCAAGAATGGTCAACCAGCGGTGCGCAGTCGTCAAAGGCGCGGCGGAACCGATTGCGGCGCTCTTGAGCGATACCCGGCGTGACTGCCCTTGGGCAATGTACAGATCGAGAAGAATGTCCCAGGCCGCTTCGCCGAAGAACTCCGCGCCGAGCACTTTGTCGCGAAGCCTGCGACCGGCATAAATCGATTCGGCCACCTTGTTGAGATCGTCGCTGCTGTTTGGACTTTCAACAGTCGTGAGGGCTTCCAGGTCCTTCAGGCCATCGACGACCACGACTCGGTCGTCAGAGTAATCTCGTTCCAGTATGTCAGCAATTTCCCGCAGTTGCCGCGCAAGTGCATGCGGCTGCGTGCCAGCTGCCATTCCCCCTATCGCCCTGCTTTTTGGATCAATAACTGCAATTGCATTTAAAAATCAGTATCAGACCTGATTACTTGGGGCAACGCGAGGCCCATTGGTTAATGGCGAAATTACCTTCATTCTGACCTGTTGTTTGCGCCGGTATGACCTGCTTTCCTGAAGTTCATCAGAGAAAATGGAGTGGCGGGCTTTCAAAAATGGTTCTGAGTTTCGATTTCGACGAGCAGGCGGGACACCGCCCCTATCTGACCGGGGTGATCGGGAAATGGTTGTGTAACGTTGCAATAACCCGGCAAATGGGCATGCAACTTACCGGAATTTTTTGTATCGGGCGCATCGTGACAAGATAAGCGGTGGTGCCTCTTTACAGGATTTTGGTCACACCGGGGGCGAGGCGAGCCTGCGCCGAACTCGAATTGGGAGGATTTATGAAGAAATTCATTAGCTTGATGACAGCGGCGGCGATCTGTGGCCTTGGTCTTGCCGGTTGCGGCGAGAAAGCCGCGCAGGATACCCAGTCAGAGGATGGCGCGGCTGCATCGGCGGAAACGGGCGGCATGCCTTCCGACTGGAAAGCAACAGATGCCTGCTCGATTGTCGACAAGAGTGTCGTCGCGGCGGTGATGAAAACCGAGATTCCCGAGTCCCGGGTTTCGCTGGTGCACGAGCCGAACGGCGCGGAAGCGGCGACATCGACCTGCAACTATCTGCGCGGCGACGGGGCCAGCGTTGCCAGCCTGCAGGTGCGCTGGTCGCCGATCAGCGACAACACCTCGACCTGCTCGGCGAGGTCGACGGCGGTCTC
>CAZCUS010000007.1:0-617 GCA_964502105.1 uncultured Novosphingobium sp. | reverse complement strand
CGATCAGCGACAACACGCCCGAAACCATGGCGCTGACCAAGAAGACCACGTTCGAGACCATGAACGCATTCACCGAAGCGAAGGTCGAGGACGTTCCGAACCTTGGCATTTCGGCGTTCCTGGTGCCCCGCTTCGACCAGCTCACCGTGTTCATCGACAAGGCGCGTATGATCATGGTGACGGTCGAGAAAGTGCCCGATGGTGCTTCGGGCAAGGACATCGCGATAGAGCTGGCGAGAAAAGCCGGGGCCTGAGCCATCGCGCTTCGGCGCGATTTCTGAGCTGACGTGAGCATGAGCGCCCTGGCCTGTCGGTCGGGGCGTTTTGCCGTGCGCGGTGCGCGCCGGCTTTACGGAAACCTTATTCCGGCGTCGCGATTGCCCGTGGAACCTTAACGGGCACCCGCGCCACATGGTGGTCGGCATCAGGGCGCTGTCCCTGCCCCCCGGAGACACATTTCCCATGACCGATCTGTTGTGGCTGGCGATCCTTGCCGGCCTCTTCCTGCTGACACTCGCCTTCGCGCGGCTTTGCGAAAAGGCCTGAGGAACTCACCATGACTTTGCCCATGACGCTTGCCGGCCTCACCGCTGCCGGTCTTCTGCTCTATCTGGTCG
>CAZCUS010000006.1:0-173836 GCA_964502105.1 uncultured Novosphingobium sp. | reverse complement strand
CGGCCGACGCGCACAGCGAAGGTCAGGGGCGGCCATCGGCCGGCGCTTTCGCCTTCATAGAGTTCCGGCGCAACAAGCTGACGCGGTGTAATACCGTACAGACCGTCATAGCCGATATCGTCGCCCGCCAGCGCAAAGCCGCGGATCACGAACAGTTCGCCCGCGATGCCGAAACCAGTCGTTGTGCGGATGGTGGGGTCGTTCTCCAGCACCTGGCCCAGGGTCTGCGGCTGCTGGTTAAGGATCAGCGCCGCATTGTAGCTGCGGAGGTTGAACGGGATGTCGGCCGCATCCTTATCACCCAGCACACCCGCGCTGCCTTTCTGTTCGACGCCCGAAGCATTCTCGCGCTGGGCCGCAACGATGATGGTCCGGTTGTCCTCATCCTGCTGCTGGGCGAAAGCGGGGCTCGCCAGGCCGATCCCGCCAAGCGTAGTAGCGACCAGGAGGGTATGGCGGATGGCGGCAGTTTTCACGTCTTGGGTTCCTTGATGCTGAAATGCAAAAATCAGGTTCGGCGCGCGCGGATGGCCCAAGCGGCGGCGGCCACGGGCGCACTCAGCGCGGCCCATGAGGCGGCATCGCGCCAGCCATCTCCGGTCAGGGCAATGACCAGACCGACCAGGCCGATGACAAAGATCGCCAGCGGCCAGGCAAAGATCGCGCGAAGCGACCGGGGGCCATTCATTCTGCCGGCTCCGCAGCGGAGATGTCGAAGCGCGCTGGCGTCGGCGCATTGGTCCGCCGCTTCGCCAGCCAGAGATACAGCCCAGTGCCCAGCACATGGATGGTGAACAGCGTCAGCGCGGCCCAAAGGAGCTTGAGCGGCAGTCCGCCATAGTCTCCGAAATGCAGCGGCCTCGACAGCGATAACGCCTGATAGTACCAGGGCATCTGACGCGCCGCAGTGAAGGTTCCGGCCTCTGCATCGATCAGCGCCGGGGTCAGCAGCCGCTCGGTCAGCGGCGTATCGCCCTGAAAGAACACCGCATAATGATGGCTGGAACTGAAGGTGCCGCCGGGAAAGGCGATGAACTGCGGGTTGTTATGGGGTAATCGGGCCCGCGCGGCGGCCATCGCCTTGTCAAGCGATCCATAGCGAGAAGGATCCAACGGTTCGCGCCCCGCATATTCGCGGGTCATGGCGGCGAGCTGATCAGTCTTCCACAACTGCTCGATCGGCACCGAAAAGGCATTGATGACGCCGGTCAGCCCCACGGCCAGCATCCAGGCAAGCCCCGCGATGCCCAGCAGGTTGTGGTAATCCAGCCATTTCGTCCGGGCACTGCGGCTGGTGCGCAGCGTACCGAAGTCAAGCTTGCGCATGAACGGCGCATAAAGCACGGCACCGGACACCAGCGCCGCAACAAAGGCTACGCCCATCACGCCCAGGAACAGCATGCCGGGCAGCCCCAGAAACATATCGGTGTGGAGCTGGAGCAAAAAATGCATGACCCCGCCGTCGCTTTCCGCGACCTTGCCGATCAGCTTGCCGGTGGACCGGTCGAACGATTGTATTGTCATTTCGGTTGCAGGCGAATCCGGGCGCGGACCGGTGGTAATGGTCATCGACGGCTGGTCGTTGTCAAACGCCATGTAGAGCGGCACTTCGCCGGGACGATTGGCCAGCGCGCGCGCCATCATGCCATCCAGCGAGAACAATCCCTCGGTCGTGCCCGACGAACCAACGCCTGGCATGCCGAAATCCGGCTGCCCCTCCGTCAGATGGTCGATCTCGTCGTGAAAGATAAGCGGCAATCCAGTGAGGCAGAGCATCAGCAGAAATGCTGTGCAAACCAGGCTGGTCCATTTGTGAACAAACACCCACGCCTTGATGGATGACCGGGTCATGCCGCTCCCTTGCCGCCAATTCAGATCGCGGCCCTCTGCTCACATGGCAGCCAGTCCATGAAACAACCCTACGCTTCGCCGCTGCGGCTATCGAAACGCATCTGGCCTGTCAATGCTAATCATTCGCAACAGCAGTATGCGCTCTATTGCTGGCTAAGCCATGCGCGGTTTAGGCAGCTTGCCAATAGCGAGGAATATCGAGCTCGGCGCTCCACGCCGCTCCAATGCAAGCCAAAACCCCAGCAAAGCCAGCAAGGCCAGGAACGGCCACAACATGTCGCGCAACGTCATTGTCGGCATCGGCTCGCGTTGAGGTTGATCTACGCGGTTTGACCGCACGTCCTCGGTCATGACCTGACCAACCAGCTCGTCTGAGCGGTCCCTCTTTGGGGTAGCGTCAGGAGCAGCCTTGGCGGCGGAGCTTTGCGAGCGCGCCGTATCAGAACTCGGCCCCAGTGCCCCCTGCCGTTCCATCCTGGCGCCGCGCCCCGCCTGCGCCGTGGGTGAACGCAACTCGCTGACGAGTTCGCGATTGGCTGCACGTTCAGCATTCTCACGGGCGTCGTTGCGGCGGACAAAACCCTCAAGATCCGCGGCAGCGCTTTCGATGCTGCGCTTCATTGCTTTCTCAAATGCCGAGCGCGCAGCTGCGATAGTCGATGCGGGCACGCCTGTGCGCTTGGCTTCGTCCATCACGTAGGCCAGCATCCGGCCATTGCCGCACGATACAGCCGTGCAATTGACCCCGTTTTTCTCCACGTTCTCGAGATATTCGCGGTAGAGTTCTGCACGGGTGGCTTGATCTGCGTTCCAGTATCCTTTGCGCACCGTTTCGATCATGCGACCGGTCATGTCCTGATAGGCGAAGGGCGAATTGCTTTCGAACCAGTCACGCATGCCCAGCTTGTGCTTGTCCTGCACATATGTCGCGAAGGTTTCCTGCCACATCGCATCGTCGACCACATCCGTGGCGGTCGCGTCCCAGCCCCACAGATACTCCACGAATTCGCGCATCGCGCCGGCTCCGGCATAGCCCTCCTTCTGCATTCCCTTGATCCAGGTCGGGTTGACATAGCGCGAGCGAAATTCGCGCCCTAGAAACTTGTCGAGGCCTGCCATTGCTGGCTTGCCCGGATCGCGCGTGTCCGTGATCAGCAGGTCGGGCGTGGTGCCATCAAGGCTCCGCACTGCGCTGGCAAGTCCACCCATGTACATGAACATGTCATCGTTATCGAGCGTGCCGTACAGCATCGTAGAGTTGGAATGGACGATGGTATCGGTTCCCGAAAGAGCCAGCTTGAACACGTCGGGCATGGGCTGCCCCCAATAGCCATTGCCAAATCCGTGGCCCATCTTGCGGATGTATTCGTTGGCAAAGCCTGCTTCGGAATCCCACGATCCGCTGGCAGCGACAATCCCCGAGGTGTTGAGATTATATGTGCCGGGCGGTTCATCGAAGATCCGCACCCCAGCCATCTTGTCGGCGTCTGCTTCTGGAATACCGCGCTTTATCAGCACGCGCTTGATCTCGAGATAATGCTTGCGAACCTGATTGTCGTCCTCATCCAGCGCCTTTACCTGCTGGACGGCCTTGTCCATCATCCTGGTCACGTTTGAAAACAGGCCTTCGGCACTGGAAGCAATCACGATATCAACCCGTGGACGGCCCAACTGAGCGCGCGGGATCACCTCGACATCGACCAGCTTGCCGCGCGCATCCCACACGGGTTTGGTGCCCAGCAGGTAGAATATCTGCGATTCCAGCACGCCTTCATGCCGCATGGTCTCATCCCCCCAGATCACGAAACTGATCTTGGAGGGGTAGCGGCCGTTCTTGTTACGAAAGTCCTGCAGCATCTGTTCAGCCAGCTTGCTGCCCATTTCCCACGATGCGGGTTTGGGCACCTTGTCGGGATCGATGCCATAGAAGTTGGCGCCCGTGGGATAGGAATCCGGATTGCGGACCGGCTCTCCGCCTTTGTCGGCTGGCACGAAGCGGCCGCCCAGCACCGTCATCAGACCATCGAGTTCGCGGGTGGCTGACATCACGATCCGCCCGCGCATCTCGTCGCCAAAAATCGCAACCGCATCCGGCAGTGCTGATCGATCGACGCTGAGAATGGCATCGACGGTACTGTCAATCGCTTCGGTTTCTGGCAGCCTGCCAAACGCGTGCAGGCCATAGGGAATGATCTGTTCGCGCAATTCGAGCAGGTAGTCCTCAACCTGGTGCAGTTGCTGGTCCGTCCAGTCCACGTCCGGATCGAGGCCAACATCCTTGGCGACACCCAGTTTCACCGCCGCCTCACGCGCTTGCCGGCCATAGATGCGCGACAATTCCGGGTTCTTGCTTTCATTCTTTATGTGGTCGTTCAGCAGTTCGCTCAGCTTGGCAAGGTCTTCGGTGAGGCCGCCGCGCGTGAACGGAGGGACCATGTGATCGACCAGTGTCGCCATGCCCCGACGGCGTGCGACCAACCCTTCACCAACGACATCGACATTGTAGATGTATGCATCGGGCAGGTCGGCGATGAGTGCGTCAGGCGCGTCCTCTTCCCCCAGGCCAGCATCGCGGCCGTCCAGCCATTCCAGCGTGCCATGCGTGCCCACATGCACCACCGCATCGGCATTGAAGCCATTGCGCAGCCAAGCATAGGCCGCAACATATTGATGCGCCGGCGCCAGATCCTTTGCGTGATAGAGCTTCTCCAGGTCTTCGCCCCATGCCCGTGAAGGCTGAGGCATGACCATGATGTTGCCGTAGCGGATGCCCGGAATTATCAGGTTCACCTCGTCGTCGCGACGTTCGGTCATCAGCTTGCCTGCTGCTGGATCGCCCCAATCGGCCAGGATCTTGTCCCGCAAGGCTGGCGTCATGGCGTTCAGCCAGCGGCGGTAGTCCGTCACGGGAATCCGCTGAACGCCGCCCAGAGCGATCATCTCGTCCAGTTCACCGGGCGCATCGGAAGCGACGTTGCGCGCCTTGGTGGTGATGGCGAGAAGTATCTGGTCTGCTGTGGGTGCAGGTCCGCCGGTATCGTAGCCCTCTGCTTTCATGCGAGCGAGGATATTGGCGAGTGATTCCGCTACGTTGAGGTAGCTTGCCGCAATGCCTGCCTTGCCCGGTGGGTAGTTGTAGTACATTACTGCCACGCGCTTTTCGGCGTTGGGTTTGCGTGACAAGGTGGCATAACGCAGCCCGCGCTTAACCGCCATTTCCACGCGCGATGCGATCGGGCGCGTGATGATCATGTTCAGGCCTGTTTCCGGGTCGCGCAACTTTTCCTTCGTGCCGACTACCGTGGGGGCAACCGTGCCTGCGAGTTCGGGCGCGGCGAGGTTAAACGTGCCTTCAAAAGCAGACAGGCCGGTTGGCGAATTGCGCCATTCCTCCTCACTGCGGCCATACAGGCTGATCAGGTTGATCACCGGGATGCCGACTTTTTCCAGCACTTTGGCACTGGTTTCGTCGTTAAACTGAAAGAACAGGCCAAGCCCGACATCGGCGCGGACCTTGTCACCCTCTCCCAGCAACCGCTGAAACGCGACCGCACCGGGATAGCCGAAGACTGGCACGACTTCGGCACCCTGACGCTCTGCCTCTGCGATCACGGCATCGATCAGCCCGGTATCTCCGGTGTAGTAATTGGCCTTGAAGAACCCGACCGCCACCCGCGGTGCACCGGCGTGAAGCTTACCGTTGGCTTGTCGCCAGGCTTGGAACTCCTCCCAAGTGGCAAATAGCCGTCCGCTGCCACCATCGGGATAGTAGTAACCGAAATCTAGCGACACCTGTGGCTCTGGCAGGGATTCGAAGCCACTTATGCCTGCCTTGCCGAGCGCCAATTTCAGCAGGGCCAACCGGTTTTGCGGCCCGCTGTGTTCCCAGTAAGCTCGCGCGCGCGGATCCCACTTCACGCCCAGTTCAGCGAAAAATGCCTCGTTGTTAAGCCCTTGGCCCACGCCCAGAACGACGCCACGTTTACTGACCGAAGCCAGCAGGTTGGTGCCTTTCTCTTCGTCGAAGCGGCGCAGCATCTGCTCGTTCATGATGTCATAGATCAACACATCGCTGGCGGCCAAAGCCTGAGGATCAACATCCTTGAACGTGGATTCTGTGAGAAATTGCAGATCGATGCGCCCGTGCAGTTCCGGCCGTTCCTGCAGCAATGCCTTGTATGCCGCCAACGTGCCCGGCACATTGCCGTCGGAAAAAACGTAGCCAACCCGCAAGCGTGGCTGTTCCTGCGCCATCACGGCACTGGGCCAAAACGCAAGCGCGCAGAGCAGCAGCTTAAGGAGCCGTGACATTACTTGCGGCAGCTTTGGCTTCATCGGGGTTTTCGCCGTCGGGCACATAAATGATCTGACCATTGGCCAAACGGTAGGCGGCACCCAGTCTTTCGCCGTCGCCTTTGCCCTGCTGTCCGGACATTTTGTAGGCGGTAATGGTCTCACCCTTCTTGATGATGATTTCCTGCATCCCCTTGCTGTCGGTCTTGACCATCGTGATCTCGCTCTGCCCATTCAACAGGTCACCCATGTTGTAGACCGAGAACAGCGTGACCATCAGGCCAACGATGAAGACGATCGAGACGTCAAACAGGTTTGCGACGCCCGAAAGCGGGTCTTCCTCTGCCGGTTCATCAGGCGGGGAGAGCTTGATGAAGCGCCCCATCAGCCCTGCTCCATTTCTGTTGCCACCACTTCGGCAAGGTAGCGATGTTCCCGAATGGACTCGCTGATCCAGCCTTGCCGCAGCGCCACCAGCCCATAGGCGACGGTCCCGGTGGCAAGGCCGATGATCGTGCTGGTGAAGGCGACCACCATCTGCCCGGCCATGGCGTTCATGTTGCCTGCAGCCATAGCGGCGAGCGAGGTTCCCATCGGGATCAGCGTGCCGATCAGGCCGAGGCTTGGCCCCACTTTAACAAGCGCGCGCGGCCCATCCAGGCCGTGGCGCAGTCGCTCTTCATGTTCGGCAACGACATTTTCCAACCCACCGTGATGCAGGGCTTTGGCGGCGTCGAGTTCCTGCGTGGCAGCAAGCAGGCGAGCGAGACTGGCGGGCAACATGTTGCGCCGCTCCTCCGAAGTATCGAGCACCCGGCCTTCCTGCAGCCAACGCTTGAGGTCGAAGCCGGTTCGGTCGGCCCGGCGGCGGATCGCCTCCACCAGATACGTGCCGACATAATACAGCGTGAACCCAACGCAGAGCCACAAGAGCAGCATCACGGGCAGGCGCAGCACCTGTCCAAGGGCGAACAGACCATTTTCAAGGGTGTCGAGAAAATTCATGGCCTTCGCCAGGCTCCTTTCAACAGGCCGGCCACGAATGCCAGGCCGACTATAGCGATTGCCCAACCAGGAGGCGGCAGCGCCCTGCCCGCTGCCAGATCGAGATTGAGGACAGCTGCAGATTGCCAGCCGTAGATGAGGTCAGCCGACAGGCCGACAGCAGGTGCCGCAAGCGCAACGATGCCCAAAAGCGCCTCGTGTGCGTGGTTCGCGGCGTTGCCACGCGAGAGCATCGTGGCAATAACCAGTGCAACGCCGGTCACCACGACAGCTGGCCAGAACAGCACGCCCGCGTTTGCCTGCAAGGCAGCCACAAGTCCTGCGCCAAGACCGCCGAACCAGGGAGCAGCCCGCCGCGAAGGTCCTGCGATCAGTCGCCAAAAGGCGATTAGGCCAATCACGGCACCTACCCAGTTGGGTTGCGCGTTCAACAACGTTCCCGTGACCACGCCAAGCGCAAGCCCACCGCCTCCCGCCGCAAAGCCGCGCCAGGACAAGCCCGTATCGCGATAGAAGGCAAAGGCTGCCAGAAGCGCAAATAGCCAAAGGGCTGATACGGAAACGACCGCCATCACCCAGCGACCCGCAACTGGGGTTCGGATCCACGCCGTTTGCGGCCTTTCCGCACCCACAGAATGCAACCGGCAATTGCCATGGCAGCAGTTGTCAGGCCGAACAGGCATATGAAAATGCGCCAGGGCCAGCCCAGAAGTTCACCGGTGTGCAAAAGACGCAGTGTCTTGTCAAACCCGTCTGCCGTCGTGTTTCCAAACGGGTTGCGAAAGGCCAGTTGCTTACCCGAAACCTGATCGAACCAGACGACGGTGGACCCCCGCCCCGCGCCAGCGTCAAGCGTGGTCAAGGCGTAGTAGCCAATGGCGCTGGATCGGTCGTTCCAGCTGATGGCTTCGGGACGCAGTATTTGAAAGTTCTGTTGGCGCGCTGCTGCTGCCATCAGCCGCTCACCGGTTGCCAGCGCTTGTTCCGGAGTCAGCGCGGCCCCCATTGCGGGATGGGGATTTGCCACCGGCACAAACAGTCCCTCGGCACCAAAGAGCCGCTGCACCGGCTGATGCACACTATCAAGGTTGAAGGCGACTGCCGACCACGCGAAGACCAGCATGACCGGCCAAAGCCACAGGCCACTGGCCCGATGCAGGTCATGAGCGAATATCCGCGATCCACGACCGCGACGGATGAAGAAGGCATATTTGAAACGCCGAGCCTTCGTGATCACATCCTTGCCGGTGTGTGGCATGGCCAGAACCAACCCCACAAGGCTCATTCCAGCCCACATCAGCGCCGCGATACCCAGTAGCAAACGGCCCCATTGTCCGGCAGCCAGGCTATAGTGGAACTGTATCAGGAACGGGATCCAGTTGACCCGCCCGTCTGAGAGGTCGGCAAAGCTTACGCGGGCACGGATGCTGCCGGTGTAGGGATCGACAAAGACTTGCTGGTAGGGAAGAGATGGCTGGCCCGATCGGGCACTGACGAAGATCGACATTGCACGGGCCGGATCGGCCACCAACTGGACATAACTGACGGTTCCGCCTGTCTTCTGTTCAACGATCGACTTCAACTGCAATCCGGAAAGCGGCTGGGCGCGGGATTCCGGTCGTTCGACATGCCACACCTCGGGTGCGATCCATTCGCGCAGTTCCTTCTGAAACGGCAGGACCGCGCCGGTCAGCCCGGTCACCACAACAGCAAGTGCAATGGTGAGTCCGGCCCAACGGTGCAGGACAAGAAGGATAGGGCGCAAGCCGGCCCGGTTCAGAACTTCACCCGTGCGCCCGCGTAGAATACACGCGGCATTGCGCTGTAATCGCGGATCGTCTGATAGGTTTCATCGAACAGGTTTTCGACACGCCCGTAGACCTCCACCTTGTCGGTCACCGGGAAGGACATGCGCAAATCGACGACGGTATAGCCATTCAGCACCTGGGTGTTGGAGGCATTGTTGAACCCTTTGCCAATCAGGCGGACGTTTGCGGCTGCTTCCAGTCCGAACGGAAAGCGATAGCTGACGGTGCCGTTGAAGCTGTCCTGCGGCCGCCGTGCAAGCCGCTTGCCCCGGTTCACATCGCCCACGCTGTCATTGGCTGCGTTGAGATAGGTATAGTTTGCCGAGACAGAGAAGCTGCCCAGCAGCACATTGGCCCCGAGTTCAACGCCATGCGTCTTTACCCGCCCGACATTGCTATAATAGCCAATGCGGCCATCGGCACAAAGCGGGTGGGAAGCCGTGCCCGAGCAATTGGCAAAATTGATCAGGTTCACCGCATCCCGGTTGAAATAGGCAGCTGACAACGTGACGATGCCGGCGATGCGCTGCTCGATCCCTGCATCCCAGCTTTCCGCCTTTTCTGGCGCAAGAGCGGTGTTCCCGTACTGGCTGTACAACTGGTACAGGCTGGGAGCCTTGAATCCTTCAGCCCAACTGGCGCGCAGCACGGTATTGCCGTCAAACAGTGACCATGCCGCCGAAAGGCTGCCTACGGTGCTTTGGCCAAACGTGCTGTGGTCCTCACGGCGCAAGCCCGCAGACAGGGTCAATCCCGTCACGACTTCGCCCGTAAGCTGTGCATAGAGGCCCGTGGTGTGGTCCTTGCCAATGGCAGGGGTAGGTTTGGCATTGGCCAGCGTGGGTGAAGCGGTGCGCATCGAATTAGCAATATGTTCTATGCCGAACACTGCGAAATACCCGGGCATGATATCGAGTGTGCCCTGATATTCGAACCGGTCAGTCTCACCCTTGGCATCGAACGTGACAGGCTGCCGCGCACGGGCTGCCGATTCATCAAAGTTCGTGCGGCTGATGTCGGTTCGCGAATAGGCAATGCGATTGTTGAGGCTGTCACCGAGCCTTACGTTGAGCCCGGCATAGTTGAGCCAGCTTTCGCTTTCGCCACGGTTCAACGCATCAGCATTGAAGCTGTCGAATTGTACATTGCCATGCGCATAGATGCTGCGCAGATCGACCGACACGGCATCGCTGATCGCATAGCTGAGCCGCCCGCTGACCGAGGTGTTCTTGTAACCATCTGGTTCGTTCCCCGCTGCAAAGGCAGTGATGCCATCGCTGCGCGAATAACTGCCGCCGATCCGCCACGTCAAACTGTCACTTTTGCCGCTCGCACTGGCCCGCGCGATATAGGTGTCGAGGCCGCCGCCTTCGGCTTGTGCCCTGCCTTCAAACGGTTCAGTCGGTTCGCGCGTGAGGATGTTGATCACGCCGCCAATGGCCTGGCTTCCATAGAGCGTCGACTGGGCACCGCGCAGAACTTCGATACGACCGATATCGTTGGCAACCGTGTCGGAAAGCGATGCACCGCCATCGGTGGTGGAAGGATCGTGCAGGCGCACGCCATCATAAAGGATCACGGTGTGGCCGGTCTCGGCTCCGCGAATATAGACCGAGGTACTGGTACCGGGACCGCCGTTGCGGGCAAACTGCACGCCGGGCGTCTGGACCAGCAATTCGGCCAGGCCAACAGTCTGGGCTTTCTCGATCGCACGCTCATCGAGTACCGTTATGCTCTGGCCGACCTGATCGAGCCTCACCGCAGTCCGGTTGGCAGTAACGACGATCAACTCCCCGCCCCTGTCTGAATTCGCATCGGCAGGTGCAGCTTCCTGCGCCATCGCCATGCCGGGAACCAGCGTGACGCTGGCGAGCAATGTCAAAACAAACGTGCTGGTTTGCCTCATCTTTATGACTTCCCCCGAAACGATGGCTCTTCACCATCTGTGCATTGAAGGGTCGTCACCTAATGGGGCGCGCTGGCTGGCCAAGTTATGTACGGTATTCGTAACGTTTCAGAGCGAATTGCAACGGTAGCGTACGTTCAAGACATGTGCCCAAAACCGGCAGGCGCGTGTCGAACTGGCCTCATCAGAACCGTGCACGTACCGCACCGAACACGCCCTGCAGCGGCTGCACGCGGGCTTCGATGCGATCGGATAAGAGCCTCACCCCTGCTGCAGCCTCACAAATCATCATGCATGTCCAGTTCGCGGACGCGGCGTTTTTGCCGGGCGGCGTCGACAAGCGTGCGCAGTTCCTCGCGGCGACGGCGGGCGGCGGCTACGTGTGGGATGACGAGAGCGCCGTCGCGGGTGGTCTCGTCGCTCGACTGGATCGTGATCGTGCCGATATCCGCCCATTGGTTGATCAGGCTGAAATCGATGCGGATGTCCTTGATCCTGTAGAGTTCGATTTCGTCGATGCTCTTGTTGAAGATGCCGTGCCTGATGATCAGCCGGTCTGGCGTCACTTCATAGCTGGTGGCAAGATTGCCGATCCATTTGACCAGCACGATCACCAGCCCGATGCCGACCAGGCACAGCAGCAGCGTGCCCCAGCCAGCCAGCGTGCCGCGCAACCATCCCCACGTTGACGAGCGAAACTGATCCGTCACTCCATCCATGCCGTCCTCCATCATCGGCCGGCGCACGACAGGCGCCGATGATGCATCATGCACACATGGCACGCGATCTTGAAGCGTCTTGGCGCCCGGATCGTAGCAAGCGCGCGGCACGGCATCGCACCGTCCCTTGCCCGATGCGCCGGGCCATGGCTTAAAGGCCGCCATGGATGAAGTTGGCGCCATCGTGGTGGGAGCGGGAGTCGTGGGCCTGGCAGTGGCACGGGCGCTGGCGCTCGCGGGCCATGAGGTGATGGTGCTCGAGCGCGAGCGGCAGTTCGGCATGATCACCTCTTCGCGCAACAGCGGTGTGATCCACGCCGGGCTATATTACCCCGACGGATCGCTGAAAGCGCAGCTCTGCGTCGAAGGACGCCACGTACTCTATGAATTTTGCGAGGCGCGCGGCGTTCCCCACCGGCGCTGCGGCAAGCTGATCATCGCGGCAAGCGAGGACGAGTTACCCGCGCTCGATGCAGTCATGGCACGCGGGGCGGCGGCAGGCGTCGATGATCTGGTACAGCTTACACCCGCCCAAGCGCGCGAGCTGGAATCGGCGATAAGCTGCGCGGGGGCGATCCATTCACCGTCCAGCGGCATAGTCGACCAGCATGAATTGATGCTGGCCCTGCTGGGCGAGGCCGAGGCTAACGGTGCCATGCTAGTGTGCGACGCGACCGTCAGCGCGATTGCGAAAGCGGGGCCGCTGTGGACGGTACGGGTCGGTGAAACGACGCTAGCCGCGCCCATACTCGTCAATGCCGCCGGTCTTGGCGCGCAGGCGCTGGCGCAAACGATCGAGGCGCTCGATCCGGCACTAGTGCCACCGCTCTACTTCGCGAAGGGCTGCTACTTCTCGTATGCCGGGTCGGTGCCCTTCACGCGGCTGATCTATCCGGTGCCCGGCGCGGCGAGTCTTGGCACCCACTTCACGCTGGATCTGGGCGGTCAGGCGCGGTTCGGGCCGGACATCCACTGGGTCGATGCCATCGACTACACGGTGGACCCGGCGCTGAAGGGCGAATTCCTTGCCGCCGCGCGTCGGATCTGGCCGGGGGTCGAGGAGGACCGGCTGCAACCCGCCTATGCCGGCGTTCGTCCGAAACTGGCGGGACCTGGCATGCCCACCGCCGATTTCGTGCTGCAGAGCGAGCAAGCGCACGGTCTTGCCGGCCTGGTCAATCTGTTCGGGATCGAATCGCCCGGGCTCACCTCTTCTCTGGCGATCGCAGCGCGCGTGGCTGGAATGATCGGGCCGCCCTGACCGCCATTGCCTGCCGCCCCTTCGGTTTCAGGGAGCCGCGTTCTGCCAGCCGCCGCCCAGCGCCTTGAACAGATCGACGCGGAGCGAAGACAGTCGCTGGACGGATTCTGCTTGCGCCCCGCGCGCCGTCAGCATCTCGGCCTGCGCGACATAGACGTCGAGCAGTGCCACCGATCCGGCGCGGTAGCGCTGCTGCGCGAAGCGGAATGCCTGCTCCGAACGCGCCTGCGCCTCGGCGAGCAGCGCCTGCCGCTCCCCTTCGCGCGCCACACGCGTCAAGGCCTGCTCGACTTCCTTGAGCGCGGTGACGACTTGCCCGTCGAACGCCGCCAGCGAAGCATCGCCTTGCGCTTCGGCCTGCAGTATCCGCGCCCGCGCGACGCTGACATTGGGGAAGCTCCACGAGAGCAGCGGCCCCAGCGAAAACGACAGCGCATCGCTGCCGCGCACGCTGTCATTGCGAAAGAAGTTGCCTGACCCGCCAAGGCTGATGGTCGGATAGAGCGCCGCGGTGGCCACGCCGATGCGCGCGGTATCGGCTGCAAGTTGCCGCTCGGCCTGGCGCAGGTCGGGCCGGCGACGCAGCAAAGCCGTGCCGTCTCCCACCGGCAGCGCGACTGGCGCTGGCGGCGCTGCGCATTGCCTGGCGGCTGCAGGCACCTCGCCCGGCGTCAGGCCCAGCAGCGCCGCCAGTTCGAACAGCGCGACCTGGCGCTGCGCCTCGGCCGCCGGGACAGCCGCACGCGCGGTGGCGGCGGATGCCGCTGCCCGCTCGACATCGAACTTGCCCACCGATCCGGCGCGTTCCTGGGTTGTCACCAGCCGCAGGCCGTCCTCGCTGATGCGCGCGTTCTCCCGCGCGACATCGAGCGCAACGGCATAAGAGCAAGCATCGAGGTAGGCGCGGGTCGTTTCCGCCGCCACCGTGATGCGCACTGCATCGCGCGCCGCTTCAACTGCCTGGGCATCGGCGCGAGCGGCTTCGATCGAGCGGCTGACCCGGCCGAACAGGTCTGCCTCCCACGAGACCGAGAGCGAGCCGAACTGCGACCACTGCACGCCGCCGCCGTTGAAAGCGGCACCTCCGCCCTGGCCGCCACCTTGGCCCCCGCCTTGGCCGCCACCTTGCACCGCATCGCCGTAATTGACTCCGCCATTGATGCCGGTGGCAGGCAAGCGACCCGCCCGCGCTTCCTGCAGTGTCGCTTGCGCCCGTGAAAGGTTGGCCACAGCCACGCGCAGATCGGTGTTCGCGATCAAGGCTTGCGCGACCAGCGCGTCAAGAGCGGGATCGTTGTAGAGCTTCCACCACGCGTCGGGCAGCGGCATTGCCGGGTCGAAGGCCGCTGCCTGCGTCACGAACGGACCGCTTGAGCTCGTTTGGGGCTCGGGGCGCGCATAGTCGGGGCCGGCTGCGCAACCGCCGGTGAGCAGCAGCGCCAGCGCTGAAAAAGCAAGCCGCTTACGCATGCGCCAATGCTCCTGTTTCCTGTCCATCGTGCTCGACGGGTTCCTTGCGACGATGGTCAGCGGCCAGCAGCGAATAGACCGTGGGCAGCACGAACAGCGTGAACAGCGTGCCGACCAGCATGCCCATCACCACGACGATGCCGATGGCAAAGCGGCTGGCCGCACCCGCACCGCCTGCGAACAGCAGTGGCACCAGTCCCGCAACCATCGCCGCCGTGGTCATCAGCACCGGCCGCATGCGCACGGCGGCGGCATGGCGGATCGCATCGATCCGGCTGAGGCCCTCATTCGCCTGCATCTCGTTGGCGAAGGAGACCATCAGGATGCCGTGCTTCGATATCAATCCGATCAGCGTCACCAGACCGATCTGGGTGTAGATGTTGAGCGTGGTGAAACCCAGATACAGCGGCACCAGCGCGCCACACACCGCCAGCGGCACGGTCACCAGAATAACCAGCGGATCGCGGAAACTCTCGAATTGGGCGGCAAGCACGAGGAAAATCACGATCAGCGCGAAGCCGAACGAGACGGTCAGCCGGTCCCCCTCGGTCACATATTGGCGACTGTTGGAAAGCCAGTCGATCGTGGTTCCGGCGCGCACGGGTTGCTGCTGCAGGAAATCGACTGCCTGCCCCATCGTTACCCCCGGCAGCAGCACGGCAGAGATCGTGGCGGAATTCATCTGGTTGAACTGCGGCAGCTTGTTGGGCTGTGGCCGCATCTCGACTTGCGCGACGGTGGAAAGCTGCACCAGCTTGCCCGACCCCGACCTCACGTAGAACTGGCCAAGGTTGTCGGGGGTTACGCGCTTGTCCTGCGGCACTTGCGCAATCACGTCATATGAACGATCGTGCCAGTTGAATCGGTTGACGAAGTTCTCGCCCACCAGCACCGCCAGCGTATCGGCAATGGCCTCCATGCTGACACCAAGCTGTCCGGCCTTGGCGCGATCGACCACGACGTGCGCCTCGGGACTGTCGAACGCGAGGTCGCTCTCGACATAGCCGAACAGGCCGCTGCCCCACGCGGCGCCCTTGATCGCTTCGGCGGCCTGGTAGATTTCGGGAAACTCGTCGGAGGAGCGGATCACCATCTGCACGGGCAATCCGCCGCTGCCTGCGGGTAGCGGGCTGTCCTGAAACGCGGTGGCATAAATGCCCGTGACCGCGCCCGCCTTGCCCGCCAGTTCCGCTGTGATCTCATCGGCACTGCGCGAACGTTCGGACCACTCCGACAGGATGATGCCGCCAAAGCCGGCGTTCGTGCCGCCCGCTCCACCGCCGTCGAACCAGCTCCATTCGTATTCCGGGAACGTATGGAAAGTCCGCTCGACCTCGGCATTGAAGCGCGAAAGGTAATCGATGTTGGCGTATTGCGGCGCCTTGGTGGCCACGAAGACGTAGCCCATGTCCTCTTGCGGCGCGAGTTCGCGCTGGCTGCCGCTGAACAGCACCACAATCGCGCCGAGCATCGCCACGCCGACAATCAGAACCGCCATGCGCGCGGCCAGCGTCTTGTCGAGCAGTCGCTGATAGCCCGTCGACAGCCGGTGCATGTTGTGCTCGATCGCCTGCGACAGCCGCCCCTCGCCCAGCCTGGCATCGAGGAGCTTGCTGCTCATCATCGGCGATAGCGTGAGCGCGACCACGCCGGAGACGATCACTGCGCCCGCCAGCGTGAAGGCGAACTCGCGGAACAATGCGCCAGTCAGCCCGCCCATCATCCCGATCGGCGCATAGACCGCCGCCAGCGTGATCGTCATCGCGATTACCGGCCCGACGATCTCACGCGCACCCAGCAGGGCAGCGTCGAGCGGTTTAAGCCCATCCTCGATATGGCGATGGATGTTCTCGACCACGACGATCGCATCATCGACCACCAACCCGATGGCCAGCACCATCGCCAGCAATGTCAGCAAATTGAACGAGAAGCCGAAGGCCAGCATCAGCGCCGCCGTGCCGAGCAGCGATAGCGGTATGGTCACGATGGGAATGATGACTGCGCGTAGCGAGCCGAGGAACAGGTAGATCACCACCACCACGATCAGCACCGCCTCGATCAAGGTTTGTTGAACCTCGGAGATCGAGGCGTTGACGAAGTGAGCGACATCGAAATCGCTCGTCACCGTGACGCCCGGAGGCGCGACGCGTTCGATCTGCGGCAACAGCGCTTTCACCGCCGCCACGATTTCCAGCGGGTTGCCGTCAGGCGTTGGCGAGATCGCAATCGAGATCGACGGACGCCCGTTCGACAAGGCGGAAGCATCGTAGTTCTGCCCGCCCATCTCGACCGTCGCCACATCGCCAAGCTTCACCAGCCCGCCGCTGCCCGTCTTGATCACCATATCGCGAAAGGCGCTGACATCGCGCAGATCGGTAGCGGCCGTGATATTGATCGCGGTGTTCGCGCCTTTCAACTGGCCGGGCGAGGCTTGCACGTTGTTGGCGCGCATAGCTTCGGCGACATCTCCCGCCGTCAGTCCGCGCGCCGTCAGCTTCACGGGATCGATCCACACGCGCATCGCCAGAGGCGCACCGCCCGATATCTCTGCCGAGGCGACGCCCGGCACCGAGGTCATCAGCGGTTGCGCAACCCGGCTGGCGAAATCGGTCAGTTGCGGCGGCGGCAGCGTGTCGCTGGCGAACGATATGTACTGGATCGCCGAAGCGCCATCGGTCAGCTTGTTGATCACCGGGTCGGTCGATCCGGGCGGCAAGCGGTATTTCACCTGCTGCACCTTGGCGAGGATCTCGGTCATCGCGCGATCCGCGTCGGCATTCAGCACCAGCTTCGCGGCAATGCGGCTCCGCCCCTGGCTCGACGTGGAGGTGAGATATTCGATCCCGCTCGCGGTCGCGATGGCCTGCGCAATGGGCGTGGTGATAAAGCCCTGCATCACGTCCTGCGTGGCGCCGGGAAGCCCGGTATCGATCGTGATCGTCGCACTTTCCATGCGCGGGTATTGCCGGATCGGCATGTTGAACAGCGCGCTGAGGCCCACGAGCAGGATCATCAGGCTGACGACGATCGCCAGGATCGGGCTGCGGATGAACTTGTCGGTGAAGCCCATGTCAGCGGCTCCCCGGCTTCGCCACCGGTGCGGAAACCTTCACTTCGGCACCCGGCTGCACGCGCAGCTGCCCCTCGGTCACCACCACATCGCCCGGCTTCAAGCCACTGGTGATAACGATCTCGTTGCCCACTCGGCGACCTGTCTGCACCGGCACGATCTCGGCCTTGCCGCCTTTGCGCGCGTCCTTGCCGCGAACGACGATGACGCTGTCACCCTGCGCCGATGTCTGGATCGCGGTCGTGGGCACCACCAGCGCATTGGCTTGCGGTGGCAGATCGAGCGCGGCGGAAACATACATGCCGGGGCGCAAGGCGCGGTCCGGGTTGCGCAGGATCGCTTGCACGGTGACGTTGCGCGTCTCGGGATCGATGCGCGGCTCGACCGCGTTGACCCGCGCGATAAAGCGCCGGCCCGGCCAGGCATCGCTGGTGACCGTGACGGAGGAACCCGGCTTCAACCGGCTGAGTTCCTGCTGCGGCAGCGCGAATTCGACGTAAAGCGTGTCGAGTGCGGTCAGCGTCGCGATGGCATCGCCGGGATTGACGTACTGACCAAGGTTGATCTGGCGAATGCCGATCTCGCCCGCGAAAGGCGCGCGCACTTGCTTCTGCACGATCCGCGCATCGACCTGCTGCACCGATGCCGCCGCCTGATCCCGTTCCGCCACGCGTTGCTGCAACAATTCGCGCGGCTCGGCGCCGCTGGGCGCGAGTTCGCGTGAGCGCGCGACCTGGATGCCAGCAAATGCCGCCTTGGCCTGCGCCGCGCGACGATCTGCCCGTTCAGGCCCATCGAACAGTTGCACCAGCAGAGCACCGCGCCCCACCTGGCGTCCAGCTTCGAAGTAGATCGCGGAAATCCGTCCGCCGACTTCGGGTGCCAGCATCACCTCGCGCACGGCACGCAGGCTGCCGACCGCCTCGAGAGAGGCGGGGATTTCGCGGTAGCTGATCACCTTCGCCGCAACCGGCACCGCCTGTGGTTGCCAAGCCGGCGCCTGTCCCGCTCGCCAGCCACGCCACAGATAAAGCGAGCCCAGCAGCACGGCGAGGACGACCAGCGTGATGATGACAACGCGCATCTGCTTAGGATCGCGACGCCCGGTCTGCGCTGCAGGGTCCAGATCGTCGCTCATGCCAATTCTCCTTGCGGAGTTTCGATGTGGTTAGCTTCCGGAACAAAAATCAGGCTCGGCGCAGGCACAGGCAATTCTCCGTTGGGGGAACCGCGCACAAGGTTTTGCGAATACCGCAGAGTCCATGCGCCATCCCCGAACACTCGTTCGGATCGACGCCGTGGCAGGGAAGAACCGGCCCGGAGGCCAGCGCAGGAGACACCACCCTGCGACTCTATTTTCGGCACGCCCGAATTAGAGTCACGACAAACCGCTTGCAACTGATTCGTTCAAAAGAGCGCACAGCGCGCTGCACAGGCAAAAACTGCGGCGCCGGGGGTGTGTCGCGCCGGCATTTCCCATAAGGACCGGAGCACGGGAAAGAATCGCGTGGGGACGAAGCGGCAAATGATAACGCAATCTCAAGGTCGTTTGCGATGAACGTGTATCGTCAACACGCGCGCGTCCTGACCGCCAGCCTCGTCGGCACTGCGGTCGAGTTCTATGACTTCTACGTTTACGCGACTGCAGCCGCGCTGGTGTTCGGCCCGCTGTTCTTTCCGGCCGAGTCCCCGTCGGTCCAGTTGCTCGCATCCTATGCCAGCTTCAGCATCGCGTTCATTGCCCGTCCGGTTGGCGCGGCATTGTTCGGCCATTTC
Organism: uncultured Novosphingobium sp.; assembly: GCA_964502105.1. GTDB lineage: Bacteria > Pseudomonadota > Alphaproteobacteria > Sphingomonadales > Sphingomonadaceae > Novosphingobium. The sequence goes on along the minus strand of CAZCUS010000006.1, from coordinate 154,677 downwards.
GGTGACCGGGTGGGACGAAAATCCACATTGGTCGCGTCGCTGCTGCTGATGGGCGGTGCGACCGTCGCTATCGGATTTTTGCCGACATATGAGACCGCCGGCTGGTGGGCACCGCTCCTGCTGTGCGTGCTGCGTTTCGGCCAGGGCCTTGGGCTTGGCGGCGAATGGGGCGGCGCGGCGCTGCTGGCGGTGGAGAATGCCCCGCCGGGCTGGCGCGCCCGCTTCGGCATGTTCCCCCAGCTTGGTGCGCCCGTTGGTTTTCTTGCCGCCAATGGCCTGTTCCTGATCCTCAGCACGACGCTCAGCGACGAGGATTTCGTCGCCTGGGGCTGGCGCATTCCCTTCGTGCTCAGCGCCGTTCTGGTGGGCCTTGGCCTGTGGATCCGCCTGAAGCTGACGGAAACGCCGGCCTTCGCCGCTGTGCTTCAAGAAGCGCCGCCGCCCTCAATTCCGATTGTCGAACTGATGCGCACCGCTTTGCGCCCCCTGGTCGCCGGGACCTTCGCGGTGGTGTGCTGCTTTGCGATCTACTACCTGACCACCGCGTTTGCGCTGGGATACGGCACCACGACGCTGGGCTTCGACCGCCAGTCATTCCTCGGCGTCCAGCTTTTTGCCATCCTGTTCATGGCGGTGGGCATCGTGCTTTCGGGCTACGCCGCTGACCGCTGGAACTCGCGCGCGGTACTGATCGGCGGGAGCGCTGCGGCGGTTCTGGTCGGCGTGGTGATGGGACCGATGTTTGCCACCGGATCGCTTGCAATTATCGGCCTGTTCCTGTCGCTGGGCCTGCTGACGATGGGCTTCGTCTATGGGCCGCTGGCCGAACTGCTGCCCCAGTTGTTCGAAACGCGCGTGCGCTACACCGGCGCGTCGATCGCATTCAATGTCGGCGGTATCATCGGCGGCGGGTTTGCTCCGGCCGTCGCGCAAATGTTGGCCGACACCGGCGGCATTGAATTCGTCGGAATTTACATCTCGGGCGCGGCATTGCTCAGCCTGATCGGTCTGCTGGCGATCCGGCCCCGGAAAGCCTGAGAGCATGCGCACGCGCCTCAGCGTATGCCGCCGAAAAATGCGCTTCTCCAGCGAGGACGAGGCGATGACGGCGGTGCGCGAAGGCGGCAACGTCCTGCGCCACTATCGCTGCGACCGCTGCTGGCAGTATCACCTGACCAGCCGCACCAAGGGCAAGCGCCCACCACCCGCCATCGTCGCGAACCCGGAACCACCCCACAATGAACCTTGAGACCTTCGACAGCGAAGCGTTCCTCCGCGACTACTGGCAGCGCAAGCCGCTTCTGATCCGCAACCCCTGGACGCAGTGGCACAACCCGCTGGAGCCGAACGATCTGGCCGGGCTCGCCTGCGAGGAGGAAGTCGAGGCGCGTCTGGTCGTAGCGAACGCCGGCGAGCGCAAAGTCGAGCATGGGCCGTTCGCGGAATCACGCTTTGCCAAGCTGGGCAAATCGCCATGGACGCTGCTGGTGCAGGCGGTGGATCACCTGGTGCCCGATGTCGCCGCGCTGATCGCGCCGTTTCGCTTCATTCCCGACTGGCGGATCGATGACGTCATGGTCAGCTATGCCAGCGACGGCGGCGGTGTCGGCCCGCATTTTGACCAGTACGACGTGTTCCTGATCCAGGGGCTTGGTCGACGGCGCTGGCGGATCGGCGCACCGGTGAGCAACGCGACAGAACTAGAGCCGCACGCTGACCTGCGCCTGCTCGCCAACTTCGAAGCGACCGAGGAATGGGTGCTGGAACCCGGCGACATTCTCTACGTCCCGCCCGGCGTCCCACACGATGGCGAGGCGGTAGGCGACGATTGCATGACCTATTCGGTCGGCTTTCGCGCGCCCGCCCGCAGCGAACTTGTCTCGCACTGGTGCGATGATCTGATCGCCGATCTCGACGAAGATGATCGTTACTCCGATCCTGGGCTTTCAGTGCAGGCCAATCCGGGCGAAATATCGGCTGAGGCACTTTCCGCACTGCATGCGATGGTGACGCAAACGCTGGGCAATCGCGATGCCTTCGCGCACTGGTTCGGCCGCTACAATACCGCGCCCAAGAACCCCGAGATCGATTGGCGGCCCGAGGAACCGGTCGAGACCGACGAAATTCGAGAGCTGATTGCAGCCGGCACGTCGCTACTGCGCAATCCCGCCAGCCGCTTTGCCTTTGCCGAGCGCAAGGACCAATCGCTCTGGCTGTTCGTGGATGGGGAAGCCTTCGCCTGCGAAGGGGCTCTCGCCGACTTCGCGCGCGATCTCTGCGCCTCCGACGCGCTGAAGCCAGATCTCCCCCAGGCGGCCAGCGAGCCGGTTCTGGACTTGCTGGCCACGCTGTTCAATCAGGGAAGTGTCGGCTTCGACTGCGAGGATTGAACCCTTCCGCGTCGCCATCACGCCATTCCCCCGGGCCGATTCCGTCAAGCGTCCAGTCGCCGATGCTCCAGCGCACCAGCCGCAATGTCGGCAGGCCGACCGCTGCGGTCATCCGGCGCACTTGCCGGTTGCGACCCTCGTGGATCGTCAGCCGAATCCAGCAATCGGGCACCGTCTTGCGGAAACGCACCGGCGGATCGCGCGGCCACAGCGCAGGTTCGTCGATCCGCTCGACCTGCGCCGGCAACGTCAGCCCATCCTTCAGCCGCACCCCGGCGCGCAGCGCCGCGAGCGCATCGTCCTGCGCGTCACCCTCCACTTGCGCGAGGTAGGTCTTGGGCGTCTTGAACTTCGGATCGGATATCCGCGCCTGCAGGCGGCCGTCATCGGTTAGCAGCATCATGCCTTCGCTGTCGAGGTCGAGCCGGCCGGCGGCATAAACGCCCGGCACATCGATGAACTGCGACAGCGTCCGCCGCGCGGCATCCATGCTGCTGTCGGTGAACTGGCACAGCACGCCGTATGGCTTGTTGAATAGGATCAGGCGCGGCATGGATCGAACTTCCCTTGGCATGGAGTGAAAGCCCCTAGCATGTCCTCCCGCATAAAGGTGTATTTCGACGGTGGGTGCCGCCCGAACCCGGGGAAAATGGAAATCGCCGTCGTTGCGAACGGGCAAGTCCACATCCTGCGCGATCTTGGTCACGGCACCAATACCGACGCCGAATGGCTGGCGCTGATCCACGCGCTGCGGATCGCGCAGTCGCTCTCCTTGCCTGGCTTCGTGCTATTGGGAGACGCCGCGCATGTCATCGGTCCCGCCACCGGCGCGGTGAAATGCCGGGGTGCCGCCATCCGCCATCTTGAGGCTTTCCGCGCGCTGGCAGGCGACGATGCGCCGCCGCTGATTCGCTATATCAAACGCACCCAAAACCTCGCCGGGATCGCTTTGGCGCGTCTTCATCCGCGTTGATCGAAAAGCCCGTTAATCGAGCGGCGGCAAGTCCCCCGGCCGCAAGTCGCGCACCAGCGTGACGAAAGAACGGCGGGCCAGTTCCATCAGCCACGGCATGCGCTCTCTCCACGGCTTTTCGTAACCTGCAAAGATCGCTTGTCCCTCCATCGAAGCGGAGATGAACAGCGCCAGGGTCTCTCGTTCTGCAGCCGGCAGGCTGGGATTGATCTCCGCGATCAGATCGTTGAGCGAGACCCGCGCGCGATCATACAACTCGCCCATGCGCTCCTGCACGAACTGATCATGGTTCGACATCGCCCATAACTCGCTGAAAAAGCGCGTCGTTTTCTTGGTGGTGATATCCGTAAGGATCAGCGTCACCAGATTTTCCAGCCGCGCCTCGGCATCGGCCCCCGGGGCATGCAGGATCGCCTCGAACGAATCCTCGTAGCTGCTGATGACCGCGTTCAGCAGTTCGCGAACCAGTTCATCCTTGGATTTGAAATAGTAGTTCAGGTTCCCGACGTTCATGCCGCATTCCGCCGCGATTCGCCGCAACGTCAGCGCCTTCGATCCCTGTTCCACCAGCAGATGAAGTGCCGCCCGCAGAATTTGCTCGAAGCCTTCCTGCCCGCGCGAATAGCCGCCTTCGCGCGGCGTTATCTTGAGGTCGGGAACGGTAAAATCAGTCAAATCCAAGCGATCCTTCAGCAATGGCCTGCCCATCTAGGGACGCGATCATGACCGATCAACTTTAGTCACTTGACTAAGTTTGGTCTTTCGATCAAGTTTAATCGACTCACCCGCCAAGAGCCAACCAGCCGCGAGTGACCGAGGATAAGGGGAAAGCCACATGCACCGTTCCGCCGCCCGTGTTGCGCGCCTTGCACTGGCGCTGTCGGCCTGCACGCTTGCCGCGCTGCCCTCCACGCTCCTGGCCGCAGACTATCCGGCGCCGCTGCCTGAAGAGCCCGTGCCCGCGGTGGCCACCCTGCCCGAACGCTACCCGGCCAGCTGGGTCTTTGTGCATGACCTGCATTTCAGCAGCATTCTCGATGGCCGCGCCGCCATCGTCGACGTCGCGGCGGACAACAACAACGTGAAGGGCCAGATCCCGATCGCTCAGTTCGGCAGCATGATCCAGGCGACCACGAAGCCGGAAATCTATGTCGGCGAAACCTTCTTCTCACGCCTGACACGCGGTGAGCGCACCGATGTCATCACCATCTGGGACACCGCCACGCTGGCCCCCAAGGGCGAGATCGTCCTGCCCGGCGGCAAGCGCGGCCTGTTCGTCACGCTCAAGAACAGCCTGCAACTGATCAATGACGAGAAGTGGGCGCTGGTGTTCAACTTCACCCCCGGCGCTTCGGTCTCGGTCGTCGATATCGCGGCACGCACAGTATTGAACGATATCGATCTGCCGGGCTGCTCGCTGGTCTATCCCACCGGCCCGCGCGGCTTTGCGTCGCTGTGCGCTGACGGCACGATCACCAATGTCGGGCTGGACGCGGCGGGCAAGGTCACGACCACGAACAGCAGCAAGCCGTTCAACGACATCGACAACGACGCGATGTTCATGACTCCGGCCATGGTGGGGCGCACCGCTTGGTTCGCAACCTTCCAGGGCAACATTCGCGGCATGGATCTTTCCGGCGCGGCGGCGAAGGATCTGGGCCAGTTCAGCCTGCCCAAGCAGGCCGGCGGCGATCCGCAATGGCGGCCCGGCGGCTGGCAGGTAATCTCGGCCGACAAGGCCGGGCTGCTCTACATACTGATGAACCCGCACGGCAAGGAAGGCACGCACAAAGACGGCGGCACCGAAGTGTGGGTAGTTGATCCCTTGAAGAAAGCGCTGGTCCGTCGGGTCGCACTGAAGAACCACGCAGTCTCGGTCGAGGCGACGCAGCAGGCGAAGCCCCTGCTCGTCGCCTCGCGAACCGACGGTTCGCTTGACGTCTACGACGCTGCAACCGGCGCGTTCCAGCGTACTATCGGCAGTGTGGTGCACGATCCGATGTCCATGTCGGCAGTGCGCTGATGTCGGGTTTGTTCTCCGCGTTGACCGATCCGGTCGCGCTGTTCCTTGCGCTGGTTCTGGCCAGCGCCGCCGGTCACAAGCTGGTCGCCACCGACCGGCTCGGCGCGGCGGCAGGCAACCTGCTCGGGCTGGCGCCCCCCCTCGCCCGCTCCGCGCTGTATGCCGCCGCCGCGCTGGAAGCGGTGAGCGCCCTGGCGCTGGTGCTGCCGGCGACGCGACTGATCGGCGCCCTGCTCGCGATCGTTCTATGGGCGATCTATGCGGCTGCACTGCTGCGCAGTTCTGCCAGCGTGGATTGTGGCTGCTCGTTCAGCGCCCATCGGCACGGCATTGGCAAATTCGACCGCATGCGACCGCTGGCACTCATCGTGTTGGCAAGCCTGGTCGCACTTTCTGGCCCGGTCACAACGATTCCGGTCGAGGCCGTGTTCGCCGCGCTGGCGCTGTTCAGCTTCTACCTGGCCGCCGGCGAACTTGCCGCCCTGCCCACCGTCTCCAGGAGTATCGCCCGATGAACACCTTGTTTCTCGCATCCCAGATCCTGTTGTGGATTAGCGTTGGCGTCATGGGCGTGCTGGTCGCCGCGCTCGCCCGGCAAGTTGGCGTGCTGCACGAGCGTATTGCTCCCGCCGGGGCCCTCACCCTCCACCAGAAGCTCAACACCGGGGACAAGGCGCCGGAAATGCTGGCGTCGAAGCTCGATGGTGGCACCGTGGAAATCGGCGGCGTGCGTAACGGACGCAGCCAGTTGCTGTTCTTCCTCTCGCCAGATTGCCCGGTGTGCAAGACCCTGGTGCCGGTGCTCAAGTCCAGCGCCGCCGCCGAAGCGAACTGGCTCGACGTCGTGCTGGCCAGCGACGGCGAACCCGCCGCGCACCGCCGCATGATCATGGCGCAGGGTCTGGGCGGTTTCGCATACGTCCTGTCGGAAAAGCTGGGTCGGGCGTTCGGCGTCTCGAAGCTGCCCTACGCGGTGCTGATCGACGAGACGGGCAAGATTGCCTCGCTCGGCCTCGTCAACAATCGCGAGCATCTCGAGAGTCTGTTCGAAGCCAAGGAACGCGGCGTCGCCTCGATCCAGCAATTTCTTGCGAAGCGCTGAGCGTCCCGGAGGGTATTGAATCATGTTGCAAATGGACAAGCTGGCCGAGCGGCTGACCCGGCAAGTCGCGCGCGGCACCTCCCGCCGCAGCCTGCTCACCCTGATCGGCGGCGCGCTGACCGGCGCGGCGGTGATCCCGGTGCTGCCGGTTTCGCGCGCGCAGGCGCAAAGTCATGGCGGGGGAGCAAGCAACGTAGCGCCCCAGCCCACCGGCAATCCGCAAGACCCTGGTGATACGGCGGCATGCGATTACTGGCGCTACTGCGCGATCGACGGGTTCCTGTGCAGCTGCTGCGGCGGCACCGCCAGCACATGCCCGCCCGGCACCGAGATGTCGCCCATCACCTGGATCGGCACCTGCCGCAATCCAGCCGATAACCGCGCCTACATCATCAGCTACAACGACTGCTGCGGCAAATCGTCGTGCGGGCGCTGCCTGTGCAATCGCAACGATGGTGACCGACCGATGGTGCGCCCGCAGGCCAACAACGACATCAACTGGTGCCTCGGCACCGAGAGCGCGATCTACAACTGCTCTACCGCGGTGATCCTCGGCGTCGCAACGGAGGCTGGTTGATGCGGGTGCGCTCCATCCTTCTGGCGGTGGGACTCGTCCTGCCCCCAGCGCTGCTGATCGGCCTTCCCGGCCAGGCCGCGCCGACGCCATCGGAGGGCGAAGCGGTCTACAAGCGCTGCGCGGCCTGCCACCTGCCCACCGGCGCCGGTGTTCCCGGAGCCTATCCGCCCCTGCGCGGTGATATCCGCGCGCTGGCTGCCAAGCCCGCAGGCCGGCGCTATCTCGCGCTGGTGGTCACCAAGGGCGTGTCGGGGCCGATCGCGGTCGAGGGCAAGACTTTTCGCGGCGTCATGCCCGCGCAAGCCGGGCTGACCGACGCGCAAGTCGCCAGCGTGCTCAACCATGTCATTGCCAACTTTTCCAAGGGCGCAGCGGTCAAACCGTTCACCGCTGCGGAAATCATGCAGGCAAAGGCCAGCGGCGCGGGGATGACTTCCGCCGCCGTCGGCAAACTCAACGCGCCCGCCGGTCAATGATCGCAGCGGCCCGCCTCGCACTTCTGCTTGCGGCAGGCGCGGCGCTGGCTGGCCCTGCGATCGCAGCGGTTTCGGGCGTTATGCCCGGGGTCGAGAAGCCGGACCGGGCGCGGCAGAACTGGATGCTGAAATGCCAGGGCTGCCATCGCGCCGATGCCAGCGGCACGCCGGCAACGACCCCGGCGATGGCGGGCCTGGTTGCCGAGTTCCTGAAGGTGCCACAGGGCCGCGCCTATCTGGCGCAAGTCCCCGGCGTGGCTACCGCAGCACTGCCTGACGACCAGTTGGCCGAACTGCTGAACTGGACGCTTTACCGCTTCGATGCCGGGCATGTCCCGGCTGATTTCAAGCCCTACACAACCAACGAGATAGGGCAATTGCGGCACAAGCCGCTGCGAACCGAGGCGGCACAAGTCCGCGCTCGGATCATCGCCGACATCAGATCGGCCGGAGTAACGACTCCATAAAAACAGAGGGAAAAACCATGAGCATCTCCAATCTTCGGCCCAATCTGCAGACTTGCGCCGCTTCTGCCGTCATCGCCTTCCTGTCTCTCGCCCCTGCTGTCGCCATGGCCCAGGATGCAGCACCCCAGACCGCCGTCGAGGAGACTGCCAGCGACGATATCGTCGTCACCGCACAAAAGCGCTCCGAGCGATTGCAGGACGTGCCGATCTCGATCTCGGCCATCGGCGGCGATGCTCTGCAGCGGCAGCGCGTCACGTCGGCCGACGATCTCGTGACCAAGATCCCTAACCTTCAGCTTACTTCGACTGTCGGAGACAATACGCCGATTTTCGCCCTGCGCGGCGTTTCGATGTCGGACTACAGCCTCAATCAGGCCAGCCCTGTCGCGACGTATTACGACGAAGTCTACAAGGGCAACTTCGCGCTGCTCGGCGTGGCAATGTACGATCTGGAGCGCGTTGAAGTGCTCCGCGGGCCACAGGGCACGCTCTATGGCAAGAACACCACCGGCGGCGCGGTCAACCTGATCAGCCGCACCCCGCAGCTTGGCGAGACCGAGGGTTACGTCAACCTGGGCTATGGCAACTACAGCCGCATCGATGCCAACGGCGCCGTGAGCGTGCCGCTGGGCGAGACGCTGGCCGCCCGCGTTGCCTTCACCTTTGCGCGCGCCGATGGCTGGTTCAAAAACCAGCTTCCCGGCAAGCCCGACCTTGCCAGCGTGCGCGAATACGGCATTCGCGGATCGCTGTTGTTTGAACCGACTGATGGCGTGCGCTTCATCCTGCGCGGTTCAACCAGCTATCAGAACCCGCGCAACTACGGCATCTATGCCCAGCCCGAGGCCATCAACCGCCCCGGCCTGAAGCGCCGCCAGATCGAGGCCAACGTCACCGACCGCCGCCGTGCGCGTACTTATTCGGTCTCGCTCACCGGCAACGTCGACGTGAGCGACAGCCTGGCGATCACCAGCGTCACGTCGTGGGACAAGGGCAGCCTCAACTTCTACGAAGATACCGACGGCACCGCATCGCAACTGCTCGAAATTCCCTATGGCGACCGGGCAAAGCAGTTCGCGCAGGACTTGCGCCTGACCAGCGATTTCAGCGGTCCGTTCAACTTCATTCTCGGCGCCTACTATAACCGCGAGAAGGTGTTCAACACTTCCACTTTCGAGATCGGCAAGGACATCGATTCCGATGGTCTGCCGGGTGTGACCGACCTTGATTGCGCGATCGGCCTGCCGCTGGGCTGCCTGTTCCGCAACAGCTTCGATCAGCTCAAGACCAGCTATGCGCTTTATTCGGACATGAGCTTCGAGATCAGCGATGCGCTGAAGCTGCGCGGCGGCCTGCGCTACACCCATGACAAGGGGTCGCAGACCAATTTCGAATCCAACGCCCTTGGCCCCAACGGCGTGCTGGTCGCCAACCTGATCCCGCTGACGTCACGGAAATACAAGACCAACAACCTGTCCGGAAAGATCGGCGCGGACTTCAAGATCGACAACGACAAGCTGGTCTACGTCAATTACAGCCGGGGTTACCGCGCGCCTGCCAGCGCTGCGCCTTGTCGCCACCACCGGCGACACCGCGTTTCCCGGCTGTCTGCGCTTCGCCGACCTGATATCGCACGACGTTGATACACTGGCCGCTATCGCAATCGCCCCCGACGATGCGGTGAACATCCAGTTCACCAGCGGCACCACCGGCTTTCCCAAGGGCGCGACGCTTTCCCATCGCAACATCCTCAACAACGGCTATTTCGTCGGGGCACGGATCGGCCTGTCGCGCGCCGACAAGCTGTGCATTCCGGTGCCGCTCTATCACTGCTTCGGCATGGTCATGGGCAACCTGGCATGCGTGGTCCATGGCGCGACGATGGTTTATCCTGCTGCTGCGTTCGAACCGCTGGCGGTGCTCGAAGCCGTGGAGCAGGAACGCTGCACCGCGCTTTATGGTGTGCCGACAATGTTCATCGCCGTGCTCAACAGCCCCGAATTCGATCGGTTCGACCTTTCCTCGCTGCGCACCGGGATCATGGCCGGATCGCTCTGCCCCATTGCGGTGATGCGCGAAGTGATCAGCCGCATGCACATGAGCGCGGTCACCATCGCCTATGGCATGACCGAGACCAGCCCGGTCAGCTTCCAGAGCGACATGGACGATCCGCTGGAACTGCGCGTCTCGACCGTTGGCAGGGTCCAGCCGCATCTCGAGGTGAAGCTGGTCGACGAAGACGGGATCGTGGTGCCGCGCGGGATGCCGGGCGAATTGTGCACGCGCGGGTATTCGGTGATGCTGGGCTACTGGAACGATCCCGAGCGCACGGCCGAGGCCATCGACGGCGAAGGGTGGATGCAAACCGGCGATCTCGCGACGATGGACGAGAACGGCTATTGCAGCATCGTTGGCCGGATCAAGGATCTGGTCATTCGCGGCGGCGAGAACATCTATCCGCGCGAGATCGAGGAATTTCTGCTCACCCATGAAGCCGTAGCCGACGCGCAAGTGATCGGCGTGCCCGATGCCCGCTATGGCGAGGAACTGTGCGCGTGGGTGGTGCTGCGCGCAGGCGCCAGCCTGACCGACGATGCCTTGCGCGATCATTGCCGGGGCAAGATCGCCCACTACAAGATCCCGCGCTACGTCCGCTTCGTCGATGCCTTCCCGATGACCGTGACCGGCAAGGTCCAGAAGTTCGCGATGCGCGAAGCGATGGTGGCGCTGCTTAGCGACTGACCTTCACCCGATCGTTGCCGGAGCCTTGAACCCGGCGAAACGACGCCCTAGGTGCAGCGGCCTGCGCGGGAACCTTTCGCTTGCGCAAACGTAGTTCGCGCTACCTCCGCGCACGCGCTTCTGGGTTTTTTGAATGGCCAGCACGACCGATCCGACGGCGCATTCCGCCAACGCGCTGCCCGACGCCGTTCCGTCGCGCCTGCCGCGCCGCTGGCTCGCCATCGCGCTGGCTGCGACAGCCTTGATCCTCGGCATTACATTCATCTGGTGGCAGACCCGCACCGACGCACCTTCTGGCAGCACCGTGACCGATGCGACGCCGCTCGATCGCCTGCCCGCCCGCCCGGAGGATATCGAAGCGCGTGGCGCTGCTGCCGGTTCGGTGCTGACACCTGACGATGCGCGCGCGCGCAATGCCGCCGTCCCCTTTGCCAGCAAAGGCATGAGTGTAGCCCGCCCGTTCGTGTTCCGGGGCAGCGACGAGGATCGTGTTCAGGCGCTGCGCTGTCTTTCCACCGCCGTGCTTTATGAAGCGGGCGATGACATCGTGGGCGAAGCCGCCGTCGCGCAAGTCGTGCTCAACCGGGTGCGCCATGCCGCCTTCCCGGCCACCATCTGCGGCGTCGTGTATCAAGGTTCGCAGCGGCGAACAGGCTGCCAGTTCACGTTCACCTGCGATGGCGCGCTGCAACGGCGCATGCCTGACGCCGCATGGACCCGCGCGCGTGCCGTGGCGGAAAACGCGCTGTCGGGCAGCGTCAATGCCGCGGTGGGCCTCGCGACCCATTACCACACCGACTGGGTTTACCCGTACTGGAGCCCGCAACTGCGCAAGCTGGCGCGTGTCGGCACGCACTTGTTCTTTGGCTGGCCGGGCGGCTGGGGCGGCCCCAACGCGTTCGGGCGGGTCTATCGCGGCAACGAAGCCGCCATCGCCACGCCCGACCCGTCGCTGATCGCCACGCCCGGTGACGATGTCCCCGCCGACATGGCGATGCTGCCCAAGCTGCCCGGGCTGCCGCTCGCCCCCGCCAAGCTGCCTGCGAGCATGGGCAAGGTCCCGCTATACGGCAACAAGGTGCGGTTGGTCCGCCCGGATGGCCGTGCCTTCGGGCTGCTCGCGCCGCCCGGAGCGGCCTCCGCAAAACTGGTCAATGCGGCGCTGGCGCTGTGCGATGAGAAACCCGGCCCCTGCGAAGTGGCCGCCTGGTCGAACGAGGACGATATTCCGGGCGAGTATCCGATACCCGAAGGGGCGCGGGGAACGATGGTGTTCGAATGGGTGCGCGATGGCGGCAGCGGCAAGAGCACGCTGCGGTTCAATTGCGCGATGTTTCCCAACAAGGACACCAAGGTCTGCTTCTAGACGGCGGGATTGCCGCGCGATCGTGCCGAGGCGCTGTAACCGATCACCACAAGTTTACAGCCGCTTCATTGGATCAGGCACCATTGCCGCGCCTGTGCGTTCAGACGCCACAGAGGAGCAGGCCATGGTCGATAAATCACAACAATTCACACTGTTAGTCCGTGTTGGCTATGCCGCTCGCGGTGTCGTCTACGTGCTGCTGGGATACCTTGCGTTAAGCTCCACCGGCAACATCTCGGCCGGACCACAGGCATCGCTCAATTACATACAGGACGTACCACTCGGGTCCACGGTCCTCTACTTGGCCGCCGCTGGCCTGTTGGCATATGCGCTGTACAAACTTATCGCCGCACTCGGTGATCTCGAACGCAAAGGGTCCGACCCCAAGGGAAGCGCGCAGCGGATCGGCTATGGCGCCAGCGCGGTTGCTCACTTCGTCCTGTCCTGGAGCGCATTCCAGTTCGCCAATGGAGACAAGCAGTCGGCGGGCGGCGACGGCAGCGGCGAGGCAGCCAGCACGCTGCTGACCTGGGACCTGGGCGGGTTCGTTCTAGGCCTGATTGGGCTTGGATGCCTTGGTGCGGCAGTCTTTCAGGGGCGAAGTGCGATTACTGCCAGTTTCATGCGCTCCGTGGGGGCAGGCGCGCCGCCATCCGTGTGCTGGATCGGCCGCATTGGGCATGCTGCTCGGGCCATCGTTTTCCTGGTGATCAGCTGGTCCCTCATCCAGTCCGCTTGGTTCGGCGATGGCGATCAGGTCAAAGGCTTGGGCACCGCGCTGGTCAGTCTTGGAGAAAAAAGTGCGCTGCAGACGGTGGTTGCGCTTGGTTTGCTGATGTTCGGTGTGTTCAGTCTGGTTGTCGCGCGCTTTCGCATCATTCCCGATGTCAGCAAGCGCGATCTGAAGCCAAAGCTAGGGTAATGGCCCTTGGTCAGGCCCATGTTCTAGCGCGTTCTATTCAGCCAAGGCAGTGCGGCGCGATGGTATCGACTCAGGCAACCTTGCTCGTTGCAGGCTGTTGATCACATTGGAACCATGAACCGGAGAGCGCCGTGACCGATCCTCGCAAGAATCCGCCCGCCCCTGACGGCGAAATCGCGCCCGAAGATGACCAGAACGGCCCTGCAGAGGCTGACAAAAGCGCTGACTATCCCAAGCGGGACCGACCGTTGAACGACGGCACCGAGGGAGCCGAAGAAGAAGACGTAGGCTGATCCATGCACATTTTCACAATCGGCTATGAGGGCGCCACTCAGGCCAGCGTCACCGAGACGTTGCGTTCGGCCGGTGTTACGCTTCTGGCGGATGTTCGAGCCGTGCCGCTATCCCGGCGGCCAGGCTTTTCGAAGAATATGCTGGCGGCGGGATTGCGCGTTGCTGGCATCGACTACATCGGCCTGAAGGCGCTGGGCACGCCGCCGGAGGGACGCGAAGCGGCAAGGAAGCATGACCATGCCCGGCTCGCCCGGGTCTACGCAGGACAACTGGAGCTTCCCGAGGCTCTGGCGCAAATGGCGCAGCTCAGATCCCTGGCGGCGGAAAGCCCTACCGCCCTGCTCTGCTTCGAGCGAGACCCGACTGGCTGCCACCGCTCGCTCTTGATCGATGCCGCCCTCCCCGAAGCCGAGGTCACGCATCTGTTCGTTTGAACGGTCGAGCGTTGGTGCGCCCCCTGCCGCCTAGGTTTCCGGCACTTAGCCCAGGACGGCAAATTCGCGGGCTAGCCCGACGAAGGCTTTGAACGCGGCAGAGGGATTTCGCCGGTTGGGATAGTAAAGGCTCAGCGGCGCAAGCGGCGGGGTCCAGTCCTTGAGGACCTGCACCAGGCGGCCAGCAGCAATGTCTTCCCGAACGTCGGCTTCCATGAAAAACCCGATGCCGACGCTTTCCAGGGCGGCCATTCGCGATAGGCTGGCCTCATCCAGCGTGATCGGGCCGCGAACATCGATCTGTGCAACTTGTCCCTGCTTTTCGAAGTGCCACCGGTACAGCGCGCCGTCCGGCAGGCGGACGCGAATGCACGCGTGCGCCAACAGGTCTGACGGAACACGCGGTATGGCATGACTCTGGAAATAGGATGGCGAGGCCGCGACCGCGAAGCGCCGGACTTGGCCAAGCGAGATCGCGATCATGTCGCTGGGAACAAAGTCCCTGCTTCGGACACCAAGATCAAAGCCTTCGCCCACCACATCGACCAGCCGCCCTTCAGTGACGAGGTCGATGTGGACCTGAGGGTAACGCCGCAAAAACGCGAGGATAAGCGGTGAGAGGATTTCCCGTGCCGCCGTTGCAAAGGAATTGATCCGCAGCGTCCCCGATGGCGTCTCCTGCTGCGACCGGGCGGCGCTCATCGCCTGTTGAATGTTGTCCAGCGCCGGACCAACCTGATCGACAAAGGTCCTGCCGGCGCCGGTGAGCGAGACACTACGGGTCGTGCGATTGAACAGGCGAATGCCCAGTTCGCGCTCGAGCTTGCCGATGGCGTTGCTCAGCGCAGTCGTGGATATGCCAAGTTCCAGCGCGGCCGCCCGGAACGATCCTCTGCGGGAAATCGCCAACACCGCTTCAAGTTCGATGAGACTGTGTCGAGACATTGTCCCGCTATTCGCAATACCGCATGCCCCTTTATCCCGATTATCACTAGCAACGTCTATCCCTAAATGGGCTGCAGCGATCGCGACCTTACACGCGTTCGCCTGTGCCCCTGACCAAGGAGAGAGCAATGGCTATCGAACTGCCCAAACCAATCGCTGCCTATTTCGAAGCGGACAGCGGGAAGGATGCCGAAGCGGTTGTCCGGTGCTTTACCGGGGGTGCCGTGGTCAAGGATGAAGGCCACACCTATACCGGCCTCGACGCGGTCCGGCAGTGGAAGGCGCAAGCCTCGACCCAATATACCTACACAGTCGAGCCCTTAAGCATCGCCACCGATGGCGGTCGAACGGTCGTCACCAGCCATCTCGTGGGAGACTTCCCCGGCAGTCCGACCGACTTGCGCTATTTCTTCGTCCTCGCGGATGAAAAGATCGCTGAGTTGGAGATCGTCCCATGACCCCGTTTCTCACCCTGGAGGGCAAACGGGCGTTGATCACTTCCGGCACGCGCGGCGCAGGCGCCGCGACCGTCAGCCTGTTTCGCGAACTCGGCGCACAAGTGCTGACGACCGCCCGGACAAAACCCGATGATCTGCCCGCCGACCTGTTCTTTCCCGCTGATCTGACAACCGAGGAAGGCTGCACGGCCCTTTCCGCTGCCGTGCAGGAACGGTTGGGCAGCGTGGATATCGTTGTCCATATGCTGGGTGGTTCCAGTGCCCCGGCGGGTGGGTTTGCCGCTCTTGGCGATACTGAATGGCGCAGGGAACTCGACCTCAATCTCATGCCGGCCGTTCGCCTCGACCGCGAACTCGTGCCGCAGATGGTATCGCGCGGGCACGGCGTCGTCATCCACGTAACCTCGATCCAGCGCGCGTTGCCCCTGCCTGAAGCGACCACCGCTTACGCCGCCGCCAAAGCCGCCTTGTCGACCTACAGCAAAAGCCTCTCGAAGGAGGTCTCGCCCCATGGTGTCCGCGTCATGCGCGTTTCGCCCGGCTGGATCGAGACCGAAGCATCAGTGCGACTGGCGGAACGGCTGGCATCGGAAAGCGGCGTCAGCGTCGAGGAAGGCAAACAGCAGATCATGCAATCGCTTGGCGGAATCCCGATCGGCCGACCATCGACGCCTGACGAAGTCGCCAGCCTGATAGCGTTCCTGGCGTCCGATCGTGCCGGCAGCATCACCGGGTCCGAATATGTGATCGATGGCGGCACCATACCAACGGCATGAATTGCAGGCGGTTTTTGTGCATCCCGACCATCAGGCAATTGGCACCGGGCAGGCAATGAGATTGCCGGGGCAGAGAGAGGCTGCTCAAGCGATGCCCAAGCAAAAACCAACGACACCGGACCAATCACGCTATTGCAAGGTAGAGAAAATCACCATAATTCCGACCCTTTACGACATAGTCGAATAACATGGGGCAAATCTAAACATGGCTGCAACCACGAAGGCTGGCTTTTACAAACCGTATTCGGGTGCAGTATCAGATGTTTTACTTACACATGATGGCTCGGAGATATACGTAGCATCGGCGAATGATGTCTGGGCGATCCAGACCAGGACCGGCCAGATCGACATGGACTTCGGGTTCGAATCGATCGCCGGCATCGATTTTTCGGAAGACGGCCGGTTCCTTACCGTCGCGACACTCTGGGGCCCTTACGACGCGGAAATCATGTTCGTTCGCATCGATACCACCCTGCCTCTCGATTCACCTAACCTGGTTTTCACTTCCCATTTCCTCCCTATCAGTCCTGCTACCGGAATTACTGCGTCGTTCCGCGACGTTGCGATGCTGTCCGGCAATATCGCCCTGTTCTCGCAGGCCGGGACCGGCGAACTGCTGACCTTCGACTTTTCCGACGAGACTATTGCGCCTGCTGGACTGACTGTTGCGTCAGCGACCCTGATCCCGTCACCAGACCACACCCAGGTGCTGATTCTCGATGACACGGTCTTCAACAACATCTACCTTTACGATGCTGTCGAAGGCGTCGTCGCCTCACGCACCATCTATCCCGATCCCTATGCGGGCGCATCTGCGCCTTCGCCACTCGCCCCGATCGGCGCGATTTCGCCAACGGGGGATCACATCTTTGTCGGCAGTTCGCTGCTCCATTTCGATGGCTCGCTGAAACCACTCACGCCGATTGCCGAACTCGGCAAGTTCGGCGGCGCGCTGGGCATGACGTTCAACGCCTCGGGCGATCAATTCTATCTCTACACCCCCTACACGATCGTAGTCTTCGACACGGATTCCTGGGAAGCCACTGCTACTTACGGGATGTCGGACGGGGCTCCGCAAGTCGTGCAGTATGGCAATACCCTCACCATGAGCGGCAATGGCCGGTTCCTTGCAGCCACCGAAGGAGACGGGGTAGAAGTCATTGATCTTGTGGTGGCGAGGCCTGACAGCACCGCAGGAAACGACACATTGGTCGAAGGCCGCTTTCTCTATGGGCTTGCCGGCAACGATACGTTGGGCGGCGGTGCAGGCACACAGGGGATGTTCGGCGGCAAAGGAAACGATTCCTACTACATCGACGACTACGACGACCAGATCACCGAACTCGCCGGCGAGGGCTACGATCGCGTGTTCACCTCCGTGAGTTTCTCTGGGGTCGAGATCGAGGAAATCATCTTCACCGGTACCGGAAATGCCTCACTGGTGGGTGGCAACGAGGCCAATGTCCTTCGCGGTGCTGCCGGCGCTGACGAGTTGCAAGGCAACGGCGGCGCGGACGAGCTTTACGGCGCTGGCGGCGCCGACTTGCTCAATGGCGGCGCCGGCGCCGACCGGATGGAAGGCGGCCAGGGCAATGACACCTACATTGTCGATAATGT
This sequence comes from uncultured Novosphingobium sp., assembly GCA_964502105.1. Classification (GTDB taxonomy): domain Bacteria; phylum Pseudomonadota; class Alphaproteobacteria; order Sphingomonadales; family Sphingomonadaceae; genus Novosphingobium. Next base: position 137,115 of record CAZCUS010000006.1, on the reverse strand, counting down.
GAGAGATCAGGTGACCGAGGCCGCACGCGGCGGCGTGGACACGGTGATGGCCTCGATCAAGTGGACGCTGGGCGCGCATCAGGAGAATCTGCAACTCACCGGCCCCGGGGCGATCAACGGCACTGGCAACGATCGCTCCAACGTCATCACGGGCAACGGCAACGCCAACCTTTTGTTCGGCCTTGGCGGAAATGACATTCTGGACGGCGGCGGCGGAAATGATCGTCTCGACGGAGGCAGCGGTGTCGATATCGCGCTGTTCTCGCAATCGCACAGTTCCTACTCGGTCAGCGGCAGCAGTGCGGACAATCTGCTCGTCACCGCATCAGGCTTATCGACGCACCTGCTCGACATCGAGATCTTGCGTTTTTCCGACGGTGACTACGTATGGGACGGTGCAGCCCAGAACCTTGTCGCGGTTGATCAGGAGGCAGGGTCGGCAACCCGCCTCGTGACGAGCGATGGCTTCATGGGGGATATCGGCGGCTCGGCCACCGTGTTCGGAACCCTCGGTTTTGACGACATCACCGTGTTGGCGCAGTCGGACGTTGTGTTTGATCCCTCGTTCAACCGCGGCGGCGACGTCATTCGGTTTGAAGGAAGCTCGGAAGGCTGGAGCGTTGCCCTGTCCGGTTCGTCCGTGACATTCGATGATGGTCTAACGACGGCGACCATCCCCATTGGCGCGACGGATACTTTCGTCGTGTTCGACGATGGTGCCCGGACATTGCGATATGACGCTGCAAGCCAAACGGTGCTGATCGGCAATCAGGCAGTGACACCGTACTTCAATGTCGTGGCGGCAGCCGCCAACGTGGACGAACTGCCTTCCCAGGGTGATGAGGATGCGGTGGCTACTCTCTATATGGCAGGCGGCAGCGCCACAGTCGGCGGCGATGTGAACGTCATCGGTTCGGCGCTTCTCGAAAGCGTTACCGTCAACGCCGGGACGATCACGTTCGACCCCTCGTTCAACCGCGGGGGTGATACAATCACGCTACCCGACGCGGCTGACCAGTTCACTGCAGCAACGCTGGGTTCTTCGGTGGTGCTGACAATGGACGGCATGTCCCTGACCATTCCAGTCGGCCTTAGCGGTCTCGAACTCGAATTCAACGATGGCGAACGTGAATTGCTTTACGACAGCGCACTAGCCAGCGTGTTGATCGGAAGCCAGTCCATCAGCGCCGATGCTATCGCCCTTTTCGCGCTGGGTTGATTTCAGTCGTAATCAACATAGTCCAGAATTCACAAGGCGGCTGGGAGAAAGCTACTCTTTGTTAGGCTGCCCCAGCAGCCAGCATTGCCTGATCCTCAGGATAACCTATATCGCCGGCATGGAAAATCGACAGGATCACTTCGCATATTGTGTCCAGCTGTTTGGTGGCACTACCGCTTTCTCGCGGCGTCTCAAAATAGACGAACGCGCTATCCGGCGGTTTGTGAATGGTGAGCGGCCGATTAGCGATGATCTCTTGCGGGATACCGCGAAAGCACTTCGTGAGCTAGCCACGGAAGCCACCGCCGCCGAGCGAAAGATTTCCAGCGCGCTGCCTTCTGGAGCCGAATGATCTGCTAGTGTTGAGCCAAATATTTCGGGCAGCTATCGCTCAACCGACTGGCTCAAGCGGCATAATCTGCTGTTGCGTGGAATCGGGGTTCCATGGTGGGCGGTGAGGGGCTCGAACCCCCGACCCTCTCGGTGTAAACGAGATGCTCTACCAACTGAGCTAACCGCCCACGAAGCGGAATGGCGGCCAATAGCTGCATTTTAGCGAAGGTCAACCGGGTGTCTTAAGCAATAGGGCTCTGGATCACGCAACAGGGGTCTCCAGCGACTGTGGGCCCGGCAGATCGTGCGTTATCTGCGCCGCGATGGCGAGACCGATCACAGTTAGCGCGCTGCCGATCAGGACGCAGGCAGCCACGCCCGGCAACCCGGCTGCGGTGATGGCGAATGGCAGGGCGAACAGCACGGCGATTTGCGGCACTGCGCGCACACCGAAAGCCAGCTCAGCACGATGCCGAGCGACCAGTAGCGCATCCCAGCTCGCCCCCAGCAGTTCCAGCGCACCCGCACCGGCCAGCACGATCAACGCGCCATGGGCAAAGCCGAATTCCGGCCCGGCCAACATCGTCAGCGCCCAGCCGCCGATCAACCATGCCAGCGCCAACGCGATCAGGCCGGTGCCCCCTGCCAGCCGCGCCATGCTGATCGAGATAGCGCGTGCGCCTTTGCCTGCGCGGACGAATTCGGGGTAGATCGCACGCGACACCGCCTCGCCCAGTTGCACGAGCGCTTGCCCCAGTTGCGCCGCGACCCGATAGCCGCCCGCCAGCTCGGCGCCGCCGAGCGCGCCGACCATCAGCAGGGTCGCCTGTCGCGCCGAGATCGCGAGGCTGCGTGATAGGTTCGTTGCCCATACAAAGCGCCAGACGCCGGCATGCTCGCGCGGCAACGCCGTCAGGCTGATATCGGAAAAGCGGATTGGCGTGAGGCCGCGCGCCAGCCACCAGTAGGACGCGGCACAAGCCAGTTCGGCCATTGCCCAGGCAGCAACGAAACCGGTGATCCCGGGCCAGAACAACCACGCCAGGATAGCGCCCACCGCGCGCGTTGCAGGCAGCGCGCTTTCGGCCAGAGTCGCTAGATCGTAGCGATCGTGGAGGCGCAGAATGCCCGTTGGCGTGGATCGAATCGCCAGCAAAGCCGCCGCGCATTGTGCGAAGGCGGCCAGCCGCAGTTCTGGCGGCAGCGGGAGCCATAGCGACGCGCTCCAGCACACGGCGCCGGCAATCACACCGCCAACCGCCACGCTCAGCATATCGAGCGCCAGCGCGAACCCAGCCGAACGCTCTTCCTCGCCGGGAAACGAGCCCCAGCGCACGACCGCCTGCCATGTCTGGAAACTGGCGATCCCGGCAATCGCCTGCGCCAGCACGACGATCAAAGTGAATCGGCCGAAATCCTCCAGCCCCAGTACGCGGGTCGCCAGCGCCAGATACACCAGGCTGAGCAAGGCATTGATGCCGCGCCCACCCAGCAGCCAGCCGATATTGCGAAACAGACGGGGCATCAGGCAGGTTTCAGCGCGGCATCGATCAGGCGGCGCGGCGGCGAGCAGCGACGATGACCGAGGCGATGCGGTCCACGTCTGCCGCAAAGCCCGATGCCAATGTCGCAGCGTCGCTTTGCGCGCGCGCCACGATGGCCGGCATCGACAGGCTGATCCGCAAGGTTCCCGCCCACTCGCCATCCGGCGTGCGAACGCAGCGCACCGGCTGGCCGAGTCGCAGCCCGCGTGCCGCCAGCACTCTCTGCCAGCGTTGCGCGGTGGCGTAGCAAGCGCCGCCAGGCATGCGCGACAGGTCGATCGTGGCCAGCGTCGCAGTATGCAGCCCATCGCTCGCCAGCGCGGGCGTGACGAGGCCCGCGTCGATCCGCTGGACGAGACCGCGCACGGCGCCGCCAAATGCCGCGATCACGGCATCGCGCTGTGCAAGGGGCAGCGCAGCGAAGCGCTCAAGCTCAAAAATCGCCGCTTCCAGCCGGAGCAACAGGCCGGGATTGGCCCCGCCGGGCAGGCCATCGGCCTGCCGCCATTCGAACGGCCACTCTCCGCGCCGGAAAACACCGCCCAGCCCGCTTGCAAGCGGCTTGCGCGGGCGCAGCGTGGCGGGCACCAGCGCGATGCCCGAGAACGGCGGGCCACCGATGAATTTCGAGCCGGTGACGAACACGATACAGCCGCGATCGAGATAAGCGCGGATTGCCTCCGCCTCGATCCGCGCCTGACAGGCATCGACCACCACGGTCAAATCGGTGCCGTGGCGTGCCAGCAAGGCATCCACGCCCGCGAGATCGGGCAGGATCAAGCCGGTTTTCGATCCATGTACGACATGCGCCACCGCGCGCCGTCCACGCCCACGGGCAGCGTCGATTGCCGCATCGAGCGCGTCCGCCACACCCTCGCTTGTGAGCGGTTGCGCGGCGGTATCGCGTACTGGCAGAGCAACACCCTCGACATCGCCGAAACCGGTGATCGCGTCACCCTTGCGGACCCGGTGGACCAGCGCCGTCTCGTTTGCAAAGAAGCGCCCGCCTGCCGCGAGCAGGCATCCGCTGCCCACTTCGTCAGGACCGAGCACGATGTTGGTTACCGGCGCATCCGCTTCACCGCCAGCGAGCGCAAGACCGATATATTCAAGATCGGTGCCCGATGGCGCGAACACGATGCCGATATCGCCACCCAGCCCCCAGACCGCGCGCAGGCGACCGCGCATGCCTTCCAGCGCCAGGGCATAGGCAGCGGCGTCCTGCAGGCCATGCGCCGGCCAATCAGCGACAGTGCGCTCAAGATGGGCGAAGGCATCGAAGGAGATATCGTTCGCGGTCGATGAGCCATAACCCACCACGGCGCGCGGAAACGGCGATGCGCCGTAGATGTTGGTATTGCCCCCCGCTGGCACGACGATCCGCCGATCACCCCCGGAAGTGAGCATCGGTGACAGGAATTGGTTGCTGCTCATTGCCCGATCGCTCCTGAAGGACATGCGCCTGTCATACCGATGTCGCGCGTCGGTTTCGTTACAGCGCGCGATGCTGCCCGGATGCCGCCCCGATGCGGCATGGTCAGAAATGCTTCACATCGGTGTCACAGATCGGGCGGATATGCGCTAAACCATGCAGCCCTTGTCGTTCGGCCCGAGCCAGATCGCCCGCATTCCCGCCGCCTCGCTTGAGCGGCTGACTGTCCTGTTCATCGCCAAGCATGTATTCTGGCAAGGCGGGCTGCACCATGAGGATGGCAACCACGCCGTCTATCACCGCGAGATTCGCGACGCACTGACTGATATCGGCGTGCATCTGCAGCTTGCCGACAGCTACGAAGCGTTGTTTGCCGATCCCGGCTGCGATTTCATTTTCCCGCTCCTCAATCGCGGCGGCTTCCTTAATTCCGAGATGCTGCTGCCACTGCTTTCGACCCGGCTGGGCATCCCCTTCCTGGGCGCAACGCCGATCCTGCGCGGCCTGTCCGACGACAAGCATCTGTCCAAGCTGGAAGCGCGCAATCGCGGCATTCCCACGGCACCCTGGGCGATCTACCGTCGCGGCGCGCCGATCAGTCCCGAAACCTGCCCCCGCGCCGAGCGACTGGTAATCAAGCCAAACGCCTCGTCTGCAAGCTGGGGCGTGCGCGACGCGACCGACTGGACCGCCACGCGCCGCGCCATCGAGGAAATCCAGAGCGAGGGACACGACGTGATCGTCGAGCCGTTCGTCGAGGGCAGCGATGTCGAAGTGCCGGTCATCACTTGCGGCGGGCGGCCTGCGATCCTACCGATGATGCTGTTTCGCCAGGCCGATCCCGCGCACTTGCGCACCTATTTCGAAAAGCGCGATCTGGTCGAGCGCGAAGCCAAATATAGCCTCGATCCGTTTGACGATCCTGCCGCCTGCGCCGAAATCGCCGGCTATACCCGTGCGATGGCCGATACCTTTTTCCCGTTCGATTACGGGCGTTTCGAATTCCGTTTCGATGAGCGCACGGGCGGTGTCACGTTCCTTGAGGTCAACCTCAATTGCAACTTGTGGTCCGAAAAGGTGTTCGGCCGTTCCGCCGCGCTGTTGGGCTGGGAGCACCGCGACCTGATCGAGACCATCCTGTGTGAAAGCCTGCGCCGCCATGGCCTGATCGAGGCGCGCGAACTGGTCGCAGCGTGATGACAGTGCCGTTTCCGCACCCCCGCGCGCCAGTGCCGGGCGGCCGCATTGTCGTCCTTGCTGCCCAGCGCAAGGGCGTGGCCAACCCGCTGGCGGAGCGGTTCGGCGTCAGCCACAAGTGCCTGATCCCGCTTCACGGCATGCCGCTGATCCGCCATGTCATGACCACGCTGACGGCGCACTTCGCGCAAGGCACCATCGTCGTGTCGGTCGAACCCGAAGCGTTTGACGCTGTGCGTGGCGCGCTGGCTGGCCTGCCCGGCGCAAGCTGCATCGAACTGTGCCCCGCCGCCGATAACCTGGCCGATAGCGTGCTCGTCGCTGCGGGCGCGCACGATGGGCCGCTGGTGATCACGACCGCCGACCATGCCTTGCTGCAACCCGCATCGATCTCCGCCATGCTGACGGCGCTGGAGACCAACGACGTGGCCATCGCGATGGCCCGGCGCGATTCGGTGCTGGCCGCGCATGCATCCGGGCAGCGGCGGTTTTACGAATTTGGTGACCACGGCTACTCGAACTGCAACCTCTATGCGCTGTCAGGTCGCAAGGCGCTGGGCGCCGTCGAGATTTTCCGGGGTGGCGGCCAGTTTGCCAAGAACGCGCAGCGGATCGTGCAAGCTTTCGGGCTGTTCAACCTTATCGCGCTGCGCCTGAAGCTGGTGACGCTGGCCGATGCGATGCGCCGCATTTCACAGCGGATCGGGATGAGCATCGCACCGGTCGTGCTGGACGATGGCAGTCAGGCAATCGACGTTGACAACGACCGGACGTATGCGATCGTCTCCGATCTTCTGCGCCAGCGCGCGCCGGAACCGGCCGTTCCTGCTCCGGAGGACATCCCGAAGTTGCGGGTCGTCAAGTCCGCCTGACTCCTGCCGGGTCGGATCGTCCGGCTCAGCTGACGGTCGGGCGCAAGCGGTAGTGGACGGTGTAGCCCATGTGATCGGATAGCATCGTGCCGTCCGCCTCTGTGCCGAACGGAATTTCCAGATTTGTGGGCACTAGCCGGGCCCGCGATCCCGGTAGAGAGAATTGGAGATCGCGTGCGCGCATGCGGATCCATGCTGCGTCTGCGCCATTAGCTTGGGCGGGTAGGCCAGCGGAGAGGACATCACGCAACGGCGCTCCGCTGTTTAGCGCGCGCATGGCCGCGCCCAGTTGCGCCGCGCGCGTCGGCCGCTGCCCTTTGTTGAAATCGCCGGCAACGATCACTGGAACGCCGCTGCCGCGCAATGGCGCGATGAATTCACGCAGGAACCGTGCCTGCTTCGCATAAGCCGCCTCGCTGCGGGCTCGCGGTGCGCCCGAGGCGGTGCGGCAATTGAAATGTGTCGTCGCGACGTCCACAGGGCCAATGCCCGGCACGTCCAGAGTCACCAGCACCACGCCCTTTGCGGCGAGGCAATCGTATCCGGCGCAGGCTCCGGCGGGGAAGGCAGCCCGCGCCACGCGGCGCACCGGATAATCCGACAGCACGATCAGGCCGCTATCGACTTGCGCCGGACCCGTCTCGCCCAGATACCACCGGCGCTCAGCCAGATCGGCGTGCTTGGGCGCTGCGGAAGTGTAAGGTCCTTCGATCTGGAAGGGATAGCCAGCCGCGCTGCCGATCGCCTTGGCTTCATCGCGAAATGCCTCTTGCAACACGACGACGCCGGGCTGACGCCCTTCCCGCCGCATTTGCGCGAGACGGGCAGCAATCTTGCGCAGCGCCGGGCCACGGTCGCTGGCGATCGGCCAGGGCAGACCCTTCACGTTGTACGTCAGCACCGCGATATCGCCGACGGGTGAATGCTGCGCCGCGCCGGGTTCGAGCGGCGCCGGGGCCGTGATGGGTTCGGCCACGCTGGTGCCGCCGGCCAGAACGCAAAGGCCAAGCAGGCTGCGGAAACGGTAAAGGCGAGCAAAGCGCATGCCGGTCACTCCTTGGACAGGGACGGGATCGGTAGGGGCACAAGCGGGGGAATGCGGCTGGCAACGACCGTGCGGCTCTTGCGGTCGATCGACCACAACAACGCCGGATCCTTGGAATCGAAGTCGATCGCTTGCCCGAACGTCGCGGTGGCGAACGTCGCGACATGGCGCAGCACGCTGCCCTGCGGCGGCAGGTCGAGCACGTAAATCTCAGGCTTGTCGTGACCGCTGGCATACAGCTTGCCGTCAGCACCCCAGGCGAGGCCGGAGATACTGTGCGGGGCGAGGCGCGCCAGCACCGATGGCGGCAGGGTCCAAGTGCGCGTTACGGCGAACGTGTCATCGACCTCGGCAATCACGGTGTCGCGATGGCTTTTTCCGGCGACACCGCCTTTACCGTCATACTGTGCGAAGGCCGCCCACCACTGCCCGTTACGGCGCAACACGGCGGTGAGCGAGCCCGGATTTTGCGGCAGTGGAACGCTGCGCCGGTGCGTCAAGATCAGGGGATCGAAGAACTCGACGCTGCCGGTCTGCGGCACGGCCGGATAGTTCGATGCCGCGCAGACGAGGTCGGGCGCGATCAGCGCGCAGCTGTTGATGTGCGGGAATTGCGCCGGATCGCCGTTGAATTCCGCAACCTTGGCGCCGTCGTCCAACCGGTAGCGAACGATACGGCTGTTATCGATCGCATAGACATGGGCGCCATCGGACGCGACGCCCTGACGGGCTTCATTGGCCACCAATGTGCGTTCCGGCACAGCGTAGCTGAGGGAATCGGCAAGGGCGGGCGCGCAAAGCGTGGCCGACAACAGCACCGGAAACACCAGACGGGCAGCGAAGCGGCCCATGCCGTTCACCTGCCTCGCCTTGCGGCGTGTCCAACCCATCATTGCTTGTCCCCGATCACTGACCGCGCGGGTAACGCCTCAGTGAGTCAGAGCGATGATGGATTGACGAAAGTTCGATGACACAACGTGCGATCAGGGCGAAACTGCCGCCATCGAACCGATTTCCGCGAAATAACGCGCCATGGCATCGGCAGCGCTGTCGCTCAGCGCGATGAACGCGCGGCGCTTGTCGGCATCGTCGCTCACCCGTTCGAACAGGCCGGCTTCCACCATCTGGCCGATCCAGCGCAGTGCGGTCGTCGGCGGGACGGCGGCGGCAATGCACAACGATGTGACCGAAACCCGCTGATATTCAGCGCGCGCGGCGGTGAGATCGAGCAGCATGTCCCACGCGGGATCGGCGAACAGCTCGGCATCAAGGAACCGGCCGCGCAACTGGCGCTCACGAATGATCCGGCGCACCAATCGCGGATCGGGCAAAGGCGCGCGCGTCGCATACATCGCCGGGACCGCCGCCAGACCATTTTCACCTTGCGCGGCGGCGCGGTTGCCACCGCCGACATCCGGTGCCAGCCGATCGATCCTTCCGGCAATCTGGCCGACCTGCTCGCTGAGACGCAGCAGCATAAGCCGGTCATCCTCCGACAGCTCGCGCAGCATATGGGCAGGCAACTTGGCCATGACCTCGCCCAGCGCCAGCACCCGCTCCGCCCGGTTCGGATCGACCAGAATTCGCGGGTCCGACTGGTCCATGCAGGCGAACACAGCATCCAGTCCGTCAAGCGTGGTCGAGACGATCAGGTGCGCCCCGGCGTGCGCGGCGCGCAGATCAAGCCGCGACAGCGCGGCCATCTCCTCTGCATCGACTTGTGGGCAATCCAGCAGAACAACGTCCCCCAGCGCGCGCAATTCGCCGTCCAGCAGTTCGCCTATACCGCCCACCGCCCCAACCCGCAGACCGGCGGCTTGCGCATCCTCCACCATCGTCGCCCGCAAATGGAGCCTGTCGGCATAGACCGACAGCGCCAGCGGCAAGCCTGCAGGCTCCTCGGCAGTGGCGGAATAGGCAAAATTGGCTTGCGACATCGGCCGACTCACATTCGGGAACAATGCGAACATGAGTAGAACAAAACGGGGTTAAGTCAAGAATGGATCAATCCACCCAGCCGCCCAGTTCGCGCCGTACCAGTGCCTCCAGCATCGCCATTCCTGTGTCACGGTTATTAAGGCAGGCCAGCGTCGCGAACTCGGTGCCGCCCGCTTCAAGGAAATCTTCGCGGCCCCGGATCGCCAGTTCCTCCAGCGTTTCGAGGCAATCGGCGGCAAAGCCCGGGGCGGCCAGTGCGATGCGGCGGGTGCCGGCTTGCGCCTCGGCCTTCAGCGTCAAGTCTGTCGCGGGTTCGAGCCACTTGGCGCGGCCAAAGCGCGACTGGAACGTCGTGTCGATGCGCAGGCCGGGGAAGCGCGGTGCCAGTGCCTCGCCCAGCAGGCGCGCGGTCTTGCGGCACTGGCAGTGGTAGGGATCGCCCAGATGCAGCGTGCGTTCGGGCATGCCGTGGAACGACAGCAGCAGCACTTCGGGCACGAATTCCAGCGCGGCCATCTGCGCGCCGAGATCATCGGCCAGCGCGGCGATATGGAGCGGATCGTCGTAGTATGGGGGCAAAGTGCGCACCGCCGGTTGCCAGCGCATGTCGGCAAGCGCCGCGCCTAGCGAATCCATCACCGATGCCGTCGTCGCGCCTGAATATTGCGGATAGAGCGGCGCGATCAGGATGCGGTCGCACCCCTTGGCTTTCATCGCCGCCAGCTTCGCCGCGATGGCGGGGTTGCCGTATCGCATCGCCCAATCGACCTGCACACCCTCGCCCAGCCGGGCCTGCAACGCCGCTGCCTGCGCCGCCGTGATCGCGGCAAGCGGGGAGCCGTGCTCGGTCCAGACTTGCGCATAGGCATGCGCCGATTTGGCCGGCCGGGTGCGCAGGATAAAGCCGTGGAGGATCACCTTCCACACGATGGCGGGAATTTCCACCACGCGCCGATCAGACAGGAATTCGGCGAGATAGCGCCTTACCGCAGCGGTCGTTGGCGCGTCAGGCGTGCCGAGGTTGACGAGCAGCACGCCGATCCGACCGGTGGGCGTATCGGGATGATCGACCGGAGCGTTCACTGGAGGCAAAATCACAATTCCTCTGACAACAGCGGGAGCCGGCGAAAGCGCAGCCCGGTCGCTGAAAATAGTGCATTGGCGACAGCGGGAGCTACCGGCGCCATGCCGATTTCGCCCGGATCAGCCGGATCAGCATTGCTCGCGATGAATTCCACCTCGATCTCGGGGCAATCGGCCAGCAGTGGCAGGTTCAGCCCCCGCAGCCCGCCGACTAGCGGCAAGCCATCCTCATAGCCTGTACTCGATCCCAGCGCGAGGCCGAGGCCGAAGATGATGCCGCCCTCGATCTGCTGGCGCGCAATATCGAGGTTGATGATGCGGCCGATATCGACGACCGCGCTGATCTTGTCGACGCGCACACCGTTTTCGTCGCGCCGCGCGGTGGCGACCATCGCGATCCGCGCATCGCCCATCGCGTGGCAGGCGATGCCCTGCCCGCTGTTGTCGATCCCGCCGCCCCATTCGGCCAGCGCGGCGGCGCGTTGCAGGCAATCGGCCATGCGCGGGTTCTGGCCCAGCATCGCCATCCGGTAAGACAAGGGCTCTCGCCCGGCGAGATGGGCCAGTTCGTCCACGAAGGATTCGTTGAAGAACGCGGTGTAGCCATGGGCATTGCCCCGCATCCGCGCCGTGGGCAGCGGCACGGCCGCGGGCAGATGGTCGATGGCGATTGCGGCTATCGCATAAGGCGGCACCGCGCCTTCCAGCGCCATGGCGTCAGCCTGTCCCTCCACCGCTTCCCGCGCCGCGATCGGCGATTTCCCGCCAAACAGGCGCTGGCCAAATTCGCGCGCGGTGGCAGGCAGCGCCAGCCGCGCGCGCCAGCCCGCGATGCCGCCTTCGGTATCGGGCAGCGCCGCCATCTCGGCCACGACAGGCGTACGCGGCCACCCCGCGACATGTTCCTGCCAGCGCGACCAGATCAATTGCACCGGGCGTTTCACCGCTTGCGCGATCAACGCCACTTCGATGGCATGATCGTGCTCCAGCCGCCGATCGAAGCTGCCGCCGGCTGGCATCGGATACAGCACGACGTCCGCCGCTTTCAGCCCGATGGCCTTGGCGGCAGCCTTGCGCGTCAATTCGGGGGCCTGCGTCGCGATCCACAATTCCAGCCGCCCGTCGCTCAGCCGCGCCGTGGCGCTGGAAGTCTCCAGCGTGGCGTGCAGCGCGGGCGCCACTTCGTAGCGAAGCTGATGCGGAAGCTTGCCATTGAGCAGGTCGGTATCGCCACTCGCGTGGATGCGGGTGGCGTCATCACGCTTGAGCGCCGCTTCGAGTGCCGCCTCGATACCGGTGGTCTCGGCGCGGCCACTGGCGCGGAATACGGGCGAGATCGCCTTCAGCGCCTGTTCCGCCGCCCACCACGTGTTCGCGACCGCAGCCAGCCAGTTATCGCCCGGCACCACTTTCAACAGACCGCGCGTGGCCTTAGCATCGGCGGCTTCGAAGTCCGACAGTTGCGCCGCGCCGATAGGGCCGTGCCGGATCGCGGCATAGACCAGACCGGGCAGGCGCACGTCTCCGGCGAACTGGAAACTGCCGTCCACCTTGGAAGGCAGGTCGAGCCGGGGATAGCGCGGCATGGCTCCGGGCGGGAACTCGCCGGGTTTCTCGGCGGGAGGAGCCGGGCGGAGCGGCGGCGGATTGGGTGGATCAAAGCGCACCGCTTCCTGCGCCAGCGCGCCAAATGGCAGGCGCTGCTTGCCGTGGACCACGAACCCGCCGCGTGCCTCGCACTCTTCCCACGCGACGCCCCAGCGCTCGGCGGCGGCTTGCGACAGCATCGCCCGCGCGCAGGCAGCAGCGGCGCGCGCCGGCGATTCATAAGCGGCGAGCGATGTGCCATCGGCAGTAACGCTGAACCGCGTGTCCTCGGCCCAGCGATGGACGATAGCGCTGTCAGAGGTGTCCGCCAGCGACGGCGCCACCGGCATCCACAATTCGGCCCAACGCGCCGCCAGCGCGAAATTGGCGTAGCGCGGGCTGGCCGGTGCCGGTTCGACCGCGACCTGCCGCCAGTCCGCGCCCAGTTCATACGCGACGATCTGCGGGATCAACGTGGTGATGCCCTGCCCCATCTCGATCTGCGGCACCGCGACCGTGACCACGCCATCAGCGGCGATCTTGATCCAGGCGTCGAAGGCGTATTCGTCGCGGCCCGGCTCCAGCGGCAATGGATAGTCGCGCGGGCGCAGCAAATAGCCGACTGCCAGCCCGCCGCCCGCCAGCGCGCCGATCAAAACGCCGCGACGCGATACCGCCATCAGGCGGAGCGCTCCACCTTCGCATCGAGCCAGGCGGCAATGGCATCGGCAATGGCGAGGAACGGTTTCGCTTCGGCACCGTCACCGGCTGCGGGCGGTCGTCCGGCGTCGCTTTCCTGCCGGATGGCAAGTTCCAGCGGGATACGCCCGAGGAACGGCATCCCCGCCGATTTGGCCGCCGCCTGCGCGCCGCCTGCGCCGAACGGATCGCTGATCTCGCCGCAATGCGGGCAGGCATAGCCCGACATGTTCTCGACCATGCCGATCAGCGGCACATTGCTCTTCTCGAACAGTTCGATCGCACGCATCGCGTCCATCAGCGCCAGATCCTGCGGGGTGGAGACGATCACCGCGCCCGCCGGCTTGAACTTCTGCAGCATGGTCAACTGGATGTCGCCGGTTCCGGGCGGCAGATCGACCACAAGGATTTCGGCATCACCCCAGTCAGCCTCGATGAGCTGGGACAAGGCATTGCCCGCCATCGGCCCGCGCCATGCGATAGCCTGCCCCGGATCGGCAAGCTGCGCCATCGACAGCATCTGCAGTCCCCAAGGACTGTCCACCGGCACCAATTGCTTCTCGCGCGCGATCGGCCGCAGTCCCTCGGTAGCCAGGAGGCGCGCTTGCGACGGGCCGTAGATATCGGCATCGACCAGCCCCACCTTGCGCCCCAACCGCGCAAGCGCGACCGCGATGTTGGCTGAAACGGTGGATTTGCCCACGCCGCCCTTGCCCGAACCCACCGCGATGATGCGCCGCTGCACTTTCTCGGCCATCATCGCCACGCGCACTTCGCTCACACCCTCGGCCCCGCGCAGCGCGGCCTTGGCGGCGATCTCCAGCTTGTCGCGATCGAGCGCGGAAAGGCCGCTGGCCTCGATGACCAAAGTGGCCCGACCGTCCTTCAGCCGCAGCGATTGCACTCGCGCGGCGACGGCATCGGGCAGCAGCGCCTTTAGCGCATCAACGTGTTCGCTGCTCATTGGATCTCCTGCGCCCCGCATTGCAATCGCCCCCCTAGCGCTATTTTGTGGTTTGCAGAAGCGCCCGCACCAAATCATGCATGCTGCATACGCCAGCGTGAAAAAGGCGGGGCAAGCCCTGTTTTTGTTCGAAAGCCGTACCTATAGTGACAGGCATGAGATTGATCGGAGGTGCATTGGCACGCGGAGTTTTCGCCATGGCGGGAGGCCGCAGTCCCTGGGGCGGCGGTAAACGCGGCGACGAGCCGGGAGAAGAGGCTTCGACCGAGGGAGAGGCGCCATCTGGCGACGCCCCGGAAAAGGCGCGCGGCGGCAATCCCTGGCTTCCGCCGGGTGACAAGCCGCGCCGTTCGGCCAAGATAGAGGATATTTTCGGCAGTCAGGCCCGGCGAGGCGGCGGCGGCGGTCGTGGTCCCGGCGGCGGCATGCCCCGAATGCCCCAGCGGCCCGACGGCAAGAGCTGGTTTCCGGTAATCGCCGGCGGCATAGCGCTGGTTTGGCTGGGATTCACGACCGTGCACATGGTCAACCCCAAGGAACAGGGCGTCGTCACCACGTTCGGCAAGTATTCGCGCACGATATCGCCGGGCGTTTCGATGACGCTGCCGTGGCCGATCCAGAATGTCGAAGTGACCGATGTCACCTCGATCAAGAGCTACACCATTCCCGAGAACGAGAGTGAGAAGCTGATGCTGACGAGCGACCAGAACCTGGTCGATCTCAGCTATCTGGTGCGCTGGAACATCAAGAACCTGAAAGATTATCGCTTCCGCCTGTCCGATCCCGATTCGTCGGTGCGCGAAGTGGCCGAAGCGGCGATGCGCACTTCGATCGCCGAAATTACCCTCGACGGCGCGCTATCTGGTTCGGGGCGCGCGAAGGTCGAACAATCCGTGCGCGATCGCATGCAGAGCATCCTCGATGCCTATCGCAGCGGCGTGACCATTCAGGGCGTCGAGATCAAGAAGGCCGATCCGCCAAACAAGGTGATCGCCTCGTTCCAGCAGGTTACCTCCGCGCAGCAGATCGCCGAGCGCGACCGCTCCAATGCGCAGGCCTGGGCACAGCAGCTGCTTGCCGGAGCGCAGGGCGACGCGATCGCCTTCGACAAGGTCTATGAGCAGTACAAGCTCGCCCCCGAAGTGACCAAGCGGCGCATGTATTACGAAACGATGGAGCGCGTGCTGAGCAAGAACGACAAGGTGATCGTCGAGGCTGATGGCGTCACGCCTTATCTTCCGCTCGCCGAAGTAAAGCGCCGGGCCCCAGCAGAGCCGCCTGCCGCAACGCCGGGAGCGCAGTGATGGAAGTGTGGCAGAACTATAAAACGCCGCTCATCGCGCTTGCTGTGGTCGCGGTAGCGCTGCTGTCGAGCGTCATCGTCGTGCCGGAAACCCAGCAGGCAGTCGTCGTCCGCTTCGGTGAGCCGGTGCGCGTTATCAACGCCTATCACCCCAACCAGGACTTCGGCCAGACCGGTGCAGGCATCTCGATGCGCATCCCGTTTGCCGAGCAGGTCGACCGGATCGACAAGCGCCTGCTGACGGTGGACATGCAGCCCCAGCAGGTGCTTTCGACTGACCAGTTGCGCCTTAATGTCGATGCCTATGCGCGGTTCCGGGTCATCGACCCCGTCCGCATGGTCAAGACCGCCGGTACGCCAGAGCGCGTGATGGAACAGCTTGAGCCCATCATGACCTCGGTGCTCCGCCAGGAACTGGGCCGCCGTTCGTTTCATTCACTGCTGACTGCCGATCGCGGCACGGCGATGGAGAACATCCGCATCAACCTCGACAGAGAAGCGCGCGAATATGGCGCACAGGTCGTCGATGTGCGCATCAAGCGCGCCGATCTTCCCGATGGTGCGCTGGAAAGTGCCTTCTCGCGCATGCAGGCCGCCCGCGAACAGGAAGCGACGACGATCCGCGCCCAAGGGCAGAAGCAAGCGCAGATCATTCGCGCCGAAGCCCAGTCGCAGGCATCCAAGACTTATGCCGACAGTTTTGGCAGGGACCCGGAGTTCTACGACTTCTACCGCGCGATGCAGAGCTACGACATGGCCTTTGCCGAGACCGAGGGGTCAACAACCATCCTGTTGTCGCCTGACAATTCCTATCTCAAGGAATTCAGGGGTCGGTAACGGCTTGCCATGCGGGCACATCTCTTCGGAGAGTGCCCGTCCATTCAATTGCGGTTAAGCCTTAGGGGCCTCAAAAACGAGGCCGCAACGGGGACAGATCGGCGCAGAGATACGCTGCAACGGAGGATAAAGAGGACGTGAAGCCTGTGCGATATGCTTATGGAGTGACCACCGCCCTTCTGCTGGGAGGCTCCGCCCTCTCGCTCGCGACCGGCTTCCCCGCCGGAGCGCAAGTTGCGCAGAACGAATCCAGCGAAATGAACCGCCTGGTTCCGCGCCCCGGCGCGCCTGCCAGCTTTGCCGACCTGACCGAGCAGCTTGCGCCGGCAGTCGTCAACATCTCCACCCGCCAGCGCGTTCAGGTGGCGCAGCAGCAGAACCCGTTCGCCGGCACGCCATTTGCCGACCTGTTCGGCGGTGGCGGCCAAGGCAGCCCGCAGACCCGCGAGGCGCAGTCGCTCGGTTCCGGCTTCATCGTTTCCGCCGACGGCTATGTCGTGACCAACAACCACGTCATCTCGTCCGGCCCGCAGGGTCAGGTCGAATCGATCACCGTGACGATGCCCGATGGCACCGAATATCCGGCCAAGCTCGTGGGCAAAGACCCGCAGTCCGACCTTGCCGTGCTCAAGATCGTTGCAACCAAGCCGCTGCCCTTCGTCAAGTTCGGCAATTCGGGTCAAGCGCGCGTCGGAGACTGGGTCATCGCCATCGGTAATCCTTTCGGTCTCGGTGGCACAGTAACCTCGGGCATCATCTCGGCGGTCTATCGCAACACCGGCACCAGCGGCGCCTACGACCGCTACTTGCAGACCGACGCCTCGATCAATCGCGGCAATTCCGGCGGCCCGATGTTCGACATGACCGGTCAGGTCATCGGTATCAACAACGCGATCTTTTCGCCCACCGGGGGCAGCGTCGGCATCGGCTTTGCCATTCCGGCCGATACCGCCGCCCCGATCGTGCAGAAGCTGATCCGCGGAGAGAAGATCGAGCGCGGCTATCTGGGCGTCAGCGTCCAGCCAATCGACGAAGATCTCGCGGCCTCACTCGGCATTCCGCACAACAAGGGCGAATTCGTGCCGCAGGTCCAACCGGGCGGCGCAGCAGCAAAGGCAGGCCTGCAGGCGGGCGACGTGGTGCTCAAGGTCGGTGGCAAGGAAGTCACCCGCGACCAGACGCTGTCGTTCCTCGTAGCCAACACCGCCCCGGGCACCAGCACCCCGCTGGAAATCATCCGCAACGGCAAGCGCATGACGCTGACTGCTGTCGTCGGCCAACGCCCGAGCGAAGAGGAACTGGCGCAGCAGACGTTCGATCCCGACGCCGAACAGGGCGACGATTCGTTCAACCGCCCACAACAGCAGCAAAGCGAAGGTGTCGCGGAGAAGTCGCTTGGCGTGTCGGTGATCCCGATCACCTCGCAGATCGCCCGCCAGTTGGGTTCGCCCGAAAGCACGCGCGGCCTTGTGGTGACAGCTGTCGATCCCTCGTCCGACGCAGGACAGAAGGGTCTGCGTCGCGGCGACATCATCCTTGAGGCCAACTATCGCGGCGTTACCGACGTCGCGGGGCTTGAAGCCGCGATCAAGGACGCGCGCAGTTCCAACCGCGATGCCCTGCTCCTGCGTGTGCAGCGCCGCGGCCAACCTGCCGCCTACGTTCCGATCCGCCTTCGCTAAGGCGAAGACAACCCGAAACGAATACGCCCGCCGATCGATCCGGCGGGCGTTTTTGTTGGTCTCGGTGGTGGCCAGTGGTGCCCTTCTTCTGCAAGGAGGGCGCCGGTGTCAGTAGTTGTAACCGTCGCCGCCTTCTGAACCAGCCGCGCCTCTACTCGCCGCAGAACCCTGCTGGCCGCGTGTTACCGTCGGCATACGCGGCGGTGGCGTGCCTCCCGCGGGCGCTGCCCGCAGGCCCGGGTCTTGCTGGTCTCGGCCCGTGGCGCGATTGAGGAAATCGTCGCTGGCGGCAGGTGGCGGGATGCCCGCGCTGCCCGGTCCCACGCTGCCGTCTTCGTAACGCGGCGGGCCTGATCCCGGGCCGCCGCGAGGCGCGTCGCCGGGAACGGGCTCGACCATGTTACCGTTCTCATCGACGTAGTAATAGTCATCGGGATTGCTATCGCGGAACTCGTCGTCCGGTTCCAACTGCCACTCCGGCAGCTTCAGTTCGGTGTCGAATTCCTCGACCGAGCGGCTTTTGACCGCATAGCGCATGAACTGGGCGAACGCCTGCGCCGGGGCGTGCCCGCCCTGCAGGCCCGGCACTGCCTTGGCATCGTCGCGGCCCATCCACACGCCGGTGGTGATGCCGCTGGAGAAGCCGAGGAACCAGCCGTCCTTGTTCGATGTGGTGGTGCCGGTCTTGCCCGCGACCGGGCGACCGATCTGCGCTGAGCGCCCGGTGCCGGTCGCCACAGCCGACTGCAGCAGGTCGGTGATGCCCGCTGCCACATGGTGCGGCACCAGCACGGTGCCCCGCACGTTCTGATGCTCGTAAAGCACTTCGCCACCGGTCGTCTCGACCTTGAGGATGCCATAAGGCTCGATCGACGTGCCGCCGGCCGAAACCGCCGCGAACGCACGGGTCATATCGATCAGGCGCACTTCTGAAGTACCCAGCACCATCGATGGCACCGTGGTGATCGGTGTCGTGATACCGAAGCGGCGCGCCATCCCCGCCACCGTGGCAAAGCCGACCTCGTTGCCCAGGCTCGCCGCGACGGTGTTCTTGGAATAGGCGAAGGCCGAACGTACGTTGATTTCGCCGGCAAAGTTGCGGCTGGAATTATTGGGGCTCCAGCCACCGATCGTTACCGGTTCGTCATAGACCTTGTCGTCAGGGGTATAGCCCGCTTCCAGGGCGGCGAGATAGACGAACAGCTTCCACGCCGATCCCGGCTGGCGTACTGCGTTGGTCGCGCGGTTGTAGTTCGAATGGACGTAGTCGGTGCCGCCAACCATCGCCAGCACTGCCCCGTCACGGTCCATGCTGACCAGTGCGCCTTGCGCGCCGCTTGGGGTGTTGGCCTTGACCGATATCGTGGCCTGCTGCTGCATGCCCACGTCGAGCGTGGTCCAGACTTCCAGCGGTTCGCTGGTTTCCGGCAGCAGCAGGTCGAGCTGCGGCAGCGCCCAGTCGGTGAAATAGCGTACCGAGTTCTGGTTGCCTTCCTTGGCGATCTTGACCGTCGACAGGTCGATGCTCGCGGCTTCGGACGGGTCGATCACGCCGTTGTCGACCATGACGCCCAGCACGACTTCGCCGCGCGCGATCGCGGCCTTGACGTCGGCGGTGGGCGAATAGTTCGACGGTGCCTTGACCAGCCCGGCGATGATCGCCGATTCCGGCGTCGAAAGCTCGGTCGCGGGATGGCCGAAGAACTTGCGGCTGGCGGCATCGATGCCATAGGCGCCGCCACCGAAGTAGACCTTGTTCAGGTATAGTTCGAGGATCTCGTCCTTGCTGAACTTCGTTTCCAGCGCGAGTGCCAGAACGCCTTCCCGGATCTTGCGGCCGAACGTGCGGTTGTTGTTGAGGAACACGGTGCGGGCAAGCTGCTGCGTGATCGTGGACGCGCCCTGTCGCCAGCGCCCGCTTTCGTAGCGAACCTTTACCGACCGGGCCATGCCGATGGGATCGACGCCGAAGTGGCTGCGGAAGCGCCGATCCTCGACCGAAACCATCGCGTCTTTCATGATCGCCGGAATCTGCGCGGAAGACAGCCACTTGCCATAACTCGGCCCGAGCGAGACCAGCTCGGTCCCGTCGCGCGCGCGCACCACGATCATCTGGCCGTTCTGGCTGCTCTTGAGATCGGCGAACGTCGGCAGTTCGCGCGCGGTCATGAACACCGCGCTAGCCAGGAAAATGGCACCGAGCAGCGCCAGCGCGCCCCCCCAGATAAGGGTAAAACGCAAGGCGCGCCGCCAGAACGGCTTCTGGCGCGGCTCGGGTTTTCGACCCGATCCAGAACGCCTTCCGGAATTGGAGCCACCAGACGGGGGCCGACCAGTATTGGATGGCATTCCTAGGTACGCACCCCTGTGACGGACCGCATGATCCGATTGCTGATTACGCCCTGCATCGCACAGTTATAACCGGCGCTTAACGGGCGCGACACGATTATTCTGTGGGCGGGTCAATCTTCTTTCGGTTGGAAGTCGAGCGAAGCGGAATTGATGCAATAGCGCAGCCCCTCGGGACCCGGACCATCGGGGAACACGTGGCCAAGGTGGCCTTCGCACTTGGCACAGCGTACTTCGGTGCGGACCATGCCGTGCGATACGTCCTGATGCACATCCACCGCCTCGGCCTCCACCGGCGCGGTGTAGCTCGGCCAGCCGGAGCCGGAGTTATACTTGGTGTCCGAAGCGAACAGCGGTTCGCCGCAGCCGGCGCACAGATACATGCCGTCTTGCTTGTTCTTTTCGTACTTGCCGGTGAACGCCCGCTCGGTTCCGGCCTCGCGCAGCACGTGATACTGCTCGGGGCTGAGCTTCTCGCGCCACTCGGCGTCGGTAAGGTTGAGTTTCTCGGTCATGTGTCGCGTCTCCTTGCGGCGAATATGGGCCGGGCACGCGCGCGTTTCCAGACCCTGAGGCGCGTCTAGGCGCTCGGCGCCGCCACCATCAGCACCACGCCATCGTGGCCGACGATCTGCAACCGCGTGCCCGGCGGGGCATCTTCACCCTTGGCCAACCACTCGCTGTCGCCCAGCCGCACCCGGCCCGAGCCACCTTCGATCGCCTGCGTGACGATCACCATCTCGCCCACCACGCGGTCACCCCGGTGGTTCATCTTGGGATCGGCGGGCACCACTGGATTGCTGCGCAAATAGCGGCGGCCAAGGAATACCGCGACGATCGACAGCACCGCGAACAGCACGATCTGCAACGGCAATCCGATCGGCACCAGCCACGTTACCAGCCCGGTTATCAGCGCCGCACCAGCCATCCATATGAGGAACAGGCCGGGGATCGCCATCTCGGCGACGGCCAGCATCAACCCGATCGCGATCCAGGAATAGTGCGGTTGTAGATCGAGCAGAATGTCCATGGCCGGGCCTTATCAGTTTCCGCCACCGGGCTGGATCGGCGGAACCGATGCCTGCGGCGCGCGGCGCGGCGGTGCGGGCGGTGGCGGGGGGGGTGATCCGCCCAGCGCTTCCCTCGCCAGTTCGCCGATGCCGCCCAGCGTGCCGATCAACTGCGTCGCCTCTACCGGGAACAGGATGGTCTTGGCGTTGGGCGAATTGGCGAAGGCAGCGACCGCCTCGGTGTATTTCTGCGCGATGAAGTAATTGAGCGCCTGGCTGCCCGAGCCGGCGATGGCTTCGCTCACCACGACAGTGGCCTTCGCCTCGGCCTCGGCCTCACGCTCGCGCGCTTCGGCATCGCGGAACGCGGCTTCCTTGCGGCCCTCGGCCTGCAGGATCTGGCCCTGCTTCTCACCCTCAGCGCGCAGGATTTCCGAGGCGCGCATGCCTTCGGCCTCAAGGATCTGGGCGCGCTTCTCACGCTCGGCCTTCATCTGCCGGGCCATCGCGTTCGAGATATCGAGCGGCGGACGGATATCCTTGATCTCGATGCGGGTGATCTTCACCCCCCACGGCGAGGTGGCATGATCGATCACCGACAGCAGCTTGGCGTTGATCTCGTCACGCTTCGACAATGTCTCGTCGAGGTCCATCGAGCCCATCACGGTGCGCAGGTTCGTGGTGGTCAGCGCCATGATCGCCATGAACAGGTTCGACACCTCATAGGCCGCCTTGCCCGCATCGAGCACCTGGAAGAATACCACCGCGTCCACGCCGACCATGGCGTTATCGCGCGTGATGATCTCCTGCCCCGGAATATCGAGCACCTGCTCCATCATGTTGACCTTCTGGCCAACCCGATCGACGAACGGGATGATGAGATGCAGCCCCGGCTCCGCCGCCAGCGTGAACTTGCCCAGCCGCTCCACCGTGTAAACATACCCCTGCCGCACGACGCGCACGCCCATCATCAGGAACACGACCACCACGACGATCAGTGCAATCAGAAATCCACCCACGACTTCGCTCCACCAGTTTGCGCGAAGTCTAGCGCATGGGTGCGGCGGGGCAAGGGAAACCGGGGGTGGGGATTGAAGCCGACGTCGGGTTTCAGAACAGAGGTCTTGCGATACCCGCAATTTCGGAAGGCTGGCTTATCGATCCAGGCTACGAAGCATCGGAAATGTTCGACGCCAGCTCCCGACTGCCCGCATCTTCCATTACACACTGGTTACGGCCTTCGCGTTTTGCCTTGTACAGCGCCGCATCGGCGGCCGCATACAATTCTGCGAACGATCGATTGTAAGCATTGGCGATACCGATGCTGACACTCACTTCTACTGCCTCGCCATCGACGAACACGCGCTTGGCCTTGGCAATGCCAGACCGAAGGCGATCCGCCACCATAGTTGCTTCGTCCGCGCTCCTGGCCTCGATCAGGGCCATGAACTCCTCACCGCCGATCCGTCCGAACAGGTCATCATCTCTTAGCAGCGATTGTGCTTCGCGGGCTATGTCGGTGAGCAGGCGATCACCGGCGGCATGGCCATAAGTATCGTTCACGCGTTTGAAGTGGTCGACATCGAGTACGAGCATGTACAATCGATGAGAATTTCGCGACGCCAGCCGCTGCTCAACATCATGGACGATCCGCCGACGGTTCGGGACGCTGGTCAGGGCATCGCAATCTGCCAATCGGCTAAGTTCGATGTTGGCGCGATTGAGTTCCCCGGTTCGCTTTTCAACCTGCTGCTCCAGGTTGCGATGCGCGTGCGTGAGCTTGGCCGCCATATCGTCGAAATCGAGCGAGAGTTGTTCCACCTCGTCGAGCTTGGTCTTGGCGCTGGATGGAAAATCCGGCTCGGTCTGGAAACGGCGGGTCAATGTTCGGGTCCGGTGGGTCAGGCGCGCCAGCGGTCGCCCCACATAGCGTCGAATGAGCAGACTTACTGCTATGCTCTGGAGCAAAAGGCAAAGCACTGCGGTGATCGCGACGCGTGCAACGCTGCGCTGGGCACCCGATTGGATCGCCTCGTCGTCCTGGATGGTAAGCACAAACCAGCCAGGCGTTTCGATCTTGCGCATCGAGACGTGCGCATCCAATTGCTGCGCATGACCCAGAAAGGGTTTGCCGGCGTTGTCGCGAATAAACTGCCACAGGGCTTGAAGCTCTGGGTCGCGTGTTTGTGTAAGGTCGAGCAACTGCTCGGACCCTACGGAGCTTTGTCGCGTGTAGCCGGGATGCCGGATCAGCATTCCTTCGGCCGAAACAAGCACGGTATCGGTTGAAGGAAGCCCCTCTAGCTCATCAGCCGACAGCAGATCATTGAGCAGAAGGCTGGTTCCCCAGGTTCCGATGTGCTGCCCGTTCCAATCGACAGGGGTCATGCAGCCGGTCGTCCAGGTCCTACCGGATTCGTCATAGAGTATATGAACCAGCGGCGTGCATCGGGTTTTGCGCGATGGATTTACGGCAGGCGTGCTGATTTTCGCAAAAGTCTCTTGCTGGAAATCAAGGTCACCAGGCGCTTTCTTACGGTAGAAAGTCAGCCGGTCTTCGCGATCGGGCGCGAACATGATCAGCGTGTTATCCGGCGTGAAGAAATAAAGGCTTTTAAGGTCGGGCCGAATGCCCTCCCCGATCGCCTGCGCGACTCGCGTGGCGCGGAGAATGAGCGCGCGTTGGTCCGCATCCGGCTCCGTCCTGATATAGGCGCCGACACCACGCACATAACCGAACGGTGTCCGCCCGCCATCGAATAACAAGTCCGAGCTGCGCCGACCGCCGCGACGATCGCGCGGGAACAGAGTGTCGAGACTACGCGCATCATCGGGCTTTGGACCTGCGGCGAGTTCTGCCAGCAGCAGTTCCTTTGCATGCTCATGCGCTGCCCGGAGCCGCATGAACCGGCTTTCCTGAAGTTCGGCGACTTGCCTGTTCTGGCTGTCGAGCCGTGCCAATGCCTCGTTCAGCGCCTGACTCTTTATGTCCAGATACGCCACCGTGCCCGACACCAGAAAAAGCGATCCAATGACAATCGAAAGGATCAAGGTTGCCCGTGTTGAGATGGACAGTGGGCGAGGCGCGGGTAATTTCATGGACGCCTCTGTTTGCCACGCTTTGGTAAACGCCGCCTGAACTTTTGCCCGCGGGTGTCGGCAGACCGACCGATAATTTTCTCGCCACAGCGCAAGCGTGAAGACGCCTAAATGCCGCCCCCCTTTTATTGTGCAAATGTGTGCTTGTGGAAGCGGCCGAGCGGTCCGGAATGACAAAAATTGGCGTAAATCTAAGGAAACCTCGCCATTTGAAATGACTGCGATTCCACAGCCAGCGTTTTCCGGGGCCTCCCCCTCACCGCATCACAGCTTCCCGAACAACGCCACCATCTTCAGCCACGCCCGGTCCGCCTCGGTCGGGTCCCAGGCGGGCGAGTCGGGCACGGTCCAGCCGTGGTCGGCAGCATAGACTTCGACGTCGACGGGGCGGCCTGCGGACTCGGCGGCCTTGCGGAATGTCTCCTTCGAGGCTGGGTCCTTCGCGTCATCGTTGCGGGCGACTGCAACCATGTACGAGGCCTTGGTGCCGGCCAGCAGCCGGTGCGGGCTGTCGGGGGCTTCCGTCACCAGTCCGGCGCCGTGAAGCGATACCGCCGCGCCGACGCGGTTCGGTGCCGCCGCCGCCGTGCGCACGGTGAATGGTCCGCCCATGCAATAGCCATTGCTACCGATGCGGCGTTTCTTGTCCACCGCCGGATCGCCGTCGAGAAACGCGACATAGGCCTTGGCATCGCGGGTGATCGCCTCGGCGGTCAGCGCCTCGCGCAGCGGCTTGATCTTCTCCTGCCCCTCGGGCGTGCGGAATTCGGAGAAGCTCTGCATCACCGGCGCGGGGCCGCCGCGATAATACTGGTTCACCACCAGGACTGCGAAGCCGTCGGCCGCCAGCTTGCGCGCCATGATCTTGAACGCATCGCGCAGGCCCGCGATGTCGGGCCACATGACGATACCCGGATGCGCGCCCTTGGCGGGGCGCACGAAGAAGGCATCGGCCACGCCGTCCGCCGTGGTGATCTCGACGATGCCCTCGCGGATTTCGCTGTTGTCGTCGCCGTCCATCGCGCCGCCGGCGCACCCGGCCAGCGCCGCGCTGGCGCCCAGTGCGGCGAATTCCCGGCGACTGAGGCCCTTGCGGGCGAGAGCCTGTTCCTCGGCGGTTGCGGTGGCGTCGTCACACATCGGCGTTCTCCGGTCTTGCCTGGCTGGCCATCAAGGGTAGCGAAGGCATAGCGGTGCGGCCAGCGTTAGGTTCCCGCCAAAGGACAATTGCAAGATGACCGAACCCGATACCATCGCCTGCTGGCAACGCATCGATAGCGGCCTGACGACATCGGGGCGGCTGGAGGCTGCCGACATCGCACGGCTGGCGGCGATCGGCGTGCGCCATGTCGTCAATCTGGCGCTACCTGATTCGCCGGGCGCTTTGGCCGACGAAGAACGGCTGATGGACGAAGCAGGAATCGCTTATACCCATATCCCCGTACCGTTCGACGCCCCGGATGAAACCCATTTCGCGAGGTTCCGCGAGGCCATGGCCGACGCCGACCAACCGGTGCACGTCCACTGCATCCTGAACTGGCGCGTCTCGGCCTTCGTCTATCGCTACAACCGCGACGCGCGCGCCATGCCGGAGCCCGAAGCACGCGCGCTGATGGCGCGGCAATGGACGCCTGAAACCAGCGATCACAAGGATGCTCCGGCGTGGGTGCAGTTTATTGCCGCAAGCGACGACTAATCAATCCCCGGCAAAATTCAGTTCCAGCACGACATTGTCGGGGTCGGTCACAAAGACCTGGCGCAAGCTGCCGATCCGGCGATCGTTCACGCGGTGCGCGATGCCGAGTTCCTTGCAGCGGCGCAGCATTCCGTCGAAATCGGCGCAGGCCAAAGCCACATGGTCGATGGGCCCGGTCGTGGCGTCACGCGCCTCCAGGTCACCGTGCCGGGCGGGATTGTGCGCCACGGCGTGGATGATAGGCTCGCCATTGACGTCACATAGCCAGCGTCCGTCGAACCCGGCGGGCAGGTTGGGAATAGCCTGCGCCGTCATGCCCAGCACGCCTTCGTAGAAAGCGATAGTCCGCTCAAGATCGCCGGCAACGATATTGATGTGGTTCAGGCCCTGCACTCCCATCGCTGCAATCTCCCATCGACGGAACGGCTCAGCTTCTGAACACGACCGTCCTTGCGCCGTTTAGCAATACGCGGTCTTCCAGATGCAGCCGCACGGCATCAGCCAGCACACGCCGCTCGATATCGCGGCCCTTGCGCACCAGCTCCTCGGGCGAATCGGCGTGCGTTATGGCCTCGACATCCTGATGGATGATCGGGCCTTCATCGAGGTCTGCGGTAACGTAGTGCGCGGTTGCGCCGATCATCTTCACCCCCCGCGCGTGCGCCTGGTGATAGGGTTTGGCGCCCTTGAAGCCGGGCAGGAACGAATGGTGGATGTTGATGCAGCGGCCTGACAGGAAGGCCACCATCTCGTCCGAGAGGATCTGCATGTATCGCGCGAGCACGACCAGTTCGGCGCGAGTCTCGTCAACCAGCGCACGGATCTGCGCTTCCTGCTGCGCCTTGGTCTCCTTGGTGACCGGCAGGTGATAGAACGGGATGTCACCGATCAGCACGGTATTCACCGCCTCGCGCGGGTGGTTCGAAACGATGCCGACCACGTCCATCGCCATTTCGTCGATCCGCTGACGATACAGCAGGTCGGCCAGGCAATGGTCGAACTTCGACACGAGGATCAGCACCCGGCGAGGCCGGTCGCGGCGCACCATAGACCAGGCCATGCCGTATTCGTGGGCAATCGGGCCGAAGCCCTCGCGGATATCCTCGCGGTCGGCGCTGCGCGGATCGAACGCGACGCGCATGAAGAACTTGTCTTCGGCAAGGTCGTTGAATTGCTGCGCCTCGATGATGTTGCACCCCGTCTGCGCAAGATAACCAGTTACGCGGGCGACAATCCCCGGACGGTCAGCACAGGAAAAGGCGAGGATCAGCGATTCCGCCATCGCGCGCGCCTCAGGCTGCAACGCGCTGCGACAGCGCGGCTTCGCTCTCCTGCATCAGGGCAGCGATGATTTCGGTAACCGGTTCTTCCTTCGTCACCATACCAACCGATTGCCCGGCCATGACCGAGCCGCTTTCTACATCGCCCACGATCACCGCGCGGCGTAGCGCACCGGCCCAGAAGTGCTCGATCAGCAATTGCGCCTCGCCCATGTCGACCTCGCCCGCGTCCAGCTTCTTGGCGACTTCGATCTGCTTGGCGGTGAACTCCTCGGTGCCCTTGTTCTTCAGCGCACGCACCGGAATCACCGGCAGGCGCGGATCTACCTGCACCGATGCCACGGCATCGCGGGCCGAAGCGCGGAAAAACGCCTTCTTGAAATCGGCATGCGCGATGGACTCGCTGGCACAAGCAAAGCGCGTGCCCAGTTGCACACCGCAAGCGCCCATTTCGAGATAGCTGGCAATCGCCTCGCCCCGGCCGATGCCGCCCGCCACGAACACCAGATGCTCGGCCGAAAGCGCGGGCAGGATTTCCTGCGCCAGCACCGAGGTTGATACCGGGCCGATGTGGCCGCCCGCTTCGCTGCCCTCGATCACCAGCGCGTCCGCGCCGGAACGCAGCAGCTTCTTGCCCAGCGCCAGCGTGGGCGCGAAGCAGATCACTTTAGCCCCGCTGGCCTTGATGGCCTCGACGCTGCCCTTGGGCGGAATGCCGCCAGCCAGCACGACGTGCGTTACGCCGTGGCGCGCGCAGACCGCGATCAGATCGAACAGGTCCGGGTGCATGGTGATCAGGTTCACGCCGAACGGCTTTTCGGTCATCGCCTTGGTGCCGGCAATCTCGCCATCGAGCAGTTCGGGCGTCATCGCACCGCAGGCGATCACGCCGAAGCCGCCGGCATTGCTGATCGCCGAGACCAGATTGCGCTCCGAAACCCAGGACATCGCCCCGCACAGGATCGCGTATTCGCTGCCGAGAAATTCGGTTCCCCGCGCCATCAATGCGCTCGTCTTCCTGAAATCGGCCATCAGTGCTCCATGCCCAAGTATTGCAGCCCTTGCCCAAACCGGCTTGCGCGCCTTAGGATGGCGGCACGTCGCGGGCAAGGGATTGGCGCGACTGCGGATAAAGCCGCTGCAACAGGGCAGTCGTCGACTTCGGGGAGTCGGAGACAATGGTCGTTAGTCGATCAGAGATTGTCGCACGACGCCTGGCATTCGGGTCGCTGCTGCTCGCTTGCGGGATATTCGCCGCAGCCAGTGGTTTCGGCTTCGCCTTCTTCCTGCCCAAGACAGCGCCAATACCGGCAAAGATCGGCACCACGCAAACCGTCATCCCGCGCGCCAGGCTGGAGCGGATCGACGAAAACCTGCTGCACTTGGAAATCGGTGCCGCGCTGCTGGCCGGTGCCATCCAGAGCGGCCAGACCGACGCCGAGGAGTTGGCGGACAGCGTCGACGCCCTGCGCATCATGCTCGACAACGCCGGCCCCGCCCTGTCGCACGAAATGAGCGATCGCCTGAACAACCGCCTGGACTCCGTGCGCGCGGAGATGGAAGCCCACAACACCGGCGCAGCCGCCCGCGAGGCCGAATCGCTGCATCTGCTGCTCAAGGTCCAGCGCGCCATGGCCAGAGAGGCGTGATCGGCATATACGATCATATTGACATATTTAATCGCTTTTACCGAACAAACCAAACCCGCTAACGTTTTACCACTCGAAAGCAGGAGACAGCGACATGGATAATTCGGACACCTCGGGCGGCAGATGCCCTGTCATTCACGGTACGAGCGCCCCCACGCAACTGACCACGGCCTTCGGTGCGCCCGTCGTCGACAATCAGAATTCGCTGACCGCCGGCCCGCGCGGTCCGCTGCTAATGCAGGACGTGTGGCTAATCGAGAAGCTGGCGAACCTCAATCGCGAAGTCATCCCCGAGCGGCGCATGCACGCCAAGGGTTCCGGTGCGTTCGGCACGTTCACCGTCACCAATGATGTTTCGCAATACACCCGCGCGAAGTTCCTCGGCGAAGTCGGCAAGCAGACCGAGATGTTCGCCCGCTTCACCACGGTCGCTGGCGAGCGCGGCGCGGCCGATGCCGAACGCGACATTCGCGGCTTCGCGCTGAAGTTCTACACCGAGGAAGGCAACTGGGACATGGTCGGCAACAACACGCCGGTCTTCTTTGTGCGTGATCCGCGCAAGTTCCCCGATCTCAACAAGGCGGTGAAGCGTGATCCGCGCACCAACATGCGCAGCGCCACCAACAACTGGGATTTCTGGACGCTGCTGCCCGAAGCCTTCCATCAGGTGACCATCGTCATGTCCGATCGCGGCATTCCGAAAAGCTACCGCCACATGCACGGCTTCGGCAGCCACACCTATTCGTTCTATAACGAAGGCGGTGAGCGGTTCTGGGTCAAGTTCCACTTCGTCACCCAGCAGGGCATCGAAAACCTGACCGACGAGGAAGCCGCAGCCGTCGTCGCGGGCGACCGCGAGAGTAACCAGCGCGACCTTTACGAAGCAATCGAGAACGGCAATTTCCCGAAGTGGAAGATGATGATCCAGGTGATGCCGGAAGCCGAGGCGGAAACCTGCGGATTCCACCCTTTCGATCTCACCAAGATCTGGCCGCATGGCGCTTATCCGCTGATGGAGGTGGGCGAGTTCGAACTGAACCGCAATCCGGACAACTTCTTCGCCGATGTGGAGCAGAGCGCCTTCGCGCCGAACAACCTGGTGCCCGGCATTGGCGTCTCGCCCGACAAGATGCTGCAGTCGCGCCTGTTCGCCTATTCGGATGCGCAGCGCTATCGCTTGGGCGTGAACCACCAGCAGATCCCGGTGAACGCGCCGCGCTGCCCGGTATTCTCCAACCATCGCGACGGAGCGATGCGGGTGGACGGCAACTACGGCGGCCTGCCGCACTATCAGCCCAACTCGTTCGGCCAGTGGCAGGACCAGCCCGACTTCCGAGAGCCGCCGCTCAAGATATCGGGCAGCGCCGATTTCTGGAACTTCCGCGAGGATGACGACGATTACTTCAGCCAGCCACGCGCGCTGTTCCACCTGATGACACCCGCGCAGCAACAGGTGCTGTTCACCAACACGGCGAGCGCGATGGGCGATGCGCCGGACTTTATCAAGCAGCGCCATATCGATAATTGCACGCGCTGCGATCCGGCCTACGGCGAAGGCGTAGCCAGGGCGCTTGGCATGGCGGCGACACCATTTGCCCAGCTTCCGGCCGAACCTGAACTGGCCGATTGACGGTCGGGCTGCTGATCTAGCTGAGCAAACGGGATGACCGCGCTTCGACATGCCCCACATGTCGGGGCGCGGATCATGTTCGAATGCGGTAAGCTCTCAGCGTGAGATTACCGAACCTGCCGATACATCCCAGACTCCCAACACTTTGCCGGCTTCGAAATGGCTCTCGTCTATGATGTGATCCGGCTGGCGTAAGTTGAAAGGCGGCAAAGTCAGGTTCAGCGAACGAAAGCGGAAGGAGGCAGGCTGTTCGGCGTTGTTCAAAATTTGCGGATAGTGCGTTACCAACAACAGCTTACGCGTTGCCTTGGCCAAATGCTCAAGCGCATCTTTCCCGTCACCCAATGGCAGGTGATTAAGGCACTCGCGACACATCACCAGGTCCGCAGGTGGCAGATTTTCCAACACGATATCGCCGACCGCGAAATGGCGGTGCGCATTACCGTGCAACCGATTGTTTTCAGCGATCAATTCAGGAACGATGTCCAGTCCGGTGTAATCACCAGCGAATTCAAGATGGCGCATCCAGTTGAAATCGCCGCATGGGGCATCAAGAATCGAACCAATCGAATGATCGCGTATCAGATCGGCCAAAGCCTTGCGCGTCGGCTCGGTAGCAGCCAGCGTGCTGCCGAAGCCCGATGCGGATTCGGGATTCTTCCACAGCCGTTTGCGGTAAATCTCGCCAAACCGCTGTGAGCGATCTCTGTTCTGCCGAAGGAACAGCAGTTCCTTGGTCTTGAACCACGCATTGCGAAGTCTATTGATCACCCGACGTTTCCTCCGCTTGTCGCGTGAGCGTATGTCACATCAGCGCGCCGCGACAAGGCCGATCGAAGCGTAACGACGCATTCGCATCGGCACAGCGCGGCAGACGCCAAAACTGTCCAGAACCGCGATCCTGCTGCAAGCTGACCTTGTGCGCTGCGCAACCCGCGTGGCACACGTTCTGCATTCAAGTACAACGGCGAAATGGGTGAGATGATGGATCCGAAGCAGATCTACGCTGCTAAACTGACAACCCCCGACAATGCGGTAAAGGCGATTGCCAGCGGCAGCCACCTTGCGATGGGTATGGTCGTTGCCGAACCGCCAGCGCTCCTCGCCGCGCTGGCCCGGCGCGTCGAGGCGGGCGATCTTTCCGATATCCAGGTCTGGTATTTGCTGTCTCAGGCCCACGCCGGTGCCACGATCCTGAAGCGGGAACTGCTGGGACGGGTAAGGCCGCGCTGCATGTTCATTGGCGGTGTCGAGCGCGCGATGATCAAGGCGGACCCGGCCGCAAAGGCACTGATCGAGTTCGTGCCGACATCGTTCAGCGGTTCCCCCCGCCTCCTGCGCGACGAGATCGCGCTCGACGCCTGCGTGCTCACCGTGTCGCCGATGGATGAGAACGGATACTTCAGCTTCGGAGCCGCGAACGACTACACATCGGTTGCCGCGCATTGCGCGCGGACGGTCATCGTCGAG
The DNA here is from genome assembly GCA_964502105.1 of uncultured Novosphingobium sp. GTDB lineage: Bacteria > Pseudomonadota > Alphaproteobacteria > Sphingomonadales > Sphingomonadaceae > Novosphingobium. Next base: position 105,197 of record CAZCUS010000006.1, on the reverse strand, counting down.
GTCAACCCGGCCATGCCGCGCGTCGCCTGCAGCACGCCGCTGCACGTTTCGCAGGTGACGGCGGTGGTGGAAAATGCCGCGCCGCTGCTGTCATTCGGAGACGCTGCCAGTTCGCCCGAGGATGAGGTCATCGCCACCCTCATCGCCGACATGGTCGATGATCGCGCGTGCCTGCAGATGGGCATCGGCAACCTGCCCGCTGCCGTGTGCCGCCGCATTGGCAATCGCCGCGATCTGGGCATCCACACCGAATTGCTCACGCCGTCGCTGGCCGGACTGGCCCAGTCCGGTGCAGTCACCAATCGCGCCAAGACAACGCACAAGGATATCAGCGTGTTCGCCTTCGCCATGGGCGACGCGCCGTTCTACGAATGGCTGAACGCCAATCCGGCAGTCTATTCGATGCCCGTCGACGTCGTGAACAACGCTGCGGAAATCGCGCGCAATGACAACGTCGTCTCGGTCAACGCCACGATACAGGTGGACCTGCAGGGCGCGTGCAATTCCGAATTCATGGCTGGGCAGCAGTTTTCGGCGGCGGGCGGGCAACTGGACTTCGTGCGCGGCGCGAACCTGTCGAAAGGCGGCGTCTCGATCATCGCATGCCGGTCCACCGCCAAGGGCGGCACCGTCTCACGCATCGTGCCGAAGCTGGAAGGTCCGGTGACAACGCCGCGCAACGATGTGCACTGGATTGTGACCGAACACGGCGCGGCGAACATGCGCGGCAAATCGCTGGCCGAACGCGCCGAACTCATGATCGGCCTGGCCGATCCGAAGTTCAGGGATGAACTCGCGCGGGGACTATAAATCGGTCATTCGTCATCGCGAGCCGGGCTCGCAATGACGGCGCCGGGTTCAGGCCGCCGCGTCCATCCCGTAAGCGGTGTGTAGTACGCGCACGGCCAGTTCGGTCTCGTCCGCGTCGATCAGGACCGAGACCTTGATCTCGCTGGTCGAGATGGCGATGATGTTGATCCCGCGATCGGCCAGCGTCTTGAACATGGTGGCCGCGACGCCCGCATGACTGCGCATGCCGACACCGACGACGCTGATCTTGGCAACCTTGCTGTCGGCGATCATGCGGTAATAGCCGATCGCGTCCTTGCGCTCTTCCAGCATCGCTTGCGCGCGGGCGAGGTCCGATTCGGGCACGGTAAACGTGACGTCGGTCTCGCCTTTGTCCTTGGCGACGTTCTGGATGATCATGTCGACGTTGATGTTCGCCTCGGCCAGCGGGCCGAACACCGCCGCGACCGCGCCGGGGCGGTCAGGCAGGCGGGTGAGCGTGATCTTCGCCTCGTTCTTGTCGGCGGCGATTCCGGTGATGAGTTCGCGTTCCATGTCGCTTCCTTCGAGTTCTGCGTCGCTGACGATCATCGTGCCCGGCAGGCTGTCCGCCGGCGGCGAATCCTCGTCGATGAACGAGGAGAGCACTTGCACGCGCACGCCTTCCTTCATCGCAAGACCGACCGAGCGGGTCTGCAGCACCTTGGAACCGACCGAGGCCAGTTCGAGCATTTCCTCATACGTCACCAGCGGCAGCTTGCGCGCCTTGGCGACGATGCGCGGGTCGGTGGTGTAGACGCCATCGACGTCGGTATAGATATCGCAGCGATCCGCCTTCACCGCCGCCGCCACCGCGACTGCCGAGGTATCCGAGCCGCCACGGCCCAGCGTGGTCACACGGCCATCGGGCGACAGGCCCTGGAAGCCGGGTATCACCGCAATCTCGCCCGATGCCATCGAGGCCAGCAGCGCTGCCGAATCGATATCCTCGATCCGCGCCTTGGCATGGGCGTCGTCGGTGCGGATCGGCATCTGCCAGCCCAGCCACGAACGTGCCTTGCAGCCCATCGCCTGCAGCGTCAGCGCCAGCAGACCGGAGGTGACCTGCTCACCGCTGGCCACCACGACGTCGTATTCAGCCGGATCGTAAAGCGCATTGGCCTCGCGGCAGAAGCCCACCAGCCGGTCGGTCTCGCCCGCCATCGCTGAAACAACGACCGCAACTTCGTGCCCGGCTTCCTGCTGGCGTTTCACGATCCCCGCCACACGCCGGATGCGATCGGTCCCGGCCATGGACGTGCCGCCGAATTTCATCACGATGCGAGCCAAGAGGTGCGTGCTCCCTGCGAGTGGATTAGAGTTCGGCGCGCTGTTAGGGGTAGGCCATGACGAATGCAACCATGACTAAAGACGATACCATCACGATCCGTCCCGAGGAGGCCGCGCACTTCGGCAAGCTGGCCGCCGATTGGTGGGACCCCGCCGGATCATCCGCCATGCTCCACCGCCTGAACCCGGTGCGCCTCGCCTTCATTCGCGACGCGGTGGATGCGCATTTCGGCGCCGACGCCCACGGCGTGCGTCCGCTGACGGGCCGCAGCGCGCTCGATGCCGGCTGCGGCGCGGGCCTGCTGTGCGAACCGCTGGCACGCATGGGCGCTGCCGTTACCGGGGTCGATGCTGCCGGGGAGAACATCGCCGCCGCGACCGCCCATGCCGCCGCGATGGGTCTTGCCGTCGCTTACCGCCACGGCGAAATCGGCGGGCTCGATCTTGGCACTTTCGATCTGGTCTGCGCGCTGGAGGTGATCGAGCACGTGGCGGACAAGCCCGCGTTCATCGCCGCCCTCACCGCTGCGCTGGCACCGGGCGGGCTGATGCTCCTGTCCATGCCCAATCGTACGCCGCAATCGAAACTGCTGCTGGTCGAAGCCGCCGAGCGTCTGGGCAAGGTTCCGCGCGGAACGCACCACTGGCGCGATTTCGTCACGCCTGATGAGCTGCGCGACCTGTTGGATGAAGCCGGGCTGACCATCGGAACCCCGCGCGGCATCGCCTGGTCTCCGCTCAAGGGTCTGCACCTGTCGGACGATCTGGCGTTGAACTTCATTGTCACTGCGACGCGGGATTGAGGGAGGCCCTTTCCCGCCCCCTTGATGGGGGAGGGATACGCAGGCTTGGCGGCTTACCGCCTAGCCGCAGTAGGGTGGGGGTGTTTTGTCCGGCTGGCACCGGGTCGCGACTCGCGCTCACCCCCATCCAGCTACGACTAGGTTCGCTTCGCGCACCAAGTCTTCGCATCCTTCCCCCATCAAGGGGGCAGAAGGAAATCAGGATTGTGGCGCCCCCAGCCTGTCAACGATGACCGCGCGCGCCTGCGCCTCGCGCTGCGCCCAGTCTCCCGCGATGCGCACGAAGGGCACGCCCGCCCGCACCAGCATGTCCTCGGCAATCGCGGCAAAGCGTGCGCGGGCATCGTCGGCCCCGAAGAACCGCGTACCATCCTCGATCCACGGCACATCCGCGCTGAACAGCAGGTAGAGGTCCGCCTTCGAGTATTGCAGCAGCACATCCGGCACTTCGCCGAACAGCATCTGCGCCCAGGCGGCGGTCATCAACTGGTCGGTATCGAACAACAACACCTCGGGCATTGCCGCCCGCGCCGCGCGATTGGCCGCCTCCTGCCCTTCGGCGATGGCGAGCAGGTCGGCCATGGTGAGGTCGGTGCCATGCGCCTCGCAATATTCGCGGCCATATTCGGGCACCCACGGCCAGCCCAGTTCCGCCTGCAACATCGCCGCCAGCACGGACTTGCCGGTGCTTTCCGCGCCGTGCAGGCAGACCGTCAGCATCGCGCGATCACGCCGCCGTCGGTTTCTTTTCGACCGAATTGACCCATTCGCGCAGGCCGATCAGCGACATCACCAGCATCCCGCCATAGAGCCCCGCCGTGGGATAGAGCCCGCGATTGATGTAAAGTCCGATCGAGCCGATATCGATCAGGATCCATAGGATCCAGTTTTCGATCCGGCGGAACGCCAGCAGCAGTTGCGCCGCCACGCTCGCCCCGGCGATGGCCGAATCGGCATAGGGCATCGTCGCATCGGTGAAGCGGTGCATCACCCAGCCCAGATTAACCGAGAGCGCCAGCGTCACCATCGCCCACACCGCGCGGCTGAAATTGTCGAGCCAGCGCACCGGCACGCGGTTATCCTCGCCGCCGACCTTGAGCCACAGCCGCCAGCCGTAGACTTGCGCCAGAATGAAGAACACCTGCAGCCCGGCCTCGGCATAGAGCCGTTCCTGCCAGAACACGAAGATGTAAAGCGACACCATCACGATGCCGAACAGATAGTTCCATACGCTGCGCCAGATCAGCAGCGCGATGTTCAGCACACCGAACCCCGCCGCCGTCCATTCGAGCGCCACCATCTGCTCTTCGAAACTCATTTAAGCGCAGCCTCCCATTCGGCTTCCTTGAAGCCGACCAGCAACCCGCCGGGGTGTTCGACAATCGGACGCTTAATGCAACTGGGATTCGCCGCCATCACCGCGACGGCCTTGGCTGCATCCAGCCCGTCCTTGTCGGCATCGGGCAACTTGCGAAACGTGGTTCCCGCCCGGTTGAGCACTTTCTCCCAGCCGGCAGCAGCGACCCACGCTTCCAGTTTTGCAGGATCAGCGCCCTGCTTTTTGTAGTCGTGGAACTGGTAAGCGATGCCGTTCGCACCGAGCCAATTGCGCGCCTTTTTTACGGTGTCGCAGTTGGGGATGCCGTATAGGGTTGCAGTCATCGAAGCTCTTTCATCGGCACGCTCGTGAATTTGATGATCGGACATAAACAATTTCGACACCGTCGCGAGCGATGATCTGGAAACGGCCCCCGAAATCATGGGGGTGACGCATCGAGCTAGGGCGGTCCGACGAAGATGATAGCAACGGCCAAAAATAGCCGCTGCCACGTTGAGATCGGAATTCATAACGACGGCCAGAAAGCGGATTGAGTGTCAAGGCGGGCTCAACTGAGAGTTGGTACCCCACCTTCGACGGTTCTACGACAAATCTAAGTGCACGCTGCTGCGGCTCGCCGATTACTATCCTGTCTCCATCAATTCTGAGCCAAGGAGCGCCCTTGGCCTCATAGCATCCGAGCACGGCTGCTCTCGCGATCGGCTCAGGCTTCAGAAAGAAGAAACCCATCACCATCAATAGGATGATAGGGCCGAGCAAAATACTCCAGCCAATTAGTCGGGCACGTATTGGTACATTGTCGAAGAGGCCGACAGTTCCCATCACTTGTGGCTTTGGATCATATATACAACCACCCAAGAATGCTCGCAGTTCGGAAATCCCTGCACTCTAGTGCTCCCCCCTCTCAAACCGATGCACCCTCGGCTCCGCACAAGCGAACAACGTGTAGTCCTCATAATACGCCACCCGGCCCCTGCCCTGCACCGGCGCGTGATCGGGATGGCGCCCCCAGGCGAGCGCGGCGGCTTCGTCGGCCCATTCGGAGATCGCGACCACCTCGCCATCGTCGGCAGTGTAGCTCTTGAAGCCGAGGTAGCCCGGTTGCGCCGCAGCCAGTGCCGCCATGCGGTCGGCATCGGTCGAATAGGCCGCGGCGTCGAGATCGGCGCGCTTGCGGTTGCGGAAGACGACGAGGAACATGGCCGCTGCTCTAGCGATTTCGCGGCTCCTGCGAAAGCCGCCTCGACACGCCGCCGCTGGACAAATCCCGGCAACCGCGACAAAGCGCACGCACCATGAGCGTCAACACCTTCGGTCGTCTGCTGCGTTTCACCACCTGGGGCGAGAGCCACGGGCCGGCGCTGGGCGCCGTGGTCGATGGGTGCCCGCCCGGCCTCGCCATCGACGAGAGCGTGATCCAGCCGTTCCTCGACGCGCGCCGCCCCGGCCAGTCGAAGTTCACCACCCAGCGGCAGGAACCCGATCAGGTGCGCATCCTGTCCGGCGTGTTCGAGGGCAAGACCACCGGCACGCCGATCAGCCTGATGATCGAGAATGTCGATCAGCGCTCCAAGGATTATTCCGAGGTCGCCCTCGCCTATCGCCCCGGCCATGCCGACTATGCCTATGACGCCAAGTACGGCTTTCGCGACTATCGCGGCGGCGGGCGCAGTTCCGCGCGCGAGACAGCGGCGCGGGTGGCGGCGGGCGGCGTGGCGCGACTGGTGATCCCCGAGGTTACGATCCTTGGCTACGTGTCCGAAATCGGCGGCGATGCCATAGACCCGGCCAATTTCGATCCCGCCGAGATCACCCGCAACCCGTTCTTCTGCCCCGACGCCAAGGCCGCCGAGCGTTGGGCCGTGCTGGTGGACGATGTGCGCAAGGCCGGCTCATCCATCGGCGCAGTGGTGGAATGCGTCGCAACCGGTGTTCCCGCCGGCTGGGGCGCGCCGCTTTATGGCAAGCTGGATGCTGACCTTGCCGCCGCGATGATGGGCATCAATGCCGTAAAGGGCATCGAGATCGGCGACGGTTTCGCCGCCGCACGCCTGACCGGCGAGCAGAACGCGGATCCGATGCGTCCGGGCGCGCAGGGCACAGATTTCCTCGCCAACCACGCAGGCGGCATCGCCGGCGGCATCTCCACCGGCCAGCCGGTGACAGTGCGCGTGGCGTTCAAGCCCACCTCCTCGATCCTCACCCCGGTGGAAACCATCTCACGCGGCGGCGAGGCCACCGAGATCCGCACCAAAGGCCGCCACGACCCCTGCGTCGGCATTCGCGGCGTGCCCGTGGTGGAAGCGATGATGGCGCTGGTGCTGGCGGATCACAAACTGCTGCACCGGGGGCAGTGCGGGTAAATCATCCGCAGTTCTCGTTCGGGCCATTCTTCGGGGCGCCAGTTGTGGGACGACGACACAACTTATCGCCAAAATCGCTCACCCCACCGTCCGGTGATCGCCTCAGCCGATCAAGCCAATCGAACCTTCTGCCTGTAAATCGTCGCACGGGCATCCTATCTGGGGGCTGTCATTTCAACCCCAGAGGGAGACTCGTTCATGGGTATCGTAGGCAGCACCATCAAACCGTTCAAGAACACGGCGTTCCAGGCCGGCAATGACTTCTTCGACGTCACCGAAGCCGACATCGCCGGCAAGTGGGCGGTATTCTTCTTCTACCCGGCGGACTTCACGTTCGTCTGCCCGACCGAGCTGGAAGACCTTGGCGAGCAGTACGACATGCTTCAGGGCATGGGCGTCGAAGTGTACGGCGTTTCGACCGACACGCACTTCAGCCACAAGGCCTGGCACGACACCTCGGACAAGATCAGCAAGATCAAGTACGCGTTCCTGGGTGACCAGAACCACAAGCTGACCAACAACTTCGGCGTTCTGCGCGAAGAAGCCGGTCTGGCCGATCGCGCGACTTTCGTGGTCGATCCCGATGGCGTGATCCAGTTGGTCGAAATCACCCCCGAGGGCGTGGGCCGCAATGCCACCGAACTCGTCCGCAAGATCAAGGCCGCCAAGTACTGGCGTGAGCATCCCGGTCAGGTCTGCCCGGCCAAGTGGGAAGAAGGCGGCGAAACGCTGGCGCCTTCGCTCGACCTTGTAGGCAAGCTCTAACCCCCAGGCCCATCCGGGCTTGAGAGACCGCGGTTCGGGGGCTCCCCCCGTTCCCGAACCGCGCGTCACTCGCCAGCGGGCCAATTCCTTCAGGAGACATTCCATGCTCGACGCCACTTTGACGCAACAGCTCACCCAATACCTCGCCATGCTGCGCGAGCCGATCGAGCTTGTCGCCTCGCTGGGCGACGATGCGAAATCAGCCGAGACGCGCGAACTGCTCACCCAGATCGACGCGCTCAGCGACAAGGTTTCCGCCACGTTCGATGGCGAAGACAAGCGCCGCCCCAGCTTCATTATCCGCCGTGCGTCCGATCCTCAAGTATGGGTCCGCTTCGCCGGTGTACCGATGGGCCACGAGTTCACCTCGCTGGTACTGGCGCTGCTGTGGACTGGCGGCCATCCGCCCAAGGTTTCCGACGAAGTGCTGCAACAGATCCGCGATCTGGAAGGCGATTTCGATTTCGAGATGTATTTCTCGCTCTCGTGTCACAATTGCCCCGACGTGGTGCAGGCGCTGACGCTGCTGGCGCTGTTCAACCCGCGCGTGCAGGCCACGCTGATCGAAGGCGGCACGTTCAAGGACGAAGTCGAGGCGCGCAACGTGCTGGCCGTGCCGGCGGTGTTCCTCAACGGCGAGTTCTTCGTCAGCGGCAAGACCAGCGTTGAGGAACTGCTCGCCAAGATGGACAGCGGCGCAGAGGCGCGCGCGGCCGAGCAGATCAAGGGCAAAGAGCCGTTCGAAGTGCTTGTCGTTGGCGGCGGCCCCGCCGGCGCATCGGCCGCGATCTACACCGCACGCAAGGGCTTCCGCACCGGCGTTGCCGCAGAGCGGTTCGGCGGTCAGGTGCTCGACACGATGGGCATCGAGAACTTCGTCTCGGTTTCCTATACCGAAGGCCCGAAGCTCGCGGCCGCACTCGAAGCGCATGTCGGCGAATACGATATCGACGTGATGAACCTGCAGACGGCGGAAAAGCTGATCCCGGCCAAGCAGGCTGGCGGCTATCACGAAGTCGTGTTCGCCAACGGCGCATCGCTGAAGGCCCGCTCGCTGGTCATCTCAACCGGCGCGCGCTGGCGCAACCTGGGCGTTCCGGGCGAGTTCGAGTACCGCAATCGCGGCGTCGCCTATTGCCCGCATTGTGATGGCCCGCTGTTCAAGGGCAAGCGCGTGGCGGTGATCGGCGGCGGTAATTCGGGCGTCGAAGCGGCAATCGATCTGGCCAACATCGTCGGCCACGTCACGCTGATCGAATTCGACAGCAAGCTGCGCGCCGACCAGGTGCTGCAGGACAAGCTGCGCTCGATGAGCAATGTCGAGATCATCGTATCGGCGCAAAGCACCGAAGTGACCGGCGACGGTGAGCGGGTGAACGGTTTGAACTACAAGAACCGCGAAACCGGCGAGGAAAAGCGCGTCGAGCTGGAAGGCATCTTTGTCCAGATCGGTCTGGTGCCCAACACCGAATGGCTCAAGGATTCGGGGCTGGAACTCAGTCGCTTCGGCGAGATCGTGATCGATGGCCACGCCGCCACCAACCTGCCCGGCATTTTCGCAGCGGGCGACGTGACCACGGTGCCGTACAAGCAGATCATCATCGCGATGGGCGAAGGCTCGAAAGCGGCGCTCTCCGCATTCGACTATCTCATCCGCAACGAACCCGTCGAGGAAATCGCGCAGGCAGCGTGACGCGGTTTTCCTGACGAAGGCGGCTGGGGGCGAGAGATCGTCTCCGGCCGTTTTCGTTCGTGGGGTGGCTCTCGTCCCTCGACTTCGCGTACAGATCACCGCCGCCGCTTGAGGATGACGTAAAGCGCGCCCTCACCGCCGTGCTTGCGGTGCGCGTTGCGGATCGCGGCGATATCGGAGGCGTGTTCGCTGGCGGCCAGCCAATCGACGATCTTGGCGCGGATGGCGCCGCGCCGGTCGCCGCGATCGGCGGCATGGACCGGGCGCGCCTTGCCGGTGACGACGAGCACCACCCGCGCGTCCAGGGCTTTGGCCTGCGTCAGTCCGTGCAGCAGCCTTGAATAGGCCGCATCGAGAGTCGCACCATGCAGGTCGAGCGAGAAGTCCGGCTGCACCGTGCCGCGCGCCAGCTTGCGGTCCCAACCCGCATCGAGGCCCAGCTTCGCCCCGTCCGGCGCGCGGGGGACCGGCGGCGCGGGCCGCTGGGGTGCAGGTGCCGCCGCGCGTTTCTTCGCCAGCTTTGCCGGAGGCTGCTTTATCGCTTCGGCAAAAGAGGGTTCGGGCGGTGGCGCTGGCGGCGGCGCAACCGGTGCCTTGGCCTTCACATTGCGCGGCGCGATCGGCGTGACAGTGCTGGCGATCTGCGCCCAGAGCGCAGCTTCGGCGGGAGACAGCCGGCGTCCCGGCCGGCTCACTTAAGCCCGAGCCGCGCCGCGGTTCCTTTCGGCACGAGGATCAGCGCACGGCCACGGGCGCTCATGCCGCCGGCCACGCGCCGCGCGGTTTCGCCCGCGCCCCAGAATGTATCGAAGCGGTTGGCGCCCTTGATTGCGCCGCCGGTATCCTGTGCGATCCACAGGCCGTTGGCTTCGCGCCGGTCAAGCTCCAGCCACACCGGTGCGCCGAGCGGTACGAAACGCGGGTCGGTTGCAACCGAGCTTTCCCCGCGCACCGGCACGTTGAGGGCGCCGAGCGGGCCATCGGTCGTCAGTTCGCGGAAGAACACCCAGCTCTTGTTCTCGCGCATCAGCGCCTGGCCTTCGACCGGCTTTTCGCGCAGATACTGCATGATACCCTGCATCGAACCGGCATACTGTCCCGGCTGGTCGCCCAAGAGCCCGCGCTGGCGCATCACGCCGCCAATACCTGTGTAGGCCTGTCCGTTCTGCCCGGCGTAGCCAATGCGCATGATCTGGCCATCGGGCGCGCGGAGCATGCCCGAGCCCTGAACTTGCAGGAAAAAGAACTCGACCGGATCGGCCGCCCAACCGATTTCGAGACCCCGCCCGGCAAGCGCGCCGTTCTCTATCGCGGTGCGGTCGTAGTAGGGGACGAACGTGCCGGTCTCGTCATAGCGCCCCAGCGGCATAGTGCCATTTTCCAGCGGCGGGGCATCGCCCGGTTGCGCGCGAACAAGATCGGTCGGCATGCCATAGACCGGCACGTCGAAACCGGGTTGGCGCGTGCGCACGCCGGCGATCTCGGGTTCGTAGTACCCCGTTGCGAAAGCCGTGCCGTCACCAACGCGGAGCGCCTCGAAATAGGTCTCGAAGAACGCCTTGGCCCGGCTGTAAGGCCATGTCGCGAAAGCGGTGCACGCCTCGCGCCAGTCCTCGGGGCGCGTCAGGCCGCTGGCATCGGTGCGGGCGGTTACGCGGGGACAGCTCTCGTGAAAGGAAAGCAAAGCAGCCGCTGCATCCTCTTGCCGAAGATCGAGCGAAGCCACTTCAGGCCCCAGCACGGTCCCCAGAGCAATCGCCGATTCGGGCAGCGGCGTTGTGGGTGAGGGAACCGGTGCGGGTGCAGGCGTGGGCGGACCGCCGGTGTCGGGAATGATACCAACGCAGGCGGACAGTAGCGACAGCAGCGCTACTGCCGCCAGCTTCTGCCAGCGAAAACCAGTCACAACGTGAATTAACCCTCGTCGGTTTCGTCGAGCAGCCAGTCGGGATCGGTCGAACGGACATTGCGCGAGAAGGTCCAGATATCGACGGATTCCACTGCATCATCGAGCGACCCGGCAATAAGATTGCCCTGCGCGTCACGCGTCACAGACGCGATATCGCTGCGGAAGCGGACCTGAATGCGCGCATTGGGGGCATCGTAAAATGCGCCGACAATAGTGGTGTCCTCGATGCGGATCAGCCGGTTGTCGAGCGTTTCACCCGCCGCCTCGCGCGCATCGATAGCCGCCGAAAAACCGGCATAGACATCGTCATCACAAAGCTGGCGCAGTTCCTCGCGGTCGCCTCTCCAGAATGCCTCGAGAACCATGCGGTAGGCGCCGCGTGCGCCTTCGAGAAAGGCGAAGGCATCGAACCGGCGGTCGGCCGCGAGAATTTCACGCAGACCACGCTCCACTACCGGACTGGTTGTGGGCAGTTCAGGCTGGCGCGATGGCACCTGCCCGGGCTGTGTGCGATCATGGGACTTGCCGAGCGCAGGAACGCGGGCAGCGCCGGGCTTGGTGGCATTGCCTTCGAAACGCCCCTGGATCGGTTCTTCCTCATGTTCGGCGCGGCGGCCGAGCACGGAATACAGCCGCAGCCCCAGAAAGGCCGCGATCATCGCCAGGATTACAATTTCAACAGTCACGCCCGTAGTCCATCCCTTCTGGCCGCTGACCGGCAGCATGCCAACATAAGCCCAGATAGGTAAGGTTGACAAATGAACAACGCGTGAGCGGCCGGATCGATGGATTTTATCGCCAATCCGTTCAATTTGGCCACAATATCGCAATCGAATCTGCCGGCGTGAGATACGACGCGCCATTGCCGCCCGCCAAGCCTGATGCTAGGCGCGCCCGGTCTTACAGCATAGCGCACGAAAGCAGCGAAAAATGGCCGACGAAGGCAACATCATCTCCGACATCAATCTCGACGGCGCCGCCAATGGCGAGGATACCTCCCCTGCAGCGGGCATCATCTCGCAATATGTGAAGGATCTCTCGGTCGAAAATCCCAACGCGCCGCACAGCTTCCAGTGGCAGGATCCGCCGCAGATCGACATCCAGTTCAACATCGGCGCCGTGCCGATCGATGGCGAAGTCCATGAAGTCGAACTGAAGATCGTGTGCACGGCCAAGGCGGAAGCCGGCACGTCCTACGCGGTTGATCTCAGTTATTGCGCGCTCGTCGGCATGCGTAACCTTGAGGAACAGCAGGCCCACGCATTCCTCTATGCCGAGGCGCCGCGCATCCTGTTCCCGTTCGCCCGCCGCATCGTTGCCGAAGCCGTGCGCGACGCCGGCTTTGCGCCGCTCATGCTCGAGCCGATCGACTTCAACGGTCTCTACGTCCAGCAGCTCAGCGCCCAGCAGGAAGCTGCCGTCAACACGCCCGTCGGCAACGCCTGAGGTCATCGAACGATGACTCTGCGGGCCGGGCAGCCTGAATGAGCCTTGTTCGCAACGTCGGCACGATCGGAGGGCTGACCGCGGTCAGCCGCGTGTTCGGCTTTGCGCGCGACATGCTGCTAGCCCGCGTGCTTGGCGCCGGGCTGGCAGCGGATGCGTTCCAGCTCGCCTTCGTACTGCCCAACACGTTCCGCCGCCTGTTCGCCGAGGGGGCGTTCTCGGTCGCCTTCGTGCCGATGTATACGCGCGCGCTTCACGCCGAGGGCGGCGAGGAAGCGGCCGATCGTTTCGCGACCGATGTGCTGGCGGTGTTCGTCTGGGTGCTGCTGGCGTTCTCGGCGCTGGCGATGCTGGCGATGCCCGGCATCGTCTGGCTGCTGGCTCGCGAATATCAGGACATACCCGGCAAGTACGAGCTGGCGGTCAACCTTTCGCGCATCACCTTTCCCTATCTTGGGCTGGTGAGTCTCGTCGCCATGTTCTCGGGCCTGCTCAATGCGCATGCCCGGTTCGCGCCGGGCGCGGTTGTGCCGGTTCTGCTCAACATCGTGTTGATCACCGGCATCGGGACCGGATACTTCCTGCGCGAAGCCGGCGGGACCGATGTCACGGTCGCCTATTGCCTGTCGATCGCGGTGGCCTGCGCCGGCGTGGCGCAACTGCTCTACATGATGTGGGCCACGCGCCGGGCGGGCGTGCACCTCAAGATAACCCGGCCGCGCTTCACCCCTGAAGTGAAGCGGCTGGGCATGCTGATCCTGCCCGCCACTTTCGGCGCGGGCGTTTACCAGATCAGCCAGTTCGTCGACACGTTCTTCGCCACCTCGCTGGAACAGGGCTCGCTGACGCTGCTCAAGTATGCCGACCGGTTGAACCAGATGCCGCTAGGCATTGTCGGCATTGCGCTGGGCACCGCGATCCTGCCGATGCTCGCGCGCCATATCCAGACGGGCAACGCCGCCGAGGCGCAGCGCCTGCAGGCGAACGCAGTGGAGATGGGCACGCTGCTCACCCTGCCCGCCGCCGTGGCGCTGGCGATCTGCGCTCCGGCCTTCGTGACCGCGTTCTTCGTCGGCGGCAAGATGACCGTCGCCGCGGGCGACACGATGGCCGCCATCGTCGTTGCCTTGGTGCTGGGCCTGCCCTCGTATGTGCTGGTGAAAGTGTTCCAGCCCGCCTTTTTCAGCCGCGAGGACACGCGCACCCCGGTATGGATCGCCGCTGCGGTGCTGATCGTGAATATCGGCATCAACATCGTTGTCGTGCCGCGCTTCGGCATCGTCGGACTGGCGGCAGCGACCGCCTTCACCTCGACGCTCAACGTGCTGACGCTTTACGCAATCCTGCAGGTGCGCGGGTGGTTCCACATGACATGGAAGCTGGCGAGCCGGATCGCGCGGCAAATCGTCGCCAGTGTCGCGATGGGCGCAGTGCTGTGGTGGATGGTTCCACTGATGACCGATCGGTACGGCGGCAATGTGATAGAACGGGTCTGGTCACTGTCGCTGCTGGTCGGCGTGGGCATGATCGTGTTCTTCGGCATTGCCTGGGTGATCGGTGCCATCGACAGGGATCTGATCCGGCAGCTACGGCGCAAGCGGCCCGCCGCGAAGCCTGACACCAACACCTCCGAAGCGCCCGGCGCAAGCTGACCCTTTCCACCGCGACAAGATATGCTATGCGCCGCCGCGATGTACAGTTGCCCGCCCCTCGTGAATCATGGCTTTGGCCGGGCGGCCTGGCGATGGCGTTCGGCCACGCGCTGAGCCGCGATCCGGCCTTTCCGGTTTCCGGCAGACCTATCCCGAACCATCATTCGCATATTTCATGAAGGACGCATCCATGCGTATCGTTTCCGGCATCCAGCCCACCGGCAACCTCCACCTCGGCAATTACCTTGGCGCCATCCGTAACTGGGTGCGCATGCAGGATTCGATCGAACGGGACGGCGGCGATTGCCTGTTCTTCCTCGCCGATCTTCACGCCATCTCGATGCCGCACGTTCCGGCTGACCTGGCTGCCAACACGCGCGGCATGGTCGCCGCGCTGGTCGCTTGCGGGATCGATCCCGACCGCTCGACGCTGTTCAACCAGGCGCAGGTTCCGGCGCACGCCGAATTGCAATGGTTGCTCAATGGCACCGCTCGCATCGGGTGGCTGAACCGCATGACCCAGTTCAAGGACAAGTCAGGCAAGAACCGCGAGGGCGCCTCGGCCGCGCTCTTCACCTATCCGGTGCTGCAGGCCGCCGACGTGCTGCTCTATCAGACGACTCACGTGCCGGTGGGCGACGACCAGAAGCAGCACCTCGAACTGGCGCGCGACATTGCGCAGAAGTTCAACAACGATTTTGGGACGGAGGAAGCGCCCATCTTCACCCTGCCCGAGCCGATCATCCCGCCCGAATCCGCGCGGATCATGTCCCTGCGCGACGGTGGCTCGAAGATGTCGAAGTCCGATCCCTCGGACATGAGCCGCATCAACCTGACCGATGATGCCGACACGATGATGCAGAAGGTCAAGAAAGCCAAGACCGACCCCGAGCCACTGCCGTCCGAAGCCGCCGGCCTCGAAGGGCGGGCCGAGGCGAAGAACCTTGTCGGCATTTACGCGACAATGGCCGAAACCACGGTTGACGCGGTGCTGAGCGAGTTCGCTGGCAAGGGCTTTGGCGCGTTTAAGCCGGCGCTGGGCGAACTGCTGGTGGAGAAACTCGGACCGATCAACGCGCGCTTCGTCGAACTGCGAGAGGACCGCGCCGCGCTCGACGCGATCCTGCGCAAGGGCGCGGAAAAGGCGCGCGCGCTGGCCGAGCCGACGCTGGATGCCGCTTACAACGCGATGGGACTGGTGCGGGGCTAGAACCTACTCGCCATTCGTCATTGCGAGCGAAGCGCGGCAATCCAGGTCGGTTTGCGCAGCCCTGGATTGCCGCGCCGCTTCGCGGCTCGCAATGACGAAGAAAGAGTGCTCCTTCATTGTCCCCGCAACTGCGCCAGCCGCCGCTTCCACGGCTCGGCCAACTCAGCAACGTCAGCCAGCGCTTCAAGGCCATCGCGGTCGCGCTTGTGATCGCCGGCAATCAACAGGCCAAATGTGCGCCGCACCGTCCATTCGCGATGCGGCCGGTCCACCAGCGCGATAGAATCTCCGGCAGCCGCCGCGCCTTCCTCGATCACCCGGTAATACCAGCCCGAGCGGCGTGACTTCACCACGCCAGCGTTGATCGGCAAGCCACCAAAGCGATGATCCAGCTTCCAGCACGGCTGGCGGCCTTGGCTAACTTCCACCAGCGCCGTGCCCAGCCGGTAGCGATCGCCGATGCACACCGATTCCTCGGTCATCCCCTCGGTCGAGATGTTCTCGCCGAATGCGCCCGGCCCGGCCAGCAAAGGGTGATCGCCCATTGCCTCGCGCCATGCGGGGTAGTGGTCCTGCGGATAGTGGTGAATGGCCTTGTCCGGACCGCCGTGCACTGTAAGGTCGGCCTGCTCGTCACCCGCCAGCCCGAGACGGGTGACAACAACCTGTCCTGTCACAGGCAACTTGCTGATTGCGCTAGGTTCTGCCGGGCCGCGAAAGGGCTGCACCGTGCCGCACAAAATCGTCAGGATCGGGGTCGCCATAATGGGTTTCGCTTCCTACATTGCCGGCGGACGGAGCAAATCGTTAACCCACGATGTCTGCCCGGCGGCTGATACGATGGCTCAAAACGGTTCACCGTGTAAGTCATTCTATTCAACCACTATTCAGGCACTGTGGTTTAGGTCATGCTCACAAATCAGGGCCACGCCGGGCGGGCGTCGGGGTCTATTGGACTCGTGGAGACGTTGACGATGAATTCCAAGGATATTTTTAGGCCAAGCCGGCTCAAGATGGCGGCAGCGGCGATTCTCTTGATGAGCCTGGCGGCCTGTGCATCGACGTTTCGTGCTGATGTCTCGCGCTTTCAGTCGCAGCTTCCGGCTCCGACAGGGCAGACTTTCGCAGTCGTGGCTGACGATCCGCAACTGAGCGGTGGTCTCGAATTCGCCCAATACGCCCGGCTGGTAGAGGCACAACTTGCCCGGCAGGGTTACGCCCCCGTGGCAGACCCGGCCAACGCAACGCTGATCGTGCGCTTCGATTATGGTGTCGATAACGGTCGCGAGCGTATCCGCTCGACCGGTGGCGGTTTTTCGGGCGGCTGGGGCTCGTGGTACGGCTATCCCGGCTTCTATGGTCGCCGCGGTGGTTGGGGCGGCTGGGGTGGTGGCTTTGGCCGCTTCGGTGGCGGCTTCGGTGGCCCCTGGGCCTATGGTTGGCACGATCCGTTCTTCGATGGCGGCGTGGACAGCTACACCGTCTACACCAGTGGCATCGACCTGAAGATCGACCGTCGCGCTGATGGCCAGCGCCTGTTCGAAGGCAAGGCCGAAGCGGTATCGTCTTCGAACCGCCTGCAGTACCTCGTTCCCAATCTGGTCGAGGCGATGTTTACCCGCTTCCCCGGTGATTCCGGCGAAACCGTCCGCATCACCGTGGCGCCCGAAAAGCGCAAAGGTTAACGGGCTCCCCGCGAGGGGACACCGAGGGGCAGGTCTGCGCGAAAGCGTAGGCCTGCTCTTTGCGTTTCAGAACAGCAGTTTACGGTAGCGTGTAGCCAACCGTGGCTTGTGCGATCAGGTTGTCTTCCACCCTCTGCCAGATGCGCACATCGACCGTCGCCAGACGCCGCCCCAGTTTCAACAGCCGCGCGTCAGCCATGACCGGCTCCAGGCGGCAAGCGCGCAGGAACGCGATGTTCAGGCTGTTGGTCACCGCCATGGCGACCGGACCGATATGCGCCAGCACCACGGCATAAGCCGCGACATCCACCAGACCCATCAGCGTCGGCCCGGAGACGATACCGCCCGGCCGGATCATCGCTGGCCCCGGCTCCAACAGCATCCGGGCATGACCGGGCTGGATCGCCACGAGATCGCCGAACGCGGGCCGAGCGGCAGCAGGGAAAGCGTCATCGAGAAGCGCCGATAGTGCGGCGAGATCGAGGCATGGGGTAAATGCAGACATGCGGCGTCGTGCTACTCTTTCGCCGCAGCGAGTATCTGCAGCGCCACCGGATCCTTGGGCCGCAGTTTCAGGCTCGCCTCGGCTTCGGTCACCGCCCCTGCCTTGTTGCCTGATGCGAGCAACGTCGCGGCGACATCGCGGCGCACCGGATACCAGAAGGCGGGCGGATCGGCGAAGCGCTGAAAATCCTCCGTTTCTTCGATCGCCGCGCCCTCGCGGAAGGCTGTCACGGCATCGGGCAAGCGGCCTTCGAGCACCGCGAGCCGCCCTTTCAGCACCGCGCGCGTAATGCCCAGCAACTGCTCGGGCGCGCGCGTCTCGTCGTCGATCTCGCCGGTGGCGATCTTGGCGGGAATGGCGTCCATCTCGGCTTTGATGCCGGCGGCGTCCTTCTGGTAGGCGAAAGCCTCGCCGCGCGCATAATGCCATGCCGCCTTGAGGTAGGGCAGTTTCGGCTCCTTCAGCGCCAGCACCGATGCGGGATCGTCAAACCGCGCCAGGCCGAAGTAGCCCGCCGCCGAAAGCAATTGCATGAACGGCGGCGCCGCGTCCTTGCCCTGCGCCACTTCGATCAGCGGGCGGGCAAGGGAAAGCGCGCCGCGCGAATCGCCCGACATCAACGCTCCGCCGAGGCCGAAGATCACGTTATGCGCGTGATAGGGCAGATCGAACACGCCAGCGTGACCTTCATGCCCCAGCCGCGCGGCGTTGGCCTTGTCGATCACCACCGCGCGCAAGTTGGTATCGGCGGCATCCTGATAGCGCCCCACCCAGTACCAGGTGTGCGAAGGCATATGCACCAGATGGCTGGCCGCCGGCGCAAGATCGGCCAAACGGTCGGCATAAGGCTCGGCCTTGGCCGAAGCGACAGCAGCTTCGGCGGCGTGAATATAGAAATGGATCGCCGAAGTGCTGTCCGGCGTGCGGGCGAGCACCGGTTCGAGAAAGGCCATCGCCCTCTCGCCCGCCGGCTTCCAGTCGCTTTCCTCGCTGGTGGCGACAAGCGTGGTGTCGGCGGCCATCACGCCCAGCGTATCGTCCTGCGGATAGCGGATGACCAGCGCTGCGATGGCGGCGGCGAATTCGGCATCGCGCTTCTCGACCTTGCCCGGGCGATAGCGCGCCACCAGCGCATGGGTCATCGCGCGCTCGTAATCGGTGCCTGCCTTGATCGCGAGCCCTTGCGCCTTGCGTGCCATTGCCAGCAGTTCGACACGCTCGCCGGCATCCTTGCCGTAGTTCAGCGTCGGGCCGGAAACATATGCGAGGCCCCACAGGCACATGGCGCATTCGGGATCGAGCCGCGTCGATTCGCGCATCGCGGCAATCGCGGCGCGATGCGCAAAGGCCCAACCCAGCGTCATGCCGTTGCTGAAGAAGGCTTGCGCCTGCGGCACCTCTGTGGTCACGGTAAAGCCGCCATTGCCATAGCCTTCGAGCAACTTGATCGGCTCGGGCGTTTCGACCGGCTTCGGCGCGACCGCCTTGCCATCGGTGCGCAGCGCCTCGGCAGAGGCAGAAGGAACTGACTTTTCCGGGGCGGGCTCAGCGTGATGCGCGGTGTGATCGGCGGCTTGTTCCGAGGGACGGTCCTGCGCCTCCGCAGTCCCCGCAAACAGCAGGCAAACCGCAGGGATGAGGCCGCGCGACATCCGCCTGCCAAATGTCATCACCGTGATCGACATCATCTTTTCCCCCTGCCTCCCGCTTGCCGCCGCGCGCGGAAGCCTTTTCCTGGCCGCCGCAGCCCTTATCTTGAGGGCATCATGGCACAGCCTTACGAACCTTCCTCGGACTTTCTCAAAGCGGTCCTTGGCGAGATCGCGCCGCTGGAAGGCAATTGCCTGGCTGAGGCAAATTTCACGCGGCTGATCGCCATGACCCACCACCCCGATCCGGTTAACCGCGACTGGGCGACGTTCCTGCTGTCGCGCCACGGCAAGGACACGCCCGAAGTGCGCGCGGCGTTGCTGGCGGCGGCGCGCGATGCGCAGGACGATGTTCGGGCCGAGGCGATCCTTGGTCTCGCCCGCCGTGACCGGGAGATTGCGCTGCCGCTGGTGCGCCGCGAGCTGGCACGAGATCGCGCGTGTGTGCCGGTGTTTGAAGCCGCAGCGCTGGTCGCCGATGCATCGCTGATCGAACCGCTCAAGGAATATGCCGAGCCCTCAGGCAATCGCGTGCTCGACAACGCGGCGCGGCTGGCGCTCTATGCGTGCGAGCGAGGCCGGGCGATCGCGCTGGCGGCCGAGTAACAAACTTCGTCATTGCGAGCGCAGCGAAGCAATCCAGAGTCGCGTGGACCGCCCTGGATTGCTTCGACCTGCGGTCTCGCGATGACGAGAAATCAGTTCCCCAGCGCCACGACGCCACCGGTGGAGCCGAAGCCGCCCTCGCCGCGCGCGGTTTCGTCCAGTTCGTCGACCTTGAGCCAGCTAGCGCGCGTTACCGGGGCGAGCACCAGTTGCGCGATGCGATCACCGCGCACGATCTCGAACGGTTCGGCGCCGTGGTTGATCAGGATCACCCTCACTTCGCCGCGATAGTCCGAATCGATTGTGCCCGGCGCGTTGGGCACCGAAATGCCATGCTTGAGTGCAAGACCCGAACGGGGCCGCACCTGCAGTTCGAACCCGGCGGGGATCGCCACAGCCAGTCCGGTGGCAACCGCATGTCGCGCGCCGGGGGCCAGCGTCACATCCTCGGCAGCCAGCACATCCATGCCCGCTGCGCCTTCGGTGGCATAAACGGGCAGTTCCAGTCCTTCGAAATGCGGCAGGCGCTTTACGGGGACAGGAACGCTATCGGACGAGTGCATTTGCAAACCTTTCGACGAGGATTCGGGCCACCTCGTCCTTTGGCATTTCCGGCAGGCTCACGACATCCTGCCCCGTGACGATATGCACGGCATTGGCATCGCCGCCCATGACATCGCCGGAAACATCGTTGGCGATGATCCAGTCGACGCCCTTGCGCTTGCGCTTCTCCTGCGCATAGCGAATCACGTCCTCCGTCTCGGCAGCGAAACCGACCAGAAGCGTTGGCCGATCCGGCCTTGCGGCAACCGTGGCGAGGATATCCGGGTTCTCGGTCAGCAGCAGCGCCGGCGGCGCGGAACCACGCTTCTTGATCTTCTCCTGCGCGACCGAAGCGACGCGCCAGTCGGCCACGGCAGCAACCATCACCGCGATATCGGCTGGCAGAGCCCGCTTCACTGCCTCGGCCATTTCCACCGCGCTTTCGACGTCGATGCGATCGACCCCGGTCGGTGTGTCGAGATGCACCGGTCCGGCAACCAGCGTCACGCGCGCCCCAGCAGCGGCGGCGGCAGCGGCTATGGCAAACCCCTGTTTGCCCGAAGAGCGATTGGCGATGTAGCGCACCGGATCGATGGGCTCCCACGTCGGTCCCGCCGTGATCAGAACATGGCGGCCAAACAGCGGGCGATGCGCGGGTTCATCCTCGAAATCGGGCTGCCCCGCCAAGGCATCGGCCTCTTCCGGCACCGGCGCGGCGGGATCGACCGGGAATGCGCTGGCTGGCTCACCGGGCATCGGCTGCGGTGGCGGAGCATCAGGCTGGCCGGACACGATATGGTTGAGCGCCTGCGGATCGGTGGGTGGGGCGGAGCGCGCCGCGCCCTTGCGCGACAGTAGCACGGCGGAAGGGTCCGGCGCCGCATCAGGCACGGGAACAGGCGGCGGCACATCGGCGACCTGCTTGCCCTCGCCCGGATGATCGAGGCCCATGAAACTGATCGCCTGCTTGGCCTTCTGCAGCCCGCGCGAGATCATCGATTGCGAGAGGCCGCTCAGCCCTTCCGGCTCGGGCGGTTCCGGCTCGTCGTCGAACACCGGCTGCTTGTGGACCTGCTCGGGCTCCAGTTCGGAAACGGCGGACACCGGCTCACTGCCGGGCACCGGTGCGACTTCGACCGGATCGAGGCCCAGCGCCCAGGCGATCCGCTGCCACACCGCGATCGGCTCGGGTAAGCGGCCCGGGCCATATTCGCCGCAGGCCATCGCGCCTTCGTCCGGCTCCATGATATCGACGCCGGCATCGCGCAGCGTCTGCACGTTGCGCATGGTCGCCGCGTGCTGCCACATCCGAACGTTCATCGCCGGGACCGCCATCACCGGCTTGTCGGTGGCGAGCAGCATCGTCGTCGCCAGATCGTCGGCGATGCCCGAGGCCATCTTGGCGAGTAGATCCGCCGTTGCCGGACAGACGACAACGAGATCGGCCTGCCGCGAAAGCTGGATGTGCCCCATCTCGACCTCGTTCTTGAGGTCCCACAGCGTGGTGTAGACGGGCCTCTCCGAAAGCGCGGCCAATGCCATCGGCGTGACGAAGTGCGATCCGCCCTCGGTCAGTACGCAAGTGACCTCACCGCCCGCCTTCCGAATGGTGCGGACAAGTTCACAGGACTTGTAGGCAGCGATCCCGCCGCCCACGACCAGAAGGATACGCGGAGCGCTCATGGCAGCGGTGTGTGCAACAGTGGTTGTTTACGTGCAATTACTTTGCACAAGTTGGGGCGTGATGGCCCAGCCATCACCCCAGCAATCCCGCCGCGGTTGCCGCCCACGTGACAACACCGCCAGCCACCAGCGCCAGGACATAGCCGGGCCAATGATTGGCCGGGCGTTTGCGCTCCCAGATCAGGTCAACCTCGGGCAGCGGGGCCTGCTCGGGCGCGCCACCCTTGGGCGGGTACTTTTCCTCGATCCGGCGGACCAGCGCGGGCAGACGCAGCAGCGTGCTGAAATCCTCGCGCAGACGGTCAGCAATTGCCGCTTCGGGGCCGAGCTCGTCGCGAATCCAGTTCCGCACGAACGGCGCGGAAACGTCCCACATGTTGATCGTGGGATCGAGCGTGGTCGCCAGCCCCTCGACCATGACCATGGTCTTTTGCAGCAGGAGCAGATGCGGCTGGACCTGCATGTCAAAATCGCGGGTAATCGCGAACAGGCCATCGAGCATCTGGCCCACCGAAAGCTCGGACACAGGCTTGCCGCGCATCGGCTCGCCCACGGCGCGCAGCGCGGTGGCGAATTCCTCGACATTGTGGTGGGCAGGCACATATTGCGCCTCGAAATGGATTTCGGCGACGCGGCGGTAATTGCCCGTGGTCAGCCCGTAGAGAATCTCGGCCAGCCACAGTCGTGCCTGCCGGTTGATCCGCCCCATGATGCCGAAATCGATGGCAACGATGGTGCCATCGGCCTGCACGAACAAGTTGCCCTGGTGCATATCGGCATGGAAGAACCCCGCCGAGATCGCCTGCCCCAGGAACGTGATGACCAGCTTGTGCGCCAGCGCGGGCAGATCGTGCCCAGCGGCGCGCAGCCCCGCGAGATCGCTCATCTTCAACCCGTCGACCCACTCGATGGTCAGGACCTTGCCGTTGGTCCGGTCCCAATCGACATCGGGCACGCGGTAGCCCTGCGTACCGGCCATCACCTGAGACAATTCGGACGCCGAGGCCGCCTCGCGCCGCAAATCGAGCTCGCGCAGCGTCCACCGCTTGAGATTGGCCACCACCGCGCGCGGGCGCAGTCGTGCCGCCTCGCCGCCGGTCGCTTCCAGATGCGCCGCCGCCCACTCATACGTTTCGACATCGCGCGCGAACTTCTCGCGGATCTGCGGGCGCAGCACCTTGACCGCGACCGTGCGGCCATCGGTCGTAACGGCCCGGTGCACTTGCGCGATGGACGCCGCACCGACCGGCGTGTCCTCGATGCTGCTGAACAGCGTTTCCAGCGGCTTGCCGAAACTGCCCTCGATCTCTGCGCGGATCAGCGCGAAATCGACCGGTGGCAAGCTGTCCTGCAAGGTCAGCAGATTGCGCGAAGGTATCTCGCCGACGATGTCAGGCCGGGTGGCGAGCGCCTGCCCAAGCTTGATCGCGGCGGGACCGATGCTCTGGAATGCCCCGGCATAGTCGGGTTCGCGCGGCTGGCGCGTGCCAAAGCGAGCCAGCCGACACAGGCGCTTGACCGCCGGGGGTGCATTGGCGTCGCGTTCGATCCCGCGCAGCGCGCCATGGCGGGCAAGCACGCGCCCCCACTTGAGCAGGCGCAGGATGTGCGTGGTCGAACCGGTCACGTGCGAAGTTACACTTTCCAGCCCGAATGGATCGCCACCAGACCACCGAGGATCGGCTCTACCTTGGTATGCCGAAAGCCTGCCGCCCGAATCATGGCTTCGAATTCCGGCATCGGCGGGAAGCGACGGATCGATTCGACAAGGTAGCGATAGCTTTCCGCGTCGCCCGCGATCGCCTTGCCGATCTTGGGCACCAGCTTGTGCGAATAGGCATCGTAGGCTTCCTTGAAGCCGGGCCATTCTGTGGTCGAAAATTCGAGACAGAAGAACCGCCCGCCGAACTTCAGCACGCGGAACGCCTCGGCCAGCGCCGCGTCGATCCGGGTGACGTTACGGATACCGAAGGCGATCGTATAGGCATCGAAGAACTTCTCTGGAAACGACAGTTCCTCGGCATTCTGGCGCGACCAGACAAGACCGTCCAACCCGCGCTCCATCGCGCGCTCGATGCCCACGTCGAGCATGTCCTGGTTGATGTCGGACACGGTGATCGATGCGCCCGCCGCCGCCATGCGGAACGCGATGTCGCCGGTGCCGCCCGCCATATCGAGGATGGCCTCACCTTCGCGCGGTTTCACGCGGCGCACGAAGCGGTCCTTCCACAGGCGGTGCATGCCGCCTGACATGGCATCGTTCATGACGTCGTACTTGCGTGCGACGGCGGAGAAGACGGCACCAACGCGCTCTGTCTTGTCCTCGGGGTTGATGTCTTCGTAGCCGAAGGAAACCGTGTCGTTCATGCCCCGTCCTCTAGCGAGGCACCCGGCCGCGCGCCAGCGGTGTCTTGCGCTTTCGCTACCGGACGAGGGGCCAGCGCGCCCAGCACGATCCCCGCCAGGATGAGCGCCATGCCAACGTAGTGATAGACCAGCAACGGCTCGCCCAGCAGCAGCGCCGAAAGCACCGCGCCGAACAAGGGCATCAGCGTGATCGCCTGCCCCGCCTGCGCCGCGCCCACTTTGGCGGCTGCCCAGTTGTAGATGGAATAGGCCACCAGCGAAGGCAGGAGAGCGACGTAGGCGAAAGCGCCCAGCGCCTTGCCGCTCCACACGATCTGCGCGCCGCCGAGCCATTCGGCATAGGCGAGCGGCGCGTTCACGGCGGCACCGATGGCAAATGTGACGGCAATAAAGCTCACCGGCGAGATTGCCGGGCGCAGCCGTAACAGCACGGTATAAAGTGCCCAGGCCACCACTGCGCACAGGATCAGCACATCGCCCTTGCCGAACTGCAACTGCAGTACCGAGGCAGGATCGCCACGGAACACGATAGCCATGACGCCGAGGACGGAAATGCCCACCGCCACCATCTGCCATGCGCCGCTGCGCACGCCGAACAGCACCCTCTGGAACAGCACGATAAATGCCGGGATGCCCGCCTGCAGCAAGAGCGCGTTGGTCGCCGTGGTATATCGCAGGCCCGCATAGAGGAACGAGTTGAACGCGGCGACGCCGACCAATCCCAGCACGAGCACGATCTTCCAGTGCCGGCGAAGCGCGGCGCGGTCCCGGCGTAACGGGGCTATCGCGAACGGCGCGAGTATCAGCAGCGCCAGCAGCCAGCGCCCGGAGGCAAGCGCAAACGGGGGGACATCGAACCGCACAGCACGCGCGACGATGGAATTGCCCGCCCACAGCAGCATTACGAGGCCGAGCAGTGCAAACGCCATCCAGTTTGATTTGTCGCGGCCCATGCGGCGGCTCCTTAGGCGATGACATGGGGCAACGCACATCCTATCTGGGCAGGCGATGCCAGAGCTTCCCGAAGTCGAAACCACTGTGCGCGGACTGGCGCGCTTTCTGGAAGGGGAGCGAATCGCCCGCGTTGCGCTCCATCGCCCCGACTTGCGCCGGCCCTTCCCTCCCGATCTCGTCCAGGCCCTGACTGGCGCACGCGTCACCACATTGGGACGACGCGCCAAATATGGCCTGATCCACACCGAGCGCGGACAGACGATGGTGTTTCATCTCGGCATGTCGGGCCGCTGGCGGATCGAGCCGGAGCAGATCGAGAAGCATGATCATCTCGTGCTGGAAACCGGGGCGGGTCATATCCTCGCCTTGAACGACGCCCGCCGGTTCGGGTCGGTCGATCTGATCGACACCGCCCTGCTCGATCAATGGGGGCCATTCGCCGCGCTGGGGCCAGAGCCACTGGGCGACGGATTGACCCCGCAGCACCTCAAGCGCGCCTTCGCCGGACGAATCGCACCGGTCAAACCGCTGCTGCTCGATCAGCGCGTGGTGGCCGGGCTGGGCAACATCTACGTGTGCGAAGCGCTGCACCGCGCGGGCATCCGACCCGACAAGCCCGCAGGCAAGATAAGCGGCCCCGCGCTGGCCCGGCTGGTCCCCGCGATCCAGTCCGTGCTGGCCGAATCGATTGTCGCCGGTGGCTCCACGATCCGCGATTACGCCCAACCCTCGGGCGAACTGGGCTATTTCGCCAGTTCCTGGCAGGCCTACGGCCGCGAGGGCGGCGCTTGCGCCTGTGGGGGCGAAATTGCGCGGTTTACCCAAGGCGGACGCAGCACGTTCTGGTGTCCGAAATGCCAGAAATAGGCCCGCGAAAGCATCCACGCTCGCTTGACGGATGATAGGACTGCCGCTAAGGGCCGCGCTTTCCGGCGGGTTCGCTTGCCGTCACATTTCTATTTGAGAACGACCGGCCGCGTGGCGGCGGGACACAAGACAGAAGGTCCAGAGTTTCCATGGCCAATACGCCGCAAGCCCGTAAGCGCATCCGTCGCAATGATCGCCGCGCCGAAGTGAACACCAATCGCGTCAGCCGCATCCGCACTTTCGTGAAGAAGGTCGAAGCCGCGATCGCTGGCGGTGACAAGACCGCTGCCTCCGAAGCTCTGAAGGCTGCGCAGCCGGAACTGGCCCGCGGCGTGTCGCGCGGCGTGCTTCACAAGAACACTGCTTCGCGCAAGCTCTCGCGGTTGTCGAAGCGCGTCTCCGCGCTCTGATTCGCGAATCGGATACTGCCCTCGGTTGAATACTGAGGGCACGAAAAGAGAACACAGCCGGGGTGCAAACCTCGGCTGTTTTTTTGACTTTGTCGCAGTGCCCCTGAAACTTCATAAAAGTGTAGGAAAACAGACTGATTCGCGATGCTGCATCGCAAAATCCGTTTGTTTCCAGTGAGATAAAAATTTATTAACGCTTTCCTTGGGCTTTATCCAAGTCAACCGGGTTAATTTTTTTTATTTGGGAAAGCTCGGCTTGCGCCTCTGGCCGAGTGGTTCCTACAAGGCGCTTGGCCATTGCGGAATCGGCCGGGGTGAATTCGATAGCGCCAGGACAATGTGTCGCAAACAACGTTTGTGATGTAGTGGAACTGCGCGCCGTTTCCCCGGACCTCCCTCAACGGCCGCTGGCATGATTTGGAACGAGGGAGTTGGGCCGCATGTCGGGATTTATCGGGGGCTATCGAGCGCCAGGCGCGGGTCGAAAAACGAAAGCTGAACGTACGGAGATGGATGACGATCAGGAGGCTCTGAACTTGGCCGCTGACTGGAATGATATCAGTCAGGGATTGCGCAAGGATCTGGGCCAGCAGGCACACAGTCAGTGGATCAGGCCGATCCAGCCGGGCACGTTCTGTAACGAGACGGGCACGCTCGATCTTTATCTGCCGACGGAGTTCTCGGCCAATTGGGTCGCTGATCGCTTTGCCGACCGGTTGTCCCTGGCCTGGAAGATCGCGCGTCCAGACGTGCGCCACGTACGTATTCTTGTGCATCCGGGCCGTCGCCAGCTTCCCGAACTGCGTCTGGGCAGCGGCGGGCGCCCCAGCCCGGCGGCAAACGATTCGATTCAGGGCGCCGGCGATGCGCTGAGCGCTGCGCTGGAAGGCAATGCCTTCGCCTCGCTCGGCCAGGGCAGCTCGGGCATCGATGCCTCGCAGACTTTCACCAGTTTCGTCACCGGCACGAGCAACATCCTTGCCGTCAACGCCGCGACGCGGATGGCCGCGATCGAAGCCCCGCAATTTTCGCCGCTTTATCTCAAGGCGTCGACCGGCCAGGGCAAGACGCACCTGCTGCACGCTATTGGCCACGCCTATCTGGCGAACCATCCCAAGGCGCGCATCTTCTACTGCTCGGCCGAGCGTTTCATGGTCGAATTCGTTCAGGCGCTGCGCCAGAACCAGATGATCGAGTTCAAATCGCGCCTGCGCGGGTTCGATCTGCTGCTGGTGGACGATATCCAGTTCATCATCGGCAAGGCATCGGCGCAGGAAGAACTGCTCTACACGATCGATGCGTTGCTCGCTGAGGGCAAGCGTCTGGTGTTCGCCGCCGATCGCGCGCCGCAGGCGCTCGATGGCGTTGAGCCGCGCCTGCTGTCGCGTCTCTCGATGGGTCTGGTTGCCGATATCCAACCCGCCGACATCGAACTGCGCCGCTCTATCCTCGAACACCGGCTGCAGCGTTTCGCCTCGGTCGATGTGCCTGCCGATGTGATCGAGTTCCTCGCGCGGACGATCAACCGTAACGTGCGCGAACTGGTGGGCGGCCTCAACAAGGTCATCGCCTATGCCCAGCTTACCAGCCAGGCAGTCTCGCTCCAGCTCGCGGAAGAACAGCTCACCGATATCCTCTCGGCCAATCGCCGCCGGATCACGATCGACGAGATCCAGCGCACGGTCTGCCAGTTTTATCGGATCGACCGCACGGAAATGAGTTCGAAGCGCCGCGCCCGCGCGGTCGTTCGTCCCCGTCAGGTGGCAATGTACCTCTCGAAGGTGCTGACCCCCCGCTCCTACCCCGAAATCGGCCGGAAATTCGGCGGGCGGGACCATTCGACGGTGATCCACGCGGTTCGTCTGATCGAGGAACTGCGCACCCGCGATGCCGACATGGACGGCGATGTGCGCTCGCTCCTGCGCCAGCTCGAAAGCTGATCGCGGCTTTCATACGGGCTGGCGGCGAGCCGTCAGCCACCAGTCTTGCCGATGCGCGCTCGACATAGCCGAGCGCGACGGCTGCAATCAGGTCCAGGCGGCCTATTGATCGGCTTCCCCCCGGCGCGCGGCTCCGCTAGGGCGGTTGGCATGACCGCATCCCGGATCGCCGCCCCGACGCTTCCCGCCACATTCTGGCAGACGGCACTGCGCGGCATCGCTGGCAAATGCCCCCGTTGCGGCGAAGCGAAGCTGTTTCGCAAATGGCTGAAATCAGTCGATTGCTGTGCGAATTGCCGGCAGGACTGGACCCACCATCAGGCCGACGACTTCCCCGCCTACATCGCGATTCTGGTGACCGGGCATTTGCTCGCGCCGCTGATCATCATGCTGTCGGCGGACTTCGAACTCGGCCCCGGCGCCATGGCTGCGATCCTGGTGCCGCTGGCGGTAGCGATGATGCTGGGCATGTTGCAACCGGCCAAGGGCGCAGTGATCGCGGCGCAGTGGTGGCATGGGTTGCACGGCTTCGTGAAGGAACGCCTGCCCGAAGACGCAGCCGCTGAATCCGCTGGCGAGCAGCCCCCGGGTTCGGGCTGAGCGGAACCCCGTCGTGACACCGGACAGGATCGAACGCTACGCGCGCCACATCGTGCTGCCCGAAGTTGGCGGCGCGGGGCAAGTGGCGCTGGCCGACGCGCACGTAGTGCTAGTCGGCTGCGGCGGGATCGGCAGCCCGGCGCTGCAATATCTCGCCGCAGCCGGCATAGGCCGGCTGACGCTGGTAGACAGCGATACCGTGGAGGTCAGCAACCTCCAGCGTCAGACGATTTTCACGCCATCGGAAATCGGCAAGCCCAAGGCGGAATCGGCGGCCGAATGGGTGCGGCGTTTTGATTTTGGCCTCAAGGTCGACGCAATCAACGAACGCCTGGATGAAACGAACGCCGCGCAGATTCTCTCCGGCGCGAGCGTCGTATTGGACGGCTGTGACAACTTCGCGACTCGCCTGGTTGTGTCAGATTCATGCGTAAAACTGGCCATACCACTGACAAGCGCAGCGATTGGACGGTTCCAGGGACAGGTCGCCAGCTTCGCCGGGCACATGACTGATCAGCCTTGCTACCGCTGCTTCGTCGGCGATGCCTTCGATGCCGAGGATTGCGACACTTGCGCCGCCGATGGCGTGCTGGGCGCGATGGCGGGCATGATCGGCACCTTCGCGGCGATGCAGGCGATCCGGGTGCTGCTGGAAGGCCATGCCGCGCTGGGCGAGCCGCAATTCGGCAAACTGCACCTGATCGACGGCCTGAAACCCTCGATGCGCACGCTCAGCATTGCCAAAGATCCTGAGTGCCGGGGCTGTTCAGGCGCCTGACAGCACCTCATCCACCCACGCCGGCACCACTTGCGTCGCGGGGCCATGGCGGGCCTCGTCGAACCAACCGGTCCCCTGGCTGGGTTCGAGATTGAGTTCCAGCGTCAACGCGCCGAGATCGCGGGCGTTGCGCACCAAGCCGGCGGCGGGATAGACCGCGCCCGACGTGCCGATCGACACGAACAAGTCCGCCTCTCGCAAAGCCGCGAAGATATCATCCATGCGGTAGGGCATCTCACCGAACCAGACGATGTCGGGACGCAGCGCGGTTTCGCCGCATTCGGGGCATGCGGGCCGATCGATCAGCGTGCCACGCCATTGCGAGCGCACATCGCAGGCGGTGCACCAGGCGTTGAGATGCTCGCCATGCATGTGCAGCACCCGGCGCGCGCCCGCGCGCTCGTGCAGGTCATCGACGTTCTGCGTGATGATCAGCAGTTCGCCCGGCCATTCGGCATCGAGTTTTGCCAACGCCACATGCGCTGCGTTCGGCTGCTTGGTCTGGATCGCCTCACGCCGCATGTCATAGAAGCGCAGCACCAGTTCGGGATCGCGCGCGAATGCCTCAGGGGTAGCGACGTCCTCCACCCGGTGCTGTTCCCACAGGCCGCCGCCATCGCGGAAGGTGTCGATGCCGCTTTCGGAGGAAACCCCCGCGCCGGTGAGGATGACGATATTGCGGATGCTGCTCATCCCGGCCATGAGACACGCCCAGAAGGGAATGTTCAATGGCCAGAATCGGGATAATCGGTAGCGAGGGGCGCATGGGGCAGGCAATCGCCGCTGCCATCACCGATGCCGGGGACATTGTCGCGGGCGGGGTCGACAAGGGCGGCGACGTCGCGCCGCTGGCCGCCAGCTGCGATGTGCTGGTCGATTTCTCGTCGCCCGGCGCACTGGAAGGTAATCTCGATGCAGCGATGACGGCAGGCGTTCCCATCGTGATCGGCACCACCGGGCTGGAGGAACGCCACCATTTCCTGATCGACCACGCTGCCGCAACGATCCCCGTACTGCAGACGGGCAATACCTCGCTGGGCGTCACGCTGCTGGCGCATCTGGTGCGCGAGGCCGCAAGCCGGCTGGGCGAGGACTGGGACATCGAAATCGTCGAGACGCATCACCGGATGAAGGTCGACGCGCCTTCGGGCACCGCGCTGCTGCTGGGCGAAGCGGCGGCGGTAGGGCGCGGGGTGCGGCTGGCCGATAGCAGCGAACGCGGACGCGACGGCATCACCGGCAAGCGCGGCACCGGCACGATCGGCTTTGCGGCGCTGCGCGGCGGTTCGGTAGCGGGCGACCACTCGGTGCTGTTCCTGGCCGATAACGAGCGACTGACACTCTCGCATATCGCCGAAAACCGCGCGATCTTCGCCAAGGGGGCGGTGCGCGCTTGCCAATGGCTGATCGGCCAGCCCACCGGACGCTACACGATGCCCGAAGTTCTTGGCCTCTAGCTTTGAAAAAGGACGCCATCTTCGAGTTCTTCCGGCGGCTGGCGGAAGCCAACCCCGATCCGCAGACCGAGCTGGAATATGGCAACGATTTCCAGCTTCTCGTCGCGGTCGTGCTCTCGGCCCAATCGACCGACGTCGGCGTCAACAAGGCAACGCGCGCGCTGTTCCGCGAGGTGAAGACGCCCGCGCAGATGGTGGATCTGGGCGAGGACGCGTTGCGGCAGCACATCAAGACCATCGGCCTGTTCAATGCCAAGGCCAAGAACGTGATCGGCCTGTCGGAGATCCTCGTGCGCGATCATGATGGCGAGGTTCCCGCGGACCGCGACGCGCTGACCGCCCTGCCCGGCGTCGGGCGCAAGACCGCCAATGTCGTGCTCAACAGCGCGCATGGGGCGGAGACCTTCGCCGTCGACACCCACATCTTCCGCGTCGGTAATCGCACCGGGCTGGCCAAGGGCAAGACGCCGCTGGCGGTCGAAAAAGGACTGGAAAAGAAAGTCCCCGGTCCGTTCCGCGTCGGCGCGCACCATTGGCTGATCTTGCACGGGCGCTATATCTGCAAGGCGCGCACGCCCGAATGTTGGCGTTGCCCGGTAGTGGATTTGTGCGAATATAAGGCAAAGGTGCTGGAACGCGGAACCAAGCCCGGCGTTTCAGCGAAACGCACGGGAAAAAGCAGGCAAGCCGCAACAGCCTGAATCACAGCGGCAAAGAACATAAAGGAGGATTACGTGAAGCTGATCCATGCAAGCGCACTCGTTCTCGCCGCTGCCGGGCTTACCGCCTGCAGCAAGACCGCTCCATCCGATCCCTTGCCCGTCGCTCCAGCAGCCCGGGTCATCGGTGAGCCAGTCAGTTGTCTCCAGCTGACCCAGTTTCGCAACACGAAAATCCGCGATGACCGTACGATCGATTTCATGGGATCCGGCAAAAAGGTCTGGCGCAACACCCTGTCCAACAGCTGCCCCGGCCTGCGCGCGGAGGACGCCTTTACCTACGAGACCTCGCTCTCGCAGCTCTGCAATGTCGACATCATCTATGTCCTGCGCCGTATTGGCGGTGGTCTTCAGCGCGGTGCGGGCTGTGGACTGGGTCAGTTCGTCCCCGTCGAGCTGGAAAAGAAGTAACCAGCCCTTCTAGTGTAGCGTCACCGGATCCTTGGCGCTGATGGCCGAAATCACCGTCGCGGCAACGAGATCGCCGATCACGTTAAGCGTCGTACGGCACATGTCGAGGAACCGATCGACGCCGAGGATCAGCCCAATACCCTCGGGCGGCACCCCAACGCCGCCCAGGATCAGGGCGATCACGGGCAGCGACCCGGCGGGCACGCCTGCAGTGCCGACGCCGGCCAGGATACACACCGCCATCACGAATATCTGCTGACCCAGATCAAGCTCCACGCCGAAGAACTGAGCGAGAAACAGCACCGTCACGCCTTCGAACATGGCGGTGCCGTTCTGGTTGGCGGTAGCGCCGATGGTCAGCACGAAGCGCGATATCCTGGACGGCAGCTTGAGCTCGGTCTCGGCGATGCGCAGTGCGGTGGGCAACGTGGCGTTCGAACTGGCGGTGGAGAACGCCATCACGCTCGCTTCGCGGGTCTGGCGGAAAAATTCTATGGGATTCTTCTTGGCGACGAATGCGAGCAGCATCGAGAACACGCCGAACATCTGCAGGCCCAGCGCCAACAGCACCACGCCCACATAGGCGGCCAGCTTGAATAGCAGGTCCCAGCCGAACTGCGCGGCGAGATTGAACATAAAGCAGAAGATCGCGAACGGCGCGAGCTGGATGACGATGCCGATCAGCTTCATCGCCACTTCGAAAATGCCCTCGATCGCCGTCTTCAGGGTTTCGGTGCGCGGTGTGCTGACCAGCAACAGGCCGATACCGAAGAACAGCGCGAAGAACATGACCGCGAGAATGTCGTTGTTGCTCATCGCGGTGATGACGTTCGAAGGGATCAGGCCCAGCACGGCATCGACGCCGGTCTTGGCGTCGGCAGACGTCTGGACAATCCCGGCGGCGCCCTCGCCGCCCTTGGCCAGCAGTTCCTGCGCCTCGGCACGGTCCACACCGTCGCCTGGGCGAATGATGTTCACCACCGCCAGCGACAGTGCGACGGCGATGCCCGAAACGATGACCGTATAGATCAGTGTCGCCAGTCCGACTTTCTTGAGCGCGCGGATCTCGCCCATCTCGGCGATGCCGACGACGAGCGCGGAAAACAGCAGCGGCAGCACCAGCATGAACAGCAAGCGCAGGAACACTTGTCCGATCGGTCCGGTGACATACGTAACCACCGTGGCGATCCATTCGGCATCGCGCGCGAAAGTATAGGCCAGCAGGCCCGCGATCAGACCGGCCGCAAAACCGATGAGGATGCGCCATTGCAGGCCGCTGTGGCTTTCGGTGCCGGAGCCTGGCTCCGTTGCGGCAGCGTCGTTCATTTGGCCGGTTCCCTGTTGATCAATTCGTCACAGCGAAACCATGACAGCCGCCTTTTTCCAGACTTGGCTACCTTTAGGCAAGCGCGGCTTCGGTGATCCGGCGATATATCCGGGCAAGCACTTCCAGGTCAGCCAGCGCCACCGCCTCGTCGCGCTTGTGCATCGTCGCGTTGGACAGTCCGAATTCGATCACCGGGCACAAATCCTTGAGGAACCGAGCGTCCGACGTGCCGCCGCTGGTGGACAGCTCCGGGCGCAACGCAGTCTCGATCTCGATGGCATTCGACACGATGGACGAGAATTCGCCCGGTTCGGTCAGGAACGCCTCGCCCGAGACCACGGAATGCGCGGTGCCGCCATGGCGCGCGGCAATATCGGCGATGCGCTGGCTCAGTCCCGCGCCGGTGTGCAGGTCGTTGAACCGGATCGAGATGCGCGCGCTGGCCTTGGCCGGAATGACGTTGGTGGCGGTGTTGCCCACCGTCAGGTCGGTGATCTCGATGTTCGAGGCCTGGAACCAGTCGGTGCCTTCATCGAGCACCACTGCTTCCAATTCGGCGAGCATCGCCACGAGTTTTGCAATCGGATTGTCGGCAAGGTGCGGGTAAGCAACGTGACCCTGCACGCCCTCAACCTCCAGCCAGATGTTGACTGAGCCGCGTCGCCC
Organism: uncultured Novosphingobium sp.; assembly: GCA_964502105.1. Lineage (GTDB taxonomy): Bacteria > Pseudomonadota > Alphaproteobacteria > Sphingomonadales > Sphingomonadaceae > Novosphingobium. Next base: position 70,732 of record CAZCUS010000006.1, on the reverse strand, counting down.
GATTTTCATGGTGTCGCCGAGCCGCGCAACCGAAGTCGGCTCACCCACCAGGCAAAGGTCCGGGATGGCGCCGCGTTCGCGCATGTGATCGATCAAGGCCAGCGTGCCGAAGCGGGCCGGCCCCTCCTCATCGCCGGTGATGATGAAGCTGACAGTGCCAGCCTCTGCCGGAACATCGCGCACCGCCGCGACCATGGCCGCGATCGAGCCCTTCATGTCCACCGCGCCGCGGCCGTAGAGCAGTTCCCCGCGCCGTTCGGGCGCGAAGGGAGCGGATGTCCAGCCCTTGCCCGGCGGCACAACGTCCACATGCCCGGCAAAGGCGAAATGGCGGCATCCGGGCGGGCCGTGGCGGATGGCGAACAGGTTCTCGACCGGCCCGTCAGGCGCTTCGCCTGAAAGGAAGCGCGTCACCGTGAAGCCAAGCGGCGCGACCTGGCTTTCGAGGCAATCGAACACCAGCCCGGCGGCGGGCGTGACGCTGGGACAAGCGATCAAGGCTTCGGCCAGATCGGCAGCGGAAGGGATGGTCTGGAGAGTGTCGGTCATTCCAAGAATGGGGCATATTGCCTATGCTGCGAGCGCACAAGCGGAGTTACCCATGCCCAAGCTCGACATTGATGCCATCGCCCCGTCCAACGCTACCGGATACCCCGCACCTTTTGACGAGCCAGTGGCCGGACGATGGTGGAAACGGCTGGGCATAGCGGGCGGCCTGACCGAAATGGGTGCCAGCCATGTTACATTGAAGCCCGGTGGCTGGTCATCCCAGCGGCATTGGCATGACGATGAGGATGAACTGCTGATCGTGCTGTCAGGCGAGGCGATACTGATCGAGGATTCCGGGCGCACCCTGCTGCGCACCGGAGACGTCTGCGCCTGGCCCAAGGGTGTCATGAACGGCCACCACATCGTCAACGAGAGCGAGGCCGATTTCGTCTGCATCGCGGTGGGGGCCGGGAACCGGAACGGCAGCGGGGGCTATTCCGACATCGACATGATGTTCAGCGGCGACGCATACTTTCACAAGGACGGGACCCCATATTAAAGCGCAAGGTTGCCGTAGGGTTTAGCCCGCCGCCGGCATCTCATATTGCTCGATGACCCAGTCCTCGGCCTCGGCGGCGGCGACCCACGTTTGCATCCATTCGTGCTCCCACACCGCCTGCATATAGGCCTGCGCGAAGCCCGGTACGCCAATGCCGTAAGTCAGGAAGCGTGAAACCACCGGGGCATAGATCACGTCCGCTGCGCAGAACGTGCCGAACAGGAACGGCCCGCCCTGCCCGAAGCGCGAGCGCGCCTCGGCCCAGAGCTGGAGGATGCGCAGGATATCGGCACGCACTTCATCGCCGATAGTCACACCTTCCACATGCGCGCGAATGTTCATCGGGCATGTGCGGCGCAGCGGCAGGTAGCTGGAGTGCATTTCCGCCACCATCGACCGGGCCATCGCGCGTGCCGGCTCGGACTTGGGCCAGAACCGGTCACGACCGACCTTGTCGGCGAGGTAGTCAATGATCGCGAGGCTGTCCCACACCACCGCCTCGCCGTCCCACAGGATTGGCACCTTGCCCGATGACGGCGCGAGATCGTCGCTGTTGCGCTTCAACTCTTCCCAATCGTCACCGTACAGCGGCACGGTGATCTCCTCGAAGCCGAGGCCCGATTGCTTGCAGGCCAGCCACCCGCGCAGCGACCAGCTGGAATAGTTCTTGTTTCCGATAATCAGCTTCATGGGCGGCGTCCCTTGCTGTGACCGGGCCAGCCCTAGTCAGTCAGCAAAAGCCTGTCGAGCCTGAACGGGAAAGGTTCCGTCCGACAACCGCTGCTATCCGTTCGTGCCGAGCGAAGTCGAGGCATCACACGCAGCGCTTGGTCAGGCCCCTCGACTTCGCTCGGGGCGAACGGAGTTTGCGGCTCAGTCTCTAGTTTTCCGAATCGGCCAGCACGTCAGCCCGCAATTCGGCGATGCCCATGCCTTTTTCGGCCGAAGTGACGTGCACGATCGGGAAGGCGGCCGGATGCTTGCGTGCTTCGGCGATAGTTTCGGCGGTGACCTTTTCCAGTTCGGTCGCCTTGATCTTGTCCGCCTTGGTCAGCACGATCCGGTATCCCACGGCGGCTTCGTCCAGCATCTTCATCATCTCGGCATCGACCGGCTTCACGCCGTGGCGGCTATCGATCAGCAGCAGCGTTCGCTTCAGCACGACCCGGCCTCGCAGGAAGTCACGCACCAGCCGCCGCCATTTCTCGACCACTGCGGGCGGCGCCTTGGCAAACCCATAGCCCGGCATGTCGACCAGCCGGAACTGGAGCGGATCGCCCACGTCGAAGAAGTTCAGTTCCTGCGTACGGCCCGGCGTTACCGAAGTGCGCGCGATGGCCTTGCGCCCGGTCAGCGCGTTGAGCAGCGAGGACTTGCCGACGTTAGAACGGCCGCCGAACGCGATCTCGGGCACGTCCGGCTCGGGCAGGAATTCCAGCGCGGGTGCGCTCAGCAGAAACTCCACCTTGCCGGAAAACAGCTTGCGCGCGCGCTCAACCAGATCGTCATCAACCGGATCGGTCATGCTGAGCCCTTCGCGGCTTCAGCGCGCTTCTTGTCTTCGGCCTCTTTCTCTGCCTGCGCCTTCAACTGCGGATGCTTCGAATAGAGGTACTTCTGCTGCGCGATGGTCAGGATGTTCGAGGTGATCCAGTAGATCAGAAGGCCGGCCGCGAACGGCGCCATGATGAACATCATGAACCATGGCATGATCATGAACATCTGCTGCTGCATCGGGTCCATCTGGGCCGGATTGAGCTTGAACTGCAGGAACATGGTGATGCCGAGCAGCAGCGCCAGCACGCCGATGCCCAGGAAGCTCGGCGGCTCGAACGCCAGCAGGCCGAAGCCGTTGAGGATATGTAGCGGATCGGGCGCGGAAAGATCCTTGATCCACAGCACGAACGGCTGGTGACGCATCTCGATCGCGAGGATCAGCACCTTGTAGAGCGCGAAGAACACCGGGATCTGAAGCAGCATCGGAAGACAGCCGGACAACGGATTGACCTTCTCCTCCTTGTAGAGCTTCATGATCTCCTGCTGCTGACGGGGCTTGTCGTCCTTGTAGCGCTCCTGCAGCGCCTTCATCTTGGGCTGCACCGCGCGCATCGCCGCCATGCTGGCAAAGCCGCGCTGGGCGACCGGGAACATGATGCCACGCACGATGACGGTCAGCAGGATGATCGCCACGCCGAAGTTGCCGACCAGGTTGAACAGCGAAATCAGCACCCAGAAGATCGGCTTTTCGAACCAGCGGAACCAGCCCCAGTCGATCGACAGGCCGAACTTGGTGATGCCGCCTTCCTCGTAGCGGTCCAGCACGAGGTGTTCCTTGCCGCCGGCGAACAGCTTGGTCGTGCGCGAAAGCTGCGTGCCAGGCTGCACTACCGACTTGTCGTACATCAGGTCCGCGCGGAACAGGCTGTCGCCCATTGAGCGGAAGGTGCCTTGCGCCTTAGCGCCGACCGGTGCGAGCGCGGACATCCAGTAAATGTCGGTGAAACCCAGCCAGTCGGCCTTGCCTGCCTCGTTGACCGTGCCGCTTTCGGCCAGATCGTCGTAGTCCGGGCCAAACAGGACCGACCCGTCGAACGCGCCGATCGGACCGGCATGGACGTTCCAGGTATCGACGCTGGCGGTCAGGCTGGTGCGATTGATCAGGCCGAACGGCTGCACCGCGATGGCGCTGGCGCCGGCATTGCCCACGGTCTGCTTGGCGGTGATCAGGTAATCCTGATCGATGGCGAATTCGATTGCGAAGTTCTGACCCGCTCCGTTCTGCCAGGTGAGAGTCACCGGCGTCGTCGGCGTCAGCTTGGCACCCGCAGGCGCTGTCCACACCGTGCCGGCGTTGGGCGTCACCACACCATCGCCAACCCAGCCGAACTGCGCGAATTCCTGCGCGGGCGTTCCGGCGGGCGAATAGATCCGCACCGGCCCCGAATCCTTCTTCACCGTTTCGCGGTGGCGGTTCAGCACCAGGTCGTCGAGCAGAGCGCCCTTGAGATTGATCGAACCCGACAGACCCGGCGCGGCGATCGGCAAACGCCCGGGCGAGGCCAGCGCCGAAACCAGATCCTTCTTCTCCAGCGCGATATCGGCGGCGTTACGCAAGCCGCCCTCACGGGTGGGCTTTCCAGAATTGGCCGCGATGTCCTGTTGCTGCTGTTCAGCGACGGGGCGCGCTTCCTTGCTTTGCGGGTAGAAGTAGCCGACGCCGTAGTCCCAGCCGAAAAGCACGAGCGCAGTCAGCAAGACCGCGAGGATGATGTTACGCTGGTTTTCCACGACGGTTTCCTAAAGCATTCCCAACACTGCAGCGCGCGCCTTGCGCCACTCCCGCCAATTCACGGCACGGGGTTTCACGGCACAGGGTCATACCCATGCCCCCCCCAAGGATGGCAGCGCAATATACGCTTCACCCCAAGCCAGCCACCCTTAATCGCGCCGTGTTTTTCAAGCGCCTCGATGGTGTATTGCGAGCACGATGGCGCATAGCGGCAGCTTGGCGGCAGGATGCGCGACGGACCGAGTTGCCAGCCGCGGGCGATGAGGATGAGGAGACGCTTCACCATCGCGCGTCAGCGCTTCGGCACTTTGCGGCGGGGCGGATCACCCTTGCCATCACGCGCCCGGCCCAGTGCGGCTACCAGTTCATCTTGCAGGCGAACGAAGTCACGTTCCACCCCGCCATCGCGGCCGATCAGCACATGATCGTGCCCGGCCAGCCCCTGCTCCGGCAGGATCGCCCAGAGCAATTCGCGAAACCGACGTTTCATCCGGTTGCGGACAACCGCATTGCCGATTCGCTTGGTGACGGTGATGCCGTAGCGCATCTGTTGCGGTTCCAGCCCATTGGGCCGCGCCAGCAACACAAAACCGGGGCGCGCGATGCGCACACCCCGGTTGGCGGCCAGATAATCGGCCCGCCGGGATAGTCCCTGCGGGCGGCTGGTCATGGCCGAATCAGGCCGAGAGCTTCTTGCGGCCGCGCGCACGGCGGGCGCGAAGCACCTTGCGGCCACCGGGGGTCGCCGAACGGGCGCGGAAGCCGTGACGGCGGGCGCGAACAAGGCGGCTGGGCTGGAAAGTGCGCTTCATGGCGAATCCTCGAAAATCATCCAATGCGCCAGAAGGCGCGAACAAAAAGGGCCGCCCACACGGAGCGACCGGTCATCAGAAACGGGCCGTTACTGGAGGCCGTTACACGAGTCAAGGCAGGCGAGCGTTCAGCCGGGGCCAGGACGCGATTTTTGGCGCCTGCCGTGGTCGCAACACACACCGCCCTACCCTATATCAAGGCAACGATAAAAGGAGGACTGTATGGCAGAAGTCAACATGAACGACTGGGAAAAGGAACTGCAAATCCTGCTCCGGTCGGTCCAGGATCACCCCTCACGCGACATGACCGTGGAACGCAACCGCATCAATGTGCTGAACAAGCTGATTGCGGACCGTAACCGGTCGGTCGTGGCATAATCGAAAGTCGGGAACGACGCGCCGGCGCTGATAACTTTCAGCCCGCTGGCGTGTCGTCAAGCCGGACCCACATCGCCATCTCGCCCGCGCCGAGCCAGCGCGCGGATTCGAACGGCACGGAATTGGTCATCGCGTAGAAGGCGCTGGCCTCGATCGGGTTCATGCCCATCTGGGTGTAATAAGCGAGATACCGGGCGTTGGCCGGATTGCTCGCCGCATAGTCGCTGGCCTGCCTGCCGGTGTCATCCATCCAGGAATGCACCGCGAATTCGGACCCTGGTTCGGCATAGCGGCGCACCCCCGCCAGAAACAGCTCCACCGCGCCCGATCGCACCGATCCGCCGCGCGGCACCCGGGTGGCGATGCCCCTCTCGCGGATCATCCGGCCCAGCCGCAGATTGGCAAGGTCGTCCTCGGTGCCCGGACATTCGACCATGGCAATCTCGGCGATCGCCGGAAAATCGCGCAGCATGGCGTTGAACGCGCCCGGCGTGGCGCTGTCGGTCACGTCGACCAATGCCGCGTGCCCGGCATCGATGACGCGAAACGGGCCATAGCGAGCGATGCCCTGGGGAATCGGGGCCTCGGGGACGGCAATCGCGTCCCCGAGGAAGCGCTCACTGCCGCTGTCGTAGAGGGGGGTAGAGACTTCGACGAGTTCGTACACGGTTTCCTGCGCCGTCAGGGGGCTTGCGGCAAATGCGGAAATCGTAGCGAACAAGGCGACAGGCAAACGCATGCCAAGGTCATGCCGCTTGCGGGTTTACCGGAGTGCTGCCGGAAAAGGTTAAGCCTGCGTTTGGGATAGATTCCGCGCGATGTGCCCGCTATCGCCTTGGCAGGGCTATTTGGGGAACATGTTTGGTCGCGCTGGTATCGACGGTTGCCTACCTTGGGCTGGAAGCGCGCAGCGTCGAGGTGCAATGCCAGATCGCCCCCGGTCTGCCCGCCTTCACACTCGTTGGCCTCCCCGACAAGGCCGTGGGCGAAAGCCGCCAGCGCGTCAGCGCCGCGCTCACCGCGATGGGGCTGGCACTGCCGCCCAAGCGGATCACGATCAACCTTTCGCCGGCTGACCTGCCGAAGGAAGGCTCGCACTACGACTTGCCGGTCGCACTGGCGTTGCTTGCCGCGATGGGGGTGTGCGATGCCGAGCAACTGGCCGATTTTGTCGCGGTAGGCGAACTGGCGCTCGATGGCCGCATCATCCCCTCCCCCGGTGTGCTGCTGGCCGCGCTCCACGCCAGTGCCGCCGACAAGGGGCTGATCTGCCCAGCTGCGCAAGGATCGGAAGCACGCTGGGCGCAAGGCGTGCCGGTAGTGGCCGCTCCGAACCTCGTCAGCCTGCTCAACCACCTGAAGGGCACGCAAGTGCTGCCCCAGCCCGCGATCGGTCATGCCGAAACGCCGCCGCGCGGTGCCGATCTCAAGCAAGTGAAAGGCCAGGAGACCGCCCGGCGCGCGCTGGAAATCGCTGCCGCCGGGGCACACAACCTGCTGATGATCGGCCCGCCCGGCGCGGGCAAGTCGCTGCTGGCAAGCTGCCTGCCCGGCATCCTGCCCGACCTGACCCCGGCCGAAGCGCTGGAAGTCTCAATGGTGGCCAGCGTCGCCGGCACGCTGGAGGAAGGCCGCATCAGCCGCGCGCGCCCGTTCCGCGCGCCGCATCACTCCGCTTCCATGGCCGCGCTGACCGGCGGCGGGCTGAAAGTGAAACCCGGCGAAGTGTCGATGGCGCATCTGGGCGTGCTGTTCCTCGATGAGTTGCCCGAATTTCAGCGCGCGGTGCTCGATTCGCTGCGCCAGCCGCTGGAGACCGGCGAGGTTACCGTCGCGCGCGCCAACGCGCATGTGACCTTTCCGGCAAGGGTGCAGCTCTGCGCGGCGATGAATCCGTGCCGCTGTGGCCACTTGGGCGATCCGGCGCTGGCCTGCAGCCGCGCGCCCAAATGCGCGGCGGACTACCAAAGCAAGGTATCCGGCCCCCTGCTCGACCGGATCGACCTTCATGTCGAAGTCGATCCCGTGCGCGCGGTCGATCTGGCGCTGCCGCCGCCTGCCGAAGGCTCAGCCGAAGTCGCCGCGCGGGTAGCGCAAGCGCGCGCTATCCAGTCGCGCCGGCTTGAAGGCACCAAGCTGCGGACCAATGCCGAACTCGACGGTGACCTGCTCGAAGCCCATGCCACGCCCGACGAGGCAGGGCGCAAGCTGTTGATGCAGGCGGCAGAGGCGATGCACCTGTCAGCGCGCGGTTATACCCGGATACTGCGGGTAGCGCGCACCATTGCCGATCTGGGCGCCGCCGAGGGAATTGGCCGCATCCACGTGGCCGAAGCGCTCAGCTATCGCCGCCAACCGCCCCGCGCCTAGCGCGTGGCGTTCATGGTTAGGCTACCGGGGCTTCCACGATATCGAGCTGGCGCAAAACCTCTGCGATAACAGACGCATGCCCGGCGAAACCCAGGTGCGAGCAACGCAGCGCCACGGCGCGGTCGCGCTCTTCGGGCCAGCCACAGGCGGAGCGAGGATGGATCACGCCATCGCGCGGGCTCCACAGTGCGATGGTCGGCACCGGCGGTTTGCCGGTGAAGGCGCATTCCACAGGCGGCGCGTCGACCGCATGGCCGGTGATGACCTGATAGGCGCGCCAGGCATTGTTGGCGCGCGGGTCGCCGGAAAACGGCGTGCCCATGGTGATGACCTTCGCGACGCTATCAGGTTGGCGATGCGCAATTTCGCGCGCGAACAGACCGCCAAGGCTCCAGCCGACCAGTGCCACCGGAGCGCGACTGACCCGCGCGATCGCGCCAACCCGGCGCATCAGGAACGCGAAATTCTCGGGCGTCGGGCCAAGATTGAAGCCAAGGCCCCACTCGTGAACCTCATGCCCTGCTGCCGCCAGCGCCTGCGCCATGCCCCGCATCCGGCGGGGGTGTGAGCCAAAGCCCGGCAGCAGCATCACCGGCTGCGGAGTGGCGCAGCGCGCAACCTCGGGTGCCTTGGCGGACCGGCGCAGCGAGGCGAGCTCACCCAGCAGCAAGCGCAGTGCCGGACTGCGGACCCCTTCGGGACGAGGCTGGCGCGCCAAGGCAGCGCGGCGCACGACTTGCCCGCGAAACGCAGCGCTCTGCCGTCCTGCCTGCTTGAAAAGGCCGCTGCCTGCCGCAAATGCGGGATTCTGAAAATCGCCGAACATCAATCGTCCATGTGTGGGGCCAAAACCCGGATCAGCCCTTGGGAAATACGAATGCGCCCGGCTGCCTTGCGGTTCCCTTAATCGGCTGTCTTCAAAATGTCATTTGGCGAAGAAAAGCTTCACAGTACTGTCATATTGGCGCGTAGCGCGGCTTGCCACAGCGCGATCCGCTTTTCCCGCAGGGCCTGGTCCATTGCCGGATCGAAATGCTCGCAGGCTCCGCGCATCGCCCCCGCTGCTTCGCTCAGCGAACCGAACAGGCCGGCGCCACAGGCAGCGAGCATGCCCGCGCCCAGTGCAGTCGTCTCAACGAAACGCGGGCGCTCCACCGGGATGTCGAGGATGTCGGCAAGATCCCGCGCCACCCAGCTGTTCCCGCTCATCCCGCCATCGATCCGCAACCGCGTCCACACCGCACCGTCGCCGGCAAAGGCTTCGGCCAGATCACGCGTCTGCATCGCCATCGCCTCCAGCGCGGCCCGAGCAATATGCGCGCGGCCCGTGGCGAAACTCAGCCCGGTAATGCTGGCGCGCGCCTCCGCCTGCCAATGCGGAGCGCCGAGCCCCGACAACGCGGGCACGATCACCACCCCGCCATTGTCTGTCACCGAACGGGCGAGCGTTTCGGTTTCGGGGGCGGAATCGATCACGCCCAGACTGTCGCGCAGCCATTGCAGCAGGCTGCCCGCGACGAAAACCGAACCTTCCAGCGCATAGGTCCGCATGCCGCCAAGCTGGTAAAGCACCGTCGCCAGCAAGCGATGGCGCGAGCGCGGCACCGTGTCACCCATGTTGGCCAGCACGAAAGCGCCGGTGCCGTATGTTGCTTTGGTTTCGCCCGGCGCGAGACAGGCCTGGCCGATCGTTGCCGCCTGCTGGTCGCCCGCCAGCCCGGTGATCGGCACCGGCGCGCCAAGCCATTCCGGCAAAGTGGTGGCCAGCACGCCCGCATTGTCGCACACCTGCGGCAGCGCGGCTCGCGGCACGCCGAACAGATCGCACAGCCCCGCATCCCAGCTTTCGCCGGCTAGCGGCAGCAAGCTGGTGCGGCTGGCATTGGCCGCGTCCGAAATGTGGGCGCCGCCAGTCAGCTTCCACACCAGCCAGCTTTCCACCGTGCCCAGCGCCAGCCGCCCGCCATCCGCAGCGGCGCGCACTTCGGGCACATTGTCGATCAGCCAGCGCATTTTGGTGGCAGAGAAATAGGGGTCGATCACCAGCCCGGTCGCCGCCTGCACCGCTGCTTCATGTCCGGCGCCCCGCAGTGCTTCACAAGTATCGGCGGTGCGCCGGTCCTGCCAGACGATGGCGCGGGTAAGCGGCAATCCGGTCTGCTTGTCCCACGCGACCACGGTTTCGCGCTGGTTGGTGATGCCGATGCCACCCAGCCGGTCCGCGCCGCCGACCTGCGTCACCACCTGCCGCACGCAGGCCAGCGCCGCCGTCCAGATTTCGCCGGCGTCATGCTCCACCCAGCCGGGGCGCGGGTAGTGCTGCTGCAACTGGCGCTGCGCCACCGCGCGCATATCGCCCGCGCGATCGAACACCATCGCGCGCGTCGAGGTCGTTCCCGCATCGATAACGAGGATCAGTTCGCCCACAGGATTCATCTCAATCTCCCAAGGCGAGCGAGCTTAGAGGCTGTTTCGCACGGGGGAAACTCTCGACACGCCTTGCCCAAGCTCCCATATCCGCAGCATGGACGCCGAAGCTCAAGATCGCCCCTACACACTTGCCGACCCCCTCGATCCGCTTGTGCTGCGGGTCTTGGCGCGCAATCCCTCGCCGTTTACCTATACCGGCACGCAGACTTATATCGTAGGCGCTGGCAAAGAGGTCGCGGTGATCGATCCGGGCCCGGACGAGCCGGAACATCTCGCGGCGCTGATTGCCGCCATCGGCGACGCAAAGGTCGTAGCGATCTGCTGCACGCACACGCACCGGGACCATTCGCCCGCCGCCGCCCCGCTCAAGAACGCTACCGGGGCACCGATCATCGGCTGTGCGGCGCTGACGCTCGATGATGACGGGCCACGCGCCGATGCCGCGTTCGATCCGACTTATATGCCGGACCGGGTACTGACCGATGGCGAGAGTATTTCCGGCGATGGCTGGACGCTGCGCGCGGTAGCGACGCCGGGCCACACGTCGAACCACTTGTGCTTCGCCCTGCCCGAAAGCGGCGCGCTGTTTACCGGCGACCACGTGATGGGCTGGTCGACGAGCGTCGTCTCCCCGCCCGATGGCGACATGCGCGACTACATGGCGAGCCTCAACAAGCTCTACACGCGCGAGGAAGATCGCGTGTATTACCCGGCACATGGCCCCGCAGTGGAAAATCCGCGCCAGCTCGTGCGCGGGATGATCGGCCATCGCCGCCAGCGCGAAAAGCAGATCCTGCGCCAGATCGAGGCCGGTCATGCGACTATCGCCGAGATGGTGCCGCAGATGTACAAGGGCGTTGATCAGCGGCTCTGGCCAGCGGCAGGGCGATCGGTGCTCGCGCATCTGATCGATCTGGAACAGCGCGGCGAGGTCGTGCGTTCCGAAGAACTATGGAAAATCGCCGCTTGACCGAATCCGGAAAAAAGTCGCTCGCCCGCATGCAGGGCGTGCCATGGTTGCTCTTCATCGTCATGGTCGCTTTGGCCGGATGGCTGGCGTGGCGCGCGTTCTGGCCCACTGCGCCCGGCGATCCACTGGGCACCAGCCTAGTGGCGTTTGAAAAGCAGAACCGCCTCACTGTCTTCACTGCCCAGCTTGCGCCTGTCGTTTCGGCAGAGGACAGCAGGATGCTGGGAATGGTCAAATCGCGGCAAGTGGCCGTCATCCCGTCCCGGGTGGACTACACGCTCGATCTGTCGAAGATGGACCGCAACCGCCTTGCCTGGAATGAGAACACGCGCACGCTCGATGTGTTGCTGCCGCCTCTGACGGTGGGCAAGCCCAACCTCGACGAAGCGCGCGCGCAGTATTTGCGCGAAGGCATCTGGATCACCCGCGAAGCGCAGGACAACCTCAGCCGCACCAATACCCGCACCGCTGAAGCCGAAGCGATGAAGCAAGCGGCCAATCCGGTGCTGATGAATCTTGCGCGGTCCGCCGCGAAAGACGCGATCCGCCAGAACCTTGCGATCCCGATGGAAGTCGCCGGCTTCGGCAATGTCACGGTCAACGCTCGCTTCGAAGGCGAAGCAACGCCGGTGGCCGCGCCCGCACGATAAAGACCCACCGATCGGTATTCCTGCAGCGCACCATTTGCGGTATTCTGCGTATCAGGGAATCGACCGGGAGCAGAATCATGGCAAGCGTGGCCGCAACACGGAGCGGTGCTATGTCGTTCTGGCAGAAGATGGCGCTGGGGCTATCCGCGTTCATCCTGTTTGGCTTCGCGCAATTCGCCGCGCGCGGCTTTGTCGATTATGGCCATGTCCCCATCGTGTTTCACCTGCACGGCATCGTCATGGTCTCGTGGCTGGGGCTGGTGGTTGCGCAGACGTTCCTGGTCGGGCGCGGCAACGTGGCGCTGCACCGCCGTCTGGGCTGGGCAAGTGTGGCGATGGTGCCGCTCATCATGGTGCTGGGCAGCGTCACCTGCCTCACCGCGATCAGGGCTGGCATCTTTCCGCCGTTCTTCACCCCGGGCTATTTTCTTGCGCTTGTCCATATCGGCTTGCCGACTTTCGGATTGACCGTGGCCGGCGCCATTTTCCTGCGCGGAAAGACGCAGTGGCACCGTCGCCTGATGATCGGATCGACCATCATGCTGATGGAACCCGCGCTCGGCCGCGTGTTGCCCATGCCGCTCATCGCGCCATGGGGCGGGTGGGCCCAGACCGCCGTCCAATTGGCAGTCGTCTGGCTCGTTGTCCGGCATGACCGTAAAACGCTCGGCGCGGCGCATCCGGCCAGCATGGCCATTGCCGCCGTCATCCTGATCAATCACGTCCTGGTCGAACTTCTCGCCCGCGTCGCCGCATGGCAGGCACTGGCCAACAGCATGACGCCCGCTTGATCGCAAAAGTGCTTGGGAAGCGCGCCGTGCGTCCCTAGATAGGCACTGGAGACAAAGGGATAATCAAACCATGACAGTGTTGACCGGCGGCCTTTCCGGCGTGGACATTCGCGCCGAAATCGAGCGCCTGCGCAAGGAGCGCAACGCGGTGATCCTGGCGCATTACTACCAGCGCCCGGAACTGCAGGATCTGGCCGATTTCGTTGGCGATTCGCTGGAACTGTCGCGCAAGGCGGCAGATACCGACGCCGATGTCATCGCGTTTTGCGGCGTGAAGTTCATGGCCGATACCGCCAAAATCCTCAGCCCGCAGAAAATCGTCGTGCTGCCCGATATGAACGCCGGGTGCAGCCTGGAAGATTCCTGCCCGCCCGAAAAGTTCAAGGCTTTTCGCGAAGCGCACCCCGATCACATCGCGCTGACTTACATCAACTGTTCCACCGAAGTTAAGGCGCTATCCGACGTGATCGTCACGTCATCCAGCGCCGAAACCATCCTGCAGCAAATCCCGAAGGACCAGAAGATCATCTTCGGCCCTGACCGGCATCTGGGCGGCTACCTCAACCGCAAGTTCGGTCGCGACATGCTGCTGTGGCCCGGCGTGTGCATCGTGCACGAGGCGTTCAGCGAAACCGAGCTGCTCAAGCTCAAGGCCCAGCATCCCGAAGCGCCCGTCGCCGCGCATCCGGAATGCCCGCCGCAGATTGTCGATCACGCCGATTACGTCGGCTCGACCAGCGGCATCCTGCAGTTCGCCAAGACGATGCCCGGCGACAAGCTGATCGTCGCAACCGAACCGCATATCATCCACCAGATGGAACTGGCCCTGCCGGACAAGCTGTTCATCGGCGCGCCGGGTGCCGACGGAAACTGCAACTGCAACATCTGCCCCTACATGGCGCTGAATACGCTGGAAAAGCTCTACGTCGCCCTGCGCGATCTGGAACCCCGCATCGAGATCGACGAGCCCCTGCGCCTCGCGGCGAAGAAGAGCCTCGACAAGATGCTGGAGATGGCCAGCGGGACCGTTGGCAAGGGGGATCTGGGGGCGCGGAACTGATATGATGTGCGGCTCAGTTCAATGAGCCACACATCATCCCGCCGGATATTCCTACGGCAATGCAAGGCTTGAGTTCCCAAAGGTAATCGTTCGATGAAATTACACCGCCCCGCCCTGCTCGCCACGGCCCTTGCTGCACCGCTGCTGATCGCTGCCAAGGACGCGCCAGCCGATCCGTATGTGTGGCTGGAAGACATCCACGGCGACAAGGCAATCGCGCAGGTCGAAACGTGGAATGCGCAGACGATGAAGGCGCTTACCGCGATGCCCGGCTACGAGGCGGACAGGGCGCGGGCGCGGGAGATTCTCGACGACGAGAGCCAGATCGCCGAGCCGGGCGAAGTGATGGGCGACGTCGTAACGAATCTGTGGCGCGATGCCGCGCACCCGCGCGGGTTGTGGCGAGAGGCGAGCCTGGCCTCGTTCCTCGCCGGGAAGCCGGAATGGCGCACGCAGATCGACGTCGATGCGCTGGGCAAGGCCGAGGGCAAAAGCTGGGTCTGGCACGGCGCCGATTGCCTCGCGCCGGAATACCGCCGCTGCCTCGTCTCGCTCAGCCCCGGCGGAACCGATGCCGATGTGGTGCGCGAATGGGACCGCGAGACGGGCGCTTTTGTCACCGATGGCTTCACCCTGCCCGAGGCCAAGAGCAGCGTCGCCTGGGCCGATGCCGATACGCTGCTGGTCGCGACCGACTGGGGCGAAGGCTCGCTGACCACCAGCGGCTATCCGCGCGTGGTCAAGCGGTGGAAGCGGGGCAAGCCGCTGTCCGCCGCGACGCTGGTGAAGGAAGGTGTCGCCAGCGATATCTCGGTCAATCCGTTCACCGTGATGGACGGCGATACGCGGCGCGTGTTCGTGCAGCGCGGCACCACGTTCTATACCGGCGAACTGTGGATCGAGGGCACCGATGGCAAGCTGCTGCGCACGCCGCTGCCCGACACGGCGGACCAGCACGGCATTCTGGACGGCAAGCTGATTGCGTTCCTGAACAAGCCGCTGGGTACGATTGCGGCGGGATCGCTGGTTGCATGGCCGGTGGCGGATATTCTCATAGGCAAGTCCGGTGCCCCCGAAGTCGTGTTCACGCCGAGCGGCAAACAGGCAATCGAGGATGTGGGCACCACCGACAACCTGCTATGGGTCAAGCTGCTCGACGATGTATCGGGCAAGCTGATCGCGCTGCGCCCCGGCAAACAGGGCTGGACGCAAACCGTCGCGGCGCTGCCCGGCCAGGCGACGATCCGAATGGTATCGAGCGCAGACGACAAGGACATCGCATTCGCCACGGTGCAGTCGTTCACCGTGCCGCCGACGCTGTTTGCCATCGATGCGGCCGGAAAAGCGACCTCGCTGCAATCGCTGCCGGCAAAGTTCGATGCCGCCGCGTTCGATGTGCAGCAGCACTTCGCTACCTCGAAAGACGGCACCCGGGTTCCTTACTTCCTGGCCTTGCGCAAAGGCGTGAAAGACCCGGTGCCCGCGCTGATCCATGCCTATGGCGGGTTCCGCAATGCCCAGACGCCAACCTATCTCACCACCGAACCCTACCGCGCCGGTCCGCTGGGGCTGTATTGGGCAGAGGACGGCAACGCTTATGTCCTCGCCAATATTCGCGGCGGCGGCGAGTATGGTCCAGCGTGGCACGAGGCCGCGCTGCGCGAGAAACGGCAGAACTCTTACGACGACCTGTACGCGGTTGCCGAGGATCTGGTGGCGCGCGGGATATCGGCCAGGGGCAGGATCGCCGTCTCGGGCCGATCCAACGGCGGCCTGATGGCTGGTGTCGCGGTGACGCAGCGCCCGGACCTGTTCGGCGCGGCGATCATCGGGTCACCCTTGCTCGACATGAAGCGCTATTCGCAATTGCTCGCAGGCGCATCGTGGATGGCCGAATATGGTGACCCCGACGTGCCGGGCGACTGGGAGTTTATCGCGAAGTACTCACCCTATCAGGCGCTGCGCAAGGGCGTTAAATATCCGCCAGTATTCTTCTATTCCTCAACCGAGGACGACCGCGTTCACCCCGGCCACGCCCGCAAGATGGCAGCGCGGCTGGAGGAACTGGGCAATCCGTTCTACTTCCACGAGTATCGCGAGGGCGGCCACTCGGTCGGCTCGGACCATGCCGAGGATGCCGTGCGGGCGGCGTTGTTGCACGCCTATCTGAAGCGGGTGCTGATGGGGGTGAAGTAAACGTAGTTGGTTCGGGCCGGTTTGCCGGAGCATCCGGCCTGACGCCGAAGTTCCGGCATCGACCCCATTGCGGACGCTCTAAATTGGCGTAGTTATTTGCTCATGACCGATGCTCTGTCCCTGTCCCAAATGTATCTGAGGAGCGAGTTGGAAGGTCACCTTTCAACGCTTCGGGCGAGTGACCCACGGACTGCGTGGGGGGAAGAACACGAGCGCGGGTTGGCATCCGGGATCGACGAAGTTATTCACTTTTTCTTTGATGACCATGACTTCAACGAAGAAGTCGTCGGGTTATCGCTCTACGACATAAATGAGGTCCGGCTTATCGGCGCAGTGAAAGAGGCTCTTAGTGCCGTTATCGATGCCGTAGGCGATGCAAACGACGACACGTTCGTCTCTCATCCGCTTTGGCATCATGTTATGCAAACGGCAGCGACAGCATCCTCCCAATTGAGACCTCTACCAAACGACAGCTGACCACCGCTTGCCGCCATTTCCGCCTACCCCTTATCCTTCGCCATCGCCAGCGCGGCGGCGAGGAGCACCATGCCGATCATGTCGCCGAAGCTGAGCGTCTCGCCGAACGCCAGCCAGCCGGTGGCGGCAGAGACCGCCGGCTGGGTCAGCAGCGCGAGGCCGATCACGAGCGGGGTGAAGTGGCGCAGCGAATAGATCAGCAGCCCCTGCCCGATGACCTGGCTGCTCATCGCCAGCACCAGCAGCGGCGTCCAGTTGGTCGGCATGATCACTTCGCCGAGCAGTCCGGCGATGCCGAGCATGACCGGCACGCTTGCCAGCGTTGACCACAGCAGTACCGAGAACTGCCCGAGCCGTGCCCGGACGGGTCTGAGCATCAGGATATAGAACGCATAGAAGACGCCGGCGAGCAGGCAGAACAGATCGCCGACGAAGCTCTGGTGAGAGATTTCCAGCGATCCGCCCATCAGCAGCGCGGCGCCGCCCAGCGCGGCAGCGATCGCGGCGAGTTCCAGCACGCGCGGTGTGCGTCGGGCCGCGATGAGGCCCCAGGCCATCAGGATCAGGCTTCCGGCGTTACCGAACAGCGCGGAATTGCCAAGCTTGGTCGATTCAATACCGATATGCCAGCTGGCCAGATCAAGCGCGAAGAAAACGCCCGCACCGATGACCACGGCAAGCGTACCGCCGCCCAGTTTACGCTGTGCGGTAGGTTCGCGCAGCGACAGCAGGAACAGCACCGGGACAGCCAGCGACAAGCGCCAGAAGCCGGCGGCGACCGGGCCGGTATCGGCAAGGCGCACCAGCCACGGCCCCAGCGCCAACGTGAAGTTGGCGATCAGCAGTGCGATCAGGTGCTTTGCGGTCCAGCTCTGTTCGGTCGACTCCGGTCGGAGCTCCGGTAGCGAAGGGGCATCGGCGGTCATGCCGATGCCCCTAGCGCCTCATGGGACTGCAAGGCACGCTCTTTTCACGCTTCGCCTTACGTGGGGGGCGGCGTGATCACTGCCTGATCCTCGCCGCGCGTCTTCCACAGTGAAACCAGCACGCCGCCTGCGATCAACGCGATCGTCACGCCAAGGCTGAGTAGCGGCGGGAACTTCGCGCCGCCCAGCAGGAAGTCCGCAATCAGGATCTTGCCGCCGATGAACACCAGCACCAGCGCCAGCGCGTATTGCAGGTAGTGGAAACGATGCACCATCGCCGCGAGTGCGAAATACAAAGCGCGCAGACCAAGGATCGCCATGATGTTCGAGGTATAGACGATGAAGGTGTCGGTAGTGATCGCGAAGATCGCCGGCACCGAATCAACCGCGAAGATCAGGTCGGCAATGTTGATCACGACAAGCGCCAGCAGCAGCGGCGTCGCCGCCCAGACCAGCTTGCCGGTCTTCTCGTCGGGCACCTTGACCAGGAAGTGCTGATCGTGGTGCGCCTTCGTCACCCGCATGTGGCGCGAGATCCAGCGCACCGCCGGATTGTTGCCGATGTCGGGATCGTGGCTGCTCGTGAACAGCATTTTCACGCCGGTGAAGATCAGGAACGCGGCAAAGATGTAGAGCACCCAATAGGCTTCGGCGACGAGTGCCGCGCCGCCCGCGATCATCAGTCCGCGCAGCACGATCACCGCGACAATGCCCCACAGCAGCGCACGATACTGATACTTTGCGGGAATCGCGAAGTAGCCGAAGATCATCGATATGACGAAGACGTTGTCGATCGACAGCGCCTTTTCAATGAAATAGCCGGTGTAATATTCGATGCCTGCGGTCTGCCCCTTGGCCACCCATATCCACACGCCAAAAATCATGGCGATGGTGATGTAGAACACCGAGAGCTTGAGCGATTCCGCAATCCCCATCTCGCGGTCCTCCTTATGGAGCACCCCGAGATCGAACACGGTCAGCAACAGTACGATGGCAACGAAGGCCAGCCAGAACCATACCGGCGTGCCCAGCCAGACCTGGGTCAGAAATTCCATCATGAGTCTCCCCTGACGGTCAGACGACGCCAGCGCGTCTGGCGCCGACCGGCCGCGACATCAGCGCAACGCTGAAAGCGGCCAGACGTTGCCCGAGTTGCTGTTTTCGGGTCTTGATCCGGGAAATCTCGAACGGATCAGGCACTCGCCTTTGCTGGGCAAGCCGCAGAAGCATGTCGAGCTTCTGGTTTAGCTCCAGCAACCGGAAGAAGCGGTTCGAAATACGAGCGGGTAATACGGCAGCGGACATCGGAAACTCCCTATCGAACAAAAACAAGGCTCGATCGGATGGCCGTGTGCGGCTGGTATATCTGGAGCGGGAACTGCGATTGAGGTCCGGCCCGTCAGATCAGCGCATCGGTTTCATCCGATGCGGTCCGACATCACGCGCGCACATTCCATTGAAAGTACGCAACGCCAGAGGGGCCCGGCCCGCTCTCGCACAATAGGACCATCCTGTTCCGGTTTCAAGGGATTCGCGCTTGCTTAACCGATTGCGGGGTATGGCCGATGCCATGAAATCGAACCTTCGCATCTTTGCAGCGCCGCTTGCCCTGACTGCTGGCCTGCTGACTTCCGCGCCGATGCTGGCCCAGTCCGGCCCCGCCGCGCCTTATACTGTTGTGGAGAGCGGGCGCGGCTTCTCGCGCTTGCAGGACGCGGTGAACGCCATCGGCGGGGGCACCGGCACGATCCGCCTGTCCGCCGGCCGCTTCGCCGATTGCGCGGTGCAGAGCGCCGGCGACGTGACCTACACCGCCGCCGTTCCCGGGGAGGCTGTGCTCGATGGCCTGGCGTGCGAGGGCAAGGCGGCACTGGTGCTACGTGGCCGCAATGCGCGGGTTGACGGGCTGGTGTTCGCCAACATCCGCGTGTCCGATAAGAACGGCTCGGGCATTCGCCTCGAAGGCGGCAATCTCGCGGTGTCGCAGTCTTGGTTCCGCGACAGCGAGCAGGGCATTCTCACCGGCGACAACCCGGCGGGCACCGTCTCCATCGACAAGTCGACGTTCAGCCGGCTCGGCACGTGCGAGGGCAGTGGCTGCGCGCATTCGATCTACGTCGGCGATTATGGCGCGCTGACCGTCACCCGCAGCCGGTTCGAAGCGGGCCGTGGCGGCCATTACGTGAAGTCTCGCGCGGCGCAGGTCGCCGTGATCAATTCCAGCTTTGACGATGCCGACGGGCGCGGCACCAATTACATGGTCGATCTGGCGGACGGCGCTACGGGCCGGATTGCTGGCAACTGGTTCGTGCAAGGCAAGGACAAGGAGAACTACTCCGCGTTCATCGCCGTCGCCGCCGAGCATCGCAACCATACCAGCGAAGGGCTGGTCATCGACGGCAACGATGCGCGCTTTGCGCCGGGCATTTCGCGGCAGAGCGCGTTTATCGCCAACTGGTCCAGCGACGGCCTGCTGATCGGTGCCAATGCGCTGGGCACCGGCGTGATCCGGTACGAGAAGCGCTGAGACTGAATCGCGCGGCGGCGTAAGGTTGCCGATACGCCCCTCGGCCCCTAAATCGAGCGCGATGACGGTACGCTGCGCCCCTCGTCTGCTGTTCCAGCTATGGATCGCCCTGCTGCTCGCCACCATCGGCCTGCAGGCAGCGTCGCCAATGGATGCACCGCTGGACCGGTCTCGCGGCTCCGCATTCAGCGCCTCGACGGCAGATGTCACGCTGGTATCGCAGTTGCGGACCGGCTCCCCTGCGGCGCAAGAGCCGAGCACGCCCCCGTCGTTACCACCCTGCCCCCCGTGCCGATAAGGCCGGCTGCGGTTGCCGCCCTGGCGGATCGCCCACGCCTCCGCCCCAAAACGCGCGGTCCGCCGCCGCGCGAATGGCCCGAGCGGGTTCCCGCTTCGCAAGGCCCACCTTCCGCCTGATCTTCCGCTTTTGCCCGGCGCACCCGCGCCGCCTTTGCCAAGATCAGGACAATTTGCATGACTATGGACATGACCGGCGCCCAAGGCGCCGGAGAACGTGCGCGCATCGCCGCGCTGCTTGCCGCCTATCCCGATATCGCCCCCGAGCGCGTTGCCGAAATCAAACACTGGTTCCTGAAAAGCGCGTCGGCGCTCGACGTGGCGCTGCTGGCCAGCGAGCCAGACATCGCCAACCAGTACAAACGCTTCCGCGCCGATCACATCGATCGGATCGCCCCAAGCGATATCGCCATCGGCGCCGCGCTTCTGGTGGCGCTGGTGCTTACCCTGCTGGCAATGGTCTAAAGCATGATCGCACCGGTTACAGGATGTGGCCGGTGCGGTCCCGCTTGGTGGTGAGATAGTGGGCGTTGTGCGGATTGGGCGGGAGGCTGTGCGGCACACGCTCCGTCACGGTAACACCCTCGGCCTGCAACGCTTCGACCTTGGCCGGATTGTTGGTCATCAGCCGGATCGCTTGGACGCCTAGCAGATCGAGCATCCGCGCGGCGACGGGAAAGTCGCGCGCCTCGGTGGGCAGGCCAAGCCGGTTGTTGGCATCGACCGTGTCGAACCCCTGATCCTGCAAGCGATAGGCGCGCAGCTTGTTGATCAGACCGATGCCGCGCCCCTCCTGCCGCATGTAAAGCAGCACGCCCCAGCCGCCCTGGGCCGATTCCTCTGCCATCGCCGCCAGCGCGGCGTTGAGTTGCGGGCCGCAGTCGCATTTGAGACTTCCGAGGATGTCGCCTGTCAGGCACTCGGAATGGAGACGTACCAGCGGCGCGCGATCACCATCCTGGCGCCCGATCACCAGCGCGACATGCTCGCGGATATCCTCGGCTGAACGGAACGCGATGATCTCGGCGTCCTCGCTTGCGGCGACCGGCAGTCGCGCGCGGGCGGCGATGCGCAGGCGCGCAACGTCCTTCCATTCATCAAGGTCGGCAACCGCGACCGTCTGCGCTTCACCGACCGGCGCGGGATCGACGAGGAACGCGGGCAATATGCCGGCCAGACGCGCCAGTTCCATCGCCGCGCGTGCGGCGGCCGGATCGGCAATGGCCTCCGCCGCGAAGGGGCCTTTCATCGGGTAGTGCAAATCCAGCGCAGGATCGGCAATCGCGCGCGCGGTCTCCAGATCGAACGGGTCGGCGGCGCGGATCAGTACCGGCGCTTCGGGTACGGCGGCATCGCGTTGGTTCGCCAGCTTCAGCGTCACGGCACGCGCGGCGGAGATCAGCATGCGCGCCGCGCTCGCGCCAGGGGCGAAGCCCGTCTCTGCCGGCAGGAGCGTGGTCATGCCAATGCGGATTGGCCAGCCATGGCGGAGCGCGTCGATCGCCAGCGCGCACCGGCGCGCGCCACCTTCGGGCGGTACGAGCGTCTCGCCGCTCAGAGGTCGAACTCCGTTACCAGCGGCACGTGGTCCGAAGGCTGGTCCCACTTGCGGGTTTCCTCGACGAAACGATGTGCCGTCGCCTGCCCCGCCAGATCGGGTGAGGCCCAGACATGGTCGAGCCGCCGCCCCTGGTCCTTCGCGCGCCAATAGCTGCGATAGGACCACCAGGAGTAGTTGCGTTCCGGCGCGGGGATGAACTTGCGCCCCAGATCGACCCAGCCATGCGCATCTGCGAAGCGGCCCAGCGTCTCGACCTCGATCGGCGTGTGGCTGACGACCTTGAGCAAAGCCTTATGATCGTAGACGTCCGATTCGAGCGGAGCGATGTTGAAATCGCCCGTGATCACGGTTGGCCGGTCCAGCTTGTCCGCCCAGCGCGTCATGCGTTCGAGGAAATCGAGTTTCTGGCCGAACTTGGGATTGACCGTGCGGTCGGCAATGTCGCCGCCCGCCGGGATATAGACGTTCTCGACCACCAGCCCCTGCCCCGGTCCGAGCAGTTCCACCCCGACATGCCGCGCCTCTCCGTTGTCCTGCCAGTCATGCCGGCTGAATTCGCGCATCGGCAGGCGGCTGACCGTGGCGACGCCGTGATAGCCCTTCTGCCCATGAATCGCGCGGTGCGTGTATCCCAGTCGATCGAACATATCGTGCGGGAACAGGTGCTCGGCCACCTTGATCTCCTGCAGGCACAGCACATCGGGCGACTGCTCCGTCAAAAAGCGCTCGACCTGATCGATCCGCAAGCGGACCGAATTGATGTTCCATGTAGCAATAGAGACCATGCGAGGCCTTTAGATGCCGGACCCGGCAATATCCAGTGTGTGCTGACACACATGCGTCGGAGCGGAGCGCGCGCAACTCCTGCTTTGCCAGGCTCCGGACGACCGGAGTGCCTGATGGGAGTTTGTCGGTTCGATTTTTGGCTCAGGCCGGAGCGAGAATGGCTGCTTGAGACCGGCGCGCAGCGGCCTTAATGGCCGTGAGCACCGGAAGCGCAGCAAGCGGCCTTTCGCAGCCCGGCGTGTGCCAAAAGGCGGACCGACAAAAGAAAACCCTCGTCCCGGGGGCAATGGGACGAGGGTTCCTTTTGCGTTCGTCACGCTATGCCAAGCCGGCTGTTCAGGAAGCGTGGGCAACAGGGGGGAAACCCGCTTCGAACCGTCTTGACCATCCCTATTTAGGGGCTCCCGGCTTTCTGCCAAGTGAACGAATTCGTCAGGTTGGTCGCAAATTGTCGCAAGAATTGCATATATTGCGGCAAAACGTTTTTTATCAGCGACGAACCTGCGGACGCGGGTCCTTCCAGCGGAAAGTCGAGTCAGGAACATCCATCCCATACTTCTGATTCCGCAGCTGGACGGTGGTCTGGCGATTCTGCGAATCGTGTGCGACCCAGTAAGACAGCTCCAGTCCACCCGGCGCCGCGGCGTTCTTCACGAAGATCATCGTGATCACACCATATTCGGGATGCGAGCGATCGCGCACCTCGATGCTGGTCACATCGGGATTGTTGGTGGGCTTGAGGGTGCCGAACTTGGCAACGTCGCGGGTGGGATCAAGCAGTGCGCCAAGCGGGCTGTTCTTGATCGGCCAGCGCTGCACCTGATTCACTTCGTAGTCGATCAGGGTGAGCGCCTTGCCGTCTCCCACGATCAGCATGGGATAGCGCTTTTCGTACTGGAAGCGGATCTTGCCGGGGCGCTTCAGCGTCAGCACGCCGGTGACGGTCTGGCCATTGCGCAAGTCGGTCTGGGTGAAATCGGCTCGCAATGTCGAGATCGCGCGCAAGGCAGCGACGGCGGCATTCAGTTTCGCGTCGGCGGAAGTCTGCGCGACGGCGGGCGTGCCCGGAGCGACGGCAGAAATGCCAAGCGCGGCCAAAGCGGCCGCGCCTGTCAGATTACGAAGAGTTCTCAGCGTTCGGTTCATGGGTGGCTCCTGAGGCCACGGCCTTGAACCGGCCGTGAACCTTACTTGATCTTGGCTTCCTTGAACTCGACGTGCTTGCGCGCGACGGGATCATACTTGCGGAAAACCATTTTCTCGGTCGTGTTCCGAGGATTCTTCTTGGTGACGTAGAAAAATCCGGTGTCGGCAGTCGAGACCAGACGGATCTTTACGGTTGCTGGCTTCGCCATGACGCTTTCCTTACCATGCCGCGATTCGGGATGCGGCGTGTCCTACAAAAACAGTGAAGGCGGCAAACGTGCCGCCCTGCAAGGCTGCGGCCATTGCGCGATGGCCGGGCCAAAGTCAAGCCACACAAGCCCCGATCAGGGCACCTTGAACGGCTTCAGGGGCTTCAACGCCGTAAATTCCTCATTGCGCGGCGCGCGATCGAGCGGCGGCATATCAATCGGGACGGGTTCAACCACGGTATCGGGCAGCCGATCGAGCAAATCGCGAATCAGCGTCAGCCGCCCCAGCCGCTGGTCGTTGAAATCAACCAAGGTCCAGGGCGCATGCTTGCTGTGCGTGGCTTCCAGCATCGCCTCACGCGCGGCGGTGTATTCGTCATACTTCTCCCGCGCGGCGATATCGATCGGCGAGAGCTTCCAACGCTTGAGCGGATCGGCGAGGCGTTCGGCCAGCCGCTCCTCCTGCTTGTCCTGATCGCAGGCTAGCCAGTACTTGAACAGCAGGATGCCATCTTCGACGAGCATCTTCTCGAAGCGCGGCACATGATCGAGGAACTTCTTCACCTCATTGGCGGTGGCAAAGCCCATGACCTTTTCCACCCCGGCGCGGTTGTACCAGCTCCGGTCGAACAGCACGATCTCGCCGCGCGTCGGCAGGTGCTCGATATAGCGCTGGAAATACCACTGGCCCTTCTCGCGATCGCTGGGTGTGCCCAGCGCCACGGTGCGGCATTGGCGCGGGTTCAGTTCCTGGCTTACGGCCCGGATCGCCCCGCCCTTCCCGGCGGTGTCGCGTCCCTCGAACAGCACGACGATGCGCGCGCCGGTCGCTGCCGCCCAGCGCGCCATGGCGACGAGTTCCTGCTCCATCGGTTCGAGGAGCGCCTCGTATTCCTTGCGCTTGAGCGGGTCGGCCATCCCGGTCACATCCTTGAGAGCAGGAACACAGCGAGCGCACCGGCAGCGATGCGATACCACGCAAACGGTGCGAAGCCCGACTTGCTGACGAAGGCTACGAAGGCCTTGATCACGACGATGGCAACGACGAACGATACGAAGAAGCCGATTGCAATCTCGCCCCAGCCAACCGGGCCAAGGCCGCTCGCCAGCGCCTCACGCGAGCCGTAAAGTTCCAGCGTGGTCGCGCCGACCATCGTCGGCACCGCGAGGAAGAAGCTGAACTCGGCAGCCGTCCGGCGCTCGATACCCATGGCGAGCGCGCCCATGATCGTCGCGCCAGAACGGCTGACGCCCGGCACCATCGACAAGCACTGGACGAGACCCACGCCCAGCGCCTGTGACACCGGCAGTTCGGCCACGCCGGTCAGTTGTCCGGGTTTGGCGTATTTCTCGACTACAAGGATCGCGATGCCGCCAATGATCAGCGCCCAGCCGACCACCATCGGGCTGCCGAGCAGAATGTCGATGTAGTCCTTCAGCGCAAGGCCGAGAAACGCGGATGGCAGGAAGCCCAGCAGGATGTTGCGTACGAAGCGCACGCTCATCGGGTTCCAGCGCAGCAGGCCCATCCCCACCGCCCAGAACGTGCGCCAGTATTGCACCACCACCGCAAGGATCGCACCCAGCTGGATGACGACGTTGAACACCTTCCACTGTTCGGCATCGTAGCCGAACAGCACCGAAGCGAGGATGAGGTGGCCAGTTGAGGATACCGGAATGAATTCGGTCAGTCCCTCGACAATGCCGAGCAGGATCGCGGTAAGAGTAAGGTCCATCGCGTGACAGCCATGCCGCACGCTCCGGGCAAGTCAATCCGGTGCGTGCGGAACTGGCAAATTTTGCGGCTGTTCGATTTACGTGGAGGCGATTCCGGATCAGCTTCGCTCAGCCGGACGCCGGAACATCACCAGATGCGCACACGCTCTGCGGGCGGCAGGTACAGCTTGTCGCCCGGCTTCACGTCGAACGCCTTGTACCACTCGTCGATATTGCGCACGATGCCATTGGCCCGGTAGTTGGGCGGCGAGTGCGGATCGGTGACAAGGTACTGGCGCGCCAGCTGCTCACGCACTTTCGCCCGCCAGATCTGGGCATAGGCCATGAAGAAGCGCTGGTCGCCAGTGAAGCCGTCGATCACCGGCGCTTCCTGGCCATTCAGCGAGAGCTTGTAGGCGCGGTAGGCTAGGCTGATACCGCCCAGATCGCCGATGTTCTCGCCCATGGTCAGGGCGCCGCTGACGCAGGTCTTGCCCTCGTCATAAGGGCAGAACGCGTCGAATTGCGCGCCAAGGCGGTTCTGCAGCTTGACGAAATTGGCCTTGTCGCTGGCAGTCCACCAGTCCCGCAGGTTGCCCGCGCCATCGGACTTAGCGCCCTGATCGTCAAAGCCGTGACCCATCTCGTGGCCGATCACCGCGCCGATTGCGCCGTAATTGACGGCAGGGTCAGCCGTAAGCGCGAAAAACGGCGGCTGCAGAATCGCGGCGGGGAACACGATCTCGTTCATTGTCGGGTTGTAATAGGCGTTGACGGTCTGGGGCGACATGAACCACTCGGTGCGATCGACGGGCTTGCCGATCCGCGCCATCTGGAAATCGCTTTCCCACCGGTTGGCGGCCAGGCTGTTGCCAAGCGGATCGTTGCGCGAGATCACCAGACCCTCATAGGCCTTGTAGGTTTCCGGCGCGCCGATCTTGGGCGTGAATGCGTCAAGCTTGGCGACCGCTTCCTTGCGGGTGCTTGCGCTCATCCAGCTCAGGTCTTCCAGGTTCGCCGCCATCGCCTTGCGCAAATTGGTGACGAGCTGCTCCATCGCCGCCTTTTCAGCCGGCGGGTAGTACTTTGCCGCGTAAATCTTGCCGACCAGATCGCTGAGTTGCCCCTGCACCGCCGACAGGCCGCGCTTCCAGCGGGCGCGCTGTTCGGGCTGACCGCTCAGCACCTTGCCGTTGAAGGCGAAGGCGGCCTCGTCGATGTCCTTGGGCAGGAAGCCTGCGTTGTCGCCAATGAAATGCGCCGCGAGGTACGCCTGCCAGGTGGCGAGCGGTGCATCTTCGATCAGCTTCATCGTTGCAGGCAGGCCGCCGCCGTACAAAACCTGGGCCTGCGCCGCGTCGATCTTGGCGGTGGCAAGTTCCTCGGCGGTGGGCTGGATTTCTACTGCAATCAGGTCGGTAGCAGCGCCAGCACCCGATGCATCGAGGAACGAGCGGACATAGCCTTGCGGTCCCATCGCCTCGAATTCGGCGGTAGTCATCTTGTTGTAGGTCAGATCGCGGTTGCGGCTTCCCGCACGGTCCCATTCCTTCTGCGCCATCGACGTTTCAAGCGATAGCACCGACTTTGCCGCCGCCGCAGGATCGGTGTAACCCGCCTTGCCGAGCATGAATGTCAGATAATCCAGATACTTGGCGCGAATCTCGCGGAACTGATCGGTATCCTTGAGATAGTAATCGCGATCGGGCAGGCCGAGCCCGGTCTGGGTGACGTAAAGCGCATAGCGATCGCTCTGCTTGGCATCCCCCGACACATAGATGCCCAGCGGAGAGGCATAACCGGGAGCACCGAACAGCTTGATCAGGTCGGTCTTGTTCGACGCGGCGAAGATCTTCTGGAGATAGGGCTGCACGGGGGCGAGACCCGCTGCTTCGATGGCAGCGGTATCCATGTAGGCATTGTAAGCATCGGCGATGCGCGCCTCGTCAGTTCCCGGCGCGGGTTTGGCAGCGACCAGTTCGTCCATGATGCCCTTGAGGCGATCTTCCGAAAGATCACGCAGCGTCAGGAACGAGCCGATCCGCGTCTTGTCTGCGGGGATCTCGGTCTCCCGGTTCCACTTGCCGCTGACGTAGGCGTTGAAATCGTCGCCTGGCTTGACGCTGCGATCCATCCACTGGGTCTGGACACCGAACGCACCCCAATCCTCCTTGGGCGTCTCATCGGCAAACGCGGGGGCAGACAGGGAAAGCGCTGCGAGGGGCAGCGTGGCGATAGCTAGAAGACGACGAAAACGACGGTTCGACATGGCGGTCCTTTCAGGGGAAATTGCAGGCGAACTTCCAAGGAATGTGCTGGTTTGTGCGCGGATCGGCACAGCGATGGCGACCATGTAGGAAACAAGTCACCGCAAAACCAGCCCTTTCCATCCTGATAGCCAGGCTATCCGACCAAGGTCTTGGTGGGGCGATCGCTAGATGGAGGGCGCGACCTGCGGGTTGTCGAACTGCAGCGATGCGAGCCGCGCGTATAGGCCGCCAGCAGCCACCAACTGGTTGTGCGGCCCTTGCTCGACGATACGGCCATCCTCCATCACGACGATGCGATCGGCCTGCCGCACGGTGGCAAGGCGGTGCGCGATCACCAGTGTGGTGCGGCTTTGCATCAGGCGGTCGAGCGCATCCTGCACCAGCCGCTCGCTCTCGGCATCGAGCGCGCTCGTTGCTTCGTCGAGCAACAGGATCGGCGCATCGCGCAGCAGCGCGCGGGCAATCGCCATGCGCTGGCGCTGGCCGCCCGAAAGCCGCGAGCCGTCTTCGCCCAGGAACGTGTCGAGGCCTTGCGGCAGCGCGCGCAGGAAGGCCTCGGCATTGGCGGCGCGCGCGGCTTCCCAGATCGCCTCGTCGCTGGCGTCCCAGTTGCCGTAACGCAAGTTATCGCGCGCGCTGGCAGCGAACAGCACGCCTTCTTGCGGCACCAGCGCGATCCGCTGGCGGATGTCGGCGGGGTCTGCGGAAGTCAGCGGCACGCCGTCGATCTTGATCGTGCCGCCCTGCGGATCGTAGAATCGTTCGGCAAGCTGGAACAGCGTCGATTTGCCCGCACCCGAAGGTCCGACAATGGCAACTGTCTCGCCCGGATCGATCTTGAGCGAGAGATCGCGCAGCGCCGGTAGTTCGGGGCGCGAGGGGTAGCGGAAGGTGACGTTCTCGAACGAAAGCTGGCCGCGCGCCGGTTCGGGCAGGGCCTGCGGGCGTGCGGGCGGCGCGATCACCGGTCGCTCGTGCAGCAGTTCGGCAAGACGGCTCGACGCGCCAGCACCGCGCACCAGATCGCCATAGACCTCGGTCAAGGAACCAAACGAGCCCGCGACCAGCCCGCCGGTAACGACGAACGCCGCGATCGTGCCGCCGGTGATCGACCCATCTGCGACACCCAGCGCGCCGCGCCACATCAGCAGCGTGATCGACGAGAAGATGATGAACATGATCACCGCCGTCATGATCGCGCGGATCATGATGCGACGCTTGGCGGTCTCGAACGTGCGCTCGACAATGCTGCCAAAGCGATCGGCTTCGCGCTGTTCCTGGTTGAACGCCTGCACGATGCGCAGCGCGCCCAGAACCTCGGTGGTCATTGCCCCGATATCGGCGACGCGGTCCTGGCTGGAGCGCGAGATGCTGCGCAGCCGGCGCCCGAAGAATGCGATCGGCAGTATCACGACCGGAATCGCGATCAACAGCATGAGCGTCAATTCCGGTGCGAGCGCGAACAGATAGACGACTCCGCCCACCGCCATGATTGCATTGCGCAGCGCCACCGACACGGTGGTGCCGACCACTTGCTCGATGATCGTGGTGTCTGAGGTCATCCGCGAGGAAATTTCCTTCGGACTGTTTTCCTCGAAGAAACTAGGTGAAAGCCGCAACAGGTTGCGCTGCACTTTCTGGCGAATATCGGCGACCACCCGTTCGCCGATCCACGATACCGTATAGAACCGCACTGCCGTGCCCACCGCCAGCACCGCGATGATGATCAACAGGTATTCGAACCAACGCGCAATATCCTCGGGCCTTCCGCCCTCGGCAAAGCCACGGTCGATGATCAGGCGGAAGCCGGCAGGGATTGCCAGCGTCGCGCTCGCGGTGACAAGCAGCGCCAGACCGGCAAGCGCAACGCGCCCCGGATAGGCCAGCGTTCCGCTCCACACCATCCACAACGGGCCGAGCCCACGCGATTTGGCGGCCTTGTCGTCAGCCTCTTCAGGGCCGGCTTGCGATGGGGCGATGCTGGCCGTGCTGGCGTTCATGGCCGCGCCCTTACAACCTCCGTGCGATCAGGGAAAGACCGTCTGTTCGCCTGCTTCGACGCCATTCATCGAAAATGCCGCATTGCACAACGGCGGTTTCACGCCCAAATGGGCGGGCTGGAGAGGCGGTAACGTCCGCCGTGAGGAGATTTTTGTGCTCTACAACGCGTATGAACTGCAGCGCACGATGCTGGGCGGCGCCGCCGCTTGGGCGTCGATCGGCGCCGAACTGCTGAGCAATCCCGCGCTTCCCGTCGGTTACATGGGCATTGGCCCGGTAATGGCCTCGGCGCTCGACGTGTTCGCCCATGCCGCCGCGCCGCGCGGCAAGCCCGCGTTCGGCATCGATAAGGTCACGGTTGGCGGCAAGGACCACCTCGTCACCGAATCGATCGTGCTGCATCGCCCGTTCGGCAACCTTTTGCGATTCAGCCATGACGGTCTTGGGCCCGATGCGCCTAACCTCCTGATCGTCGCGCCGATGAGCGGACACTTTGCCACGCTGCTGCGCGGCACCGTGGCGCGGATGGTGGAAAGCTGCACGGTCTACATCACCGACTGGGCCGACGCGAAACTGGTGCCGGCCGAGGCAGGCCGTTTCGATCTGGACGATTATATCGATTACCTGATCGGCTTCCTCGAACATATCGGCCCGGGCACGCATATGCTCGCCGTGTGCCAGCCTTCGGTGCCGTCGCTGGCGGCCGCCGCGGTGATGTCGGCAGACAAGCACCCTTGCCGCCCGGCGACGCTGACCATGATGGGCGGCCCGATCGATACGCGCGAGGCGCCGACCAGCGTGAACGACCTTGCCATGCAGCAGCCGCTTTCCTGGTTCGAGAACAACGTGATCGCCCGCGTTCCGCTCACCTACCCCGGCGGCGGACGCAAGGTCTACCCGGGTTTCCTGCAGCTTGCCGGCTTCCTGTCGATGAACCTGGGCTCGCACATGATGAGCCACTATGCTATGTTCAAACACCTTGTCACCGGCGATGGCGAAAGCGCCGATGCTACCAAAGCCTTCTACGACGAATACCGCTCGGTGTGCGACATGACCTCGGAGTTCTATCTCCAGACCATCGAGCATGTGTTCCAGCGCCATTCGCTGCCCAAGGGCGAATTCGTCCATCGCGGCAAGGTGATCGACCTTGGCGCGATCAAGGACACCGGTATCCTCGCTATCGAAGGCGAGCGCGACGATATTTCCGGCATCGGCCAGACCAAGGCAGCCTTGCATCTGGCCGCCAACCTGCCCGATCGGCTCAAGAAATATTACCTTGCCGCCGAAGTCGGCCACTATGGCATCTTCAACGGTGGCAAATGGCGCCGCAACATTGCCCCCGTGGTCGAAAGCTGGATCGCCGAGCATAGCCGCGCCGAACTGAAGGTCGTGGCCTGATTTTTCAGCCGTAACCGGGCGGGCTACGGGCCGTAAAGTGTTCCGCGATCGCCCGGTAGCGCAGCACAGGGTAGCGAATCCGGTCCAGAAGCGCTAAATTGGCGTAATGGCACACGTGATCGCAAGACGAGACGTCCTGATCAAGGGACTGGTGGCAGGCGCGGCAATCGCAGTTCCTTCGCGTCTGCTCGCTGCCGAGACGACAAGCGCAGCGGCTCCCGCCAGCCCCGCAGCGACTACGGCAGCCATCCCTTCTGGGCTTACACCCTACGAACGCCGCGTGATGGCAGTCGCGGTGCGGGAGAAGGAGCGGCTGGGCAGCAAACTGTGGCGTACCGATATCGTCGGCATAGCGGATTTCGCCGTGCCCTCATGGAAGCCGCGCTTCCATTTCGCCAATCTCGAAAACGGCAGCGTTCGGTCGTTTCTTGCCGCACATGGTCGCGGGTCGGACCCTGAACATAGCGGCTGGCTGCAATCGTTCTCGAACACACCCGGTTCCGAAGCGACATCGCGCGGCGCTTACCTGACGTGCGAGTGGTATAAGGGCAAGTACGGAACCTCGATCCGGCTCGTCGGCCTCGATGCTGATAATTCCCTCGCGCTCGATCGCGCCATCGTCATGCATTCGGCATGGTATGTCGATCAGGCGATGGTCGCCAAATGGGGGAAGATCGGTCGCAGCGAGGGCTGCTTCGCCATGGGTCAGGCCGATTTCAACGAAGCGCTGTGGCATCTTTCCGGCGGAAGGCTTCTGTTTGCCGACCGTATCGGCGAAGCCTGACCGCACAGTAAAGCCACGCCGCCGCTCCAATCGACACTCCGCAGGGTGGGTGATACGGCGTTGGCATGCCAACCAGTTTCATGATCATCGGCCAGCGCGGGATCGGCGAATAATCGAACATGACTGATTTGCCCGACAGCAGTCTCGACGGTGCCGATTGGCCGATATTCGGCTGGGCCGACGACGTTCGCCCCGCGCTCACCAGGGCCAATCGCGAGGGACGCTCAGTCGTACTGGCGACGCTCTATCGCGTCGAGGGCAGCGCTCCGCGTGGTCCCGGCGCACAGATGCTGTTCGATGGCCGTCAGGCGAGCGGCTATTTCTCAGGCGATTGCATTGAAGGCGATGTCGCCGCTCATGCCGCACAGGTGCTGGCGGATGGCAAGCCGCGCCGCCTGCATTACGGCATGGGGAGCCCGTGGATCGACATCCGCCTGCGCTGCGGCGGCGCGCTGCATGTGCTGGTCGAGCGGATTACCGCGAAGAGCGAGGCGGCAGCGGCCCTGATGGCCCACGCGGAGGCGCGTAAGGTGTGCACCTGGGTCAGCGATGGCGAAACGGCGCAGGTCATCGCCGGCGACGCCAAGCTGCCCGTTGTTACCGAGGCACCCTTCCGCATCGCGCGGCGCTACGATCCGCTGCGCCGCCTGATCGTCTCGGGCGGTGACCCCGGCGCGCTGGCACTGGCCCGGCTGGGATCGGATGCCCAGTTCGAGACGATCCTCGTTCGCCCCGGCGGACCGGACAAACCGCCCCCCTTCCCCGTGTCACGCTACATCCGCGCAGAACCGGCGGACGCGCTGGCGACGCTGGGTATCGATCGCTGGACGGCTTATGTCGGCGCCACGCATGAGGACCATCACGATCTGGGCGGGGTGCTCCACGCGCTGCGGGCGCGGGCCGGCTACGTCGGCATGATCGGCGCCCGTTCGCGCGCCGGGGAGCGCATCGCCGCGCTGAAGGCTGCGGGGGCCAGCGAGAGCGAATTGGCGGCGCTGCACCTCACGCCGGGCATACGCGGCCTGGGCAAGGCCCCTTGGGAAGTGGCCACCGGCATTCTGGTCGAAGTGATGCAGGCGCTCAACCGCGTGCAGGACAGCGCTTGAGCTTCGTCGCCATCGTGCTGGCGGCGGGCTCCGCCACGCGATTTGGCAGCGACAAGCTCAGCGCGCCGTTCGCGGGCGATCCCTTGTTGCATCATGCGATCCGCGCCGCACGCGCCGCGCCGGTCGCCCGTGTCATCGTAGTCACCCGCCCCGGGCTCGCAATGGGAAACTGGCCGGGTGCCCCCGTAGTGGAAGGCGTTCCTGTCGCTAGCTCGGCGCTGTCCGATTCGCTGAAGGCAGGGGTCGCAGCCGCATCGGACTGTGACGGCGCATTCGTATTCCTGGGCGACATGCCACTGGTCCCGCACACTATCGCCGCCGATCTGGCCGCCCATCTGGGTGAAACTTATGCGGTGCGGCCGCGCCAGGGCGGTAGGCCCGGCCATCCGGTGCTGCTGTCACGCCGGGCGCTGGACGATATCGCGCATTTATCGGGCGACGAGGGCGCTGGACGCCTGCTGCGCAGCCGCGACGATGTGACCTTGGTCGATTGCCACAGCCCACTGATCCATGCCGATGTCGATCGGCCCGAAGACCTTGCGCGGCTGGCACGGGAGGCTCTGGAATAACCCCGACGGGCTCAGGCGCTGCCTGTCTCGCTGGCGAGCAATGCGGGATCGATGCCCTCTGCGCGCCACGCTGCGATCCAGCGCGATTCGGCGGCGGTTTCGAACAGGACTTCGGGATGGCCCTGCGCCGCATACCAGCCGTGGCGGCGCATCTCGCCCTCCAGTTGCCCAGAACCCCAGCCCGCATAGCCCAGCGCGATCAGCCAGTGCTTGGGCCCGCGCCCCTCGACGATGGCGCGCAGTATCCCGGTTGATGCGGAGACGCCGCACAGGCCCTCTACCGTCAGCGTTTCGCGCGACGTCCAGTCGAGCGAATGCACGACGAACCCGCGCCCCGGCTCTACCGGACCGCCATTGTGGACTTCCCGGTCAGCGACCGCGCCGGGGTCTATATCGAGTTCTTCCAGCAGTTCGCGAAACCGCACGCCCTTGCGGACCTGCCCGATGCCGATGCCGAACGCGCCGTTCTGATCGTGCATGCACATCACGCTCACCGAATGATCGAAGCGTGGATCGAACATGCCGGGCATGGCCAGCAGCAAGCGGCCGGTGAGATATTCTTCCTGGGTCACCGGTTTATTCCTACGCCATTCCCGCCGCGCGGCAAGTCATGCACGCCATGCCGCCCCCTGCCCGCGCCGATTGCATCAGGGCTTTTGCCCGGCACTGCCCGCGCTTATGGAGCGGCGAACCGGAGCCCAGCCATGACCCTGCTTTTCGACCTGCCCGCCTATCCAAACGTTCCCGTGATCGGCGAAAACGCGCGCTTCCCGGTTAACCGCGTGTTCTGCGTGGGTCGCAACTACGAAGCGCATGCCCGCGAAATGGGCGGGACCGCCACGCGCGACGCGCCGATGTGGTTCACCAAGTCGCCCGCCGCGCTGTGCTTGTCCGGCGCGACAATCGCCTATCCCCTGCGCACGCAGAACTGCCATTACGAGATGGAACTGGTGGTGGCGATCGGCGCGCCAGCGTTCCGCATTACCATCGATGCCGCACCCTCCGTGGTTCTCGGCTATGCCTGCGGCCTCGATATGACCCGGCGCGATCTGCAGAACGCCGCGCGCGACAAAGGCCATCCGTGGGACATGGGCAAGGACTTCGAGAATTCGGCAATCATCGCGCCGATTACCCGGACCGAAACCTTCGGCGAACCCGGTGAAAAGCGCATCGCGCTGACGCAGAACGGAATATTGAAGCAGGATGCCGCACTTTCCGACATGGTATGGAGCGTCCCTGAACTGATCGCGGATCTATCAACGCTGTATCACCTCGTTCCCGGCGACCTGATCTACACCGGCACGCCCGCCGGTGTCGGCCCCATCGCGCCCGGTGACCGCCTTGAAGGCAGCATTGATGGCCTGACTGGCATTTCGCTGGATATAACCGAGGCAGAGTGACCGCCCGGACCAATGGTTTGGGCTTCGGGCCTATTGGCGGCGCAAGTCAACTGACCGGCGCGCAAAGTGCTTGTCTGGCCATGCGCAAGGCCTAAGACGCCGGCAATGTTTTCAGAACGCCTTGTCTCCGCCGCGATTGTTGCCACTTTGCTCCCTGTCGCCGCGCATGCTGACGATGCCGGTCCGGGCGCCCCGATTATCGTAACCGGGCGGGGTCTGGACCAGACTCCCGCCTCGCCCGCTTATGACGTGGTCGAGATCGGGCGCGACAAGATCGTGTCGAGCGCATCGGGACGAATCGAGGATGTGCTTTCCTCAGTCGCCGGATTCCAGCAATTCCGCCGCTCCGACAGCCGCTCGTCCAACCCTTCCGCGCAAGGCGTCACGCTGCGCGCTCTGGGCGGCAATGCATCGAGCCGCACGCTGGTGCTGCTCGACGGCGTGCCCGTGGGCAACCCGTTCTTCGGCTACATCCCGCTCAGCGCGCTGGCGCCGCAGCGGCTTGGCTCGGTGCGGGTGACGCGCGGCGGCGGCTCAGGCGCGTTCGGTGCGGGCGCAGTCGCCGGCACGATCGAGCTGACCAGCGGTGCGCCGGAAACCATCGGATTTCTCAATGCCGAGGCACTGATCAATGACCGGGGCGAGACGCAGGCAGCCATCACTGCCGCCCCCACGGTCGGTTCGGGCTTCGTGCTGGCCAGCGTGCAATGGGACAAGGGCCAGGGCTTTCAGACGACGCCAAAGGCACAGCGCGTTCCCGCCACGGCCCGCGCGGCTTACGAAAGCTGGTCGGCAGCGCTCCGCGCGGTCGCGCCGCTGACTGACACCATCGAGATCCAGGCCGCCGGCCTCGTTTATGACGACCAGCGCACGTTGCGTTTTGACGGTGCCGATTCGTCATCGAGCGGCAGCCAGGCGAGCCTGAGACTCGTCGGACGCGGCGACTGGCAGTTCGATGCGCTTGGCTATGTGCAGGTGCAGGATTTCTCGAACATCGTCGTGAGTTCGACCAGCTTCGTTCCGACGCTGGACCAGAAGAAGACTCCGGCAACCGGGATCGGCGGCAAGTTCGAATTGCGCCCGCCGCTGGGCACCGCGCACGTGCTGCGCCTTGGCGCGGACTTGCGCATTGCCGAGGGCAAGCTGCTTGAGACCCCGATCAGCGCCGCAACGGGGAAGGTGACCGCAGTCCGACGGGCAGGCGGCACCACCAGCGATCTGGGCTTCTACCTTGAGGACGACTGGACGCTGGGCGCACTCACGCTGACTGCGGGCGCCAGAGCCGACCGCTGGACGATCCGCGATGGCTTCTACCGCGAAGTCACCGCCGCCGGCGTCGTCTCGACCGACCGCCGCTTCGCCGATCGTTCGGGCTGGAGCACGAATTTCCGGGGCGGCGTGGTCTGGCAGGCCGGCGAGGCCCTGCGGCTGCGCGCTGCCGCCTATACGGGCTTCCGCCAGCCCACGCTGAACGAGCTTTACCGGCCCTTTGTCGTGTTCCCGGTTACCACGCGGGCGAACGAGAACCTGAACAACGAGCGCCTGCGCGGGTTCGAGGCAGGGATCGACTTTATCCCATCCGATGCCATGATGCTGTCGCTTACGGCGTTCGACAATCGCGTGAGGGACGCCATCGCCAACGTCACGATCAACGCGACCACCCGCCAGCGCCAGAATGTGAATGCTGTGCGCGCCCGAGGCGTGGAAGCGGGCGCGGCGCTGCGATTCGGCCAGATCGCTTTCGACGGTTCGCTGGCATGGACAGATGCCGAGGTCGAGGGAGCCGGAGCGTCCATCGCGCTGGACGGCAAGCGCCCGTCGCAAGTGCCCAAGATCGCGGCCAGCGCAACGCTTGCCTGGACGCCGCGCGAGAACTGGCGTTTTGCAACAACGCTGCGCCATGTCGGCAAGCAGTTCGAGGATGATCTGGAAACCGATGCCCTGCCCGCGCTGACCACGATCGATGCCTATGCCGAAGTGCCGCTGGCGGGACCGTTCAGCGTCACCCTGCGCGGGGAGAACTTGACCGATGAGCGAATCGTCACGCGCAATCAGGGCGGGTCGATCGACCTTGGCATTCCGCGCACGTTCTGGGCGGGCGTGAAACTGCGCTTCGGTAGCTGACCGCTCGACTTGGTGGCGATGCTGCGTCTATCACAGCCCCCATGCCGCGCCTGACCGTCAATGACCGACCGGTGGAAATCGACCTCGATCCGCAGACTCCGCTGCTGTGGGGGCTGCGCGATGCGGTCAACCTCACCGGCACCAAATACGGCTGCGGCGTGGGCGATTGCGGTGCGTGCATGGTCCTGGTCGATGGCGAGGCGCTGCGATCCTGCCTGATCACGCTGGGCGAGTGCGAGGGCCGCGTCGTTACCACGATCGAGGGCCTTTCGCGTGATCGATCGCACCCGGTGCAACAGGCGATGGTGGCGGAACAGGCGATCCAGTGCGGCTTCTGCACGCCCGGTATCGTTATCAGCGCCGCCGCGCTGCTGGCCCGCAACGTCAATCCAAGCGATGCGGAGATCAAGGCCGCCATTCCCAACCTGTGCCGCTGCGGCGTCTATCCGCGCCTGCTCCGGTCGGTTCAGCGCGCCGGGCGAATCATGCGCCGCGAGGAAACGCTGAGCGCCGCCCCTGCCCCTGGCATCCCCGCCGAGGATGCGGCCCGGGCCGTGCCTGCACTCACCCCACTACCGAAATAAGGAGTCCGACATGAAGGCCACCATCTGGCACAACCCGAAGTGCGGCACCTCGCGCAAGACGCTGGCGATTCTGGAAGAGACACCCGGCGTGGCGGTGGAGGTGATCGAATACCTCAAGACGCCGCCCACTGCCGACAAGCTGGCGCAGCTTTATCGCGATGCCGGCATGACCCCGCAGCAGGGCTTGCGCACCAGAGGCACCGATGCCGAAGAGCGCGGGTTGCCACAGGCTGACGATGCCGCCGTGCTTGCCGCAATGGCCGCCGAACCCGCGTTGATCGAGCGTCCGATCGTGGAGACCGACAAAGGCGTCCGGCTGTGTCGCCCGCAGGACAGGGTCCACGAAATTCTCTGAGCCCGATTGGGGCCTATCTTGCAAATAGGTCATAAATCTGTCACCGCGACGGCGACTTGTCCCAAAGAGAATTGATGCGAGAGCTCCCGCCAGCATGACCAGCACCGAGCTTGCCCGCGAGGCACTGCCGCAGAAATTCAAACGCAAGATCAAAGGCACGCTGGGAGCGTGGGGCGTTTTCATCGAGGGGTTCATCAAGAATCCGGTGATGGTCGGCTCCATCGTGCCGTCGTCGCGTTTCACCATCGCCAAGATGCTCGCTCCGGTTCGCTGGGAGGAATGCAAGCTCTTCGTCGAGTACGGTCCCGGCATCGGCACGTTTTGCCGCCCAGTACTGGAAAAGCTCCCGCGTGACGGGCGCCTTATCGTCATCGACACGAACCCGCTCTACATCGACTACCTGCACCGCACGATCACCGACAGCCGCTTCACCGCCGTGCTCGGATCGGCAGCAGACGTGGAGGAAATCGTTCGCGCGCACGGGCATGATCATGCCGACTACGTGCTGTCCGGGCTGCCGTTCTCGACGCTGCCCGCAGGGGTCGGTCCGGCCATAGCTGACGGGACCTACCGCGTTTTGCGCCCCGGCGGCGCGTTCCTCGTCTACCAGTTCACCCCGCGCGCCCGCGATTTCATGGCGCGCAACTTCCGCAGGATCGACAGCGGTTTCGAGGCGATCAACGTGCCGCCGTGCTGCCTGTTCTGGGGCTGGAAGGAAGACGCGGCGGCCGAATAGGCCCGCGCGCGCCAACCCGTATTCGTCAGCGATTTATTCGAAGGTAGCGCTTTCGGCTTCCGGGGTATTGCCCGCGAGCTGCCGGTGCGTCGCAGCGATGATCGATACGAAGTAGAGCGCCATGGTGGCATTGATCGTGGACGAAACCACCGCCGTCACGATCGTCTGCACCATCGTTCCTGCGAACATGGCCAGCGCGATGCCGAACACCAGACTCACCGCTACGGTGATCACCAGAAATACCACGAGCACCAATGCATAAAAGCCGAGAATGCGCAGCGTCTGCCCTTTGGTCAGCATGAGCGAGCGGCGCAATGCCTCGACCGGATTGGTGATTCCATCGACCGCAATTGCCGGTGCGACCAGAGACGTGCGCACGGCGACATAGATCACCAGACCCAGCACGATGGCGATCGCCAGTGCGATCAGCGCGGGAACGCCTGTCGCAGCCATCACGGTCACCAGCAGACCCCCGACCAGGCCGATTGCGAGACCCAGCACCAACTGGGCCAGCAGATAGGGCCCGATCCCACGCACGCCGCGCTTGATCGCCTCGCTCACCGTCGGGCGCGAGCGATCCGTCAGCAGCGTCAACAGCGAGAGGGTGCCAAGCGCCTGGAACAGCACCATCGGGATCATCACCGGCAGAACCGAGAGATAATAGGTCGAAACCAGTTGCGCGATCTGCTCCTCGCTCATGCCGGCGGTGGGTTCGGGCTGCGGAAAGAACATCTCCAGCACCAGCGCCGGCAGCAGGAAGAACACGCCCGCCAGCGCCAGCAGCACTTCCCGATTGGCGGAAATGGCCGCTGATGCCTGCTTCCAGGCGAGGCTGCTATCGAACTTCATGCGATGATCTCCAAAACTCGGCCCTTGATAACCGCTGCAAATGCCGCCACGCAACGCACCATGCAGCTACCCGGCGATATCGAATTGCGCGTCGAAAGCGAGCCTGTTCCTTACCGGCAGGCACTTGCCGAGATGACGGAGCGCAATACGGCGATTGCGGCGGGCGAGGCACGTGAACTGATCTGGCTGCTGGAACATCCACCTGTCTATACCGCCGGAACCAGCGCGGCATCGGCCGAACTGCTCGATCCGCGCTTCGAAGTGGTCGAGGCGGGACGTGGCGGTCGCTACACCTATCACGGCCCTGGCCAGCGCGTGGGATACGTCCTGCTCGACCTGCGCAAGCGGGCACGCGACGCGCGCGGCTTTGTCCACGCGCTCGAAGGGTGGGTGATCGATACCCTGGCAGGATTCGGCGTCGAATCGTTTCGCAGCGACGGGCGTATCGGCATCTGGACGCGCGATATCGATGGCAGCGAGGCCAAGATCGGCGCCATCGGCGTGCGCATCCGCAAATGGGTGACGATGCACGGCTTTGCGGTGAATATCCGTCCGGACCTGTCGCATTTCGGCGGCATCGTCCCTTGCGGAATCGAGGAATTCGGCGTTACCAGCCTGCAGCGGCTTGGCCAGAAGCAGCCCGGCCTCGATGTGGATTTCGCAACGTGGGACGCGGCGCTGATCGGCCATGCCGGCGCATTTCTGGCCGCGCTCGACAGACCTTGCGCCCGGGAGGCGGCCCAATGAAGACCCTGCACGCATCACTGTTTCCGATCATGGCGGCATTCGCCCTCGCCGGCTGCGGCGAAGAGCAGAACGCGGCGTCGGAAAAGGGCGGCGGCGGGCAAGTGCTCGATGGCTCGGTCAGCGACGCGATGCTGCCCTACGATACGGTCCGTTCACAGCCGCCCTATGCCGACCCCATCGCCAGCGACAGCGCCTTTGACGCTGATGCGGCGATCTCGATCGGTCAGCCAAACGCCAGCGCATCGCAGGCCGCCGGCGCCGATGCCGCAGCGGATTCGGACGCAGGCCCAGTTACGCCGGCCGAAGAATAGTCGCGCTGCGCAAATCCTCTGGCTGCATGCGCTCGGCCCGGCGTCGGGCCGGAAAGGCACTCGACAACGCCGACAGATCCGCCGGACGGCTCCGGCGTGACAGCGCATCAGTGTCAAAGCTGGCGGCCAACGATTCGGCCATCTCGCGATCTGATTCCGCCACTTGCGGCGAGAATGCCGCGTTGACCGCCGCCACTTGCGACGGATCGCCCACCAACATGCCGGCAAAGCCATCGCCGCGCGCCTTTTGCGCCGCCAGAAGCACCGC
Source organism: uncultured Novosphingobium sp. (assembly GCA_964502105.1). Taxonomy (GTDB): domain Bacteria; phylum Pseudomonadota; class Alphaproteobacteria; order Sphingomonadales; family Sphingomonadaceae; genus Novosphingobium. The sequence continues at coordinate 29,591 of CAZCUS010000006.1, read as the reverse complement.
TTCGTGATCGAGCGCATCGGCCGACAGCGCCTCGATCGCCATGATGCCGCAACCATGCGCCGTGAGCAGCGTCTGGGCGCGGACATGGCGCAGCACCTCGTTCCAGCCGCCATCGGCATCGTGCGCGCCGTGCATGCCGAGTTCAGCGGCCAAGCCATTCGCCCCCCAGGTAAGCCCGGCAAGGCGCTGGTGTCCGCTTTCGAGGTAGTCGGTAACTGTCGCGGCAGCACGCGCGGTTTCGCCAACGACCGGCACGATCAGCGTCGATGCGGGCGTCAGGCCGTGGCGATGCTCCAGTTCGTAGATTTCGGCGGCAAGTTGCCGCACCGCCTCAGGGCCTTCCGCGCACGGCAGCAGGACGCCATCGGGCGCGCCGGGCATGACTGCGTTGAGATCGTCGCGCGCGAGCCCCGATTCAAGAGGATTGATCCGCACCCAGCGCCCCACAGGCCGCTGCTCGATCACGCTGGCGCCCGCCACACGGAGCCATTCGGCGGCATTGAGCCGGGCTTCTGGCTTGTCTTGCGATGCTACCGTCTCATAGAGATCGATGACGATGACATCGGCCGCGATGCCTTCTGCGGCAGTCATACTGCCGATCTGCGTGCCCGGCACCATCAACCAGGATCGATATTCCATTGCGTTGCCCGATCGTTCGCCGCCGGGACATTCCTGCGGCTGATAATCGAGCAAAGCTATGGGTTGGCGCTTAACAAAGTCTCGTCCGGCAAGGCTGACGGCGCGTTTACCAAGTTGAAGAGAACTGAAGTGGCACCGGGCCATTTCCCCGCCCGGCACCCGACAGGGTAAACTCTGGGAGGTCGGGCGGGGGAGTGGGCCGGTGCCGATCCTGACCAGCTTCGCTGGATCAGACGTCAAAGCGCCTTGTCGTAGACCGCATATTCGCGGTTTACCGTGCTTTTGATGGCATCGGCGATCGCGTTCATGCCCTGGTTGTCGTCCAGCACCCAGCCGATCTCGCTGCGAATGGTTCCATAGTCCTCCACGGCGGCCACGCGGATCAGCTCGATCATCATGAAGGCCAGCTGGCTGGCCAGCCGCGAGGATTGCAGCCGCTTGCGCACGCCCATCAGCGGCACGCGCATGTCGGCCGGACGTGGGCGCCGCAGCCACAACGCCAGCTTTAACCAGCCCAGCGGCGAGGGCTTGCCGTTGCGACCGTTCACTTTCATCTGCACCTTGTTGAGATCGGGCAGCGTCATCATGAAAGCTACCGGCTCGCCCTCATACTCGGCGATGCGGATCAGGTCGGGGCGCACCAGCGGCTTCAGCTTCTTGCCGGTGTAGGCGATTTCCTCCGGCGTGAACGGCACGAAGCCCCAATTGTCCGACCAAGCATCGTTGAGAATGTCGCAGATGATCGCGGCTTCGGCATCGAAGTTCTTCAGCACGACATTGCGCACTACGATCTTGGGGTTCTTCTCGCCCGACGCGATGATGCGCTGGATGAGTGGCGGGAACGGCTTCGATACGTCGAGGTCGTAGGTGTTCAGTGTCTTGACCCGGCTGTAGCCGCTGCCCTCGATCCACGCCTGATACTGCGGCGCATGGTGGCCCATCATGACCATGGGCGGGTGATCGTGGCCGCGCACCAGCAGGCCCGGCTCTTCCCAGACCGACAAATTCATCGGCGCGATCACGCGGGTCATCCCCTGCGCGCGCAGCCAGCCTTCGGCCGCCGCGATCAGCGCGGTTGCGGCTTCGTGGTCCTCCGCTTCGATGGCGCCCCAATTTCCCGTGCCGGGGCCCATCCCCTGCTCTACCGGCTGTGCCAGCACGAGTTCATCGATATGCGCGCAAATGCGGCCAACCACATTGTCACCGCGCCTTGCGAGGAAAAGCTGGTGCCGGGCGTGCGAGAAGAACGGGTTCTTGCCGGGGGTGAATTTCTCCACCTCTTCCATCCGCAAGTTGGCCACCCAATTTTGATCGCCCGCATTGAGGCGATAAGCAAGATCGACGAAAGCGTTGAAGTCCGCCTTGCTGGCGACGGGCTCGATGACTAACTTGGCTGGAGATATAGACGGTTGGGCCACGATCTTGCCTTTGTTCAGGATTAGGGCGCTAGACCAATACCGCGCCGGGCGGATGCGAACTGCGTTCGGTCCCGGCCCCTTGTCAAGCGATGTGCCATGGGCATCGCAACAAACCGGCAGCCGGCATTTCGGCAAGCACGCAATATTGCGACGGAACGACTTTGGAATGAATGGCATGACTGCGCAGAACGTAATCGACATGGCCGCACCGCGCGCGGCGGAACGGCTGGCGCGCGTCAATCCCGCGGCGATCCCCGATGACCGGGAGATGCTGCGCGCCGCTGTCGACCTGACGCGCGACATCTCTGAAGCACGCCCCGCCATCTATTGGACAGACATGCTGCTCTCCGCCGGCCTGGGCTATGCCGCGCTGACCGGAGCGATCCTGCTCGACAATCTGTGGCTGGCGCTTGCCAGCGGCGTGGTCGCCGCACTGGCGCTCTATCGCGCGCTGCTGTTCATCCACGAACTGTCCCATATTCACCGCGATGCCCTGCCCGGCTTCCGCCTTGGCTGGAACCTGCTGGTCGGCATTCCGCTGCTCACGCCATCGTTCATGTACGAAGGCGTGCACACGCTGCATCACGCCCGCACGCGTTATGGCACCATTGAAGACCCGGAATACCTGCCGCTGGCGCTGATGAAGCCCTGGTCGCTGCCGTGGTTCACCATCGTGGCGTTGCTGTTGCCGTTCGCGCTGCTGTTACGCTTTGCCGTGCTGGTGCCGCTGGGCGCTGTGATCCCGCCGCTGCGCCGACTGGTCTGGGCGCGGCTGTCGAGCCTTGCGATCAATCCCGCGTTCCGCCGCCGCCCGCCCGAGGGCGAACTGGCGCGCATGGTGTTCTGGCAGGAGCTTGGCGCATCGGCATGGGCCATCGCCTTGCTGGCCAGCACATACTGGCTGGGCTGGCGTCCGCTGGTGATCGCGCTGGCGGTGGTGGCCGGCACTGCCGTGCTCAACCAGATCCGCACGCTCGTTGCGCATCTGTGGGAGAACGAGGGTGATGCGATGACGGTGACCGCGCAGTATCTCGATTCGGTGAACGTACCGCCGCCAGCGCTGCTCACGGTGCTGTGGGCGCCGGTCGGCCTGCGCTACCACGCTACCCACCACTTGCTGCCGAGCATGCCGTATCATTCGCTGGCCGAAGCACATCGTCGCATCGCCGCCCATCTGGGCGACGGTTCCACTTTCGACCGTGCGAATTATCCCGGGTTGTTTCCGCTGGTCTCGCGGCTGGCGCGCAGCACGATGACCACGCGGTAGAGCTATTCCTCGGTGCGGATCAGCACCGTCTCGCCGATCAGCGCGAACAGCACGAAGGGTGACCATGCCGCGATCAGCGGCGGGTATCCGCCGAAGTTGCCCATCGCCAGCGCCGCATTGTCGACAACGAAATAGGCGAACCCCAGCGCCATGCCGATCACCGCGCGGATCAGCAACTGGCCCGAACGCGCCAGGCCGAATGCGGCCACCGCGCCAAGCAGCGGCATCAGCACCGATGACAGCGGCCCGGAAATCTTGTGCCACCACGCCGCCTCAAGTTCGCTGGTCCGGCGGCCTGCGACTTTCATCGCATCGATAGAGCGGGACAGTTCGAAGATGTCTTGTGCGTCGGCATCGACCGAAGTGATCTGGATACGCGCCGGGGTGATGCCTTGCGCAACGGTGGCCGAGGCCAGTTGCACTTCCTGCGTTTTGGCGACATCGAACCGCTCGGGCTTGTCGAGCTTCCAGCCGGCAAGCGAATAGGTAGCGCGGGGCGAACGCAACTGTTCGATAATCATGCCGTCGGCATTGCGGCGGTAATACGTCACGTTGGTCATCACCATCGCGGCGCCTTTGCCTTCCAGCGTGGCGGCAGTGATGATCTCGCGCCCTTCCGCGAAATAGACATTGCTGCGCACACCGGAATCTCTCGGCATCGCGCCGTAATCGACCGACTGCCAGGCGTTGAGCCTGGCCGAGGCATGCGTGACGACTCGCTCATTAAACACGAAGCTGGCTGTCGAAATCACCATCGCGGTCAGGATCAGCGGCGCAAGCACCTGGTGTGCTGACAGCCCGGCCGATTTCATCGCGATGACTTCGCTGTTCTGGTTGAGCGTCGCCAGCGTGATGATCGTGGCCAGCAGTACCGAATAGGGCAGGAACCGCGCGATCAATTGCGGGATACGCAGGCTGACATATTCGAGCAGCTGCGCTTCGCCATTACCGGGATAGGCCAGGATGTTGCCGCTTTCCCCCAGCAGGTCGAGCATCTGCAACACCAGCACCAGCATCAGCAGGACCGCGATGATGCGCGTGACGAACGTCTTGGACAGATAGAATGTCAGCGTGCGTGACGGGAAGAATTCAAGCTGCATATCAGGGGGTGCCAACGCTGGTTTCTGGCGTTGCGGCGGCGTGGAGCGATGTTCGCCGGCTGCGCCGCAATAGGGACTTCGCCTTCTTCACCACCGATTCCGATGCCTTCTCCAGCCAGCCGATCGCCTGCCCGCCGGGGACATAGGCAACGCGGTAGTACATCCACAGGATCAGCGCAGCGAGCACCAGGAACGGACCCCACAAAGCCAGGATGGGATCGATCTTCCCCAACGAGGCGACGTCGGCGGCATACTGGTTCACCTTGTGATAGGCGACCACCATCACGATCGATACGAACAGCCCGATCGCCGACGTGGACCGCTTGGGCGGGATCGCCAGCGCTACCGAGAGCAGCGGCAGCAGCAGCATCATCACCACTTCGACCAGGCGATAGTTGAAATTCGCCTGGCTCGATACGCGATCGGACCGGGGCAGTTCGTTGCTCCAGCCGATGCGCAGCAGTTCGGGCAGCAGGTATTCGCGGTCCGAATCGCCGCGCGCGCGGAATTTCTCGATTGTCGGCAGGTCGATCGGCAGATCGTGACGGGTGAAAGTGAGCACGCGCGGGACTTCGCCCGGCATGTCCTGAATGATCTGGCCTTCGATCAGGCGCAGTATGATCGTGTCGGGCTGGTCGCGCAGGGCCAGGAACTGCCCCTCACGCGCAGAGATCGACAACACCTGCCCCTTCTTGTTGGCGACGCGGGCGAAGATGCCGATCAGCTTGCGGCCATCGTCCTGGCTCTGCTCGATCCGCAGCGCGACGCGGTCCTTCAGCGTGGTGAACTCACCCACCTTGATCGAGGCGCCCAGCGCTCCCGATTTCAGCTCGTAGTTCAGTTCCTCGTAGTAGTAGCGCGACAGAGGCTGCAGATAGCCGACGATGGCAAAGTTCACCCCGACCAGCGCCAGCGTGATCAGATAGGGCACGAGCAGCAGCCGGGTGTAGCTCAACCCCACCGCACGCATGACATCAAGTTCGCTGGAAGTCGCCAGTTTGCGGAAGGCGAGCAAGATGCCCAGCATCAGCCCCAGCGGGATCGCAAGACTGGCATATTCGGGCAGCAGGTTTGCCAGCATCTTGAACACGATGCCGACCGGTCCGCCTTCGGTCGCGACAAAATCGAACAGGCGCAGCATCTTGTCGAGAACCAGCAGCGACGCGGCAAGCAGGAAGATGCCCAACATCGGCATCAGCACCAGGCGAAAGATGTATCGGTCTATGGCACTGAGGGATATCACGGGTGGCGGGTTACCTGGCTATATGGATGTCCCTTAGACACAAGCCCATGCCGGTGAAAGGGTGATAATCGGCCCAACGCGCCGAAGCCGTCCGGGTTTCAGCCGAGCACCAGTGGCAACAGCACGATGAGAAGGCCAACCAGGCTGATCAGGAACACGATCGTGCGCAGTCCCTTGATGCCCATCAGGTAGATCGGCACGTAGATCACCCGCATCGCCAGCCACAGCCAGCCGCCGATCGCTGTCATGTCGCCGGTGCGACCGGCCAGCACGACACCGAACAGCGCGATGATGGCAACCGGGAATGTTTCCATCAGGTTGTCCTGCGCCCGGCTGGCACGGGCGGCATGGACGTTCAGCGGCGGCAGGGGTTCATCGCGCGCGCCGATGTTCCAATCGGCACCATACTGTTTGGTCTTGAGATGGCCGGCGAGGAAGATTTGCGCGATCAGCAGCAGCGCACCCAGCGCGAGGACCAGAATCTCCGGCTGCATGCCATCAACCATAGCGCCGATCTCCCTCGATCGCGGTGCGGATCACGCCTTTTCCAACGTGCACTGCAGCGGGTGCTGGTTCTGCTTGGCGAAATCCATCACCTGGTTCACTTTGGTCTCGGCGATTTCATAGGGAAACACCCCGCAGATACCGACGCCCTTCTGGTGCACGTGGAGCATCACGCGAGTCGCCTGCTCCAGATCCATGTGGAAGATGCGCTTGAGCACGAGCACGACGAATTCCATCGGCGTGTAATCGTCGTTCAACATCAAGACTTTGAACTGGCTTGGTTTTTTCGGCTTTGTACGCGTTTTGGTAGCGATGCCGATCTGGCCGTCGCCATCATTGTCGCGACCGGAATCGCCGTTATCGGCAGCGCGGACGCACGATCCGGCAGCGGAATCAGCAAAGACGGAATGGGAGAGCATGGTGGGCAAGATATCGTATCAAATGGGCAATCGGCAAGAGAGGCGACGCCAATCGTGTTTCAGAAACGCCAAAAGGGACCGGGTGTGGTTATCCACCCGGCCCCTTTTGAAGAGATCGTTATCGGATCAGACGGCGGTCTGACGCACCTTCTCGACAGCCATGCTGACACGGCCCGAGATCGGAGCGAACACGTCGCTCATGAGCTTCAGCATGGCTTCGCTGTTCTTCGAGCTGTGCGCGACGGCGCTGTCGAAGTTCTTGCGAACCAGATCGCTCTGCAGCTTGAAGAAGTCGGTCGGCGACTTTGCAGCGGCCAGTTCCTTCATGTCGCCCGACATGGCTTCGAAGCTCGAACGGCCTTCGGCAACGATCGTGGAGCCCATGCCCTGCACGCCGTCAGCCAGAATCTTGCCCGACTCGATCATAGCTTCGACGTTGCCCTTGGCGAATTCGGTGTACTCACCCATCATGCTCGTGCTCTTTTCGAAAGCAGCCTTGGCCTTGGCCTGAGCTTCGGTGAGAACGTCCTGAAGGCCGGCGATGTTTGCGGTCATGTCCATGAAAGTATCCTTTGTGAATCTGGGAAGGGGTTCTGCAGCCGGTGCGGTCTTCGGGGCTGCGATCGGCTCATCAGTAATCTTAGGCGCCGCGATCTTGGTAAGCGCGGGTTCTGCGGTTAATGACTTCGGCGGTAGAACGTTGGGTTCGGCAGCCTTGGGGGCAGCGACCTTAGGGGCCGCGTCCGCTACCGGCGAAACCTCAATTGCCTTCTTGGCCGAAGCAGCCAGCATCGCGGGCACCTTAAGCGGCTCGGCCTTGGGCGACGATTTCGCTGGCTGAGCTTTGGCCGGAACCGGCTTGGCCGTCTTGATCAAAGCAGCAGGCGCGGGCTTCGGTTCCGAAACAGCCTTGGCAGCAATCGCCGGCTTAGCCACAGGCTTGGAAGCAACGACTTCCTTTGCCGCCGGCTTCTCGACCGGCTTTGCGTCGACGACCTTGGCGGCGGGCTTGGGTGCCGGCGCCTTGGCTGCAGAGGGCTCAGCCTTGCCCGCAGCCGGGATTACCGACGCCGCAGCGGCATAGGCGCTCTCAGCAGAATTTCCGGCTTTCGTATCGTCCTTATCGGGCATCAAATCAGTCCTGCAAGGCGCCGATCATCGGCTGTAAGGCACACGCTACACGCAAGGCATTGCAGTCATGTTGCAATGCACAATATGCCTTCGCAGTCGCAAAGTCAACCGTGATTATGTTGCAGTGCAGCAAAAATGCTGCAGCCGACAATGCCCCGTCGCGCAGTCCCATCTGATGCAGGTGTTCGGTGTGGCTATCGCTGTTTGACGTAGCGCCCGGGGGCGTCCTCGATAGCTTTGTCACCGCGACCGCCGGGACGCCGCTTGCCCTTCACCGGAACCATCGATGCATTGTGCGATTCGAGCCAGCCGCGCCAGTGCGGCCACCAGCTGCCCGGATGCTCGGTCGCGCCGGTGATGAACTGATCGAGCGTGTCGGGATGCGCGTCGTTGACCCAATACTGGTATTTTCCCGAGGCCGGCGGATTGACCACGCCCGCGATGTGGCCAGACCCGGCAAGCACGAACGTCCATTTGTCACCCAGGTAGTGGGTCAGCTTCCACACGCTTTCGACCGGCGCGATGTGATCCTCGCGGCCTGCCTGCACATAGCAGGGCGTGTCGATCCGTCGCAAGTCGATCGGCACGCCGCAGACCTTGAGCGAATCGGCGATGACCAACCGGTTGTCGCGATATAGATCGCGCAAGTAATCCTGATGCCAGCGCGCCGGCAGGTTGGTAACGTCGCCATTCCAGTGCAGCAGGTCGAACGCGGGATAGTCCTCACCCTTGAGGTAGTTCTTCTCGACGTAGTTCCAGATCAGATCGTTGCCGCGCAGCAGGTTGAACGTCGTCGCCAGATAGCGTCCATCGACAAATCCGTCGGGCGCCAGCTTGGCGATGGTATCGATCAACTGATCATCGATGAAATGCTTGAGATCGCCCGCATCGGCGAAGTCGACTTGCGCAGTGAAGAACGTCGCGCTGGCGACCTTGTCGGCCTCGCCCTTGCGCGCCAGCATCGCCAATGTGGCGGCCAGTGTGGTACCGGCAACACAATAGCCGATGGTGTGCACGCAAGGCACCTTCAGCCGGTCACGAACCACGTCGATCGCCTCGACCTGAGCGGAGATGTAATCGTCCCACACCACGTCGGCCATCGAAGCGTCGGCCGATTTCCACGAGACCATGAACACGGAAACACCCTGGGCCACTGCCCAGCGCACGAAGCTTTTCTTGGCATTGAGGTCGAGAATGTAGAACCGGTTGATCCACGGCGGAAAAATCACCAGCGGCGTCTCGAGCACTTTCTCGGTCGTCGGGGTATACTGGATGAGCTGGAACAGGGTCGTCTCGTACACCACCTTGCCCGGCGTATCGGCGATATTCTCGCCAAGGCGGAACGCAGTGGCGCTGGTGTGCGTCAACTGCCCGCGCCGTAGATCGGACAGCAGGTGCTCCATGCCCCGCACCATGCTTTCGCCGCGCGTCTCGGCGGCGCTCTTCAACGCGATGGGATTGGTCAGCGGAAAGTTCGCGGGGCTGAGCGCATCGACCATCATGCGCGTCGCGAACATCAGTTGCTGCTTGCGTGCCGGCTCCAGCCCTTCGACCGCGCCGGCCATATCGACCACTTGCTCCGACAGCATCAGATACATCTGGTGGAGGATCGCGAAGAAGGGCTGGCGGCGCCATTCGGGATCGGAAAAGCGGCGATCGCTGCGCGGCAGTTCAGGCTCAGCCTCGGGCGTTTCGGTGGCCTTGGGGCCAATGCCATACGCGCCGAGCACGTTGTTGAACAACGAAAGCGAATCTTCCCACAGCTTCTGCTGGGTCGCCGGATTGGCGAGCGGCAATTGCCGCACCAGAGCCTCGCCCGTCGCGATCCACTTCGTCGGGTCGGTATAGTGTGCGGGAGTGGCGCTGGCCTTGCCGATCTGGTCCATCTGATAATCGACCCACAACGCCTGCATCCGCCCCGCGACATCGGCCCACTGCGTTTGCACTTGCGCGGCCGCCGCGCCGCCCTCGGGCAGGATCTGGCCCAGCAGCGAGTTCGCCGCCTGCGTGTGCGTGCGCATCAGGTCGGTCAGCAGTTCAGCGGTATCGCTGGGCTTCGCACCCTCATCCGCGCCCGAACCTGCCGTTGTCGTCGCCATTATTCATCACTCCATGGTCGCGCCATCTTTGGCGCGCCACGGTCGGCCTGTCGAGGTCGTTGCGCTGGATTGGGCGCGTGCCGTGGCGCGCGGCGAACGTCAGCCGACTTTGCAGCGCGCCTCGCCAATCGGCTTATAACTGGCTGAATACTTGGGCATGCTGCCATCGCGGCCAGTAAAATCGTGGCCATCGCCCAGATTGATATCGAGCATGCGCCCACCGGGTATGGCCTCGTCACGGTACAAGTCGATCTCGACGTTCTTTTTGAGTTTGCCCCATCTGCCATGCCCGCGAAGGCGTTCCTCGCCGCTCTTGCGCTTGCTAAGAAAGCGGAACAGGGTCGGCCCGCAAGTACCGCCGGCGCCCACGCTGACACCGCAGAAGTCCTTGCCGCACGGGGCGATATCGATGCTTTTGTAAGGCGCGCCCTTGGACGAGAACACCGCCTCTTCATCAGACACGGTCCAGCGCGCATAATAGGGCGAACCGGGCGCTGCGGCGGTGGCGGGCGAAGTTACTGCTACCGCAAGCACAAGGCCCAGTGCGGCAGAACGGATCGACAGTCGTGACCGGTAATGGGAAAGAACGATCATGTGGATTTCCCGAAATCAATTGATACGCGCGCTGCCTTTAGCAGCAATCGCGGTCTTTGTAATGAATGTCGTGGCGACCGCGATCATGCAGACTTTCGATCACGAGGATTTCTCGGAAAGCCTGTCGATCAAGGTGGAAACGCTGCCTTTGCTGTTCCCGGTGCACATGTTGACCGGCGCGCTGGCGCTGGTTTTGGTACCCATCGCCCTGCTGATGCGGCGCTGGCCGCGCTGGCATCGCCCCGCCGGGATCATCGCCGCTATCGACGTGGTTGTGGCGGGAATCACTGCCTATCCGGTCGCGTGGATCGCACCGGTCAGCGCGTGGTCGGCCGCAGGGTTCTCTGCGCAGGCGACCGTGTGGCTGGTGCTGCTCGGTCTTGGCATCCGCCATATCCTGGCGGGACGAATCGCCGCACACCGCGTCTGCATGTTGCTGATGCTGGCGACGACTTCGGGCGCGGTGTTCTTTCGCGTGTTCCTAGCCCTGTGGGCGCTGACCGCGCAGGGCCGCCATTTCGAGGCATTCTATGCCTGCAATGCCTGGATCGGCTGGCTGCTGCCCCTCGGCCTCACCGCGCTATGGTTACGCAACGGCGCGCGACAGACCGAAGCGCGAACGCCATTTGCGCGGGCCGTGTAATAATCTACAGGGACCCCGGCGGCACATTCCGCCGCCTTACTGGAATTGTGAAAGAGGTCATGGAAGACGAGTTCTACCGCATCAAGCGCCTGCCGCCCTATGTCATCGCCGAAGTGAATGACATGCGAGCCGCAGCCCGAGCGGCGGGACGGGACATCATCGACCTCGGCATGGGCAATCCCGACCTGCCACCGCCCCAGCACGTGATCGACAAGCTATGCGAAGTGGCGATGAAGCCGGATGCCCACGGCTATTCCGCATCGAAGGGCATTCCCGGCGTCCGCAAGGCGCAGGCCAATTACTATGGCCGCCGCTTCGGCGTCGAACTCGATCCCAACACAGAGGTCGTGATGACCATGGGGTCGAAGGAAGGCCTTGCCAGCATGGCGACGGCGATGACAGCGCCCGGCGACGTGGTGCTGGCGCCCAACCCCAGCTACCCGATCCACACGTTCGGCTTCATCATCGCCGGTGCGACGATCCGTTCCGTGCCGACGACGCCGGACGAGCGTTACTGGGAATCGCTGGAACGCGCGATGGCCTTCACCGTGCCCCGCCCCTCGATCCTGATCGTCAACTACCCGTCGAACCCGACCGCCGAAACGGTGGACCTCGCGTTCTACGAGCGGCTGGTGGCCTGGGCGAAGGAGAACAATGTCTGGGTGCTGTCCGACCTCGCCTATTCCGAGCTCTACTACGACAACAACCCCACGGTCTCGATCCTGCAGGTGCCCGGCGCCAAGGATGTGGCGGTGGAGTTCACCTCGATGAGCAAGACCTTCTCGATGGCCGGCTGGCGCGTCGGCTTCGCGGTGGGCAACCAGAAGCTGATCGCCGCGCTCAGCCGGGTGAAGAGCTATCTCGATTATGGCGCGTTCACGCCCATCCAGGCCGCCGCCTGTGCCGCGCTCAATGGCCCGCAGGATATCGTCGAGAAGAACCGCCAGCTGTACCAGAAGCGCCGTGACGTCATGGTCGAGGCGTTCGGCCGCGCCGGGTGGGATATTCCCTCGCCCAAGGCATCGATGTTCGCCTGGGCACCGCTGCCGCCCGCGCTCAAGGACATGGGCAGCCTGGAATTCTCCAAGCAGCTCCTGACCCATGCCGAAGTCGCGGTTGCACCCGGCGTCGGCTATGGCGAGGATGGCGAAGGCTTCGTGCGCATCGCCATGGTCGAGAACGAACAGCGCCTTCGTCAGGCCGCGCGCAACATCAAGCGCTACCTTGCCAGCATGGGCGTGAACAGCTCAGCGGCTTAAAGATCCGCCCCCTTTGGAGGAGGTGGCAGGCCATAGGCCTGACGGAGGGGGCGGCGTGCTCGGCGCCCCCTCCCCCACCGCTTCGCGGCGGTTCCCCTCCCCGGTAGGGGAGGATTTTCAGCTAGGCTAAACCTTCAGCCGCTCGGCATGCCACGCGACATGCTCGGCCATGAAGGTCGAGATGAAGTAATAGGAATGGTCATACCCCGGCTGCATGCGGATTGTCGCAGGCTGGCCAGCGGCATCGCACGCCTCGCGAAGCAGGTGCGTCTTGAGCTGTTCCTCAAGAAACCCGTCCGCCTCGCCCTGATCGACCAGCAGGTCCGGCAGGCGGGCGCCATCGGCGATAAGCGCGCAAGCATCGTATTCGCGCCAGGATGAACGATCCGGACCGAGGTAGCCGCCCAGCGCCTTGTCACCCCACGGGCAGTTTAGCGGGCTGACGATGGGCGCGAACGCCGATACCGAGCGGAACCGCTCCGGATTGCGCAGCGCAATGGTCAGCGCGCCGTGCCCGCCCATGGAATGGCCGGTGATCCCCTGCCGCCCCATATCAACCGGGAACTGCTCGGCAATCAGACCGGGCAGTTCGGTCTCGATGTAGGCGCGCATGCGGTAATTTGCCGCCCATGGTTCCTGCGTGGCGTTGACGTAGAAACCCGCGCCCTTGCCGAAATCCCAACCCTCGTCATCGGCCACATCGTCGCCGCGCGGGCTTGTGTCGGACGCGACGAAGATCACGCCGTGCTCCGCGCAGGCGGCACGAAACTCGCCCTTGTCGGTGACGTTGGCGTGAGTGCAGGTCAGGCCCGAAAGATACCACAGCACCGGCAGCTTCGCGCCCGGTGCATGATCGGGCACGAAGACCGAAAAGGTCATCTCAGTGCCCGTTTCGGCCGAGGCATGGCGATAGACGCCCTGCGTCCCGCCATGCGCACGATTGGTGCTGACCGTCTCCATCAGTAAACGACGACCGAGCGGATGCTCTCACCCGCGTGCATCAGGTCGAAGCCCTTGTTGATCTCCTCCAGCGTGAGAACGTGGGTGATCATCGGGTCGATCTGGATTTTGCCGTTCATGTACCAGTCGACGATCTTGGGCACGTCGGTGCGGCCCTTGGCTCCGCCGAATGCCGTGCCGCGCCAGTTGCGCCCGGTAACCAGCTGGAATGGCCGCGTGCTGATCTCCTTGCCTGCCTCGGCCACGCCGATGATGATCGAGGTGCCCCAGCCGCGATGGCAGGCTTCCAGCGCCTGGCGCATCACCGTGGTGTTGCCGGTGCAATCGAACGTATAGTCCGCGCCGCCATCGGTGAGCGCCACAAGGTGAGCGACGATATCGCCGTCCACATCCTTCGGGTTGACGAAGTGGGTCATGCCGAACTTCTTGCCCCATTCCTCGCGGTCGGGGTTGATATCGACGCCGACGATCATGTTCGCGCCCGCCATCTTCGCGCCCTGCAGCACATTGAGACCGATGCCGCCCAGACCGAAGATGATAACATTGTCCCCCGGCGCGACCTTGGCGGTGTTCACCACCGCGCCCACGCCCGTGGTCACGCCGCAGCCGACATAGCACGAGGTCTGGAACGGTGCGTCGTCGCGAATCTTGGCGACCGCGATCTCGGGCAGCACGGTGAAGTTCGAAAAGGTGGAGCAGCCCATGTAGTGGAAGATCGGCTGGCCCTTGTAGCTGAACCGGCTGGTGCCATCGGGCATCAAGCCCTGACCTTGCGTGGCGCGGATCGCGGTGCACAGGTTGGTCTTGCCCGACAGGCACGACTTACACTGACGGCACTCCGGCGTGTAGAGCGGGATCACGTGATCGCCCACTTTCAGCGACGTCACGCCCGCGCCGACTTCGCGCACGATCCCGGCGCCTTCGTGGCCAAGGATCGAGGGGAAGATGCCTTCGGAGTCGAACCCGTCGAGCGTATAGGCATCGGTGTGGCAGATCCCCGTCGCCATGATCTCGATCAGCACTTCGCCCGCCTTCGGTCCTTCCAGATCGACCTCGACAATTTCCAGGGGCTTCTTGGCTTCAAAAGCGACGGCGGCGCGGGTTTTCATCGAATGGTCTCCGGATAGGCTGAGGACGGGTGCCTAGTCCATTGACGAGCCTCTTCTCAACCCCTGATCTTGCCTTCCGCCCCGCAATCGTCTCCAACCCGCGCAATGAAGACGCTGCACGATCCGCAACGGCTGCTTGCCGATGGCCTCGCCCGCATCCGTGAGGAATTTTCGGTCCCAACAGGCTTCTCGCCCGAGGCTCTGGCGGCGGCGGACAACGCATCCCGGCGCAAGCCCGATGAGCATGTCGATCGCACCGACCTGCCGTTCGTCACGCTGGACCCCGCGCCTTCCACAGATCTCGATCAAGCCTTCGCGATAGAGCCTGCGGGTCCAGACCTGCTCTTACGCTACGCCATTGCCGATGTGCCATGGTTCGTGGCTGATGGCGATCCGCTCAACACCGAGGCCTGGGCGCGCGGCACTACCACCTATCTGCCCGACGGCAGGGCCGGGCTATATCCTCCGGCCCTCAGTGAAGGCGCGGCGAGCCTGCTACCCGATGGCGAGCGGCCTGCGATCGTGCTCAACGTGCGGATCGATCCCGACGGCGAGGCCCGGCTCGATGGCGTGGAGCGCGCACTGATCCGCAGTCGCGCCAAGCTGGCCTACGAAACCGTGCGCGAAAGCGACTTGCCCGCAGATTTCGCAGAGCTGGCCGCGCGGATCGACCGGGCCGAGGACCGGCGCGGTGCATCGCGGGTCGATCCGCCCGAGCAGCAGCTCGAACCCGATGGCAAAGGCGGTTTCGCGCTCGCGTTTCGGCCACTGCTACGCTCGGAGAAACAGAATGCCGCGCTTTCGCTGGCCGCCAATCTCGCGGTGGCAAAGGCCATGCTCGATGCCGGAACCGGCCTGTTCCGGGTGATGGCAGCGCCCGACGCCGAAGCGGAGGTGCGTCTGCGCGCTACGGCGGCCGCTTTCCACCTGAATTGGCCCGCAGCGATGTCGCTGGCGCAGTTCGAACGCCGACTGAATGCGGCACGACCCGCCGAGGCGGCATTCATGCTCGCGGTGCGGCGGGCCGGGCGCGGCGCTACCTATGAGCCATGGCAACCGGACGAGCTGCCCTGGCACGCGGCAATCGCAGCGCCCTATGCCCACGCCACCGCGCCGCTACGCCGGCTCGCCGATCGCTATGTCCTTCGCGCGGCCTTGGCCGTAGCCAACGGCAAGCCGGTTCCGGAAGATGTGACTGCCGCGTTTGCCCGGCTGCGCAAGGTCATGGCCCGCGCCGCCAACCGCGATGGCCAGATCGACCGCGCAGTGATCGACCTTGCCGAAACCGCGACTCTGGCAAATCAGGTCGGCACCATCTTTAACGCCACCGTCACGGACGTGCGCGAAGGCACCCTCATCGTCCAGCTTGACGACGCGCCCATCGTAGCAAGCGTCGCGGCGGGACACGCTGTGCCCGGCGATACGATCCGGATCCGGCTTTCGGCCGCCAACCCCGCGCAGCGCCGGCTGGAGTTCGCTCGGGTCGCCTGAACGCATCGCAGGTCGAAACGGATTGCGCTACGAAACGCCTTGGGCTAGGTGCCCGCTTCCCACGCATACCTGCGATCGAGGCCCGATGGCGGAGTGGTGACGCAGCGGATTGCAAATCCGTGCACGCCGGTTCGATTCCGGCTCGGGCCTCCACAACTTCGACAACATATGATTCGCTGCGCGACAAGACAGATGGGCTAAAGTCTTGGTTTGGCGCAGAAGTGGAAATTCGCAGTATTTCCTGATGGTTGATTAAACGGCACGCTATTAATTGCCAAATCGGGTGAAACGTGGCCCGTTTCTTCATTCCATGCGCCGCGTTTGGTGTTATTGGCCGCGGGAAGCGGACTCCGCTGATCGTAATTTAGGTACCATTTGGGCGAGAACACCGGGATGATGTCTGCGAACGTCTTGCTGGCTCTACTTACGCTAACCAGCATCGCACTGGCCGGGGCGCTGTTCCTGGCATGGCAGCAGTTCGGGCGCGAGCGCCATATCCTGTTGTGGTCCGGCTGCTACGCTGCATCTGCGATCCAGTGGATCGCCAACATGATCGGCCACGCCTGGAAAAGCCAGCTTGCGATGTTCGTTACCGGCGTGGCGCTGATTGCCTGCATAACGCTCAGTCTGGCCGGAGCACGCGTTCGCCGTGCACCGAACCAGTCGCAGATGCCGCTCTACCTTATCGCGCTGGGTGTGTGCGGACTGTGTGCGTTGACCGTCCTGATCGGACAACCGGCTTATGGGCTTTACTTCGTCACCCCGCTCTACACGGGAATCGTCCTGGCGACTTGCGCCGCAACCGTGCTGCCCGCTGACCGACAGATTCGCCCAGCAGAGCTTATCTATTTCGCTATCATGGTGATGGCCGCTGTCTTCGAATGCTATGTTGTCGCGCTGGGCTATCAACTCGCTGCTACGGGCAGCGAAGAGGCGCGCAATTCCTACCGCCTCGCGCTCACTTGGGGAATGCCGACACTGTATATCTGTTCGGGTCTGGCGGCGATCCTGATGATCGCGGGTGATCTGGCAGCGAAGCTCGCGCATCAGTCGTATGTCGATCCGCTCACTTCGGTGCTGAATCGGCGCGGGCTGGATGCATTCGTCGACAATGCCTTCGCGCTCGCAAAGCGCCAGCGCCTGGCCTTCTCGGTCGCGGTTTGCGATCTCGACGGGTTCAAGAAGATCAACGACAACCACGGCCATATCGTTGGCGATATCGCGCTTCAGTGCTTCGCCGAAGCGATCCAGCGCTGCCTTCGCAAGGACGACCTACTGGGACGGCTGGGCGGCGACGAGTTTGTCCTCGTCCTACGTGGCTCCACCGCCGAACAGGCGATGCTGGTAATGACCCGGATCGAGCTTTCCCTGAGCCGGCTCGCCATCGCCAGGGCGCCCGGCGTAACATTGCACAGCAGCTTTGGCATTACCGAGATGTTGCCCGAAGACGAAAACTGGCAGCAACTCGTAGAGCGCGCCGACAAGGCGTTGTATACCGCCAAACGGCGTGGAGGAAATCGCCGTCAAATTGCTTGATGCGAATGCATCGCAAAATACATCCATATCCGACACTTCATAACTTCTCCAAAATTAACCACGGTCTAGAGCTCGTCCTTGGTGTGCTGATCAGGCTTCCAAGGAGAGAGAAGCGATGCATATCGACATGTTTGGAAAGCCAATTGAAGCGCTGATCATGCAGACGTACGAGCGACGGAACCTCTTGTTCTCAGACGATCTGTTCTGCGACCCCGCATGGCTCATTCTGCTATACCTGAGGGCCGGCAGCGTCCCGCTCGATATGGCCGGATTGAATACCGCAACCGGCGTCTCGGTCGCCCTGCTCCGGCGCTGGCTGAGCGTGCTGACAAAGCGCGGATATGTGCAAGCGGTCGATGGTTCTGCTGATAGCGAGCATTATACGCTGACCGAAGCGGCAACGGGCAAGCTCGATCAGGTCTTCGCTTTTACGCCGACCTGACTGCCCTACGGGATCTATCCACAGCAGCCGCCTTTGCCTGTCGCGCGCAAATCCCTAACTTGGTCCAAAGAATCCTGTTTGGAGCAAGTAATGCCTCTTTTGCAACGTGTTACAAAGGTCGTCAGGGAGACGGATGAAATGATTGGCCACGATCACGAAGCGATCGCACGCGCGGCCATCGCTACCGTTTTCAACTGGCTTGACGAGCCGACGGAAGAAGCCGTGAAGAGCGCAGCACTGGCCGCTCACACCAATCCTCGCACGTGTCTCCGGATGTGGCACGATGTCCTCACCAGTCTGCGACACGAAGCGGGCTACTGATCAGTGCTCCAGGCAATGAGGCAAGCAGATCGAACTGCTCGCCTACCCGGTCCTTGCTCTACCAGTCGAACCAGCGATTGCGCGCGCGCGGTTCTCCGGTGCTGTCAACATAAGTAGTGGTTGCCGCAGGCGTCGTGCGGACGGCATCTGCCGTCGCCTCGGCCCGGGCCGCGCGCATTTCCGCTTCGTGAGCGCGCTCCTCGGCCTTGCGTGACGCGATCTCGCCGCTGCGTTCGGTGCGAATTGCATAGTAGTGCGACCACATCTGGCTATGCGCAAAGGCCATTGCCAGGCCGCCAATGATCGCAAGATTCTTCAGCGCCATCACGCCCTGCAGCGGGTCGGTGAACTGGCTATGGAAGAACAGGATGGTTGCGGCGGTAAACACAATCAGCAAAACCGCAGCCAGCCGCACCATGAAGCCAAGCGCAAGGCAAAGTCCCGCGATCAGCTCGAAGAGGCCGACAGGAATAGCGAGGCCACCGGGCAATCCGGTCGCGGTTATCATGGCCTCAGTCCCGGCAATGTCGGCGAGTTTGCCCACCCCGGATACGATGAAAATCAGAGCGAGCAGTATTCGCCCGATAATTGCCGCGATCTTCGACATGGCCGTCCTCTCCAGTCATCATGCTGATGGACGCAATAGCGGTCGATACGGCGAATTGTTCCAGACAGTGGACAGAGCGAGAGGTTTGGCCAGGATCGATTGCTAATGCGCACGTCTGAAGATATGATCCATATATGATTCGTATATTTCAGGCCCTCTGATGGGCATCGTCAACATCGAGGACGAGCTCCACGAGCAACTGCGCAGGGCCAGCAAGGTCGCCTATCGCTCGATCAACGCGCAGGCGGCGTTCTGGATCAAGATCGGGATGCTGTGCGAACTGCATCCGCAATTGACGTTCCAGCAGATCGTTGCGCGTGAATTGCGGGCAGCGGGTGTCGATCCGACCGCCGCCGCTGCAAACCCCGTCGATCCCGGCACCGCCGACACTGGCGCTGCGCTGCAGTGATCAAAACGCCTGAAGAGATTGAACTGATGGCCGAATCCGGCCGCCTGCTGGCGTCGGTATTCACCTACCTCGATGGAACATCGCTTTTCGGGCAATCGACGATGCAGATCAATGATCTGGTCGAGCGCTTCATCGTCGACCAACTGGACGCGCGGCCCGCCAGCAAAGGCCAGTATGGCTACGGCTACGTGCTCAATTGCTCGCGCAACGCGGTGGTCTGCCACGGCGTCCCCACGCCGGACGAAATCCTGTGCGATGGTGACATCGTCAATCTCGACATCACGCTGGAAAAGAACGGATACATTGCCGATTCCAGCAAGACTTATCTGGTCGGCGAGGTAGCGCCGCAGGCCCGGCGGCTGGTCCAGACAACTTATGAAGCGCTGTGGAAAGGCATCCGCGCCGTTCGCCCCGGCGCGCGACTGGGTGACGTCGGTCATGCGATCGAGCGCCATGCCAAGCGCGCCGGCTATTCCATCGTGCGCGAATACTGCGGGCACGGCATCGGCCACGAAATGCATGAAGAACCGCAAGTCATGCATTTCGGCAAGCCCGGAACCGGCATGGTACTGCGCGAGGGCATGGTCTTCACCATCGAACCGATGGTCAACCAGGGCCGCCGGACGGTAGAGACCCAGGACGATGGCTGGACGGTGACGACGACGGACGGGAAACTGTCCGCGCAGTTCGAGCACACCGTCGCCGTAACCCGCGACGGGGTTCGCGTGCTGACCCTCCGCCCGGATGAGAAACCCGCTTTGCGCGCTTAGCCGCTCACAGCTTGGGAAGCGTCACCCCAAGCTGGCCCATGTATTTGCCCGCGCGATCGGCATAGCTGACCTCGCACGGCTCGTTGCCCTGCAGGAACAGGAACTGGCACGCGCCCTCGTTGGCGTAGATTTTCGCAGGCAGCGGCGTGGTGTTCGAGAATTCCAGCGTTACGTGCCCCTCCCAGCCCGGCTCCAACGGCGTCACGTTCACGATGATGCCGCAGCGCGCATAAGTCGACTTGCCCAGGCAGATCACCAGCACATCGCGCGGCACGCGGAAGTATTCGACCGTGCGGGCCAGCGCGAAGGAATTGGGCGGGATCACGCAGACGTCGGTCTTGCGATCGACGAAGGAGTTCGAATCGAAGTTCTTGGGATCGACCACCGCGCTGTCGACATTGGTGAAGATCTTGAAATCGTCGGAAACGCGCGCGTCATAGCCGTAGGATGAAAGCCCATAGGATATGCACCCATCGCGCCGCTGCGCCTCGACGAACGGCTCGATCATGCCGTTTTCCATCGCCTGCTGCCGAATCCACTTGTCGCTTTGTATTGCCATGGCGGAGTGATTCCCCAGCAACCGCGCGCGGGCAAGTCGCCACTTGCGATTGTCCACCGGACCGCGCCGACGCGCCGCTTTATATCGTGGTTAACCCGCGCCTGTTATGCCGCCCGGCATGACCAAACCTGCGCGCATCCTCGTTGTTTTCGGCACCCGCCCCGAAGCGATAAAGCTGTTCCCCGTCGTCCACGCCCTCTCCGCCGATCCGCGTTTCGAATGCGTGGTCTGCGTGTCGGCGCAGCATCGCCAGATGCTCGATCAAGTGCTGGATATCGCCGGGATCGTGCCCGATCACGATCTTGACGTGATGCAGCCCGACCAGACACTGGATGCGCTGACCGCGAACCTGCTGCTGGGCCTTGGCAAGGTGATGGACGAAGTGCGGCCCGATCGCGTTATCGTGCAGGGCGATACGGCGACCGCGATGTGCGGCGCGCTCGCTGCCTATTACCGAAAGATTCCGGTCGATCATGTCGAGGCCGGGCTGCGTTCGTTCAACATCTATCACCCATGGCCCGAAGAGGTGAACCGCAAGATCATCGGTTCTATGGCCAGCCTGCATTTCGCCCCGACCGAAACCGCCGCCAATGCCCTGAAGCGCGAGAACGTCGATCCCGCGCGCGTCCACATTACAGGCAACACCGTGATCGACGCGCTGCACTGGGTTTCCGCCCGCATTGCCGCCGAGCCATCGTTGGCGAATGGGCTGGCCGATCTGGAAGCGCATCATCGGCGTGACCAGCCACCGCCGCGAGAACTTTGGCGAGGGCATGGCGGGCATTGCCGAGGCGATCCGCACCATCGCCCAGCGGCCTGACGTGGCGGTGATCTTTCCCGTCCACCTCAACCCCAACGTGCGCAGGGTGATGAACGAAGCGCTGGCGGGGCTGGACAATGTCGCGCTGATCGAACCGCTCGATTACCCGCACTTCGCCCGCCTGATCGGCTTGTCCGAGATCATGCTGACCGACAGCGGCGGCGTGCAGGAGGAAGCGCCTGCACTCGGCAAGCCGGTGCTGGTCATGCGCGAGACGACCGAGCGCCCCGAAGGCGTGGAAGCCGGCACCGCCAAACTGGTCGGCACCGATGCCCGCGCCATCGTTACCGAATTATCAACCCTGCTCGACGATAAGGCTGCCTACGAAGCCATGGCGCGCGCCCACAATCCCTTCGGGGACGGGACCGCGTCGGCACAAATCGCGGAGCTGATCGCCAATGAAGTCCGACTCGAAACCTGACGTCTGTGTCGTAGGTCTGGGATATATCGGCCTCCCGACTGCGGCGGTGATCGCCCGCGCCGGGTGCAAGGTGCTGGGCCTCGATGTTTCGCAGAAGGTCGTCGACACGATCAATCGCGGCGAAATCCACATCGAGGAAGTCGATCTCGACGGTCTCGTCCACGGCGTCGTTTCGCGCGGATTGCTGTCCGCCGCGATCGAGGTAGCGCCCGCCGACGTTTTCGTCATCGCGGTGCCGACGCCGTTCGACAAGGATCACGCGCCAGACATTTCCTACGTGCTTGCCGCCGGCCGCACCATCGCGCCGGTGCTCAAGACGGGCGACGTCGTGATCCTCGAATCGACCTCGCCGGTCGGCACCACCGAACATTTGCGCGACATGATCGCCGAGATGCGCCCGGACCTGAAGGTCCCCGGTCTCAGCCGCGAAACGCCCGATATCTCGATCGCCTATTGCCCCGAGCGCGTGCTGCCCGGCCGCATCCTTGAGGAACTGACCAACAACGACCGCTCCATCGGCGGCATCACCCCGCGCTGCGCGCGCAAGGCGCTGGCGTTCTACAAGCGTTTCGTGCGCGGCGAATGCGTCACCACCGATGCGCGCTCTGCCGAGATGACCAAGCTGGTCGAGAACGCCTATCGCGACGTCAACATCGCCTTTGCCAACGAGCTGTCGATCGTGTCGGACCGCATGGGCCTCGACGTGTGGGAAGTGATCCGCCTGGCCAACCGGCACCCGCGCGTCAACATCCTGTCGCCCGGCCCCGGCGTCGGCGGCCACTGCATCGCGGTGGACCCCTGGTTCATCGTCCACGGCGCGCCCGATGATACCCCGCTGATCCGCACTGCGCGCGGCGTCAACGATGGCAAGATGCACCACGTGATCCGCAAGGCCGAAGCACTCGTCGCGGCGAACCCCAATGCCAAAGTCGCCTGCCTCGGCCTGGCGTTCAAGGCCAACATCGACGACTTCCGCGAAAGCCCGGCGCGCTTCGTCGCCTCGCGCCTCGCCCGCAAGTTCGGCGCGCGCATCCAGATCGTCGAGCCTTATGCCGAGGAACTGCCGATCGAATTCACCGACACCGGCGTGGGCCACATCGACATCGATACCGCGTTGGAGGAATGCCAGATCCTGATCGTGCTGGTGGACCATGACGTCTTCCGCGTCGTCCCGCTTGCCGAACGCGCTGACAAACTGGTCTACGACACACGCGGCATCTGGCCAGATCAGCCCAAGGCCGTGGTGGAGGAAGCGCCAGCGTTGCGGATTGCGGTGTAGCGCGCCAAAACGCGGCAGGTCAGCCGTCGCGAGCGCATTCTCGCATCAGGTCGATCTGCTTGGAAGTCAGTGCCTGCGATGATCGAATTCGCAGTTCGGTTTGCATAATTTTCTGCTGCACCACTACGTGCACTTTACCATCATGCGAGTCATAAACATCGGCAGGACTGCACTTTTTTGCGCCGAACAGGCAACCTGAACTCCATTGCCAATTTTGATCGGGCTCCCTTGCACGAGATCGCACGCATTCTCTGATTTTCTCGAATGACCGCTCGGAGGCGATGGACAGGATTTCTCCACGCCTTGGCGGAGTATTGACGTGCAGATAATAAGCGATCCCAGACAGAGCTGCCGCCAACGCTAATGGGACTAAAACGCGCACTAAATCTGCATAACCTACGTTCAGGTGCTACTCAAACACCTTCGCGTTCTGGCCCGTGCTGGATCTTCTGCTGGTTTATTGCGCCGTATATCCGCCATCGATCACCAGTTCAGCGCCGGTCATGAACTTGGACTCGTCTGAGGCGAGGTAAACCACGGCGTAGGCGACATCGTCGGGTTCGCCCAAGTGGCCGATCGGATAGCGGCTTTTGATGTCCGCCCAGGCGGCGGCGCTGTCGGGTTGACCGTCGAAATAATCGACGACCATCTTGGTCATGATATGTCCCGGGTGGATCGTGTTGACGCGGATGCCGTATCCTTGCTTGGCGCAATGGAGGGCGGCTGACTTCGACATGACCCTGACCGCACCCTTGCTGCCGTTATAGGCAACCAGATCCGGATCACCGATGATGCCCTCTATGGAGCACATGTTGATGATCGACCCGCCGTTGCCGCTTTTGCGGATGCCTTTGACGCCGTATTTCGTCCCCAGAAACACCCCGCCATAGTTGACGTCATTGATCTGCTTGAAGTGCGCGAAAGTGGCATCTTCGATCGATGAACCACTGCCGATCCCGGCGTTGTTCAGCACGATATCGAGCCGGCCATAGCGATCAAGCGCCAGATCGATGACCTCGTCCCAACCGGCTTCCGACGTCACGTCCTGCTGGTGGAACATGCCGATCCCGCCCGCATCGTGAATCCGCGCCAGCGTCGCCTCGGCACCGTCGGGCTGAATGTCGGTGAGGAGAACCGATGCCCCTTCGCGTGCCAGCATCACCGCCGATGCAGCACCCAGACCGGATGCACCGCCCGTGACAAGTGCGACTTTGCCCTCAACCCGTCGTGTCATGATTCACCCTCCCACCGTGTTTTGGGGAAGTTCACACGACGGAGTGACGCCAACAAGAGCGCCGCACGCCAGATTTATGCGCGTTTGCGCCACCGGCTGTGACCTGGCTTGGCCGCTCGCAGGAGGCCTTGCCGGCTGGCCCGCGCAGGATCGTTGCGCGACCGTGGGCTAGTCAAACACCTTGGCATTCAACCACGCATTATTGCGCCCGACATAGTTCAGCCACCCCCTCGGCTTGCGGAGCAGGCTGGCGGGCACGGCGGCCTTGATCCCGACCATTTCCGCAATGCGCGCGACGAAGTGGATGCAGTTGTGGCGGTCGAGGTTGTACGGCGTCTTGCGCCACACCTCCACTTCGGCGCGGATCGCGCGGTATTGAGCGTCGCTGATCGGGACGGTGAAATGCCGGTTGGTCTTGGTGATGTACTTGGGCTTCTCGATGTAGATCTCGGACTTCACATCGGCGGACATGATGTTGGGGGTGATCGACTTGGCGGTGTAGCCATAGTTCTCGTCGATCTTCTGCCCGGTGCCGTCCAGCGTTCCCTGCATCACGATGAACGTGTGCGGATAGCGGCCCCACAGGACCGAGCCGTTGAAGCTCTGGAACGAGAGCAGCACTTGCGCGCTCGCCACCTGCGGAGACAGCGCGAGTACCAGTGCGGCGAGCAGAGCGGTGAGGAATCGGTTCATGGCCGATGCGCAATTTAGCGCATCGATCCGTTTCGGACCATATCAGTTACGCATCGCCCACTGATTGCGGATCAGATCCCCGCATACCAGGCATAATCGCTGGCATCCTCCCAATAGCCACCCTTGCCGCCATACAGCCCGGCGAGCGTCGCGCGCGCTTCGATCCGCATTACATACTTGGCGTGCTTGTACCCCAGTTGCCGCTCGACCCGCAGCCGCAGCGGCGCGCCGTTCGCCTCGCTCAACGGTTGATCGTTAAGCCGCCACGCCAGAATCGTCTGCGGATGGAAGGCATCGATCAGATCGATGGATTCGTAATACGGGATCGAGCGAGTGTTATCGGCGCAGTGGAACACGAGGTAGCGCGCCTCGGGCTTGAGCCGCGCAAGATCGAGGATATGGGCCAGGCGTGGCCCTTGCCATTTGCCGATGGCGCTCCACCCTTCCACGCAGTCGTGGCGGGTGATCTGCTGGCGCTGCGGCAGACCTTTCAACGCGGCCAGAGACAAGGCCAACGGGCGGCTGACCAGCCCATCGACCTTGAGCGCCCATTGCCCGAAGCCCTGCGACAGTTGCGCGCGATAGCCGTCATCCGTCACCGAGCGATTGCCGTTGGCGCGGAAGATGGGCGACAGATCGGACACGGAATATTCGCGCGCCAGCGCATCGCGCCCGGGTAGTCGCTGCGTCACGCGGTGCAGATCCTCGCTGCTTTCCAGCAAGCCACGAAAGCCGGGACTGGAATTGAGCCGGTCGCAGCCGGCCAGCAGCAGCCCCCCTGCCCCCATGGCTCCGGTACGGATCAGTCCGCGGCGAGAGAGGAGGATGTCCTTGCTCATGGCTTGGGGCTCCGTTCCTTGGGCAGGCGATAGCGCCCGGTGATCATCGAGCGCACTTCGTTGAACGGCCCGGCCAGCAGCACCATCGCGATGTGCACGAAGAAGAACGCGACCAGACCGAACGCACAGATAAAGTGGATCGAGCGCGCCGATTGCCGTCCGCCAAGCACCTCGGTCAGCCCCGGCACCCAGGCATCGGTGGCGGGCGACATGGCAAGACCGGTCATGATCATCAGCGGGATCAGCACGAACAGCACCGTGGCATAGGCCAACTTTTGCAACACGTTATAGCGCAGCGCCGCTATCCCGGTGGGGAAACGCAGCCGGGCATGCTCTTTGATATCGTGCCAGATATGCGCGGGCCGCCACTCGCGCGCGGTGATGTGGATATCGCGGCGCAAGTGGCCATTGATCAGCGACCACAGCAGATAAAACAGCAGGCCCAGCGCGAACGGCCATGCGAATGCCAGATGCCACAGCCGCGCGTCGGCCAGACTGTAGTTCGAGGGGATTGTTGCCCACCATGGGAAGGCGCGGCGGCGTTCCACACCCTCCTGATCGGTCCATACACCCAGCCAGCCAGTCGTGTCCCAATGGATCGGGCCAATCCGCAAGATGCCGCCGCCGCTGTTGGTCGCGCCGATATCGAGCCAGGACTTGTCGAAATTCGCGCCGTATTCGCCCCAGTAGAGGTGCGGATGCGCGTTGAAGATCATCAGCCCGCTCATCAGCATGACCAGCAGCGTGATCGCGTTGATCCAGTGCCAGAGGCGGGTGGACAGGCGGTGCCGCCGGACAAGCTCGCCTCCGCCGGGTTGCGGCACGGCTGGCTGTGCAACTGCCTCGCTTGCGGTCTGGTCCGTTGCCACTGCGCTTCCCTTCGCGGTGCGCCGATGACACCGGCCGCGTGCCCTTGACTATGCGCCATCCGCCGATGCGCCGCAAGGCTATCCGTGGCGTGGTCACTTCGCGGCCGCCGCTTGTCCCACTGGCAGGCAGGCCCGCAATCTCCATGTAGAGGAGCGCGCGGTCGCATTGTCGCTGACCTTTCGCAAACTCGCAAACTCAGGGAGTACGTGCATGAGCCGCCCCAATATCGGCACGCTGAAGGGAGCAGCCAGCTTCGATGATGAAAGCTACCTCGATTTCGTCGAGGGGCTGCGCGGGTTCAATCTGTCGCGGATGATGCCCCGGCTGGTGCAGGCGGGTGATGCCATCGGTGCGAGCATGGCCGAAGCCAGCCCGCGCGGCACGCCGCAGGATCTGTTCCGCGCGCTCGATCACGTGCCGGCCGCACAGATGGCCCGGCGAATGATGCGCAGCACCCAGCAAATGATGTGGCACGGCGCGTGTTCGACCTATCGCCGCATTGCGGACGATCTGGAAGGCTGGCTGATCCGCGCCGAGGCCGATGCGCCCGGACTGCTGCGGATCGATCCCGGTTTCGCATATCCCGATTACATCCGCGCGCAGGATATTCACCTCCAGCCCGGCAGCTATCAGGACGACGCGCTGGCGGGGTTCGTGTTCCACTATGGCTCGAAGGTGTTCTTCACCGGCGCCAACGACGATGATCGCCTGCACAATGCGATGGCCGCATGGGCACCGATCGAGGGTTCGCCCGAGCGGATTGTCGATTTCGGCTGTGGCATCGGCCAGTCGACTACCGCGTTCAAGGAGCGCTTTCCCAAAGCCGAGGTGCACGGCGTCGATATCGGCGCGCCGATGGTGCGCTATGCGCACGCCCGCGCACGAGACCTCGGCATCGAAGTGCACTTCTCGCAGCAGAACGCGGCGCAGACCGATTTCGCCGACGGTTCGGTCGATGCGGTCCTGGCGATGATCCTGTTCCATGAACTGCCGCCAGAAGTTGCCGCAGGTGTCGTGGCCGAGGCCGCGCGCATCCTGAAGCCCGGCGGCACTTTCACCATCATCGATTTCCCGCAAATCCCCGAGGACGAACTCAGCGGCCGCCACTGTGTGCGCCTGTTCGATAGCTGGTACAACGGCGAGCCATTCGCCCCCGGGTTCGTCTATTCCGACTTCAACGGACTGCTCGAAACGCACTTCGGCGAAGTGAACCCGGATTTCCGTCCGGCCTCGACGACGACCGGGGCCCTCAAGATCCGTGTTTGCAGGAAAGTCGCATGAACCCGAGTGAAGTAGCCGACCTGCGCCGCTGGCTGGATGAAAGCAAAGGCCTTGCCGATGGCCGCCCGTTCCTGGGCGATCGTCGCCTCGATGCCATGATGGACGTGATGCTGGAACTGTCTGCGCAGTTGTGGATGGTGAAGCGACGCAATGCGGCGCTGGAAGCGATCCTGACCGAAAGCGGCGGACTTGCTCGCGCCGCGATCGAGACCTTCACGTTCTCGCCCGAGGAGATCGTGGCAATGCGCGAGGATCGCGCTGCCTTCGTCGCGACGCTGTTCCGCAGCATGGCCGATCTTTCGACCGAGGCCGAAACCGAGGGTTGATATGTGCTTTTCCGGCCAGACCGTGATCGTCACCGGCGCGGGCGGCGGGCTTGGCGCCGCCATCGGCGACGCTTTTCTGGCCGAAGGCGCGACAGTGATCGCGGCAGACATCGCGCCCCCAAACGCGAGCGCCGACCGGCTCATCCCCCATGCGCTCGACGTGACCGACGAAGCATCGTGGATCACGCTGATGGACCGCGTGGATGCCGAATTCGGCGGCGTCGATGTGCTGGTCAACAACGCGGGCATCTACCGCCCGAACATCGCGTTCGAGGACATGCCGCTGGACCTGTGGCGTCAGCACTTCGCGGTCAATTCCGACGGCGTGTTCCTGGGCTGCAAGCACGCGATCCTGCGCATGAAGCCACGCGGGGGCGGCGCGATCGTCAACATGGGGTCGGGCATGTCGATCAAGGCGAACCCCACCGGCGCGGCCTATTGCGGATCGAAAGCCGCCGTACTGATGACCACGCGCACCGCCGCCGCAGCAGCGGGCAAATACAACGTGCGCGTCAACGCCGTGCTGCCCGGCGCAGTGCCTACGGCCATGCTGATGGGCAACATGGTGGAAGGCGACACCGAGGATGCGTTCCTGCAACGGATGGGTGCTTACAGTCCGCTGGGCCGGCTTGCCACGCCGGACGATATCGCGCGGGCCGTCCTGTTCCTGTCGGACCCGGCCAACAGCGCGATTACAGGGATCTTCGTGCCAGTGGATGGCGGTAATATGCCGGGGGCGTGAGGCCTCGACGCAAATTACCTTCGTCATTGCGAGCCGCGAAGCGGCGCGGCAATCCAGAGCGGTTGAAGCGACTCTGGATTGCTTCGCTACGCTCGCAATGACGATAGACGGCCGCGATCTACAGGTTCCAGCCGCCGCTATATTCCGTCAGTTCCGAGGTAAGGCCCGAGAAGTCCCACTGCAGCCGCAGGAACAGCGCGTCCTCGCCGTGGACCCACAGGTCTGCGGCGGGCCACTGCGGCTGCCATTGCAGGCTGTAGCGATTGGCGGTGAAGCGCCCAGCCGGAACCTCGATCTCGTCCGGCCCCTCATAGGTCACGGCAATGTCGATCGGCAGCGCCACCAGCGAGGTCTCGCCGTTGATGTCATAGGAACAGGTCACGCTGGGCACCATGCGCGTCACACCGGGGCTGTCGGTGCCAACCGCCAGCGCGATCATCCCGTCGCCGATCAGCGGGTGCAGGCCAAGGTAATCGCGCCGCCCGGCAACCACCTGGCTCATCCGACCGAACCGCGCTGTCAGCGATTCGCAATGCGTTTCGGTCTCGGTGACATGATACCAGCTG
>CAZCUS010000005.1:117655-184236 GCA_964502105.1 uncultured Novosphingobium sp. | reverse complement strand
GATCTTCGGCACTTCCATGACGTTCTTGTAACCGAACTTCTCGGTCATCGCCTTGACGATCTCAGTGTCATAGCGAGTGCGCATGCGCGGCGTATAATCAACCATCGATCGTCTCCCCGGACTTGACGGCCACGCGGACCTTCTTGCCATCCTTGGTTTCGAAGCGAACGCGGGTTGCCTTGCCGTCCTTGGGATCGGCCAGACCAACCTTGCTGATCGCCATCGGTGCCGGCAGGCGGTCGATGCCGCCGTTCGGGTTGCCCTGGGTCGGCTTACGGTGGCGGGTCGCCACGTTGACACCATCGACCAGAACCTTGCCGTCCTTGGGCATTACCTGGAGGACAGTGCCGGTGCGGCCCTTGTCCTTGCCAGAGCGCACAACGACGCTGTCTCCCTTCTTGATCTTCGCGCCAGCCATCACAGCACCTCCGGAGCGAGCGAGATAATCTTCATGAAGCCACGGCCACGCAATTCGCGGACCACGGGGCCGAAGATACGAGTGCCGATCGGCTCCTCGTTCTTGTTGATCAGGACGGCCGCATTGCTGTCAAAGCGAATGACGCTGCCATCGCCGCGACGCACGTCCTTGCGGGTCCGCACGATTACCGCGCGGTGAACATCGCCCTTCTTGACGCGAGCGCGGGGCTGCGCTTCCTTCACCGACACCACGATGATGTCGCCGACGCCGGCAGTCCGGCGCTTCGACCCGCCCAGCACCTTGATGCACTGGACGCGCTTCGCGCCGCTGTTATCAGCGACGTCGAGGTTGGATTGCATCTGGATCATTGATCCGGTTCCTTTTTACCTGGCTTGCCGGAACCAGTCCGGCAGTTCCAAAAAATCTCAGACGTCGGCTTCTACCGCTGCAGCCTTGCCGGCCTGCAAGCGATCGAGCACCGTCCACGACTTGGTCTTGGAGATCGGCTTGGTCTCCTCGATGCGAACGCGCTCACCGGTGTGGTAAGTGTTGTCCTCGTCATGGGCGTGATACTTCTTCGAGCGACGGATGATCTTCCCGTACAACGGGTGCTTCACCTTACGCTCGACAAGCACGGTCACGGTCTTGTCGGTCTTGTCGGAGACCACGGTCCCGACCAGGATACGCTTTGGCATCGTGTGTCTCCTTACTTCGCCGCAGCGTTCTGGCGCTCGGTCTGGAGCGTCTTGATGCGAGCGATGTCGCGACGGACTTCCTTGATCCGGGCGGGGCGCTCGAGCTGGTTGGTGGCTGCCTGGAAGCGCAGGTTGAACTGCTCGCGCTTGAGATCGACGAGATCGCTGGTGAGCTGGTCGTCAGTCTTGGCACGCATATCGTCAGTCTTGGCGACCATCATTCGCCTCCCAGGTGCGAGGTGTCGCCAAGACGGGCAACGACCTTGGTCTTGATCGGCAGCTTCATAGCCGCGCGGCTGAACGCTTCTGCGGCAAGCGGACCGGCAACGCCATCGAGTTCGAACAGGATGCGACCCGGCTTGACGCGGGCAGCCCAGTATTCGTTCGCGCCCTTACCCTTACCCTGACGGACTTCGGCAGGCTTCTTAGAAACCGGCACGTCCGGGAAGACGCGGATCCAGAGGCGACCCTGGCGCTTGATGTGACGCGTGATCGCGCGGCGAGCCGCTTCGATCTGGCGGGCGGTGATCCGCTCGGGCTCCATTGCCTTGAGGCCATACGATCCGAAATTCAGATCGGTGCCACCCTTGGCGTCGCCCTTGATCCGGCCCTTGAAGGCCTTGCGGAACTTGGTTTTTTTCGGTTGCAACATGGTGCGTAACTCTTCCTAAACCTCAGCGCGCCGGACGGACGCCGGAGGTCTGAGCCTCCATCATCAACCGATCCTGCGCCGTCGGATCATGCCCAAGGATCTCGCCCTTGAAGACCCACACCTTGATACCGATGATGCCGTAGGCGGTCAGTGCCTCGACGTCAGCATAATCGATGTTGGCACGCAGCGTGTGAAGCGGCACGCGACCTTCGCGGTACTGCTCGGTCCGCGCGATTTCAGCGCCGCCAAGACGGCCACCGCACATGACCTTGATGCCTTCAGCACCAAGACGCATGGCCGACTGCATTGCGCGCTTCATCGCGCGGCGGAAGGCAACGCGGCGAACGAGCTGATCAGCAATGCCCTGGGCAATGAGCCGGGCATCGATTTCCGGCTTGCGGATCTCGACGATGTTCAGCTTCACTTCGCTGCTCGTCATCGCGGCAAGCTTCTGACGAAGCTTCTCGATGTCAGCACCCTTCTTGCCAATGATGACACCCGGACGGGCGGCAAAGATCGACACACGGCAAAGCTTGGCGGGACGCTCGATCACAACCTTGGAAATTGCGGCCTGCGGCAGCGCTTCCATGATGAACTTGCGGATCTTGAGGTCTTCTTCAAGCAGCTGACGATAGTCGCTGCCTTCCGAATACCAACGGCTGTCCCAGGTGCGGTTGATCTGCAGACGCAGACCGATCGGATTGCTCTTATGACCCATGGCTCAGGCTTCCTCGACTTCGCGAACCACGATGCGCAACCGTGAGATCGGCTTCAGAATGCGGGTCGACTTGCCGCGACCGCGTGCATGCCAGCGCTTCATGGTGATGGACTTGCCGACGCTGGCTTCCGACACGACCAGCGCATCGACATCCAGGTTGTGATTGTTCTCGGCATTGGCGATCGCCGATGCGAGAACCTTACGTGCGTCAACAGCCATCGCCTTGGTCGAGAAGGAGAGGATGTTCATGGCCTCTTCAACCCTGCGACCACGGATCAGGGCCGCAACGAGGTTGAGCTTCTGCGCCGAGCCGCGGATCGTCGTACCGACCGCCAGCGCTTCCTTGTCGCCAACGCGACGGGGTGCTGCCTGTTTGCTCATTAGCGCTTGCCCTTCTTGTCGGCAGCATGACCAGGGAACGTGCGCGTGGGCGCAAACTCACCAAGCTTGTGACCGACCATGTCCTCGTTGACCGAGACCGGGATGAACTTGTGACCGTTGTAGACGCTGAACGTCAGGCCGACGAACTGCGGCAGGATCGTCGAGCGACGCGACCAGGTCTTGATCGGACCGGCGCGCGTGCCTGCTTCCTGACCGGCTTCCGCCTTCTTCAGGAGATACAGATCGACGAAGGGGCCTTTCCAGACGGAACGTGCCATCGTGTGTTACCTCTTCTTCTTGGCGTGGCGCGAACGGATGATCATCTTGTCCGTCTGCTTATTGTTGCGGGTGCGGGCACCCTTGGTCGGCTTGCCCCACGGAGTAACCGGATGACGGCCGCCCGAGGTGCGACCTTCACCACCGCCGTGCGGGTGATCGACCGGGTTCTTGGCAACGCCGCGCGTCAGCGGACGACGGCCCATCCAGCGCTTGCGACCAGCCTTCGCAAGGTTCTGGTTCGCATTGTCGGGATTGGACACAGCACCAACGGTGCCCATGCAATCGCCGCGCAGGTAACGCTGCTCGCCCGAGTTCAGACGAACGATGACCATGCCGCGATCGCGGCCGACCACCTGAACATAGGTGCCTGCCGAACGGGCGATCTGACCGCCCTTGCCCGGCTTCATCTCGACGTTGTGGCAGATCGTGCCAACTGGCATCTGCGACAGCAACATCGCGTTGCCCGGCTTAACGTCGGTCTTCTCGCCGGCGACGACGGTGTCACCAACGGCCAGACGCTGCGGTGCGATGATGTAGGTCTGCTCACCGTCTTCGTACTTCACCAGTGCGATGAACGCCGTGCGGTTCGGGTCATATTCCAGACGCTCGACGGTGGCAGGGGCATCCCACTTGCGACGCTTGAAGTCGATGTAGCGATACTTCTGCTTGTGACCACCGGCGATGCCACGCGAAGTGACATGGCCCTTGTTGTTACGGCCACCGGTCTTGTTCTTGCCTTCGGTCAGCGCCTTGACGGGCTTGCCCTTCCACAGCGACGACTTGTCGACGAGGATCAGGCCGCGCCGGGCGGGGCTGGTCGGGTTGTAGTTCTTCAATGCCATCGGATCAGCCCCGTACGCCTTCGGTGATGTCGATCGACTGACCTTCGGCCAGCGTGACAATCGCCTTCTTCACGTCGCTGCGGCGGTATTCCTTACCACGCCAGCGCTTGGTCTTGCCCTTAGTCACAAGCGTGTTCACACCAGTGACCTTCACGCCGAACAGAGCTTCGACCGCTGCCTTGATTTCCGGCTTGGTCGCGCTGTCAGCCACCTTGAACACGACGGCATTATGCTCGGAGAGCATCGTCGACTTCTCGGTGATGTGAGGCGAAAGGATCACGTCGAAGTGACGGATATCCACTTCCTTGGTCTTAGCCATTGAAACGCGCCTCCAGTTTTTCGACCGCGGCGCGCGTCAGCACCAGCGTGTCATGCTTGAGGATATCGTAGACGTTTGCGCCTACGGCCGGCAGCACGTTCACGCCAACCAGGTTGCCCGCTGCGCGCGCAAAACCTTCGTTCACCTGCTCGCCATCGATCACGAGAACCTTGCGGCCCAGATTCGCCTTCGCGAGCTGACCGGCAAGCGCCTTGGTCTTGGCTTCAGTGACATCGAGGCTGTCCACGACGATAAGGCCGTTCTGGGCCTTGGCCGAGAGAGCCATCTTGAGACCGAGTGCACGGATCTTCTTGTTAAGCGAGACGTCGAACTCGCGGCGACGGGCGCCGTGAGCCTTACCACCACCGATGAAGACCGGAGCTGCGCGATCGCCGTGACGAGCGGTACCGCCGCCCTTTTGCCGACCGAACTTCTTGCCGGTGCGGGCAACGTCGGAACGCTCGCGGGTGGCGCGGGCGATGCCGCGACGGTTTTCCAGCTGCCACGTAACGACGCGGTGCAGGATATCCGCGCGCGGCTCGAGGCCGAACACGTCATCCGACAGCTCGATATCGCCCTTGGCGGCTGAACCATCCAGATTGAGGACCTTGACCTTCACGACTTAGCCCTCCTGACCTTCGGTCGCTTCCGGCGCCGCGGTATTCTCCGCGGGCGTCTCGGCTGCTACCGGCTCGTTGCTGTTGGCGGCCTGCTTAAGACCAGCGGGATAGGGAGCCTCTGCGTGGCGATCTACCTTCACCGCATCGGAAACGGTCAGCCAGGTGTTCTTCGAACCCGGAACCGAACCCTTAACGAAGATCAGGCCGCGCTCGTCATCCACGCGAACCACTTCAAGGTTCTGCTGCGTGCGCTGACGATCGCCCATGTGGCCGGCCATCTTCTTGTTCTTGAAGACCTTGCCCGGATCCTGGCGGTTACCGGTCGAACCATGCGAACGGTGCGACAGCGAAACGCCGTGCGTTGCCCGCAGACCGCCGAAACCCCAACGCTTCATGACGCCGGCAAAACCCTTGCCCTGCGTGTGACCGGCAACATCGACGAGCTGACCCGGCACAAAGTGCGAGGCGGCGATCGTTGAGCCAACGTCCAGCAACGCGTCGTCGGCGACGCGGAATTCGGCAACACGCATCTTGAGCGACACTTCGGCCTTGGCGAAGTGCTCGCGCTGGGGCTTGTTGACGTTCTTCTGCTTGGCTTCGCCAGCACCCAGCTGGACCGCGACGTAGCCGTCACGATCGGTGGTGCGAACCGAAACTACCTGACAATCTTCCAAAGCCAAAACCGTAACGGGAACATGCCGGCCGTCCTCTTGGAACAACCGGGTCATCCCGACTTTTTTGGCGATCACGCCAGTGCGCATGATCAAAACTCCTAAACAGAGGCCCCCGGAACCATTCCAGGGGCTTGCAACCCGAGTTTAGATACATCGCCCCGTCCGGGCTGAGCGCTTCCTCAAGAGGAAGCAAGACGGGGGACGCAGCCCGGAGAAAATCTCCGGCGGTATCCCTATGTCTGCGCGAGCCTTGGTTTGGAAACTCAAGCTCGCGAACCGGCTTTTGACCGGAAAGGATTTTGACCCCCGAGGGGATCGAAACTTGCGTCGAATGCGGCCTTTTTAGGCCAGCTTGATCTCGACGTTTACGCCCGCTGCCAGATCGAGCTTCATCAACGCGTCGACGGTCGTAGCGTTGGGCTGCACGATATCGAGCAACCGCTTGTAAGTGCGAACCTCAAACTGCTCACGCGACTTCTTGTCGATGTGAGGACCGCGGTTCACAGTGAACTTCTCGATCTTGGTCGGCAGCGGAATGGGGCCCCGAATGAGCGCGCCAGTGCGGCGAGCAGTATCCGCGATCTCGCCAGTGGCCTGGTCGAGTACGCGATGGTCAAACGCCTTAAGGCGAATGCGAATGTTCTGAGCTTCCATGTCCAACTACCGATGAGAAAGAGCGTTAAAAAAAGTCGATCGCCCCGCTCTTCTCTCAATCGGAGAGAACGGCGCGATCGGCTGAAAACCTGCCCGCAGGCACATCCGAATCAACGGATGCCCCTGCGGAGCGCGGCCTATATTACTTCGTGATCTTGCTGACAACCCCTGAACCAACAGTCCGGCCGCCTTCGCGAATTGCGAAGCGGAGACCATCGTCCATGGCGATCGGTGCGATCAGCTTGACCGAGATCGTGACGTTATCGCCCGGCATGACCATCTCGGTGCCCTCGGGAAGGATCACTTCGCCGGTCACGTCGGTGGTGCGGAAGTAGAACTGCGGACGGTAGTTTGCAAAGAACGGCGTGTGACGGCCGCCCTCGTCCTTCGACAGCACATAGACTTCGGCGTCAAAGTCGGTGTGCGGCGTAACCGAACCCGGCTTCGCCAGAACCTGGCCACGCTCGACGTCTTCACGGGCAACACCACGAACCAGCGCACCGACGTTATCGCCAGCTTCACCCTGATCGAGCAGCTTGCGGAACATTTCGACGCCAGTCACGACGGTCTTGCGGGTGTCCTTAAGACCAACGATCTCGACTTCCTCGCCAACCTTGACGATTCCGGTCTCGATACGGCCGGTGACAACAGTGCCGCGACCCGAGATCGAGAACACGTCTTCCACAGGCATCAGGAACGGCTTGTCGGTCGGACGCGGGGGCTGCGGGATGAACTCGTCAACGGCGGCCATCAGCTCAAGAATCGAGTTCTTGCCGATTTCGTCGTCACGACCTTCGAGAGCGGCGAGAGCCGAACCCTTGATGATCGGAATGTCGTCGCCCGGGAAGTCGTACGAGCTGAGCAGTTCGCGAACTTCGAGTTCGACGAGCTCGAGCAGTTCCTCGTCGTCGACCTGATCGACCTTGTTCATGTAAACAACGAGAGCCGGAACGCCGACCTGACGGGCGAGCAGGATGTGCTCACGAGTCTGCGGCATCGGACCATCAGCAGCGTTAACAACCAGGATGCCGCCGTCCATCTGGGCAGCGCCAGTGATCATGTTCTTGACGTAGTCAGCGTGACCCGGGCAATCGACGTGCGCGTAGTGACGGTTGGCGGTTTCATACTCAACGTGCGCCGTCGAGATCGTGATACCGCGCTCGCGCTCCTCGGGAGCCTTGTCGATGTTGGCGAAGTCCACCGCGGTGCCGCCGAATGCTTCAGCCATAACCTTGGTGATCGCCGCGGTCAGCGTGGTCTTGCCGTGATCGACGTGACCAATGGTGCCGATGTTGCAGTGCGGCTTGTTCCGCTCGAATTTTGCCTTCGCCATCTTACAAACCTTCTTTTCGATTAAAACTTATTCTGCGGGATTTCAGGCGGTGCCCGCCGAAACAGGCGCCGCCCCTAAACCGATTGTGCCGATCAGGCAAGCTTCTCCTTGACCTCGGCCGCGACATTCGCCGGAACCTCGTCGTAGTGGGAGAAGAACATGGAGTAGTTGGCCCGGCCCTGCGTGAATGAACGCAGCTGGTTGACGTAACCAAACATGTTCGCAAGCGGGACCATCGCCTCGACAACCTGAGCGTTACCGCGGCTGTCGGTGCCCTGGATCTGGCCACGACGGCTGTTCATGTCGCCGATTACGTCGCCGAGATATTCCTCGGGGGAGACGACTTCGACCTTCATGATCGGTTCGAGCAGTTTGATGCCTGCCTTCTGAGCCACTTCGCGCATACAGCCACGGCCCGCAATTTCGAACGCCAGAGCCGACGAGTCGACGTCGTGGTAGGCGCCGTCGTAGAGCAGTATCTCGAAGTCGATGATCGGGAAGCCGACCAGCGAGCCCGAAGCTGCGGTTTCGCGCATGCCCTTTTCGATCGCGGGGATATATTCCTTCGGGATGTTACCGCCCTTGATCTCATCCTTGAAGATGATGCCCGAGCCGCGCTCGCCCGGCGAAACCTTGACCTTCACGCGGCCGAACTGACCGGTGCCGCCCGACTGCTTCTTGTGGGTGTAGTCCACGTCAACAGGCTTGCCGAGGTATTCGCGGTAGGCCACCTGCGGCGCACCGACGTTGGCCTCGACCTTGAACTCGCGGCGCATGCGATCGACGATGATGTCGAGGTGCAATTCGCCCATGCCCTTGATGATGGTCTGGCCCGATTCGTGATCGGTCGATACGCGGAACGAGGGATCCTCGGCCGACAGGCGATTGAGCGCAACGCCCATCTTCTCCTGGTCCGCCTTGGTCTTTGGCTCCACCGACAGTTCGATAACCGGCTCGGGGAATTCCATGCGCTCCAGCACGATCGGTGCACGCTCGGCGCACAGCGTGTCGCCAGTCGTTGTTTCCTTCATGCCGGCCAGCGCGACGATGTCGCCCGCGAAAGCTTCGTCGATGTCCTTACGGTCATTGGCGTGCATTTCGAGAATGCGGCCGACCTTTTCCTTCTTGCCCTTAACCGAATTCAGGTACGTACCCTTGCTCAGCGTGCCGGAATAGATGCGGATGAAGGTCAGCGAGCCCACGAACGGATCGTTCATGACTTTGAACGCGAGCGCGCTGAACGGCGCTTCGTCTTCCGGCGGACGGCTGTCGGTCTCGTCGCTGTCGACCTTCACGCCCTGCACGTCCTCGATGTCGAGCGGCGAAGGCAGGTAATCGACGACGGCGTCGAGCAGAGGCTGGACGCCCTTGTTCTTGAACGCCGAACCGCACACGACCGGAACGAACGCATGGGCCAGCGTTCCCTTGCGGATCAACGCCTTGAGCGTCGCGACGTCAGGCTCGTTGCCTTCCAGATACGCTTCCATCGCGTCATCGTCCTGCTCAACGGCAAGTTCGATCAGCTTGGTGCGGTATTCTGCAGCTTCGTCAGCGAGGTCAGCGGGGATCTCTTCGTAGAAGAATTCGGCGCCCAGCGCTTCGTCCTTCCAGATGATCGCGCGGTTCTCGACCAGATCGACGAGGCCCTTCAGGTCGGCTTCGATACCGATCGGAAGATACAGCACGGCCGGGGTCGCGCCGAGGCGGTCGATGATCGACTGTACGCAGTATTTGAAGTTGGCGCCGGTGCGATCCAATTTATTGATGAAGCACATGCGCGGGACGCCGTATTTGTCGGC
Source organism: uncultured Novosphingobium sp. (assembly GCA_964502105.1). Classification (GTDB taxonomy): domain Bacteria; phylum Pseudomonadota; class Alphaproteobacteria; order Sphingomonadales; family Sphingomonadaceae; genus Novosphingobium. The sequence continues at coordinate 174,852 of CAZCUS010000005.1, read as the reverse complement.
CTGGCGCCATACGGTTTCCGACTGCGGCTCAACGCCGGCGACGCCATCGAAACAGGCGACCGCGCCGTCGAGCACGCGCAGCGAGCGTTCGACTTCGATGGTGAAGTCGACGTGGCCGGGGGTGTCGATGATGTTGATGCGGTAATCGCCCCAGAAGCACGTGGTAGCGGCCGAGGTGATCGTGATCCCCCGCTCCTGCTCCTGCTCCATCCAGTCCATGGTAGCGGCGCCATCGTGAACTTCACCGATCTTGTAGGACTTGCCGGTGTAGTAAAGGATGCGCTCGGTCGTCGTGGTCTTGCCGGCGTCGATATGCGCCATGATACCGATATTGCGATACATCGAGAGCGGATGGCTGCGTGCCATGGGTCGTTCCTTGGGTGAATGGTTGGGGAGCCGTGCTTAAATAGGCCCCCGCCCCATCGATTGAAAGTATGTCGCCCGGATGACAGTGCGCTGTCGCACCGGGCCAGCAGGTCGCCGGCGAAGCTGCCGGCGCTGCCGTATTACCAGCGGTAGTGCGAGAAGGCGCGGTTCGCATCCGCCATGCGGTGCGTGTCTTCGCGCTTCTTCACCGCGTTGCCACGGTTGTTCGCGGCATCGAGCAGTTCGCCCGACAGACGCGCCGCCATCGTCGTTTCCGGACGGTTGCGCGCAGCCGTGATCAGCCAGCGGATGGCGAGAGCCTGCGCACGCTCGGGGCGAACCTCGACCGGCACCTGATAGGTGGCACCACCGACGCGGCGGCTGCGGACCTCGATCTGCGGCTTCACGTTGGTGAGCGCATCGTGGAACAGCTGGATCGGATCGGCCTTGGCCTTCGTTTCCATCGTGTCGAGCGCGCCATAGACGATGCTCTCGGCCGAGGACTTCTTGCCGTCATACATGAGGTTGTTCATGAACTTCGACAGGACCTGATCACCGAACTTCGGATCAGGCAGGATTTCCCGCTTTTCGGGACGACGACGACGTGACATTTCTTAAACTCCTTCGGAGCGGCAGGGCATCCGCCCCGCCTTTCGGCTCCGGCCCTCTCCCCCACCCGACCTCCCCGAGTATTCCCTGAAGGGAGTTCGGGTGGGGGAGAAGACCGGTTCCGTGTAAAACCTGGTCTTTGGCTCCGGATCGCTCCCCCACCCGGCTACCCTGTCAAGGTAGGATCTGGGTGGCCGGGTGGGGGAGCGGGCCGGTGCCGCAAGCCCTTGGCGGATGCCAAGGGCGCACGATTACTTCGGCCGCTTGGCGCCGTACTTCGAACGCGACTGCTTGCGGTCCTTCACGCCCTGCGTATCGAGCACACCACGCAGAACGTGGTAGCGAACGCCGGGAAGATCGCGAACGCGGCCGCCGCGGATCAGCACAACCGAGTGCTCCTGCAGGTTGTGGCCTTCGCCCGGGATATAGGTGATGACTTCGCGCTGGTTCGTCAGGCGCACCTTGGCGACCTTGCGCAGAGCCGAGTTCGGCTTCTTCGGGGTCGTGGTGTAGACGCGGGTGCAAACGCCGCGCTTCTGCGGATTCTGCTCCATCGCAGGGACCTTGCTCTTGGCCTTCTGCGGTTCGCGGCCCTTGCGGATCAGCTGGTTGATAGTCGGCATCTATACTCTTCTTTCTATGGAGTGCGATGGATCCGGTCCGCTCGCGCTTCGCAAGGAAGCACGGAACGGACCCGTCGCACTCCGGGTCAACAAGGCCCGGAAGGGGGAACGATGAAGGATGCAGCGAAAGAAGGATCACGTGCCGGAACCGGAAAATTTGCGCCCTGCCCCGCCCGACCATCCCGAAACCGGGAGCCGAAGCCAGAAGGACAGCGCGAATCGCCGTTCCATACGTGAGCCGAAAAACACTCCACCCGACGAACCCGCCGGATTACTTTACCGTTTGCTGCCGAAGGAAACCCTTCGAAAACCGAGGCTTGGACGCCCCGAACGCACAAACGGCAATGTTCAGCTCTATATCGTCCCGCAGGGGCCAGCCGATCAGCAAGCCCGCGAAGGATGGGGGCCATTAGGTGGAATTGGGGGTTAGGTCAAGGGGTGGGTAAGATGAGAAGTCAAAGTCGTAATGCTCGGTTGACAGCCGGTTTTCCAGGTTCGACCGCAATCTCCTTACGCCGGGGTCGAGACGTCCGACCGACCGGCGTTGGAACAAAGCCGCCGTCCCTAATATGAAGCGCAAAACGTCAGCTTCTAGCATGAGTGGACGTTTGCCACCTTGCGCACGCTACTTCTTCGAACAGGCTGGTTCGGGCCGATTGCAGACACTAGCCCGCTGCTTTCACTATAAAGGCTGCCAATGCCTTCAAATCAAGATGAGTCTTCGTAGCTCATCGGCCTTCGGCGACACCTCGCCAAGATGATCAATCATCGTCGAGAGGCAGCGACCAAATACATATGACTTTTCCCGCCACTTGGCCTCATCAGCACTGTATATTTTGACCGCCGTTCTTGAGCCTCGGTGCGTTAGTTCCAGAAACTCCGAATAGCCTGTCAACGCATTCTCGACGGCCTCCTGCAGTGTCGCAGCGATTTCCCCTGTAAAGAATGTGGCGATTGCCTCTAAACGTTCGGTTGGGCTGATCGCTGTCATCGCCCTGACATCGCCAGGTTGCACGCGGTTGTCGCGCGCATAGATGGCCATCAGGTAGACAATTCCCGAATAGCACGTGAGCATCCGACTGAACTTTAGTTTAAGATTTTTGATCTTGTTCCGTGAATCACCCTCTTTCCGGTAAAATTCATAATTAACGCAGAACGTCCGCCACATGCGGATGATGTCGTTAAACAGAAACGATGGAACAAATTCGTTTTCGTGGCTCACATAGTCACGGAAGTATTTTTCGATGACTAAATCAATCGTCTTGTAGTAGACTGCGTTGCCGATGAGCGGCTTGCTCTCGAGCAACATGAGCATCCGACCAGTCAACGTATTTCGGAAATCGTCTTCGTTCGACCCTAGCCATTTCGTGAACGACTCGATCGTGTGTGAAGTCAAAAACCGCCCGCCACCGTCGAAATTAGCAAGGTCGTTCTTCTCCGCAGTGCTAATCAACTCATTCTTAAGCTTTATCTCTTCAATCGCGTTCAGCAGCGGCTTGTCAGGCGATTGAGCGTTGGTCTCGATGACTATAAACAAGTCGAGATCGCTCTTCGGACCTGCCTCCAAGCGCCCAAACGATCCAGTAGCGTAAACACATGCTCTTTGCCCAAACGCCTCGTTTGCGCCGACTAGGTCATCGGTAATCTTTTGGAGGCGCACCTGAGCGCGTTCCCGCGCCGAAAAAAGGTAAAGGTCACTCATTCCCTTCACTCATTGCGAAGACGTTTGCGAATATTTCGGCCTGCTCGATCGCATCGTCGAGCGCATTGTGAGTGTGCGGAAAGCTCGATCGCACGGTTTCCGGGATCCGCGACCGCCCGGATTTGCTGATCATTCGGCGAAGCTTGATCGAAAGGGCCGTCTTGATATCAAACCCCCTAGAGTGAGCGAACGGAGACCCGGTCGTCGAGAACCGCATAAAATACCAATAAAGCCACATCCAGTCGAAGCTAAGTGGGTACGCCACGATGACCGGTGACCCGATTCCCGCACGCTGCCGCACCCAATTCGCCGCATCAGTCATTGCCGCAGTCGGGTCCGCGCCCCTTTTGACGAGCGCGGCACGATCCAGTCCATTTACGGCAAGCGCTTCAGTTTCGAAGGCATCGGAAATCGGACGGAGCTCGACATAGAATTTGTCCAGATATTCGGGCGGTCGGTAGAACGTCGTTCCATCATAAGCGCCGGCATAAACCAAGCCGAAGGAAAGCATGGAAAAGGGGCCAGGGATCGGACCGTCGGTTTCCACGTCAGCCGAGAAATAGACGTCATACCCTTGGGAAGCAGGTTCGGGATAACCCATCTTGATGTTGATTGTTTCGTTACGCGACACGATGCGCGCCCTCTAAATCGAGGCATTGGGTCGAGCCAATTTGAGTCGGTTGGGTAGAGCTTGTCATCCCCCTGCAGTGAACGAGAAGCGTGCGACGCTCAACCTTAGAGAGAGAACGTCGCCTTTTTTCATAGGTGTTCAGAATTGATTGGGCTCGGGGAGGCAAGCGCGCAGCCCGTTATCTCCCATCCGGCGACCTAGGGGTTCGGCTGCTGTGCTTGAAGTGACCACTGACAGCTTTAACGTCCGCAGCGGCAGCTATCTCAGAATTGCGTTCAGAACTGAATGAGCGTCGACCGGGCCATCTTTCCATTTTCCTACTCCCCCGCACCCGCGCTAAAACGCCCTCGCCATGGGGTAGGCCCAGTTCCACAGCCAGCGCGAGGTTGCCTGTCTCATGTCCGCACGCCGTCCGTCCAAGCTCTCGTGTCCGTCGCAGCGCGCTTCGCGGCGGACATCGCGCACCGCTTTCACCGATGATCCGCCCGAGGCGGACGATCCGTTACTGGGCTTTGCGCCTTATGTGCACAAGGCGCCGCGCCGCAATTCGATCACGCCGGACCGGCAGCGGGCGTTCATCGCCGCGCTGGCTGCCACCGGCATCGTGACGCAGGCGGCGCGGAGCATCGGGGCCAGTCTGGAGGCGCTTTACAAACTGCGGCACCTGCCCGGCGCGCAAGGGTTCTCGGCGGCGTGGGACATGGCGCTCGATCGCGGGATCGCGCGGCTGGAGGACTGTGCGCTGGAACGCGCGATCCTGGGCGAGGAGCGTCCGGTGGTGCGCGGCGGCGAGATCGTCACCACCTGGATCCGCTATGACACGCCGCTGATCCTGTTCCTGCTGCGCATGCGGCGCGGGCAGCGGTTCGGATCGGACCACGACCCCCGGCCCGGCAATGCCGTTTACGAGCGCGTGCGCGCGCGGATCGAGGCGGACATGCCCGATCCCGACGACGTGCTCGACCGGATCAACGCGCGGCTCGACCGGATGCGCGCGGAAGCCATCGCGCGCGGCGAGATTGCCGATGGGTCCGGGTCTGATGCCGGGAACCCTTAACGCAATCGCAAAGGGTTGCGGCTAGGCCTCGTCGGGCGTCAGGAGGAACGAGTGGAACTTGCGGCATACATTCTGGTCGTGGTGCCGCTGTGCGCCTTCATCGGCTATCCGGTGGTCCTGCTGCTGGCCGCGCGCGCGCTGCCGCGCCGTCCGGGCCGCGCGGTGCCGGGCAACCCGTCGCTCACCATCCTGATCTGCGCGCATAACGAGGCGGCGCGGATCGGCGAGAAGATTTCCTCGGTGCTGGCCGCGCTCGATGCGACGGGGCTTGGCGCGCAGATCATCGTTGGCGACGATGCCTCCAGCGACGGGACCGCGAGCCTAGTCGAGGGTTTTGCGCACCGGGGCGTGATGCTGGTCAGGGCACCGCGCGGGGGCAAGGCGGCCACGCTCAACCGCATCGTGCCGCTGGCGACGGGCGAGATCATCGTCATGACCGATGCCGATCCGCTGTTCGATGCCGATACGTTGCCTGCGCTGCTGGCGCCCTTCGCCGACCCCGCCGTGGGCTGCGTGGCGGGCAGTGTCGAGACGATACGGGGCAAGGACCGTAAAGGCCACCGATTCGCCGCCGCCGACGGCCTGTTCCGCCGCTACGAATCCGCGATGCGCGCCGCCGAGGACAGCCTGTTCGGCTGCGTCTCGGCCGATGGCGGGATCTACGCGATCCGCGCGGCCCTGATGCCGCACGTGCCGGGCGACGTGACCGACGATTTCTACATCAGCACCGCCGCCGTCGCCGCCGGCCAGCGCATCGCCTTCGCCCCCGCCGCGCGCGTCTATGAGCACAGCATCGCGGGCGACCGGCCCCAGTTCCGCCGCCGCGTGCGAATCACCGTGCGCGGGCTGACCGGGCTGTGGCGTCGTCGCGCGCTGATGAACCCGCTGCGCACGGGCTGGTATGCGGTCGCGCTGGTGTTCCACAAGGTCGCGCGCCGGCTCGCCCCGCTGGCGCTGCCGCCGCTGTGGGTGCTGTCCGGCGTGCTGGCGCTGGGGGGACATATGCTGCCCTGGGGGCTGGTGTTCGCCGGGCTGACTGCGGCGGCGTCGCTCGGGATCGTCGGTTTCCTCAAACCGGTGCGCCTGCCGAAGCCGCTGGCGGTCGCCTATGGCGCGGTGCTGCATCTGGCGGGGCTGAGCCTAGGCGCAATCCTTTTCCTGTCAGGCCGCCGCTATTCGCAATGGACCCCGCAAAAGTCCTCCGAGCCATCGGCGTGAGCCTGCGCTGGCCGATTGCCATTGCTGCGACGCTGGGCGCAGGGATCGCGGCGGCAGCGGCCTTGCCGGGTGCATCTCCGCCCCCACCCCCAGCCCGGTTCGCGTTTGCCGATGACTTCGAAACGGGCCTGTGCACCGATAACTGCCCCGGCGCGCACTGGGCGATCCGGCAGGAGGAGCGCGGCAGCGTCGCCGTCGTCCCCGCGCCCGGGCGCAAGGGCCAGGCGTTACGCGCCTCGGCCAGTGCCAAGAGCGGCGGCGTGTCCAAGGCCGATCTCGTCGCGCGCACTGCGCCGATGGGCGAAGGCACGCTGGTAACGGTGGCCTTCGATCTTTACGCCCCGCGCGAGACGCCGCTGAACTCGATCCAGCTGGTCGACATCGAATGCGCCAGTTGTGGCGAAGGCGGCAATCCCGGCGTCCGGCTCTATCTGCGGCGCGGAAGGCTGCGGATCGACCGCTCCAAGATCGGCATCAAGGACGCCTGGGTTCGCGACGACGCGCCGATGCTGGCAAGCGAACGCTGGCACCGCGTGGTGCTGTCGGTCATGATTAGCGCAGGCGACAACGGCGGTGCCCGCGTGACGCTGGACGGCACCGAAGTGCTGAACGCACGCGGCGCAACGATCCTGCCGCTGGACAAGCGCTTTGCCGACCGGGTGCAGATCGGCGTCACCGCCAATTCCAATCCGGAGCCGGTAACGCTCTATTTCGATAATGTCGCGGTGGACGCGAAACCAGCGGGTTAATGCGCCCCGTCGGCGCGCACGACAGCCGAGACCGTCTTCACCACCAGCGCCAGATCCTTCTGCGGCGAGAGCGAACGGATATAATCGATATCCATCTCCGCCCGCTCGTCAAAGCCGATGTTGGCGCGGCCTGAAACCTGCCACTGGCCGGTCAGCCCCGGACGCACCGCCAGCCGCGGCAAGTGATGCATCGAATATGTCGAGGCGCAGAACGAGGTAGGGCGCGGACCAACGAACGACATCTCTCCGCGCACGATGTTCCACAAGTTGGGCAGTTCATCGAGGCTGGTCTTGCGCAGGAACTTGCCGACGCGGGTCACGCGCGGATCGTCAACCAGCTTGAAGTCAGGCGATTCCGCGCCGTGCACGTTGAGGCTGCGCAGCGTCTCTTTCAGCGCTTCGGCATCGGGCACCATCGTGCGGAACTTGTAGAGCGGGAAGCGCTTGCCAAGATATCCCGTGCGTTGCTGGATGAACAGGATCGGGCCACGATCCGAAAGCTTGATCGCCAACGCGACCGCGATCAGCACGGGCGAGGTAATCAGCAACGCGCCCAGCGCCAGCACCCGATCGACCAGCGGCTTCAGCCTTCGCGCGTAGTTCTGGCTGCGAAATTCGAGGAACAGCGGAACGCCGTTCATATCGCATTCGAAGCGCACGCGGCGGGGCATGTCTTTCCGGCGATCGAACTGGGTCTCTCCGTCTACCTGATGCGCGTTTCCGGCTTGCAGATCGGCCTCCGTGGCCGGCTCTCCCATGACGATCCTGCCGACCTCGCTCATCGTAGCCCCATCGATCGCGCCATCACCCCCTTGGCGATGCGATACCATTCGGTCCCTATCGCCAGCCCACCTGTGATGGGTGAACAGACATAGTTACCGCGTAAAAATATCTGCCCCGTCACGTGATGGGTCCGATGGCCGCACGCGCGCGCAAAACCAGGGAACGCAACAGATTCATCGGGGCGATGACGAGGTACCAGTAATGGTTACCCTGGGCGAGGCGGACGGCGGCACGCAAGTGCAGCGCCTCCGCCGGTTGCCAGCGGACGCCGATTGCCCGATCGCCCATATGAATGCGTGACAGGATGTGCGGCGGCTCATCGGCGGTATTGCGCCCCTTGCCGCCGGTCGTGGCCGTGTAGCCGAGCCCATCGGCAATCCGGCGCCCCTCGGCACCCACCGCGTTTTCCGGCCAGCAGAAAATCTGCGGCGCGCGTCCCAGATGCTCGGCAAAGCGCGCATTGCACAGCGCAAGATCGCTTTCGATGCGACGCTCGAAAGTGGCCTGATCCTCCAGCCTGCCATTGCGCCACTGCCGTGCGGCCAGCGCCAGCCCCGATTCCGGCACCGGCGCGCCCAGCGGCACGGCAACGGGTATGGCCGCGCGAAACCAGTCGTGCTTCGGCCCCGGCGTCGCGGCCCATTGCAACCAGGCCAGGCTGCGCCAGTTGTCGGCATTGACCCGGCCGACAATGCGATCGGACACCGGCACGCGCGCATGATCGACACCGTGCGGTTCGACTTCGAACAGCGGGTTGGCTTCGATGGCGCGCAGTTCGGCCCAGCTCATGTAGCCGCTTTCGTCGCCATCGCGGTGGGGGCGATCATCCGGCTCGATAAAGTCGAGCGAGGCGAAGAATGTCGCGGGAAACCCATGGCGGGCCAACGCCGGCACCGCGTACAGCCAGTTGTCGCGGTAGCCATCGTCGAAATGGAGCGCCACGGCGTCGTGTGGCGGTTCGCCCCCGGAGCGTCGCGCCGCAGCAAGATCGCGCGTGCCCATCACCGTGCAGCCCATCCTCGCCAGCGTCGCCAAGTGCCGCTCGAAGGTCTCCGGGTGCACCGATATCTCGCGCGACCACGGCAGCCATGCAGGATCGGGGCTGACCGAGTGATAGGTCAGCACCACTGCGCCAGGAGGCGCGATCATGTGGCGATGGCCAAGGAAAGCTGCGCACCCGAGGATCAGCGCCGCGACCAGCCACCCCGCAGGCAGCAACAGGGCAGCGGCAAGCGCAAGCAGTGCACCTGCGCCCATGGTCACCACCCACATCACGAAGCGGCGGCGGCGTTCCTGCTTGCGCGTCACGTCAGCGTCACCGGTTTGCGCCCGCGCCAGCGATCGGCAATCGTCTTGGCGCGAATGCGGGCGATCTGGTACAGCCACAGCGCCCGGCTGCGCCAGCCCGGCCCATAAAGCGTGATCCGGTACAGCGTATCGAGCGTATCGGCGAAACGCAGTTTGTAGGGTGCAGGCCGCAATCCGTTGCCCAATTTGTCGTACCAGGCGATGGCCGGGTCCTCGCAACAGTGGCGAATGTTCATCACCGCCAGAACATGGCCGATCGACTGCTTTTCATAGGTTTCATCGTAACCGACCTTGAGCAGGAACAGGCGATCCGCGCTCAACAGTCCGTATTCGAAAGCGACGATCCGGCCCTGATAGCGCAATACCGCAATTCGCAGCGCTCCGGCTGGCGCCGCCTCTTCCGCCAGTTTGGTGTAAAACAGCGTGTCCGCGTAGCTGTCGCTGATGGCCGTGCCTTCCTGGCCCTTCCACCCCGACTGCTCGACCGCAAAGATTTCCGCAAGCAGTTCGGCCAGGTCGGTCCGCCCGTCCAGCACCTCGAAACGCATGCCCATCGTCTGGATGACCTCGCGTTCCAGCTTGGGCCAGCGCGAACGTCCGCGTTTGCTGCGCCCGGCCAGCCATTGGTCATAACTGCGACGGCAATCGACCGCCGGGACCAGTGCCTGCGGCGTGATGGTGATGCGATTGTGGCCTGCCCACCCCTGCGCGGCGGCCAGCAGGCGCGAGCCGCTGGCGACGTATTCCATCCGCACCATGTCCACTTTTCCTGCCCCCATCAAACGAGCGGGAAAGTCCGGAGTCAGTGCGTCATCGTTCGCCACATCGAGGCGCGGCGTGTGGACGTTGGTTTGCGAGCTGAGCCGGCGATAGGGCAAGGGCCCAAGTCGCGCGCGCTCTTCGATCAGAGGCAGCCCGTCGACCGACAGCGAACGCATCCCGGATTCCAGATAGGCGGCCTGCCAGGCGCCATACCACCCGCGTCCAAGGTGAAATTCTTCAGTTGTCGGACTTGCAGGCGGCATCGTTTAACGTCTCGCTAAGAGCCTTGTTCTATTGGGGAACTAGTCGCCGAAGGGAAATATTCGGTAAACCCAACACCGGAATGGACACCGCATCAGCGCCGTGACGAAACAATCGCTTCTCCTTGCAGAACTCGATGCGCCGATGGCTGAAAAGTTCGATCGCTTCATGGCGGCCAGTCCGTTCGCTGCCTACCAGCAGTGCCGGACATGGGCCGCCATGGTGCCGCGCAGCCGGGTGCAGGACTACCTGCATTTCCTGCTTCTCGATGGTGACGCGCCAATTGGCGCAGCGGTCGTGCGGCGCACTTGGCTCGCGGCCGGTGCCTGGCTGGCAACCGTGCAGCGCGGCCCCGTGGTCCACGATGCCACGGTGATGGAAACCGTGCTGGCGCACATGCTTGTGGCGCTGCGGGAGGCAGGCTGCTGCTCGGTCCAGCTTGCCCCGCGTGTGCGCGGGCGGGCGATCCCGATCATGGCCGAGGCGATGCGGGCGAACGGCTTCGTGCCCCTGCCCGATACGCGCCAGCCGCTTCACACCTCCACCGGCATCGTCTGGCTCGACAAGCCCGAGGCCGATATCCTGGCCGGGTTCAAGCAGCGCGGCCGCCGCCAGATCAAGGCTGCGGTCAAGGCCGGCGTCACCGTCCGCACGGCCAGCACTGCTGAGGATATCGCAACCTATCAGGGCCTGCTCGACACCTTCCGCGCAGCTCGGCCCGACTATGACATGGCCGGTCTGCCCGATGCGGCGGGGCAGGCCGCGCTGATCGAACAGCTTGGCGGGGCGATGCTCCTGGCCGAGATCGACGGTCAGCCCGTCGGCGGCCATGCTTTCGTGCGTCAGGCTGACGAAGCGATCTGGCTGTCGCTGGCAACGCATACCGACCAGACGACCGTCGCGCTGTCCTATCCGCTGCTGTGGGAGGCGATGCGCCTTGCCCGCGAGATGGGCGCGGTGGGCTATGACCTGGCCGGCCTGCCGGCAGGCGAACCGCGCGATCCCGGCGAGGCGAACCGCGTGCAGTTCAAGACTGCGTTCGCCCCGCACAGCCGCCTCATGCCGCCGATGCAGGTCGCCGCGCTGAAGCCGGTCCAGCACATGCTGCTGTTCGGCGCCCGCCAGTTTTACCGCGATTCGCGCCTTGGCCGCCGGGTTGCCTCGGCGGTGGGAGGCCTGCGATGAACAGCGTGGCGATGCCGGTCGCGCGGCGCGCCGGCAAGCTGGCACGCATCAGCCAGCGCCTGCGCGAACACGGCGTCGGGCCAACGCTGCGCAAGGCATTCGCGGACTTCATCTTTCGCGCCAGCACCAGCGTGATTCTCGAATACCGGCCGGGCGACCACCGGGTCGGCGCCAATGCCGAGATTCCCGCGTGGCTGTCCTTCATGGTGCTGCGCGATGGCAATACCGTGCCGCCGCTTTGCGAGTGGATGGCGCATCGGCGCGATGCTTTCGGCGCGATGCTGGCCAACGGCAAGATCGGCATTTTCGCGCTGTATGAAGGTGTCGCGGTGGGCTGCGCCTGGATCGCGCTCAGCGATCACCACGATGCGGAATCGCGCGAGTTCTACCGCGTGCCGCCGGGCGAGGCCTATCACTACTGCTGGATGATCGATCCATCGGTGCGCCGCCGGAATATCGGCCTGCCCTTGTGCCGCTACGTCATGAAGACGCTGGGCGACATGGGCATCCAGCGCCAGTTCGGCGTGGTCGACCGGGTCAACCGCGCTTCGTACAAGATCCAAAGCCACTTCGGATACACCGAGTGCGGGGTGAAGGTGATGCACTACTGTATCCTCGGCACGCGCTGGACGCGGATGGGGCGCTATCAGGGCGTCCTGGGCACTACGACCCCCGGCAAGGCCGAGCGCGCCCGCCTCGCCCAGACCGCCTGATGGCCAGCGCGGCCGAGCCGGCGCCGGTCGCGAAAGGACGCGCGACCAAGGCCATCGTGCGCTCGACCCTGGTGGTCGCGGCAGTGCGCGGCGCGGACTTCCTGCTCAGCTTCCTCGTCTCGGTCCTGCTCGCGAACCGCTTCGGCGCGACGGGCATGCTCGATGCGTTCTTTCTGGCGCGCCGCACGACCGTTGGCTTTGCCGATACCATCCGCAAGCTGGTGAGCCAGATCGTCATGCCCACGGTGGTCGCCCGCGTCGATCGCGGCCAGCCCTTGTCGATCCACGGCCTGCCATCACGGATCTACTGGTTCGTCGGTGCACTCACCGCATTGATGCTGATCGGCACGCTGATTCCGTCCGCGCTGGTCACCGCCTTCGCACCGGGCTTTACCGGTGAACGCCATGACCTGACCGCGACGATGATGGCGATCATGATGCCGCTGCTCCCCATCGCGGTGGTCGGCTCGCTGCTCGTCGCGGTGCTGCAGGCCAATCGCCGCTACCTCTTGAGCGAGGGCACCAACATCATCCAGCGCGGGATGCTGGTGCTGGTGCTGGCCGTCGCGGTCCCGCCGCTGGGCATCGTCGCCGGCGCATGGACGATGCTGATCAGCGGCGTCGTCGGCATGGCGATCCTGCTCGGCGGCGCATGGTCCATCGTGCGGCGCGATCCCGCCAGCCTGATCGGCCCCGGCGGCAAGGCTTCCGCCGCGACCGCTGCCGCCACAAGCATGGGCGGCGGCGTGGCGGCGGCAATCGTGCTCAATCTCTATTTCCAGGCGACCAGCCTGCTCGATTTCGCCGTGGCATCCACCGTCGCGGACGGCGGCGTCGCCGCGCTCGAATACGGCGCGCGGCTGGTCTCGCTGATACCCGGCCTCGTGATGTCGAGCCTCTATACCGTGATGAATCCCGAACTCGTCCGGGCGATGCAGAACCCGGACGCGGAAGAAGCCTCGCGCGGCTTCGCGCGGTTGCAGCGGCTGGGCTTCTTCGTGCAACTGCCGGTCTCGATCGGCATGATGCTCGGCGCTGAAATGATCGTGCGTGTGCTGTTCGGCCACGGCGCTTTTGGCGAGGAAAGCATCCTGCTCGTTACCGGCACTACCGCCGGCTATGCACTCGCGCAGGTCTTCCTTGCGCCGATGAGCGCAACGACTTCAGCCATCTACGCCGATCCGCGCGCATCGTGCCTGCGCGATCTCACCATCATTGTGCTGGTTGGCCTGGCGCTGCGCGGCGGGATGCTCGCTGTCGGCGCTCCGCTTTACGGCGCGCCCGGGATCGCCTGGGCCGCCGCCGCATCGACCGCCGGAGCGATGCTGGTGGCGCAAGTCATCGCGACGCGCCGCTTCCGGGGCTTCGACATGCGCGCGCAACTGCTTGATTTCGCGCGCAGCGGCCTGTGCGGCGCGATTGCCGCTGCCGGTGGCTATGCGCTGCTGCGCTTTGGCCCGCAGCCGACCGGCGTGATCGGCTGGCTGGCCATGCTCGCTGCGCTGGGCGTGACCGTGGTCGGGATTTATGGAGCGGCAGCGCTGGCGCTGCGCGTGCCTGAAATGACCGGCGCGCTGACATTGCTGCGCACCGCGCTAAACCGCAAGACCGGCCGCGCCGCGCCATGAGCGAGCAGCCGTGCCGCGTGGCCTTCCTGCTCCCGCATTTTCGCGCTGGCGGGGCCGAACGGGTAGTGCTGAACTGGATCGGCGCGCTCGACCGGTCGCGCTTCACGCCGCTGCTGTTCCTCACCCGCATCGAGGGCGATTTTCTTGCCGCCCTGCCCGGCGATGTCGAACCCATCGCACTGGGCGGCGGACGCGCGCTGCGGCTGCCGCGCCGTATCGCGGCAGCGCTGGCGACGCACCAGATCGATATCGCCTACAGTGCCACCAACGCCATGAACCTCGCGCTGCTGGCCGCGCCCATCGGCGCCCACCGCGTCGCGCGCATCGTTTCGGAGCACACCCCGCCGCGCGCCTATCTGGCCGAGGCCAAGCTGCCGCTGCTGCGCCGCGCGGCGATGCGGCATTTCTATCCGCGCGCCGCCGCCATCGCGGTGCCGACCGACCGCATCGCTGCCGAAATCGCCGAGGTGATCGCCCGCCCGGTAAACACCGTTACCCTGCCCAATCCGGTGATCGCCACGGTCGCCCCGCCAAACGCGCGTGCCGAGAATCACGGCCCCATCCAGCTCGTTTCGGCTGGCCGACTGGTGCCCGCAAAGGGCTTCGACTCGCTGATCGAGGCTTGCACCATTCTGGCCGCAAACGGCACCGCCTTTCACTTGCGTATCTTTGGTGATGGCCCGCTGCACGCGCAACTGGCGCAGCAAATCGCCGCTGCCGGGATCGGCGATCACGTCACTCTGGCCGGACACAGCGACCGGCTGGCCGACGAAATCGCCGCAGCCGATCTGTTCGTCCTCGCTTCGCGCCGTGAGGGCTTCGGCAATGTCATTATCGAGGCGATGGCGGGCGGCACCCCGGTGCTGGCAACCCGCAGCGGCGGGCCGGAGGCGATTATCACCGATGGCGAAAACGGGTTTCTCGTCCAACCCGAAGACGCCGCGGCGCTGGCAGCGCGAATCGCCGCGCTGATCGGCGACCCGCAGCACCGCCGCAGCGTATGTGCCGCAGCCAGCGAGACCGCACGCGGATACGATATCGCGTCATCCACCCGCCGGTTCGAGGCGCTGCTTTCGCAGCATGCGTCGTGGTCAACGCGCTCTTAACAATATCGTTACGCCGCAGTGCCATATCACGAACACGCGCCGCGAACGCTTTTCCGGCGAAGACATGAGGCATCTGGTCACACCATCATGATATCCCCGTCCCGGAATTTCCTTTCCATCGCGGCACTGGTGGCTCTGGCCGCTTGTGCCGGGCCGTCGCGTTATGCACCGGCGCCCCAGATCGCCATGGATACCGCCTCGCTCGATATCGCCCGCGATGTCAGCCGCAAGATCGAGGATCACCTCGCGCTCGATGGGGACTTTCATCCTAATGACCTGATCCGCCTTACTTTCCCGCGCTTTCCGCTGCTGCAGAACGACCAGCGCATCCAGCTTTCAGGCATGATCAGCCCGCCGCTGCTCCAGCCGGTGCAGACCAAGGGCATGTCGGTCACGCAATTGCAGGAGAAGCTGACCGGGCTTTACCAAAGCAAGCTGCAAGACCCGACGGTTTCGATATCGGTGCTGGAATACAATCGCCCGCCGCCCCTGCCCGAGATCTTCGTGCTCGGCGAAGTCGCACGCGCCGGCGCGTTTCCTTATCGCGATGGCACCAGCATATTCGAAGGACTGGCGCGGGCCGGCGGCGGCAATCGCGATGCCGATCTGTCGCGCGTCGTGCTGCTCTCGCCCGAAGGCGATCACATGAGCGCCCGCATGCTCGATTTGCGCAGCCTGCTCGAAGGCGACAGCGCGACGATGGGCTATCTCAGCCCGTTCAGCATCATCATCGTGCCGCCCACCGAGATGGCGCGAAACGTCGATCGCGCTCGCCAGATCCGCCAGATCATCGGCTTCAACGGCGTGAACCTCGGTTCGTCCGTCACTTTGATTTCGCCCTGATCCGATGCCGCTCGGTTATCACTATCTCCGCCTGGTGCTGTCGCGCTGGAAGCTGGTTGTTTCGCTCGTCGTCGGCTGCACGCTGGCGGCCTTGGCGCTCAGCGTCTTCGTGCTGGCGCAGCGCCCGACGTTCGACAGCGCCGCGCGGCTCAACATCGTGCCGACCAGCGAGGAACTGGGTTATGCCAGCCGCTTCGTGCGCGGGTCCACGTTCGATGGCGGCAGCGTGCTGCTGCAGACCTATGCCGAATTCGCGCATACCCGGCCCATCGTCGCGCCGATCGTCGATCGCTACATCGCCGAACAGGCGCGCGCGGCGGGCCAGCCGGTGGACGAATGGGTTGCCGAGAACTCGGTGCCGTCGCCGTTTTCGCCGGGCCGCATCATCTCGCTGCTGAACTATGGCGAGGCGCCGCCGGTGCCGCTGCGCGACGACCTGATCGACAATGTCATCAAGAACACGCTGATCGAATCGGTTGAGGGCACCTATCTGGTGCGCATCACGGTCAGCTGGGACGATCCCCAGTCCGCCGCGTGGTTCGCGAATGCGCTGGCCGACGCCATCGTCGAACGCGCCGAGCGCACATCGCGCAGTTCGGGCGCGCAGATCGCCGATGCACTGGTGCTGCGCCTCAATGAAAAGCGTGCGCAACTCGCCAATGTGCTGCGCCAGTCGCGCGAACTGAAATCGCGTGCCGGGGTGGTCGATATCGATCGCCAGAAACAGTCGCTGCTCGAAGCGCAAGTCGCCGAGCAATCGCGCCTGACCAGCGACCGTGCGCAGTTGCAGGCGTCAGAAAGCCAGGTCGCCGGCCTGAAGCGGCAGACCGAGGGCAAGCTCTCGTCGTCGCAGCAGTTGGTCGAGCAGACGCTGGCGATCGAGGGGCCGAAAGTGGCCGGCCTGCGTCGCGGCGTCTCGATCCGCCAGGACCGCGTCGGGCAGATTGACAGCCAGATTGCCGCGCTTGGCCAGCATGAAGACCAGATCAAGGCACTCGACTATGCCGCCGCCGCCTTGCAAACCGAAGTCAACGCGCTGACCGAGCGCGCCAGCTTCAGCCAGACCGAGAACATCGCCAACGCGCCGCGCATCCAGTTGATCGAACGCGCCAAGCCGCCGCTGACGCGCAGTTCGCCCAAGACGCTGTTCAACACGATCCTGGGCTTCATCGCCGGCTGTGCGCTGGCCGGTTGCGCGCTGCTGCTGCTCGGCGAAGCGCGCCCAACAGAGAGTGACGCCGAAGCGGAAGCCGATGACCTGGAGCCGGAGTTTACGCCGGCACCGCCGCCGCCTCCGCCCGCGCCCGCGCCGAGGTTTGCCCCGGTCGCTACGCCCGCCGTCCCGCCGCCGCTATCGCCGTTACGCCCGCGTACGGATACGCCGCCATCGCCATTCCGCCATGTCCGCGCCAATACCGTGACGACTGCCGTCCATGGCGGCGCGACGATGGGCTCGCTCGCGCTTGCCGACCCTGTCGAAGAGCTGCAGCTGATCGATCCCATCATCGAACCTGCCGCCGAGCCGGTCCTGCGCGTTGTTGCGCCCGAGGCCGCGACCAGCGACTTCGCTTCGAACCTGTGCCCCCTCCTGCTTCCGCCGCCCGCGCATGGCATCGGCTATCGCGGCAATGAGAGCCTGCGTGAGCGCGAGGCTTTCCTGCGCTGGTTCGCCGTGCCGCTGGCCGCGTCCGACAAGCCGTTGCTCGTCATCGGCCCGGTCGGCGATACCGCCGTCAAGCAGGTGTTCCGCCTGATCCACGAAGCGTTTGCCGCCACCGGCCAGCGCACCCGCACGATTGACGCAACCCGGCGCCGCCTGCCCGCCGAATGGCCAGCCGACAACCGCAAGCCGCTGATCTATGCCGGCGGCCTGCATGAAAGCGGCCGCGCCGCCGTGCTGGACGAAATCGGCCACGATGCCGATGTGCTGGTCGTCATCGTCGCTGCCAGCCTTGATATCGCGCGGGCGCAGGCCGCGAAGGTCGCTCCGCTCGCCGGCAAGCAGCTCCATGTCGTCGCGATCGCTGGCTGACCGGCGCGCGATAGCGCCGCCATCCGCCACGATCGAAGCCGAGACCATCCGCCTGATCGCGATCGGGTTCCTGATGGCGATCATGGTCTTCGTGCAGCTCGACGCGATCGGCAACCGCCTGTCCGCCAAGCTGCCGATCTCGATGTTCGAGCTGTGTCTGGCCGGACTTGTCGCGACGACGATCATGTTCCTGACGACCCGCCCCGTCACACCTGGTCCGCCGCGCGCCACCGGCGACGCGGGCATTCGGCTGATGCTGATGCTCATGCTGTGGGCGGTGTTCGCCTGGACGCTGTCACAGTACCGCGACGAGGGGCTGAGCTACCTCATCAAGCTGGCCACCGCGATCGCACCGGCGCTGTGCCTTATCGCCATCGCCGACCAACCCAGACACATCCGGGCGCTGCTGTGGACGATGATCGGTGCCGGAGCGGTTTCCGCCGTCATCGTGCTGATCGAAGCCAAAACGCATACGCGCCTCGTGGCGACCTCGCTCGCCGCAACCACCGCCGATTTCGAAGGCGTGGCAAGATCGTCGGGAGGATCGGACGAGAACCCGACCACCGCCGCGCAGATGCTCATGGTCAGCGTCGCGCTGGCGTTCGGCCTGCTGATGTCGGGCGAAAAGCGCGGGCGCATGCTGCTGGCCGGGATAGCCTTGATCGGCACGGCGGCGCTGGCGCTGATGTCTGCCCGCAGCGCCATCCTGGGCCTCGGCTTCGGCGTCGGGCTGATCGTGCTGGCCTTCCGGCGCGAGCGCTACTTTCCGCTGATCCTGCTGGCCGCGCTGATCGGCGGCGTGCTGACAGTCATGTTCGCCCCGCCCTCGCTCACTGCGCGCTTCGCGGCGATCGGCGATTTCGGGCAGGACCAGACGCTGTTCCGCCGGATCAGCTACTTGCGCATCGGTTTCGACCTGCTGCAGACCTCGCCGATCTGGGGCATCGGGCCGGGCAATTTCCCGCAACATTATCTGGCCGATGCCTATCGCTACATGCCCGGGCGCGAGATGTATCCGCGCGAATTGCACAACACCTATCTCGATAGCGCGGTAGAATACGGCCTGATCGGCTTCACCATTTTCGCAGGACTGATCGCGCATGCCTTGCTCGCCGCCCGGCGCGGCTTCGCAGTCGGGGCATCGGCGGTGCTGTCACGCAGCAGCTTTGCCGTGGTGATCGCGCTGGCCGCGCTGCTCGTCGGCTGCGTGTTCATGCCGCACAAGGACATGCGCTATCTGTGGCTGCTGATCGCGCTGGCGATCCAGTGCGGTCGCTTGCGCGCAGGAGAGGAAGCCGCGCGATGAAGCTGGCCGTGATCGTTACCGAATACCCGAAATCCACCGAGACGTTCATTTACCGCGATCTGGTGAAGTTCGCCGAGCTGGGCCACGAAATCCGGCTCTACCACCTCGCCCCCTTCCGCCAGGACCAGCCGCTGCATGGGTTTGCCGAACCGACGCGGGCCTGGGCTCGCTACGTCGAATTTCTCGCGGCGCCGTCGCTCAAGGCGCTCGCCCGCACCGCGATGCGCCATCCGTTGCGATTGGCCACGGCGATGGCGCAGATCGTCGCGGCCTATGCGCGCCACCCCCGCATTCTGGCGAAGTCCCTCGCGCTCCTGCCCAAGGCGCTGGCCATTGCCGCCGATGCGCGGGACTGGGGCGCCACCCACGTTCACGCCGAATTCGCCGGACACCCTGCGACCGTCGCCTGGCTGGGACGGCGTTTCGGCGGACTGCCCTATTCGGTAAGTTGCCGCGCGCATGACATTTTCCGCACGCAGCGCCTGCTGAAACGCAAGCTGGGCGAGGCACTGGCGGTGCGCACGGTCAGCGACTTCGGCAAGGCGTTCCTTGAAGACAAAGTGCCGGGCATGCAGGGCCGCCCGGTGGTGATCCACTCCAGCGTTGACGTCGCCGCCATCGCGCCGGTCGCTACGCTGCCTTCCACCGCGCCGTTCCGTATCCTTTACGTCGGCGCGCTCGAAGCCAAGAAAGGCGTCGAGTATCTGCTCGATGCGCTTGCCGCCGCCGGGCCGTCGCTGGGCGACTGGCACTGCGACCTGATCGGCAATGGCCCCAGCGCCGATGCGCTGCGCCAGAAAGCCACGTCGCTCGGTCTGGAAAGCCGCGTGACGTTCCACGGCGCGCAGCCGTTCGAGCGCGTCGCCGCCGCCTACCAGACCGCAAGCGTCTGCGTCGCCCCCAGCGTCATCGGTCCCGACGGGCGGCAGGAAGGCATTCCCAACGTGATGATCGAGGCGCTGGCCTATCAACGCCCGGCGATCACCACCGCGATCTCGGGCATTCCCGAACTGATCCGCGACGGCGAGACCGGGCTGCTGATCCCGCAACGCGACGCCGCCGCCCTCGCCGCTGCCCTGCGCCGCGTCTACGATGATCCCGCCGCAGCACTGGAAATCGCCAAGCGCGGGCGAGCGCATGTCGAGGCGGAATTCGATCTGGCGGTCAATGCCCGGCGACAACTGGCGTTGTTCGCCGGCTGAGGTTAAGCGCATCGTGCAGGAAACCTGAATCGTCCTTGCGAGGAGCATAGCGACGAAGCCATCCAGGGCGGCGCCTCAAGGCCCTGGATTGCTTCGCTTCGCTCGCAATGACGAATGATGCAGATATTCTGCACGCCGCTTTAGGCCCATAAACAAATTCGGACCGTCCGCATCCGACCCAGTTTCTGCCGTTCGACACTAGCCCCTAAATTGTACGTAGGACAAATTTTGTTCTTCCATCCTCAAGCGGTGTGATTTCGTACGAATAGCTATTACTATCCATAAAACTGCAAGCCTTTGCAGGCTGGCATTCATAATCCAAACGTTGATCAATCTCAGCGACGAATTCACGATGGCAATCATCTGACATTTTCAGAGTTACACCATAGGTAAAATCAAATTCACGATCGTATTCGCCAACCCTGAAGTTGCGCACTTGAGCAGTTTTACAGAGAGGCAAACCCGTCAATCGCTCGAAAAATTCCACAGTCTCGGGGCGTTCATTTTCGCAGGCGGTAAGCGAGGAAATCAGCAGCGACAAAAGGGCGGCTTCACGAAGAACGACGTGCATGTCTTCGAATAGCGCAGCGTTCGTCCTTGTTCCACCCAGATCTAGCAACTTCGACGATGTGGAATTGTCCACGCCGCCTGCCCACTAACGTGGAGGCGGCATCGGCCTTCATTCAGTACGCAGTGCGGTCGCGCTCTTTCCCGAGCAGGCGACGCGCCGTGCCGGTGATGGTCTTTGCCGTGCGGTGCGCCATCACTTTGGCCTGATCGCCCATGGGGTAAGCCCCCGGTGCCGCCGGATCGAGCCGCAGCCGCCGCATCCCCGCGTTGAAGCGGTGGACGCGCGCCTCTGCGTCGCTTAGCCGCGACCGCCAGGTGATGCTGAACGAGATCGATGCCTCGGCCCCGTTTTGCACCCAGTGCGGTGCCTTCACCGGCACGTAGACGGCCTCGCCCGGGGTCAGCACGAATTCGGTCGCGCTGTCATCGAAGGCGGCATCGAACGGCATGTTGCGGTGGCTGCCGCCGAGATGGAATACTTCATGCTGGCGCTGCGAGACGATGCGCGCGTCATCAGCGGGATAGATCCGCATCGTCTTGGTTCCGGCGATCTGGAGCAGGATGTTGTGCTCCGGGTCCATGTGGAACGGCGTCACCGCATGGGGCGACGACAGGAAGATGAACGCCTCGGGCCGCTGGCACGCCCCGGTGTGCGGCGTTACGGCAGGAGCGATTTCGGCCAGGCACTCGGCGATCAGCGCGGCATAGGCAGGATCGCGATCGACTTTCTTCAGCACCATCCAGCAGCCGTTGTCGGCAATGGTCCGGGCGATCTGCGCCGGCGAAAGCGGCGCGCGCGCGATACCGTTCGGATCCTGATCGACCGCAAGGTTGCCCAGGCTGTGCTCGATATGGTCTTCGGGCAGTCCGGCAGCGAGATCGGCCAGCGCATCCAGCGTAAACAGCGCGTGGTCCTGCAAGGCATGGCGGACCGCTACCGGGCGGGCCGGATAACCCGCGCCCAGCGCAGTCAGCGATTCCTGTGTGATGTGGCAAGTCATTCAGCGGCCTCCAGTCGGGGCGGTTCGGGCATGTTTGCGGCAGAGCGGCGATGGCGGGCACGGCGGACAAAATCCTGCCCGGCGCACAACAGGCGCGACGACACTCGGTCAAAGGGAATGGCGAGCGACACGATCGGCAGACGGTCGACCCAGATCCGGTCGATCATCGGATGGCCGGGCCGCGCGCAGCTATCGACCTGATCGAGTTTGCGCACGTCGAGCGCATGTTCGAGATAGGCCATCTCCAGCAGCACGCCCGGCGAGAAGCTGGCATAGGCCTCGTCATAGGCGATCTTGAGCTGGATCGCCCGGTTGCCCGTCTCGATGTTGGCCAGCATGCTGACAACCTTGTCGCCAACGCGCATCCGGTGAAAGTCGAGCCGCCCCCGCCGATGCGCGTCGCAAAGCACATCGCGGAACGCGCGTTCGACGTCGGGATCGGCGGCAGCGGCCACGCCGTCGCGGCCTTTCCAGCCGGTCATCTCAAGGCGGAACAGCTCGTCTGCCCAGTCACCGGCATCGCCATCGGGCGGCAGCCGGTCGAACTGCAGCGGGCCTTCGTCGGCCAGCCGGTTGCGCAGGCGGCGCTGCTCCTTGAGCACTTTCTTGCGAATGTTCGCGGCGATGTACGTCTGGGCATCCGGCCCCGCGAGCAATTGCGCGCGTTCGAAACGGCGGGTGATGTAACCGCGCCGCCCCTGCTCCTCGAGCAGCGCCAGCAAAGCACGCGTCGAAGGCGAGTCCTCCGCCAGTGTCGAGAGACGCAGAAAACCGCCGATGCCGGGCGAACGGTCGAGAAAATCGAGCGCCGCCGCCCAGAACGCACGCTCGCAGCCCGCACGGATCAGCGGATCGCCAAGCGCCCGCACGCGCTGTTCCCAGTTCTGCACGCCAAGTCGCAACCTGCCGTCGAGCGCGGTGTGGGTCTGCAAGGGCAGAATACCGGCCAGCGCGGTATCGTCCTGCCATACCGCCAGCAGGGTCAATCCGCCGGCTTCGCGCAGATGCATCGCGGCCTTGGCCATCCACGGCTCGTAGAACACGTTGCCTGCGACCGCCGCCGATGCCAGCTCTTCCCACGGCTGTTCCAGCCGTTCGCGCGATGGCGCATCAGTGATCAGTTCAGAGCGCATGCATGGCAGTCCGGACGACGAATTCCCTCAGGGCAGGCCAAGGTCCTACACCAAGGGTTCTCACCAAATCGTGAAGCAGCCGGGCGCCTACTGCCTTCTGGGGCTAAGGTGCCACCGTCGTCGTTTCAAGTTTAACGGACCGCCTTGATCCGCGCGCGGCCATTGACCAATTGCTGCATGACGCTGCGACCATCATCAAACTCGGCTTCCTGGAGTTCGGCATCCTGTTCGCCGATCCCGACGAAGCGCCCACGCAGCACCTGGATCATGCGGCGCATGCCCTCGTCGGTCAGGCGCAGGAGCGATTTGCGGGCGTCGCTTCTGTCGAGGTCGCGAACGATCAGCCCGTCGCCCTCCAGTTCACGGATGCAGCGCAAGGCCGTGCTTTGCGGCACCGCCGAAGCGATGCAGGCACTGGTCACATGGATGGCGCGACCGCGGGCCTCCATGATGAACAGATCGAGCAGGATATCCCACGCAGCTTCACCGAAACGATGCTCAGGTCCGAACATCCGGTCGCGATAGCGGCGCATCGAATAGAGCTGCTCGGCAATCTCGATGCATTCGGCGATATCCTTGGCGGAAAAGCCATCGACCGATTGCAGCCTCTGTCCGAAATGACTGCTCAGCGGCAGTCCGCTGTCTTCCTGCGCCCCCATCGATTCTGCAAATTGTAGAAGCTGCTCGGCAAGAAGTCTCAGCCTTTCGTTGGCCATTTCATACTCCGTTCGCTCGATGCGGTGCGCCGGCGCTCATTTTGTGACCCCCCTTTAGTGAGGTCCCGATCGTGCGGAATCGGTTTGCCCGGGCCGTATCTGTTATCGCCCCGACTGCTATCGACCCGCGTTGCTGTTTTCTGGCTAGGCGGCAGGGTTTATCAACCCAGCCGCCAGTCGCGATATCGGCCGATCCGGGCGTATCGCATCAAATGGCAGACTACTCCGATACCGAGCACCAGCATCTGGATATATTGCGGAAATGCCATCATTGCCCAGTAGACCTGGTTCGCGCCAACCTTGAGCAGAGTATAGACATGCGCGAGCAGGACTATCAACTGCATTGCCGCGATCACGAGTGGCCACATGCGGTTGGCACGCAGCGCGACCCGCAGCACCGCGGCAAAGACGGCAAGGTCAATCAGGACGAGAATCGGGTCCAGCCCGGTAAAGTCGTCGGGTCCGCGCATCATCACGCGCACTACCGAAAACAGCAGACTGGCCGAAAGAACCGTCGCGACGGCGCGCTCTGGCCCCGATCCTCTTCGCAACGCGAAGAGGAACAGGAGCACCATCATCAGTATGGTGGCGGCAAGACGCACTATAAACCCGCTGTGTTCTGGCGGTCAGTCGCCTCGCCACCTTGCCCCTTCAGGCAGCCACGCTGTCGTCGGCGTAGGCGATGGGCCTTACCTTGTCCGGGCAGTCCGAAGCGAGGTCGCCGGTAATTTCGGTGTGTACGTCGATCATGCGGTTGTGCACGCGGCCCAGCTCCGATCCGGCAGTCAGCAGCGCCTGCTGCGACTTGGTCAGGCGCAGAAGCGCTTCCTGGCCGGTCAGCGAACCTGCGGCACAATCGCGGCGCGCGGTTATCATCGAGCTGAACAGGCTGGCCTGACGCAGCAGGGCCTCTTCCAGAGCGGCTTCCGCTGCATGGATTTCGCGGGCGATCCGGGCTGTCGCCACCGAAGTGTTCATGGTCATTGTCGTCGTACCCCACTGTTTGTCACTCAGGATGCGAGCTGCCGGGCCTAACCCTGCAAGGCATCAGACACCGACTTAACGATGCTGAAGCCTGTCAGAGCCGTCACCAGAAAGGCCGCCGCGATCAGGATGATCGCGAGAAGTCTCGCCTGGGTGCCGTATCGACCATCGAACAACTCGGGAACGACGCGATAATCCCGCACGGTTTCGGCATCGTCACCGGAGGCATCAGGGTTCGTGTCACCCGCCTGCGGACTGCCGATTGCCGGCCGGTTCTGGTTCCCCCCCGAAGGGCTTTTCCCGAACAGGCTGCCGTTGGACCCTGCATCGTTCCGGGACCCTTCATTCGTGAAGAACGCCGGCGCGGCCATCAGGGTTTTTTCATGTGTCAATCGTTCGGATATGCCGGATTCCGTAGGCGCAGGCCCAATCGACGGTTCAGTGGCGCCCTCGACTGGCGCTCCACCCTCTATTTCGCGCAGCCGGCGGTAGATCTGTGCGATCTCGGAGCGGTTCTTCGCACCGAGACGCGCGCGCACGGTATCGAGCCGCTGATCAACGGTGTGGGGCGAAATCCCCAGCTCGCGCGAAATTTCTTTTGAAGTCTTGTGCTCGATCAGCAGCTCGAGAACCTCGCGCTGCTTATCGGTAAGCGACTTGATGATGGCCGTTGCGTTCAGATTCTCTGGCATCGTCCGGCATCGCTGCGCGTGCGACCTGATGGCCTTCCAGACGGCAGAAGCGCTCTTATCTTCTCCAATTCAAGCACCCCATGGCGATCCGATCACACGAAATCGTCAGGCTCCTGTCCCCGCGCCCCTATCGGAACAACGTCGGTCCAAACCCTGTACCAAAGGTCTATACAAGCTCTGCCCCGGACAGGAAGACCCACGCGATCCGGCATGCGACATTATTCGATTAGCGACCTATTTCGGTGCATTTACCCTAACCATTGGGCGCCATTGCTGTTCCCTTAGGGAAATCTTTTAGGGACATTTACTTATCCCTGCAGACACCCATCAAGTACAAATACGTAACCGCGTGCCGCACAACCCTGCTTTGCCCCGGCTGCGGTTCCTGCTAACGGCGCGCTCATGACCAGATTCAAACTCGGACTCGGCGCCATCCTGCTCGGCTGGATCGCCATCCTTGGCCTCGCCTTCCACTTCCTGTTCCAGACGACGCCGCCGCTTTCGCCGGATCACGACGTAGCGCTCTATGATGCGTCGGAGGATTTCTCCGCCGGCTCGCTTGGCGTGGAACGGCGTGCCGAATTGCTGGCGGATACCAAGCTCTATCTGAACGAGCACAAGGACGATGCCGCACCGGCGGTGGTCAAAGGCCAGGAACTGGCCCCTGCCGATTTCCTGAACAAGAAGCTTGCCGACCACGGCATGAAGTGGCGGGTCAGCAAGGTCAACGGGATGAACGCGGAGATCTACGAAGTCTCCTGAACGCCGAGCGGAATCAGGTGATCAGTTCAGCCTCGATCGCGGCGCGCATCGCCTGATAGCTCGAATTGGTGTCCAGCTTGCGCAACAGGTTGGCGCGATGGATCTCGATAGTGCGGTGGCTGATGCCGAGCCGCTCGGCGATGTCCTTGTTGGTCAGGCCCTCGGCAACCCCGGACAACACTTCGGCTTCGCGGCGGGTCAGGTTGTCCAGTCGCTTGCGTGCAGCAGCAGCGCGGCTTTTTTTCGCCATCATCGCTGACAGTTCATTTCCCGCGGAAGCCAGAAAAGCCTCCATCAGATCACGCGAAAGCGGCGCGGGCAGATATGCGACCATGCCATCGAACAATGCGCGCGCGCTGCGCAGCGGATCGACATTTTCGGAAAAGCCGATGACCGGCAGCCAGGTGCCGCGTGTCTTCAGGCCTTCGATCACGGTGGTGATGGCATTGCCGTTATCGGCCACCAGCAAGATGCTTTCGAACGGCCTGTCACTGAAAAACTCAACGGCGCTTTCAAACGGTTCTACGTGATACGATCCTTGCGAAAACATCATGGTGGTCTCGGCACGGCGGCGCGTATCGTGATCAATCAGCGAAATCGTCTTGAAGCGGTCCATTGCCGGAACATAAGCGATCGCTACCTAGGTTATAACCCCTAGTTTGGTCCGATTAGACCGATACATCCGTTTCAAATTGAACCGATACGGCAAAAGCTGCGGACAAAGCTCCGCTGCGGGCAAGATATGTGATTTAGGCCACAATCGGCGCATTTTTCTGTGGGCGGCCCGGCCCGCATGCTAAATCCCTTTGCACAGGGAGGACCATGGCATGGGATTGGCTGTTACGCGGGGCCTGGCGACAGTGATCGCGACCACCGCACTATTCGTAGCGTCGTCGGCACCGGCGGAGACTCTGGCGCAGCTCGACGCGCTGTCGCAAGCCGCTCAAAGCGAGCCCGCCGGGATCGCTTTGGCCCGCAAGCAGGCAAATGCGGGCGATCTGCTCGATGCGCTCGCCACGCTGGAACGCGTCATCATCAACTTGCCCGATGGCGCGCTGGAAGCCCGCCTCTATCATGCAGCGCTGTTGTGCAGGGTCGATGACCGGCGCGGCGCACTGATCGAAATGGACGGGCTACGCGGGCACGATCTCGATCCGGCACTGCGCGAAGAGGCACGTGATGCGTGCTCGGGCGGGGGGAACTGACGATGCGCACCTTCCCTCGCCTTCGCACTGTCGCTCTGCTCTCCTGCGCGGCGGGCATTGTCGCCGCCCCTGTAGCGATAGCCGCGCCTGCGCCAGTGGGCATCGCGGCAGCGGTTGTGCGCGACGTGCGCATCCGCAGCGGTGGCAGCGCCTTTGCGCCCGCGAAGCTACGCCAGCGCGTCGTCATCGCCGATCAGGTGCGCACCGGCGGTGACAGCCGCATGCAGATCCTGCTGCTGGACAAGACCAAATTCTCGATCGGCGCCAACGCGCAGCTTACGATCGACAAGTTCGTCTACGATCCCGCCGGTGGATCGCTCTCCGCCTCCATCGGCAAAGGCGCATTCCGGTTCATGTCGGGCGGCAGCAATCGCGCCAAGGCCGCCTCGGTGCATACGCCGGCGGCAACCATCGGTATTCGCGGGACGATCTTCGATGGCGCGGTCGGCGAACTGGCCGTCGCCATCGCAGCGGGTGAACGCGCGGTTGGCCGCGATGTGCAATCCGATCCGGCCACCGCCACGCTGATCGTGTTACGGGGGCCAGGCGCCCGCACGCAAGGCCGGGTCAATGTCGGTGCGGTGGACGTGACCGGCGCGAGCCGAACGGTCGCGCTCGACCGTCCGATGCTCGCGGCCTACGTCCCTTACTCCGGCGCCGAGCCGATCGGCCCGTTCGAGATTTCATCGAGCGGTCTTGTCCGGCTCAACGATTTCATCCTGCCGCCGGTGCAGGCAATGACCATGGACCGGGCGCCGCAGCCGGTGCCTGACCGTGATCGCGATCGCGGCATGGCACCCTACTATGGTGACGGATACCCGGGTGGCCCCTATCCAGGAGATAACAGTCGCGGCAATGGCTATCCCGGCGCTTCGGTGCCCGGCGGCACATTCGTTCCCGGCCTTGGCGGTCTTCCCCAGCCGAGCGGCAACCGCCCCGCGCCGCGCGGTACCCGCGATACGCCTTCGCAAGCGCCCCGAGGCAATACGTCCACCCCGCCTCGGGACACCGCGCCGAACCCGACGTACGGCTCGCCCCAGACTTCGCCCTCCCCTTCGACTGCGCCTTCAACCGGACAGCAAAATCAACCCGAGCCCCCGCTGCAGGACCGGACAAGCCCGCCGCCCAGCACAACCGACAACCCGCGCCCCAAGGTCTAGCGCCAAGCTTCCGGCGCTGAAATGAAAGCGGGGAGGCGCTTGCCGTGCAAGCCCTCCCCGCCCTTCACAGTTTACATCTAGATCAGAGGGCGATCAGGCCGCCGTCGTTCTTGGTGATCGCCACCACGGCCGAGCGCGGGCGCACGGTTGCGGCCGGCGTGCCGCTCTGGCTGTCGGGCCAGTGGCTGCTCGGCGCGGAAGGTTCGCCATCTTCGCCGGGATGCTGGATGCCAACGAAGATCGTGCGACCATCGGGTGTGGTGTCCACGCCGGTGATTTCGCACTGGAGCGGGCCGGTCAGGAAGCGGCGCAGGTTAGCTGCAGAGGCGTCGGCACCGACGATGGTCGACTGCGTTGCGGTTCCACTGGCGCCGGTATTGGTGATCGTCACCGCGCCGCCATCGCCGATTGTGCCAGGAATGGCTGCGAGCATCTGGTTGTTGGTGCGATCGGTGAACGCACCATCATCGGTCTGCAGCCACAGCAGCGGCTTCACCTTGCCAGCAGCGTTGGTCTCGCGAGAGAACCACAAGCCATCGGGGCTGGAGAAGTCGTTATCGGCAGTCAGGCCAGAGATGTTGACGTTGTTGGGATCAGCTTCCGCCGAGTCCGCGCCGAACAGGTAGATGTCCCACTGGAACGCCGTCGCAGCGCCATCGTCGCCGCTTTCGCGCAGGCGGATGATGTGGCCGTTGGGGTTGCCATAGCTCGGCGATCCACCGCCCTTGGTGTCGCCATAGTGGCGCGGGTTGGCGGCATTGGTGCCGTTGAGCGGGCGGACCGAGGCACTGTTGTTGGTCAGCGTCAGGTAGACCTCGCCGGTGACCGGGTTAACCGCGGTCCATTCCGGACGATCCATCGGCGTGGCGCCCACCGCGTCGGCGGCAAGGCGGGTGTTGACGAGGACGTCGGCCTGATCGGCGAACACATATTCCGGTGCAGAAGAGGTTGCCGCACGGTTCGGAACCGATCCGAACACCAGCGGCAGCCACTGGCCGGTGCCGTTGGCGTTGAAGCGCGCAACATAGAGCGTGCCGGTATCGAGATACTTGTCGCCCATGGCGAGGCGGTTGGTCGACTGCGCGTCGGCCGATGCCCAGTTCGCGGCGGAAACGAACTTGTAGAGATATTCGCCGCGGGCATCGTCGCCCATGTAGACGGCGACTTTCTTGCCATCGGTCAGCTTGCCCAGCCAGGCACCTTCGTGGCCGAAGCGGCCAAGCGCGGTGCGCTTGCGCGGCGTGGACGCGGGATCGAACGGATCGATCTCGACTACCCAGCCGAACTGGTTCGGCTCGTTGCGGAAGTCGGTCAGCGCGGTCGCGCCTTCGACCGCGCGGGCATCCCAGCGGCGCAGCAGCGGGTTGGTCGAGCTGGCGCTGGACCAGGCGTAGTTGCCGGTGTTGCTGTTGACGCCATAGCGGCGCAGCGCGGTCAGCTCACGGTCGGTGCGGCGTGTGTTGTCGGTGCCGTCGCCCGAGTTGTCGCGGCGGAAATAGCCGGACCAGTTTTCCTCGCAAGTGAGGTTGGTGCCCCAGGCGGCGTGGCCGTTGGCGCAGTTGTTGATTGTGCCGCGCGCCTGCGTGCCATCGTTCGAATAGGCCGTGCGGACCAGTGCCGAACCACGGACCGGGCCGTTGATGGCCATCGGCGTGTTCGGCGTGATGCGACGGTTGAAGCTGCTGTCCTGCACGTAGCTCCAGTTACGACCGCCCGCATCGCGATATTCGGTGATGCTGACGCCGTGGGCTTCGATTTCCTTGATCGCCTCGGCTTCGGGACGCGGGCCGGCCCCCACGTTGGTGGGACCGTTCGGATGCAGATACTGGACGTTCAGGTTCTCGTGGTTCTGCACGAGCAGACCGCGCGTCGAGCTGGCATCATCACGCGCACCGGCGCTGTTCAGACCGTAGAAGTACAGCGCGTCGCCATGATCGCCGATACGCTGGGCGAAATTGGTGTCGGTGCCGTTGTTGGCATAAGCCGGAACGCCAGCCGCGATGGGATCGCCCAGACGCGTCATGACCTTGACCGAATACCCTTCGGGCACGGTAACCTTGTCGGCGAAATTCTTCGCAACGGCAGTGAAGCCCAGTGCAGCCGGGCCGACCGTGATGACGGTGCGCGCGCTGGTGGCCTTGCCCTTGTTGTCCGTCGCCGTGAACTCGAAGCCGAGATCGGTCGACGCGGCGACGCTGGGCGCGAGGAAGGTGACGGTGCCGGCGGTGCCGGCAATCAGTTCCACGGTCGGACCGGTGACTTGCTTCCAGCCGGATTCGGTGACTTCCTTGTCGTCGGTGGCGGTGCCGGTCAGCGTGACGATGCGTCCTGCGCTGGTCGTGGCATTGGCACCGGCGGTGACGACGGGCGCTTCGTTCTTGTCGCCGCATGCCGTGAGCATGGTCGTGCCGAACAGCGCCATGGCTGTGGCACCAAGGCCGCCGAACAGCGTCTGGCGGCGCGAATAGCGCTCGTCGATGATGGAATTGAGCGAGCGCGTGCCCGTCTCGTTGGTGTCGATATCGCCATCGCTATAACCGCGTTCGGCTGAAAGTTCGCCCATGATAGTCCCCGCTTTAGGTTTCGCTGGGGCGGTAGCTAGGCCGCGCTCGTGGCATTCCCGTGCCAGAACGGCGTCAGTTTCGTGAATTATCGATGACAACTGGAAGACGGTTGTACGATCAGCGCGGATAGACCCC
The DNA here is from genome assembly GCA_964502105.1 of uncultured Novosphingobium sp. Lineage (GTDB taxonomy): Bacteria > Pseudomonadota > Alphaproteobacteria > Sphingomonadales > Sphingomonadaceae > Novosphingobium. The sequence continues at coordinate 143,846 of CAZCUS010000005.1, read as the reverse complement.
GCGCAGAACCCCGTCGAAGTGATGGCGGACATGGTGATTGCAGGAGCAGGCACGCTCCGACAAGCTGTCGTTATCCAGCACCTCGATCCCGCCGCGCCGGGTGCGCAGCAGGCCATCGCGCTTGAAGCGCTGCACCACGCGGCTGGCGTAGCTGCGGCCGATCCCCATCATCGATGCCAGTTGCTCCTGCGTCATCGTGATGTCCTTTTCGCCGGTTCGGGCAACGGCGGCGGTCAGCCAGCGCGCGGCGCGCTGTTCGATCGAGTGGCTGGCATTGCAGGCAATCGACTGGAAAACCTGGGCCATCACGCAATCGGCATAGCGCGTGAACAGATCGCGGATGGCGGCGGATTTCTCTTTCGCGCGTTCCAGATCGTCCAGCGAGATCCGAAAGAAGCTGCCGCGATGCATCACCTGGGCGCGGGCGAAAGCCGGCAGTTGCCCCTTGCTGACGATCCCGCCCAGTGCACCCTCGCGGCCGACCATCAGGGTCTCCACCGGAACGGCGCCTTCCAGCATCACGAAATAGGACCCGATCGCGCTGCCGCGCGGGAAGAAGCAGTAGTTCACTATCGTGTGGGGCTCATAAAGCGTGTGCCCGCTCGGTAGCTGGGTTTCGGTTATCATCGGTTCGAGGACAGCCAGATCCTCCGGCCTCAAAGCCTGCAGAAGATTGCTTCCTTCCAGCATTGCCACCTCAGTTGTCAGCGTTGTCATGTGCTTCACCAGCAACGTCAGGGCTGCGGCAATGTTCCGGATTGCGACCACTAGTGCACGGAAATCCGATTTCGGATGGTGGGCGGCTCGGCATTGACGCCCACGCCCCCGAAAACTGCAACGCCAGGAAACCACTTCCCCGATCGCTCGTTGTCTGGGGCAAGAAGGAGAATTGATCATGGCCGAAGCACGCATCTTCAAGGATCTCGAAGCCGATCACGCCCGGCATCGCAAGATGTTGGCCGATCTGGGCGAAACCGCTGGCGATAGTCCCGAACGCCGCCAGCAGTTCGAGGCGCTGAGCATAGAACTGCAAGCCCACGCGGCGGCGGAAGAAGAGTCGCTCTACGCCACGATGCTGGCCTGCCCGGAACTGCGCGACGAAGCGCGCCACTCGGTATCAGAGCACAAGGAAATCGATGATTTTCTTGGCGAACTCTACGAGATCGACATGGCATCCGACGCATGGCTGACCAAGTTCAAGGAAATGCGCGATCGCTACCTTCATCACATCGATGAGGAAGAGGAAGAGATGTTCCCGTCCGCTGCCAAGACGCTCAGCGCAAAGGCGGAAGAGGAAATGGCCAAAGTGTTCGAGACCCGCAAGCCCAAGGAAGTGGCCAATGCGGAAGCCGAAAAACCGGGTGATGACCGGGACTGAAGCCCGATCCGGCACCTAACCACTTTCGAGAGGAGAAGAATAATGGACAAGGAAACACGCGAAACCTTCTGGAAGGCATTCGCTAGCAGCCCGATGATCATGATGCGGCTGGATGGCTCTACCGAGCACGCCGAACCAATGACCGCACAACTGGACAAGGACGCGGAGCACGCCATCTGGTTTTTCCTGTCGCGCACCAACCGTATCGCGGCGGGCGGCAAGGCCATGGGTCAGGTCGCGACCAAGGGTCACGACGTATTCGCCTGCATTTCCGGAACGCTGGTCGAGGAATCCGACCGCGCGATTCGCGAGAAGCACTGGAACAACTTCGTCGAAGCCTGGTTCCCGAACGGCAAGGATGACCCCAACGTCCTTATGCTCCGCTTCGACATCGGCGATTCGGAAGTCTGGGTTTCGGACATGTCGATCGCGGGCAAGCTGAAAATGTTCGCCGGTCGGCCGGTGGATCCGAACGAAGCGGGTGAACACGCCACCGGTGCTGTTTGACGCAAGGATCGATTAAAGTCTTGCACGGCGCTTAGGTTTTTGAAATCGCCGTGCGATGACCAATCCCATCCTTACTGATCTGTCGGAGGCCGAGCGTCTGGCGCTGCTGCGCAGCTACCCGCTCGACCTCCAGCAGGTCACTGACCAGCTTGATCGGCTGGCCAAACTCGCGGCGCAGATTTGCCATACGCCTGTCGCGTTGGTCAGCATTGTCGAGAGCGACAGGCAGGTCTTCATCGGGCGCTCCGGTACCGAACTGGAAGAAACGCCGCGCGCCTGGTCTTTCTGCACTTATGCGATGCACGAAAGCCAGACGATGACGGTGAGCGATGCGACGCAGGATACGCGCTTCTCCGATAACCCGCTTGTTACCGGCGCACCCGGTATCCGCTTCTATGCCGGTGAACCGTTGCGCTCGCGCGAAGGTGCGGCGCTCGGAAGCTTTTGCGTCATCGACACGTCGCCACGCGATGCGCTGAGCGAAGATCAGGAATCCGCACTGGAGACGCTCGGCATCGCCGCAATGGCAGTGCTGGAAAAAGCCCGGACGGAGCGTGATAGTGCTTCGTTGCAGCACAGCGCCCAGATCGAGATCGGCTATCTGGAACAGCGCTTCCAGCTTCTGGCAGACGCCATGCCGCAATTGGTCTGGTCGACCGATGCCGATGGCGTGAGCGATTACTTCAACCGGCTGTGGGAAGATTATACCGGCATCGCCGCCGAGGAATGCTACGGCACAGGCTGGTTATCGTGTCTTCACCCCGAAGATCGCGATCGCGCCGCACTGCATTGGCGCGACGCGGTAAACGCCGATCGCGACTATGATCTCGAATATCGCGTGCGGCGCCACGACGGTGTCTACCGCTGGATGCTGGTGCGCGGAATGCCCATGCGGGGCCCCGATGGCGAGATAACCCGCTGGATCGGGACCTGCACCGATATCCAGGAGCAAAAGGAAGCCGCCGAACGGCTCGACGTGATTTCGCGGGAGCTGAACCACCGGATCAAGAACATCTTCGCGGTGATCGGCGGCCTGATCAATCTCACCATGCGCAAGTATCCTGCGGGGCGGGACATCTGCACCGATCTGCAAAAGCGCGTGCTGGCGCTGGGCCGCGCGCATGATCTGGTTCGCACGCACAGCGCAATGGGTGGCGCGACGCCCCCGCACTCGACGCTCCGCGAAGTGCTCGACGCCATTCTCAAGCCCTACGAGGACGATGCCGGCACGCGCATCATCGTCGATGAAGACGCGCGGATCGACATTGATGATCGGGCGGCAACGCCGCTGGCGCTGTATTTTCATGAGCTGGCGACCAATGCCGCGAAATACGGCGCGCTATCGACGCCCGATGGCACGGTCACGATTACCCTGCAGGCTGATCCGGAAACGGGCAACGCCATACTGACCTGGCAAGAGGATGGCGGGCCACGGGTAAAGCCGGACGCCGAAAAAGGCTTTGGCGCGACGCTGGTCGATATGAGCATCTGCCGGCAACTTGGCGGTACGCTGGATTATGACTGGCGGCCCGCAGGGCTATGCGTGCACGCGACCATTCCGCTCAATCTGCTGATCCGATAGGCTTGCGTGACAGCACGCGATCGGGACCGCAATTCGTTCATCGTCTTGCAATACGGCATTGTTCGCAACACCGACCCCGGTTACGGCAGCTGGATGGCCAGAGCTGATCGCCTTGAACGACTGGATGCCAGGCGCTCCACACTGGAAAGCGAATACCGGGAAGCCCTGATCGCTGCCCTGCAAAAAGCGGCCGGCGGATCGTGGGGCTTGTTCGATCACAACAGCGACAAAACGTCCCGCGCGAAATGGAAGCCGATCGTCACCGGGCTTTGCGACATGGGCGAGGAAATCGACGAGATGCGCTCGGCGCTCGGCATGGAACCATTCCATCTGCACGAGCAGTTTGAGGCGTCGCGCGGACCGGTCGTTTCCAGCGCGCCCGGCGAGCCCAAACAAGCGCAGATGTGGCTGGACCGGCTTCACGCTGAAGCGCAGTAATCAGGTAAGTTGTAGTGAAAACTGAGAACGTGTCGCTCAATTGCGTGCGCGCGGTTGCCGCGATCACCGTTGTTCTGTCACATACGCGCGGATACCTGATGGTCCCTCGCGATCCCGACGACGGCCTGATTGTGCAAGGCGCCTATGCTCTGACATCGCTCGGCCATGGGGCGGTCGTGATGTTTTTTCTGCTCAGTGGCTACTTCGTGGGTGGCTCGGTATTCCGAGCCTTTGCGCAGCAACGCTTCTCCTGGAGGCGATACCTCAATGCCCGGCTCGTTCGGCTGTGGCTCGTGCTTTTGCCGGCACTGGTACTGACCGCAGCGCTCGATACCTTTGGACATAACCTGTTCGCGACCGCGGATGCCTATACATCGCGATCCTCCGACCTTTCGATTTCGACGTTCCTGGGCAATGCGATATTTCTGCAGCCTTCGATCGTCCCTGCGTTCGGATCGAACGAAGCGCTATGGTCGTTAGGGTATGAGTTCGCCTACTATCTGGCATTGCCGCGGCTGTTGTCCTCGGTTGCAGGCCAAGCGCATCCCATTGCCAGACTGTGCGCCGTTAGCCTGCTGGCGATCTTGCTCGTGCTGGTCGATGCGGATGTCATATACCTGTCGCTCCCGTGGTTTGTTGGAGCGGCGATGGCAGTGCATGCCGACTGGATTGTCGCGAACGTGCAGCGCTTGCGCCGTCACGCCTATATCGCCGGGCTGGCGCTCGCTTCCTCGGTATTGCTTGGGGCGATGCTGCTGGTAAAATTTCAGGCCGCAACGGTCGGCAACACGACATGGGGCGTCTATGTGCTCACCGGCGCAGGTGCCGCTTTCATCGCGCTGCTTTTGCCCGACCGCGTGCCAAATCCTGCTATTTCAAAGAAGATCATGCGATTCTTCAATGATGTTTCGCATTCGTCGTACTCGATCTATGCCTTCCACTTACCCATGCTCGCACTGATGACTGCGGCGATGCAGACCTCCCTCGCGGCCGCTTTGCCCTCCAATGCCATGGGCTGGAGCATCGTCGCGATCGCGACAATCGCCCTCTGCGGCGCTGGCCATATTTTGGCTCTGATTACTGAGCGCCAGACGGAAACCGTGCGGCGGCATGTCCGGCCTGTTCTGATTTTCGGCGAGCCTAAGCGGATCTAGCGGGAATATCGGCGTTCAGGCGCTCTCTGTTTCGGCAGTTTTCCGCCAGTGTAAGGAAAAAAAGTAGCGATATACGCCCACGCAGTTGATCGCCAGCAAGGCGACATTCTGCACGCCGATGCCTTCGGCGCTGCCATCGAGGAAGCCCCAGCCGATCAGCGCGATCGAACTCGTCACGAATATGACGAACGCCCAGCCGCTCCATGTGCGCCCCAGATTGAGCGAGAGGATCAGCGCGGCGATCGTCGCCGAGCCGGCACCGTAATATTGCAAGGCCTGCAGGGCGAAGTCGCTCATGCGTGAAGGTTTGCCAACCGCCTCTGCACGGCTTCAGGCCAAACCGACCACAGGCACAGACTCAAGGCTGCTGGGACGGCCTGCGTCGGGGCAACCCAACATGGCGTAATTGATCGCCGCAATGATGGCTGCCGGCGAGAACGGCTTCTGAACTATTCCAACCGCCGTATCTGCGGGAAAATCGATCTGGCCCGGGTTGGCCGTCACGTAAATGACCCGTGCGGCATAGCGCGCAGCGATGTGCCGCGCGATTTCCGGACCGGTCAGTCCATCGCGCAAATTCAGATCGACAAGGGCGATATCGGGACGCTCTCCGACCGAACCGAGCGACGCACGGTCGCAGATCGTGCCGATGACCGCGTGGCCACCGTCGGCGATAATTTCTTCAAGCTGCAAGGCGACGAGAAACTCGTCTTCGACAATCAGAACCTTGGCAGCACCGGAATGCTCAACCAACAACTTGGAATCCTTTGTCACGCAGCCTTGGTGATGATGTCATGGCTGTTGGAGATCTTTGCCAGTTCACCAAAGAACGCATCGATGGCATCGCCGCTGAGTACGAAGTTGTGGCGGTAATCGGGAAGCTGGCCGGATTCGATCACCTTGCTCAGCATGGCGCGAGCGCGGCAGATCCGGCTCTTAACCGTGCCCAATGCGATACCGCAGATGTCGGCGATTTCTTCGTACGAGAGATTGCCCGCAGCCAGAAGGATCAGCGCCTCGCGGTAGCTTTCGGGGATCGATGACAGAGCACGAAGGACGTCAGCCAGTTCGACCGAGCTGTCCTGACCGGCAGGCGCGCACAGGATGCGCTCTGCAGCGACTTCATCGTACTCGCCATGAAAGCGTGCGCGGCGCGCCTCGCTGTAGAAATGGTTGCGCAGGATCGTGAAGGTCCATGCCTTGAAATTGGTGCCGGCGGCGTAACGGTCACGGGCGGCCCACGCTCGCATCATCGCTTCCTGTGCCAGATCGTCGGCACGGTCGCGGCAACCGCAAAGACCGCGTGCGAAGGCCCGCAGATGAGGAGCAACATCGGTCAGTGCGCGCTTGAAATCGCGATCGCTGAGTGCCTGAACAGGCGTGCTCTGCTCTGCGTTTGCTGCCGTCATTGTGTTGGTCTCCATCCTGCTTCGATAGCGACCATACGCAAAGCCAAGCCATAAGGTTCCCGCGAGTGTTCCAAATATCACACAAACAAACCCGCTCGCGCTCTGGAGACTTACGCAGGTCCGCCAATTTTCCTAGCTATTTGGCCGCCAGAAAAATTTCTCGGCTGAAGCCGGAAACAAATGAGGCCCCCGCGCTCTATTGAGCAGACGGGAGCCTCGGGATCGGATCACCACCGGTTGCGGGGGGGGTGGGAGGGGCCAGTGGTGATACATTCAAAACAAAACCACGCAGCGTTAGTTCCCGCAGATCCCATTTTTTTCAGGATTGATCGAAATTTTTTTCTGCGGCCCTGCAAATGCAAGTCCCACGACGCGCAATCTGCTTGCCATTGGGGCACCGAAAGGCCGATAGATCGCTTGCAGCGCACAATCTTTCGCTCCCGGATCCCGCCGCCGCGACATCAATCCGATGTTGGCACGAGCGCGGAAATCGTTCAAATTAAACACAAAGCACATCGCCAAGCAGAGGTATAAATGGCCATTTCCGACCAGATCAGCGTTCAGTTGCCATACTTGCGGCGGTACGCGCGCGCCCTCACCGGGTCGCAGCAATCGGGCGATGCTTATGTCCGCGCAACGCTGGAAGCAGCGCTCGCGGATCGCACGCTGCGCAATGAAATCGCCGCCAGCCGTGCCGCGCTGTTCGGCGCTTTCACGCGAATCTGGGCATCGAGCCATATTGATGACGTGGCTTCGGTCCCGGATACAGGAATGCACGAGCAGGCCGCGCAGACCCGGCTTGCCACGATTACGCCAACGCACCGTCAGGCGCTTCTGCTGACCACGGTCGAGGAATTCTCGCGCGCGGACACAGCGGCAATCCTCGATATCCCGGAAGAATCGGTCGATACTCTGGTCGCCCAGGCCATCGCCGAAATCGAAGGCGAGTCGGCCACCAATGTTCTGATCATCGAGGATGAGCCGCTCATTTCGATGCAACTTGAAGGCCTTGTCACCGAACTGGGCCACACGGTGGTTGGCACTGCCGCCACGCATGCGCAGGCCCTCGAAAAGTTCAAGCAGCACCCCGCAGGGCTGGTGCTGGCCGACATCCAACTGGCCGACGGCAGTTCGGGCATCGACGCGGTCGAGGATCTGCTGAAGTTCGGCGATTTGCCGGTGATCTTCATCACCGCCTATCCAGAGCGTCTGCTGACCGGCGAACGGCCCGAGCCGACTTATCTCGTCACCAAGCCGTTCCAGGAAGCAACGGTTCGAGCGGCTATCAGCCAGGCGCTGTTCTTCAATTCCAAGGCCAATCTGGCCTGACGACTACGGGATAGAGCCGCGCCGTCCCGCAAGGGCGCGCGGCGGCTATTGCCCGTCGCGACGCTCGCCCCGCAAGGCAAAGGCACGGGAGTGCCGCACCGGCACCTGCAGCTTGCACTCAACGCCATCGGGCCGGAACTGCAGGTCGACTTGCGAGCGCAGCTCATGCGCCACGATCTTCTCGATCAGATCACGTCCGAACCCGCGCTTGGTCGGTTCGACCACGGTAGGGCCGCCCTCCTCGCGCCAGTGAATCTGGGCAAGGTCATTCTTGATCAGCTTCCAGGTCACGTGAATGCGACCGTCGGTGGAACTGAGCGCGCCGTATTTTGCGGCATTGGTCGCCAGCTCATGGATCGCCAGTCCCAGTGACATCGCATCGTTGGGCGCCAGGCGAATTTCCGGGCCGGCCAGCACCACATGGCTCTCGCTGCCCTCCATATATGGCGCCAGTTCGCTGCGTATCACGTCACCCAGCGGCGCGTTTGACCAGTTGGTCTGCGACAGAAGGTCGTGCGTGGCGGATAGCGCCCGGATCCGTGCGGTCAGGCTTTCGGTGAAATCGTCGATGTCCGTGGCACGGCGGCGGGTCAGCGCGGCGATCGAAAGCACGTTCGCCAGCGTGTTTTTCACCCGGTGATTAAGCTCGCGGGTCAGCGAGTTACGGATTGACGCTTCGCTGCTCAACCACTCCAGCACGCGGCGGTCTTCGGTAGAGCGGCGCGTGATCAAGCGACCGATGATCATGATCATCAGCGACGCGATGATGCCGAAGAACAACGTGATGCGCGACAGCGTGGACAGAAGGCCGGCCTTCTTGTCGCTGACCCGAATGACCCAGACATGGTTGGCGACATCGATCTGACGCTCGATCGTCATGCCGGAAACACCTTCGACGCGGCGTTCCACCAGCAGGTTTTCCGGCTCGTCCGTCTTGTCGAAAACGGCCACCTCAATGTCATCGTTGCGATAAAGTTCGGCCGCTGAATCCAGAAAATCCTCGGCGCGGAACGGGCTGTAGACGAAGCCCTTCACCACGCGCCGTCCGCCTTGCGTGGCCACCACTGGCATGTAGATCAAAAATCCGGCCTGATCGGCACGGTCGAAATCCTGTATGAGGTTGACCTTGCCCGACGCCACGGGCTTGCCAAGCTCGATGGACAGATTCATCGCCTGCCGACGGACGCTTTCCGAATACATGTCAAAGCCGATGGCCCTGCTGTTGGACCGCGACCGTGGCTCAAGAAACACGATTGGCGTGGCAAAGCTCTGATCTGTCGGGGCGGGGCGAATGTAGAAATTCTCGGCGCCCGCATCGCGCATGCCAACCTCGAACGAAGGCACTTTGCTCGCCGAAATCAGCGGCGCCCACCCCAGTCCAAGCGAACCATAAAGATCGCCCTTCGACTGCAGGTCAGAGGAAAATTCAGCAAATTGGGTGTCAGTGACGTTGTCCTGCATGGAGAAGAGAGCGCTGCCAGCACGCAGCAGCGCCATATTTTCCGTAATCCGGCGCTGGAGCGCCGAGGCTATCTCGATCAGGTTACGGTCAAGCTCGATCTCACGCGTCTGCTGGTCCGCGCGCTCGATGGCGATCACGCTTACAGCGGTTCCTATGCTTGCAATCAGGAACAGAAGAAACGGCCATCCACGCGGGTATTTGTGAAACCATGCTTGCTTCTGCACCCTGCCAAGCAGAGCTTCGTCGATCACGCGCGAACCTTTCGGCCATCATTGCCCCAAGGGTATGCTTGGGTGTCCCGCTGACTATGGCAACTCATCGGCATAAGTGGAACCTTGCTGCCTGCCAAATGTTCCAACGAATAACCGAGAAGCGACTTGGTGCTTGACCAGCGAACCATCTCGCAGGCAATGATTTTTCGCGAAAGGGAGTTTGTGTTGTCTCAGCCAACTGGATCTGGTGGTAACGGGTCGAAGCCCGGATTGCCACCATCTGTCCGTAGGGACGGAGAGCCTGGCTGGGCCGACGGGCTGAGGAAGCTATACAACTCCGTCGTCGATGAGCCACTGCCGAACAGCTTCGAGGATCTTCTCAAGAAGCTGGACGACAGTGACGATGACTGAAACCGTCGTCAAACCCCACACCGACGAAGACTTCAAGAAGGAGCTGGTAGCGACGCTGCCGCACTTGCGCGCGTTTGCGCGCGGTCTTTCCGGTCGGCCTGACTATGCAGATGACCTGACGCAGGAGGCGGCAATCAAGGCGTGGTCGGCGCGCGATCGCTTCACCCCCGGGACGAGCATGCGGGCATGGACGTTTGCGATCCTGCGCAATCATTACCTCAGCGAACTGCGCCGCAGTCGCCGCCAGACCGACATCGGCGACGAGGCCATCGAACGCATGCTGGTGATGGACGCCGAACAGGAAGGACCGCTGCATCTGTCGGATATGGATGCGGCCCTTCAGAAGCTGTCGCCGGAACGCCGCGAAGCGGTGATGCTGGTTGGCGCTGGCGGATTTACCTATGAGCAGGCAGCGGAGATCGCCGATTGCGCCATCGGCACGATGAAAAGCCGGGTCGCCCGTGCGCGCGCTGAACTGGTGCGATTGCTCGGTGAAGGTTCGGCGAAGCTTCCCGAAGAGTAGCGCTTACGCCGCTCCGGATATGATCGCGCTCTGGCCGAAGATGGTCGCGAACAACGGCAGGGAGATGCGGCCATCGTCCTGGCCGATAACCTGGCTCTCGCCCGCCGCGCCCAGCGATGTCGGCATGCCGGCCTGAGACAGCAGATAAGGCGAGATCCGACTGCGGGTACACAGACCGCCGCTGCCGTCATTGACGAGGTTGCGTTCGAATTCGAGCCCCTGCTGCGCGTTCACGCTGCGGCGCACGGTGCCGATTTCGATCTGGCCTTGCCCGAAATCGAGCACGAACGAAGTGCCGAGCGGAACTTCCAGCAGCCCCTCGATCAGCGCGCCGCTGGGCGAGAGATTGCGCAACACGACGGTATAGTAGTGGTTGTCATGGATCGCGCCGATCTTGCGGTACATCGTCACGCGGTCTGATCGCTGCTTGGAATGACCCGAAGGCTCGATGCCCCAGTCCGCCTCGGTGGCGCTGATGACGAAGTCCTCGTTCGGCACCGGTTTCGAATAAATGTAGCCCTGCACATGGCTGACTTTCAGCGAGCGAACCATGTCGAGCTGGTCGAACGTTTCGATCCCTTCGGCGGTGGTTTCCATGCCCACGGCATCGGCCAGCGCAACGATCGCCGCGATGATCGCGCGGCTGCGTGAGCCTTCCTCGAAGGTAGCCCCCCGCACAAAGCTCTGATCGATCTTGATCTTGTCGAACGGCGCGGTCTTCAAATAGGCGAGCGAGGAATAGCCCGTCCCGAAATCATCGAGCGCCAGCCTGACGCCGAGCGCCTTCAGCGCGTTGAATGTCGCATCACACGTGGCAGTGCCGGCGAGGAACACGCCCTCGGTTATTTCCAGTTCCAAGCGTTCGGGCGCCAGGCCCGAGGCCGCCAGCGCACTGGAGACGAGCGCGGGAAATCCGGGCTCGATGAACTGCACGGGCGACACGTTGACCGCGACCCGCAGCGGGTTGGGCCAGTAGGCGGCATCGTCGCAGGCCTGGCGCAGCACCCATTCGCCAATGCGCGAGATCAGCTTCGATTCTTCCGCGATGCCGATGAAGGCGGCAGGCGAAACCATGCCGATCGTGGGATGATTCCAGCGGATCAGCGCCTCGGCGCCGGACACCGTGTTGGTATCGGCCCTTACTACCGGCTGGTAGGCGAGCTCGAACTGACCGCGTTCGAGCGCGTCGTGGAGGTCTTCCTCAAGCGTCTTGCGCTCCTCGGCCGCTTCCAGCAATTCGCGCGAGAAAAAGCGGAAGCCGCCCCGCCCGCCGTGCTTGGCCGCATAGAGAGCCAGATCGGCATTGCGGACGAGCTGGTCCACCTCCTCACCGTCAAACGGACTGACCGCGATGCCGCACGAGGCACCGATCAGACAGCGGCTGCCCTCGATGGTGTAGGGCTGCGAGATCATCGCGATGATACGCTCGGCCAGTTCGCCCAGTTCGCCGCGATCTTCCTTGTCGGGCAGGATGATCTGGAATTCATCGCCGCCGATGCGGCTGACCTTGTCCTTATCGCCAACGATGCGCACCAGCCGCTCTGCCACCTGCTTCAGCAGGGTGTCGCCGATGGTGTGGCCCAGCGTGTCGTTCACTTGCTTGAAGCGGTCGAGATCGATCAGCAGCGTAGCGCAATTGCGATCCTGCAACTTGCAGGCGGTCAGCGTGCGCTCAAGCAGTTCGTTCATCCGCCGGCGATTGAGCAACCCGGTCAGCGGGTCGCTCATCGCCATCTGCGAGTTTTCCTCGGCGACGCGGCGGTCCTGGGTGATATCGGTGCAAATACCGCGATAGCCGGTGAACGCACCCGATCTATCGAACTGCGCCTCGCCGGAAACCGACCACCACGTGGGATCATCTCCCCCGCATCCGCGCAGTTCCATACATTCAAAGCGCGACTTGCGCGACAATGTCAGCCGGAGCGAGCGTGACGCGGTACTGTCGATGTCAGTGAGGAATACGTCTGCCAGCGGCGTGGCGCGGTAATCGCGGTCAGGAAATAGCCGGGCCGCCGCCCGTTCGGAAAGATAGGTCAGGCGGCCTTCGACATCCGTGGACCAGAAGCAGCCTTGGCCGAGCGATTCGAAGCTGCGACAGAAACTGACGGCTTCGTTCGCGTCAAAACCAGACGGGTGCGCCCCTTTGGCAGGAGATGGACGTCGCGCAAGTCGGGAAAGCAAACCGTTGCTGGCTGACATGTAAGACCCGGCGAGACCTTTGCGTGGGATGGTGAATACCGAGTTTCTCCCTAAGACTAAATTCTTAGCATTTGGTGTCGGTAGATACACCGAGCAAAAAAGCACACATCGCCATCTTCGGCGGACGATGCAAAACCCCCGCCTCTTGCGAGACGGGGGCTGCATGAATGTTCACGGCATGGCGCGTTTTGCGCCGCTGGTCGTGGATCAGGCCGGATAGACCCAGGGCGTGCCGCGATCGAAGTTGTCCGAAGCGAACTTCCAGTTGATCAGCGTGTCCAGCACGGCCTTTACGTAAGCCGGGCGCTTGTTCTTCTGATCGATGTAATACGCATGCTCCCACACGTCGATCGTCAGCAGCGGGTTGACGTCGGAGGTCACCGGGGTGCCAGCGTCGTGCGTCGAGATCACCTTGAGCTTGCCGCCATCGACGACCAGCCAGGCCCAGCCGGAAGCGAAGTGGTTCACCGCTTCATTGGTCAGCGCTTCGAGCAGCGCGTCCATCGAACCGAAGTCAGCGTTAATCGCGGCCAGCAGGCTTTCGCTCGGCGAAGTCTTTTCGGGGGCAAGCGAGTGCCAGTAGAAGCCGTGGTTATAGACCTGGGCCGAGTTGTTGAACTTCGGGCCGCTGGCGGTCTTGATGATGTCTTCAAGCGCCTTGTCAGCTTCGTCGGTGCCTTCGATGGCAGCGTTCAGCTTGTCGACGTAAGTCTTGTGGTGCGCGCCGTGGTGGATCTCAAGCGTCTCTTTCGAGATGCTGGGTTCCAGTGCATCGTGGGCGTAAGGCAGCGGCATAAGGGAAATGGTCATGGCATTTTTCCTTTTTGGTTAGCGATTTGGCTGCGGTGTGGACGCCCGCACCGAAGTGGAGCCACCGAGAAAGGACGCGGCGTTTATGTTTGCGTTTACGCGGCACAATTCAACCCGTGCAGCATGGCAAAATTCATCTTGCAGACAGGAAAAGGGGCGGCGTTTGCACACCGCCCCTCCATTTCCGGGGTCCCGTTGACCGGGCAAGCATGGCCCGATCGGTATTCAGCCGTGTTTAACGAACCGAACCGCGACGAAACAGGTTAACGATTGCCAGCAGAACTACCGCGCCAAGGAACGAAGCCAGCAGCGACAGGATATCGAACGAACCGCTAGTGATCGGCGCGCCGCCGATGAGCGGGGTAATCAGGAAGCCCGCGAGCAGCGAACCCACAATACCGACGACGATATTCAGCAGAATACCCTGCTGGCCATCGGTGCGCATCACGATGCTGGCAAGCCAGCCGAGGATGCCGCCGACGATAAGAACAAGAATGAGGGTCATGTCACGGTCTCCAGATTGGTGTTTCTGGATTGTATAACCGGTGGGCCGAACGTTGGTTCCACACGACGAACTGCCAAGGCCCAAACCTGTTTTGGACGCGGTCAGGCCTTTTTCGATAACAACATGGCCAATATGGAAAATGTGGCGCTGCTATCCGATCATCATCAGGCTGGCATTGCCCCCGGCGGCGGTCGTGTTGATCGAAGTGGACACCTCTTCAAGCAACCAGCGCGGGTCGCAGGTGTCCAGCGTGAGCACCGGCACGATAGGCCCGGGCCATGCCGCGACTTCGGCCAGTGTTGCCAGAACGCGCTCGGGCGCGCCCTCCACCAGCACTGCGCTCACCGCCTGGGCACCGCGCGGCTTGACCCGCGCGGCGACGGCGGCGGGAAGATCGGGCAGATCCGGCAGGAGCACGTTGCTTTCCACCAGCGCGGTGCATCCGGCGGCGAGCACGGCGGCAAGCTGCTCGCACAGCCCTGCCCGCGTCTCCGGGCGCAGCAGCACCTGACCGCGCGGGTGCAGCGCATAGACGTTGCGTTCCCCCACCGGGCCGGGGAGGTCGACCTGCAATCCGTTGAGCGAAGCTGCGCCGCGCTGCCGCGCCCGCTCTGCCCCCTCGGCATGGCCCTGTGTCTCCAGCCAGTCGGCCAGAACAAGCAACGCCGGATCGCCAGCACGCGCATCCGGAACGATGGGCAACGGCGCGTCGTGCGCCAGCTTGCCGAGATATAGCGGCCCGCCCGCCTTCGGCCCGGTGCCCGACAGCCCCGACCCGCCGAACGGCTGCACGCCGACCACCGCGCCGATCACGTTGCGATTGACGTAGACGTTGCCCGCCGCGACGCGGCTGGTGACATGCGCGATCGTCGCATCAAGCCGGGTGTGCAGGCCGAATGTCAGGCCATATCCGGTCGCATTGATCTGCCCGATCAGTGCATCGAGCTGGTCGCGCTTCCAGCGGATGACGTGCAGCACCGGCCCGAACACCTCGCGCTTGAGTTCCGAGATGCTTTCAAGTTCAATGATGGTCGGCGCGATAAAGGTGCCGTTTCCGGCTTCAGCCGGTAGCGGCATTTGCTCCACGGAATGCCCGGCGGCGCGCATCGCTTCGATATGCCGCGCGATATTGTCTTGCGCCTCGGCCGAGATGACCGGGCCGATATCGACCGCAAGGCGATCGGTGTTGCCCACGCGCAGTTCCGCCAGCGCGCCTTTCAGCATGGTCAGCGTGCGATCCGCCACATCATCCTGCAGGCACAGCACCCGCAGCGCCGAGCAGCGTTGGCCGGCGCTGTCGAACGCCGAGGCAATGACATCGGCCACCACCTGCTCGGCCAGCGCCGAGGAATCGACGATCATCGCGTTCTGGCCGCCGGTTTCGGCAATCAGCGGAATCGGGCGGCCTTCGGGCGAAAGCCGGGCGGCCAGCTGCCGCTGGATAAGCCGGGCCACTTCGGTGGAGCCGGTGAAGATCACACCCGCCGTCTCTGCCGCGCCCACCAGCGCCGCGCCGATGCGGCCATCGCCCGGCACGAACTGCAGAGCATCGGCGGGAACGCCGGCCTCGTGCAACAGGCGCACGCCCTCGGCGGCGATCAGCGGGGTTTCCTCCGCCGGTTTGGCCAGCACCGCATTGCCCGCGACCAGCGCGGCGGCGACTTGCCCGGTGAAGATCGCCAGCGGGAAGTTCCACGGGCTGATGCAGACCACCGGCCCCAGCGGCGCGGCGCTGTCCAGCGTGGTGCGGGCCTGCTGCGCGTAATAGCGCAGGAAATCGATCGCTTCGCGCACTTCGGCGATGGCATTGGCGGCAGACTTTCCCGCCTCACGGATGATCAGTCCGATCAGGACCGGCATGCGCGCCTGCATCGCATCGGCAGCGCGCTCAAGCATCGCGGCGCGTGTTTCCACCGGCACCGTGCACCACGGACTGGCAGCGGCCCGGCGCACCATGTCGCGGGCGTCCGCTTCGCTGACTTCGAACACGGTGCCGACCGGGTCGCCGTGATCCGCCGGATTGCGGACATCGCGCGGGGTGCCGTCAAACCCGGTTGGCCGGGCTTCCCACCTCATTTGCGCGCTTTCGCGCAGCGCCGCCGAAAGCGCCGCCAGCGCAGTCTCGTCGCTGAGGTCGATACCGGCGGAATTCGCCCTGTCCGGGTAGATCGCACCCGGCAAGGCAATCCGATCATGCTGCGCGCCGGGGTGCGGCATCGCCCTCACCGCTTCCACCGGATCGGCGATCAGTTCGTCCACCGACACCGCCTCATCGCCGATGCGGTTGACGAAAGACGAGTTCGCGCCGTTTTCCAGCAAGCGGCGCACCAGATAGGCCAGCAGCGTTTCGTGCGTGCCCACCGGTGCATAGACGCGGCACGGGCGGTTCAGCTTCTTGGGATCGACCACTTCCTCGTAAAGCGGCTCGCCCATTCCGTGGAGGCACTGGAACTCGTAGTCGCCCACGGTGAAGTCCGGCCCGGCCATCGCCAGCACCGTCGCCAGCGACTGCGCGTTGTGCGTCGCGAATTGCGGGAACACCGCATCGCGTGCGCCCAGCAGCTTGCGCGCGCAGGCGGCATAGGCAACGTCGGTGTGGATCTTGCGGGTATAGACCGGATAGCCGGCCAGCCCGTCGACTTGCGCACGCTTGATCTCGGCATCCCAGTAAGCGCCCTTGACCAGCCGAACCATGATCCGCCGCGCTGATCGCCGTGCCAGATCGATGATCCAGTCGAGCACTATCGGGCAGCGCTTGCCATAGGCCTGCACCACGAAGCCAAGCCCGTTCCACCCCGCCAGTTCGGGATCGAGCGCCAGCGCTTCCAGCAGATCGAGCGAGAGTTCCAGCCGGTCGGCTTCCTCGGCATCGATGTTGAAGCCGATGTCATAGCCCCTGGCCATCACCGCCAGCGCCTTCACGCGCGGCAGCAGTTCGCTCATCACCCGTTCGGCCTGCGTGCGGCTATAGCGCGGATGCAGCGCCGAAAGCTTGATCGAGATGCCCGGCCCGTCGAAAATCCCCCGCCCGGCGGACGCCTTGCCGATGGCGCGGATCGCGTTTTCGTAATCCTCGTAATAGCGCGCGGCGTCGGCCGCGGTGGTGGCCGCCTCGCCCAGCATGTCATAGCTGTAGCGGAAGCCCTTGGCCTCCATGTCCTTGGCGCGCTTCAGCGCCTCGCCGATGGTCTCGCCGGTGACGAACTGCTCACCCATGAGGCGCATCGCCACTTCCACGCCGCTGCGGATCACCGGTTCGCCCGCGCGGTGCACCAGCCGCGTCAGCGCGGCGCCAAGGCCGCGATCATCGACGCTGTTGACCAGCTTATGGGTGACGACCAGCCCCCAGGTCGCCGCGTTGACGAACAGCGAGCGTCCCCCTCCCAGATGCGCCTGCCAGTCCCCGCCGGAAATCTTGTCGCGGATCAGCGCATCGCGGGTGCCATCGTCGGGAATGCGCAGCAGCGCTTCGGCCAGGCACATCAGCGCCACGCCTTCCTGCGTCGACAGCGAGTATTCCTGCACCAGCGCCTCGACGCCCGCCTGCTTGTCCTTGCCGCGCAGCGCCAGGATCAACCCGCGCGCCGTCTCGCGGGCCGTGGCGCGCATGTCATCGGGCAACGTCGCGGCGGCCAGCAGCGGCGCAAGGCACTCGGCCTCGTCGCGGCGATAGGCGGCGGTGATCGCGCTTCGCAGCGGTGTGGCGGCGCTGGTGGCGGGGGCGAAGGCGGCGAAGGGCGTTGGCTGGCTCATGCGGGAAATATAGTGCATTCGCGCGCGGCGTTCAGGCTAATCTGATTGCAGTTTTAGGCCATCCCAACCTATTATCGGGCAAACAACAGGTCAAAACGATGCCAAATCCCGCCATGACAGTCCATCTGGATGACTTCGACCGTAAGATCGTGCGCGCCTTGCAGGAAGACGGGCGCATGTCGGTCACGAATCTCGCGGAAAAGGTGGGTTTATCGAAAACCCCGTGCCAGATCCGGCTCAAGCGGTTGATCGAAAGCGGGGTGATCCGGGGCTTCCGCGCCGTGGTCGATCCCGCGCGGCTTGGCCTCGATCATATCGCCTTCGCCGAAGTGAAGCTGTCCGACACCCGCGAATCCGCCCTGCGCGCCTTCAACGAGGCGGTGCGGCGCATCCCCGAGGTGGAGGAATGCCACATGATCGCCAGCAGCTTCGACTACCTGCTCAAAGTCCGCACCGCCGACATCCGCCGCTACCGCGTCGTGCTGGGCGAGGCGATTTCCAACCTGCCGCATGTCGCGAGCACTTCCACTTTCGTGGCGATGGAGACGATCAAGGATGTGGGTGGGGGTTGAAGTTGGCGGAATTTACCTAACACCGTCGCCCCTGCGAAGGCAGGGGCCCAACGCACCTCTCAACATGCAAAGTTCGTGCAGTCGGATAACTTGGCTGGGCCCCTGCCTTCGCAGGAGCGACGGGCTCTAGGTTGGTGTGCTTGCCGATCCGAACCACAACACCGCATCGCCGGGCTGCCAAGGAGACGGCCGCAGCATGACCGCGGCGAACAGCCCCGATCTCAAATGCCCCGCCAGCCACGCCCGCACATGCGGCAAGGGCTGCGCATCGAACCACGCCCGATCGACCGCCGCGAACTGGCGCACGAAGGGCATCACCGCCATGTCCGCCAGACCGCGCTCCGACCCGCAAAGCTGCCCCTGCCCCGCCAGCCGCGCGTCTAGATCGCGCAGGAACGCAAAGCCGCTCTCGCGGTGCGACAGTGCATCGCTGCCGTGGCGGTCGGGATATTTGTAGCGGTCGAGATCGTGCTTGAACGGGCCGTCATTGGCGGCGATCAGCGCGGGATCGTCTCGCCCCAGCCAGCCCTCGGGATCGTTGCGGGCGAGGCAATGGCGCATGATGTCGATGCTCTGGTCGATCACCGCGCCATCGGCCAGCACCATCACCGGCACCGTCCCCTTGGGCGAGGCCGCCAGCAATTCCGCCGGTTTTGCCGCCAGCTTCACCTCGCGCAGTTCGCAAGTCGTGCCGCTGACCATCACCGCCAGCCGCGCCCGCATCGCGTAGGGGCAGCGACGGAAGCTGTAGAGGATCGGCTCAGCCAGCGTGATCATCCACGGAATAGACCGCGCCGATATGCCGCTCGCCCCTGGCGGCGGCGCGAGCCTGCTGCCGTTGCCGCTCGCGATAAGGTTCGCGCTGTTCTTCGGTGCGCTCGCCGTGGCATGCCGGGCAACTGACGCCAGCCTCGTAAAGCGGTGACGCCTCGTCCTCGGCGCTCACCGGGCGGCGGCAAGCATGGCACAGGCCATAGCTGCCTTGCACCAGCCCATGGCCGATGGTCACGCGCTGGTCGAACACGAAGCACTCGCCCTGCCACAGGCTCTGCTCGGGTGGCATCGTTTCCAGATAGCGCAGGATGCCGCCCTTGAGGTGGAACACATCCTCCACGCCCTCGCCCTTGAGGAAGGCGGTCGATTTCTCGCAGCGGATGCCGCCGGTGCAGAACATAGCGACTTTCGGCGGCTTGCCGCTGGCCGTCGCGGCGAGCAGGCGCTCGCGCTGGCTGCGGAACCAGTCGGGGAATTCGCCAAAGCTGCGCGTCTGCGGGTCGATCGCGCCAGTGAACGTGCCGACCGCGACTTCATAGTCGTTGCGGGTATCGATCACGATAGTGTCGGGATCGGAAATCAGCGCGTTCCATTCCTCAGGCTCGACATAGGTGCCGACGCTCGCCAGCGGGTCGATATCGGGCTGGCCCATGGTGACGATCTCGCGCTTCAACCGCACTTTCATCCGATTGAACGGCATTTTCGCGGCGGTGGAGAGTTTGACATCCAGTTCGGCGCAGCCCGGCAGCGCGCGAATATGCTCCAGCACGCGCGCGATGCCCGCTTCGCTGCCCGCTATCGTGCCGTTGATCCCCTCCGCCGCCAGCAGCAGCGTTCCTCCGATCCCGTGCGCCTGGCACAAGGCGAGCAACGGTGCGCGCAGCGCGGCCAAATCCTCGAAACGGGTGAATTGATAGAGCGCTGCCACGCATAGCGCCGGGGCGGACACGCCGTTTTCCTCACGATCAGACTGCATGACCGGCCCCATAGCGCGAAACGCCGGACAAATAAAACCGAACGCTGTTCAGAGCATGACGCGGATCAGACGTCGTCATCCCCCAGCCAGTGTTCGGTCGGCGGGGCAAGATATTGCGCCATGCGGTCGAGCAGCGCCTCGGGCTCTTTCTCGATCAGCAACATCGCGCGGTGCCGGGGCTGGAGGAAGCCTTCCTCCACGACATGATCGATGAACGACGACATCTTGCTGTAGAACCCGTTGACGTCGAGCAGCCCGCACGGCTTCTGGTGGTAGCCCAGCTGCGACCAGCACCACGCCTCGAACATCTCCTCGAACGTACCGATGCCGCCGGGCAGCGTGACGAAGCCGTCCGCCAGCTTGGCCATCAGCGCTTTGCGTTCGTGCATGGTCTGGACAACGTGAAGTTCGGTGATGCCCTGGTGATCGTGCTCACGCGCGCGCAGCGCCTCGGGGATCACGCCGATGACTTCGCCGCCCGCCGCGCAGACCGCATCGGCGATCACGCCCATCAGCCCGACCATGCCGCCGCCGTAGACCAGGCCGATGCCCCTGCTTGCCAGCAGATTGCCGAACTGCTCGGCGGCATCGCGATAGACCGGGGAATTACCCGGCGAGGAGCCGAGATAAACACAGATACGCATAGTGTCTCCGCACTGGGACCGCGATCGTCGCGGCCGTTTCGTTCAACGTGCACGGCCTGAACCGGCACGAGCGAAGCCTCAGGACAGCCTCTCCGGCACGGACAACGCTTCTTCGACGATAGCGTCACGCTTGCCCACTGCTTCCCACGGGAACACGAACCAGCGCTTGTCCTCGTCACGGTCGATCGTGTCGGCCCACAGGTCAACCTTGGCGCGCGAACGCTGGTTGTTGATCACTACGGCAAACCGCATGTTCGCCGCATCCGCGCCGCTGGCGGCAAGCAGTTCACGGATATACTGGATGGTGCCGCCGCTGTCGTTGATATCATCAACGAACAGAAGCCGCGACCCTTGCGCGCTCATCGCCGCGATCTTGCCGAGAAGTTCGTCGGCGAAGCCGGGGACTTTGGCGGAATGATCGATCGACAGCATCGGCACTTCAAGCTGGTGCGAGATATAGACCGCCGGTACCAGTCCGCCGCGCCCGACGCCGATCACGAATTCAGGCAACCAGCCGGACTTCTCGATCTCCCGCGACAAGAGCCGCACTTTGGCGAGAAATTCCTCGTAGTATTCGAGGTAGTGAAGCTCCGGCTCGGCAGTCTGGCTCATGCAGGGCGAATCCTGTCTGAATATACGGGAAGTACTCGGGTTATCGGGTTCCGGGCTCTTCGGCAATCGGCGGAGGCAAGTCGGTGGGGGAGACAGTCTCTGGCATCATTGCGCCGGGGTAGTTCAGCCGGGCGAAGTTGTTCTCGATCTCGTTGAGCACGATCCCCGCCGCATGCGAGGGCGTCCGTGCAGATGCCGTGCACAGCGCCAGCGTCATCGGGCGCAGCAGCGTGTCGGTAATGCGGGTGAACGAAAGCAGCCCGCGCTGCACTTCGGTGATCGCGTCCAGCGAAGTGAGAATGCCGATACCCAGCCCCTGCTGGACCAGCGAGGTGATCATCTGGATATTGTCCGACGTGACCTTGCGGTGAAGCTCGATGCCGGTCGCACCTTCCAGCACGGCGATCTGCTGGCATACCGAAAGCGGCTCGGCCGGGACGATCAGTGCCGATCCGGCGCAAGCGGAAAAGCGCGCTTCGGGATGCCGCGTCAGCGGATGGTCGACCGGCGTGACGAAGCCGAGCACGACATCAACGAAAGCGCGCACGGTCAAATCGCGATAGGATTGCGGATCGAACAGGATGCCAAAATCAACCTCGCCGCTGGCAACGGCGGAGCGCACCTTGGAGTTCTCCAGCACTTTCACGCCCACGCTGATGCCGGGGTAGCGCATCTGGATCGCGGCGATGGCGGCAGGAATATGCCCCTTGGCCAGAGCATCGATCACCGCCATTTCGACATGGCCGCGCTTGAGCCCGCGCAAATCCTCGATCTGGGCGCGGACATCCGCCATGTTCTTTTGCCATCGCCCCCCCGCCGCCATCATGATCTCCCCCGCTGCGGTAAGCCGCAGGCCGGTGGGCAGTCGCTCGAACAGCGGCATGCCGATCTCGGCCTCGACGTTCAGGATCTGGCGATCGATGGCGGAAGCAGAGACGTGAAGTTCGTCCGCCGCCTTGCGAATCGAGCCTTGGCGGCCAACGGCCATGAAATAACGCAGGAAGCGGGAAAATGCGGGCATGTGTGCTCTGTTTTTTGCAACGGTCTGTGGGATTCATTGCGTTTGATCGGTTGAAGTCAAGCCAATAGCATCAAATCCAACACCGATTGCATGAGGGCAGGCGGCGTCTGCGAGGGGTCGCAATAAACGCAAGGCTACGTCTGATCGCGCGGTGAAAGCGTGTTCCTGTCACCCTTTTCGATGCTTCGGTGCCTTCCACCGGTGCGCAGCGGCAATCGTGGTGGGCGCATGCACCAGCGGGGCTATGTTGAAATGAAGTTCGTCGCGTATCCGGCCCTTGAGGCCTCGTTAAGGTCGGCTGCGGCCCCGCACCGTGTTTCGTCCATTCGATGAAGCCAGCGGTGCTGCCCTTTCTGGCCGCAATCGGACTGTGCTGTTCCGCCGTCGCGCATGCCGATGCGGCCGGCGAAGCCGCTGCCGCCAAGCTGTTCGAAGATCTTTCCAGCAACGCCGCCCAATTGCGCGTCTTCCTTCAGGCCATGCCCAAGGGCGGCGATCTGCATAACCACCTTGGCGGGACGCCCTACGCCGAGGATTACCTCGAACTGGCCGCGCAATCCGGGCTTTGCGTCGATGCCGTGGGGCTTGCTGTCGTGCCGCCGCCCTGCCCCGCCGACCGCGCAATCGCGACAATGGCCGAACGCGAACCGTTCGCTTTCGCCAAGCTGATCAATTCTCTCTCGACGCGCGGCCTGCAGCACGGTGTTGGTGCCAACGAGGCTTCGGGGCACACGCAGTTCTTCTCCAGCTTCGAGCGGGTCGGCCCGGCTTATGCCGCCGACATCGGGCGCTGGATCGCAGTCGCTCGCAGCAGTGCCGCACGAGACAAGGTCAGCTACGTCGAACTGATGCACAATCCGCGCGCAATCGTGGAATATGCCTTCGCCGCGAAGGACGAGCCGACCGACGAGGCCCGGCTTGCGGCGATCTACCAGCGCGAGATCGGCGGGATCGCACCGTTGCTCGACAAGGCGATAGCAGAGCTCGACCTTCACGAGGCGGCCTCGGCCAAACGCCTGGGCTGCGGCACGGCGAAGGCCGACCCGGCCTGCGAAGTCGCCATCCATTACCTGACCTTTGCGTGGCGCGGCGTGCCGCCGGCACAGGCGTTTCGCTCGCTCATCGCCGGATTTGCGCTGGCCGCCAAAGACCCACGCTTCGTCGGCATCAATATCGTCCAGCCCGAAGACGACCCTATCGCGCTGCGCGATTACGATCTGCACATGGCGATGTTCCGCTTTCTGGAAGCGAAATACCCCGCCGTGCCAGTGACGATGCATGCGGGCGAACTGACACTCGGCCTGGTGCGCCCGCACGACTTGCGCGACCATATCGCCAAGGCAGTGGCATCGGGCGCCAGGCGGATCGGGCACGGCACGGACATCGCCTTTGAGGATGACGCGGTCGCCACGATGGCCAGCATGGCGCGCCAGGGCATCGCGGTGGAAGTGAACCTGTCGAGCGCGGCGGTGATCCTTGGCGTGAAAGGCGGCGACCACCCTTTGCACCTCTATCGCAGCATGGGCGTGCCGATGGTGCTCTCGACAGATGACATGGGCGTGCTGCGCTCGGACATGACGCATGAATATCAGCGCGCCGCCAGCGAACAGGGGTTGCGCTATCGCGATCTGAAAGCACTGGCCCGCGCCAGCCTGGAGTACTCGTTCATTCCCGGCGCCAGCCTCTGGCACGACCGGACCATCGGAACCGCGACCCGGCCTTGCGCTGCGGCGTTGACCGCTCCCGCCTGCGTCCGCTTCACCGCCGGCAGCGAGAAGGCACGCCTGCAGGCCGACCTCGAAAGCCGGTTCGACCGCTTCGAACATTCGCTCGACCAGTTCACCCAAGCATCAAGGCA
Source organism: uncultured Novosphingobium sp. (assembly GCA_964502105.1). Lineage (GTDB taxonomy): Bacteria > Pseudomonadota > Alphaproteobacteria > Sphingomonadales > Sphingomonadaceae > Novosphingobium. The sequence goes on along the minus strand of CAZCUS010000005.1, from coordinate 119,717 downwards.
ATAGTGCACCAACTTTTTCTTTACATACTCCCATTCTCAGCACTAACTTGATAATTTATTGCAGCATATAAGAATTAAATCGGGAGAGGTCTAAACAACACCAAAAAACGGCAGTGACCGGATATTTATCTGTGACTGTCGAATCAGGGGGCATTAGACCAATGGCGAAAATATCGTCCGAGACCGCATCGGTTTATTTTTCATCTCGTCAAATTCATCGAAAGAGGCACCGCCTGGCACTTGCAGCAGGACTGCTTTGCTGCACGGCGCTCTCCACGCCGGCCTTTGCGGAAAATGAAGCGGAAGCCGCGGCAGCGGATGCGCCTGCCGATGGCGACATCGTGGTGACCGGCGCGTTGGGGGCGTTGCCGATCGAGGACGTTGGTTCGGTATTCGGCTTCGACAAGACGCTGACCGAGACGCCGCGTTCGGCCTCGACGATCAGTTCCGAGCAGATCGAGCGCTTCGGCATCACCGATATCTACGATCTCGTCGCGCAGGCACCGGGCACGTTCACCAACTCGTTCTTCGGCGTCGGCGGCGCGCTCGACATTCGCGGCACGCCCGGCGAAGTCTATTTCCGCGGTGTCCGCCGCCTCGACAACCCGGGCAACTACCCGACGCCGATCGGCGCGTCCGAACGCATCGATATCGTGCGCGGCCCGGCCTCGCCGATCTATGGCCCGTCGAAAACCGGCGGCTACATGAACTTCGTGCCGAAAACCGCGCGCGTGAAAGGCGGCTCGTTCATGTCCAGCCCCGAGGGCGAACTGACGCTGACCGGCGGCAGCTGGCGCAAGGCCGACATGCGGGCGGAAATTCGCGGCCCTGCCCGTCTGGGCGCCCAGGAATTCGGCTACAGCCTGTTTGCCGAAGTCGAGGATTCGGGCAGCTATTACGACAATATGAGCACCCGGCAGACCATTGTGCAGGCCGCATTCGATACTTCGATCACCCCGAACCTCCGCTTCGAATTCGGCGGCATGTACCAGAACTTCAGGGGCCAGCAGAACGGCGGCTGGAACCGGTTGACGCAGGACCTGGTAGACAACAGCACGTACATCACCGGCACCGCTCAGCCGCTCGACACAAACGGCGATGGGCAGATTTCGCAGGGCGAGATCAATGCATCGGTTCCCGGCGGGCTGTCGATCTTCGGCAACTTCACGTGCCCCAACAGCTCGTTCAGCCCGTTCGCAACCGGCTTTACCGACGCATGCTTCACCCAGGCTTACCCATCGCTGGCGCTCGTCAATACCGGCACCGCCAAACTCAGCCGCCGCAAGACGCTGACCGGCAAGGACGACAAGCTCAATAACAAGGGCACAGCGCTTTACGCCGATCTGATTTTCGAAGGCGATGATGGTCTGGAAATCAAGAACCAGCTGTTTTTCGACAGCTATGAAAACCTCAACGAAAATGCCTATGGCTTCTCGCAGTTTCACGATTCCTACGTGGTCGAAAACAAGATCGTCGTCGCCAAGACGTTCGAGAACAACGCCGGCAAGTTCGCTTTCCAGCTCTCACCGTCAATCCGCTATACCAACTTCGAGCATGGCGATGACTTCAACTACGAGTATTTCCACCGTGTCGACCTGACCGTGGGGTACACGCCCGCATCGGATCGCCTGCTCTCGACCGAATGCAACTGCGACTACACCGCCTACGTCAAGGGCCACTACACCGATCTGGCCTTCGCGGCGCTTGTCGATCTGGATTTCAACTTCGGCCTCGATGTCACGCTTGGCGCGCGGTACGACAGCGTGAAGGTCAAGTCGACCAACGTTGCGGATATGCTGGAAGCCGCCCCCACGACGCTTTCGGCGAGCCGGAAAAAGGGCGGTTGGTCCTGGTCGGGCAGCGCAAACTACAAACTGCCCTTCGGCCTGATCCCTTACATAACGATCGCGCGGCAATCGACGATCATTGCCGGGCAAGGCGCGGAAATCACGACCGATGACGTTGCCGCCGGTACCTTCATCTCGGCTTCGAAGCTGTATGAGGCAGGCATCAAGGGCAGCTTCCTCGACGACAAGCTCTATGCCGCCGTCTCAATCTACAA
>CAZCUS010000005.1:0-117645 GCA_964502105.1 uncultured Novosphingobium sp. | reverse complement strand
GAAACCAAGGGCATGGAAGCCGAAGTGCGCTGGGCGGTGGACGATCATCTGCTGATCACCGGCGCCTATACCCGCACCAAAGTCTACAACCTGACCGCGCTGGAAAACGGCACTCTGTTCAGCTTCTTCGGTATCGAGGATCTGGTGAATGTCAGCGATCCGACGCTCTATCTGGGCGGCCAACCGATCGGTCTGGTGCCGATCAACAGCAAGAGCGATTCGCGCCGGGCCGGTATCCCGACCAACCTGCTCTCGGCGACCGCGACCTATGCGTTCGACAACGGCATCGCGCTCAGCGCCAGCGGCGTCAAAGTGGACTCGGTCTTCTCGGGCCAGTCGCAGGCGGTGCGCCTGCCGGGTTACACCAAGATCGACGTATCCGCCTCTTACGAGACCGGACCGTGGCTGGCGCGGGTCGTCGTTAAGAACGTGACCGACAAGAAGTACTTCCGCGCAAACTTCACCGAACTGTTCGGCGGCACCATCGTCCTGCCCGAACTGCCGCGCAGCGTGCAGGCTTCGATCACCTACAAGTTCTGATGCCAGGGCGGGCGCGGCGGGATCACCCTGTCGCGCCCGCAATTGAAGGAAAACAATGCTTTTATTGAGACGTGCGGCAAAGGTCGCAGCCGCCTGCCTCGTGCTGGGAATGACGTGCACGGCATGGGCCGCGCCATCGCCCGCGCCCGATATCACGAACTGCGCACCGGGGGCCGCTTGTGCCACGCCCCTGCCGGTCAAGGTCGTGGTCGTTACCCTGTTCGAGATTGGCGAGGACACCGGCGATACGCCCGGCGAATTCCAGCTCTGGAAGGAACGGCGCAACCTGACCATGCGCATACCGTTCCCGCAATCGTTCCACGATCTCTACTACGATCCCGAAATGCAGATGCTGGTGATGGTGACGGGCATCGGCACCGCGCGTTCCGCCGCCGCCACGATGGCACTCGGCCTCGACCAGCGTTTCGACCTGAAACAGGCCTACTGGCTGGTGGCAGGGATAGCCGGGATCGACCCCGAGGACGCTTCGATCGGCTCGGCCGCATGGTCGCGCTGGGTGGTCGATGGCGATCTGGGGCATGAGATCGACGCGCGCGAAATTCCCGAGGACTGGAAGACCGGCTACTTCCCGCGCCATACCAAGGGCCCGAACGACCGCGAGACCCCGATCGACACCTCCGGGGGCGAAGTGGTCCAGCTCAATCCGGCGCTCACTTCGTGGGCCTTCAACCTCACCAAGGACATCAAGCTTCCCGATGACCCGGAGATCGCCAAGGAGCGCGCGCGCTTCACCGGCTATCCCAATGCGCAGAAGCCGCCTTTCGTGCTGGAGGGAGAACAGCTTTCAGCGATGACCTTCTGGCACGGCAAGCTGCTGACCGACTGGGCGAACTACTGGGTCGATTACTGGACCCAAGGCAAAGGCGAATTCGTCACCTCCGCGATGGAGGATAGCGGCATCCTCCAGTCGATGAACTATCTCGACCGGATCGGGCGCGCCGACAAGGACCGGGTGATGGTGCTGCGCGCGGGCAGCAATTACTCGATGCCGCCGCCGGGAGAGGACGCCGCAAAATACCTGCTGCAGGAAAACGAAGGCTACGCCGGGCTGAACGCGGCGACCGAAAGCCTCTATCTCGTCGGCAGCAAGGTGGTGGACGAACTGCTGACCAACTGGGACCGCTACAAGGACGTTCCGCCGCAATGATGTGGCGGTAGTGGTGGGGCTGTAAACAGTACGTCAACATCGTCGGGCTATCGGCAGATGGGCAAACCCCGCTATTGGAGCGTTCATGGCCACTGTCACCTCTGCAATCCCGCCAACCGGCGCAATCCTTGTAACCGGTGTCGCCGGCTTCATCGGGGCGGCTTTGGCAGAGGCGCTGATGGCACGCGGGCAGCCGGTGATCGGGGTCGACAACCTCAACGACTATTACCAGGTCTCGCTCAAGCAATCGCGGCTGGCGCGGCTCTCGGCCCGATACGGCAACATGTTTACCTTCGAGCAGTTGGACTTCGCTGACATGGCGGCGCTGAAGGCGGCGCTGGTGGGCCGCGAGTTCGCGCAGATCGTTCACTTGGGGGCGCAGGCGGGCGTGCGCTATTCGCTGGAAAACCCCGGCGCCTATGTGCAGTCAAACCTTGCCGGCCACGTCAACATGCTGGAAATCGCGCGCGATCGCGGTGTCGCGCACATGGTCTATGCCAGTTCCAGCTCGGTTTACGGCGGTAACGAGAAGCTGCCTTTCGCGGTCGAGGACCGCACCGACCACCCGGTATCGCTCTACGCCGCGACCAAGCGCGCGGACGAGCTGATGAGCGAGACTTATGCGCACTTGTTCCGCATTCCGCTGACAGGCCTGCGCTTCTTCACCGTCTACGGCCCGTGGGGCCGGCCCGACATGGCGATGTGGAAGTTCACCGATCGCATCCTCACCGGGCGGCCGATCGAGGTGTACAACCACGGCGAGATGCAGCGCGATTTCACCTATATCGACGATATCATCGCCGGCGTGATCGGCTGCCTTGACCGTCCACCGGCGGATGACGACGCGGCCAAGCCCGGTGGCAGCGTCAAGCCGCATGCGCTCTACAACATCGGCAACAACCGTTCCGAGCATCTGATGCGCCTGATCGAGGTGCTGGAAGACGCCTGCGGCCGCAAGGCCGAGCTGGAAATGCTGCCGATGCAACCGGGCGACGTGACCGCCACTTACGCCGACATCACCGCCATAGCGCGCGACACCGGCTATGCGCCGACCACGCCAATCGAAGTGGGCGTGCCCCGCTTTGTCGAATGGTATCGCGACTATTGCGCCGCCTGACCGGCAAGCGGGCTTTGAATCCGCAAATCTCGCGTGTAGGGCGACACCTGTTTAAAGGGCACGTCCCGGCTAATGACCTGATGGGGAATTCATGAAGATAGCAATGGTGGGTTCGGGCTACGTTGGCCTGGTTTCCGGTGCGTGCTTCGCCGATTTTGGGCATGATGTGGTTTGCATCGACAAGGACCAGTCGAAGATCGACCGGCTCCATGCCGGGGTCATGCCGATCTACGAGCCGGGGCTGGAAAGCCTGGTTGAAAACAACGTCAAATCCGGCCGCCTGACTTTCTCGACCGATCTGGGCGAGGCGATCAAGGGCGCGCGGGCGATCTTCATTGCGGTTGGCACCCCGTCGCGTCGCGGTGACGGCCATGCCGACCTGTCGTTCGTTCACGCGGTGGCACAAGAGGTCGGCGCAAGCCTGTCGAACGACGCGGTGATCGTCACCAAGTCGACCGTGCCCGTCGGCACCGGCGACGAGGTGGAGCGCATCCTTGCCGAGAGCGGCTGCAAGCACCGCGTTGCGGTCGTCTCAAACCCGGAATTCCTGCGCGAAGGCGCGGCTATCGGCGATTTCAAGCGGCCCGACCGCATCGTCATCGGCGCGGAGGAGGAATTCGGCCGCGAGGTGATGCGCGAAGTCTATCGCCCGCTGTTCCTCAACGAATCGCCGCTGCTGTTCACCAGCCGCCGCTCCGCCGAGATCATCAAATACGCCGCCAACGCCTTCCTCGCGACCAAGATCACTTTCATCAACGAGATGGCCGATCTGTGCGAAAAGGTGGGCGGCAACGTGCAGGACGTGGCGCGCGGCATCGGCCTCGATGGCCGCATCGGCTCCAAGTTCCTCCACGCCGGTCCCGGCTATGGCGGCTCGTGCTTCCCCAAGGACACGCTGGCCCTGCTCAAGACCGCAGAGGACTATGACAGCCCGCTGCGCATCATCGAGGCGGTCGCGAAAGTGAACGAGAGCCGCAAGCGCGCAATGGGCCGCAAGGTCATCGAAGCGCTGGGCGGAGCGGACAAGGCACGCGGCAAGCGCGTTGCGCTGCTGGGCCTGACATTCAAGCCCAACACCGACGACATGCGCGATTCGCCGTCGATCGCGATCGCGCAGACGCTGGACGATGCCGGTATTTCCGTTGCCGCTTACGATCCCGAAGGCATGGAGCAGGCGCGCCCGCTGATGCCCAAGGTCGAGATGATGGCTGATCCCTATGCCGCCATCACGGGTGCCGATGCCGTGGTGATCGTGACCGAATGGGACGCCTTCCGCGCGCTGGATCTAAGCCGCGTCAAGGAACTGGCCAATGCCCCGGTGCTGGTCGATCTGCGCAACATCTACCAGCCCGACGTCGTGCGCGAACAGGGCTTCTCCTACGATTCGGTAGGCCGCGCCTGAAGCCCGGTTAAGTAGATACCCCTATGCTTCGATTTATGTCTCTTACTTAATGGCGGTTTAAACCCTTTGGTTAATGCGGAGTTAGGCGCGCTTGCGTCCGGGCCCGCAAAGACTTGCAAGGGACCGCCATGGGGCAACTCGACATCCTGTTCGTCAAGGCACGCAGCGCGGAAAAGCGCGGTGAGCCTGAGGTTGCACGCGCACTCTATCAGGACGTCCTGGCGCGCTTTCCGAGCAATGCCCGTGCGCGCAAGGCGCTCACCGCGCTGGACGCGGCAGGCGCAACCGCCAGCGAGCCCAGCGCCGAAGATCTGGCCGGAACGGTCGCACGCTATCGCGGCGGTGACCTTGCCGGCGCCATCGCGCAAGGCGAGGCCCTGCTGGCGCGTTTCCCGCAATCCTACACCCTGCACAACATCATCGGCGCGGCCTGGCTAGCGTCGGGCAAGCCGGTCGCGGCCGAAGCGCTTTTCCGCGAAGCCATCGCGATCCAGCCCGCCCTGGCGGCCGGACACAGCAATTTGGGCATAGCGCTGCGCAAGCAATCGCGGCTGGCCGAAGCGGAAGCGGCATTTCGCGCGGCAATGGCCTGCGATGCCACCCATGCCGACGCCCGGCTGAACTGCGCCAGCCTGTTGCAGCAGCTTGGCCGCCCGGACGATGCTGTCACGGTTTACCAAGAGGCACTGCGCCTCCGCCCCGATGCGGTGGACGGCCTGTTCAACCTCGGCACGCTGCATCTGCAAGCCAACCGCCACGATCTTGCGCGCCAGTGCTTTGCCGAAACCACGCGCCTCAAGCCCGATCACGCCGAGGCGTTCAACAATCTTGGCGCGGCACTGACCGAACTGGGCCAGCCGCGCGAAGCGGTCGCCGCGTTCGACCGCGCCGCCAGCCTTCAGCCGCGCACAGCCGGACCACTGATCAACAAGGCCAAGGCGCTGGTGATCGCCGATGCCCTGCCCGAAGCGATTGCCGCTTATGCAGCCGCGCTCGAATACGATCCGTTCGACGCCGCGACCCGCCTGCACATGCTGCACCAGCAAGCGCATATCTGCGACTTTTCCGCGCATGACAGCTTTGCCGAAGTGTCGCTTGAAGCGGCCTGCGGCGGCTTTGGCGCAAACCCGGCGAACATCGTCTCGCCCTTTGCCGCCCTGCCCTTTCTGGACGACCCCGCCTCTCAACTCCGCGCCGCACGTGCATTTGCGTCGGCAACGTACCCGGCGCCCGCTCCTCGTCCCGCGTCTCCTGCGCGTGGCGAGGGCGGGCGCACCCGGGTGGGCTACGTCACATCGGACTTCCACGATCACGCGACGCTGCGCCTGATGGGCGGCCTGCTGCGCGAGCATGACCGCACCGCTTTCGAAATCCGCGTCTACAGCCACAGCCCGGATCGCGACAGCGCGCTGCGCCGCGAAGCGCTGAGCCATATCGACGCGTTCGTCGACATTTCCGCGCTGTCAGACGCCGAAGCCGCATCGCTGATCCGCGCCGACGCGCTGGACATTGCCATCGACCTCAAGGGCCATACGCGCGGGTCGCGCAGCGGGCTATTTGCGATGGGCCTTGCTCCGCTTCAGATCGCCTACCTCGGCTATCCCGGCACGCTGGGCCACCCCGCCATCGACTACATGATCGCCGACCGGGTGATCGTACCCGAAGACGCCGCCCGGTTCTGCGACGAAAAGCTGATCCTGCTGCCCGGCAGCTATCAGCCCAACGACAACCGCCGCGCCATTGCACCCGATGCCGATGGCCGCGCCGCGCATGGCCTGCCCGATGACGCTTTCGTGTTCGCCAGCTTCAACCACACCTACAAGATCGGCCCGCGCGAGTGGGAAATCTGGATGCGCCTGCTGTGCGAAACCGGCGGCAGCGTGTTGTGGCTGCTCGGCTCAAACGACACGGCGCAGGCAAACCTGCGGCGCGAGGCCGCCGCGCGCGGTGTCGATCCCGCCCGACTGGTGTTCGCGCCGACCTTGCCGCAGGCCGAACATCTTGGCCGCATGGCGCTGGCCGACCTGTTCCTCGATACTTTCGCGGTCAACGCGCACACCACCGCCAGCGATGCGCTGTGGGCCGGTCTGCCGCTGCTGACGCTTCCGGGCCGCTCGATCGCCGCGCGGGTCGGTGCCAGCTTGCTCCGCGCCGCCGGCCTGCCCGAACTGATCGCGACCGACGAGGCCAGCTACTTCGACATCGCGCTGGGCCTTGCGGACAATCCCGCCGCGCTGAAATCGCTGCGTAAACGCCTGGCCGCGAACCGCGATACCTGCGCGCTCTATGATACCGCCGCCTATGCCCGCGCCTTCGAAGCGGGCCTGCGCGAGGCCGACCGGCGCTGCCGCCTTGGCCACGCGCCCGACGACATTGTTGTAAAGTTGCCCACCACCGTTTCGCAATCCACGAGCAAGGCCGCCTGACCATGATCGAAAAAACCTTCCACTTCATCTGGGTCGGCGATCAGAGCCGGCGTCCCGACAACTGCATCCAGACCTGGCAGGACAAGCATCCCGACTGGGAATTCCGCCTGTGGGGCAACGAAGAGCTTGAGGGCGTCGACTGGGTCAACGCGGACCACATCGCCGCCATGCAGACACGCGAGTGGAACGGCGTAGCCGACATGATGCGCTGGGAAATCCTCTACCGCCTTGGCGGCGTGGTGTTCGATGCCGATAGCATCTGCGTGCGCAAGCTGGACGATCACCTGCTCGATTGCGAGGCGTTCACTTGCTGGGAGAACGAGATCGTCCGGCCCGGACTGCTCGCCGCCGGTTACTTCGGCTGCAAGCCGGGCAACCCGCTGGTTGGCAAGATCATCGAGGATATTGCCGCGCTCCCCACCGTGACCAATGAGATGGCGTGGAAGACCGTTGGCCCGATGCGGCTGACCGAAACCTATCGCCAGTCGCGCTATTCGCCGCTGCGCATTTATCCGAGCCACTATTTCATCCCGCGCCATTTCACCGGCATGACTTATGAAGGCAGCGATCCGGTCTATGCCGAGCAGCTTTGGGGCAGCACGCGCAAGGCCTATGACGCGATCTGGCAGATCACGCTGGAAGGCCAGAAGGCACCTGCCGCGCCCACTCCGGTCGAAGCCGCACCCGCTCCGGTCGCTGAAATTCCGGTCGCAGTGACCCCGCCCGAAACGCCCGCCCCGCTGACCCGCTCGCCGCTGGAAAAGGTGCATGCGCCCTACTTCCTGCAGCGTATCGAAGTCGGTTCCGAACTCGCGCAACTGGGCCGTCTCGATGTGCTGACCGGGCTGTGCAAAGGCAAGCGCGTGCTGCATGTCGGTTGCGCCGACTGGCCGATCACCGACCCGCGCACCTCGCTCCACGTCGCGCTCGAAGCGCACTGCGCGCATCTCGACGGGCTGGACATTCACGAGGAAGCGCTCGAACAACTGGCGCCTTACGTGAAGGGCAGCCTGTTCACCTCCTTCGATCAGGTCACCGCGTCCTACGATGTCGTGCTGGTGCCCGAAGTGCTGGAACACGTGGCCGACGTAGAGGGCTTCCTCGCGCAGCTTGAAGCCGTGGACGCCTCGTGCTTCCTGATTTCGGTGCCCGACGCCTTCCAGTGCCGCCAGCGCCACTTCGACTACATTGCCGAGGACAGCACGTTCCTGGAAGCGGTGCACCCCGATCACAACGTCTGGTACACGCCCTACACCTTCGCCAACACCATCCGCAAATACAGCGGCCTGCACCTCGACCGCATGTGGTTCTTCAACCGCATCTCGCTGTTGGCGCTGTTGTCGAAGCGGGCGGTGAAGGATCTGGCGGCTTAGGCGCGAGGGCTGGTTGGAAGCAGAGAGAGTGTTTTCTCGGATGGACTAGGGTCCGGGCTGATTATGACGAGAGTTGGGTGTTTACGAGCCATTCCCGGCTAGTTGACCGATGCCAGTAGGTGCACCAAGCCTAGATAGCGTGGCTAGCGACGCATCCCTGCGTCCTGATGAATGTTGATTATGTGTTCTGGCAGAAAGACTATCTCAGACCCTAGCTTCAAATCGAAATCATCATCTTCGTGGTCATCACTCCACGATGGTACATTGTCCAAAATTCCCCAAAAATATGGGCCAGAAGCTCCTTTGACGATGACCCACATTCGTTCGTTTAAGATAATAGTGTCTTCTGAATCTGCCTCGTCCTGAGCAGCCACAGAGAAATGTAATTTTACGACGTCTCCGACACCGATGTTGGAACGGTCCTCCGCTGAGGGAATTTGAAACGTGTCCGGATGAGCTTCTGCACTAGCAACTCCACTCCGAAGCTCCCAGCCATCGTACTCTAAACTTGGCAGACGCAGGGCTCGATTGGGTAGTCGCGGCCCCCCCGTGAAGTTTGGCTTTTCACCAAGCTGCGGCTTAGTGAACTTTGGTTCACGAAAAATCGTCCGAATGAGCACTTCAAACACGTTATCAAAGTGAGTGCCGTCGCGCATATCTAATGCCAGTATTCCGAGGAAGTGAGGCGGAATTGCACAGCCATCTCCTAGCGCGAACTCTCCCCTTCGAACTATCGGAATAAACTTCCGTCGTTCGATCCCTGCCGCAATTTGTCCAGAAATAATTTGCTGCTCATAACCGACGCCTCCCTTTCGCTCAGTCGATTTTGAGGCATATGGTGGTGTGCAGACAATAAGAACGTGGTCGCACTTAGAGACTTGTACCTCCATGAACGTCGTTAGGCTCTCACCGGGCTGTACGTCCCATTGGTCGAGCGCCACGGACACTCCGTTTGTTACGAGACGTTCGGCAAGCAATCGCACCCACTCCTTATGGGCGTCGTCATCCCACGAGTACGAGATAAAGATCGATGGCGCACTCTTGTCACTCATGATCAATCCAATATTGTTGAGCACCGCTTTCTTATGGTATGGCATTGTATTGCTTCAAGTAAGCGAGAGCGGAAGTCCCTTGAACTCTGACTGATTTTCGGGCTGGCTCCGTCAACCCACGATCCGGTTGGCGCGCTTAAGAACGATACAAACCGCCAACACGGCCTAACCAAATCCCGCCGCGCCCAGCAACGCCCGCAATTCCGCTTCGGACCGCGCAGCCATTTCCAGCATCGCCCCGTAAGGCTCCCCCGCCAGCCCGAGCGCCCGCGCGAAGGCCGGCTCGGTCTTCCGTCCGGCGCTGCGTTCCGCCATCACCGCCGCGCGAAGCGGCTCGCCGCCAAAGTCGAGCAGGCGGCGTTCGGCCTCGAAGTGCCGCCAGCCCATCTGCTCGGCGACCGGCAGCGGCTGCCCGAACACTTCCACGGGAAACCCGTCCGCCACGAATGTCGCGATCACCGGGCGGTCGCGGATCGACCATTGCCGCAGCGTGAAGCCGGGCTGATCGCGCAACCCGTCCCACACCGCATCGGCAAAGGCCGCGCCATCGGGGGCGTGGCACAGCACGTCGATATCGCTGCCCGGCAGGTCCAGCCCCAGCGGGAAAGTGCCAGCGATGCGCGGATCGAAGGGCGCTAGCGCGGCAAGAACGCCGCAATGCTCCAACGCTGCGAGATAGGGTGGCGTCACGCCCCCTCGCCTAGCGGTGTTTGCCGCGGTTCGCCATCAATGCGCCGCCACAAACGCGTCCACCCGCGCGATATGCGCTGCGATGACTTCAGGCGGCAGGAACGATCCGGCAAAGCTGTTGCGCGCCAACGTCGCCAGTTCAGCCTTGCCCAGCCCGCGCGCGGCGATCACGGCGCGGTAATTGTCCGCTACGTAGCCGCCGAAGTAGGCGGGATCGTCCGAATTGACCGTGGCTTTCAGGCCCTTGGCCAGCATCGCGTCGATCGGGTGGTCGGCCAGATCATTGACCACGCACAGCTTGAGGTTGGACAGCGGGCAGACCGTCAGCGTCATGCCATCACGCACCAGCCGTTCCACCAGCGCTGCGTCTTCCAGCGCGCGGTTGCCATGGTCAATCCGGTCGACATGCAGCACATCGAGCGCCTCGTAGACATACTCCGGCGGGCCTTCCTCACCGGCATGGGCAACGAGCCGCAGGCCCTCCGCGGCAGCGGCAGCGAACACGCGCGCGAACTTCTCCGGTGGATGGCCCAGTTCGGAGGAATCGAGTCCGACCGCGGCGATCCGGTCAAGCCACGGCTCCGCCTCGGCCAAGGTGGCGAACGCGGCCTCTTCGGTGAGGTGCCGCAGGAACGAGAGGATCAGCGCGCTGGTCAGCCCGTGCTTCGCCTCGGCCTCGGCCATAGCGGAGAGCAGGCCTTCGATCACCTCTTCGAACGGCACGCCGCGATCGGTGTGCGTCTGGGGGTCGAACATGATCTCGGCATGGATCACGCCATCGGCGGCGGCGCGGTCGAAATAGGCCATGGCAAGGTCGTGGAAATCCTGCCGCTTCAGCAGCACCGCCGCGCCGGCATAATAGATGTCGAGGAAATCCTGCAGGTTGCTGAACGCATAGGCCGCGCGCACGTCCTCCACCGAGGCATACGGGATGCTCACGCCGTTGCGTTTGGCCAGCGCAAACATCAGCTCGGGTTCGAGGCTGCCCTCGATATGCAGATGGAGCTCCGCCTTGGGCAGGCCGAGGATGAAACTGTCGAGATCGGTCATGGCTGGGTTCCGGTTAAAGCGCGTTCGTCATTGCGAGCGTAGCGAAATTCACGCTCATGATCTGCTCCACGCGCATTGCCCCATGATGTAAGTGCGCGCCACGGTGCGGTCATCCCCCAGGATTTGCATCGCGAACAGCCGTTCCGCCAGCGTCACGCCTTGCGTGCGGCGGGCAAGCAGCGGCGTTGCGGCATCGTCCAGCACCACAAAGTCCGCCTCCTGCCCCGGCTCCAGCCCGCCAACCCGGTCAGCGATGTGCAGCAGCGACGCGCTGCCAGCGGTGGCCAGATAGAGCGCGCGGAACAGATCGAGCCGGTCCTGACGCGCCAGCGCTGCCTGATAGGCCTGCCCGGCGGTATAGAGCATCGAGAACGACGTGCCCGCGCCGATATCGGTGCCCAGCCCCAGGCGCAGGCGATGGCGATCCGCTTGCCCGAAATCGAAGAACCCGGACCCCAGGAACAGGTTTGAACTGGGGCATACCGCAATGCCCGCGCCGCTTTCATGCAGCCGCCCGCAAGCCCGCTCGGACAAGTGGACACCATGCGCGAACACCGATCGCGCGCCGACTAGCCCGAAGCGGTCGTAGGCATCCAGGTAATCCGCTGCCTCGGTGAAGCGCGCTTCCACCTCGGCACATTCGCGCAGGTTTTCCGCCAGATGCGTGTGCATCAGCACATCGGGGTGCTCGGCCAGCAGCGCGCCGGCGTCGGCGAGTTGCGCATCGGTGGAGGTCAGCGCAAAGCGTGGCGTTATCGCGTAACCCAGCCGCCCCCGCCCCCGCCAGCGACGGATCAGCACCTCGCTTTCGGCCCGGCCCGAAGCAAGCGTATCGCACAGCCCCTCCGGCCCGAGATCCATCAGCACTTTGCCCGAAACCACGCGCATATCCCGCGCCAGTGCTGCTTCGAACAGCGCATCGACCGAATGTGCGTGCACGGTGGGATAGACCAGCGCGCTGGTGGTGCCGTGGCGCAGCAGTTCATCGAGGAACGCCGCCGCCACCGCATCGGCGTGCGCCCGGTCGGCAAAGGCCTTTTCCGCCGGGAAGATGTGCCGGTCGAGCCAATCGAGCAGTTGCTCGCCGTGCGATGCGATACGATCCAACTGCGGGTAATGTACATGCGCATCGACGAAGCCCGGCACGATCAGGCCCGGCACAGTTTCGGTGGCCACCCCGGCGAAAGCTTGCGCCAGATCGGCGTAGTGGCCGCGCGCGATCACCGTGCCGCCTTCGATCACCAGTAAGCCGTCCGGCTCGTGTCGCACCGCCTCGGGATCGTCGCGCGGATCGCGCGGCACCGACAGGATTTCGCCGCGAATCGCGCGGATCGCGGTCATCTCAACTCCCGCGATAGGTCGAATAGGCAAACGGCGAGACGAGCAGCGGAACGTGGTAATGCCCGGCCGCATCGGCCACGCCGAAGTCGATCGCTACCTCGTCAAGGAACGGCGGCTCGGGCAGATCGACTCCGCGTCCCCGGAAATAGGCGGCAACGGCAAACACGATCCGGTAACGCCCCGGCGTGAGCGCCGGCAGGCCGGGGCAGCGCCCGTCGGCGTCGGTCTCGCCAGCGAACAGCACTTCGCCCGCCGGATCGGTGAGCCTCAGCGTGAAGCCGGCGGCGGGGCAGCCGTGCATGGTATCGAGAACGTGGGTGGAAAAGCTGCTCATGCCGCCTCGCCCTGGGCGCGGCGGGGCCAGTCGCCAAGGAATTCCTCTTCGTCGTAGGCGAGAAAATCGGCGACCAGTTCGTCCCGGTCATCGAGGAACAACTGGTCGGCGATGCCCGCCAGCAGCCGGGGCAGCGCGTTGTGCAGGCCCGACAGCGCCGAGGCCGACAGGCCAAGGCTTACCAGCGCCGAGTAATTGAACGCGAACAGGCCATGCAGCAGCGCCGGATCCGCGCCTTCTTTCGGCAGGAACTGGAACGCCGGGCCAAGGTAGGGATGCGCGTCGATCAGAGCGTTGCGCAACCCCTCGGGCGGGGTCACGACATCGCCCCAGCGCGCGATGCCATCGGCCAGCGCGGCCAGTTCCGGTCGCAAGCCCGGATCGCTCATCAGCCCGGTCGACAGCACCACGAAATCGAAGTCATGCCACCCCTGCGGCGTCGTCACGCGCACACTGCTGCCGGTGTCCTCGACATCGAGCCACGGCGCGCCCAGATGCAGCGCGAAGCCCGGCCATGCCGATGCGCGTTCGAACGTGTCATTTGTCGGCGGCTGGTTGTGGCCCAGGAAGCAGACCATCGCGGCATACTTGGTCGCGTCATCCAGCGCGGGATAGCGCGCGGTAAAGCCCACGCGTTCCATGAACCGGATCGGATTCACGCGCGGCAGGGCCTCGCGCCGCATGAACACTTCCGCCGCGCCCACGCCCATCGACAGCGCATAATTGGCATTGTCAAACGCCGAGGCACCGCCGCCCAGAATGCCGATGCGCTTGCCAACCAGCGCGCCGAAATCGATGGGCTCGCTGGTGTGCGCCCACAGCGATTTAGGCAGCTTGTCGCGGATCATCGCCGGGGTATGCCATTCGCCGCCGCCCTGGATGCCGGTCGCCAGCACCACCTTGCGCGCCAGCACGCTGTCACCGCCCGCGATGTGCAGCCGGTGCAGGCCAGCGCCGGGCAGCGGCTCGATCCGTTCCAGCCGGGCATCGTTGCGCAGCGGCAATTCGAGCACCGCGCGATACCAGCGCAGATAGGCCATCCAGTCCCCGCGCGCGATCTTGTCGACCGAGTCCCAGCCGGCGGCGCCGTGCTGCGCCTCCCACCACGCCCGATACGTGAGCGAGGGGATGCCAAAGTCGATCGGATTGAGCGACTTGGGCGTGCGCAGCGTCACCATCCGCGCATAGGTGTCCCACGGCCCTTCGTAACCGGCGGGATTCTCGTCGAGGATCAGCACGTTGCGAATGCCCTGCCCGCGCAGCCCGAATGCCGCCGAAAGCCCGCACTGCCCGCCGCCGATCACCGCCACGTCAAGCACCGGTTCACCCTTGAGAGTGCGCGGCCGCACCCATTCGGGCCGCTCGAACCCGATCAGTTCGATCTCGCGGCGGAGCTGGGCCTCCAGCGCGGGCAAACCGATGGCAATCATGGCAAATCCTCCAGACGCAGGCGAACGATCTCACCGATCTGCTGCAGCGCGGTCGCGATTTCCGCGTCGCGGCTGTTTTCCAGCCGGCGCTCCATCGCGGCGAGAATGCCGGCCTTGTCGGTCAGCCGCACGCAGATGATGAAGGGAAAGTCGAACCGCTCCTTGTATGCGGAGTTAAGAGCATGGAAGCGTTCGTATTCCGCCGGGGTCAGGCGATCCAGACCGGCGCTGGCCTGTTCGGCGGCGGAGGCTTGCGTCAGCGTTCCGTCAATCGCGGCTTTACCCGCCAGTTCAGGATGAGCGTGTATCAGCGCAAGCTGCTCGGCGGGCGTTGCATCATGCAGCACTGCCATCAGATCGGCATGGCGGTCACCGCTCGACGGGCGTGCATTGGCACGCTCCTCGACCCACGGGCTATGTTCGAACAGCGCGGTCAATGACTGGTCCCTTCCAGGCTGACATGGGCGGAAACGACCTTCCAGCCTTCGGGAAACCGCACCCAGCTTTGCGTCTGGCGGCCGCGCGCCGCGCTGCCTTCGCGGAAGAATTCGGCATCGGCGGTGGCAAAGCTGTCGCCGTAAACCGTGATCGCCACTTTGCCGAGCTTGCGTTGCAGCGAACCGCCGCGCCCCTTGCGGAATTCGCGGATCGCCTCGATGCCATAGAGCACTTCGCCCACGCCGTAGCGGTTAGTGGTGGGGGCATCGTGGAACAGCGCGTCCATCGCCGGGATATCATCCGCCATCAGCGCCCGCTCGTATTCGGCGAACGCGGCGGTCACTTCGGCGAGCAGGACAGGGTCGTCGATGGTCATGCCGGATGCGCCTCCATCCAATGGCGGGCAATGTCGATGCGGCGCGCCACCCAGGCATCTCCGCTGGCGATGACATGGTCAAGGAACCGGGCTAGCGCCCGCGCGCGCGCCGGTTTGCCCGCGATACGGCCGTGCAAACCGACCGACATCATCCGCCCGCCTTCCTCGCGCAATTGGTCAAATGTATCGCGCAAGTATCTGAAAAACTGCTCGCCTTCAGTAAAGCCATTGAGCGCGACGAACTTCATGTCATTGGCATCGAGTGTGTAGGGCACGATCAGTTGCGCTTTTCCGTGCCGGCGGTCCCAGTACGGCAGATCGTCGGCATAACTGTCGGCATCGTAGACGAAGCCGCCCTCTTCCGCCGCGAGCCGCGCGGTGTTGGGCGAAGTGCGGCCCTGATACCAGCCGAGCGGACGGCTGCCGGTAAGCCGGGTGTGCAGCGCCACCGCCTCGGCGATGCGCGCGCGTTCGACGTCCTCGGGCACGTATTGGTAATCGATCCAGCGCAGCCCGTGGCTGGCGATTTCCCAATCGGCCTCCAGCATCGCCGCGACGGCATCGGGGTTCATCTCCATCGCCTTGGCGACGCCGAACACGGTCACCGGCAATCCGCGCTCGGTGAACAGGCGGTGGAGCCGCCAGAATCCGGCGCGGCTGCCGTATTCGTAAAGGCTCTCCATCGCCATCGCGCGGTCTGGGTGGCTGGCCGCGCCGACCATTTCGGACAGGAACGCCTCGGAGCCCTTGTCGCCATTGAGCACGCAGTTTTCCGCGCCCTCCTCGTAATTGACGACGAACTGCACCGCCACTTTCGCCCCGCCCGGCCAATGCGGATCGGGCAGCGTGCGGCCATAGCCGACGAGATCGCGGGGGGCGGTCAACGAACTGTCCTCCGACGCAATTCCAGTTCCCCTTCCGTCGTCATTGCGAGCGCAGCGAAGCAATCCAGGGCGGTTCGCGCACGCTCTGGATTGCTTCGCGGCTTTGCCACTCGCAATGACGAAGCAGGATGCCAGGACAGTGTCATGCCTCCCACGCCGCCAATGCCGCTGGAACCGCCGCGCCCATGGGCAACGAGAACCCTTCAGCCCGCAGACACGCTTCCAGCGCCGCCAGCGTCAGCAGCACTTTGTGCTTCATCGCGTTGTAGCCCATCGCGCCGATCCGCCAGATCTTGCCCTGCAAGGGACCGAACGCGGTGCCGATCTCGATCTCGAAATGCTGCCGCATCGCCAGACGCACCGCCTCGCCATCGATGCCGTCGGGAATGAACACGCCGGTCACGTTGGTCATGCGGTGGGCTTCATCGCCGAACACCGTCAGCCCCATCGCCCGCAGCCCGGCGGTCTTTGCCCGGCCAGCGGCGGCATGGCGGGCAAAGCGCGCTTCCAGCCCCTCACCCAGCGCAACGCGCGCGCATTCCCGCGCGGCATAGAGCATCGAGGTCGCCTCGGTGTGGTGGTTCAGGCGCTTTTCCGACCAGTAATCCATGATCATCGCCAGATCGAAATAGTTCGATCCAATGCGCGGCCCCGCCCCGTCCGCGATATCGGCGCGGCGGATGCCCTGCTCGACATGGCGGCGCTTGCCGATATGCGCGGCGGCCTTATCCGATATCGTGATCGGTGCCGATCCGGACGGGCCGCCAAGGCACTTCTGCAAGCCGCCGGTAACGATATCCGCGCCCCAGCGGTCAGCCGCGATCTCCATGCCGCCGATCGTGGCAGTGGCATCGACATAGAGCAGCGCGCCCGCCGCGTGGCACAGTTCGCCCAAGCCATCGAGCGGCTGCGCCATCGTTGTCGAGGTATCGCCGTGGATCGTGGCGACGACGGTGGGGGCCGTCCTTTCGATGGCAGCGGCGATCGCCTCCAGCGGCACGACCTCGCCCCACGGCGCTTCGACCGTTTCGATCACCGCGCCAACCCGCGCGAGGATCTCTGTCAGAAGCAGCCCGAAACGTCCGAAGTTCACCACCAGCACGCGGTCTCCGGGCGCGACGAGGCTGACCAGCGACGCCTCGATCGCGGCGCGTGCGGTGCCGTCGATCAGCATGGTCCACTGGTTGCTGGTGCCGAAGATCGGCCGGTACAGCGCCATGACCTGATTCATGAACCCGGTCATCTCGGGATCGAACTGGCCGAGCAGGTCGGCCGACATCGCACGCAGCACGCGCGGATGGGCGTTGACCGGCCCCGGCCCCATCAGCAAGCGCTGGGGCGGGTCGATCTCGCCGAACAGGTGTGGATCGAGTTCGGTGGTCAAGCTTTTGCTCCCAGTTTTTCGATGAAGCCGAGCATCACTTGCAGCGCGATCTCGGCATCGGCCGGATCGACATGCTCGGCTGGATTGTGGCTTACGCCGCCCTTGCAGCGGATGAACAGCATCGCGGTGGGGCACAGCGACGCCAGGTTCATGGCATCGTGCCCCGCGCCCGAAACGAGCCGCCGCACCGGCTGGCCGGCATCGAGCAGCGCATCGTCCATCAGGTCCATCAGCGCCGGATCGCAGGGGCTGGGCGCCAGATCGTGGATCAGCGTTACGTCGAGATCCAGCGCGCGCACATCGGCGATCTCGCGCAGACGAAACAGGATCTCCGCCGCCGCCAGGTCACGCCGGGCTGCGTCGCCGGAACGCACATCGATGGTGAAGCGCACTTCGCCGGGAATCACGTTGGCCGCGCCCGGCGTTGCCGCGATAGACCCGACGGTGGCGACAAGATCGGAATTGTCGCCCCGCGCCGCCTGTTCGACCGCCAACACCATCGCTGCTGCGCCCGCCAGCGGATCGCGGCGCAGGCGCATCGCGGTCGTGCCCGCGTGACCCGCCATGCCGCGCACGACCACCTCATAGCGTAGTTGCGCGGCGATGCCGGTGACGGTGCCGACCGCAAGGCCATCCGCCTCCAGCACTGGCCCCTGTTCGATATGCGCTTCGAGATAAGCGCGCACGGAACCCGGTGCATAAGCTGCATCGAGATAGCGCGCGACATCGACCCCCGCATCGGCCAGCGCGACACCTTGCGCATCGGCCATGTCTAGCGCGGCGGGATCGAGCGTGCCGGACACCGCGCGGCTGGTCAGCATCGCGGCGGGGAAGCGCGAGCCTTCTTCGTCGCCGAACGCGATCACCTCTATGGCAAATGGCATGCGCCGCCCTTGCGCGTGGAGCGCGGCGACGCACTCGATGCCCAGCATGATGCCCAGTGGGCCGTCATAGCGCCCGGCATCGCGCACGCTGTCGAGATGGCTGCCGATCAGCAGCGCTGGCGCGCCTGCCACGTCGCCCGCATAGCGGCCGATCAGGTTGGCGGCGGGATCGCGTCGCGGCGTCATGCCGGCTTGCGCCATCCAGTCGCTCAGCGCCTGCTGTGACGCGGTGTAGGCGGGCGTCAGATAGCCGCGATAGAGCCCGCCGGCCATGTCGCTGTAGGGCGCGACGCCCAAGGCATCGCACCGCGCCACCGCGCGCGCGCCGCCGGAGACAGGCGCAATCATCGCTTTCTCCCCGCCCGGGGAGAGATACGCAGACTTGCTCGCCTGCGAGCTAGCCGAAGTTGAGAGGGGCGGCGGCAAACGCAGCCCCCTCTCCCAACCCTCTCCCCTGAAGGGGTGAGGGCTTTCGGTTGAAGCCCGCTCACCATGCCGCCACGCCGCCATCGCTGCGCGGATCGGTCGCGCCTTCGAGGCGACCGTCGGCGTGGCGCACGATGGCCCCGGCGTGACCCATCGTCGCGGTCAGCGGCCCGACGCGCTCGACATCGTGCCCAGCCTCGGCCAGCGCGACATAGACCGCGTCATCGAAACCATCCTCCAGCTTGAGCGTGGTCGATTGGTCGCCCCAAGTGCGCCCGAGCAGCCAGCGCGGCGCGCTGACGGCGGTTTGCAGGTCCACGCCGAAGCGCGCGTAGCGGCTGAACAGCGCAGCCTGCGTCTGCGGCTGGCCCTCGCCGCCCATCGTGCCATAGGCCATGACGCGCCCGTCCGCGAACGTCGCCAGCGCGGGGTTCAGCGTGTGAAACGGCTTGCGCCCGGGCTTGAGCGCGTTCCACCCAGCCTCGGCCAGCCGGAACGAACTGCCCCGGTTCTGCCAGATGATGCCGGTCTGCGGCAGCACCAGCCCTGAACCGAATTCGAAGTAGGTCGACTGGATCGAACTGACCACGCGCCCTTCGCTGTCCGCCGCGCCGAACCAGCAGGTGTCGCCCCACTGTGGCGGCTGCGGCCATGGCAGTGCGCGGGCCGGGTCAATCCGCGTCGCCAATTCATCCAGCGCCGCAGGATCGTTCAGCAAGCCCTGGAAATCAAACGCGGCATAGGCAGGATCGCCGACATGGATATCGCGCAGCAGGAAAGCCTGCTTGGTCGCTTCGACCAATCCGTGCACATGCGCGAAGCCATCGGGCGCATCCACCGCCAGCCGATCGAACAGCGCTAGGATGACGAGCGAGGCGAAGCCCTGCGTCGGCGGCGTGCTGTTGTAGAGCGTCGCGCCAGTGATCGCAGTATGCAGCGGCTCGGGGCGGGTTGCGACATGCGCGGCGATATCGGCGAGCGTCACCGGACTACCGAGCGCGGCGAGATCGGCGGCTATCAATCCGGCAAGTTCGCCATGATAGAAATCGTCGAGACCATTGGCTGCCAGCTTGCGCAGCGTCGCCGCCAGCGCGGGCAAGCGCAATATGTCGCCCTGCTCCAGCGGCTTGCCATCCGGCTCGAAGATCGCGGCGTAAGCACCTGGTTGATCGCGCAATTCCGCGCTCTTGGCAGCAGCGATGGCCGCCCCGCCCGCCGATACCGCAACGCCCTCCTCGGCATGGCGGATCGCGTCGCGCAGCAGGCGTTCCAGCGGCAGCGAGCCGCCCGCGCTGGCCAGTGCCGCTTCCCAGCCCGAGATCGTGCCCGCCACGGTATTGGCCGCCAGCGGGCCTCGCGTCGGCACCACATCCAGCCCGGCATAAAGCAACAGGTCGGCGCTGGACGCCGCACCGCCGCAGCCGTGGATCGAATGCACGCGACCGTCAGGCTCGGCAATCACCCAGAAGCCGTCGCCGCCGATCGCGGTCATGTGCGGATAGACAACCGCCAGCGTCGCGGCCACGGCAACCGTCGCCTCCACCGCGTTGCCGCCATCCTTCAGCACCGAGCAGCCCGCTTCTGCCGCCAGATAATGCGGCGCGGTGACCATGCCATGGCTGCCGGTGATCGTCGTCAAAGCCATGGTGTCGTTCAATCCGGCAACGCGGCGACGAAGGCGCGCACGACATGCGCCGAATTCACCGAAGCGAGATGCTCGAACGTATCTTCCATGTTCTTGTGCCTGTCGCCGCCCGCCAGATCGGACAGCGAGCGGAACACGATGGTGGGCACCTGATTGGCATAGGCGACCTGCGCCACCGCGCCGCTTTCCATATCGAGCACACGCGCCTTCCAGGCCTTGTAGAGATATTCGCGGAACTCGGCGTTGTCGGCATAGACACCGGCGCTGACCCCCGTGCCGCCAACCACGACCTTGGGCGGCTTGCGCAGGCACAGCTCGGTATCGGGAAGCTGCGTCGGCGAAGGCGGCACGCAGCGTTCCATCGATATGGTCGGCGCGACCTTGCGCGCCAGATCGAGCAATTGCGGGTCCATCGGGAAGGTGAAGAAGCGCTGCTGCGCGGTAGCGGCATTGCTCACCGTCACGCCGCGCGGGAACATGAAGTTCCAGTTGCCCGGCGCCTTGGGGTCGACCCGTTCGGGGGAGCGCCAGCCCTTGGTGGCGCTCTTGCGATCCTTGCGCGCGAAGTTGACTTCCAGATACTGGCCCCAGTCCTCGACGACGATCACATCGCCGATCGACAGGCCGGGATCGACCCCGCCGGCAATGCCCGAGAACACGATGCGCTTCACCGCGAACCGATCGATGACAAGCTGCGTGTTCATCGCCGCGTTCACCATCGACACGCCGCTTTGCATCAGCAGCACCGGTTTGCCCTCCAGCGTGCCGGTCATGTAAGTCATGCCGTTGAGCTGGTATTCCTTTGGCTCGTTCACCGCATGCGCCAGCGCGTTCCACTCGGGCTGATACGCCGTCATCACCAGCGTGCGGGGCGTGGCGTCAAGCCGATCACTGGCCAGCGCGGGAGCAGCGAAAGCCATTAGCGCGGCGGTAAAACCGGCAACCACTGCGCGCATCAGGCGCCTCCCATCCATACGAAGCGGAACACGAACAGCAGCGCCAGCACCAGCAGGAACCAGTCGCCCCGGGTGATGGTACCGCGCACGATCTTGAGCGCGGCATGGGCGGTAATGCCGAAGGCAAGGCCATTGGCGATCGAGAAGGTCAGCGGGATCATCGCGACCGTCAGGAACGCGGGGATTGCCGAAAGCGGATCTTCCCATTCGACCTCGGTCAGCGGCAGCAGCATCAGTCCGCCGACGATGATCAGCGCGGGTGCGGTCGCCGCCAAAGGGATCATCTGCGCGTAAGGCGCGACGAACATCATCGCGAAAAACAGCACGCCGGTGACCACCGACGTCAGCCCGGTGCGCCCGCCCGCCTGCACGCCCGCCGCGCTTTCGACATAGCTGGTGACCGTGCTGGTGCCCGCCATCGAACCCACGATGGTTGCCGTGGCATCGGTGATCAGGATGCGATTGAGACGCGGGATGCGGCCATTCTCGTCCATCAGCCCGGCCCGCTTGGTCACCGCGACGAGCGTGCCGATGTTGTCGAACAGATCGACGAACAGGAACACGAACAGGATTTCCAGCAGGCCAAGGCCGTGGCTGCCGGTCAACCCGAAGACGCCGGGCAAATCGAGCTTGAAGGCGGTGCCGGTCAGGGCGGAAAGTTCATAAGGCTCGGGCTTGATCTCGACCATGCCGGTGAGCCAGCCGACCAGCGTGGTGCCGACGATGCCGACAAGCATCGCCCCGCGCACGTTCCACACGCTCAGCGTGCCGATCACCGCCAGCCCGAACAGCGCCAGCGCCGCGCCGGAAGTCTTGAGATCGCCAAGCGCCACAAACGTTGCCGGATTGGCCACGACAATCCCGGCATCCTTGAAGCCGATGAAGCCGATGAACAGCCCGATGCCGCCCGCCACCGCCGCGAACAAGTAGGTGGGAATGGCCGCGACGATCAACTGGCGCACTCCGGTCAGCGTCAGGATCAGGAAGGCAACGCCCGATATGAACACGCAGCCCAGCGCAATCGGCCAGGGCACGCCCATCTGCTGGACCACGGTGAAGCTGAAATAGGCATTCAGCCCCATGCCCGGCGCCAGCGCCAGCGGCACATTGGCGACAAAGCCCATCAGGATCGAGGCAAAGGCCGCCGCAAAGCACGTCGCCGCCGCGACCGCTGCCACCGGCATCCCGGCAGTGCCAAGGATCGCGGGGTTGACCAGCACGATGTAAGCCATGGTCAGGAACGTGGTCATCCCGGCCAGCACTTCGGTGCGCACCGTGGTGCCGCGTTCGGTCAGCGCAAAATAGCTGTCCAGCTTGCCCGTGACCGGAGCCGGATCGGGTCCGGCCTCCGCAATTGCCTGTGTCGTCAAATGAATGCCCCCTGCATTGCCCCGGTTGGCCGAGAATGTGTCGACCGGCTTGCGCCGATCATGCCCTCGCGTTCGAGCTTCGCGGCGAAGCGGAACAGCACCGCCTCCGCGTTCGGCCCGCCGATCAATTGCAGCCCCAGCGGCAGCTTGCCCGGCCGCAGCAGTGGCACCGCCAGCGATGGCAACCCCGTGAAACTGATCGGCTGCGTATGAATGCCAAGGTCTGCCCGCGCGGGTGACAGCGCCCCGTCGATCACGATACGCGGATCGGCGATGAGCGGCGCCACCGTGGGCGTAGCTGGCGCGAGCAGCACATCGAAATCGGCCACCAGCGCCGCGATGCGCGCGCGGAATACAGCACGGAACGCCTGCGCCTCGGCATAGAGAGCATCGGGCAGCAAGGCCCCGGCAAGCAGCCGGTCGCGCGTCGCGGGATCGAACGCCATTGCGTCGTTCGCCAGCGCCGCACGGTGGAGCTTGCCGCCTTCATACGCGGTGATGAGAAACGCGGCTGAGCGGGCGCGGGCGATGTCGGGTAATTGAACCAGCGGGGCATCAGGCGCGATCACGTCCATCGCGGCGATCTGGTCGGGATCGCAATTGTCGCGAAAGCGGCCACCGAGTTTGCCGACGCGAAACGTCGCGCTGCCCTCACCTACGATCTTACCCGCTAGGACTTCCCAAGCGCATTGCAGGTCCGCCGCCGAATTGGCGAACGGGCCAACATCGTCGAAGCTCTCGGCGAAAGGAAACACACCGCCCAGCGGCAGGCCCAGATGCGTTGGCTTCAGGCCATAAGTTCCAGTCAGGCTGGCGGGAACGCGCACCGATCCGTTGGTATCGGACCCCAGCGCCAGCGGCATCAGCCCCGCCGCGACGACCGCCGCCGATCCGCCCGAGGAACCGCCCGCCAGCCGCGCCGGATCGTGCGGGTTGCGGGTGGTGCCGTGGGTCGCGTTGATCGTCGCGAAGCCATAGGCGAACTCGTCCATATTGTGCGTCGCGACCAGCACCGCGCCCGCATTGCGCAGTCGCTGGATCGCCTCTGCATCGGCGGCCGCCGGCGGGGCTTGGGCAAAAAGCGCCGAGCCTGCAGTGGTCGGCAGACCCGCGACGTCGAACAGGTCTTTTACGCCATAAGGCACACCCGCCAGCGGCCCGGGATCGCCGCCCATAGCCACCACGGCATCGACTTCGGCGGCTTCCGCCCTCGCCCGCTCGGCCAGCACACGCGTCACCGCCAGCAGCGGGCAGTCCGGCCCCTGCGCCAGACCCGCAAGGCATTGCTCTACCACTTGCGCGGCGCTGACATCTCCGCCGCGAACGGCTGCCGCGATGTCCAGCGCCGACTTCACGCGTCGCCCGTGCCGGGCTTGGCCCGCAGCCGCTCGGCATGGCTGGCGAGCAGATCGAGATTGGCGGATACGCCCGGCGCGCAGGCTTCGGGGATTGGCATGCCGCGCTCGGCCGAGGCGGCGGCGATTTCCTCCGGCGTGCGCGGGATCGCGGCGGATGGGGTGATTGCCGCCTCCGCCTCGTCGGCCTGCCGCGCATAGCGTGCGGCCAGCCAGGCGCAGACGAACAGTTGCAACTGGTGGAAAATCATCAGCGGCAACACGATCAGGCCGACTTGTGCCGGCAGGAACAGCGCCCCCGCCATCGGCACCCCGGAGACGAGGCTTTTCTTCGATCCGCAGAACAGCAGCACGATCGCGTCCTCGCGCGGCAGGCCGGCAAGGCGCGCCATCAGCACGTTGGCCAGCATGACGATGGCCAGAATGATCGCACTAAGCACCAGCAGCGCGACCAGATCGTCCAGGTTGAGGATGTCCCAGATACCGTTGACCACCGCCGCGCTGAAGGCCGAGAACACCACCAGCAGGATCGATCCGCGATCGACCGGCATCAGGATGCCCTTGTTGCGCGTGATGAACCCGCCGATCCACGGCCGCAGCAAGTGCCCGGCGACGAATGGCACCAGCAGTTGCACGACGATGCTCTCGACCGCTTGCCAGTTGGACTGACCGCCGGTGCCGGCTTTCAGCAGCGCGCCGACCAGAAGCGGTGTCACCAGGATACCCAGCAGGTTCGACAAGGACGCGCTGCACACCGCCGCGGCGACATTGCCGCGCGCCATCGCGGTGAACGCGATCGACGATTGCACGGTAGACGGCAGCAGCGTCAGAAACAGCACTCCCGATATCAGCAGCGGATTGATCAGGCCCTGCGTCAGCTTTTCCGTCGCCACGCCGAGCACGGGGAACAGCACATAGGTCGATGCGAGCACCAGCAGATGCAGCCGCCAGTTGCCGATCCCCTGCAGGATCGCCTCGCGCGAAAGCTTGGCACCGTGGAGGAAGAACAGCAGCATGATCGCCGCATCGGCGAGTAGTTCGACCCATTGCGCCGCCACCCCGCGAACGGGCAACAGCGACGCAACCGCCACGACTGCAATCAGGCAGAGGAGGAACGGATCGATGGTTCTAAGGAACGACGGGCGTCGCATATGGTCCTTTCGTGCCCACTATCGCCCTACCGATCAAACGCAATGATCGGGACAGATCATTGCAGAAAACAGAGCGCTTCATGGCAAAGCGTGATGGTTGAGGCGCTTGCGGTTCTTCCCTATGGATCGCCGCACCCGCTTTCGCGGAATAAAGCGAGGAGCCACACAATGCGAGCGCTGACCTGGGACGATTTCGCGCAAGCCGAAGGCCGCGCCTATCGCGTGCGGCTCGTCGAAGTCGTCCAAGAAGAATTCGAGCCGAGGCAATTCGAAATCGAACTGGTGCTGGCCAAAGCCTCGGTCCTTCCGTCCGGCATGCGCGAGAGCCAGTCCTTCCGGCTTGAATTTCTGGGTCCGCAGACGCCGATCCTGCCGCAGGCCTGCTATATCCTCGAGCACGGCAACAAGGCGGACGAGATTTTCATCGTGCCGGTTGCAAGCGATGCACAGGGCACGACGTACGAGGCGATCTTCAACTGACGGCGGGGGTCGACCGCTGACCGGGCGGGGCCTGTTCCAGAACCGCCCGCATCAGATCATAGACTCCCTGATCTTCCACCAACGCAAAACCCTTGCGTGCATAGAGCCGCCTCGCCGGGTTGTGCTTTTCAACCCGGATCGACACGCCGCGCCCGGCATCCCTGGCCATTTCGAGCAAGTCCTGCAGGATCGCCCCGCCCAGGCCATTACCCCGGCGTGCCGGGACCAGCGAAATATCGATGATGTAAAGGTCCGCAGGCTCGCTACGCCAATAGAGCCGGCCGATCGCCTTGCCGCCCGCTTCGATAATCAGCCATTCGGCATCGGCGAAGTGCAGTCGGTAGTGGCGGTGCTGGGCTTCGTGCTGCTGGGCCAGAAACGCGGCCTGCATCGTTTCCGGCCAGCCAATATGCGCGATTTCATCGCGGCGGGTGGAGGCATAGAGTTCGGCGATGAACGGCAGGTCGGCATCGGTCATCTGGCGATAGCAAACGCCCAGACGCCCCGCATGGACGGTTTGTGGCAGCATATCTGCCCTAAAACCGGTTGTTTTCCAGCCCTAGCCGAAGACAGCCAGCCGTTGCTCCGGCTGCGCGGGATCACCGGCAGACAGGTAGATGTCAAAGGTGCCGCCGCTCGGGTGAGCGATGCGGTAGATCCTGTCTGGCTCTGGCAGCACCTGGGCCCGCGCGACAGTGGAAGGAACGACGTTGAACCGGGCGACGAACGCTTTCTTGCGCAGCGGGTCCGGCGGCGGGCCATCGGGATCGGCAAAAGCGGCAACGCTGCCCAGTTGGAGCACCTGACCGGTTTCCAGCGTGAAAAACGTCCCGACCACCCCGCGCCAGTCCGCCACTTCGGCAGTGGCCAGCCTTACCTTCTTGGTTGTGACCTTCTGCTTTCCGAAGAACGCGTTGGCGCTGATCGCGGAAAAACCCGTGCTGTTCTTCGCCAGATACGCGCCGGTCGCCGCTGCACCGCCCGCCATTGTGACGATCATGTTGCGCCGGGAAATGAGCGACATCAGGTCAGCCATGAACTTGGTATCCTTCCACCCTGCAGGAGCCAGTATGAAGCCCGCTGCCCAGATTGATGTCAGTTGCGCGAGGGGAATATCCCGGTGAGCGCAATGCAGAAATTGATGGCGAGAAAAGGCTGCCGGTTCTCGTGCGGCTGGCTGCCGCCTGAAGAACTGATCGCCGCCGGGTTGAGCGTGGCCGATGGTGCCGCATTGCTGAAACGCGAAACCGGGGCCATGACCCCGCCAGGCTGCACCGCGAAAGCCTGCGCCAGACTGTTCCCCGATGCGGGTGTGGCCAAGGCGCCCGACGTGGCCGTGCCACCATGGGCATTCATTGCGTGAATGTGCGTGGGCATTTCCGTGACCAAGAGGGTATGGCTTTCCTGACCCCCAGCTTGGCCCATCACGAATTGCGAACCCGTATGAATTGGTGTGCGACCGCGCAGATCGGGTAGCGCGAAAGTCGTCTGACCGTTCCCACCATAGAACGTGCCCAGCAGCGAGAACAGCGCCTGGTTCTGATTGATCGGCAGAAACTGGCCATTGCAGAAGGCCCAGCCTCGCGGGGGAAAATTGAAGGAAAAGAGCGCCAGTTGCCCGAGAAACGGTTCGCTCATGATTCACGGCTCCCATATTGGGTGGATGCATCGGCGTCGCTGGTTGATTGTCTGGCCATCACGAGCGCGGCGGGAATACGCCTTGCAGGGCGATACAGAAGTTGAGCGTCAGATACGGCATCATGTTGTTGTGCGGCAGGTTGCCACCGGCCGATCCCATCGCGGTCGGGCTCATCGCCGTGTCGGGGGCATTGGTGGAATAGGACTGCACGACGCCGCGCTGCGCACCCTGCACCCAGCTTCCATTCGAAACCATGGTGCCCGAAGCGCTTGGCGTCAGCCCCGCAGCGGCAACGGCGTTGAGCGCATGGCCATGCACCGGGATTTCGGATGTCAGAAGGGTGACGGCCTGCGACCCCGACACCTGGCCCAGGTCCCATAGCGACAGGCCCGGCCCCTGTCCCGGATTGACCACAGCCGAACCCTGAAGGTCGGGGAGTGCGAAGGTGGACTTGCCATCACCGCCATAGGTTGTCCCGAGCAACGAAAACAACGCCGTGTTCTGCGAGATCGGCAGCAGTTGGCCATTGCACTGCGCCCACCCGGTCGGCGCGAAATTGAACGGGAAAATGCGAATTTCGGCAACGAAGGGATCAGCCATGCCCAAACTCCCGATACGTCATGCCGCACACTCCATGGTCTTGGCACACAGGATTCTGCACCATCACGATGGCGACGGAAAAATGCCGAACAGCGAAATAATGAACGAAATTGCCACGGTCGGCTGCAAGTTATCGTGTGGTTGGCTGCCGCCCGCCCCGCCGACCGATCCTGCATGCATCGGCGCCAATGGCACTACGGCAGCGTTGTAGGTACGCACGCCCGCCTGCACGCTGGTGGCATCGGCCAGGATCGCCCCCGCCGGAGAAGCCGTCTGTCCGGTTGCTGCAGTCTGCACCGCATGAGAATGCCCGGGCAACTGGTTCGCCGTAAGTGTCACGGTCTCGACACCGCCGGTCTCGGCCATCTGATAGCTTTGCAGGCCGGGGCCCTGCCCCGTGTGCAGCGGCACGCGACCCTGCAAGTCGGGCAGCCCGAAAGTAGACTGGCCGTCACCACCGTATGTCGTGCCGATTAACTGGAACAGCGTTTCGTTTTCGGAAATCGACAACAATTGCCCGGAACAGAACATCCATCCCGCCGGCGCGAAATTGCCGCCAAACATGCGAATTTCACCGACGTAGGGATTTGCCATGAATCAAGCTCCCTGATGCGGACACGGGATAGTCGGGATGCGACTGGCGGCTTGCCCGGCCATCGCTCGCACCATCTGCCAGGGCAGAACTTTCGCCAACTTCCCACTCCCCTTTGCTTGTCCAGATATCTGAACGACGTGCCACTCGCTGTCAAAGCAAATCAAATCACCCACACGCGGCGCGCAACATAAATTCCGCGCAAGTCAAGTTGCAACCAATCCGGTGGTTTTCGCGCGGCTGTAAACACAAAATTCGCTGGTTTAACTTTGCTGCTTGGTTAGTCCTTCAATAGGCGACTCGATTGTTTTTTCGCGCGGCACGGTGCGGGCAGAACACGCGAAGTCTTTTGGGGAGTGTTGCAATGGCGGTGAACATGCTCAATGCGGGTCAGGCTGCATTCGTTTCCTACGAGACGGATCTGACGCTCTCCGGCGGCGGCAGCCCCGATGCGCTGCGGTTCGTGCTGCTGGCGGACATCCTGTCCGGCACCACGCTGTATATCACCGACCGGACTTGGAACGGCAGCGCCTTCACTGCCGCCGCCGGTGACGGCACCTTCACCTACAGCGCGGCGAGTGACCTGCCCGCCGGCACCATTGTCACTCTGACCCATGCGGAACTTGCCGCCGCAGGCGTAAGCCTTTCCAGCGCAGGCGAGTCTGTTTATCTCTATCAGGGCAGCGATACCAATACACCGGGCACGTTCATCTTCTCGATGAACATCGCCGCCAGTGCTTTTGGCAACACGACCCTGAATACCGGGCTGGTATTCGGCCTTAATGCCGTTGCGATCAGCCACGACAATGCGGTGTACAGCGGATCGGCGCTGGGCATGCCCGTCAGCCAAAGCACGGACATTGCGAGTGCCAGCCGCTGGTTCGGGTCCGATCAGGACGATCTCGCCGGCACCACCGACTATTCCGAAGTGATCGACACGACCGTGACCAACGCCTTCACGGCGCCGGACATGGTCCTGATCGCGGCCATGGCGGGCGGAGGTCAGTCCGATGCGATCCTGCGCGTGGGCAATGACGACGAGGCGAACGTCGGCACCGGCCTGACCCGGTTGTTCCGCGACAATCCCGCATTCAACCGCCTGGCGGACGTTACGTTCGATCTGGACGCAGGCCATTTCTTCGTCGTCGATTCCGACGGCAACAATACAAACCGGATCCTGCGCGGCGACATTGGGGACCTGATGAACAGCAATGAGAGCCCCACTCTCCTGACGATCTTCTCGACCGACGGCCTTAACGCAGGCGTCGGACCGCAAGCGCCGGGCGAACTCATCCCGAGCATCGAGATCGATAAGGCCACCCAGAAAATCTACTGGATGGATGGTGATCTGTTCGGCGGGTTCGAAGGCGGATTCCAGCTTTGGGAAGCCAACTACGACGGCACTGGTGCAAGGCTGATCCAGACGATCGATACCGAGAACGTCGATCCCAATTTCGGCTTTCCTGGCGGGGTCGGCGATTTCGCAGTGACGGGCGGCTTCGCCTATGTCGCCTCCTCGGCTGCCGCTATCGATGGCCTGGGCGCTGCCACGGTCGATCAGAACCACATCCTCAAGATCGACCTTGTCACCGGCGCCGTGACATTTCTCGATCTTGGCGACGCGGGCCTTGGCGATGGCTTCCACGATGGCCGTCTCGAGCCGGCGCAAGGCCAGATCATCGGCATCGATGTGAATACGGCTACCGGCGATGTCTGGTTCGTAACCCAAGGCATCACGTCAGGCGACAAGGGTGGCATCTTCCGCTTCGCACAGGGCGCAATCGCAGGCGATATGGTTGGCGGCACGCTGACCGAAATGTGGGAAATGCCGGCGGAAGACGCTTTCTCGTCGATCCAGGCGTTCCCGACGTCCAACCTCACGCATATCGAAGTCGATGAGATCGGCGGGCGGTACTACGTCTCCTCCACTTCCGACGCTACGGTGGCGGAGTCCGATGCCTCGATCTTTTCCGGCAGCCTCACCGCCGCCGCAGGCACCGCGCCCACGCTGTTCGTCCGTGCCTTCGAACCGACGGCAAACGGTGCGCCGCTGGGCATGGAGATCGACTATGCGCCGGTCAATTCGGCGGTCGGCACCAATGCGACTTTCGTTGAAGGCGGGGCCGATGCCGGCATCTTCGCATCGGTCACGCTGACCGACGCCGACAATGCCAAGGCCTATCGCGCGACGTTCACTATCACCGAGGGATTCCTGCCCGGTGACGCACTCGTCGCGAATTCACTCCAGCCCGGATTCCTGAGCAGCACTGATCCAGTGACCGGCCAATTCGAAATCAGCAGAGCTGACGGGGAAGCCATCGATCTGGCAGAGCTGGAAGCAATACTGGAGCAAGTGGCATTCACCAGCACCAGCGATAATCCGACGAACTACGGTGCGAACCAGACCCGTACGATCGCATTCACCACGTCCGATGGCCTGGCCACGTCCGATCCGGTTTCGGTCACGATCACCGTCGAAGGTGTCAACGATGCGCCGGTGAACACCCTGGGTGCGGCCGTGACAGGCCAGGAAGACGAAGTCATCGCCGTGACCGGTTTGTCCATTTCGGATCTGGACGCCGATCCCGCGAATCAGGACATGGAAGTCACCCTGACAGCCGAAGCCGGAACGCTGACGCTGGACCCGACCACGCTGGGCAATCTGAGTTTCTCGATCGGCGACGGCGGTAGCGATACGACGATGACGTTCTCGGGCCGGGCAAACGATATCAACGCCGCCCTCGCCACCCTGACGCTGGCACCGCCCGCCAACCATAACGGCACGCTGGATATCACGATCACGACCAGCGATCTTGGGCACACCGGCACCGGCGGTCCGGCTACGGACTCCGATACCAAGACCATCACGATCAACGCGGTAAACGACGCCCCCGTCGTCTCCGGTGATGGAACGGAAAGCACGACAACACTGGAAGACATGCCAAGCCTGATTGGACAGAGCGTGAGCTTGCTGTTTTCCGGCCAGTTTTCCGACCAGCTCGACAACCAGGTGGCCAATGGTGGCTCTTTCGCCAACGCGTTGGCCGGGGTTGCCGTCGTCCAGAACGGTTCCGCGCCCGGCACCGGGCAGTGGGAATGGTTCGACGGGACGACCTGGAACAACATCGGCGCCGCATCGGACAGTGCCGCACCGATTTTCAGCGCGGGTACAGCGATCCGCTTCAACCCAGCGCCGGAATATAGCGGCGCGGCGCCGACGCTTACGGTCCACCTGATCGATGCTTCGGCATCTCTCGCCGGTCCCAACGGAACCACCGTGGACATCAGCGCCCCCAGTGCGACGGGCGGCACAACCGCATACTCCACCGGCACTGTCGTGCTTGGCGCCGAGATCACCCCGGTCAACGACGCGCCCACCATTGCCGAACTCGATACCGATACCGTCATCTATGTGGAACAGTCGCCATCGCCATTACTTGATGACGGCACCGACGCGCTGGTCGGCGATATCGACAGCGCCAATTTCGATGGCGGTTCGCTGACTGTCCAGATCACCACCGGGCTGCAACTCGGCGAAGACGCGATTGCCATTTCCACCGCCGGCGTTGTCAGCGTCAGCGGCCTCACCGTCTCGGTTTCGGGCACGCAGATCGCCACGTTCACGTCCACCGATCAAAACGCCACGATCGAGTTCACCTTCAACGCCGACGCGACGCCCGCTGCGGTTCAGGCGTTGGTCCGCGCGCTGGCCTATTCCAACACCGCCGGTGACGATCCGACGGAGGGAGATCGCACGATCGAATGGTCGCTTGTCGATGGTGACGGCACCGCCGATGGCGGCAGCGACACGGCAACCGTATCGACCACAGTCACGGTTCAGGCGGTCAACGATGCCCCCACCGCGGTTGCCGACAACGACTCCGTCCAGGAAGACACCGCGCCCAACCCGATCTCGGGCAATGTGCTGACCAACGATACCGACCCCGAGGACGACACACTTTCCGTGACAACCACCGGGACGTTCCTGCTTACCTATGGATCGCTGCTGCTCAACAGCGACGGCGACTATTCCTATACGCTCAACAACGCCAATCCGCTGGTCGATGAACTGGCCACTGGCGATACGCTGACTGAAACCTTCACGTACACGGTCAGCGATGGCAACAGCGGCCAGGACACCGCGTTGCTGACCATCACGATCAACGGCAAAACCGACAACGCCGCGCCGGAAAGCGCCGATAATTCGGCGACGATCGACGAGGATACCACTTACACCTTCGCCGCCGCTGACTTCGATTTCGACGATGTCGATGTGGGCGACGAATTGGTGTCGGTGCGTATCGATACGCTTTCGATCCCTGCCGGCGCTACGCTGCGGCTTTCAGGCGTCGACGTGATCGCGGCCGATGTGATTGCTGTGGGCGATATTCCCAATCTGGTATTCACGCCCGCCCCCGACGGCAACGGCAGCAATTATGCCAGCTTCACGTTCTCGGTATCAGACGGCACGGATTTCGATGCGACGCCGAACACCTTCTCGTTCCAGGTCGATCCCGTGGCTGACACGCCGACCATCACTTCCGACGGGGGCGGAGCGACGGCTTCGGTCAATGTCGCGGAAAACGCCACGGCGGTAACCACTGTCGTGGCGACCGACCCCGACGCCGGCACCACGATCGCCTACTCGATTTCGGGCGGTGCAGATGCGGCCAAGTTCACCATCGATGCCACGACCGGCGCGCTCGCCTTCGCCGCCGCACCGGATTTCGAGACTCCGACCGATGGCGGGGCCAACAATGTCTATGACGTGCAGGTCACGGCATCGGACGGCACGCTGAGCGATGTTCAGGACATCGCCGTGACAGTGACCAATACCAACGAAGCCCCGACCATCACATCGAATGGCGGCGGCGGAACAGCCGCGGTCAACGTCGCCGAGAACAGCACCGCTGTGACCACCGTGGTCGCCACCGATCCGGATGCGGGCACGACGATCGCCTATTCGATCTCGGGCGGCGCGGATGCGGCCAAGTTCACGATCGATGCCACGACCGGCGCGCTCGCCTTCGCCGCCGCGCCCGATTTCGAGACCCCGACCGATGGCGGGGCCAACAATGTCTATGACGTGCAGGTCACGGCATCGGACGGCACGCTGACCGATGTTCAGGACATCGCCGTCACGGTAACCAACCAGAACGAAGCGCCGACGATCACCTCGAACGGCGGCGGCGGAACAGCCGCGGTCAACGTCGCCGAAAACAGTACCGCTGTGACCACGGTGGTCGCCACCGATCCGGACGCCGGCACCACGATCGCCTACTCGATCTCCGGCGGTGCCGATGCGGCCAAGTTCACCATCGACGCCACGACCGGCGCGCTGGCCTTCGCCGCCGCACCTGACTTCGAGACCCCGACCGATGGCGGCGGCAACAACGTCTATGATGTGCAGGTCACCGCTTCGGATGGCACGCTGAGCGATGTTCAGGACATCGCCGTGACGGTCACCAACCAGAACGAAACGCCGACAATTACCTCCAATGGCGGCGGCGTAACAGCCTCGGTCAACGTCGCCGAAAACAGCACCGCCGTGACCACAGTGGTCGCCACCGATCCGGATGCGGGCACGACGATCACCTATTCGATCTCCGGCGGTGCGGATGCGGCCAAGTTCACGATCGATGCCACGACCGGCGCACTGGTCTTCGCTGCCGCACCTGACTTCGAGACTCCGTCCGATGTCGGCACCAAAAACGTCTATGACGTGCAGGTCACGGCATCGGACGGCACGCTGACCGATGTTCAGGACATCGCCGTCACGGTCACCAACCAGAACGAGACGCCGACAATAACCTCGAACGGCGGCGGCGCGTCGGCGACCATCAACCTGGCCGAGAACATCGCGACAGTTACCACGGTCGTCGCCACTGATCCTGACGCGGGAACGACGCTGACCTACAGCATCTCCGGCGGTGCAGACGCGGCCCGCTTCACTATTGACGCCGCAACCGGCGCGTTGGCGTTCGCCGCCGCGCCCGATTTCGAAACACCGACCGACGTCGGCAGCGACAACGTCTATGACGTGCAGGTCATGGCCAGCGACGGCACACTGATCGATCTACAGAATATTTCGGTCCTCATCGCGAATGCCAACGAAGCCCCGACCATCACATCGAATGGCGGCGGCATAACAGCCTCGGTCAACGTCGCCGAGAACAACACCGCTGTCATCACGGTGACCGCCACCGACCCGGATGCGGGCACGACGATTGCCTATTCGATCTCCGGCGGTGCGGATGCGGCCAAGTTCACCATCGATGCCACGACTGGCGCGCTCGCCTTCGCCGCCGCACCCGATTTCGAAACCCCGACCGATGTCGGCACCAACAATGTCTATGACGTGCAGGTAACCGCCAGCGACGGCACCCTCACCGATGTTCAGGACATCGCCGTCACCGTAACCAACCAGAACGAAACACCGACCATCACCTCCAACGGTGGCGGCGCTACGGCAGCGATCAGCCTGGCCGAAAACACCGCGGCGGTCACCACCGTGGTTGCCACCGACCCCGACGCCGGAACGACGCTGACCTACAGCATCTCCGGTGGTGCAGATGCCGCCCGGTTCACCATTGACGCCGCAACCGGCGCGCTGGCCTTCGCCGCCGCACCTGACTTCGAAACCCCGACCGATGCCGGCGGCAATAACGTCTATGACGTGCAGGTCATGGCCAGCGACGGCACGCTGAGCGACGTCCAGGACATTGCCGTCACCGTGACCGACAGCAACGACGCGCCGGTCATCACTTCGAACGGCGGCGGTGCCAGCGCCGCGATCAACATCGTCGAAAATACCGTTGCGGTGACTACCGTCGTGGCGACCGATCAGGATCTCGACACCGTTGCCTATTCGATCACCGGCGGCGCGGATGCGGCCAGGTTCACAATCAATACCACGACAGGTGCTCTCGCTTTCATTGCCGCGCCCGACTTCGAAGCGCCGACCGACGGGGGTGGCAACAACGTCTACAATGTGCAGGTCACTGCCAGTGACGGCACGCTGAGCGATATGCAGGCCATCGCAGTCACTGTCACCAATGCCAATGAGGCGCCAACGCTAGCCAATCCGATCGATGACCAGGCCTCGCCCGAGGATGCGGCGGTGGGCTTCGTGCTGCCCGCTGGCACGTTCGACGACCCGGATGGCACCACGCTGACACTTACCGCCACGTTGGCGGGTGGCGGCGCGCTGCCGGCATGGCTGTCGTTCAACCCCGGCACTGGCGCATTCACGGGCCAGCCACCGGCCAATTTCAACGGCGATATCAACATCCGCGTGACCGCCAGCGACGGCACGTCGGCCGTGTCCGACACGTTCACGCTGTCGATTATCCCGGTCAACGATGCCCCGATTGCGGGCGATGACGTGGTCCGCACACAACGCGATGTCGCCGTCAGCACCGCGATCAGCGTTCTGCTGGCGAATGACTTCGATCCCGATGGCGACACGATCACGCTGACCGGCGTTTCCGGCCCGTCGAATGGCACCGTAGCGATTGTCGGCAATGCGGTGGTATTCACGCCCAACGCCGGGTTCGTAGGACAGGCCGGCTTCAGCTATTCCATCAGTGACGGCAACGGATTGGGCACCGTCGGCACGGTCACTGTCAATGTCGGCGCGGTCAACAGCGCGCCGCAGGTCAATCCCGATACTGAAATGCTGTTCACGCTGCTGGGCCGCGCCATCGCGTTCGACGTTGTCGCGACCGATGCCGATGGTGACGTGCTGGCCTTTGCCGCAGGCGCTCCGGCTAACGGCACCATCACGCAAGGCACCGGCGGCGCGTTCGTCTACACGCCTGACACGGGCTTCCTCGGCACCGATACCGTGACAGTGATCGTCAGCGACGCCGATGGCGCAACGGATACGTATACCGCGACGATCAAGGTCGTGACGCCTGACACACCCGACGACTGGCGCCTGCTGACCACCGATGGCTGGATCGGCGAGATCGGCGGCAGCGGCGCGGTGTTTGGCACCAACGGCTTCCAGGACATAACCGTGCTCGACATCGCCGGGCACATCGCTTTCGACCCATCGTTCAACGGTGGCGGCGATGTGATACGGCTGGCCGGCAGCGCGGCCGACTGGCACATTGCGCGCGAAAGTTCGAACGCGATCCTGTTCGATGGCGATACGCTGGTCACCATCCCGGTCGGCATCGTCGGCGCCGCGATCGTTTTCGATGACGGTGCGCGCGAACTGCTGTTCAGCGTGCAGAACAACAGCATGACCATTGGCGATCAAGCTTTTGGCCAGGCTCTGGCGCGGATCGACACCGCGCCTGACATAGGCGCGATCGACGACAGTGACGCCGATACCGCGGCTACGTCCACCCTGCTGTTGCAAGAGGGCGTGGACGTGACCGCCGGCGGCCGCATCGACGTGTTCGGCACCGGCACCGACGCAGAGGTGGTGACGCTGACTTACGGCGCGATCACCCTCGACCCCTCGTTCAACGCAGGCGGCGACATGGTGGTGCTTGATGGCGATGCCGACAGTTTCACCGCATCGCGCTTCGGGTCGTCGCTGCTGCTCGAAGGGTCGGGCTATGATCTGGTCATCCCGATCGGACTGGACGGACTGGAAATCGCGTTCGCGGACGACACCCGCACGCT
Organism: uncultured Novosphingobium sp.; assembly: GCA_964502105.1. Lineage (GTDB taxonomy): Bacteria > Pseudomonadota > Alphaproteobacteria > Sphingomonadales > Sphingomonadaceae > Novosphingobium. The sequence continues at coordinate 80,905 of CAZCUS010000005.1, read as the reverse complement.
GATCTACAACCCTGAGAACGACGCAGTGCTGCTGGGCACCCAGACCATCGGCCTCGAGATGATCCCGGTCAGCGAATTCGCCTGACCGGGCCGGCCGGACGCCGGTCGAGCATCTTTCCGTTCCGCGCTTGCCGTTTTCCGGCCCATTCCCTATGCGCACGGCCAGTTTCCGTATCCAGCACGAGTGATCCCATTCCATGACCCAAGACGCCGCCCCGGCCGCCTCGCGCCGCCTCTCGCTTGAAGAGATCGTCTCCTACTGCCGCCGTCGCGGTTTCATCTATCAGGCGAGCGAGATCTACGGCGGCATCAACGGCTTCTGGGATTTCGGCCCGATGGGTTCCGAACTGAAGCGCAATATCAAGACGGCCTGGTGGGAAGACATGGTGACGCGGCACAATCCGCTATCCGTGGCGAACGGCGCACCTGCCACGTTCGAGATGACCGGCATCGACAGCTCGATCATCCAGCACCCGCAGGCATGGCGCGTTTCGGGCCACTCCGACCTGTTCAGCGACATGATGGTCGATTGCCACGAGACCAAGAAGCGCTACCGCTTCGATCACGTTTCGGGCCGCTGGATCAAGGATCGCGACGGCAACCCGCTGTTCATCACCGCCGACCCGCAGGCTGCCGAAGCCGAAGTGTTCATCGACCAGCGCGCGCGCAAGCTGCTGGGCATCTCCAAGTCGCGCGAAGTGGTGTGGGATAGCCCGCTGACCGAACTGGCCGAGGCCGGCCTCGACAACTTCGCCGATGTCCTTGCCCCGCATGCCAGCGAAAAGGGCACGCTGACCGAGCCGCGCGAATTCAACCTGATGTTCAAGACTTACATCGGTGCGATGCAGACCGCCGCCGATGCCGCCTTCCTGCGGCCCGAGACCGCGCAGGGCATCTTCCTCAACTTCCGCAACGTGGTCGATTCCGGCCGGTTCGCGCTGCCGCTGGGCATCGCGCAGATCGGCAAGAGCTTCCGCAACGAGATCACCCCGCGCCACTTCATCTTCCGCTCGCGTGAGTTCGAGCAAATGGAGATGGAATTCTTCTGCCCGCCGGAAACCTCGCACGACTGGTACAAGTACTGGCAGCAGCGCCGGCTCGACTGGTATCTCGACCTTGGCCTCAAGCGCGAGAACATCCGCGTGCGCGAACATGCCGCCAGCGAACTGAGCCACTATGCGCTGGGTACGACCGACATCGAATACGCCTATCCGTTCATGGCCGAGGGTGAATTCGGCGAGCTTGAAGGCATTGCCAATCGCGGCGCTTTCGATCTCAACAGCCATTCGATGGGCCGTCTGGCCAAGGCCGATCCGCCCGAACTCGCGCTCGACGAGAACGGCGCGCCGCTTCATCGCGGCAGCGGCAAGAAGATGATCTACAACGACGTGGGCCGGAACGAGAAGTACGTGCCCTATGTGATCGAGCCCGCCGCCGGTGCCGACCGCGCCCTGCTCGCCTTCCTGTGCGATGCGCTGGAAATCGAGAAGCTGGACGACAAGGGCGGCGAGGACAGCGAGCGCGCCGTGCTGCACATCCACCCGCGCCTCGCCCCGGTGAAGGCGGCGATCTTCCCCTTGATCAAGAAGGAAGGCCAGCCCGAGATCGCGAAAGAACTGTTCGGCGCGATGAAGCGCAAGTGGAACGTGTCCTACGACGAAAAAGGCTCGATCGGCCGCCGCTATCGCCGGGCCGACGAAGTGGGCGTGCCGGTGTGCATCACCATCGATGACGAGACGATCAGCAACGGCACCGTCACCGTGCGCGACCGCGATACGCTGGGCCAGGAACGCATCAAGCTCGACGATTGCCCGGCCTATCTCGACAAACTGATCGAGGGCTGATCCCGGATTGGCGCGCGGAACCTGTGTCCGCGCGCCCGTTACGGCTACTGGAAATTAACCATCTTGTGCAGGACGGGCGTCCTTAGGCTTACCGCCTCCCGCATCGCCCGTTCTGCGAATGCCCACCCCTGAGTCGGCGACGGCACGCGATGGAATTCACTCTACGTCGTCACAATATTTATTGCATTTCAATCGCTTAGATTAATCCACTCGCAATACGGGACCGCCCCAACGCGCGCAGCCTTATTCCTACGCAGGCGTCCAAAAACGGCACATCAGGCCGCAGAATTCGCGGCCGAAATCTGCGCGCGACTCGTAAGAGATCCTTAACTGCAACGCGTCTATTTCTCCGCAATCGTGGCACAGCCAGAAAAGCGGATTTGCGATGTGGGGTTCTAACGTCAAGTCAATCGTAGCGTGCTTGCGCCGTCTCGTTGCCGATACTGCGGGCAACGTGCTGCCGCTTGCTGGCGTCGGCGTGCTGGTACTCGCCGGCCTGATCGGCGGCGGCCTCGACATGAGCCGCGGCTATATGGCGCAAAGCAAATTGCAGCAGGCCTGCGACGCGGGCGTCCTCGCCGCGCGAAAGGCAGTCGCGACCAATGGCTTCGACGCCACCGTGAAGGCGCAGGGCACCAAGTTCTTCGATGCGAACTTCTATGACACCGACCAGAACACGCGCAGCACCAGCTTCGTCACGACCTCGCCCGACAACGGGCTGACGGTCAACGGCACCGCCAAGACGACGCTCGACACCGTGATCATGCGCATCTTTAACTACGACCAGTTCGACCTGTCGATCACTTGCACCGCCTCGATGGGCGTGGGCAACAGCGATGTGACGTTCGTGCTGGATACAACCGGATCAATGGGGTGGACCGCTTCCGGATCGAGCTGGATACCTAAGGGCGGAACGTCACGCCTTACCGATCTCAAGGCGGCGATGAAGAACTTCTACACGACGCTGAAGAACGCCAGTGCGGGATCGAATGCGCGCATCCGCTATGGCTTTGTGCCGTACAGTTCCTCGGTCAACGTCGGGAAGCTGATTTATGACCTTGATCCGTCCTATCTGGCCGACTCGATGGAGATTCAGTCGAAGAGGGGGGTGGCGTGGTGGACGCTGGTCAGCACGGACAATGGCCCAACCAATACAAGAGCGGGTTCCACTACCAACTGGGTGCGATCCGGGAGTTCCTTCAAAAACCAGAGTGCGTGCATCGCCGCGTTGCCAAGCAATACCGATTGGAAAGATGACGGCAGCCCCAGCTCAGGCGGCGCCACGGTAACCTACGATGCCGGCGGACAAAAGATCGAGGTTGCAGAAGTAACTCAATCACAGTTCATGACGGAATACAGCTGTAGAACCTACAGTTCAAAATACTATACTCACTATCGGAAAGTCTATCGTGAATTGTACAATGGCCAGACCAAAATATATTCACCAACTTACTCGACGATGAAGTCGAGCTGGAAGGAATGGCAGTATCGCGCGTTCACGATCGATACGAGCCAGTACAAGACATTCTCCAAGGTCAACACGCCAACGGGTGATTACGGCGCGACTGTATCGTCGACCTGGGGCGGTTGCATCGAAGAACGGCAAACGACCCCGGCAAGTTCGATCAGCTTTTCCGCGACGACCGGCATGTCGCCCGACACTTGGGATCTCGATATCGACACGCCGCCCGATGGCAGCCCAGAATCGAAATGGCGCCCCATGTGGCCGGAGATGGCATACGTCCGCACCTATGTAGATCAATACGGCAATGAGTATCGGTCTACCGACCCGACCACGACCACCGGAGTTTTGGCTGCCACTGCCTGCCCGAAGGCATCGCAGCTTCTCACCGCGCTGAGCGAGACCGAATTCAACACTTATGTGAATAGCCTGAACGCTGTCGGCTCGACTTACCACGATCTGGGCATGTTGTGGGGCGCGCGGATCAGCTCGCCCACCGGTATATGGAAGGACAACGTGCTGCTGGAACCCAGCAATGGCGGCACCGTATCGCGCCATATCATTTATATGACCGATGGCGAAATGTCGACGAACAGTGACACTCAAACAACCTATGGCATCGAAACTTATGACCGACGCATCACGACCGACGGCGACAAGTACGTCAGTGACGCGCGGCACACGGCGCGCTTCCTGGCGCTGTGCGAGGCGACCAAGGCCAAGGGCATCCGTGTTTGGGTCGTCGCTTTCGGCACCTCGCTGACCAGCGATCTTTCGAACTGCGCCTCGGAGAACAGCGCCTACTCGGCAGCCAGTTCGACGGCACTCAACACCGCGTTCCAGCAGATTGCCAAGCAGGTCGGCGAATTGAGGATCACGCAATGATCGGGACAGCCCTGCGCAAGCTTCGCGAACGGCCTGCCGTTATGGCGCTGGCGCAAGACACGCGCGGCGTCGCGGCGGTGGAGTTCGCCTTGATCGCGCCCGTGTTCCTGCTGCTGCTGCTGGGGTCGTTCAATATCGGCCAGATGGTCTATGGCCGTGCCCTGCTGGGTGGTGCGGTAGAGAAAGCCGCGCGATCGGCCGCGCTGGAAACGGCCAATACCAGCAGCGCCGACGCGATGGTCAAGAAGACCGTGCAACGCATCCTTCCGGGTGCCGTAATCACCAGCACGCGCACCAGCTATTACGATTTCAACGACATCAACCGCCCCGAAAAGTGGAACGATTCCAACGGCAGCGGCGATTGCGACAATAATGAGAGCTACACCGATGAGAACCGCAACGGTCAGTGGGACGAAGATGTCGGGTCCGACGGCAATGGCGGGGCGAACGACGTGGTCCTCTACACGGTGACAGCCGAATATACCCCTGCCTTCGTGGTGCCGCTGGCGCCCGATAGCTGGAATTCGACAACGATCTCGGCATCGGCGGTGCGCAAGAACCAGCCGTTCTCGCTGCAGGCAAAGTATGCGTCCGAAGCGGGAGTCTGTTCGTGATCGCCGCCCCTACACGCCTGCGCCGGGCGCTGGACAAGCTGGATTCGCGCGGCAACGCGACGATCGAGTTCGCGCTGATCATGCCGCTACTGCTGACGCTGGGTCTTTACGGCACCGAACTGGCCTATATGGCGAGCGTGCGCATGGAAGTGGGCGAACTGGCATCGTCGGTGGCGGACAACGCCTCGCGTCTGGGCCAGACCGACAACAGCGGTGTGACTCCCACGATCACCGAGAACGACATCAATTCCTTGATGAACGGCGCGGTTGCGCAGGGTGCATCGTTCAATTTCGTCGATCACGGCCGCTTGATCCTGACCAGCCTTGAGCGCGATCCGGCGACCGGCAAGCAGTGGATCCACTGGCAGCGCTGCATCGGCAGCCAGACGACGCGGACGTCGGCCTATGGCAACCAGACCAACAAAAACGGCATCAACGGGCCGGTGATTGTCGGCCTGGGCAAATCCAAGGTCACGGCAGCCGCCGGTGCGCCGGTGATGTTCGTGGAAGTCTTCTACGACTACCAGCCGCTGTTCGGCTCGATGTATCTGAAGGAGCAGGCCTCGTTCAAGCAGGAGGCTGCCTATCAGGTGCGCGATGACCGCAACCTGACACCGGGCATTACCGGAACCGGCGGCAAGGCCCCCTGCTGAGCAGGTTCAGGCGCGCTGCGCGGTTCCGCCGAATTCTTCCGCCCAGATCAGGCACTGCTCGGTCATTTCATAGGCCGTGGTAACTTCGGCGATGTCATCACCCTGCGCGTCGCCATAAGCCGATCCATCGGCAAAGGTATCGAGCCGGCGCTGTGCCTCGGCATGTTCGGCGCGGACCAGCTTCTTGAACGTATCCAGCGTGATGCGCTGCTGTTCGAACAGATCGAAGGCAGCGGTCAGCCGCTCTTCCACCTGCTGGCGGAAAGAGGCGCTGGGCAAATCCCGGTTGCGCTGGCCAAGATCCTGGAGCCGCTGGCTCATCCGGGCTTCATCCACCGGCGCGCGGCGAACCTTGCTCAGCGTGGCGGGCACTTCGTCGAGGGGCTCTTCTTCGGGGGCCACTGCGGTTTGCGGATCGAACTCCTGCTCGGTCGTGGCCATGGCAGTAGCGCGCTTGCGCCGGATGATGAGCACGCCAATAACCACGAGCCCGAGGGCAAGCAGCACAAGTATCACGCCAAGCTGGTAAAGTTCCATGGCCGCCTCGATTTCGCGTTTCCACTCCCGGCAACGGACACAGCGCCCGCCATCCGATGGCTACCCGTCTCGTTACAAACGGCGGGAGACCACTCACAGCTTACATATATCCGTCACATTAAGAGATGGTAAACCATCGCAAGGCCGCAATTTGGGCGGTTTTGTCCACGATTTCCTGCGGTTCAGGCTTCCTCGACCCAGTCACGCGCGAGATAGCGCCCGGCCAAGCCCATCAGGATCGCCGCCAAGGCATAGAGCGACAGAGCGTAGAGCATCGAGTATCGCATGGCCTCGGTGCCATAGACCGGCGTCAGCGCGGTCGACAGCGCGCCAAGCGCATAGATGCCGCCGCCCAGCCCAATCAGGTTGTTGATGAGCAGAAACAAGGCGGACGCCGTCGCCCGCGACGCCGGGGCAACAAGATGCTGCACGGCGGAAAGCACCGGGCCGAGCCAGACGTAGGCCAGCGCCTGCGGCAGCAGGAACAGCACAAACGCAATCACCGCGCTCGAACTCCAGATCCCGGCGGCGAACAGCGGTGCGGCCACTGCGAAGGCAAGCGCCGGCACCCAGGCGTAGTAAGCGCGATTGCCGCCGCCAAGGCGATCGGCAAACCACCCGCCCATCAGCATGCCGGCCACCCCGCCGATCAGCAGGATGGCGCCGATGAACCAGCTCGTATGGATAAGATCGAGACCGAAGGAGCGCTGGAGCAGGCTGGGCAGCCAGAAAGCCAGGCCATAGCCCAGCATCGAACTTGATGCCGCGCCGAAGGCCAGCAGCCAGAACGACGGCTTGGCCGCCAGCGTGCGGGCGACCGCGCCGAAGCGCTCCGGCACCGCGCCAGCCACGGGCGCGGCTCTTGGGCGATCGCGCACCAGCAGCTTGAAAATCGGTGCGAGCAACATGCCGGCCAGGCCGACCGCAATGAACGCGGCGCGCCAGTCCACGGTTGCGGCGATATAGCCGCCCGCCAGCACTCCGGCGGCAGAACCCAGCGGAATGCCCAAGGAGTAGATCGAAAGCGCAAAAGCGCGCTTCTCACTCGGGAAGTAATCTCCGATCAAGGCGTAAGACGGAGCAACGCCGCCTGCCTCGCCAACGCCGACGCCGAGGCGCGCTAGGAAGATCTGCCAGAAACTGCCGGTGAAGCCGCATACGGCGGTGAAGAAGCTCCACACCACCAGCGACCCGGTAATCACCCAACTGCGGCTGGTCCGGTCAGCCAGCCATGCCAGCGGCACCGCCAGCGTGGAGTAGAGCAACGCAAACGCGATACCGCCCAGCAGGCCGAGTTCGGCATCGTCCAGCTTCAATTCCGCCTGGATCGGCGCGGCCAGGATCGACAGGATCTGCCGATCAACGAAATTGAACACATAGACCACGAGCAGCATCGCCAGGACGACGCCTGAGCGCGTTTCGGAACCGGTGTTCACCTTGGCCACATCGGCGGTCATGTCAGTTTGCGTGCTCTTTCACGAAGCGCTCGATCGCCGCCAGCGCCACCGGCTCGTCAAGGATCGGAGCATGGCCTACGTTGGGGACCTCCACCAGTTCGAAAATCGCCTCGTGGCGCTCGCCCATTTCCCGCGCGGTTTCCATGGTCAGAAGATCGGTCAATGCGCCGCGAATGACCATGGTGGGCAGCGCCGTCAGCATATCCCACAAGGGCCAAAGGTCGGGCGCTTCGGCCTTGAGCGTATCCGGGCTGACGCTGAGCGCCACTGCCGGGTCATAGGCGAAGACAATCGTCCCGTCCGCCTGCTCAACGCAAGTGCGCCGCGCGAAGGCCAGCCAGTCCGCCTCCTCGAAATCGGGGAAGGCGACGGCATTGGTCGCGCGGCAACGGGCGGCGGCCTCTTCCCACGATGCCATCGGCCCGGACGGCCCGACATAGCCCTGGATCCTCGCCAGCCCTTCGGGCGCGAGAACCGCGCCGACATCGTTGAGCACCAAGGCCGGAACCGCATCCGGCTTCATCGCGGCCATGACCATCGCGATCAGCCCGCCCATCGAGGTGCCGATCAGCATGGCGCGATCGATCCCAAGCGACTGCAGCAGCGCGAACATATCGCCCGCATAGATATCCGGGCGGTAATTGGCCGGATCGCTGTCCCATTGCGACAGCCCACGACCGCGCTGGTCGGGCACGATCAGGCGATAATGGCCGGCAAGGTGCGCCGCGAGCGGTTCGAAATCAGCGCTGTTGCGGGTCAGCCCGTGCATCAGCAGGAGCGTTGGGCGCCCGTCAGCCGGATAGTCCCGCGCCGCGAGATCGAGCCGGCCGCAGGCACTGCGGTAGCGATGGACGTGATAGTCCATGGCAGGTTCCTTTCGGGAGGCCGGGGCATGCTGGCGTTACACCAGCATGCCCCGGTCCATCAGCTCAGAACGAAACGGTGCCAGTCACGAAGACCTGACGCGGATTGCCGTAGTACGCGGTGAGCGTGCCTTCGCGGCCCAGCGCAGACACCGGCAGACCGTTGGTCCCCAGCACCGGCACGCCGGTGGTCGGGTTGACCGCGATGAACGTGTAGCCCGAGGTCTTGTATTCCTTGTCGAGCAGGTTCTTGCCGTGAACGCCAAGGCTCCAGCGGCCTTCGGGCGCGGTGTAGACAAGGCTGGCATCCCACAGCGCGAAACCGGACTGATCGAGATAGGGGTTGGGCACCTCGAACTGGCTGGTCTTGCTGCGATAGGAAACGGTAGTCGAGAAGTTGAGATCGCCCTCGCCCACGGGTGTTTCATAGTTGATCGTACCGCTGGCGGTGAACTTGGGCGTATTCTGCACCTTGCGGAATTCAGCCACGTCGGTTGGCACGCCGCCGATGTTGGTGATGTATTCGCGATACTTGGCATCGATGTAACCCAGCGAACCGGCAAACCCGAGGCGGTCTCCCGGCGTCAGGAAATCGCGGGCGAGGCGGGCGTTGGTTTCCAGCTCGACGCCCTTGAAGCGCGCCTTGCCGGCGTTCGACACCACGCCGCAGAACGAAGGCAGTCCACTAACGTTGCAGGCCACCGAACCGGGGATCTGCACATCGGTGTAGTCGGCATAGAAACCGGCCAGCGCGATGTAGAGCGCGCCGTCCATCAGGCTGCCCTTGTAGCCGACTTCGTAGCTGTCGACCTTCTCGGGACGGAACGAGAGGAACTGCGAGACTTCGGCATCGCTGCGCACGCCATTGCCGTCGAGGTCCGGCGCGTTCACGCCGACGCCGCGCGGATCGAAACCGCCGCCCTTGAAGCCTTGCGAATAGCTGGCGTAGATGTTGTGGTCCGGCGTCGGCTTGAAGCTGATCGAGGCGCGGGGGGTGAACTTCTTGAAGTTCGCCTTGCCGGTGAAGTTGGTGCTGGGCGCGCCCGCAGGAACACCCGCACCACCGAATACCGGCGAACCGCCGCCCAGATAGTTCTGCCGCAGGATGTCTGCCTTGCGCTCATCCCAGGTGTAACGACCGCCAAGCGACAGGCTCAACTGCTCGGACAGGTCATAGGTGAAGTCGCCGAAGACCGCATACGTCTCGGTGTCGACAGCGGCTTCGGTGAAGGCGGCAAGCCCTGCGACCGTGGTGAACAGGCGCACATCGAACAGCGTATCGGCCTTGGCGCCAAGGTAATAGGCGCCGATCATGCCGTTGAGCGGGCCGTTGTCGTACAGCAGCTGGAATTCCTGGCTGGTCTGCTCGTTGCGGTAGATGCTCGGCACGTCGACATCTTGCGCCGGCAGCGCATCGAAATCGATCGGCGTCTCGCTGGTATCCTTGCGCCAGGCGCTGATCGAACGCAGCGTCAGGGTATTGGTCAGTTCTGCGGTGACGTTCAGCGCCAGACCGTAGGATTCGATATCCTGCTTCGGCGTGTTGAGGCCGCCGCGCGTATCGAACACGTCATCCAGCACCGGTGCGCCCGAAACCAGCCCGGGGATCAGGCGATGGCCGCCGCGCGGTGCGCTCTTGTCGCGGGTATAGTCACCGGTCAGGCGGATCAGCGCGGGCTGATCGTAACCGCCCATCTCAAAGGTGGCGCGGCCTGCCCAGATGTCCTTGTTGTAGTTGTCCAGCCCGTTGGTCAGGTTCTTGCCGAACCCGCCGCGTGAAAGCCGTGCAACCGAACCGCCGATGCGCATCAGGTCCGAGATCGGCGCCGATGCGGTGACGACCCCATCAGCCTGATCGTAAGTGCCATAAGTGCCGCGCGCCTTGAGCGAAAACTCCTGCGGCAGCGACTTGGTGACGTACTTCACCGCGCCGCCAATGGTGTTGCGGCCATACAGCGTGCCCTGCGGCCCGCGCAGCACTTCGATCCGCTCGACGTCATAGATATCGAGCACGGCGGCCTGCGGGCGGTTGAGATATACGTCATCAAGGTAGATGCCGACGCCCTGCTCGAAGCCCGAGACCGGATCCTGCTGGCCGATACCGCGGATGAAGGCGGACAGCGTGGAGTTGGTGCCGCGCGAGGCTTCCAGCGTCACGTTCGGCGCCGACTGCGCCAGTTCGGTGATGTCGATCGCGCCGGTGCGCGAAAGCTGATCGCCGCTGAACGACGTAACCGCGATCGGCACATCGACCAGCCGCTCCTCACGGCGACGGGCGGTGACGATGATCTCGCCGCTGTCGTCGCTCGCGTCTGCAGCGGCATCCTGCGCCGCCCCATTCTGCGCCATTGCCGGGACGGTCCAGCCGATCCCTCCCGACAGCATCGCGGCCATGACTAGCACGCTCGAACGACTCGCGAAAATACGCGCCTTGTGCATCCCTGTTACTCCCACTGTGTAAGCTTGTGGCACCCTTCTTATTGACAGTTGAACCATCTTTCAACTTTGAAAATTTGCGTAATGCGCTTTGACCGGTTAGCTGTTGCGTAATGTCCACAGCGCCAGCACCGTCACCACACCTTTCAGATAAAGTGCCGCGTACCGAGCGGGGGCGAAAAACCCTGCGAAAACTGCTGGATGCGGCTGCCATCGAATTCGGCGAACGCGGATTTCATGATGCCTCGATCACCGGGATCACTCGCCGCGCCGGGACCGCGCTGGGCAGTTTTTACACGTATTTCCATTCCAAGGATGAGATCTTCCGCGCGCTAGTCAGCGATCTCAGCGGCAAGGTGCGCGAAGCCGCCAAGGAAGCGCTGGGCAGCGAGCCGGCACAGCGCACAGCGCTCGAAACCGAGCGCATGGCGCTCGAATCGTTCCTGCAGTTCGCGCGCGAGCACAAGGAAATCTACCGCATCATCGACGAGGCCGAATTCGTCGATCCCGCCAGCTTTCGTGCTCACTACGAAACGACGGCCCAGCGCATCCATGCGCGCCTGCAAGCGGGGATGGACGCCGGCGAGTTGCGCCCCGATCTGGACGAGGCCCATGCCTGGGCGATCATGGGCATGAACGTGTTCCTCGGCCTGCGCTACGCGGTTTGGTCCGACGACTGCGCACCCGAAGCCATCGCCGAACTGGCAAGCCAGGTCCTCCACGGCGGGATCGGCCGCGCAGGCTGATCTGACACCAGCCGCGATTTTTCTCGCGCAGCATCGCCAATTTGATCCCGGTCAATGTCTGGATGGGCGGTTGTGCCCATGGTCTGCGTGCCGGTTTGGTGGGTGGACTCGGACGTCCCACACCCACCACTCCGCTTCTCCCCGACTCCAAACGGGCGGCCGAACCTCGTGAACGGCCGCCCGCTTTTTTTGTTGTCGGGCTCCACCGCCCATTGTCGACCGGGATGGCCCTCGCATGGACTTGGTGCGGGCGATTTCCTATATCGGGCTCCAACAGGATAACTACATAAGGAGGGGCGCAAAATGGCCTCTATCGACACAGCTGGCGCGATTGCCGGGCAAAGCGCAATCGCCGAACTGCTTTCCGACGTAATCGGAACCGAACGCACGGAATTTGCGCTTTCGACACTCGTATTCGAACCATCCATCCACGAAGCGACGGGCCTTGTGTCCCGCGCACAACTGGCCATCGCGCTCAACGCCGCGCTATTCGTCGATCTGCTGGATCGCGTGCCGACAGCCGCGCGCTATGTCGCGCAGTGTCGCGCGGCGGGTGAAGGCATCGTGTTCGATCACGGTGCCTTGCGCACCGTCGCGGGCGAAACCGGCGCGCTGCCGAGCGGCCACGATGCGTTCGGGCGGTTTCTGGCGCCCATGGGCTATGAAGTGGGCGGGCTCTATCCCCTGCCCCGCCTGACGATGACCGGGCGCGCCTATGTCCACAAGGACATGCCCGCCGCGATTCCGCAGTTCTTCGTCAGCGAACTGCATGTCGATCAGTTGCCGCAGAGCGCGCAGGACGCCGCCACGCGGATCTTCGGCGGATCGCAAGACCCGTTGGGCGATGCCGAATGGCGCGCGCTCGACGCGCTGGCGGCGACCGGCGCGGTCCCGATGGACGACGCGGTCGTGATCCTGCGCGGCGCGTTGCGGGCGTTCGACCGGCAGCACCCTGCCCCCGCACTGGCCGATTACGAGGCACTGCTGGAGCATTCCAAGGAAGGCGCGTGGATCGCGACCGAGGGCAATGCCTTCAACCACGCCACCACCCGCGTGCCCGATGTTGTGTCGCTGGCCGACAGCCTGAAGGCGCAAGGCTATCCGCTGAAGGACGCGGTCGAGCATTCGGCCAATGGCCGCGTGCATCAGACCGCGCTGATCGCCGACAAGGTTGAGCGCCCGTTCGTGCTGGCCGATGGCAGCACCCAGATGCGCGAGGTGCCCGGCTCGTTCTATGAATTCATCACGCGCGACGTCGATACTGAGACGGGCACTCTCGACCTCACCTTCGACAGCGGCAACGCCACCGGCATCTTCGCAGTGACGAGAAGCGCATGACCCTGCTGCAATCGATCGACCCGGCATCGGGCGAAGTCGTGTGGGAAGGCCCGCAGGCCGACGCCGCCGAAGTTGCGGCCGCGCTGGCCAAGGCGCGCCGGGCGTTTCCAGCATGGCGGGCGCTTGGCGTGGAGCAGCGCGTCGCGCATGCACTGGCGTTCAAGGCCGCGCTGGAAACCCGCAAGGAAGCCATGGCCGAGACTATCGCGCGCGAGACCGGCAAGCCCTTGTGGGAAACCCGCACCGAACTGGCAGCGATGATCGGCAAGGTCGATATCTCGATCAAGGCGCAGGCTGAGCGCGCGGGTGAGCGGCGGTCGGACATGCCGTTCGGCCAGGCCGTGCTGCGCCACAATCCGCATGGCGTGATGGCGGTGCTTGGCCCGTTCAACTTCCCCGGCCACTTGCCCAACGGCCACATCGTGCCTGCGCTGCTGGCGGGCAACACCGTAGTGTTCAAGCCTTCGGAAATGACCCCCGCCACAGGCGCCGCCATGGCGCAGTGCTGGGCCGATGCGGACCTGCCCGATGGCGTGTTCAACATCCTGCAAGGCGCGCGCGAAACGGGCGAAGCGTTGCTGGCCGGTGAAATCGACGGGCTGCTGTTCACCGGCTCGGCGGGTGCCGGCGCGCATTTCCGCCGCACGTTCGCAGACCGGCCCGACGTGCTGCTCGCGCTGGAACTGGGTGGCAACAATCCGCTGATCGTGTGGGACGGCGATATCGACGAGGCCGCATCCATCGTTGTGCAATCGGGCTTCGTCACCACCGGCCAGCGCTGTTCCTGCGCGCGGCGGTTGATCGTGCCCGACAGTGCCTTTGGCCGCGATCTGGTCGATGCCGTGGAAGCGCTCGCGGCGCGGATCGTCATCGGCAAGTGGAACGACGATCCGCAGCCCTACATTGGCCCGCTGATTTCCAATGCCGCCGCCGCCAGCGCGAAATCGCGCGTCGATGGCCTCGTCGCGCGCGGCGCGAAACCGATGCGCGAATTCAAGGTGCTTGATTGCATCAGCCCCGCCTTCGTGCGCCCCGCGCTGCTCGACGTGACCGGGGTGGACGTGCCCGACGAAGAGATCTTCGCGCCGGTAGTGCAGATCACGCGTGTGGCGGATTTCGATGCCGCCATCGCCGCCGCCAACGCGACGCGCTTCGGGCTATCGGCTGGCCTTGTCAGCGGTGACGACGCGCTGTGGGATCGCTTCCTGATCGAAAGCCGCGCGGGCGTGGTCAACCGCAACCGGCCCACCACCGGCGCAGCCGGATCGATGCCGTTCGGCGGTCTGGGCGAAAGCGGCAACCACCGCCCGAGTGCCTATTATGCCGCCGATTACTGCGCCTACCCGGTCGCCAGTTTCGAGGCGGGAAGCGCGGCGGGCAACAGCGGCGCCATCGCCGCGATGCTGCGCGCATGAGCGGTATCGCCGGAGAAGAACGCGCCTTCCTCGACACCGTCGAGCGCGCGCCGATCCTCGATCGCACGCTGGACTGGGCCGCGATCAACAGCGGCACCGGCAACATCGCGGGCGTCACCGCGATGTCCGCGCGGCTCTCGGATGCTTTCGCCGCGCTGCCCGGCGAAGTCTCGCTGGTCGAGCCGACTCCGGTCGAGAAGGTCGATGCTGGCGGCACCCCGCGCGTGGTCGAAACGGGGCACCACATGGTGCTGCGCGTGCGGCCCGAGGCGACCCGCCGCGTGATCCTGACCGGGCACATGGACACCGTCTATCCCGCCAGCCACCCGTTCCAGCAATGTGACTGGATCGACGAGAACACGCTGCATGGCCCCGGCACGGCGGACATGAAGGGCGGCCTCTCGTTGATGCTGGCCGGGCTTGCGGCCTACGAGCGAAGCCATCCCACGCTTGGCTATGACGTGATGATCAACAGCGACGAGGAGACGGGATCGCTCTCATCCGCCGCGCTGATCTGGCAACTGGCGCAGGGCAAGATCGCCGCGCTGACGTACGAACCGGCACTGCCCGGCGGGATCATGGCGCGCGCCCGGCCCGGATCGGGCAACTTTGCGGTGGTCGTCACCGGGCGCTCGGCACACGCCGGACGCAACCCGGAGGATGGCCGCAACGCGCTGGTCGCTGCCGCCGATCTGGCGCAGCGGCTCCATGCCGCCCGCCGCGACGGACTGACCGTGAACCCCGCGCGGATCGAGGGCGGATCGCCCAACAACACCGTGCCCGACATGGCCGTGCTGCATTTCAACATGCGCCCGCGCACGCCCGAGGATCTGGCCGCGGGGCAAGCGATCATCGACAGCGCCATCGCCGAAGTCGCCGTGGCGCATGATGTCGCTATCCACCTGCACGGCGGTTTCGCGCGCCCGCCCAAGCCGATTGGCGAGAAGACCGAGAAGCTGTTCGCGCTCGTCTCGCAGGCGGCCAGCGATCTGGGCGAGCCGATGAGCTGGAAAGACACCGGCGGCGTCTGCGACGGCAACAACATCGCTGCCTGCGGCGTGCCGGTGATCGATACGATGGGCGCCTGCGGCGGCGCGATCCATTCGCCGGAGGAATTCATGCTGGCGGACTCGCTCGATGCCCGCGCGAAGCTGACGGCGCTGGTCATGTACCGCCTCGACAGGCATGGAGTGGCGGCATGACCTTTCTTCTCAGAACCGCCCGCGAAAGCGATCTCGAAGCGCTCTACCGCATGGCCAAGGGCACCGGCGGCGGGTTCACCAACCTGCCACCCAGCAAGCCGACGCTCAAAGGCAAGCTGCAACGCACCGCCAAGTGCTTTGCCCGCGAGGACGACACGCTGGGCGATGACCTTTTCGTGTTCATCCTTGAGGATACCGCCACCGGCAAAGTGCGCGGCACCTGCCAGGCGTTCTCGCAAGTCGGCACCGTGCTGCCGTTCTATTCCTACCGGATCGGGCGTATCACGCAGCATTCCAAGGAACTGGGGCGGACGTTTCGCGCCGAACTTCTGACGCTGTGCACCGATCTCGATGGTGCGAGCGAAGTCGGTGGCCTGTTCCTCGATGCGACCGAGCGCTCGTCGGGCGTCGGCAAATTGCTGGCGCGCAGCCGCTACCTGTTCATCCGCGCCCACCGTGCCCGCTTTGCCGACCGCACGCTGGCCGAACTGCGCGGCGCGATCGACGATGCGGGCAATTCGCCGTTCTGGGACGGGCTGGCCGGGCGCTTCTTCGAAATGTCGTTCCGCGATGCCGATGAATTCAACGCGATCCATGGCAACCAGTTCATCGCCGACCTGATGCCCAAGCACCCGATCTACACCGCGATGCTGTCCGAAGGCGCGCGGCAGGTCATGGGCCAGCCGCACTTTTCCGGTCGCCCCGCCATGCGGATGCTGGAGAACGAGGGTTTCGCCTATCAGAACTACGTCGACATCTTCGACGGCGGGCCGACGATGTTCGCCCAGACCGACCAGATCAAGACCATCCGCGAAGCGCGCGACGTAACCGTATCCGCCATCGTCGAGGGCACGGGCGAGGCCAGCCACCTCGTTTCCTGCGGCAAGCTCGCGAATTTCCGCGCCTGCCTTGGCCAGGTCGATCCGGCCGGCGACGGCGTGACGCTCGATGCGCAGGCCGCCGGGCTTCTCGGCGTCGCGATCGGCGATACCATCACTTGCGCTCCGGCCTGAGGCTCACCCATGCTGACTGAAATCAACTTCGACGGGATCGTCGGCCCCAGCCACAATTACGCGGGGCTCAGCCTGGGCAATCTGGCCTCGGCGAAGAACGCGGGCAACGTGGCCCGGCCGCGCAACGCCGCCCTGCAGGGATTGGCCAAGATGCGCGCCAATCTGGAGCGCGGGCTGCCGCAAGGATTCTTCATGCCGCAATTGCGACCGAGCGAGGCCTGGCTGTCACGGCTTGGCAGCAGCATGGCGCAAGCCGATGCAGCGCTGCGTTATGGCGCGATGTCGGCATCGAGCATGTGGGCCGCCAACGCCGCAACGGTCAGCCCAGGACCGGACACCGCCGATGGCCGCTGCCACCTCACCGCCGCGAACCTGGTGACGATGCCGCACCGCAGCCACGAGTGGTACGAGACGCTGGCGCAGCTTCGCCTTGCCTTTTCCGACGTCAGCCACTTTGCCGTGCACGCGCCAGTGCCGCCCCCGTTCGGTGACGAAGGCGCGGCCAACCACATGCGCCTGTGCCCCAGCCACGGCGAGGCGGGCATCGAGGTGTTCGTCTATGGCAAGACCGGCGGGCCTTTCCCCGCGCGCCAGCATCGCGAAGCCAGCGGCGCGGTGGCGCGCTTGCACGGGCTTGATCCCGCGCGCACGGTCTTCGCGCAGCAATCGGAAGAGGCCATCGCGGCGGGCGCATTCCACAACGATGTGGTGGCCGTGGCCAACGAGCGGGTGCTGTTCACCCACGAACTGGCCTTTGCCGAGCGGGACAGCTTCTATGCCGATCTGCGCGCCAAGCTGCCCGAGGTCGAGATCGTCGAGGTGCCGGCAAACGCGGTGAGCCTCGCCGATGCCATCACATCCTACCTGTTCAACGCCCAACTGGTGACGCTGCCCGGCGGCGAGATGGCGCTGGTGCTTCCCGGCGAGGCGCGCGACACGCCGAGTGTATGGAACTGGCTGCAGGCGCATGTCGCGGGCAACGGCCCGATCCGGCACCTGCTGGTGCACGACTTGCGCGAATCTATGGCCAACGGCGGCGGTCCCGCCTGCCTGCGCCTGCGCGTGGTGGCCGATCCCGCGACGGTAGACCCGCGCTTCATCGCCACCGTTGATAAGCTGGACCGCATCGAAGCACTGGTCCGGGCCCACTGGCCGGAAGAAATTGCGCCGGACGATCTGGCTCGCCCGGCGCTGTGGGACACTGTTATTGCAGCGCGCGCCGCGCTGCTTGAGGAACTCAAGCTGGACGAACTCGACCGCACATTCGGATAAGACGCGTCAGACTTTTTCTACCACTTGCTCGATCCGTCCGAAGATCGACTTGTGGTGCCCGTCGCGCATGTCGATCGCAACCGTATCGCCCGCCTTCATGAACGGCGTCTTGGCCTCACCGTCGCGCAGAGTCTCAACGGTGCGCAGTTCGGCGATGCAGCTATAGCCCAGCCCGCCGTCCGCAACCGGTCGGCCCGGCCCGCCATCGGCATCACGGTTCGAGACGGTGCCCGATCCGATCACCGTGCCCGCGCCAAGCGGCCGGGTCTTGGCAGCATGCGCAACCAGATCGGCCAGGCTGAACGTTGCATCGACACCAGCCTCGGCGCGCCCGAAGCTTTGGCCGTTGTATTCGACCAGCAGCGGCAGATGCACGCGTGCGTCGCGCCAGGCATCGCCCAGTTCGTCCGGCGTGATCGCCACCGGTGAAAACGCGGTCGGCGGCTTGGACTGGAAGAAGCCGAAGCCCTTGGCCAGTTCGCCCGGGATCAGATTGCGCAGCGAGACATCGTTGCACAGCATGATCAGCTTGATGTGATCCGCCGCCTCGGCTGGAGTGACGCCCATCGGCACGTCATCGGTGATGACGGCGATTTCGCCCTCCATGTCGCAGCCCCACGCCTCGTCGAGCAGCGGGATCGCATCGCGCGGTCCAAGGAAGGCATCCGATCCGCCCTGATACATCAGCGGGTCGGTGTAGAAGCTCTCGGGCACCTCGCTGCCGCGCGCCTTGCGCACCAGTTCGACGTGGTTGATGTACGCGCTGCCATCGGCCCACTGATAAGCGCGCGGCAGCGGAGAGGCGGCATCGTGTTCGTGGAAGCGAATGCACGGCACCGTCCAGTGCTCCACGTCGGTGTAGAGCGCTTTTAGCCGAGGCGCGACGCTGGCCCAGTTGTCGAGCGCGGCCTGCATCGTCGGCGCGATATTGTCCGCCGGGCAATAGCGGGTGATATCCTTCGAGACGACGACAAGGCGGCCATCGCGCCCGTGCTTGAGGCTGGCAAGTTTCACGGCGTCATTCTCCCGGTGGTGGACAGTCTGGCTGGTTATCAGGGTGCGCGGCAATGAAGGCCGGGTGCGCCAGGCACGCCGCCTCGATCCGCTGCATGTGTGGCATCGCGTTCAGATCGAAGGCGAAGCGCCGCGCGTTGTAAAGCTGCGGCACCAGCACCGCCTCGAACAGACCCGGTGCATCGAACAGAAAGTCGCCCGTGTCGCGCGCTGCGAGCCGTTGCTCCAGGGGGCCCAGCGTCTTGGTCAGCCAATGGCGATACCACGTATCGATCTCGCCCTGTGAATGACCCAGATCCCGCTTCAGATATTGCAGCACCGGCAAGTTGAGCGGGGCGTGCAGTTCGGTCGCGATGGCCAGCGACAGTTCGCGCGACAAGAACCGGTCCTCGCTGTCGGCGGGCAACAACGGACGGTCGGGATAGCGCTCGTCGAGCCATTCCAGGATCGCCATCGATTGCGCATAGACGCGGCCATCGGCTTCAAGCGCGGGCACCCCGGCAAAGGGATTGAGCGCGCGAAACGCATCACCGCGCTGCTCACCGGCCAGCAGGTTGACCGGCACGAGCTCGTAATCGAGCGCTTTCAGATTGAGCGCGATGCGAACGCGGTAACTCGTGGAACTGCGAAAATAGCTGTAAAGACGCATGCTTGGCATCAATCAGCTCTCGGCGGCGATCTTTTCGTGCAGCCACGCGGCGTGGCGCGGTGCCTTGCGCGTGCGCGCCCATTCGTCGAGCATGTCGTCAGCCACGTCGTGCAGCATCTGCATCTGGTCGGCGGTGCCGAAATCCCATGCCAGTTCCAGCCGGTGGCCGTTGGGATCGAAGAAATAGATTGATTTGAACACCCCGTGATGCGTCGGCCCGACGACTTCCAGCCCGCGCGCCTCTACCCGCGCCTTGGCGCTGAGCAGGCTGGCCTCGTCCGCCACCTTGAACGCGATGTGCTGCACCCAGGCGGGCGTCGCCTCGTCGCGGCCCATCTCGGGCGCGTTGGGCAGTTCGAAGAAGGCCAGCACGTTACCGCCGCCAGCATCGAGGAACACATGCATGTAGGGATCGGGATCGCCGGTCGAGGGCACGTTGTCCTCGGCGATGGCCAGCTTGAAATCCATGCCGAGCACGTCGCGGTAGAACGCGACCGTCTCTTTCGCGTCCTTGCAGCGATAGGCAACGTGGTGGATGCCCGAAAGGGTCGGTATGCCGTCGGCAAGACTCATCATCTCAACTCCCAATCTCATTGTATTCCAGCGTAACTCCCCCGTGTCGAGCGAAGTCGTATCGAGCGAAAGTTATTCCGCCGGCTGTTCGACTTTCAGCACGCCGCGCCGCACCTGATCGCGCTCCATGCTTTCGAACAGCGCCTTGAAGTTGCCCTCGCCGAAACCTTCGTCACCCTTGCGCTCGATGAATTCGAAGAACACCGGGCCAACCGCAGCCTCCGCGAAAATCTGCAGCAGCAACCGGTTGCCGCCCTCGGTCGTGCCGTCGAGCAGGATGCCGCGCGCTTTCAATTCGTTAACCGGCTGGCCGTGGCCGGGAAGGCGCTCGTCGAGCATCTCGTAATAGGTCTCGGGCGGCGCCGTCATGAACGGCACACCCGTCTGCTTGAGGCGATCCCAGGTGGCGAGCAGATCGTCGCAGATCAGCGCGATATGCTGGATGCCCTCGCCGTTGAACTGGCGCAGGAACTCCTCGATCTGGCCCTTGCCGCCCTCGCCCTCTTCGTTGAGCGGAATGCGGATCTTGCCATCGGGCGCGGTCAGCGCCTTTGAGGTCAGGCCGGTGTATTCACCCTTGATGTCGAAAAAGCGAATCTCGCGGAAATTGAAGAGCTTCTCGTAGTAATCGGCCCAGTAGGCCATGCGCCCGCCATAGACATTGTGCGTCAGGTGATCGATCAGCTTCAGCCCCGCGCCCGCCGGATGGCGATCGACACCGGGCAGGTATTCGAAATCGATATCGTAGATCGACAGCGCGCCATCGCCGTCCCGTTCATAGCGGTCGATCAGGTAGATGATCGAATTGCCGATGCCGCGAATGCCGGGCAGGCGTAGTTCCATCGGCCCGGTCTCGACCAGGATCGGCTCGGCCGATCGTGCGAGCAGTTCGTCATAGGCCTGATGCGCATCGCGCACGCGAAAGCCCATGCCGCAGGCGCTGGGGCCATGCTCGCGGCTGAAGAACCACGCCGGGCTATGCGGCTCGTAGTTGGTGATGAAATTGATGCCGCCCTGCCGCCACAGCTCGACATCCTTCGAGCGGTGGCGCGCGATGCGGGTAAAGCCCATTGCGGCGAACACCGGTTCCAGCATGCCTTTTTCCGGGGCGGAGAACTCG
The DNA here is from genome assembly GCA_964502105.1 of uncultured Novosphingobium sp. Lineage (GTDB taxonomy): Bacteria > Pseudomonadota > Alphaproteobacteria > Sphingomonadales > Sphingomonadaceae > Novosphingobium. Next base: position 59,812 of record CAZCUS010000005.1, on the reverse strand, counting down.
ACGAATTCGAACCCGTCGAGGCCAATGGGATTTTCGAACAGATCGGTCATGCGGCGGAACCTCCGGTCAGGGCGCGATAGGTGTAGGGGCGGTCGCCAGGCTGCAGTTGCCCGGCAGGATACGGCGCGACGTCGCGCCAAACTTCGTAGATCGGGCCGAAATCCAGCCCGACGAGATCGTTGATCAACTGCTTGAGGCTATCGAGAACGAAGTAATTCTGTTGGAAGCTGTCGATGCTGTAGCCGGTGCGCATGACCCGCACCGGATCGAAGCGCAGGCGCAGCACATCGGGATCATCGATGCTGAAAACGGTCTCGCCCGCGGATGAGACGATGCCCGCGCCGAAGACTTTCAGCCCGTCGCCCTCGTCGATCAGGCCGAACTCGATGGTGTACCAGTAAATCCGCGCCAGCATTTCGAGCGCACCCATCTCCATCGCGCGCGCACCGGCCTTGCCATAAAGCTCAAGGAAATCAGCAATCGCGGGATCGAGCAGCATCGGCACGTGGCCAAAGAAATCGTGGAAGATGTCGGGCTCGACCAGATAATCGAGTTCATGCTCCTCGCGGATCCAGCGTGTTACCGGGAAACGGCGGTGCGCCAGATGATCGAAGAAATCGGCATCGGGAATGAACCCCGGGACGGTGACGAGCTGCCAGCCGGTCCCCGCGCCAAGAACTGTGTTGGCCGCAGCAAAATCGGGAATGCCATCGGCGCAGTCGAGCCGACGCAAGCCGTCGAGAAACTGGGGCGCTGCATAGCGCTGCGCCAGTTCGCTCTGCCGGACGTAAAGCCTTCGCCAGCGGTCGTGCATCTCGGGTGTATAGGCCGCGTGGTCCTGCGCGACGGTGAAATCGGCGGCGGCGCCCTCGTACTCTCCGCGAAGGCCGTTGCTGCTGGTGTCTGGCTGCGGCTTTTTCATGAAATTGTTCTACCACAACCGCCCGTTCAGTTTCGTGCGCTTCCCGTTGTTCAGAACCATGCTATTGGTGAATTCCACCAATATCTAAGGAAGCGGCGCGTGAATCATGTCACTGGATGAATTCGATCGCGGGATCATCGCGGCTTTGCAAGACGATGCGCGCATGCCGGTCGCCAGCATCGCGGACCGCGTGGCGCTGTCGGCCACGCCGGTAAGTCGGCGGATCAAGCGGCTGGAAGACGATGGCGTGATCCGGGGATATGCCCCGGTGCTCGATGCCCGCAGACTGGGGTTCGAACTCGACGCTTACGTGCTGATCAATCTGGAAACGCACAGCGATGACAACATCGGCAACTTCGAAAGCGCCATCCAGGCCAACCCCTATGTGATCGCCTGCCATGCGGTGACGGGCGACATGGACTACCTCGTCCACATCATCGCGCGCGATGTGGAGCACCTCAGCGCCATCACGCTGAAGACGCTGCTGCGCATCCCCGGCGTGCGCGACGTTAAGTCGATCATCGTGCTGGAAACGGTGAAGCAAAGCCGGGCTTTGCCTCTCAGTTAAGTGCGCCCATCGCATCCGCGATGGGCTTGCGGCACCAGCCCACTCCCCCACCCGGCCTCCCATTCAGGGTACTCTCGTGGGAGGCCGGGTGGGGGAGTGGGCTGGTGCCGCTTCCAGCCGTGAGGCTGGAAAATTACCGCGCCAGCAAATTCCGCGCCTGGCTGGCGATCTGCGCGAGCACGGCGGGTGCCACCGGCACTGTCGCTTCGGCCCGCGCCACCATCGCGCGGAATGCGCGGATCGGCGCAGCGTGGACTTCGCCCCATTGTTCCACCGCGCGAGCCGGATCGGCCTTGGCCGCCTTCCCGCGCGCGAGGCCCTTGAGGAAATCCAGCCGCATCTGCTGGAAATCGCGCGCGAGGCCCGCGACCAGCAAGCGCTCCCATGGGTCGGAGGGGTTCATCACCGCCGCCGTGGTCTGCGCCCAGTCGAGACCAAGCCCGGAGCCAAGGCGGGTGAAAGCCGCCACCAGCCGGCGCGGGGCGATCCCGGTTGCCGCCGCCAGTTCGGCAATGCCGCCCGCGCCGTCGAGGTCGTAAAGGTGCGCGACCGCCGCCGCTTCGGCCTCCGGCGCGCCTTCGGCGATGAACGACGCGCGCAATTTGCCCGAGTGCGCCTTGCCGCCCTCGCCCAGCAAGTCCTCGGTCTTCTGGGTCAGCGCGGCGATGCCTGTCCCGATCCGCGCCTCAAGTTCGGAAGGCTGCATGCGGCTGACACCGGCGCGCAGCAAATCGGCCATGTGCCCGCGCACTGCAACCGCCAACCCATCGAACAAGGCAAGCCGCGCCGTTTCCGGCATTGCTGCGGTTTCAAGCCGATCCCACAGCGCGTCCAGACCGAACAAGCGCTCCGCCAGCGTGAACGCGGCAGCGACTTGCGCCAGCCCGGCGCCTTCCTCCTCGGCGAGTTCGAACGGATGAACGATGCCAAGGCGGTTGATGATGCGGTTCGCCAGCTTGGTTGCGATGATCTCGCGGCGCAGGCGATGGCTCTTGATGAACTTGCCGAACTTGCCCTGCATCGGCTTGGGGAACGCCGCCACCAGCAGGTCGCCAAGACCGGGGTCCTCGGGCAGATCACTGTGCTCGATCGCGTCCTGCAGCAACAGCTTGGTGCTCGACAACAGCACCGCGAGTTCGGGCCGCGTTAGCCCGCGCCCTTCCAGCGAACGGCGCGACAGCGCATCGGCTTCGGCCAGGCCCTCGGTGCGGCGGTCGAGACTGCCCGATTCCTCAAGCTGTTCGATCAGGCGGATATGCGAGGGCATGGCCCGCGCGCCGCCGCGCTCGGCGATCGACAGCGCCAGCGCCTGCAAACGGTTGTCCTCCAGCACCAGCGCCGAAACCTCGTCGGTCATCTCGCGCAGCAAGGCGATGCGCTTGGGTTCGGACAGCTTGCCTGCGCGTCGCGCCGCGGCCAGCGCAATCTTGATGTTGACCTCGTTGTCGGAGCAATCGACGCCCGCCGAATTGTCGATGAAGTCGGTATTGATGCGCCCGCCATGCGTCGAAAACTCGATGCGACCGGCTTGCGTCACGCCAAGATTGGCGCCTTCACCGATGACTTTTGTGCGCAGCATGGCGGCATCGATGCGCAGCGGATCGTTGGTCGGATCACCAACCGCGATGTTATTTTCGGACGCCGCCTTGATGTAGGTGCCGATCCCGCCAAACCACAGCAGATCGATCGGTGCGCCAAGGATCGCGGTGATCAGCGCTTCGGGCTCCATGTCCGCCGCATCGGTATCCAGCAGCTTGCGCATCTGGTCCGACAGCGGAATGCGCTTCAGCGTGCGCGGCCAGACGCCGCCGCCCTTGGAAATCAGCTTCTTGTCATAATCGTCCCAGCTCGAAACCGGCAGGTTGAACAGCCGGTCACGCTCGGCCCAGCTCTTGGCCGGATCGGGATCGGGATCGATGAAGATGTGGCGATGATCGAATGCGGCCACGAGCTTGATCGATTTGGACAGCAGCATGCCGTTGCCGAACACATCGCCCGACATATCGCCGCAGCCGGCAACGCGAACCGGATCGGTCTGCACGTTGACGCCCATCTCAAGGAAATGCCGCTGGACCGAAAGCCACGCACCGCGCGCCGTGATGCCCATCGCCTTGTGGTCATAGCCATTGGAGCCGCCGCTGGCGAAAGCGTCATCGAGCCAGAAATCGGCGGATTCGGCGATTCCGTTGGCGACATCGGAGAATTTCGCAGTGCCCTTGTCGGCGGCGACAACGAAATAGGGATCCTCGCCATCGCGGATCACCACGCCGGTGGGGTGAACCACCTTGTCGTTGACGATGTTGTCCGTGATCGACAGCAGCGTGCGGATGAAGACTTCGTAGGAGCCCTGCCCCTCGGCGGCCCAGCCGGCGCGGTCGCGGCCCGGATCGGGCAATTGCTTGGGATAGAACCCGCCCTTCGCACCGGTCGGCACGATGACCGCGTTCTTCACGCGCTGCGCTTTCATCAGGCCGAGGATTTCGGTGCGGAAGTCATCGCGCCGGTCGGACCAGCGCAGGCCGCCGCGCGCAATCGGGCCGGAGCGCAAGTGAATGCCCTCCACCCGCCGCGAATAAACGAAGATCTCGCGCCATGGCACCGGCTTGGGCAGGCCGGGCACCAGCGCCGATTCCAGCTTGAACGCCAGCGCTTCAGCCGCAGGGGCGAAGGCATTGGTGCGCAGCACGGCATCGACAATGCTGCGGTAGAGCCGCAGCACGCGGTCATCATTGATCGCCGCGACATTGGCCAGACCCATGCGGATCGCGTCGGACGCCTTTTCCTCGGCGGCGGCGCGGTTGCCGGTGTGCGCGGGATCGTGGCGGGCCCGGAACAGGTCCAGGATGCCCAATGTCACGTTAGGTGCATTTTGCAGCGCATCGACAACCGTGACGATCGTATAGTTTGTCCCGGCCTGCCGGACATAGCGGTAGATCGCGCGCAACCACACCGCTTCATTGCTCGATATGCCGATGCCGGTGATCAGGCGATTGAATGCGTCGTCCTCACCGCTGCCGTTGAGCACCGCGCACAAGGCTGGTTCGATGGTCGGGGCCAAGGCCAGCACGGCGTCCGCATCACGCCCGGCGGGCAGCGCGAGGGTGAAATCGTGGATCGTGCCGATGCGCCCTTCATCAAGCTGCGTCGGCATTTCCGCCAGCACGCGAAAGCCGAAGTTCTCCAGCGCGGGCACGGCATCGGACAGCGGCAGGCTGCCCTCATACTGATAGATTTTGAGGCGCAACTGACCATCGCCGTCACTGGCATGGCGATAAAGCCGCACATCGCGCTTATCGGCCTTGCCCTGCGCGGCTTCGACATCGCCGCCGGCCAGCTTGCGCATGTGGCGAATATCGATCGCGGCTTCTTGCGGCCCATAATCGGTGCGATAAGCAAGCGGGAATGCCTCGGCGTAGCGCGCGGTAATCACGGCGGCGCGCGAACTGTCACCATCGGCGGCAAGTGCGGCTTCCACCGCCTCGCCCCATCCGCGCAGCATCGTCTGGAGCCGCGTGTCGAGTTCCTTTTCAGCGGGTAACCCGCCGACATCGCGTATGTCGATGACATAGCGCAGCATTGCCAGCGTCCCGGATTCGACCTGCAGGCTCCAGTCGAGCGCAGGCGCGCCAACCGCCTCCTCGATCATCGTCTGGATGCTGCGCCGCATCGCCACCGAATGCATATCGCGCGAGAGCCAGACGAACGCCATCAAGTGTCGCGCCAGCGGCGCTTCCACCAGCAGCAGGCGCGGGCGCGGACGATCGACCAGGCTGGTCATCGTCGTCGCCACCCGCTCGACATCGGCGTCGCTGAAACCGATCACCAGATCGTGCGGCAGGCTGGTCAGCGCGTGAGTCAGCGCCTTGCCGGTATGCCCGTTGGGATCGAAGCCCAACTTGGTGCTCAGGCCCGCAAGCTGCTGGCGCAGGCGCGGCACCCGGTCGGGCGGCGTGTTCAGTGCGGCGCTGGTCCAGATGCCGGCATGGACCGAGATGGCGGAAACCTTGTCGTCATCGATCAGCGGAACCAGAAACAGGTCCAGCGGTACGCGGCGGTGCACCGTGGCGATGTGGTTCGCCTTGACCACCAGCGGGACCCGCAGATCGCCCTTCGCAAGAGCATCGTCGAACCACGCGAACGCGCGATCATAGCTCGCATCGGCCAGCAGCGCTTTCGCCCCGCGTCGGCAGATGCCGAGCAACTGGGTGTGGCTGCCATCGCGGCGGCGGGTCACGTGGCCAAGCTGGGTCAGCATGCCGCTCCGGAACCACTCCAGCAGTTCCGCGCCTTCGCTGTCGGTCAGCAGCGCGGCGTCGTGCGCCATCGCCTCGACCAGGCGCGGCCAGTCGTTAACTGCCGCGCGCACGTCGGCGAGCGTGGTTTCGATAGTCTGCAGCAGCTTGCGGCGTTCCTTGGCATCGACCCGCACGGTCTCGATGTAGATCATCGATTCCAGCGCGACATCGCCACCACGCGTGGTGGGCAGCGCGACAAGCTTGCCGGTCTCGTCTCGCCGCACCGGCATCACCGGATGGACCAGCCGATCGACCACCAGACCGCTTGCCGAAACCGCTGACGCGATCGAATCCACCAGAAACGGCATGTCGTCGTTGACGATGGCGATACGCTGGTGCCGGTGGCCTTCGCTTACGGTGGCCATGGCGATCGCGGGTTCGCCCGCTTTGCGTTCCCGCGCTACCTCAAGAAGAAAGGCCGCTGCCTGCTCCACCCAGCCGGCTTCGAACGGGCCGTCACCCGGCAGCAGCGAGTCACGGATGTTGCCGGCAATCTCTGCCTCGAGTTCCGGTGTCTTGCGCGCCTCACGCGGGGCGGCGGTTTTGCGGCGTCCCGCGCCAGCTGCGGGAGTCTTGGTAGCGGTCATTATTGTCTCCGCAATTCTTCTGTTTGATCCAGGCATGTGAACGGCCCGGTGCTTTCCCATGAGGCCCCATATAGGCCAGCATCCTTAATTCGGACACCGCAATAAGGCCCTAATGTTACGAGGCGGTTGAGCGCGGACGAACGAACGGTGGAAAATCGGGTTCCCTTCCGCCGCGCCATTAATTTTTGCGAACCACTTGCAACAAGGCGAAGGCCATCGGATTATCGCTATGGCGCATCAAGGAGAGCGAAGGTGAGTGAGATCCGGATCGAACGCGACACCATGGGCGAGATCGCCGTGCCCGCCGACCGGCTGTGGGGCGCGCAGACCCAGCGCTCGCTGGAGAACTTCCGCATCGGCGAGGAACGCATGCCGCGCGGCGTAGTCCGCGCGCTGGGCGTGATCAAGCGCGCCGCCGCCAAGGTGAACCAGCGGCTGGGCGAGATCGAACCGCTCATCGCAGACGCCATCGTCGAGGCTGCGGGCGAGGTCGTGTCTGGCGCGCTCGACGATCATTTTCCGCTGGTCGTGTGGCAAACGGGATCGGGCACGCAGAGCAACATGAACGCCAACGAGGTGATCGCCAACCGCGCCAATGTGTTGCTGGGCGGCGAACCCGGCGCGAAAAGCCCGGTGCATCCCAACGATCACGTCAATCACGGACAGTCTTCCAACGACACCTTCCCCAGCGCGATCAGCATCGCGGCGGTGACCGACATTTCGCACCAACTGCTGCCGGCGTTGCGCACGCTGGCGGACATGCTCGATGCCAAGGCGGCAAGCTGGCACGACATCATCAAGATCGGCCGCACGCATACCCAGGACGCGACGCCGCTGACGCTGGGTCAGGAGTTTTCCGGTTATGCCCGGCAGGTCCGTGCCGGGATCGAGCGCATCGAATTGACCCTGCCCGGCCTGTGCGAACTGGCGCAGGGCGGCACCGCCGTGGGCACCGGGCTGAACGCGCCGAAGGGGTTTGCACTGGCCATCGCCGCTGAAATCGCCAGCGATACCGGCCTGCCGTTCACCTCCGCGCCTAACAAGTTCGAGGCGCTCGGCGCGCAGGATGCGTTGCTGTTCGCCCACGGCGCAATCAACACGCTGGCCGCCGGGCTGTTCAAGATCGCCAACGATATCCGCTTCCTCGGCTCCGGCCCGCGTTCGGGCCTTGGCGAACTGGCGCTGCCCGAGAACGAGCCGGGCTCCTCGATCATGCCGGGCAAGGTCAATCCCACGCAGTGCGAGGCGATGACGCAAGTCTGCGCGCAAGTCTTCGGCAATCACGCCGCGATCACCTTTGCCGACAGCCAGGGGCATTTCGAACTCAACGTCTATCGCCCGGTGATGGCGTACAACATGCTGCAATCGGTGCGCCTGCTGGGCGAGGCCGTGACCAGCTTTACCGACAACCTGCTGCGCGGACTGGAACCGCGCCGCGACAACATCCAGCGCGGGCTGGACAACTCGCTGATGCTGGTGACCGCGCTCGCCCCGACCATCGGCTATGACAAGGCCGCCGAAATCGCCAAGACCGCCCACGCGGAAGGAACCACGCTGCGCGAGGCGGCCATCGCCAGCGGTTATGTCGACGGCGAGACGTTCGACCGGGTGGTGCGGCCCGAAGACATGTTGGGCGAGGACTGACGCCCCCGTCTCGTCATTGCGAGCGCAGCGAAGCAATCCAGGGCAGCCTGCGCGACTCTGGATTGCCGCGCGGCTTCGCCGCTCGCAATGACGAAAGAGGGAGGCTATGCTCTGACCATGGCCGAAATCATCAACCTGCGAACTGCGCGCAAGGCAAAGCAGCGCTCAGCCGCCAGCGCGCAAGCCGAGGCGATGCGGGCGAAGCATGGGCAAACCAAGGCGGAGCGCAAGCTGGCTGAAAGCGAGGCCGATCGCCTCACCCGCACCGTCGATGGCGCCAAGCGGGAACGGAAAGAAGACTGATGCGCACCACCTTCGATACCGCGACCGTGCGGCTCTACCATCTCGATGGCGCATCGGAGGGCGGCGCGGCGACGACGCTGTTCTATGGCCCGCTTACCGAGGCCATGGCTATCGCCGCCGTCGAGCCCGAGGAAGTGCAGGACGGCCTGTTCATCGCCACCGACAACGATGTCGTCGCCTATCTGGACCTGCTGGAAGGCTGAGCTGCCAGCGGTGGCGGATTTCCGTAACGCCATTGTGCCGCGCGGCTAACTGACATACCGGCACCGGCGATGAGCAAGCTCGACGCCCTGCTGCACGCCGCGCTCGACCGGATCGAGAAAGCCGGCCAGCGCCGCGTATTGCGCCCGGCCAGCGCGACGCCGGCAGGCACGATCCTGCGCGGCGGGCGCGAACTCGTCGACTATTCCAGCAACGACTATCTCGGCCTTGCCCGCCATCCCCTGCTGGCGGAACGCGCAGCGGACTGGACCGCGCGGCACGGCACCGGATCGGGCGCATCGCGGCTGGTGACCGGAACCAGCGAGGCGCACCTCGCGGTCGAACGCCGGATCGCCGCGTTCAAGGGCACCGAGGCCGCACTGATCTTCGCCAGCGGCTGGCAGGCCAACGCCGCGACGATCCCCGCCCTGCTCGCCCTCGCCCCCGGCGCGGCGGTGTTCACCGACCGGCTCAACCACGCCAGCATGCATGCCGGCATCGCAGCGGCAGGCGCGCGCCAGCACCGCTTTCGCCACAACGACCTCGATCACCTCGACGCGCTGCTGACAGACAAGGGCGCCGTCGCCCCGGCGCGGTTCATCTTCACCGAGAGCGTGTTCAGCATGGACGGCGATGTGCCTGATATGGCCGCCCTCGTCAGCCTTGCCCGTCGCCATGATGCCTTTCTGTTCATCGACGAGGCGCATGCCACTGGCGTGCTCGGCCCCGGCGGTGCGGGGCTTTCGGCCATGGTGCCGGGCGGCGTCGATGTAGTCATGGGCACGTTCAGCAAGGCGCTGGGCGGATTCGGCGCCTATGTCGCCGGATCGCAGGCGCTGATCGACTACCTCGTCAACGCCGCCAGCGGCTTCGTCTTCACCACCGCGCCGCCGCCTGCCGTGCTGGGCGCAATCGACGCCGCGCTCGATCTGGTGCCGGGCATGGAGGCCGAACGCGCGCATCTCTCGGCGCTGGGTGACCGGCTGCGGCAAGGCCTGAACCAGCTCGGCATCGATCACGGCGCGTCGGTCACGCAGATCGTGCCTGCGGTAATCGGGTCGGAAGCCGACGCGATGGCGCTCAGCGCAAGGCTGGAGGAACGCGGCATGCTCGCCTCGGCCATTCGCCCGCCCACCGTGCCACCGGGAACCAGCCGCCTGCGCATCGCCCTGCGTGCGACGCAAAGCGAAGCGCAAATCGACGCGCTGCTTGCCGCGATCGAGGCATGCCGTTGAAGCTGCTCCTGATGCACGGCTGGGGCCTCGACGGCGCGATCTGGCGCAATCTGATCGCGCGGCTGGGCGACTGCGACATCGCCATCGATGACCGTGGCTATTTCTGCGGTCCAGTCGCACCAGTCATCGATGGCCCTTGTGTGGTCATCGTGCACAGCTTCGGCACGATGCGCGCACTGATCGCCCCGCCGCCGGACATGCGCGGTCTGATCGCGATCAACGGGTTCGACCGGTTCACTTCGCGCGATCACCAGCCGGGCGTGGCACGGCGCTTGATCGACCGAATGATCGACCGGTTCGGGACCTATCCTGAAACCGTGCTCACCGAATTTCGCCAGCGCTGCGGCTGGCGTGAACCCGCGCCGCGCTTCGACGCCGCTCTGCTGCTGCGCGATCTGCAATCGTTGCGGGACGACGATACGAGCGGGCTCAGCGCGACGCTGTCCGTGCCGGTGCTGTCCTTGCAAGGCGCGCGCGATGTCATCCTGCCCGAACCGTTGCGCGCCGCCGTCTTCGCCAGCGCCGCCAACGTGACCCGCCTCACCCATGCCGAGGCCGGCCACTTGCTGCCGATGGAGCGCCCGCAATGGTGCGCCAGCGCGATCCGCCAGTTCGTGGAGCGGCTGGCGTGATCCGGCATGAAGCAGTGCAACGCGCGTTCGGTTCGGCGGCGGCCTATGACGACAACGCCCGCGTCCAGCGCATCGCCGCTGAAAAGCTCGCCGCCCGCATCGTCGCCCTGCCCCTGCCCGCCAAGCCGCGTGTGCTGGAAATCGGCTGCGGGACCGGTTTCCTGACAGAGGCACTGTTGACGCGCGGGATCGGCGGCGAGTGGCTTGTCACTGATCTCGCGCCCGAAATGCTGGCGCGCTGCCGCAACCGGATCGGCGATGCGCCCGGACGCCGCTTTGCGGTGCTTGACGGCGAATACGACACGCCGCCGGGCCTGCCCTACGATCTCGTCTGCTCCAGCCTGGCAATGCAGTGGTTCGACGATCAGCCCGCCGCCGTGGCCCGGATGCTGGACTGGCTGGCACCGGGCGGGCATTGCCTGTTCACCACGCTGGGCGCCGGAACCTTCAGCGAATGGCGCACCGCCCATGCTGCCGAGGATCTGGAGCCGGGCACGCCGCGCTTTGCATCGGTGGATGTGCTGGCGTCCACCCTGCCCGAAGCCCAGGTCACCCCGCCTCAAGCCGAGGTGCTCATCGACCGGCACGACAATGCGCGGCAGTTTCTCGGCGCCCTGCGCGCCATCGGTGCGACCACCGCCGCACCGCGCCATCGCCCGCTGTCTGCTGCCGAACTGCGCCGCGTGATGCGGCGGTTCGAACAGGGCGGGTCGCAAATCAGCTATGAAGTGGTGACGTGCCATTTCACCCACGCTACCTGACCGGGCATGAGCACCCACCTGATCGTCACCGGCACCGATACCGGCATCGGCAAGACCGTGTTCGCCGCCGCGCTGACGGGGGCGCTCGGCGCGTCCTACTGGAAGCCGGTGCAAGCCGGGCTGGACGATGACGAAACCGATAGCGAGCGCGTGGCAAGGCTGGCAGGCCTGACGCCCGATCGCATCGTGCCCGAGGCCTGGCGGCTCGCCACGCCCTGCTCCCCGCACCGCGCCGCCGAGATCGACGGGGTAACTATCGATCCCGATGCCCTGCGAATTCCCGCCGTGCCCGGCGCGCTGGTGATCGAGGGCGCGGGCGGGGTCATGGTCCCGGTAACCCGCACGCTGACTTTCGCCCACGTTTTCGCGCGCTGGGGGCTGCCGGTGGTGCTGGTGGCGCGCACCGCGCTCGGCACGATCAACCACAGCCTGCTCAGCATCGAGGCTCTGCGTGCGCGGGGCGTGCCGATCCTCGGCGTGGCCTTCATCGGCGATGCGAACGAGGACAGCGAGGCGACCATCGCGCAGATGGGCAAGGTTAATCGGCTTGGCCGCCTGCCCCTGCTCGATCCGCTGACGCCGGAGGCGCTGCGTGAGGCGTTCGCGGCAAACTTCCGTATCGAGGATTTCACCGCGTGACCTCGCCGGTCTGGCACCCTTTCACGCAGCATGGCCTTGGCCAGCCGATCCCGCTGGTCGAGCGGGCGCAAGGCGCGCTGCTGCACACCGCCGATGGCCGCACCGTGATCGATGCGATCTCTTCGTGGTGGGTGACGACGCACGGCCACTGCCATCCGCGCATCATGGCCGCCATTGCCGAACAGGCGCAGAAGCTGGACCAGTTGATCTTCGCGGGCTGGACGCATGAGCCGGCCGAAACACTGGCGGCCACCCTGCGCGCGATGATGCCCGAGGCGCTGACGCGGGTGTTCTTTTCCGATTCGGGTTCCACCAGCGTGGAAGTCGCGCTCAAAATGGCGCTGGGCTATTGGGCGGCGCGCGGCGAAGCGCGGCATCGCATCGTCGTGATGGAGCATTCCTACCACGGCGACACCATCGGCGCGATGTCAGTAGGTGCACGCGGCGTGTTCAACCAGACTTACGCGCCGCTACTGTTCGATGTCGCGCGGATTCCCTATCCCGCACCGGGGCAAGAGCAGGCAACGCTCGACGCGCTGGAAGCGTTCTGCGCCGCGCCCGATACCGCCGCGCTGATAGTCGAGCCGCTGGTGCTCGGATCGGGCGGCATGCTGATGTATCCAGCGCATGTACTGGCAGGCATGCACGCGATCTGCGCCAAGGCAGGCGTGCTGTTCATTGCCGATGAAGTGATGACCGCATGGGGCCGCACCGGCACGTTGCTCGCTTGCGATCAGGCCGGCGTGGTGCCCGATATCCTGTGCCTGTCGAAGGGCCTCACCGGCGGATCGCTGCCGCTGGCGGTGACGATGGCGAGCGAACCGATCTTCGCGGCCCACTGGTCCGATGACCGCGCGAAGATGTTCTTTCATTCATCAAGCTACACCGCCAACCCCATCGCCTGCGCCGCCGCCAACGCTAACCTTGCGATCTGGCAGGACGAGCCGGTGCGCGAGCGAATCGCCGATCTGGGCCAACGGCAGCAGGCGCAACTCGACCGTCTTGGGCGCTACTGCCATTTCGACAACCCGCGCCGCCTTGGCACGATCGTCGCGCTCGATTTCTATGGTGAAGGCGGCTACCTCGATACGCTGGCGCCGCGTCTGATGGCCTATTTCAGCGCGCGCGACGTGCTGCTGCGCCCGCTTGGCAACACCGTCTACGTGATGCCGCCCTATTGCACGACCGACGCGCAGCTCGACGCGATCTACGCCGCGATCGGCGAGGCGGCTCTCGAGGTCTGACCTCGCGCTCTTCGGATCGAAGCGCGCTCATCACATCCGAAAAAATGCCCGGAGCGGCAGGGATAGCCGCCCCGGGCAGTCTGGAGGGGAGATCTGGTGACCCATGACGGCACCAGAGGGCTTGACCGGGGAGCCAAGCCGCGTATCAATAGCTAATGCAACTCATTCGCAATTACAAGTAGGCTGGAGAGACAGAATGTATCAGTTTGTTGACCGCCCCCTCGCCACACTCGATCCGGGCTGCCGCTTCCTCGTCTGGTCGATGCGCGCGTGGGTGACTATGCTGGGCAACCGGTCCTGCCCGGCGCAGGCCATCGCCCCGGCATTTGCCCGCTGGCGCATGATCGGCGGGTTGCAGCCGTTCCACCGCGTGATGCTGATCTTCAACCGCGACGCGCTGGAAACCTTCGCGTTCTGCGGCCTTGGTTGCGACAGGGTTTCGGAACACGAGGCGATCATTCTCGGCCTGTCACATCAACTGCGCGAGACGGGGCTCGAAGCCGCGCGCGACACGCTGCAACTGCTGGTGGCGGAAGACGGCATTGGCGATCTTCTGGAGGCAATGAGCGGGCTCAACGCCGCGATGGCGGTCGCGGGCATCTTCCCCGGCGAAACGGCACAGACACGCGAATCACGTGGGTGAGGGATTTGGCTCCAACCTCAGTCGCGCGGCGCGACGTCGACCGAAAAGTACATCGTCTGCTTGGCATTGCCCCGGAATGTGCCGTCCAACGGCGCAACGTCGGAATAGTCGCGGCCCATGCCGATGAAAATGTGGTCGGTCGCGACCATCAGGTTGTTGGTCGGATCGAAGCCAACCCAGCCCAGGTCCTCGCCGCACCACAAGTTGGCCCAGGCATGCATGGCATCGGCGCCGACCAGCCGGCTCTTCCCCTTGGGCGGCAGCGTGCGCAAATAGCCGCTGACATAAGCGGCCGGAATGCCGAAGGCGCGCGCGGCCACGATCATGATGTGGGTGAAATCCTGACACACGCCGCGCCGCTGGTTGAACGCATCGATCGGCGGGGTGTCGGCAAACGTGGCTTCGGCGTCAAAATCGAACTGGCCGTGGATCGCCTCCATCAGCGCCCGGCCTGCATCCATCACCGGCATGGCCTCGCTCAGGAACTTGCCCGCCCAGGCAGCGATTGCCTGCTCCGGCTGAGCGATGGGTGAGGCGAAGATATAGGACGCGGGGCTAAGCGAGGTCAGGTCCGGGCGCGCCATCGCCCGTTCGCGCAAGTCGGTCAGCGTGGGGCCGGATGCCGCCAGCGCCTCCTCAGGCAAGGGCAGCACTTCGGCCAGGAAACGGCTTGCGATCTGCAACCGCGCGATCGGCTGGCGCAGCATGAATTTCGCCTCGTTGACGTAATACCCGCCCTCGCCTTCCAGGATCTGGCCGGGTTGCGGATCGACCGTCAGCACATAGTCGGTGACGGTCTGCCCGGGCCACTCTCGCGGTCGCAATCGCAGCGCGAACTGGGCCAGTTGGGCCGGTTCCGCGTATTTCAGCGTGGTCAGATGGCTGATGGCGTATTTCATTCGAGCAGACTCGGCCGCGCGTCCAGTTGCTTGCGCTCGAACTGCAGGAAGTACCGCAGCGAAAGCGCATCCGACAGCGCCAGCAATTCCGCCTCGATATCGCCAAGGTCGCTGGGCACGATGTCCTGCGCGGTCAGCGTTTCCAGCCGACCGACCAGCGCCCGCGCCAGACGCAGCGGCTGCTCGGGCAGATGATCGTCGCGCAGCGGGGGCAGTTCGGCCAGATGCAGGGCGATCTCCGCCACCTGGAAGGCCAGCGACCGGGGGTTCTCGGGATCGAGCAGCACCAGATCATACACCGGATTGCGCATCGGTCCGGTCAGATAGCGCGAGCGATAGATGATCTGGCTGTCGCACAGGTCAAGCAGCGCGCCGAGCGAATCGAATGTGTCCTTGGGCAGGGCCAGATGCCGGGCGATACTGCAACTCGCCACCGCACGCTCAATCCGGCGCCCCATCTGCAGAAAGCGCCATGCCGATCCGCGCACCATGTTTTCCGATGCCAGGCCGGACAGCGCGCTGAAGTTCTCCATCAAGGTGCGCGAGACGGATACCAGGTTCTGTGGCCGGCGCATTTCGATGGTCGGCATCGGGCGGCTGGCAATGCGCCAGAAATCGGGCGCGAACCGCTCGCGCAGACCGAGGCCGATCTCATGGCGCATGCGCAACAGCGCCGCGACTCCGCCGGGCAACGTGCTTTCCGCCAGCGCCCGCGCACAGATCGTCGTCAGCGGATCGTCCGCCATCGATTCGTGGATCGCGCCCCAGTGAACCAGCAGAGCGACCAGCCGCCGCCGCACTTCGCCATCCTGCCCGCGAATGCCGTCTACCTCGATGGAACTGTCGAGGATCGAGCGCACGATGCGCACCGTCACTTCCGCGCGCTCGTTATAGCGGCCGAACCAATAGAGGTTGTCCGCCGCCTGGCTGGCGAGGATGCCGCCGCCGCGCGTGATCGGCGGCTCGAACATCATCAGCCCTAGCGACTGGAAGCTGGTCGGGCCGTCATCGACCACCCAGACATCGGCGGAAAGATCGCCCGCGCCCATCAGCGACGTCGGCAGTTCGTCGCTCGATGCCAGCCGCGCAAAGCCACCCGGCATGACCGACCATTCGCCGTCAGCGGTGCGCGCGACAAAGGCGCGGATCGTGAACGGCCGCGCCACGATCTCGCCATCGATCAGCGCGGGCGTGGTGGAAAGGTGGACGATTTCCTGCGCGCAGTAATCCATCGGCCGCCGGCGCATGGCATCAAACAGCGCTGCACGCTCTGCCGGGCCCATTTCGGCGCCATTGATCGGGCTGCGGGCAGCCAGCCCCTCGACCGTCTCGCCAAAGGCGGGGAGCAGAGCCAGCTCTGCGATCCGGCGCTTGACGATCTCGCCCTCGGCCTTCTGGCCGCACCACCATGTCGCCACGGTGGGCAGAATCGGCGCCTCACCCATCAGCACACGGCACAGGCGCGGGATGAAGGCCGAGAACGCCGGCGTTTCCAGAACTTCCACGCCCGGCCAGTTGGCGACTTCCAGCCCGCCCGACGCCCACGCCTCGAACATATTGGCGACACCAAGCTGCGACTTGGCATCGAAGGTCAGCGGGTCGAGCGCGCTGGTATTGACCCAGCGCCACAGCGCATCGACGCGCTTTGGCCCGGCAATCGTGCCGATGAACAGCTTGTTGTCGATCACCGACAGATCGCGCCCTTCGACCAGCGGCAGGCCCAGATAGCGCGCCATATGCGCCTGTTCGGCGTATGTCTGGTTGAACCGACCCGGCGTCAGCAGCGCGATGCGTGGCCGTTCGCGGCGGCAATCAGTGGCGATGCCCTCGCGGATCGTCGCGTAGAATTCGGCAACGCGGCGAACGTGGTTTTGCGACAATAGCGGATCGGTTGTGCGCGACATCGCCAGCCGGTTTTCCAGCGCATAGCCGATGCCGGTCGCCAGCCGAACGCGGTCCTGCAACACGCGCCACTGGCCTTGCGGCCCACGCGCCAGATCGGCGGCGTAGACGTGGATGAAATGCCCGCTACTCGGCCCGCGCCCCAGCATCTTGCGGGCAAAATAGGGGCTGCCGGCGATGACCGCAGCGGGCAGATGCCCTTCGGCGATGACCCGCTGTGGGCCGTAGATGTCCTCGGCCAGCCGTTCGAACAGCGTCGCGCGCTGGATCAACCCGCGTTCGATCTGCCCCCATTCCGCCGCGCCGATGATCAGCGGCATCGGCGTCAACGGCCAGCTCCGCTCCTGATCGTCGCCCGCCACCCGGAAAGTCATGCCAAGGTCGGAGATATGGCGCGCGGCGAGATCCTGCAGCGTGCCGGCATCGCCCTCGGCAATCGAGGCCAGACCCGAGGCCACGGCGCGCCACTTGTCGGAGATCGGCCCCGGGGCATCGGCAAACAGATCGCCGGATGTCACCCCGGCGGGATAGTCGTCCAACCAGGTCCGAGGCCTTTTAGGGGCCCGGGATTTGGCTTCAGACGGCACGCAGCGGCCGTCGCAGGTCGAGCGAGTACGGGAATTCACCCAAGGCTTCCTCAGGCGGCATCGCCAGACGACCGGGCGTATGCCCGTGTTCCTGGAAACGCGCCTTGCGCCGGGCCTCGGCCTCATAGCCGTTGATCGGCACATCGTCGTAGTTCCGGCCACCGGGATGCGCGACATGATAGACGCAGCCCCCCAGCGAACGACCGTTCCAGCTATCGAGGATGTCGAACGTAAGCGGCGCATGCGCCGGCATCATCGGATGCAGGCATTCGGCGGGCGCCCATGCCTTGTAGCGCACCCCGGCGACGCCTTCGCCCGGTCCCACCTCGACCAGCGGCACGCGGCGGCCGTTGCAAGTGATGATGTGGCGGCCCTTGACCAGACCGGACGCACGCACCTGCAAGCGCTCGGTCGACGAATCGACATAGCGCACGGTGCCGCCGATCGCGCCGGTTTCACCCAGCACGTTCCACGGCTCGAGCGCATGGCTGATTTCCAGCGTGACGCCGCCACCCTCGACCTCGCCATGCACCGGGAAGCGGAACATGCGCTGCGCCTCGAACCAGGCGGGATCGAATTCATAGCCGGCACGGCGCAGATCATCGAGCACATCGAGGAAATCGGTCCACACGAAATGGCCGAGCATGAACCTGTCATGCAACTGCGTGCCCCAGCGGACCAGCGACCCATCAAGCGGCTCCTTCCAGAACATCGCCGTCATCGCGCGCAGCAGCAGTTGCTGGGCGAGCGACATCTTGGCGTCTGGCGGCATCTCGAAACCGCGGAACTCGACCAGCCCCAGCCGTCCGGTCGGACCATCGGGCGAGAACATCTTGTCGATGCAGATCTCGGTGCGGTGGGTGTTGCCGGTCACGTCCACGAGCAGGTTGCGGAACAGGCGATCGACCACCCATGGCGCGGGTTGCGACTGATCGGGACCGGGCACTTGCGCCAGCGCGATCTCAAGCTCGTAGATGCTGTCGTGCCGCGCTTCGTCGATGCGCGGGGCCTGACTGGTCGGGCCGATGAACATGCCCGAGAACAGATAGCTGAGCGAGGGATGCCGCTGCCAATACGTTACGAAGCTCTTGAGCAGGTCGGGCCGGCGGATGAACGGCGATTCGAGCAATTGCGCACCGCCCAGCACGATGTGATTGCCGCCGCCGGTGCCAATCGACCGCCCGTCGACCATGAACTTGTCGGCGGTCAGGTTCACCTCGCGCGCGCAGTCATACAGCGTCTCGGTGATCTCCACCGTCTCGCGCCAGCTTCCGGAAGGGTGGATGTTGACTTCGATCACGCCGGGATCGGGCGTGATCTTGAGCACTTGCAGCCGGTGGTCGGGCGGCGGGGCATAGCCCTCGATGCGGATCGGCACCTTGCGCGCTTCAGCCACGGCTTCCACCGCCGCGATGAGTTCAAGATAGTCCTCAAGCTTCTCGGTCGGCGGCACGAACACCGCGAAGTAATCCCCGCGCGGCTCGATGGTGATCGCGGTCCGCACCGCGCCCTCGATGATAACCTGCTCGACGCGTTCCTGCGCAATGATATCGGACGCCGCGATCTTTTCCGAGCGCTGCGCCGGTGTGGCCTGCTCTGCGGCCTTTTCCGGCCTGGTGATCGGCCGTTCGCGCTGCTCGGTCCCGCGCTCGATCACCTGTTCGCGGAAATCGGCCAGCGGTTCGCGCGGGTCGGCCGTGTCGCGCGGGTGGATGTAGGGGTAGTCCGACGCCGGGACATGCGGCAGCGCTCCGAGCGGCAGGCGATAGCCGAGCGCACTGTCACCGGGCACGGCGGTGAGCTTGCCCTTGCGCACTTTCCAGCGCTCGCTTTTCCAGCGCGGTATCGAAAGGTCGGCGGAATTCCAGCGCTGCACCGGCAGCACGAAGCCGATCGGCTTGTCCAGACCGCGCGTATAAGTCCGCACGAAGCGCTCACGCAGTTCAGGGTCTTCCAGCTTGGGATCGATCGGCGTGACGTTGATCGGAAGATTGCCTTCCTTCATCGCCCATTCGAAGCTGTCCTCGAACACCGGCTGCACATAGTCTTCCTCGACGCCGAGCGAACGCGCGGCATCGCGCAGCATCTCGCCGGCCAGCGCTTCGTCGATCGAAGCAGGCGCCTCTGCCGGTTCGCCCTTTTTGGCCGGCATCGTTTCACCCGCGATCAGCGAGGGATCGCGCCAGATCGGCACGCCATCCTTGCGCCAGTAGATCGAGAAGCCCCAGCGTGGCAGGCTTTCCCCCGGATACCACTTGCCCTGCCCGTGATGCAGCAGCGATCCCGGCGCGAATTTCTCACGCAGCAGACGGATCAGCCGGTCGGCATAGACCGCCTTGGTCGGGCCGACAGCGCCGCCGTTCCATTCGTCGGCCTCAAAGTCGTTGTCGGCAATGAACGTCGGTTCGCCGCCCATCGTCAGCATCACGCCGCCAGCGTCGAGATCGGCATCGACCCTGTCGCCAAGCGCAAGCAGCGCCTGCCAGCGCGCCTCAGTGAACGGCTTGGTGATTCGCACGGCCTCGGCAATGCGCGAGACGTTCATCTGAAAGTCGAAATCGACTTCGGCGGGTTCGGCCATACCCTCGATCGGGGTGGCGGACCGGTAGTGCGGCGTTGCGCAGAGCGGGATGTGCCCCTCACCGGCAAACATGCCCGATGTCGCATCCAGCGCGATCCAGCCCGCTCCGGGCACATAGGCCTCTGCCCAGGCGTGCAGGTCGGTCACGTCCTGCTGGACGCCCTGCGGGCCCTCCTTGGGTATGACGTCCGCCACCAGCTGGATCGAATACCCTGAAACGAACCGCGCGGCGAAGCCAAGCCGCCGCAGCAGTTGCACCAGCAACCACGCCGAATCGCGGCACGATCCGACGCCCACCGTCAGCGTTTCTTCCGGCGCCATCACCCCAGCTTCCATGCGGATCACATAATCGATCCGCTGCTGCAGCTTGCTGTTGATATCGACGAGGAAATCGACCGTACGGCCCGTGTACGACGCGTGGCTGGCGACCAGCGCCTCAAACAGCGGGCCTTGTTCCTCAACCTCGAAGTAGGCGGAAAGATCGGCCGCCATGGATTCGGAATATTGGAACGGATATTCCTCGGCTTCCGGCTCGACGAAGAAGTCGAACGGATTGATCACCGCCAGCTCTGCCAGCAAGTCCACCTCGATCGAGAAGTGATCGATCGGATCGGGGAAAACCACCCGCGCCAGCCAGTTACCGTGCGGATCCTGCTGCCAGTTCAGGAAATGTTCGGGCGGGCTGATCTTGAGCGAGTAGTTTGGCACCGCCGTCCGGCTGTGCGGCGCGGGCCGCAACCTGATGACTTGTGGGCCCAGCCGAATGCGGCGGCTATAGCGATATCGGGTGAGATGGTGCAGAGCGGCCTTGATCATTGTCGGAACATTGCGCCAAACAATGCTGCGCTGCAACGATGTTGAACGTGATGTGACAATCAAGTGTGCCTTTTTGGCTTTGGCTGTCCATTTGCAGCATAAGTGTCATACGGAAATGACAAAGGCAGACCGTGAAAACCAAAGCATTGCTTACGGATCGCGAATCAGAAGCGGCTGAGGCCACTGAAGGATCGAGCGCCGTCGCCGCCACGCAGGGCCGCTATTTCAACCGTGAGTTGAGCTGGCTTGCGTTCAACGAACGCGTGCTCGCCGAAGCGGCCAACGCTCGCTATCCCCTGCTCGAACGGCTGCGCTTCCTTTCGATCTCGGGCAGCAATCTCGACGAGTTCCTGATGGTCCGTGTCGCCGGCCTTGCCGGGCAGGTGCGTCGCCAGATCGAAGAGATCTCGATCGACGGCCTGACACCGTCGGCCCAGTTGGCGGCTATCCACGAGAAAGTTCTCGAACTCGAAGCGATCCAGCAAACGGCCTGGAAAGACCTGAAGCGCCTGCTCGCGGTGGAAGGAATCCGCGTGGTCGGCGACGAAAAGCTGCCGCATGCCGGTGACAAGTGGTTGAAGGACTATTTCCTCGAAGGCATCATGCCGGTGATCACCCCGCAGGCGATCGACCCGGCCCATCCCTTCCCGTTCGTCGCCAACCAGGGCATCGGCGTTCTGTTTTCGCTCACCCGCGTTGCCGATAATTCACCGGTGATGGAGATGGTGCTGATCCCGCAGGCTTTGCCCCGGTTCGTGCGCGTGCCCGGAGAGGCTGCAGTCTACATGTCGGTCGAGGATCTGATCTGCCGCCACGCAGACCAGATTTTCCCGGGCTTTCGCATCAATGGCTATGGCGTGTTCCGTATCCTGCGCGACAGCGACATCGAGCTTGAGGAAGATGCCGAGGATCTGGTGCGCTACTATCGCACCGCAATCCAGCGGCGACGGCGCGGCAAGGTCATCGTGCTGCAATTGCAGGGCAAGTTCGATGCATCAGCCGAGGAACTGCTGCGCGCGCAGCTCAGTCTGGACCGGGCGCTGGTGATCAAGACGGGCGGCCTCATCGGCGTGACCGGCTTGTCCGCGATCGTCGAGGAGGATCGGCCCGAGCTCAAGTTCGAACCCTACAGCCCGCGCTATCCGGAACGTGTTCTTGAGCATGACGGCGATTGCTTTGCCGCCATTCGCGAGAAGGACATCGTCATTCAGCACCCCTACGAGACGTTCGAGGTGGTGATCGATTTCCTGCGGCAAGCGGCGGAAGATCCCGATGTCGTCGCGATCAAGCAGACGCTCTACCGCGCGGGCAAGCAATCGGCGGTCATCGCCGCGCTGATCGCCGCTGCCGATGCCGGCAAGTCCGTCACCGCCGTCGTCGAACTGAAAGCACGGTTCGACGAAGAGCAGAACCTGCTCTGGGCCAGCCAGCTCGAACGCGCGGGCGTGCAGGTGATCTACGGCTTCGTCGACTGGAAGACCCACGCCAAGGTATCGATGGTCGTGCGCCGCGAAGGCGATGGCTATCGCACGTACTGCCACTTCGGGACGGGCAATTATCACCCGGTAACCGCGCGGGTTTACACCGACCTGTCTTACTTCACCGCCGATCCCAAGGCGGGGCGCGACGCCGGGCAATTGTTCAATTTCATCACCGGCTACATCGAACCAAAGCGCACCGAACTGCTGTCGATCTCGCCGATCAACTTGCGCTCGACGCTCAACGAGGCGATCGACGCCGAGATCGCCAACGCCCAGACTGGCAAGCCGGCGGCGATCTGGGCGAAGATGAATTCGCTGACCGATCCCGATCTGATCGACAAGCTTTATGAGGCAAGCAACGCCGGGGTCGAGATCGTGCTGGTGATCCGTGGCATCTGCTGCCTCAAGCCCGATATTCCCGGCCTTTCCGAAAACATCGTGGTGAAATCCATCATCGGCCGGTTCCTGGAGCATTGCCGCATCTGGGCCTTCGCCAACGGCGCCGATCTGCCGAACCGCCGCGCCAAGGTCTTCATCACGTCAGCCGACGGCATGAGCCGCAATCTCGATCGCCGCGTCGAATTGCTGGTGCCGATCCGCAACAAGACGGTGCACGATCAGGTTCTGGGCCAGGTCATGCTCGCCAACCTGCTCGATACCGAGCAATCGTGGCTGCTCGAATCTGACGGAACATACGAACGCGTTGGCGAGACCGAGAACCCGTTCAACCTGCACCGCTATCTGATGACCAATCCGTCGCTTTCGGGCCGCGGGGCATCACTTGCCAGTGGAAGAAAGGTGCCCAAGCTCTCGCTTCGCCGCGGCAATATCTGACATAGGCTGGGAACCGGGCACCGAGAGATTCGCTAACAGCATCATGAGCGACAAGCGCGCTATCATCGACATTGGATCGAACACTGTGCGACTGGTCGTTTACAACGGCCCTCCGCGCGCGCCGATCGTGATTCTGAACGAGAAAGTCAGCGCCCGGCTGGGGCGCGACATCGCCAAGACCAACCGGCTTTCCGAAAAGGCGATGAACGCGGCGCTCTCCGCGCTTGGCCGCTTCGCGACGATGCTGAATCTCCAGGGCGTCTCCAGCGTCGAATGCGTCGCCACCGCCGCCGCGCGTGATGCCGATAACGGCCCCCAGTTCCTCGAAGCCGTGCGCGCGCTGGGCCTCAATCCACGCCTGCTCTCCGGCGAGGATGAAGCCCGCACCAGCGCCACCGGCGTGATTGCCGCGTTCCCCGGCGCGCAGGGCACAGTCGGTGATCTGGGCGGCGGCAGTCTGGAACTCGTCGCGGTCGATGGCGAAGTCCTTCCCGGTGGCATCACCCTGCCCTTCGGCACGCTTCGCCTCGCCGACTTGCGCGCCGCGGGCCCTGCCCGCTTCGCTTTGACGGTGCAGACCGGGCTGGACAAGTCGGGCTGGAAGAACGGCAAGGGCAAACCGCTGTTCATCGTCGGTGGCTCCTGGCGCGCGCTGGCGCTGCAGGCCATGCGCGATCTCGACTGGCCGCTCGACGATCCGCACGGCTTCGAACTCTCGCCCGACACCGCGCTGGAAATCTGCCGCGCGCTGGAAAAGGGCAAGCTCGACAATCCCGATCCGCGCATTTCCGCCTCCCGGCTCGCCTCGCTTCCCGATGCCGCCGCGCTGCTGGGCCAATTGGTTGAACGGATCGAGCCGTCGCAGATCGTGTTCTCCTCATGGGGTCTGCGCGAGGGTCTGTTGTTCAATCAGCTCGACCCCGCGATGCGCGCGCAAGATCCGATGCTGTCCGGGGTTACCGCCTTCGCGCGCACCGCATTGGTCACACCCCACCACGCCGAGGCAGTGGCAGCGTGGACCCGGCCTGCCTGCGCCGATCATACCGGCGACGGTAACCTGCGCCTCGCCGCGACCATGCTGGCGCTTGCCGCAATGCGCAGCGAGCCGAACATGCGCGCCGAGCAAGCGATGGGCTGGGCGCTGCGCAAGCGCTGGGTCGGCCTGGACGCACGCGGCCGCGCGATGATGGGCATGACGGTGTTCGCTAATTCGGGACAGATCGCCGTTCCGCCCGAACTCGCTCGCCTCGCCGACGAGTCCGATCTCAGCCATGCGATCGGCTGGGGCCTCTCGATCCGCCTGTGCCGCCGCCTCACCGCCTGTGCCGACAGCGCGCTGGAACAGACGCGGCTCGGCGTCGAGGACGGCCAGCTCGTGCTCTCGATCGACGAGCCGATGCAGGCGCTCTATTCGAACGGGATCGGCAAGGACTTGCGCCAGCTTGCCGACTGGCTTGGCCTTGGCTGGATGGTCAAGATCGTAGCCAAGGCCGGGAACCACGCAGCCGAAGCCACCGTTTAGCAGCGGGATAATTTATCGGGTGCGCCAATCGCATCCGCGATTGGCTTGCGGCACCAGCCCGCGCCCCCACCCGGCCTCCCATCTAGGATATTCTCGTGGGAGGCCGGGTGGGGGCGCGGGCTGGTGCCGCCAAGGTTCTGACGGATGTCAGGACCAGAGGCTCACAGCGGTGACCAGGGCGTATCGTCGCTCTCTTCGCGCTCCCCTGCAGGCCGCTCTGTCGCGGTCGCGGCCGGCAGATAACCGGTGACCGCATCGAGCAGCGCTTCCACGCCCTGCCCTGTCGCGCCCGAAATCGGGAACACCGCCTCGGCGCCCGCATCGAGCAGCTCCTCGGCGAATT
The DNA here is from genome assembly GCA_964502105.1 of uncultured Novosphingobium sp. Taxonomy (GTDB): domain Bacteria; phylum Pseudomonadota; class Alphaproteobacteria; order Sphingomonadales; family Sphingomonadaceae; genus Novosphingobium. The sequence continues at coordinate 35,173 of CAZCUS010000005.1, read as the reverse complement.
CCTTGGCCAGTTCGGCATCGGTGAGGTCGATCTTGTTGAGCGCGATCAGGCGCGGCTTGTCGGCCAGCCCTTCGCCATAGGCCTCCAGCTCTTCCTCGATGATGGCCATCGCCTCAGCCGGATCGGTTCCGGCGATGTCGATCAGGTGGATCAGCACGCGGCAGCGCTCGATATGGCCAAGGAAGCGATCGCCGATACCCGCGCCATCGGCGGCGCCGGCGATCAGGCCGGGGATGTCCGCCAGCACGAACTCGCGGTTCTTGTGCCACACCACGCCCAGCTGCGGGTGCAGCGTCGTGAACGGATAGTCGCCGACTTTGGCGCGCGTGTTGGTGATCTGGTTGATGAACGTCGATTTTCCGGCATTGGGCAGGCCGAGCAGCCCCACGTCGGCCAGCAGCTTGAGCCGCAGCCACACCCACAGTTCCTGCGGGGGGATGCCCGGCTGGTGCTGGCGCGGTGCGCGGTTGGTCGATGTCTTGTAGCTGGCATTGCCGCGCCCGCCGAGGCCGCCTTCAAGCAGCACGACGCGCTGGCCCGCCTCGGTGAGATCGGCCAGAACCAGCTCGCGGTCGTCGTCGTCGATAATTTGCGTGCCGACCGGAACCTTGATGACCAGTTCGTCACCCTGCGCGCCGGCACGGTTCTTGCCCATGCCATGGCCGCCGCGCGGAGCCTTGAAGTGCTGGGTATAGCGAAAATCGATCAGCGTGTTCAGCCCGGCCACCGCCTCGAACACGATATCGCCACCGCGCCCGCCGTTGCCGCCGTCAGGGCCGCCGTATTCGACGTATTTCTCGCGCCGGAAGCTGACCGCACCGGGTCCGCCGCCGCCTGAACGGATGTAGATCTTGGCTTGGTCGAGAAAATGCATGTCGTGGTATCCGGCGGTTCTGCGGGCGTGTCGAGTGTTTCATGGCGCACAGAAGCGGCACTAGCCCGGAAGCCCGCCCTGCATCCCGCAAGCAACGTTGCCGGAAAGTCAGGATGGGCGCCGGGCCGGTATCGCGCGAGGCCACAGTCTTGCGGCGCCGTCTGCGTCAGAATTCAATTACTGGTGGAGCCGAGGGGGATCGAACCCCTGACCTCGTCATTGCGAACGACGCGCTCTCCCATCTGAGCTACGGCCCCGTTCCAGCAATCGCGCAAAGCGGCAGCCCCGCCTCGCGAGCGGACGCCTTAGCGGAGAGGCTGCCCGCGTGGAAGGGCAAAATTGCCAGACTGCGTCCGGGCCTAGTTCGTGGTTCCCGGGGCTGCCATCGCTTGCGGCGGCATCGTGGCGGGCGTTACCATGACCGGCGGCGCACCATAGCGCGCATCCCATGCGGCCACATCGGCGCGGTACTGATCGAAGCTGTTGAAGAACTCACGGTAGGGCGTATCGACATGCGACAGGCCCTGCGGAGCATAGCCCTCCAACTGCCCGGCGGGAACCGTAGCCAGTTCCAGCGACACCGCGAGCGCCGCGTTGCACAGCGCCGGGATGACCGGCGGCAGCGCGAAATAGTTGTAGACCTGCGTCTGGTACGTCTCGCGGTAGCGGATGTAGGTCTTTGCCCCGTGACTGTCCTTGAACTGCTTGTCGAGCGCCTTGTTGGCGGCTGTCAGCGACTTTGCGTGCACCTTGAGGAACTGCGTGTAGCCGGTGAGGATCGGCGCATGTTGCGGCCCCTGACAGTTGAGCGCGGCAACGTTGTAAGCCGAGCGGAAGTTCCACAAGGCCTGCGCGGGAGTGACCCCGCGGTTGATCGTGATGCGCGTGCCATCGGGGGCCATCGGCGGGATGACCATCGAGGCAGGCGCGCCCAGCGGCGGCGTAGGCCGGGGCGGAATGACCACAACCGGCGGCGGGGCCGGCGGCGGCGCAGGCTTGGATGCGCAACCCGCCAGAACGGCGACCGTCGCACAAACCGCAACGCCCGCAAAAAACCTTTTAGATAGAAGGCGTTTCACCTGAACCTCTCCATCGACAATTGCGACGGTCTAGCGCCGGTTTGGTGCAAAGAAAATGCCCGGCGCGATAACAATCGCACCGGGCACGTAAATTCGTGTGGATGTTTGAAGGATCAGTCGCGGCTGCCCATGAAGCTCAGCAGGAACTGGAACATGTTGATGAAGTCCAGATAGAGGCTGAGAGCGCCCATGATCACGGCCTTGCCAGCGAACTGGGTGCCGGCAAGCTGGAAGTATTCCCGCTTCAAGCGCTGCGTATCATAAGCCGTCAGACCCGCGAAGATCAGCACGCCCAGCGCCGAGATGGCCAGTTGGAGCACGCTCGACTGCATGAAAATGTTGATCAGCATCGCAATCAGGATGCCGAACACGCCCATGATGAGGAACGAGCCCATGGCCGACAGGTCCTTTTTCGTGGTGTAACCCACAAGGCTCAGACCCGCGAATGCGGCTGCGGTCGCAAAGAACGTCGTTGCAATCGACGCGCCGGTGTAGACGAGGAAAATCGTCGACAGCGACAGGCCCATAACCGTCGCAAAACCCCAGAACATCGCCTGCAGGGTCGAAGTCTTCATGCGGTTCGCGCCGAAGCTCATGCCCATGACGAAGCCCAGCGGGGCAAGGATGATCAGCCAGCGCAGCGGCGTTGCCATAACCTGCGCGGCCATGCCGGAGGTTGCGAACAGCGTCGCGACGATACCCGACAACAACACGCCCGAGGCCATGTAGTTGTAGATGGACAGCATGTGCTTGCGCAGACCGGCGTCATACGTCGCGCCCGTGCCTGTGCGTCCATCCAGGCTCGGAGACGCTCCGAAGCCCTGACGGGGCTGGGGGTCGTTCCAATTCGCCATTTCTAACTCCCTTTACCCGGCAAGATGCGCCCAATGCGCGCCGGATTGTCCCCAATATCGCGCTGGAGCCTTAACTTTACAAGAACAACCGGAGCCAGCAGTTCGTGACAAAGTGTATCAATCACCGCGCGCGGCACGCGCCATCTCGCCATTTCGTTCGCTGGCGGCACGCATTGCCGCCGCAACCACTGTCGCCAGCGCGTTATCGCGGTCCAGAACGTCGATTCCGGCCTGCGTCGATCCGCCAGGGCTCGCCACCCGGCGCGCCAGTTCGCTCGGGCTATGCTCCGATGCGGCAGCCAGCAGCGCCGCACCCTCGACCATGGCCAGCGCCAGCCGCTGCGACTGGTCTTCGGGCAACCCCAGCGCCGCTCCACCTGCCGCGAGCGAATCGATGAAGCGATAGACGAAACCCGGCCCGCAGCCGGCCAGCGCCGTCACAGCATCGAACAGCGCCTCGCCGCCAAGCCACTCCGGCGTGCCCAGCGGCTGCATCAGCGCCAGCACTTGCGCGCGGCCCGCCTCGTCCAGTCCTTGCTCGGCAAGCGCGATGGGCGACTTGCCGATGGCAGCGGCAAGGTTTGGCATGACCCGCACCAGTCCGCCCGCATCAGGGAACCGCGCCGCGAGGCTGGCCAGTTCCACGCCGGCGAGGATCGATAGCAACACGGTGCCGCTGCCCACGAAAGGCGCAATCGCGGGTGCTGCATCGTCCAGCCCCTGCGGCTTTATCCCTAGTAGCACGGCATCGAACGCGCCCGATGCGGGTAGTTCGCCCAGCAAGGTCACGCCGTCCGGCGCAGCTTCCAACCGGGGATCGACCACGGTGAAGCTGGCGGGATCGAGACCGGCCGCCAGCCATCCGGCCAGCATCGCGCCGCCCATGTTGCCGCAGCCGACGATCAGGATCGAATTGAACCGACTCACACGAAACTCCCCAACACGATTCCGGCCATCACGCTTCGCCCGCTGCATCCACCAGTGCCGCAGCCAGCGCCTCGGTCGGGGTCTTGTCGCCCCACAGGATGAATTGGAACACCGGATAGAACCGATCGCATTCCTCGATCGCCGCCTCGACGATCATCTGCGCCTGCGACGGGCCGAGCATGCCGTCATCGCCCAGCATCAGCCCATGCCGATAAAGCACGACGCCGCCGTTCGACCACACATCGAAGTGCCCCAGCCACAACTGCTCGTTGATCAGCGCCAGCGCTTCATAAAGCGCGGCGCGCTTCGGCTCGGTAACGCGTATGTCGGGCAAGCACAGCAGCTGCAGGACATGGTCCTCTGGCCGCCAGATCGCCTGGAACTGGTAGGTGGTCCAGCTGCCTTTGACTTCGCCGGAAATCTCGTCCTCGCCGACATATTCGTACGGCCAGTCGCGCGCCTCGAACAGAGATGCGAGCATCTCGACCGGAGCGGCATCATCGTCCTGTTCGATATCGTCCTGCACAGTTCTCATCGTTCCCGACATCCGTCCTCCTGGGTCGACACTTGGATGCTTCGGTAAGGGGGTAGTGCACAATGCAAAGGGCAATAAGGCCTGCGCAAAACTCGATAAGCCTGTTCACAGCGTGTGGATAAGGCTGTGAAACTCCGTAATCGCACGCACTAGCGAGTTAATCCTACTTCGCGGCGAGCGCGTCCACCACCTGCCCTGCCGGGCTGGTCCAGATATAGGCGCCGTCCATCCCGGCCTTGCCAAGCTTGCCAATGAAGTCGTTTGCCGCCTTGTTGCTTTCGAACGGCCCGGCAAGGATGCGGTTGGTGCGGCCCATATCGCTGACATAGGCCGAGCGGCCCTTGAACAGGGCCGGCGTATCCTTGCTCCACTTGCGCCAGTCATAGGCAATAGCGGACTTGTCGCGCCCGACGCCGACCTGCACCCAGATGCGGCTCGGGTGGCTGGGCGGTGCTGGCTTGGCCTTCTTTTCGGCCGCCTTCTTGTCAGCAGCGGCCTTGGCCTTAGCTTCGGATTCCTTCTCCAGCACTCTGGGATCGGGCTTCGGCGCGGGCCTGGCGGGCTCGATCTTGCGGATATCGACCGCGCCGGAAACCGGGGTGGACTGCACCACCGGCGCACCCAGATCGGCGAACGCGTCCGCCAGCGAAGTCGGTTCCGCCTGGCGTTGCGGCAACTGGGCCGACGCCGACATCGAGGGAGCCGTTGTCTGGGTCACGCCAACCGGCGGGGCAGTCGCGGGTCGCGCCGCGACGGCGACTGTCTGGGCGCGGGGCGATGCGCCACCCGGCGTTGCGGCATCGAGCATATCGGCAGGCGATGGCTCGGGCGGCGGAGCGACGGCGGCCTGCGAATTGGGCAGCGCCGACAGATCGAACCCGGCGCCGGGCGTTCGAGTCGGCGCGGCGGCCAGCCCTTGGCGGGGGGCCACCGACGCGCTGGATGCGGTGGTCGGCACCGGCGATGGTGAAGGCGCGGGAGTTGGGGCCGGGATCGGTGCTCTTGCCGGAGTTGGCGAAGGCGTGGGCGTGCTTGCGCGCGCAGGCACCTCGGCCAGCGCGATGCGCTGCGTGGGCGCTGCAACCGGCGCCGGCGTTGGCGTCGGAGTAGGAACGGGCGTTGGCGTCGCCTTCGCTATCTGCGTCGCAGCTACCGGGGGCAATTCGCCGTCGCTGTCGCGCTCGATCGTCGGTTTCGGTTCAGGCGGCGCGACTCGCGTAACGTCAGCCTTGGCGAGTCGGGTCGATCGCGTGGCGGCTTGGCGCGTGGCGCGCGAGGTCGCCGCCATGCCGGCACTGTCCTTGCCAAGCGCCTTGCCTTGCGGAATCAAACCGGCATCGGCAGCGGCGATACTTGGACGCGGGCCGAGCCGGGAAACGTAAGCCGCGATGCGCGGATCATCGCGCCCGATCTCGGAAGCGCGCGGAAACTTGCCAAGGTTGGCGGCTGCCGCCTGCTGTGCCGGGGTCAACCGGGGCATGTAGCGCAGATAAGGCGAAATGCTTTCGGCCAACGGTCCGGGCAGGATCGTGTTGGCCACCTGCACCGCCTGCTTGGTGTCTCCGGAAATGGCCAGCGTGAAGGCGCGCGCGCGCCAGCCCGGCTTGTCCTGCTTGCGCAGCAACGGCATCAGCGTTGCTTCCGAAGTCTTGATATCGCCGGCAATGGCCTGGCTGAGCGCGAGGCGGCGACGGACTTCGTCGTTCTCGCCCTTGCTCAGCGCTGCCTTGTAAAACGTCTGCGCGGTCAGGTTGTCGCCAACCAGATCATAGGCAAGCCCGCGATCAGCGGCGATATCGGCGACGCTCGCCCCTGCTTTTTCCGCCTGCTCGAACAGCGGCAAGGCATCGATCGGATCGCCCTTGAGCACGGTTGCGCCTGCCAGCCCGGCCTTGACCTTGGCATTACCCGGCGACATCTGGTCAGCCCGGCGGAAGAAGCCAACGGCGGCGTCGACGTCGCCCATCGCATTCGCCGCCTCTCCTGCCTCGACCAGCGCCGCAACATCGCGCGGATCGCGGCCAAGGCGCGCCAGCGCGGCATTGAGCCGCAGCGAGTCGCGGTTGGGCAATGCCTGCACTATCGGGCGCGACACTACTGGAGCGGATTGCGCGAGAACCGGCAACGGCGCGCAAAGCACCGCCGCCAGCGCAAAATGCGCCGCCGTCGCCATCAGTCGTCTGGAAATCGTCAAGACCGGCATTCACCTTCCCGCCAACACCAGCGCCCGATTTTCGCACGCGCCGTTTCGCACGGAACCTGCGCTGGAACGCCCCGAGCAGGCCCATTGGGACATGCTAGCTGAACCCAATGCTAACAACGAGCGCGAACAACAGCTGAGAACCGGTGAACCGCCCGAAGCGGTCCGCCGGTTCGAAAAATCAGCGATTACTGGTTGTTCTGACGGCCCAGGAAACGCGGAATGCTGATCGAGCCGCCTTCTTCCTCGGCGTCATCTTCGCCCATTGCCTTGGAGTTGCGCGACAGGTTGGCCATACGCTCAAAAAGCGTGCTGCCACCGGCAGCGCCGCCCTTGGTCGCGGCCATATCGTCGGCGGCGAATGGCCGGCGCTTGCCCGATGCCGCGGCGACGGGTTCGTCCTGCTTCGACAGCCGATCGGCATCGGCGAGCAGGTCGTCCTGCGGCGGGGCGCCCTGGCCTTCCAGCTGGTCAAAGCCAAGGTCGAGCGGTTCGCTGCGCGTTGCCCGCACACCCGAGAGGCTGGCGTAGCCACCACTGGAGCGATTGCTCCCGGCGTCTGCCACTTCCTCGCCAGCACCGAGTTCGAGTTCGCCGGGGGCATCGCCCTCTTCCGCGTAACCCTGGGTCTCGAAAGGCTCGTCCTCGGCGGCACCGAGCGCCGCAAGGTCGAGCGGCTCTGGCGCAGGTGCGGGACGCGGCGAGAACTGCGGCTCCGTTGCGACTTCGGGGGCTGGCGCGGGAGTACGCGGGCTGCGATTGAACAGCGGCTGCGCTTCGCCGGTGGGCGCTGCCGACGGCCGCACCGGGCCGCGTGTGCCGCCCAGATTGAGCGGGCGAGCGGCTTCCTCGGCCATTTCGGCGGTCTGTTCGATACCGGTAGCGACCACGGAGACGCGGATCTTGCCCTGCAGGTCCGGATTGAACGCCGAACCCCAGATGATGTTCGCGTCCTGATCGACCAGTTCGCGAATGTGGTTCGCGGCTTCGTCGACTTCGAGCAGCTTCATGTCGTCGCCGCCGATGATCGAGATGATGACGCCCTTGGCGCCCTGCATCGACACGCCATCGAGCAGCGGGTTGGCAATGGCGCGTTCGGCGGCTTCCAGCGCGCGGTTCGGGCCTTCGCCCTCACCCGTACCCATCATCGCCTTGCCCATCTCGCCCATGACCGAACGCACGTCGGCAAAGTCGAGGTTGATCAGGCCCGGCATGACCATGAGGTCGGTGATCGAGCGCACGCCCTGCTGCAGCACTTCGTCCGCCAGCGTGAACGCTTCCTTGAACGTGGTCTCCGCCTTGGCGACGAGGAACAGGTTCTGGTTCGGGATGACGATCAGCGTATCGACGTGCTTTTGCAGCTCTTCGATGCCCGCCTGCGCCGAACGCATCCGGCGCGTGCCTTCGAACAGGAACGGCTTGGTCACCACACCAACGGTCAGCACGCCCTTTTCGCGTGCCGCCTTGGCGATGATCGGCGCGGCGCCGGTGCCGGTACCGCCGCCCATGCCGGCTGCGATGAAGCACATGTGCACGCCATCAAGCACCCGGTCGATCTCGGCGATCGTTTCCTCAGCGGCAGCGCGGCCGACTTCGGGACGCGATCCTGCGCCAAGGCCCTGCGTGATATCAGGGCCAAGCTGGATGCGGCTTTCCGCGATCGAATTGTTGAGCGCCTGCGCGTCGGTATTGGCGACGACGAAGTCCACGCCTTCGATCTGCGCCTGGATCATGTTGGCGATCGCGTTACCGCCAGCGCCACCCACGCCGATCACGACGATCCGGGGACGCAGCTCTTCGATGGCCGGCGGTCCGATATTAATGCTCATCTTGCTCTCCTGGCAGACACGCTCGGATTAAAAACGTTAATCTTGGCTGATTGCACGGTTCGACTCGACGACGCAAAGCGTTGCAAAGCTTTGTCCACAACCCGCATGGCAAAATCGTCGGAATTCAGTCCAATACGGAAGAGTCCCGGTTCCGTCATCAGAAGTATTCCTTGAACGCCCGGTAAACCCGACCGACCGAGCCGATTCCGCCATACTTAACAGCGGACTGGTGCCGCGAGCCCAGCGTGCGGATATCGATCGGGTCGGCCGCCGCATAGAGCACGAGGCCCGCGAGCGTTGAGAAACCGGGTTTGACATGCGCTTCCGCCAGTCCGGTCAGGTGCGGGACACGACCGATACGCACCGGCTTGCCCAGCGCGGCCTGCGCGTAGTCTGCCAGTCCCACCAGTTCCGCGCCGCCACCGGTAAACACCACTTGCTTGCCGCGCTGCTCGTTGAAGTGGAGCGCTTTGAGCGCTTTGCCGACTTCCTCCAGCAGCACGCCGAGTTGCCCGGTGATCACTGCGACCAGTTCGGCGCGAGGAATGCGGTTCTTCTCGTCGGCATGGCGTGCAATCGGCCCGGCTTCTTCCTCGCCCGGCGCGTTGACCGGGATCATCTCGCGGTGATCGGCCGGGCTGGCGATGGCCGAGCCGTTGACGCATTTGAGGCGTTCGGCCTGAAAACGCCGGATGCCGAAGGCAGAGGCAATGGCATCGGTGATGTCCGCCGACCCCATCGGGATCGAAGCTAGCCCTTTCAGCAACCCGTTCGAATAAACCGCCACATTCGTCACTTCCGCGCCGAATTCGACCAGCGCGACGCCAAGATCACGCTCCTCCGGCGAAAGGCAGGCCTGCCCCGACGCGATCGGCGAGCCGACCACCGCCTCGACTTCGAGGTGCGCGGATTGCACCGCTTCGGTGAGATTGCGGATCGGCGCGCCATCGGCGAGCATGACGTGGATGTTGACCCCCAGCCGCTCGGCATGGAGCCCGCAAGGATTGCCGACGCCATGCGCGCCGTCGAGCCGATACTGCGCGGGCTGCGCGTGCAGCACCATGCGGCCATCGGGGCGGATCGAATCGCGCGCCGAATACAGCAACTGGTCGATATCCTCCTGTTCGATCCGGCGACCGCCCATATCGGTATCGACTTCGACCACCTGGCTGGCGAGACCTGCGCCCGAGCAGCCGATCCACACGCTCTGCACGCTGGTGTCGGCCATCTTCTCGGCCCGGTCGATGGCGTCGCGGATCGCATACGTCGCCGCTGTCATGTCGGTCACATAGCCGCGCTTGATGCCTTGCGACGCGCGATGGCCGGAGCCGAGCACGACCAGATCGCCCATCTCGGAAATACCGGCGACGATCGCGGAAATGCGGAACGATCCCATGTTGACCGCGCCAAACACGCGGGTGATGCGCGGACCAGCCATTACTCGATCTCCTCCTGGGGCTTGGGCACGGCGCCCGCATTGACCACCGCCTCCTCGCTCTCACGGCCCGGAATGCGCAGATAGATGCGATCCTTGGCGCGCATATCGAAAGCCACGACCTTGCCGCCGAGCAGCCGGTTGGTGCCATCCAGCCGCGCGAAGGAGACCAGCGCGCCCGCGGATTCGCGCGTTCCTTCGGGCAGCGCCAGCACCTGTCCGGTGCGGAACGTGATGTTCCAGCGCCGGTTGCCGATCCACTCCGCCTCGCGAACGCGCGGCTGCAAGGCGGGTGCGGCTTCCAGCAGCTTGGCCAGGCCGACCACCTGCTGGCCCGCGCCGGGGCCAGACACGATCAGCTTGCCATCGGCATCCTTGCGATTGATCGGGTCGAGTTCGTGCCCGGTCTCGTCGATCAGCACGAAGCGATCGGCCTTGCGCAGCACCGCATGCGGCTCGCGCTCGACGATGTCGATCACCAGTGTATCGGGCAACTGGCGCGAGACGCGCGCGTCCTTGACCCAGGACAGGCCCATCAATTCTCCGCGCAGCCGCTCCAGATCGACCAGCGGCATCGCCTGATCACGCTCGGCCAGCGCGCGCTCGTAGACTTTCAATTCGTTGAGGTTCTTCACCCCGCGCACTTCGACGTGGACGACCTGAAAACCCGCGTCGGCGGCTATCATCGCAAGCTGCTGCTGGGCCATTGCCGGCACGCCCGCCATCGAGGCGACGATCCACGCCAGCGCCACCGCGCCGCCCAGCACGATAGCCAGGAACACGCGGTGAAGCTGTTCCTCGCTGAACGGCAGCCACGACATGACTTCGTCGACCGCCGATCCGGTGCGGGCCTTGGCCTGACGGACCTTCTGCTTCTTGCCTTGGGCCGAAGCGGTCTTGCGTGCACTCGTCGCCTTGCGACGGATCGTCTGGCTCATGTTGCCCCCGCTTGCCCCCCGGCCTTGGCACTACCGGCAGACTTTGCGTCCGCCAGCGCTTCGGCAATGATTGCCTCGACCAGTTCGGGATAGTCCATCCCGCAAGCCCGCGCCTGTTCGGGCACGAGGCTGAGCGGGGTCATGCCCGGCTGGGTATTCACTTCGAGCAGGAACAGGCCATCGAGGCCGAGATTGTCGTCCCAGCGGAAGTCCGAGCGGCTGGTGCCCCGGCAGCCGAGCAGGCGATGCGCGCGCAGCGCCATGTCCTTGCAAGCTTCGGTGATATCGTCGGGGATGTCAGCCGGGCAGACGTGCTCGGTCATGCCATCGGTATACTTGGAATCGAAATCGTAGAATCCGGCCTTCGGCTTGAGTTCAGTGACCAGCAAAGCCCGGTCGCCGATGACTGCCGTGGTCAGTTCGCGACCGCGAATGAACGGCTCTGCCAGCAGGCGGTCGAACTCCTGCCACGGGCCTTTGACGTCCCGGCCGATGGGATTGCCGTAATTGCCCTCGTCGGTGACGATGGCGACGCCGACCGACGATCCTTCGTTCACCGGCTTCAGCACATAGGGCCGGGGCAGCGGATCGCGCTCATGGATCTCTTCGCAATCGACGATGCGCCCGCCGGGCATCGGGATGCCGTGCGGTACCAGCGCCTGCTTGGTCAGTTCCTTGTCGATCGCGATCACCGAACTGGCGAGGCCGGAATGCGTATACGTCAGACCCATCAGGTCCATCATGCCCTGCACCGTGCCATCCTCACCCGGCGCGCCGTGCAGCGCGTTGAACACGACATCGGGCCTGGCTTCGGCAAGCTTCAGCGCGACATCGCGGCCCATGTCGATGCGGGTGACAGTGTGCCCCTTCGATTCCAGCGCCTTGGCCACGCCCTCGCCGCTCATCAGCGAGACCGGCCGCTCGTTCGACCAGCCGCCCATCAGGACCGCGATGTGGAGTTTGGGGAGAGGCATCAATGCATACTCGATTGGTAGAGGGCGGGTTGATCGTCGATCACGTCCTGAGCGCAGCCTTGTTCCCAAGGGAACAAGCCCTGTTTCGCCCCAGGCCAGACAATCTGGTAGGCATCGTTGATCTCGAAGTCGCGCTGACTGCGGTGATACCAAATTGCCGAGCCGAAATGCTCGTTCAAGGCGTTTCGCGACGTGATATGGCGGGCGATGCAATCGAAACCTTCGATGAGGCCACCGATGCGCAAGCCATCTTCCAACTCAAGACCTTCTTCAATCATCTGCCGGAAAATTTCGTTGATCATGTTGGTGCGCAGCGGCTTACTCAAAGTAAAAACGATAACTTCGGGTTGTCCGGCCGATTCTTGAAACCCGATCGAATAGCTGAAGTCCGGATCCTTTTGCTCTGGATCGAACACACTCAGCACCATGCAGCCATGTTCTCGCACGGTTCGAACGATGCTCTGTTCGAAATCGCTAAGGGGAGTTGCCGCGCTCACGGCTTGCTCTCGCGCACGTGATTAGGCGTTTCCGCGAACCGCCCCACCCGCTGGATTTCCCATTCGAGTTCGATGCCGGTGTCTTTCATCACCCGCTGCCGCACCAGTTCGCCAAGGCTTTCAATGTCGCTGCTGGTGGCGTTGTCGACGTTGAGCAGGAAATTGGTGTGCTTGGGGCTGACTTGCGCGCCGCCGAGCGACAGCCCGCGACAGCCGGCGCGATCGACCAGTTCCCACGCCTTGTGGCCTGCGGGGTTCTTGAAAGTGGAACCACCGGTCTTGCTGCGCAGCGGCTGCGATTCCTCGCGCGCGGCGGAGATGCGGTCCATTTCAGCCTGGATCTGGGCGGGTTCGCCGGGGCGTCCCTTGAACCGTGCGCCAACCACGATGGCGCCTTCGGGCAGTTCGGAATGGCGGTAGGTGTAGCCGAGGTCCGCCACTGGCAGCGTAACCAGATCACCGTTGCGCAGCACCACGTCGCAATCGACGAGGATGTCTTTCACCTCGCCGCCGTAGGCACCGCCGTTCATCCGCACGAAGCCGCCGACGGTGCCGGGGATCGAGCGCAGGAATTCCACGCCGGCAATGCCGCTGTCGCGCGCGGTGGAGGAAACCAGAATGCCCGACGCACCGCCGCCGCAATCGAGCGTGACATCGTCCAGCCGCTCGACCTTGGCGAACGGCTTGCCCAGCCGCACCACGACGCCGGGGACACCGCCATCGCGCACGATCACGTTCGATCCCAAGCCCAGCGCCATCACCGGCACCGCTGGATCGAGATCGCGCAGAAAATCGCGCAGATCGTCCACGTCCTTCGGCTCGAACAGCCATTCCGCCGCGCCGCCCGACTTGAACCACACCAGCGGCGCCAGCGGCGCCTGCGGCGTCAGCTTGCCCCTCAACCCGTTCGTGTCGAGCGCAGTCGAGACACCATGCACGGCGCTCGCCGCGTCTCGACTTCGCTCGACACGAACGGAGGGGGAGGAACCACTCACGCCGTAACCCGGCGCGCTTCGATGGCATCGGCTAGGCCCGCCGCCCACTTGGTGATGTCACCTGCGCCAAGGCAGACAATGATATCGCCCGGCTGCACGCTGGCAGCCAAGGCTTCGGCCAGCGCTTCCGGTCCGGCGATCTCTTGCGCCGAGCGGTGTCCACGTGCCTTCACGCCTTCCACCAGCGCAGCCGAATCAACGCCCTCGATCGGCGCTTCGCCAGCGGCATAGACCGGGGCGGCATAGACCACGTCGGCATCGTTGAACGCGCCCTGGAAGTCTTCCATGTGATCGCGCAACCGGCTGAAGCGGTGCGGCTGAACCACGGCGATCACGCGGTTGCGCACGCCTTCGCGCGCGGCGGCGAGAACGGCGCGGATTTCCACCGGATGGTGGCCATAGTCGTCGATCACGATCACCGGATCGCCGCCCGGCATGGCCACTTCGCCAACTTTGGTGAAGCGCCGCTTGACCCCGCCGAACTGGGCGAAGCCGGTGCGCACGATCTGGTCGGCGCAGCCCATCTCGACCGCCACCGCAATCGCCGCGAGCGAGTTCTGCACATTGTGCCTGCCCGGCATCGGCAGTTCGATACCTTCGATCCGCCGCGACGAGCCATCGCGTTCGCGCACGGTTACGTCAAAGCGGTTGCCGCCGGGGAATGGGGTTACATTGTCGCCGCGCACATCGGCCTGAGCGGAGAAGCCGTAAGTGATGACGCGGCGGTCACGCACTTTGGGGATCACCGCCTGAACTTCGGGGTGATCGATGCACAGCACCGCCGCGCCGTAGAACGGGACGTTCTCGATGAATTCGACGAACGACTCCTTCACCGCATCGAAGCTGCCGTAATGGTCGAGATGCTCGGGATCGATGTTGGTGACGACCGCGATCGTGCCGTCGAGCCGCAGGAAGCTGCCGTCGCTCTCATCGGCTTCGACAACCATCCACTCGCTGGCGCCAAGCCGCGCGTTGGAGCCATAGGAATTGATGATGCCGCCGTTGATGACCGTGGGATCGACCCCGCCCGCTTCGAGCAGGCAGGCGATCATCGAGGTGGTGGTGGTCTTCCCGTGCGTACCGGCGACCGCGACGGTGCTTTTCAGCCGCATCAGTTCGGCCAGCATCTCGGCCCGGCGGACTACGGGAATGCGTGCCTCCAATGCAGCGACGACTTCGGGATTGTCGCGCTTCACCGCCGTCGAGGTGACGACGACCGCGCAGCCGGCGACGTTTTCGGTAGCATGGCCGATCATCACATTGATGCCGCGCTTGCGCAGCCCTTCGATGACATAGCCTTCCGCGATGTCAGACCCCTGCACCGTGTAGCCAAGGTTGTGCATCACCTCGGCAATGCCCGACATGCCGATGCCGCCGATACCGACGAAGTGGATCGTGCCGATATCGGTCGCGACGCCTTTCATTCCGCGCGCTCCATCGCCAGCGCCTCGGAACCGGTCTTCGCGGGTTGGCCGCCCATGCGGATCACATCCATCATCGGCTCACCGCCAAAGCTTTCGACCAGATCGGCAAGATCGCTGGCGGCATGCGGATAACCGCAGTTCCACGCCGCGTGCGCTGCGTTCGCCAGCTTTTCGGGATGCTGTGCCATCGCCTGGATCTGCTTGGCCAGTTCGGTCGCGGTAAAGCGTTCCTGCCGGATCGCGCGGGCGCCCCCTGCCCCGACGATCTCGCGCGTGTTGGCGGCCTGATGATCGTCGGTCGCGATCGGCAGCGGGATCAGGATGGCCGGGCGGCCCACGGCGGTCAGTTCCGCGATGGTCGATGCGCCGGCACGGCCGATGAACAGGTGCGCGTCGGCCAGCCGCTCGGCCATGTTCTCGAAATAGGTCGCGAGTTCGGCGGGGATGCCATGGCTGGCATAGCGCTCGCGCACCGCCTCGATATCCTCGGGCCGGCATTGCTGGATGACCTGCAACCGCGAGCGCAGCGCAGGCGGCAGCATGGCCAATCCATCGGGCACCACTTCGGACAAGACGCGCGCGCCCTGGCTGCCGCCGGTCACGAGGATGCGCAGCAGACCGTCGGCGGTAAACGGCGGGAACGGCTGATCGCGCAGCGCCAGCACTTCAGCACGCACCGGATTGCCGACCAGCGTGACCTTTCCGGCCAGCTTGGGCGAAAGCCGGTCAACCTCGCCAAAGCCAGTGGCAATCGCGTCAACCCTGCCGGCGAGGAAGCGGTTCACCCGCCCCAGCACTGCGTTCTGCTCATGCACCAGCGAGGGGATCTTGGCCGAACGCGCCGCGAGCAGTGCGGGCAGCGCGGGGTAGCCGCCGAAGCCCACCACGGCGGAAGGCTGGAAGCTGTCGAACAGGCGCAGCGCCATGCGCCGGCCTTCCATGATACCGCGCGCGCCAGCGATCCAGCCAAGCGGGTTCATTCCCGCGACTCGGCCGGCGGGCAGCACATGCGCGGGCAACGATGCGGGCTTGCCGGGAATGGCCGCGCCGCGCGTATCCGTGATCAGCGCGACATGGTGGCCGCGCTTTTCCAGTTCGGTTGCCAGCGCGAAGGCGGGAATGAGGTGCCCCCCGGTTCCCCCCGCAGCAAGCACGTAGTGGCGACTGACGGCAGTCATGAAATCTCTCCAAGTTCGCTGAGCGAAAACGGCTCGCGCTGGATAAAGGGATTTCTGCGCGTGATGGCCAGCAGCAATCCCATGCTGATGCAAATCGCCACGGTGGACGAGCCGCCATAGCTGACCAGCGGCAGGGTCATGCCTTTGGAGGGGAAAAGCTGCAGATTGACGAGGATGTTGATGAACGCCTGCCCGCCAAACTGCGCGATCAACCCTGCGGCGGCGAGCACGGTGAACAGGTCTTCCTCGCGAACCAGCCGCACCAGCACGCGCACCAGTATCGCCAGGTAAACCGCGATGATCACGGCACAGGCCAGCAAGCCAAATTCCTCGCCGATCACCGAGAAGATGTAATCGGTATGCGCTTCGGGCAGCGAAAGCTTGCGCGCGCCCATCCAGAAGCCGGTGCCCAGCCAGCCGCCCGCCAGCAGCGCGCGCTGCGCCAGATCGACCTGATCGAACGCGGTGCCGCCACCAAGGAACGCGTCGATACGGTGACGGGCGTTGTCGTAAAGGAAGTATGCGGCGGCAATGAACGCGAGACCGCCAGCGAAAGCCATACCGATCCGGCGCAAGTCGATGCCCGAAAGCAGGATCAGCACGAACCAGGTGCCGGTGAACAGCATTGTCGACCCGAAATCGGGCTGGATCATCAGCAGCGCCGCAATCAGGCCGATCAGGCCGATGCTGATCTGCATCGTCGGCAGATTGGGATCGCGCACCCGCCACGACAGGATCCATGCCAGCAGGATGGCGAAGCCGCATTTGAGGAACTCGGAAGGCTGGAATGATGCGCCAAGGTTGATCCAGCGCCGCGCGCCGTTCACGTCAAAGCCGATCAGCGGCACCAGCATCAGCGCCACCAGCATGCTGCCGCCCAGCAGGATGCCCACCCGGCGCGCCATCTCCTTGCTGAGCAAGGATGTTACGAACATCGCGATCAGGCCGGCAAACTGCCAGCGCAAGTGCAGGTAGAAAAAGTGCAGATCGCTCAGCCCGGTTTCGCTGGTAGACAAGCGCCGCGCGCTTGCCGGAGATGCGGCGGCGACAGCAACGGTGCCGATCGCCATCAGCACCAACACCAGGATCAGCAGACCCCGGTCGATCTCCTGCCACCAGATCGCCAGGTCACCCCGGCGGCGGCTGCGATAGCGCGTTACCGAAGTGTCGCTGCTGCCCAGCCCACGGTGCGGCAAAGGGGCCTGCGTCGCCATCAGCTTTGCGCTCCGTTGGCGGCGGCACCCTCGATACCATCGGCGATCAGCGCTTCGACGATCTGGCGAAAGGCGTTGCCCCGCGCCTCGAAGTCGCGGAACTGGTCGAAGCTGGCGCACGCGGGCGAGAGCATGACGATATCGCCGGGCTTGGCGGCGGCCATTGCCTCACGGATCGCCTCGGCCATCATCTCGCTGCGATGGACTTTGGTGTAAGGTGTCAGCAGGTCAGCGAACAGCGCTCCTGCATCGCCAATGGTATAGGCGGCGGCGATATTGCCGAAGAACGGCGCGCACTCGCCCAGATCCTCGCCCTTGGGCAGGCCGCCAAGGATCCAGTGGATGCGCGGTTCGGGGTTCGGCGGGAACGCCGCGATGGCGGGTGCGGCCGAAGCCGGATTGGTCGCCTTGCTGTCGTTGATGTAAAGGACGCCGCCGACTTCGGCAACGCGCTCCATCCGATGGGGTAGCCCGCGAAAGGTGCGCAGCGCCGGTTGCCACTGCCCGCGCCTCACCCCCAGCGCCTCGACGATAGCCACAGCCGCAGCGGCATTCTGCAGATTGTGCGGGCCTTGCAGCGATGGCCAGTCATGCTGAAGATCGGCCAGATTGGCGCCATCAACCTGATTGACCCGCCCCGGCAAGCGCCGCGCGGCTTCGGCTTGCGCGATGGCTGCCGTCTCGGCATCGCCGACGCCGAACACGGCGTAGCGCTCCGCCCCCTGCATCGCGAACAGCCGCGCCTTTGAGGCAACGTAGCCGGCGAAACCATCGTACCGGTCAAGATGATCGGGCGTGATGTTGAGCAGCAGCGCGACTTCGCAATCGAGGCTGTAGGTAAGGTCGATCTGGTAGCTCGACAGTTCGAGCACATAGACCCCGCCGGGCGGCAACTGTTCCTGGCCCAGGATCGGCAGACCGATGTTGCCACCGATGCGCACGGGCACCGCCGCGCTCTTGAGCAAGTGCTGGACCAGCGATGTCGTGGTGGACTTGCCGTTGGTGCCGGTGATCCCGACCACGCGGTTGGCGGGAAGGCTTGGCCGCGCCAGCGCGAACAGTTCGATATCGCCGATCACCGGCACGCCTGCCCGGGCCGCGGCTTCGGTTATGGGATGACGGTTGAGCGGGACGCCCGGCGATACCACCACGCCTTGATACCCGGAAAGGTCGGCTGTGACCGGATCGGCAAGTTCCACCCTCCCCGCCAGCGCCTGACGGGGCTCCTCGCGGTTGTCCCACGCCATGACATGCGCGCCGCTAGCCAGCAGGGTCTCGACAGTGGCCATCCCCGAGCGGGCAAGCCCGAGGACCGCGTATCGTTTACCGGCAAAGGCGGGCGAGGCGATCATCGCGCGCCTTATCGCAGCTTCAGCGTGGACAGGCCAATCACGGCCAATACCAGCGAGATGATCCAGAAGCGGATGACGACCGTGGATTCGGCCCAGCCGAGTTGTTCAAAATGGTGGTGGATCGGCGCCATGCGGAAAACCCGCTTGCCGGTCCGCTTGAAGAAGAAAACCTGGATGATGACCGACGCGGCTTCGAGCACGAACAGGCCGCCGACGATTGCCAGCACGATCTCGTGGTGCGCGGCCACCGCGATGGCGCCAAGCGCGCCGCCAAGCGCCAGACTGCCGGTGTCGCCCATGAACACCGCCGCCGGCGGGGCATTGAACCAGAGGAAGGCCAGCCCAGCTCCCATGATCCCAGCGCAGAAGATGGCCAGTTCGCCAGCGCCGGGCACATGCGGGATGCCAAGGTAGCTGGCAAAGTCCGCGCGTCCGGCAAGGTAGGATATGATGGCGAAAGTCGCCGCCGCCACGATCACCGGGAAGGTCGCAAGGCCATCGAGACCATCGGTCAGGTTCACGGCATTGCCCGCGCCAACGATAACGAAGGCGGCAAAGACATAGTAGAACGGGCCCAACGGGATCGAACGGCCACTGACGAACGGCACATAGAGGTTCGTGTTGAGCTGGCTGACGATCATGTAGGCCGCGATGCCCGCGACGATGAATTCCAGCAGCAGCCGCACGCGCCCGGAAACGCCCTTGTGGCTGCTTTTGGTCACCTTGTCGTAATCATCGAGAAAACCGATGATGCCGAACCCGATGGTTACGGCCACGCAGGCCCAGACGAACGGGTTCGTCAGGTCCATCCATAGCAGCATCGACAGCACCAGCGACGTCAGGATCATCAGCCCGCCCATGGTAGGCGTGCCGCGCTTGGCGAAGTGAGTCTTGGGGCCATCCTCGCGGATCGGTTGCCCCTTGCCTTGCCGCACGCGCAGCATGTTGATGAAGCGCGGACCGATGATCAGGCCGATGACCAGTGCGGTCATCAGCGCGGCACCCGAACGAAACGTCTGGTAGCGAAAGAGGTTGGCCAACCCCTCGTAATGGAACCATTCTGCGATGAGGTAGAGCATCTGAGGGGGCGGTGCCCGACCTTCCTATTTACTGAAAGCAGATACGAGGGAAGCCAGACCCACCGAATTCGAACCTTTGACCAGGATCGCGTCGCCGCGTTCCAGTCCCCAGGTTCGCAAGGTTTCCACCGCTTCCTCCACAGTTGCGCAATGCGCGAAGGTCAGGCTTTTGCCAAGCGGAATGGCGGGGGATTTCCCCAGTTCCTCGGCCAGCGCGGCCATTTCCGCGCCTACCAGCAGCGCACGATCGACATGCGCCTCGCGCAGAGGCGCAGCCAGCGCGGCGTGGAAATCCGGTGCGTGCCGACCAAGTTCCTTCATCGCGCCCAGAACCGCGATGCGGCGATTGGCCGGCGTGCGGCCCAACTGCGCCAGCGTCGCGCGCATCGACGCGGGATTGGCGTTGTAGCTCTCATCGATCAGCAACGCCGTGCCTTCGGGCACATCGATCTCAAGGCGTGCACCGCGACCCGGCAGGCCTTCCATCTCGGCCAGCGCGACACCGGCGGCGCCTAGATCGCCCTTCACCGCGCGCACGGCGGCCATCACCGCCAGCGAGTTGATCACCCAATGCTCGCCCGGCGCAGCGACGGTGTAACAGATGCGCCGATCACCCATGTCGGCGGTGACCAGCGAGCCGCCGCCGATGGCCGGAACCGCATCGAGCAGGCGCACATCGGCGTGGGCCGACTTGCCGAACCCGATGACTTGCCCGGCATGCTCCAGCGCGGCTTCGCGCAGGCGCTCGTAATGCGGGCTGTCCGCGGGAATGATGGCGATGCCGCCCGGCTCAAGCCCGGCGAAGATTTCCGCCTTGGCATCGGCAATCGCCTCTTCCGAACCCAGCATCTCGATATGCGCGGGCGCGATCGTGGTGATGACTGCCACGTTGGGACGGACCTGACGGGTCAGCGCCGCGATCTCGCCCGCGTGGTTCATCCCCATCTCGAACACGCCGAACTGCGCGCGCGCCGCCATCCGTGCCAGGCTGAGCGGCACGCCGACATGGTTGTTGTAGCTCTTGACCGAGCGGTGGGCGAGCCCTCGGCTGGCGCGATCCAGCGCGGTGAACAGCGATTCCTTCACGCCCGTCTTGCCGACTGAGCCGGTCACCCCGATGATCTGGCCGCGACTGCGCATGCGGGCCGCCGCGCCGAGACGTTCCAGCGCTTCGGTGGTGTCCTTGACCAGCACGTGCGGTCCATCGATCGGCCGGTCCACGACAGCAGCGACCGCGCCCTTGGCAAACGCCATGTCGATGAAGCGGTGCCCGTCCATGCTTTCGCCCTTCAAGGCGAAGAACAGGTCACCCGGCTGCACGTCCCGCGAATCGATTTCCACGCCCGATGCGAGGAATTCAGCATTCGCCGTGCCGCGAACGGCGCGCGCGATCGAAATGGCATCCCACAGCGCAAGCGGGTTCTCGTCGGTCTGCTCGATGGGCCATTCGAGGATGCGGACTGCGGCGTTCATGGTAAATCTCTCCTGGTCGCGCCAGACATTTCCCTGGCGACGGATACGTCGTCGAATGGCAGCACCCGCATTTGCGCGCCGCTGCCGATGATCTGCCCCTGCTCGTGCCCCTTGCCCGCAATCAATACGATGTCCCCCGGCCCCGCCTGCCCGATGGCCGCCCCGATGGCCTCGCGCCGGTCGCCGATTTCGGTCGCGCCCGGACAGCCGGCCATTACCATAGCCCGGATCGCGCCCGCATCCTCGCCGCGCGGATTGTCGTCGGTAACGATCGCCACGTCCGCGCCTTGTGCCGCGACTTTGCCCATTTCGGGCCGCTTGCCCTGGTCGCGATCGCCGCCCGCGCCGAAAACCACGATCAGCCGCTCCCGAACATGCGGCCGCAGCGCCGCGATGGCGGCTTCGAGCGCGTCCGGCGTGTGGGCATAATCGACATAGACCGGCGCGCCGCTGGCCGAAACGCCGGCGCGTTCCAATCGTCCGCGCACGGTCTGCAACCGCTTGATCGCATCGAAAGTGGCTGCGGCATCGGCCCCGGTCGCAAGCACCAGTCCGGCGGCAACCAGTACGTTGGCGGCCTGATAGGCCCCGATCAGCGGAAGATCGATCGTGCGCGCCTTGCCCTCGTATTCGATCTCCAGCGTCTGACCCAGATGACCGGGCGTTCGCGAAATGAGGCGAATATCCTCACCGGCAGCGCCAACGGTGAACAATTGCAAGTCGCGGTCCTTGGCATGCTTGATCGCCCGCGCCGACCATTCGTCGTCCGTCCAGATGACGGCAAAGCCATCGTCATCGACGACTTCATCGAACAGCCGCATCTTGGCCGCGAAATAGTCGTCCATGTCGGCATGGTAATCGAGGTGATCGCGGCTGAGGTTGGTGAACGCCCCGGCGACGACTTTCGGCCCCTGATTACGGAACTGCGACAGGCCGTGGCTGGATGCCTCGTACGCGACATGGGTCACGCCTTCGCGCGCCAGCCCGCTGAGATTGGCCAGGAACGTAACGATGTCGGGCGTGGTCAGCCCGGTCGAGACGCTCTCGTCGCTGGTGGTCACGCCCAGTGTGCCGATGGAGGCTGCGCGGATGCCCGCCATGCGCCACAGTTGCCGGGTCAGTTCGACCGTGGAGGTCTTGCCGTTGGTCCCCGTTACCGCGACCAGCGTTTCGGGCACCGGGGTGAAGAACTGGGCGGCCAGACGCGCGAAAGCGCGGCGCGGCTCAGGATCGGCGATGTGGATAGCGCCCTCGACCTTGGCCTCGGGCCGGGCGACGATGGCGACCGCTCCGGCCTCGATAGCCGCCGGGATGAAATCCTCGCCATTGAAGCGCGTGCCGGGAAACGCGCCGAACACGCAGCCCGGTGCAACCTTGCGGTTGTCGATGGCAAAACCGGTGACCAGTGCGTCGCTATCGGCGCCTGTCGCGATGCCCGCTGCCTGTGCCAGTGTGCCCAGCTTCATCAGTGCGCTCCCGGGATCAGCGGCTTGAGGTCAGTGATATCGATATCGCGGGTCTCATCGGGCATCACGCCAAGCAGCGGGCCGATGCGCGGCACGACACGGCCAACGACCGGCGCGGCATTCCACGCAGCGGTGCGCTGGAACGAGGTTGCCTCGGTGCCCTGCGGTTCGTCAAGCATGGCGATCACGACATAGCGCGGGTGATCCATCGGGAACGCCGAAGCAAAGGTCGAGACCAGCGAGGTCTTGCGATAGCCGCCTGCGCCCGGCTTTTCCGCCGAACCGGTCTTGCCGCCGATGCGGAAGCCCGGCGCATCGGCCTTGCGGCCCGTGCCATAGACCACGATCATCCGCAGCAACTGGCGCAGGCGCGCGCTGGTGGAGGCCTTGAACACGCGGCGACCGGCGGGAACCTGGCCCGGCTCCAGCTTCTTCAACGTCGCGGGACGCCAGATGCCGCCGTTCACCAGCGCGGCATAGGCCGTCGCCAGATGGAGCGGCGTCACCGCGATGCCATGGCCATAGGCGACCGTCATCGCGCGCAGACGCGGCCATTCGCCGGACGACCAGATCGGAAAACCGCGCGCGGGCAATTCGATATAGGGGCGCTCGTTCATCCCCAGCCGCTCCATCGTCTGCTTCATGCGCACGCCGCCAAGTTCATCGGCGATGTGCGCGGTCACCACGTTTGACGAATGGATCAGCGTCTGGGGCACGTTGAGCGACGCGCCCATCGAGTGGCTGTCCTTGATCGTGAAGCCACCGATATGAAAGGGCGATGCCGGATAGCGGCGACCAAGATCGGTCACGGTGCCGGCGTCGAGCGCGGCGGCCACGGCGATCGGCTTGAACGTGGAGCCCAGTTCGTAGACCTGGTTGGTCACGCGGTTGAAGATGTTGGGCGTGCTGGCCTTGTCGATCTTGTTGGGATCGAACGCCGGCAGCGAGGCGAGCGCAAGCACTTCGCCGGTGTCGACATCGAGGATGATGCCGGCGGCGCCCTTGGCGTTCGATTCCAGCATACCGCGCCCGAGTTCGTCTTCCAGCGCGCCCTGCACGCGCACGTCGATCGACAGCACCGCCGGCGTGTTGCGCCCGGTCTGGGTCAGCAGGTCCTTGTCGAGGCTTTCCTCCATCCCGACCTTGCCGTGCCCATCGGCATCGACAAAGCCCAGCACGTGCGCCGCCATCGATCCTTGCGGATAGAACCGCTCGTAATCGCGGGGATACTGCAGCGCCGGCTCGCCTAGCTGGTGAACCTTGTTGGCCTGTTCGGGCAGGATGCTGCGGCGCAGATAGCCAGGCTTGCCCGACGCAAGCTTGGCGGTGGTCTCATTCACATCGAGATCGGGGAAGATCGCATGCAGTTGCAGCGCGACTTCGCGCGGGCTGTGCACCAGCGGCGGGCCGTCGGTCATCGCCTTGGGATTGAACCACAACGAGAAGCTGCGGAAATCGCGCGCCAGCGGCTCGCCGCGCCGATCGACGATGGCGCCGCGCTGCGGCACCAGGGCATCGAACAGCGTCCCCTGCTGCAGGTCCACACCGGTAAAGCCAAGGTAGGCAATACGGATGAAAGCGCAGATCCCGATCGCGGCGAACCCGACCAGCACCCACAGCGCGCGCCACTTCGCCACCAGCAGCGAGCGCTGGCGCACGTTGATCAGCTTGTGACGGGCCGTCGTTACCGTGGTCGAGATCGCAATCGCGTTCATTCGTCTCCGACCCTTGCCACTTTCACGCGGGCCAGCCGGTTACTCAACTGTGCCGCGTCGCGGGTCAGTTCATCGATCGCGCTCTTGCCAGCGACGGGCCGGCCGGAATCGCTGATCGTCTGCTTGCGCACTTCGGCAGCATTGGCCGGGGTGCCGGTGATCGGCGAGACCATCGCCACCAGCGGATTGTCGTTGGTGGGGGTGTTGTCGCCATGGGCCATGCGGATCGGTTCGGGAGCGCCGGGGCCGCGCGGAATGCCCAGTGCCGCCAGTCGCCGCTCGCCCTCGATATACTGCTCGGCGCGCGGAGCCTGATAGCCGAAGTCGATATCGTTGATCGCCTTCAACTGCTGCTGGTTCGAGCGGGTCTGGAACTCGGTCTCAAGCTGGTCGATGTCCTGCCGCAGCGCCACGACGCTGCGCTCGGTCTGGCGAACCTGGCTCTTCACGGCGTTGACGCGCAGGCCAAGGCCCAGCGTCATCGCACCGCACACCAGCAGCACGGATATCCAGCCGATCGACTGGACACGGTCGCGAGTCAGATTCATGCGGCAATCCTTTGGCGAGGAGGGGCATCGCTGCGCACGGCGCTGCGCAGGGTGGCGGAACGGGCACGGGGATTGATGGCGAGTTCGGCTTCGGACGGGCGGATCGCCTTGGCGACATGCGTAAAGGTGGGGGCCGGGCCACCCGTGACTTCAGGCATGTGCCTCGACCGAGAATTGCCCGCGCCGCTCGCTTCGCGCAGAAAGCGCTTGGCGATACGGTCTTCAAGGCTGTGGAAGCTGACCACGGCGAGCCGCCCGCCATCGCGCAGCAGGGTTTCTGCCGCGGCAAGGCCGGCGTCCAGCTCGTCCAGTTCGGCGTTCACATGGATGCGAATGGCTTGGAAGCTGCGCGTTGCCGGGTCTTTCGGCGCGCCGGGGCGGTGGCCCAGCGCCTTGCGGATCACGTGCGCAAGCTCGCCCGTGGTCGAAATAGGACGGGCAGCCACGATCGCACGGGCCAAGCGCCGTGACTGCCTCTCCTCGCCGTAGCGGAACAGCACATCGGCTATTTCCTCATCCGGCGCGGTATTGACGAAATCGGCTGCGCTGGGGCCATCCTGCCCCATGCGCATATCCAGCGGACCATCGCTGGCGAACGCGAAGCCGCGCTCGGGCTGGTCAAGCTGCATCGACGAGACGCCAATGTCCATAGCCACGCCATCGACGCAGGTGATGCCCGCCTCGTTCAAGCTGTCGACCATTTCCGAAAAGCGCCGGGGATGGAGCACGAGGCGCGGCGGGGCCATCCGCGCCTCGGGCCATAGCGCCGGATTGTCGTGCACGGCGGCGATCGCATAGGGGTCACGATCGAAGGCGTGCACGGTGGCTCCGGCGTCGAGCAGGCGTCGGGTGTAGCCGCCGGCTCCGAAGGTCGCATCGACGATGACCGCACCGGGCTGGGGCTGCAGCGCGGCGATCACTTCATCGAGCAGAACGGGGATGTGCGGCGCGCTCATTTCTTGCGTGCCTTTGCCATTTCCTTGCCCGCAAGGTTGCGGCAGGCGGTTTGCGCGACCGCCCAGGTCGAATCCATCGCGTAGAGCTTTTCCGGGTTCCACACGGTGAAAAAGCGGCCCGCGCCCTGGAAGTACAGCTGGTCCTCGATGCCTGCGAGCGAGAACAGGTCTTCGGGCATCACGAAGCGCCCGCTGCCATCGAACGGCACTTCATAAAAGCTGTAGAGATCGAAAGCGCGCTTTTCCGCGTCGAAGTCCTTGTTGCCGGACTGGATCGCCTGCGCCTGCTCGTCGCGGATCTGCTGGTCGAACTCGCCAACGCGCGAAAGACCGAAGGCGGTGAGGCAATCCCAGCGATCATGCTTGGCCAGGCACAGAACGTCTTTCGCGCTGGATTCGCGCACGGTTCCGCGAAACTGATTGGGCAGCACGAAGCGGTTCTTGTCGCGTAGAAGCGAAAAGCCCTGCCCGCTGTAAATGAACGGCTGCCCCGCCATGCCCGACCCGATTTACCCCCAGAGGAAAGCCCTCGATCGAAACAAGCCTTCCTCCGCCGGCCGCGTGCGAACGCGACCGGTTCCGCAACCACTAGGGCTACGGTGAAGCTGGGCCATTCCGATAGGAAACCTTCATATCTCGGGAATTGTGGGGATTAAAGGAAAAACTGGGGATTTTCCGCAGAATAGAAATTATAGACCTAATTTCAATATGTTATCTGGTAAACGATTTGCCGCGCTGCCAGATTTTGGCCGTAATCCCGTTCAACTAACGCGCTATCCGCAGGCTGGGACCATGCATCCCCAAATCTCCCCAAACTTGCCAGAATTCGGCGTGGGGTGGCTTAATCCAAGCGCGACAGCAGCGCATCGACTGCTGATTGGCGCGAAGAATCGCCCGGCGAATCGTTTTCGAGCAAAGCCGCGTCCGCCAGCGCGACGACCTGCCCCTTGCCTATCCGGCATGTCGCCAACAGGCCGCCGGCCTGCGTATCGCACCCGGGGCCTATCACACGGAACCGGCCTGCAAGGTTCACGGGCACGTCCGTGCCGCTGATCGCGACGACGCGCTCGCCCGCCGGCTGCGCCTCGTCGAATTCAAGTTCCAGCCCCCAGCGCGCGAGGATCGGGGAAAGCAACGCGACATCCTGCGGCCGGCGCGCATCGCCGAGCGCATAGATCGAATGTTCGGTCAGCATCGGATCGGCAAACAGCAGCACCCGGCCTCCCCCGCGGACCCAGTCGTCCAGTGCGAGGTTTTCCTGCGGTGACAGCGGTCGCGGCTGGGCCAGGACCAGGATGGCATCGCCGGGCAGCAGTAACGCGCCGGAACCAGGGGATTCAGCGAGACTGTCCAGCGGAACCAGCCGCCCATGCGATCGCAGTGCCGTCAGCAGCCAGTGCGTCGGCGCATCGGACGCCAGCAGATCGGCCACGCGCTGGTTCTCGTTCCAGACGATCGGCAAGCTGGTGTAGAGCCCGATCTGACTGTTCGGATTAGCAACGGCCTGATCGTTCCGCGCCTGCCCGCAACCTGCCAGCGCCATTGCGGCAGCCAGCGCAAACATCAGCGTGGGGTGAAACCGGTCAGCGCTTCTCGAGGAAGGGATCGGCATCCGCACTCGCCGTCTCGCTGGGCGAGGGATCGGCCGACGGCACGACGCCGATATCGGCCAACGGATCGCTGGCAGCCTTTTTCGGCTCGGCATCGACCGAGACCACATCATCGAGGGGATCGCGGTTATCGGCGAGGCGCGCCCGATCCATGATGATGTTGGCCAGTCCGACGATCAGCAGCATCGCGCAAAGCCCGAACAGGCCAACCTGCAAGCGATGCACCGAACGCGAGCGCAGTTCTCGCGCAGACGGAGGCGTGTAGTGTTTTGGCTCCCGAAGACCTTGGATCATCCGGGGCGGAACGTGTTCTGCCATCGACGAGATGATAACCTAGTGTGCCAGCCAAGGAAAGATGGGCAAACCCTTGGATTTGAGCCATTCGGCATTGTAGAGCGTCGACAGGTAGCGAAATCCGGTGTCGCACAGGATCGTCGCGACGCGCGCGCCGGGACCGAGTTTGCGCCCCAGCGCCACCGCTCCGGCAACATTGATGCCGGATGACAAGCCGAGGCACAGCCCTTCCTCGTCAAGCAGGCGGCGCACCCATTCAAGACCTTCCTCGTCGGAAATGCGGAACTGCGTGTCGATCGGCGCGCCATCGAGATTGGCAGTGATGCGCCCCTGCCCGATGCCTTCGGCCACCGACGAGCCCTCTGCCTTCAGTTCACCGCAGGCATAGTAGTTGTAAAGCGCCGCGCCGTGCGGGTCAGACAGCGCAATCGTAACCTTGGGGTCGAATTCCTTGAGGCCCAGGCCGACGCCAGCGATCGTGCCGCCGGTTCCCGCCGCGCAGGTGAAGCCATCGATTCGCCCATCCATCTGCGCCCAGATTTCCGGCGCCGTGCTTTCGATGTGCGCCTTGCGATTGGCGATATTGTCGAACTGGTTGGCCCAGATCGCACCGGGCGTTTCCTCAGCCAGGCGGCGCGAGGTGTGGACGAAATGACCGGGATTGGAAAACGGCGCAGCGGGCACCAGCACCAATTGCGCGCCGAGCGCGCGCAGCGTGTCCATCTTCTCGCGCGATTGCGTTTCAGGCATGACGATGACGGTCTTGTAACCCAGCGCATTGGCGACCAGCGCCAGGCCGATGCCGGTATTGCCGGCGGTGCCCTCGACGATGGTGCCACCCGGCTGCAGTTGGCCGCGCGACTCGGCATCGCGCACGATCCACAGCGCGGCGCGATCCTTTACGGAAGCGCCGGGGTTGGCGAATTCGCACTTGCCCCAGATCTCACAGCCTGCGTCCGCGCTCGGTCCCTTCAAAAGGACCAACGGGGTGTTGCCGATAAGATCGAGAGTGTCGCGCCGTGGCTCGGGTGCTGTCATGCGAGAACAGTTAGGAACTGCGATCGGTCGGTGCAAATGGTTTGCGCTTTTTGTGAAGCTGGCCGTTCGCATATGCGACCGGCCGCGGCACCTGACAGGGAAAGGTGCCGCTGGGCCATGACCGTTCGGATCGCGAGAATCAGTCTTCCTGCGCGATAGTGACCTTGCAGCCTTCCAGTGCATCGGTGATCGGCACCTGGCACGACAGGCGCGAATACTCGTTGCGGTGGTCGGAGCTGTCGAGCAGATCGTTCTCGTCCTCGGACATCGCCGGCAGCTTGTCCATGTAGTCAGGCTCGATGTGGACGTGGCATGTTGCGCACGAGCAGCAGCCGCCACACAGCGCCAGCAATTCATCGAAGCCACCGTCGCGGATTACTTCCATCAGCGTGCGGCCTTCCGGCGCGTCGACACTGGATTCCTCACCAGCCTGATTGACGACGATAATCTGCGGCATGTTTCGTAAATCCTCTTTGAGACACCCTGTATCGGTGTTTGGCGCAGGCTGCTAATGGGTGAAGCCCCGTTTGGCAAGGTTTTGGCCATGCCGGGGCAATGGCAGGATTACAGGCAATATGGGTCTTTCGGTAGAGGTTTTGCACGCTGGTCTGGACGCAATCGCGACGATCGAGCCGCGCATGGCGCTGGCGCTGGAGCGGGCGGGCTATCCCGAACCACGAATCCGCGCCACTGGCCATTCAACCCTGCTACGCACGATTGTTGGCCAGCAAGTGAGCGTGGCGGCTGCGGCATCCGTATGGGGCAAGCTGGAAGCGTTGCTGGGCGAGAACCTGCCGCCCGAACAATTGCTGGCCGCCGAATTCGACGCGCTGCGCGCCTGCGGCCTTTCGCGCCAGAAGCAAGGTTATGCGCGTTCGCTGTGCGAACTGGTCATCGCCGGTTCGCTCGATCTCGATAGCCTGCCCGCCGATGACGAAGAAGCCATCGCCCAACTAGTGCAGATCAAGGGCATCGGGCGCTGGTCCGCCGAAATCTACCTCCTGTTCGCCGAGGGCCGCCCGGATATCTGGCCGGCTGGCGACCTTGCCGTGCAGGCCGGTCTGCACAAGATCCTGGGACTGGAAGCCCGCCCCAGTGAAAAGGACACCCGCGAACTTGCCGAGGGATGGCGACCGCACCGGGGCGCAGCGGCGATCTTCACCTGGCATTGCTACAACAACCCGGCGCTTTGAATTAGGGCACGGCGCCGGCCCGCAAGCCAAGCGCGGGTGCGATTGGCGCACTCCGTCAGAGCATCCCCTCGATCACCCGCGCCAATTCGACATCGCGGGCGCTAAGGCCATTGGCGTCATGCGTGGTCAGTGTGATCTCGACCCGGTTGTAGACATTGAACCATTCCGGATGGTGATCGGCCTTCTCGGCATGGATCGCGACGCGCGCCATGAACCCGAAGGCCTCGGCAAAGTCGGCGAATTTAAGCGTGAGTTCGATGGCCAGGCCATCGCCGCGCAGCGTCCACTGGTTTAGTTCGGCCAACGCCGCTTCGCGTTCAGCATCGGTCAGTCGGGCAATCGCCATGCGGCTCTCCTTGGCAGTGCGTGCGGTTTCCACTATCGCGCTCGGCCATGCAAGGGGCCAGCATCACCGCGAAAGACACCGCCTGCCGTCGCGGCGACCGCGTGCTATTTCGCGGCGTCTGCTTTGACCTTGGCGCTGGACAGGCGCTGCAACTTGTGGGCGCCAACGGTATCGGCAAATCCAGCCTGATCCGCATCCTCGCCGGTCTGATGCGCCCGTTCGCCGGCACGGTCGCAAGCCACGGCACTATCGGGTTGATCGATGAACGCCCCGCGCTCGACCCCCACCTGCCGCTGGGCCGCGCCTTGGGGTTCTGGCAGCGGATCGACGGGGCCGCCGATAACGCACTGGCGCGCCTTGGCCTCGCTGGTTTGGCCGATGTGCCGGTGCGCTATCTCTCCACCGGCCAACGCAAGCGCGCCGCCCTCGCCCGCCTGATCGGGCAATCGGCGGCGGTGTGGCTGCTCGACGAGCCGCTGAACGGCCTCGATACCCATGCCGTAGAGGTGATCGAGCGGCTGGTGGCGGAACACTGCGACGCCGGCGGCATCGCGGTGATTGCTTCGCACCAGCCGTTTGCGCTCGATGGCTTGCGCCGCCTCGATCTGGCGGAGTTCGCGGCATGATGGGGCATCTGGGCGCGCTGCTGTCGCGCGATTTCGCCCGGCTTGCGTTCGGCGGACGGCGCGGAGGGGCGATGTTGCCGATCCTGTTCTTCCTGTCCGTGGCGATGCTGTATCCCTTCGCGGTCGGTCCTGACGCGCCGTTGCTGGCGCGGACCGGCGGCGGGGTGATCTGGGTCGCTGCGCTGCTCGCCGCCATCCTCCCGCTCGACCGGCTGATCGAGCCGGACATCGAATTGGGCATGTTCGACCAGTGGGCGCTGCGCGGACTGTCCGAGGAATGGATCGTCGCGGTGCGCGTGCTGGCCCACTGGCTCAGCTTCGGCCCGCCGTTGATGCTAGCCGCCCTGCCCGCCGCTGCGATGCTGGGTCTGGAGGGCGAAGCGCTGCGCATTGTCGAACTGGGGCTATTGGCAGGAACCCCCGGCCTCGCCGCGCTGGGCGTGACCGTGGCCGCGCTAACCGCCGGCCTGCGTGGAGGCACCGCATTATCCGGCCTGCTGGTGATCCCGATGGCCGTGCCGCTGCTGATCTTCGGCGCGGGCAGCCTCTCGACCGGCGGCAGCGGCGGCATCGCGCTGACCGGTGCGGTCAGTCTGGTGCTGCTGGCAATTGCGCCGTTTGCCGGCGGGGCGGCGGTGCGGGCGGCGCGGGATTGAGGGGTTGTGAGATTGGCTCAGGGCAGCCTACGCCCAATAGCGGACATCAGAATAAATGGTTATCCAAAGGCCTAAGTTTGAGCGTTGCACGCTGTTGAGCTACCATTTCATTTACCTTGCTTCCGAAGGCGTCTGGATCATTGAGGAGCAGCAATAGAGGCGCGGCGTGACTACTGACCCGTACATCAGATAAGCCCTGCAAAAAGTTGCCCGCTTGTCCGAACTTGCCAATCAGCCCCGAGGCAACGCCCGCTTCGTAACCCCACCAGCTTGGCCCCATTCGATCGGGACTACTCCGGGCACGTTCGATGACAAAGTCAGCGATGGCATCGAGGGATGAGAACCGTTCTTCCAAAGCCAAGGCGTTGGCGCGCGCGGTCTTGGCTATATCGCCAGCGGCGCTCTTGAACTGATCCTCGGTCTCGAAATTCGCGTGGCACTGGGAGGGGATAGCTTCGTTGAAACTCATGAAACCGGCACCTGCCCAAAGCCAGTGTGCAGCATTTATCAAAGATACGCTCTTTGACCATGTGCTCGGCGTAAATTCCACCACGTTGAGCCACGAACCACGATCCGCAATCCACAGACGAGATCGGCCCTTCTGTCGAAAGCCAAGAGAAGCCAACTCGGCTTTCGCTGCGGTCGCGATGATCCTGCTGTGAATGTCACTCATGCACGTGATACTAGCGCGAAGGCGGCTTTCGACCAGAACGAGAAATTCCGCGCCGACGGCTCGCGTCCACTAGCCGGCCCATCATGTCGGCAGTAATCTCTAAAAATGAGATACTACGCATTCACTGGCGCCTTGATGCTGACCTTATCCGCGACGAGCGCTCCGGCAGTAGCGCAAAAACTGATGAGTTCCGCTGAGAAGGCCGCCTGTACGGCGACAGGCGGGCATGTTGCCAAAGCGGGGTTGTTGGAGCACGACACTTGTGTTCGGCAGATGCCCGACGCCGGAAAGCAGTGCACCGACGGCACTCAGTGCAAAGCCGGTGCGTGTTTCTTTGACGAGCGCAAAAAGCGGCCCAAATATGGCCGCAGAGCAGCAGGCATTTGCCCTGCCACCAACTTTGGATTCGGATGCGGAACCCGGATCGAGAAGGGTATCGTTCAGCTAACGATTTGTACCGACTGATATCCGCTTTCCACCCAGAAACAGACTACCGCTCGCCGCGGCCCTCAATAAGGCGGCTTGTGCAATCCCTTGGGGCTCAGCGTGAAGACCTCGCAGCCGTCTTCGGTGATGCCGATCGAGTGCTCGAACTGCGCTGACAGCGATTTGTCGCGGGTCACTGCGGTCCAGCCGTCGGCCAGCAGCTTCACCGGTGCCTTGCCGAGATTGATCATCGGCTCGATGGTGAAAAACATGCCGGGGCGCAGTTCAGGGCCGGTGCCGGCGCGGCCAGCGTGGACGACTTCGGGCGCGTCGTGGAACAGGCGGCCGAGGCCATGGCCGCAGAATTCGCGGACCACGCCGTAGCGGTTCTGTTCGGCATAGGCCTGGATCGCCGCGCCGATGTCGCCCAGCCGTGCGCCGGGTTTCGCCTTGTCGATGCCGATCATCAGGCATTCGTGGGTTACGTCGACCAGTCGCCGGGCCTTTAACGACACATCGCCGACCAGATACATCCGGCTGGAATCGCCGTGCCAGCCATCGAGCAGCGGGGTCACGTCGATATTGACGATATCGCCGTCCTTCAGCGTCTTTTCCGAAGGAATGCCGTGGCAAACGACATGGTTGATCGAGATGCAGCAGCTATGTTCATAGCCGCGATAGCCCAGCGTCGCAGGCACGGCACCGCCATCCAGCGTCATCTCGCGCACGACATCGTCGATGGCGGCGGTGGTCACGCCCGGCTGCACCATCGGCGCGATGGCGTCGAGGATTTCGGCAGCGAGGCGGCCCGCCTTGCGCATGCCCTCGAACGCTTCCGGCCCGTGCAGCTTGATCGTGCCGTCCCGCAGGACGACCTCATCGGCGGTAATGGTCTGGTATTCAGTCATGCCGCCCATGTAACGCTTTTTGGCGATAATTGCGAGAGCATGGCTATCGTTTAGTGCGGCCCTGACATCCGTCAGGGCCTAGGCGGCACCAGCCCGCTCCCCCACCCAGCCTCCCACGAGTGTACCATGGATGGGAGGCCGGGTGGGGGAGCGGGCTGGTGCCGCAAGCCAATCGCGGATGCGATTGGCGTACCTTGCAAAAACTACTCCCCAACCGCGAAGCTGGAGCGGAAAGCGGGCTTCAGCGCCGCCATCACTGTGGGGGTTACCGGCAGCGTGATCTCATAAGTGCCCTCGGCATAGGCCCCCGCCTCGTAAGGCCCGATCAGAATACCGATCCGGTCAAACGTCGTCCCATTGCTCGAACCCAAAATCACCGTGCTGTCGAGCGGAGCGATGCACTGGTCGAACTCGGATTCGCTGGCGGGATCGATCGCCTCGCCGCGCCGCTTGCCGCGCTCGCGGTTGAGCGCTTCGCAGAACGGCGTTCGGATCGCGCCATCCAGCGCCGATGCCGAGGTGAACAGGTCCACCGGCTTGCGCGCGACAGACGCCTGCTTGTCCCACAGCAGTGAATTGAACAGGCTCATCCCGTGCGCGCCGCCCGAATAGACGTACCCTTCTGCCGATAGCGAGAGCCAGTCCGGCAAGTCGGTTACCACTTTCCATGCGGTGCCGCTGCTGTGCGGGCGATAGGGATAGCCATCCGCCTCGGCGGACTTCTTGTCGTCCCGCGATTCCTTTTCCAGCGCTTGCTTGCGCTCGATCAGCCGGCGATCAAGCGCAGCCTTGAGCGACGGGAACTGCGCGGCGGCGGCGGGGTAGGAGTATTCGAACTCATAGAGATCGTTGGAAATCTTCTCGTCGCGCCCCTCCGCCACGATGACGGCTTCGGTCGGCGTTTCCGATGCGAGGGAATCACTCGACATCGAAACGCTGGTATCTTCAGCCGCTTCCGGCGCCGGTGCTTCATCCTTGCAAGCAGATGCCAGCAGGACGGCGCCAATGGCGATTGCGGTTCTGGGTAAGCGGTGAAGGCGCATGGAATTTCCTCTTAAGCGTGACCTGAACGCAATTGGACTCTATTAGGTCAATGAAATGACTGACAAGAACGCATTGATCCAGCCCGATAGAGGGCAAAAAGCCATTCCGCTCCATCTCGTCGACAAAGCGGGACTGGAGACGTTCCTCAAAGGCTGCACGGCTGCCCAGCGTGCAACGCTGGCCGCGCACAAATTCGAAGCCGATGGCTATGCTTATGCGATCATGCCCGATGGCGATGATTGGGCGGTCGTGGCCGGTGTGGCGAATGTGAACGCGCTGTCGAGCTGGTGTCTGGCCAAGTTGGCCGATGCCTTGCCCGCCGGCACGTACCGGCGCGAGGGCGGCGATCCCGGACCGGCGATGTTCGGCTGGATCACCGGACAATACCGCTTTGACCGGTATCGCAGCGATGCGCCCGACGAAGGGCCGCGCATCCTGTTGACGCGCGAGGTCAAGGCGATCGACGCGATCATCGCCGAAGCAAGCGCGGTCGAACTGGTGCGCGATCTGGTGAACACCCCCGCAGAGGACATGGGGCCGGCCCAGCTTGAGGTTGAGGCGGAAGCGATCGCTCGCACATTCAAGGCACAGATCCACGTAACGCGCGGAGACCAGCTCGAACGCGAATTCCCGATGGTGCACATGGTCGGCCGCGCCGCTGGCCGATCGCATGCGCCGCGCATGATCGAAATCGAATGGGGCGATCCCGCGCACCCGCATGTCGCCATCGTCGGCAAGGGCGTGTGCTTCGATTCGGGCGGGCTGGATATCAAGCCGTCCTCCGGCATGCTGCTGATGAAGAAGGATATGGGCGGCG
>CAZCUS010000004.1:224373-260446 GCA_964502105.1 uncultured Novosphingobium sp. | reverse complement strand
AGCCGCCATTCGAGCATCCACTCCGGCTCGTTCTTCTTGGCCGAGATGAAGCGCACGGTGTCCTCGGACAGACCCTTTGGCGCAAACTCCTGCTCGATATCGGCAGACCAGCCATGCTCATAATCGGCGACACGGGCAGCCGCTTCGTGTGCCGCGGCATCGCGGACGGGGGCAGATTCTTCGGTCATTGCATTTCCTTGACCAGCTGGGTCAGTGGCACTTGCGCCAGCACGCCGCGCATCGCCGCATTCACCTGCGTCCAGTGCGGGCGCACGGTGCAGGCCTGCTCCAGCGTGCAATCGTGCCGCCCTTGTTCAACGCAGGCGGTCAGCGCGATCGGCCCTTCGACGGCTTCGACGATATCCGCAAGCGTAATTGCGGCAGGCGGACGGGCGAGCGTCAGGCCGCCGCCCACGCCACGTACGGAACGCAGCAGCCCAGCAGCAGTCAGCCGGCTGACCAGCTTCTGCACCGTAGGCACCGGCAGGCCGGTTTCCTGAGCAAGCTGCGCGGCCGAAACGCGCGCGCAGCCACAGTGCCGCGTCGCGGCTACCATGGTAACGACGGCGTAATCCGCCATGCTGGACAAGCGCATTGTTTGGGCTTTCCCGACCGGGTTTCTAAATCAGATTGATTCTCTCTGATTTCACCTAGTGCCCCGCCCCGGCGGTTTCAAGTGCCCGCCGACCGGTGCAAAGCCGGCCGGGCTCAAAGAAATGGCGGCTCCGCGTATCGCAGGAGCCGCCACTGAGTTTAGAAAGAACTCGAGCGCAAACGCTACGAGCCCTTCGGGTCGCGCTGTTCGTCTAGGACCGGGAAACCGCGATTTATTGTAAAAACGCGACATAGCGCAGTTCATGGCCAAGGGATTGGGCCGGATTGACGCAATCTACCTCCGAAAAGAAGCGTTTGAGCAACACTCCCGCCGCCGGTATGTGGTCAGCCGACATGATTTACGCCCTTGTGAAACCCGCCCTCTTCCGCGTCGACGCCGAATCCGCCCACGGCTTGGCGATCAAGGCGTTGCGAATGAACCCGCTGCGCCGCCGCGCCGCCGACAATGGCACTTTGGCAACACGTGTGGCCGGAATCGCCTTTCCCAACCCGGTTGGGATGGCTGCCGGGTTCGACAAGGATGGCGAGGTGCCCGATGCGCTGCTTGGTCTCGGCTTCGGATTTGCCGAAGTGGGATCGATCACGCCGCTGCCGCAAGCGGGCAATCCCAGGCCCCGGCTGTTCCGGCTTGCCGAGGACCGCGCGGTCATCAATCGCATGGGCTTCAATAACGGCGGCGCCCAAGCTGCGGTCGATCGGCTGGAAGCGCGCATGCACCGGCCGGGCGTGGTCGGCATCAATATCGGTGCGAACAAGGATTCGGCTGACCGCATCGCCGATTACGCAACGATGGCGCGGCTGATGGCGCCGCTGGCGGGCTATCTCGCGGTCAATGTCAGCAGCCCCAATACCCCGGGCCTGCGCGCCTTGCAGGACGAATCGGCACTGACCGCGCTGCTCGATGCCGTGATCGCCGCGCGCGACAGCGCCTGCCAGCCGGACGCCGCGCCGCCGGTTTTCCTCAAGGTTGCGCCCGATCTCGAACCGGCGGATCTCGATGCCATCGCCCGCATCGCCATCGACAAGCGCCTTGGCGCGCTTATCGTGTCCAACACCACGATTTCCCGGCCGACATTGCAATCGGTGCACGCCGGCGAGGCGGGCGGGCTTTCGGGAGCGCCCTTGCGCGATCTGGCACAGCAGCGCCTGCGTGACTTCCGCAAGGCGACCGGCGGCGCGGTGCCGCTGATCGGCGTGGGCGGGATTGCCAGTGCCGAAGATGCCTGGGCGCGCATCCGTGCGGGTGCCAGTCTGGTGCAGGTCTACAGCGCAATGGTCTATGAAGGACCCGGAATTGCGCGAACCCTTACCAAGGGTCTGGAGAAACTGATGCGGCGCGATGGCTTCGCTTCCATTGCCGATGCGGTCGCAACCGAATAGCGTCACCCGCGATGTACTTGCGCTTCCTGTTTGGCCTTGCTGCCCCACTCGCCCTTTCTGCCTGCGCCACCGCGCCGGTCACCGCTCCCGCCTCGACGACGCAGGCTTTCGAGAAAGGCATGGTCAGCGCTGCCGATCCGCGCGCGGCTGAAGCCGGAGCCGAAATCCTGCGCAAGGGCGGCAGCGCCACCGATGCCGCGATCGCGACGATGCTGGCGCTTACCGTGGTCGAACCACAAAGCTCGGGGATAGGTGGCGGCGGCTTCTACGTCCGCAGCGATGCCAGCGGCATGCCCGAAACTATCGACGGACGGGAAACAGCGCCCGCTACCGCCACGCCCAGCCGCTTCGTCGATACCGAGGGTAAACCGCTGACGTTCCGCACCGCCGTGGTTGGCGGGCGCAGTGTCGGCGTGCCGTCGAACATTGCTCTGGCCGCAAAAGCGCACGCCGCGCACGGCAGGCTGAAGTGGGCGGACCTGTTCGCTCCGGCGATCAGGCTGGCGCGCGATGGCTGGACCCTTAGCCCCCGCGGCCGCCAGTTCCTGATGCGGCAGCCCGAAACGGCAAAGCACGATCCGGTGGGCAAGGCGCTGTTCTATGGCGCGGACGGTGAGCCGCTGCCGCTAGGCACCACACTGCGCAATCCGGAACTGGCAAGGACGCTGGCAAAGCTGGCCAAAGGCGGCCCCGCTGCGTTTTACCAAGGCCCCATGGCTCAGGGAATCGCC
This sequence comes from uncultured Novosphingobium sp., assembly GCA_964502105.1. GTDB lineage: Bacteria > Pseudomonadota > Alphaproteobacteria > Sphingomonadales > Sphingomonadaceae > Novosphingobium. The sequence goes on along the minus strand of CAZCUS010000004.1, from coordinate 257,720 downwards.
GCGAAGGTTGCCGCCGAAACGCCCGGCGACGGCAAGATGGCCGCTGGTGATCTCACGGCTTATGCTGCCAAGACCCGCGAGCCTTTGTGTGGTCGGTATCGCGCCTACCGGATTTGCGGAATGGGGCCGCCGTCTTCGGGTGCCACCACCGTACTGGCGATCCTGATCCAGCTCGAAGGCTTCGATCTGGCCAAACTGGGCCGTGATTCGCCGCAGGCCTGGCATCTGTTCGCCGAATCGCAGCGTCTGGCTTATGCTGACCGAGATTTGTTCATCGCCGATCCCGATTTTGTCGCCGTGCCCGCCGCGCAACTGATCGACACTGAGTACCTGCACGCGCGCGGCAAGCTCATCGCGCCCGACCGGACAATGGCGCAAGTGCTGCCCGGCCGCCCCGATGCCACGCTTGCCGCCGGCTTCGGACCGCCCGAGAATGGCACGTCGCATTTCGTCGTCGTCGATCGGACGGGCGAGGTCGTTAGCTATACTTCCACCATCGAAAGCGCGTTCGGATCGGGCGTGATGTTTGGCGGCTTCTACCTCAACAACGAACTCACCGATTTCAGCTTCGTGCCAGAGAAGGCCGGTCTTCCCGTTGCCAACCGCGTCGAAGGCGGCAAGCGCCCACGCAGTTCGATGGCGCCGACGCTGGTCTACGGTCCTGACGGCAAGCTGGTGCTGGCCATCGGCGCAGCCGGAGGGGCAACCATCCCGGTGCAGGTGGCGCGCGCCTTGATCGGCTTCATCGACTGGAAGCTGCCGATTGCCGACGCGCTGGCGCTGCCGGTGCTGTTCTCGCCGGGAGATACGATAACAGTCGAACAGGGATCGACGCTGGAAGCCATGATTCCGGCACTGACCGCGCTGGGCCACACGCAGATCCGCGCCGCCGAACTGCCGCTCAAGACCAACGCCATCTCCATCGTCGCGGGCAAGCTGGAGGGCGCCGCCGATCCGCGCAGCGAGGGCCGCGCCGTTTTGGAATAAGGCGAAGCGCCACGGGTTGCCCCACGCACGCCGCAACCCTAGGTTCACTCGCGTAAGAGGATGGTGATCGCATGAACCTTTCGGACTTTGCGCAGGCCCGCAATCTCGTATCGCTGTTCCTCTCGCGCGCTGACGCCAATGGCGCCAAGCCGATGCTTTGGGCGAAGCGAGACGGCAAATGGCAAGCGCTGGCCTGGGATGAAGTCGCCCGGCGGGTGTGCCTGCTGGCCGAGGGGCTGCGCGGGCTCGGCCTGAAACCCGGCGACCGCGTGATGGTCGTTTCCGAAAACCGGCCCGAATGGTGCATCACCGACCTGGCGATCATGGCGGCGGGCTGCGTTACGGTGCCGACCTACACCACCAACACCACGCGCGATCACGTCCATATCCTTGAGAATTCCGGCGCGCGCGCCGTGATCGTGTCCAATGCCAAGATGGCCAAGGCCTTGATCCCGGCGGTACAGCAGACCGACTTGTGCGAGCATGTGATCGGCATCGAAGCCCTGCCGCGCACGGCACAGGCGGGCGGGTTCACCGTCTACCAGTGGGACGACCTGCTTTCCGGCGATGCGACGACGGCCAGACGCGCGGTGGAAGAACGCGCGGCGCGCATGCGGCGCGAAGACCTGGCCTGCATCATCTACACCAGCGGTACCGGCGGCGCGCCGCGCGGCGTGCGCCAGCACCACGGCATGGTGCTGATGAACGTGGCCGGCTGCGCACGGATCATCGAAGACGATTTCGGCTGGAAGGATGAGGTATTTCTCTCGTTCCTGCCGCTCAGCCATGCCTACGAGCATACCGGCGGGCAGTTCCTGCCGATCGGGCTGGGCGGCCAGATCTATTACGCCGAGAGTCTGGACAAGCTCGCCGCCAATATCGAGGAAGTGCACCCGACGATCATGGTCGTGGTGCCGCGCCTGTTCGAAGTGCTGCGAACGCGGATCATGAAGCAGATCACCAAGCAGGGCCGCGTGCCCTCACTGCTGATGGACTGCGCCATCGCCACCGGGGCGCGCAAGGCACGCGGCGCGCGGCGGCTGGGTGACCGCACGCTGGAGCTGGTGATCGAGCGCACGCTGCGCCCGAAGATCCGCGCGAAGTTCGGCGGCCAGCTCAAGGCGCTGGTCTCGGGTGGGGCGCCGCTCAGCCCCGGGCTGGGCGGGTTCTTCCAGGCGATGGGGCTGACGCTGCTGCAAGGCTATGGCCAGACTGAAGCCGGTCCGGTGATAAGCTGCAACCGCCCCGGCGCGGGTATCAAGATGGACACTGTCGGCCCGCCGCTCGAAGGCGTGGAAGTGCGCATTGCCGAAGATGGCGAAATCCTCGTGCGCGGCGAACTGGTGATGCACGGCTACTGGGCGAACGAGGCGGCGACCACGAACGTGCTCAAGGACGGCTGGCTGCATACCGGCGACATCGGCCACCTCGACCAGAAAAGCCGCATCGTCATTACCGACCGCAAGAAGGACATGATCGTCAACGACAAGGGCGACAACGTCTCTCCGCAGAAGGTCGAATCGCTGCTGACGCTCCAGCCGGAAATCGCGCAGGCCATGGTGGTGGGCGACCGCCGCCCCTACATCGTCGGCTTGATCGTGCCCAACCGCGAGTGGTCGGACGAATGGGCGACGGCCAATGGCCAGGCCAAGGACAGCGCGACATTGGAAGCCCTGCCAGAATACCGCGCGGCAGTGCGCGCCGGCGTGGATCGGGTAAATGCCCAGCTCTCGGTTATCGAGAAAGTCCGCCAGTTCACCTTTGCCGACGAGCCGTTCAGTATCGAGAACGAGGAAATGACCCCGAGCCTGAAAATCCGCCGCCACAAGCTGAAGGAACGTTATGGCGAGCGGCTGGACCGGTTGTATCGGGGATGAGGCCTAAGGCACCAGCGTGATGAACAGGTACGTCACGAAAAGAACCAGGTGGATGACGCCCTGAACCATCGTGGTTCGCCCTGTGCCGAGCGTCAGGGTCGCCACCATCAGGGTCAGCGCCAGCATCACGATCGAGGGCATCGACAGTCCGAGTTCGAGGTCGAGCCCCATGACCAGCGCAGTGATCGCGACGGCGGGGATGGTGAGGCCGATGGTTGCCAGCGCCGAGCCGATGGCGAGATTGAGGCTCGTCTGCACGCGATTGAGGCGCGCGGCCCGCACAGCGGCGAATCCTTCTGGCGCGAGCACCAGCCCGGCGATGATGATGCCGACCAGCGCCTGCGGTGCGCCGATTGCGGCAACGCCGGCCTCGATTGTCGGCGACAGGGACTTGGCCAGCAGGACGACGGCAACCAGCGCCGTCAGCAGCATTGCGCCCGCCGCGATGGCCGTGGCTCTGGCGACAGGCGCGACGTGGGCATGATCATCCTCGGCGGGGTTGAGGAAGTGGTCGCGGTGCCGGATGGTCTGGGCGGCCACGAACGTGGCGTAAACGATCAGCGAGATCACTGCGACGAACGCCAGCTGTGTACTGCTGTAGAATGCACCGCCTTCGCTGGTGGTGAAGTTGGGCAGCACCAGCGTCAGCACCGAAAGCGTCGCGAGCATGGCAAGGCCGTGGCTGACCCCGCTCTGGGTGTAGGACTGTTCGTGATGGCGGCGGCCACCGGCGATCAGGCAGACGCCGACGATGCCGTTGATCGTGATCATGATCGCAGCAATCAGCGTATCGCGCGCCAGCGTTTGCGCGCCGCCGCCTTCGCCCAGCATGATTGAAACGATCAGCGATGTCTCGATCACTGTGACCGCGAAGGCCAGCAGCAGCGTACCGAAAGGTTCGCCCAGATAATGCGCTAGAACTTCAGCGTGATAGACCGCGGCGATAATCGCAAGACCCAGCACTGCGGAGATCAGGACTGCCAGCGGCACGCCTGAAGGCTTGCCGAGCGCCAACGTGGCCAGCGCCACCAAAGGCACCGCGATAGACCAGACCGCCAACCCGAACTGGGGGAAGCGAGCCGGTTTTGGCTCCAGCTCAGGGATAATGGTGTCTATCGTCGGTTGCGTCATGCTGCCAAGATAGGGACCCCCGTCCACAGGGCCAGCCATTTGGACGCGATTAGCGCGTGTCTAATGCATTTTTTGCAACGTCGCGCGGGCTCGCAGCGCGAAACCGGGCGCTATTGAACCGCGCCCGGGCGGCCCGATCAGGCGGCTTCCTTCTCGATCCATTCGGGATAGAAGCTCGGCTCGCGGTCCGACCAGCCCGGCGCGGTGGCCGCGGCTTCGCTGATCGAGTGGAGCAATTGCTTGCGGCGATCGGGGCGGATCTGCGGCAGCGCGGCGGCGCCGCAGAACGCACCGGGAAGCCATGGCCGTGCCCAGGCGCCGAGCAGGCGCTCATACAGGAAGCGAAAGGCCGAGAAGCTGGAAATCCGGTCTTGAGAGAGATCGAACGCGGTCATCCGCATCAACTTTCCCATGAACCCGTCCAGCCCGTCAAAACCCGTTTCCTCGGGTCGCAGCGGACGCAGCGCCTTGAGATCCTGGTACGCGACATATTGCGAGCGGATCGAGGCCATCTCCTCGGCATTGCGCGCCCAGAGCTTGAAAGCGTCCTGACGGCCAAGGCCGATGTCGAGGCTGCGCTTGATGTAACGCTGCTCGCATGGTGTGAAGCCGGCGAACTCACGCAATTCGCTGATCGTCAGACTGGCCGTACCTGCATAGCCCATGGCTTGGTGATCCCTGTCATCGCGGAGGGATGGTCCCCCTTCCCCGCGAGCACAGAAAACCACATTACGTTTACCAAGCCGTTAACCATGCGCCCTAACGGGGGGCCTTAGATGAGCCCCGCAAGCGGGCTGGACGGATCTGCATAGCGGCGGGTGGGCATCCGGCCCGACAGATAGGCATCGCGCCCGGCCTCGACCGCCAGACGCATAGCGCGGGCCATGCGCAGCGGGTCTTTCGCCTCGGCGATGGCGGTGTTCATCAGCACGCCGTCGCAACCCAGTTCCATCGCCACGGCGGCGTCCGATGCCGTGCCGACGCCGGCATCGACCAGCACCGGAACGCTCGCGCCCTCGACGATCAGGCGGATGGTCACACGGTTCTGGATGCCAAGGCCCGAGCCGATCGGCGCGCCCAGCGGCATCACCGCCACCGCGCCGGCTTCCTCAAGCTGCTTGGCGGCGATCGGATCGTCGACGCAGTAGACCATCGGCAGGAAGCCTTCCTTGGCCAGCACTTCGGTTGCCTTCAGCGTCTCGCGCATGTCGGGATAAAGCGTGCGCGCTTCGCCCAGCACTTCCAGCTTCACCAGATCCCAGCCCCCTGCCTCGCGCGCCAGCCGCAGCGTGCGGATCGCGTCGTCGGCGTTAAAGCAGCCGGCGGTGTTGGGCAGGTAGGTGATCTTCTTCGGGTCGATGAAATCGGTCAGCATCGGGGCCTTGGGATCGGACACGTTGACCCGGCGAACCGCGACGGTGACGATTTCCGCCCCGCTTGCCGCGACGGCGGCGGCATTCTGCGCGAAGTCCTTGTACTTGCCGGTGCCCACGATCAGCCGCGAACGGAATGTGCGGCCCGCCACGGTCCAGGTGTCCTCGGGCTCTGCGCCTGCATCGCCGCCGCCGACGAAGTGCACGATCTCTAGCGTGTCGCCATCGCCCAGCGCGGCCTGCGCCAACGTGGAGCGCGGCACGATCAGGCCATTATGCTCCACCGCGACCTTGAGCGGATCGAGTTCGAGACTGGTGACGAGATCGGCAATGCTGGCGCCGGGGGCGATGCGGCGGGTTTCGCCGTTGACGGTGAGTTCAAGAAGTGCGGACATGTTTCCGCAGATAGCGCTCACGCCGTGCGGTGCAAGTTCCGGATGTGCGCGAACGCGACCAGCGCCACGCCGATGACGGTCAGCACAGTCTCTGCCGGCCCGTGCCCTACGGCAAGCGCCGTGGCCATCAGCGCCAGTCCCAGGCCGCCGATGATCAAGGGCCCGGTGCGCCCGTGGCGCGCTACGCCAAAGCCCAACGATACGCCGCCCACCACGACCGCGAGCGCCAGCCCGAACTGGTGGACGCGGGGGTCGAGCATGAAATTGCCGCCAAGCCCAAGAACCGAGACCAGTACCACGCCCACAATGCAATGCAGGGCACACAACGCTGAAAGCGCGATTCCCATGCGGTCCAGACGGTTACGAATCGAGGAAAGGGCGCGCTGCATCCAGCCCATGTATGTAACGTTGTATCATCGTGCAAGGGTCGGGACTGAAACAGTTATGCCGAATCAGGACGGCACCGGCGCCACATCTGGCCGGGCCCTTGCGAAAGTCGCCGCAAAGTCGCAGGGACCTGCCGCATGACAGCTTCAAAAGGTCGCCTCATCATCGGAACCAGTGACGCCATCGCACCGATGACGCGCTGGCTGTTCGCGGTTGCCGCACTGGTGGTGATGATTGTCGCCGTTGGTGGCATCACCCGCCTGACCGAATCGGGCCTCTCCATAACCGAGTGGAAACCGCTGACCGGCGCGCTGCCGCCGCTGACCGACGCCCAGTGGCAGGCCGAATTCGCCGCCTACAAGCAGATCCCGCAATACACCGAAGTGAACGGCCCGGCCGGGATGACGCTGGCCGATTACAAGTTCATCTATTTCTGGGAATGGGTGCACCGCCTGCTGGCGCGCGTGATCGGCCTTGCCTTCGCGTTGCCGCTGGCATGGTTCTGGCTGCGCGGCATGATCCCGCTGGGCTACAAACCGCGCCTGCTGGCGCTGCTGGCGCTGGGCGGGCTGCAAGGCGTGGTCGGCTGGTGGATGGTGTCCTCAGGCCTCGTCAACGACGTCAAGGTCAGCCACTTCCGCCTCGCCGCGCACCTGCTGGTGGCACTGACGACGCTGGGCGGACTGATCTGGACCGCGCTCGATCTTCGGTCGCTGGGCCGCGATCAAGCCCCCTCGCGGCTAACCGGGTTCGGTGCGACAACGCTTCTGATTGTGGTCGTGCAGATATTCTTCGGCGCGCTCGTCGCCGGGCTACGCGCGGGCTATGTCTCGGGCGCTGGCTGGCTCAGCATGGACGCCTGGCCGCTGATGCAGGGCAGCTTCTTCCCCGATGGTGTCGACTGGTCGCAAGGCGCGCTGCATGCCCTGCTCAATGATCCCTATCTCATCCACTTCGTCCATCGCTGGTGGGCGTGGGTCGCGGTGGCGATACTGATCGTGATGGGGCGTCATTTGCGCGCGCGGCATCGGCGGGACGTATCTATCGCCGTGCACTGCGCTTTCGGCCTGCAGATCCTGCTCGGCGTGTTCACCGTGTGGTCGGGCGTCTCGCTGTGGATCGCGGTGGCGCACCAGTTGGTCGGCGCGCTGGTGCTGGCGGCAACGGTGTGGGGCGCCCATGCGCTCGGGACGCGGAACTGAAGCACGGTATTATTTTACCTCTCGGCAAACCCGCCGTCTGCTTGACTTGCAAGCCCTTTTCGATCATTGGGCCGCCTTCCCGCACACCTCCGTCCGCTTTCCGGCGCACGGGTCGCGGCAGATATATGCAAGGGATTGACCAGCCATGAAGGCGCTCACGAAGGTCACCCGGTCGATAAAGCCGGCCGAGGTGGAGAAGAAATGGCATCTGATCGATGCTGAAGGTCTGGTGGTCGGCCGCGTTGCCGTCATCATCGCCGACCTGCTGCGCGGCAAGCACAAGCCGAGCTTCACCCCCCACGTGGATTGCGGCGATCACGTCGTCGTCATCAACGCGGAGAAGGTTCGCTTCACCGGCAACAAGATGAAGCAGCACACCTACTACAAGCACACCGGTTACGCCGGCGGCATCAAGGAAATCACCGCGGACAAGGTTCTCGCCGGTCGTTTCCCCGAGCGCGTGCTTGAAAAGGCGGTTGAGCGCATGATCCCGCGTGGCCCGCTGGGTCGCGATCAGATGCGCGCGCTGCACCTTTATGCCGGCGCCGAGCATCCCCACGGCGGCACGCAGCCCGAGCTGCTCGATGTCGCTTCCATGAATCGCAAGAACAAGGTTGGCGCCTGATGTCTGATACCGATACCGTCCAGAGCCTGGCCGATCTCAAGGATCTCGCCAGCCCCGCTCCGGTCGCCGAGAGCGAAGCGGAAGCGCCCGTCGCACCCGTCATTCGCACCGGCCCGCCGGCTCCGATCCGCGATCAGGAAATCGACGCTCAGGGTCGTGCCTATGCCACCGGTCGCCGCAAGGACGCGGTTGCCCGCGTCTGGCTGAAGCCCGGCACCGGCAAGATCACGGTCAATGGCCGCGATCAGGAAGTTTACTTCGCCCGTCCGACGCTGCGTCTCGTGATCGCCCAGCCTTTCCAGGTTGCCGACCGCGCCGACCAGTACGACGTGATCGCCACCGTCAAGGGTGGTGGCCTCTCGGGCCAGGCCGGCGCCGTCAAGCACGGCATCGCCCAGGCCCTGTCGAAGTACGAGCCTCTGCTGCGTGCTGCCGTCAAGTCGGCCGGCTTCCTCACCCGCGACAGCCGCGTGGTTGAGCGTAAGAAGTATGGCCGCGCCAAGGCACGTCGTAGCTTCCAGTTCTCGAAGCGCTAAGACTTCGAGCTATCGACCTGAAGGGGGTCGCGGGCAACCGCGGCCCCTTTTTCTTTTGGAGTGATGGTGATGGAGTTCGATGGCATTCGCTTAGGTTGAGTATATGCTCGATTCACCGATCTGTGGATCACAAGTGAGTTCATCGAATGGCGTCGAAAAAATCCGCGTTCTTGAACACCGCTCTTCACGAAAAAACCCTGATCAGCTTCGAACGAAGGTTTGAATCCGGCAATGTGAGCGGATACGTGCTGGCAGTTGGGTCCAAATTCTTCGTTCTGGCGCTCGTCAGCGATCGTGTTCGCTACGACGGCTATGAGTGCTTTCGTATCGCCGATGTCAGGAAGCCTCGGCCTCACCCGTTTTCTTCATTTGTCGAAGCCGCTCTGCATCTTCGACACGAGGTTCGGCCGCAATGCCGCATCGAAGTGAGTAGCCTTGAGCGGTTGCTGGCGTCGGCCGCTGACGCATTCCCCATTATTACGATACATGACGAGATACGTTACCCCGAAAGCTGCTGGATTGGCCGCGTCAAAAAGATTCAGCGCGGCGTCGTGTCGCTCCTTCATATCAAGCCCGACGCATCTTGGGAGAAAGAGCCCACGGACCATAATCTGAGAGACATAACGCGCGTAAACTTCGACGGCGATTATGAGCGCGCTTTGGAACTTGTTGGCGTTAATCCAAGATAGACCAACCCCTTAGACAATCTGCCCAGTCGTCATCAGTGCGCCGATGCCCTACAAGCTGTTCCATCATGGCAGAACAAACAAACCACGCCGCGCGGGATTTTCGGCGCATGCTCCTGTGGATCGGCGTTGCCGCCATCCTGATGGTGGCGGGCGCGCTGGCGTTTCTTGATTCGGTGGGATCGCTTTCGCTGCATTCCGCCATTGCGACCGTGCTCGGCGTGTTCTTCAGCACGTTGCTGGGTTGCGGGCTTTTTGCCCTCGCGTTTTTCAGCGACAAGAGCGGCCATGACGAGGACGTCAGCGAAACGACTTCGAAGCAGACCAAGCTCTGATTCGGCCTGGCTAGCGCTTTGGCGCCGGGCTCATTCGATAGAAATAGCTTTCGCCACTTGCGTGTCACAACGCGGGTGGCGCTGTCTCGCCCTTTTGCTTCCTCATAATATCTTTAAAATACAGATGTTTGAATGAACATCCACCGCCCAATACCTCGCTATGGCAAGATACCTTGCACCGCGTAGTATTATTTACGGCAAGGTATCTTGCATCACACACTACCTTGCATTAGACACTGGTCATCCACAGGAGATGATTCGTGTCCGAAATCGAAATCCAGCTTAAAAAGGGAGTGCTCGGCCTGTGCGTGCTCGCCTTGCTGTCACGAGGTGACAGCTACGCCTACGAGATCGCAAGCCGCATGGCCGACGCGGTAGATATGGGCGAAGGGACGATCTACCCACTGATGCGCCGCATGCAGTCCGAGGGACTGGTGGCAACGTATCTTGAGGAATCGCCCTCAGGCCCGCCGCGCAAGTATTACCGCATCACCGATACCGGCCGGCAGCGGCTGGACGCACAAGTCGCGGAATGGCGCACGTTCACAGCCGCCGTCGAGGGAATGATCGTTCCGGCACCGCTACAGGCTGCGATGACGCCGGCAGAAGCAGGGGAGGCAAGCCATGATGCGTAATGAATTCATCAAGCGGCTCAGGGCCGGTCTTGGCGGCATGCCCGCCGAGGACATCGCCGAAATCGTATCCGATTACGAAGCGCACTTCGATGCTGCCGCAGCAGATGGCCGCCCCGAAGCCGAAGTCGCCGAAGCGCTGGGCAATCCCGGCCGCCTCGCTCGCGAACTGAAGCTGGAAGCGGGTATCCGCAACTGGGAAGCCGGTCGCTCGCCCTCCTCCGCCTGGGCGGCGGTGCTGGCCTTCATGGGCCTGGCAACGATCGATATCCTGATCCTGGCACCCATCGTGCTGCCGATCATCGGTGTGATCGTGGCGCTCTATGTTGCAGTGGTCGCGGTGTTCATCGCTGGCGGCTTCGTGCTCATCGTCGGCCCGTTCAGCGCCCTTCCCGGCGGTCCTATACCAGCGCTGTTCATCGGCCTTGGCATCATGGCCGGCGCGGTGGCGGCGGGCGCGGTGCTGACCATAGTTTCGATCTGGGTGATCAACGCCCTGATGTGGTTCGGCCGCCTGCATTACCGGGTGATCGAACCGGCGATCAAGTCCGACAGCGACGTTTGAGGAGGACAGGACAATGCTCAGGAAACTGCTCATCGTATTCGCCAGCGGCACCGTGCTGTGCATCGTCGCACTTGGTCTGGGCTGGGTGATCGGCGGCAAGGAAATGCACGACGCGATCCTTGATGGCGGCGACTATTCGATCGACTTCAGCGACGAGGAAGACGCCGAGGGTCCGCGCAAATCGCGTGAATTCACCGTCGATGGCGGCCAGACCCTGGCCATCGAAGTGCCGGTAGATCTGCACTTCTCCCGCGGCGACGAGGCCAAGATGGTCGTGACCGGCCCGGCTGAGGCGATCGATCGCCTTGTCTGGACCAACGGCCGCCTCTCGATCAAGGGTCCGTCCCTCCGGGGCCGTGCCTTGCGCGTCACCATCGTCGCACCGCAGATTGCCGGTCTCGACCTTGAAGCACCGGGCGACATCACGCTGGCCGGTCTGGAGCAGGACCAGCTTCGCTTGAAGTCGGCAGGCGCGATCGATCTCGACGCCAAGGGCAAGGTTCGCCAGCTCTTCGTCAACACCGAAGGCGCAAGCAGTCTCGACCTGGAAAGGCTCGCAGTCGAGGACGCCACCGTTCGCATCGACGGTGTCGGCAGCGTCAGCATCGCCGCCAGCCACCTCGTCGATGTCATCATCAATGGCGCCGGAAACGTGACGCTGCACCGCAAGCCCACGAAGCTTCGCAGCGAAATCAACGGGGTCGGTTCGATCGACCACGATTACTGAGGCCCCCCGCGATAGTCGTCCCCTCCCCCGCCGGGCGACATCACAAGAAAGGCTGCATCGGCATATACCGATGCAGCCTTTTTTCGTTGTCCGGTGCGGCTGACGATCAGCTAACCGGCGGATCGAACGGCGGGATGGTCGCGATATGCGAGACCGGCTCACCAGGATGGCGCGGCGGGATCGCGTTTTCGGGAACATCGTCGATCTGCATGTCCGGCGTCGGCACATGGCCGAGATTGCGGGCTTCGACCGTTACCTTCGCGCCATCAATCACGATCTGGTTGAAGCTCGGCGGGGTCGACCGGATGCGCTTCGACAGCGTGCCCGCGCCGATCATTCGCACCGATCCCGCAGGGGTCTGCTCGATCAGATCGAATGGATCGTGGACGTGGCCCGTCATCACGCCAAGGATCTTGCGTTTGGCCAGTTCCTCCAGCGCCTTGGTGCCGTTGATCGTCAGCAACTTGCCTGCCGCATTGCGTTCCGGCAGCGGATGGTGCGCGGAAACCAGCACCCGCGTCCCCGGTTCAAGGGCATCTATCGCGGCAAGCGTTTCCGTGAGCGCGGAGTTGGTGACATAGCCGTTCGACCACGGAAACCGCCATTGCGCACGAGCCGCGGTCTTGAGCGGCACGATCGCGAGATCACCCAGATCCAGTTCGGCTTCCACCAATTTCTGAATGCCGCGAAACCGCTTGTAGGGCGTGAAGAACCGCTCGATCAGGTTGAAATAGGGCATGTCATGATTGCCCACTTCCACCGTTACCGGAACGTCGAGCGAGTTGATCCATTCACAAGCGGCGGTGAATTCATGGTGGCGCGCGCGCATCGTCAGGTCGCCGGTGATGGCGACTGCATCGGGTCGCTCGGCGCCGATGCAATCCTCAACCCAGGCGAGCGCCTCGCGGTCTTCCAGTCCGAAGTGGATGTCGCTCAGGTGAAAGAGCTTGATAGGACCAGACCGCATCTTCCGCGAACTACCGTGCATCGACCGTAGCAAGCAAATCGACGCCGCATTGCGCCAGCGCGAAGTTCTCTTGCGCTGCCCCGTCAAACGGTTCGCCGTCGATCAGCAATCCCATTGCATCTCCTTCCGGGCAGACAAGCTGCAATTCGGGGTGACTGCCGAGGCTGTCATGAGGTCCAGTACGGAAGTCACGTTGCAACAGTGCGACGCCGTGCCGGGCAAAATCGCCGACGGTCTCGACGTAATAGCCATTGCCTTCAAGTCCTTCTTCGCCCGGAGCGATAGTAATCGCGGAATATCCCTCAGCGCGACCGCAATCGGCCTGGGTGCACATGACTTTTGGATCATTGGCTGACCGGGCGATAGCTTCGGTGGCGGATTCGACGACCTCCGCCACTTCAAAGCCGCGAATCGCCTCGCGGACGTCGTTCCACACCGTTCCGGGGCCGGCGAGAATTCCGGTCATGGCATCGCGATAGGCTGTGCGCACCACGCCGGGACGCACTCTTCGGCCCCTGCCCTCGCCTATCGCTGCGACAATTTCCGAAGGTGTCGATTCGCCGTGCATACGTTTCGCCAGCAAGTTCATGGTTCCGCCGGGCAATGCCAGAACCGCGCCGGCCCAGCCATAGAAGCGGGGAATGATCGAGCCGATCGTGCCGTCCCCGGCAAAGATCGCGAGAGTCGCGATCCCGGCGGCATCGAGTTCATCACCAGATGGCGGTTCCTCTCGCGGAAATACGGTGCGGCCCGCCAGTTCCAGCCCCGCTTGCGCGAAATCCTGTTCCAGAGCGGTAAGCGCGGCTTCGTCGTTGCTGCCGCTGGCCTCGTTGCAAATCAGCCAGACGCGCGATGGGGAGGAAGGTGTTTGGGACATCACTCCCCCAACGGTGCAGCGCGTCGCACGGTTCCCCGACAATCGACGATCAGACCTTGCCGTTGACGATCAGCCAGGCGGAAAGGCCGTTCATCACCGAATAGGCTCCGTAGAGCCAGCCCCACGACATCGATCCCGAGCCCGCCATCAGCATCGCGCCGAGCAGCATCAGGAACTCGATCGCCATGCTGAACCGGCCGCCCAGCAAGTGAAAGAACGGGAGCTGCCCGAGCAGGGGATGCCCGCTTTCGACCACTGCCTTGTGCGCGGCGAAGTTGGCGATGCCGAGAAGGAAAACGACGAGAATGGCCATGGTCCGGTCGCAATGTAGTCACGCGCGCAACACAAGACCAGCGTCGCCGCGCGACATGTGCAATTCGTCCGCTATTTCGATTTCCGTTCATCGCAATCGGACGAAATTCCTCGGTTTGCGACGCCGGATTGTCATGCAGTTCGTCGATGAGCCACGTCGTTCGTCGGGGGGCTTTGCCGTTCGTCGAACCCCGACGGCCATTGTCGAACCTCGCATGCAGCGTGGCCCGAATCGCGTCAGAAGGAACTCACCGAGCCGGACAGCACAACCCCCCGCCCAAGGCTCACCATGAGGAGGAAAGACACCATGAAGACCGCACCTTTCGCTATCGCCGCCGCTCTTGGCCTGGCCCTGACCGCTACTGCTTCCTACGCCGGCGAAGTCCGCGTCGGCTACAGCGACCTGAACCTCGCCAGCGCCGAAGGCCAGCAGGCTCTCTCGCACCGCATCGACCGCGCCGCCAAGTCGGCCTGCGGTTTCAACGAAATCTCCACCGGCACCCGCTTCCGCTCGGCTGATGCCACTGCCTGCTACAAGGCGGCACACGCCAAGGCTCGCAACGCGATGGCCGTCGTCGTCGAAGACGCACGCCTGGGCGGCTAAGCCCCCGAAGCCCTCAGGTGTGCCCCGAATTCGCTTCCGGAAATGACCCTTCCGGAAGCCCCGAGGTCCCAAAAAAGAAAAGTGCCAGAAAACTGGCGGGCTTAACGGCCCGCCATTTTTTTTGCCGCCGGCAGGTAAGTTCGCCCGATGCGCAAGGCATCGCCATCTGCGGTCTCGGCCGACCACACCCCCAGACCCTCGTGCCGCAAGCCGGTTACATGATCGCGCCGCAGGATCGTCGAACGATGAATGCGGATGAACTGTTCCGGGTCGAGCTTCTCTTCCAGGCTCGTGATCGTCTGCAGCAAAAGGTAGCTTTGATTGGCCACGTGGATGCGAACATAATCACGCTCGGCGTCGATCCGCTGCACGTCGGTGGCGGCGACCCGCACCAATTCAGAGCGGTGCGGCACCCAGAATTCGCTGAGCCACTTGTCCGTCGGTCTTGGTAGGCCGCCCGGCTCGGCGCGGCGCGCGACGACGCGGGCAATGGCACGTTGCAGGCGGTCTGGCGCCACGGGCTTGAGCACATAGTCCACGGCGTCGAGATCGAACGCCTCTACTGCAAACTGGTCATGCGCGGTGACGAAGATGATCGCCGGCGGATTGGCAGTGCGGGCAAGCTTGCGGGCGACACCAAGGCCATCGGTCTCGGGCATCGTCATGTCCAGCAGCACCAGATCGGGCGCCAGCGCCTCGATCAGCCGCAATGCCGCCTGCCCGTCGTTGGCAGTGCCGACCACCGACACATCCGACAGCCGAGAGCAGATCACCTGCAACCGCTCGACCGCGAGCGGCTCGTCATCGACGATCAGCGCACGCAGGGTATCAACCAAGACCCGCCTCCAGCGGAATATGCATCACCGTTTCAAAACCACCATCGGCGCGCTTGCCGAAGCGCAGCGTGGCGTCGTCACCGAAGCGCACGCGCAGGCGATCGCGCACGTTACCCAGCCCGATGCCGCAACCGTGGGTATTGTCCATCGGCGTTCCGGGACCATTGTCGCTGACCGACAGGCGCAGAAAACCATCGTCCCGGGCAGCGGCAATGCGAATCGTCACCGGTTCGCGGGTGCTGGCGACGGCATACTTCACCGAGTTTTCGACAAGCGGCTGGAGGATCATGCCCGGCACCATCGCATCGGCGACGTCAGCGTCAATATCGATTTGCGTCAGCAGGCGTTCGGGAAAGCGGACTGATTCGATCGCCAGATAGAGCCGCTGCAGTTCGATCTCGTCGATCAGCGGCAAATCACTGGTCGGATCGCCCGAAAGCGTGTGCCGGTAGAACGTCGACAGCGTCTGGATCATTTCCTCCGCCGCATCCTGCCGCCCGGTCATCACCAGCGCGGAAAGCGAATTGAGCGTATTGAACAGGAAGTGTGGATTGACCTGATAGCGCAGCGACCGCAGTTCGGCGGCGGCGGCGGCGCGGCGATACTCGCCCTCACGCCATTCCGCGCCGCGCGCTTCCTCCGCCTTGACCAGCGCAAAATACAGCGCGGCCCACGCCAGCACGAGGAAGTATCGGCCAAACGCGGTATCGGCGATCATCGCCCACCGCTTGTCCCTGTGCTCCTCAGCTGGCGCATCGATGGTGATTTTAGAACCGCCGGCGGACACCACGGTCTGGCCGTTCCCGGTACCGGATTGGCCGGTTTCGATCTCGTCGGGGATCGGCGGCACTGTCCCGCTGCCGCGCTGCTGGCCCTCCGCCGCGGTAGCTGGCGGTGACGGCGGAGCACCGTCCCTCGGCGGTGCGGGCGGCTCTGGCGGCGTTGGCGTGGTCATCGGTGCAGGCGGGAGGTCGACCAGGATATTGCCCGCGTCATCGCGTGTAATCTTGACGTTGCCGCCCTGCTCTTCCTGATTGCCCATCTCGCCGTCGATATCGGCAAACACCGCTTCGTTGATCGCGCCGAGCACGAGCGAAACGGGCAGCGCACCGATCATCACCACCGCCAGCCGAGCGCCTACCGAACGGCGATCGAGCAATTGCAGCAGCGGCCACAGCGCGGCCATCACCAGCATCGAGACGATACAGATCGTCAGCCGGCGCGAGATGATCGGCCAGTCCAGCTCGAAGCCCAGGAACGCCCCGCGCAAGGTCGCGACAAGGAAGTAACAGGTCCATAGCGCCATCAGCGACGCAAGAACGAGGCGCGCCGGGACGCGCGCCTCGTGGGTGTCAGTGTTCATAACCGCCCCGCATAGCGCGGCGGCACGACCGTTGGCCATGCCGCCGGTCGGCACGGATCAGCGCTTCGTCGAGAAATCGGCCCGCGATGCCATGGAAGCGCGCCCATCACGCGCGTCAGCCTGCGACGAGGTGGCTCTCGGCGATCCGCGACTTCCATACCTTGGGTGCGAGCTGGTGGACATTGTTGCCCTCGCTGTCGACCGCGACGGTCACTGGCATGTCCTCGACAGTGAATTCGTAGATCGCTTCCATGCCGAGGTCGGCAAAGCCCACCACCTTGGACTCGCGTATGGCCCGCGCAACCAGGTAGGCCGCGCCGCCAACGGCCATTAGGTAGGCGACCTTGTGCTTGGCGATGACCTCGGTCGCGGCCGGGCCGCGCTCGGCCTTGCCGATCATGGTCAGCAGGCCGAGATCGCACATCATGTCGGTGAACTTGTCCATGCGCGTCGCCGTGGTCGGGCCAGCCGGGCCGACCACTTCGCCCTCGATCGGATCGACCGGACCGACATAGTAGATGGCGCGTCCGGCAAACTCGACCGGCAGTTCTTCGCCCTTGGCCAGCATGTCCTGAATCCGCTTGTGCGCGGCATCGCGGCCGGTCAGCATCTTGCCGTTGAGCAACAGCCGGTCGCCATGCTTCCAGCTCTGCACTTCCTCGGCGGTCAAGGTGTCGAGATTGACGCGCTTAGCCTGGGCATCAGGCGCCCAGGAGATATCGGGCCACTCATCCAGTTTCGGCGTTTCGAGGAAGCTCGGCCCAGAACCGTCGAGCGTGAAATGAGCGTGACGGGTGGCCGAGCAGTTGGGGATCAGCGCGACCGGCTTGCCTGCGGCGTGGCACGGCCATTCCTTGATCTTCACATCGAGCACCGTGGTCAGCCCGCCCAGCCCCTGCGCGCCGATGCCCAGTGCGTTGACCTTGTCGTACAGTTCGATCCGCAGCGCCTCGGTATCGGTCTGCGCACCGCGCTCCTTGAGATGGTGCATGTCGATCTCGTCCATCAGCGATTCCTTGGCGAGTGCGACGGCTTTTTCCGCCGTACCGCCAATGCCGATGCCGATTTGTCCCGGCGGGCACCAGCCGGCGCCCATCTGCGGGATCATTTCCAGCACCCAGTCGACGATCGAGTCGCTGGGGTTCATCATCTTGAACTTGGACTTGTTCTCGCTGCCGCCACCCTTGGCCGCGACATCGACCGAAACCTTGCTGCCCGGCACCATCTCGACACTCAGCACACAAGGGGTGTTGTCCTTGGTATTGCGGCGGGTGAAGGCGGGATCTGCAACGATCGAGGCACGCAGCTTGTTTTCCGGGTGCATGTAGGCGCGGCGCACGCCCTCATCGACGACTTCCTGCATCGACTTGTCCGATTCGAGGCGGCAGTTCTGCCCCCATTTGAGGAACACGTTGACGATGCCGGTATCCTGGCAAAGCGGCCGGTGCCCTTGCGCGCACATCTTCGAATTCGCCAGAACCTGCGCCATCGCGTCTTTCGCAGCCGGATTTTCCTCGCGTTCCCAGGCGTTGGCCAGAGCGCGGATATAATCCATCGGGTGGAAATAGCTGATGTACTGCAGCGCGTCGGCGACGCTTTCGATGAGGTCCTGTTCGCGAATGGTCACCATTTCGGCCATGGTCGTGGGCTCCTGAGGGGCTGAGTTGGCCCCAATAAGCGCGCAGCAGGCGTTCCGTCAAAGCGCTTGGCGTAACAGGCGGCATGTCATAGAAGGCCGGTCGCTGTGCATTGCCCGCGCCAGCCGCGGGGACATGAGGGAAATGCTTGCAATGACCATCACCGAAGACCGGCCGTCCGCCTCATCGGGAGCGGCGCGCCGCGCCATGATTGACAGCCAGCTTCGCACCAGCGGCGTCAACGAACCGTGGGTGCTGGCCGCCATGGCGAGCGTGCCGCGCGAGGATTTCGTTCCCGCCGCGATGCGCTCCGCCGCTTATATCGACCGCGCGATTCCGCTGGAGAACGGCCGCTCGCTGGCCGCACCACTGGTGCAGGGCAAGATGCTGGCCGAAGCCGCACCGAAGCCCGCCGACAGGGCGCTGCTGGTGGGTGACGGCGCAGGCTATCTTGCCGCGCTGCTGCGCCCGCTGGTCGGCACGCTCGACACTGTCGATCCAGCCGATGCCTTGGCGACTGGCGCAGGCGACTACGCGCTGATCGTCATCGACGGCGCGGTCGAGGTTTTGCCGGACGCCCTTGCCGCCCGGCTCGGCGCTGATGGTCGTATCGTCACCGGTCTGGTGCTGCGCGGCGTCACGCGCCTTGCCGTTGGCCGCAAGGCCGGCACGGACGTATCGCTGCTGCCGCTGGCAGAACTCGGCATTCCGATCCTTCCCGAATTCGCCGCACCGAAGCGCTGGAGCTTCTGAACATGCCCCGCGCTGAAAGGCGCGCCGGATGGATAAGCGGTGCGTGCCTGATCGCCCTGGCAGCTTCGCAGCCGGTGCGCGCCGATAGCCTGCGCGAGGCTCTGGCACTGGCTTATCGGACCAACCCGACGCTCGAGGCAGCGCGCGCCCAGCAGCGCGCGACCGATGAGGGCGTGCCGATTGCGCGCGCGGCGGGTCTGCCCAATGCCAGCGTCGACGGCACTTACACCGAGTTTCTGGTGCAGCCGGCGAATGCGTTCACCGCGCCTGAACGCGCTTTTTCGGCCGGTGCCAATCTCGGCGTCCCGATCTACTCGGGAGGCGCGGTCAAGAATCGCATCAAGGCGGCCAAGAATCGCGTTGCGGCCGGGCAGGAGGATCTGCGAGGGACGGAAAGCGCGATTTTCTCGCAAGTTGTCGCCGCCTATATGGACGTGATCCAGAACGAGGCGCTGGTCGGTCTGAACCGCAACAACGTCAACGTGCTGTCCGTTAACCTGCAAGCGACACGCGATCGTTTCGAAATCGGCGACCTGACACGCACCGACGTGGCCCAATCGCAATCGCGGCTCGCGCTGGCCGAGGGTGATACCCGCACCGCCGAAGCCAATCTTGCCGCCGCGCGCGAAACCTATATCCGGCTGGTCGGCAAGGCCCCGGTGGCGCTCGAAGCGCCGCCGCCCCTGCCCAACCTTCCCGCCTCGCCCGAAACGGCTGTCGCGGTCGCGCTGGAAACGAACCCCGATATCGCCGCGTCCAAGAAGCAGGTTGATGCCGCCCAAAACGATATCGATGTTGCCGGGGCCGGCCGCTTGCCCACGGTGAGCCTCTATTCGCAGGGCTCGTACAACAATTATTTCAATACCCTGGGCGGTGCGCAATCCGATCTGATCCAACAGACCGACCGCAGCCTGCAAGCCGGCGCGCGCGTTACCGTGCCGCTTTTCCAGGGTGGCTTGCCCGCCGCGCAACGTCGGCAGGCGCAGGCGCAGGCCTCTTCGGCACTCGAAAACCAGATCGCTGTCGAGCGTGACGTGATCGCGCAGACCCGCTCGGCCTATACCTCGTGGCAGGCGGCCAACGAACTGATCCGGCTGCAGCAGATCGCGGTGGATGCCGCGCAGCTCAGCCTGGAAGGCGTGCGCGCGGAAAATTCGGTCGGCAACCGGACGATCCTCGACATTCTCAATGCCGAGCAGGAGCTCGTCACCGCCCGCTCGCGCCTCGTTACCGCGCGGCGCAATGCCTATGTCGCCGGCTTCACGCTGTTGGCGGCAATGGGCGTTGCCGGGGCCGAAGACCTCAATCTTGACGGCGGCGCACTTTACGATCCCAACACCAATTACCGTCGCGTGCGCGGCAAGTGGTTCGATTGGGATACCGATCCGGCCCCGAAGGCGGTTTCGACACGGACCGTTGACACACCGGCCCAAGACGGTGACATTCCCCAGCAATGACTCGGCGCTCAGGGGGGTGCACGGGGGCGATTGATTCGGATATTTTGATGCGACAGGCAGGTGAACCGACGGTCGAGGAAATTCTCGCATCGATCAAGCAGGTGATTGCCCGCGACAATCGCACTGTCGCCGCTGTGCAGCGCCGTCGTCGCGCGACCGAAGGTGTTTCCGAGGCCGCCCGTGACGCCGACGAGGATGTCGATGTTCTCGACCTTACCGGCATGGCCGAAGTGGCAGGGGAATCCGCAGCGGAACCCGATGACGAGCCCGAGGACACGATCGAAGCGTTGGTAAACGACGAAGCACGCGCCAGCATGCGTGATTCGCTGGCGGCGCTGGCCATGCTGTCCCAGCCCAGCATGCCTCCGCAGATTGTCCGTTCGGGCGAGACTTCGCTTGAAGGCCTGGTGCGCGAACTCTTGCGTCCGGCGCTGGCCGACTGGCTCGACAAGAACCTGCCGCCGATGGTGGAGAAGCTGGTTGCAGCGGAAATCGCGCGGATCGTCGGCAAGAAGGGCTGACCGGCGGGCTGGACCTTCTCCGCCCCGGTCCCTACTTGCAATCCAATGCCAAGACCCGATCCGTCGCTGCTCGATCCCGCGCGCTACCCTTTTCATTGCACAATCGACACGCGCTTTGGCGATCTCGACATAAACCGGCACGTCAACAACGTGGCGATGGCGCGAATCTTCGAGGATGGGCGCGTTCGCCTGTTCCGCGCGAGCGGCTATGGCACGCACCTCGGCTCGGCCCAGAACATGGTCGCCAGCGTTGCCATCGAATACCTTGCCGAAGCGAATTATCCCGCCCCCATTACCTTGCATATGGGCGTGTCCAGCATAGGGCGCACCAGCCATACAATTGCGCAATTGGCGATGCAGGACGATCTCCCGGTAGCGTTCGCGCAGACGGTGGTGGTAGCGGTCGGGAAGGACGGCCCCGTCCTGATCAGCGACGATGTTCGCGCGGCCATGTCGACCTGGATGTTCGCTGCATGACATCCGGTGCAAAAGAAATCGCGATGGCGTCGGAGGCTTTTGCCAAAGCCGGCGGCAATGGCATCCACCGCCATATCTTTCTCTGCGCCGAACCGCAGAAAGGCGAATGCTGCCAGCCCGAGGCGGGCGCGGCGGCGTGGAAATATCTCAAGAAACGCCTCAAGCAACTCGGTCTCGACGGGCGCGGCGGCGTGGCACGCACCAAGGCCGATTGCCTGCGCATCTGCGTGGCCGGTCCGATCGCGGTCGTCTGGCCTGACGGCGTCTGGTATCACTCGTGCACCGAGGATGTGCTGGAACGGATCATTCAGCAGCATCTGATCGGCGGCCAGCCGGTCGAGGAATTCCGCCTGCGCCCGAAGCAGGATTAATCCCAGTCGCGCTCGTCGGTCAGGGGATCGACAATGGACTCGTCGTGGCCAGTCCCACTGGACAGGAACATCAGCCCCATCAGGCCCGAGGTCAGCAGCATCGTAAAGCCCACGCCTAGCGCGGCTGCGATGTAGAGGTGGACCGAAACCTCGCCGTTGCTGCGATAGAGCAGCCAGACCGATCCCGCGACCATCGTCACCGTCACCAGCATCATCCAGCGCATTACGCGGCGATACCGTGACCAGGCGAAGGCTGCGTTTTCGGGATCGTCGAGAGGCGAGCGCGGTATCATCGGGCCATCATCTGGGCTTTAGGCAGTCCTGCGGCAAGGGTGCATCAGCGGATTGGAACCGGAAACGCGCCGAAGTGGCGCCCCGTTTCGATGTGTGATAGCTTTCTTCGGCAGAACAAAGAAGGGAGACTCGATTATGACCATAGGTCGATTGATCGAGGGCCGCGACGCCGCCGTCCTCACGTGCAGTTCGTCTACTACCGTCAGCGAAGCCGCAGCGATGCTGGCAGACCGACGAATAGGCGCATTGCCCGTGGTCGATGACGGCGCCCTTTCCGGGATCTTCTCCGAACGTGATGTGATCTACCGCCTGCGCGAGATGGGGCCTGACATGCTGGACGGCCCAGTGGGCGAGGTGATGACGCGCCCAGCCGTCACGGTTACACCGCAAACCAGCATTCTGGCCGCGCTCTCGCTGATGACGCGGCGCCGGATCCGCCATCTGCCCGTGGTCGATGGCGAGCGGATGATCGGCTTCGTATCGATCGGCGATCTGGTGAAGCACCGGATCGATATGATCGAGTCCGAGGCCGAGGCGATGCGCAGCTACATCCAGATGGCATAGGAATTCACTAACAAGCCGACGCGAACGGCGCTTGTCCCGGCGGTGCACTCGCCTTACATCGTGGGTTATGGAAAACCAGTCGGTACTTCTCAGCCCCTCGGCCGCCGCACGCGTTGCGGCAATCGCCGATAAACAGGGCAAGCCTGCCATCCTGCGCCTCTCGGTAGAAGGCGGCGGCTGCTCGGGCTTTCAATACAAGTTCGGCCTTGCCGACTTGCCGGACCCTGAGGATTCGGTGGCCGAAACGGACGGTGTGCGGCTGGTTGTCGATCCCGTAAGTCTCGATCTGGTGAGCGGCTGCGTCGTCGATTTCGTCGAATCACTGGGCGGTGCGGCATTTCGCGTCGAGAACCCCAACGCCGTCGCCGGTTGCGGTTGCGGTTCCAGCTTCGCGGTCTGATTCAAGGTTCCCTAGCGCTGATGCCATGCTGAAAGTCGCCACGTTCAACATCAACGGCATCAAGGCGCGCCTGCCGCGCTTGCTGGAGTGGCTTGCGGAAACCCGTCCCTCGGTAGCTTGTCTGCAAGAAATCAAGACGCAGGACGAAGGCTTTCCGGCCGACGAGTTCGAGAAGATCGGCTACCACGCCATCTGGCACGGCCAGAAGAGCTTCAACGGCGTTGCCATCCTGGCCGACGGCGAGAAGCCGGTGGAGATCCAACGTGGGCTAGGCGGCGAGCCGGAGGACGATCACTCCCGCTACCTCGAAGCTGAAGTCTTCGGCATGCGCGTGGTTTGTATTTACCTGCCCAACGGCAACCCGCTGCCCGGACCCAAGTTCGACTACAAGCTACGCTGGATGGACCGGTTGCGCACGCGCATGGCGGCAATCGCTGCCGAGGAAGTGCCCGCGATCATCACGGGCGATTACAACGTCATCCCGCGCGACAGCGATGTGTGGTCGCCGCCCGCTATGGCGGCCGATGCGCTGATGCAGCCGGGATCGCGCGATGCCTATGCACGGCTGATGCACGACGGCTGGACCGATGCGCTGGAGACCTGCAACCCGCGTGGCGGTGTGTGGACATACTGGGACTATCAGGCGGGCGCCTGGCAGCGCGACCACGGCTTTCGCATCGACCACGCGCTGCTGTCGCCGGAACTGGCTGACCGACTGGTCTCCTGCGGCGTCGACAAAGCGCACAGGGGCCGCGAGAAGGCCAGCGACCATGCGCCGGTCTGGGTGCAGCTACGCGCGGCCTGAGAGGCTGATGCCTGTCCTCAGCCCTGAAATGAAAAAGGCCCGCACGCGGCGGGCCTTCTCCAGTCAAATTCTACGCCGGCATCAGCGGTAGAAGATGTGATTGTCCACACGCGCCAGGCGCGTGAGGCGCCAGCCGGGCGATACCCGCGCGGCGTGGAAGAAGAGTGCGCCCTTCACGGGGCTGGCCCAGGCGTTGTCATGGGCGATCTGCGCGATGGCGACAGCCTCACGCCAGTCCTGCGACGCCTTGCGGATCGACGGCATGCCGCCGCCACGCACGAACGAGAACTGCGATCGCTGATAGACCACGCCGCAATAGCTGCTGGGAAAGCGGCCTGACGAAGCGCGATTGATGATCACGCGACCGACGGCAAGCTGACCCGACAGCGATTCTCCGCGTGCCTCGAAATAAATCGCGCCAGCAAGGCAATGAAGCTCGTTGGACAGCGAATCCGGGATCTGCTGGTCGGCAACCAGTTCGGCAAGCGAAGTGGCGTTCGATGGAGCGGCATCATCGACAGCAATGGCCTCGCGCGTCTCGGCGGCGGGCAGGGGCTGGACGATCGGCTCGGAAACGAAAGTGGGAGCAGGTTCCTGAATGGCTGCGAAGGGTCTATCCTCGGCGGCCGCGCCCGAACCCTGGGCGCTCAGCAGTGCAGTGCAGAATGTAGCGGCCACCGCGATCGCGCTGGCCCGTTTAACTTTAGTTCGCATTTAATCTTGATCGAAAGCGGCGAACAGTCA
This sequence comes from uncultured Novosphingobium sp., assembly GCA_964502105.1. Taxonomy (GTDB): domain Bacteria; phylum Pseudomonadota; class Alphaproteobacteria; order Sphingomonadales; family Sphingomonadaceae; genus Novosphingobium. Next base: position 233,280 of record CAZCUS010000004.1, on the reverse strand, counting down.
GACACAGGTGGGAACGAAACGCGCGTGAAAGGCGTTCAAATGTTCGTCACGACCTGCCGGCGGTCCTCCGTCTGCGTGCTAGCCGGGTTGGCCGATATGCCTTCCCCGCCGCTTCCGCATTGAGCGATCGGGCGCTTATCGCTGCAGCGCAGCATGTCAATTAACCGTCGGGCAAATCTGCGATGAACCGTTCGCCGCTTGCGATGTCCAGTTCAATCACCCACAAATCGGGGTCCTGATCGCCGCGACGGGTTAGATACTCGGAAAATTCGGCTTTGTTTTCAGGGTCTTCACGCTTGAAACAGGTCCATTTCCGGCTACCGTCCGGGCTTGGCATCCGTTCGTAAGCCCGTGAATTCGTTCCGTTTTCGGTCAAAACCACGATGAGGGTGCCGGCATCGCGCTCACCCTTGCTCAACACGGTGGCAAAGCCACCTTCACTCTGGACCCGGCGAATCAGCGACGAAACGATGAGATGGACGGGAATCCGGGCGTCCATCTCAATTGTCCTCGGGCTGAATGATGCGGTAGCCGGGCAAGCCCGACAGCGCCGTGCGTGAACGCATGAATGTGCCAGTGCCGCGCCCGACTTCCTCGCCTTCGGCATCGATCAGGCGCGATTCCGCCACGAGCACACGGCGGCGCCCGCTGATCCAGCGCCCTTCCGCGATCACTTCACCCTCGCGCAGCGGCTTGCTGAAATGCAGGTTGAATGAGGTTGTCAGCAGGAAGCGATCGGTGATCAGCGTGTTGGCCGCATAGAAGGCCGCATCATCGAGCATCTTGAAGTAGACAGTGCCGTGCGCCGCGCCTGCGGCGTGGAACACTTCCGGCTCAATCAGAAAGCGGATTTCGGCGCGTCCCTCGCCGGTGATGCGCAACCGTGAGCGGAACAGCTGGTTCACTGGCGCCGAGGCATAAAGACCCTCAAGCGCCCGCCAGTGCAGTTCGGCACCGGAAACCTCAGGCGGCGTTGCGGTCAATGACATCCGATAACAGGCTGTAAATCGCTTCCGGGCTTGGCGCCTGCAACAGCGCCTCGTGCATGCGCTCTTCCCGCATGATGCGCGATATGGCGGCAAGGGCATGGAGATGGGTCGCGCCAGCGCCCTCGGGCGAGAGCAGACCGAAGATGAAGTCCACCGGCATACCGTCGGCGGAATTGAAATCAACCGGAGCCGATAGCTTCAGGATCGCCGCGACTGGACGGCTCAGGCCAGGCAACCGCGCATGCGGAATTGCGAAGCGCCGGCCGAAGCCGGTGCTTCCGAGATCCTCGCGCTGGGTAATACGGCGCAGCACCTGCTCCCGATCGAGGCTGTAGACGTCCGAAAACAGCCCTGCCAATCGATCAAGGATAGCATCCTTGCTGCCTTCGGAAGCCGTCTGGACAGCCTCGGGCAGGAGAGAGAAAAGAGCGGTCATTGCAGTTCAGACATGATCAAGGGCCGGTTGCCAAAATGATTGCGCGCGACCTGTCTCCCGGAAAACCGGGAGAGTTCCTCTCCTCCAACCAGAAAGTCAGGTGCCCAAGGGACGTCAGGAAGGTTCAACCCAGCCGATCGAACCGTCGCCCCGGCGGTAAACCATATTATGACGTCCGGTGCCAGCATTTTTGAACAGAAGCGCCGCGGTGTTGCGCAAGTCGAGCATCATCACCGCGTCGGAAACTGTGGCTTCCGGAACATCGACACGGGTCTCGGCAATCACCACCGGAGCATCGGCCATGACTTCCTCGTCCTGATCGAGCGGCTCTTCGAAAATGGTGTAGGCAGCCTCTTCCACGGATTGGGCATGGGCGCTCTGGATGTGGCGATCGTTCAGCCGGCGCTTGTAGCGGCGCAGCTGCTTGTCGATCTTCTCTGCCGCGTGATCCAGCGCAACGTGCGCATCCTGGGCCATGCCGGTGGCCTTGAGTACAAGGTCGTGCATCACGTGCATGATGATGTCGCATCGGAACGTGCCGGCGTGCGCTCGGCCAAACGTTACATGAGACGACAAGGCACGATTGAAGTATTTTTCGACAATCGTGGTCAGGCGTTCACCCGCATGAACCTGCAGCGCTTCACCTGTATCGACCTGGTGACCCGAGACGCGGATATCCATAGACGAACTTCTCCTCTCATTAAGAACTCACGCGCGCCAGAGCGGCGCGCTGACCGTATCGAGAAACGCCGCGTGAGCGGCCAGTTCCCCGGCATGCGCCGCATGGGGGCGCGGCGCGCGAAACGGCCGCTCCCTGACGACGATGATTTTTGTATCGCGGGCGACGATAAGAGCGTCCGCGCCAAGCTCAAGGCCGATCTGGCGGCCACCGCGCAGCTCGACATAAACCTGCGCCAGAAGTTCGGCGTCCAGCAAAGCGCCATGGCGGGTACGATGGCTGCGATCGATGCCATAGCGTGAGCACAGCGCATCGAGCGACAGCTTGGCGCCGGGATGGCGAACGCGGGCAAGCGCGACGGTATCGACCATCCGCGCGCGATCGACTTCGGGCAATCCGCAAAGCGTCAGCTCGGTATTGAGGAAGCCGAAGTCGAAACTGGCGTTGTGCGCGATCATCGGGCTGTCGGCGATGAAGTCGAGGAAGTCCTGGGCACAGGCACCGAAAAGCGGTTTGTCGGCCAGAAAGGTATCGGACAATCCGTGGATCGCTTCGGCCTCGGCGGGCATCGAGCGCTGCGGATTGAAATAGGCGTGATAGGTGTTCCCGGTCGGCACCCGGTTGATCATTTCGATACAGCCGATCTCCACCATCCTGTCGCCGCTTTTGGGGTCAAGGCCGGTAGTCTCGGTATCGAAAATGATCTCACGCATCTCCTTGCATATCTGCCTGACAGGCGCTGTGCGCAAGGGCCTCAGCCGGATTATTCGCGACCGATCAGCACGTTTACCAGCCGCTCCACCGCCTCACGCGTTTGTGCAAGCGAGGTTCCGGTGTCGATCACATGATCGGCGCGGGCACGCTTTTCCGCATCGGGCAGCTGCAGGCCCAGAATCTGCTCGAACTTGGCCTCGGTCATCCCGGGCCGGGCCAGCACGCGCGCCCGCTGCACCTCGGCCGGCGCACTGACGACGACGACCGCACCCACGCCCTCCGGCGCGCCCTTTTCATAGAGCAACGGGATATCGAACACGATCAGCGGCAAGTCTGTGCTGGCTTCAAGAAACCCTTGGCGCATGGCGGCAACCGCAGGATGGACGATCGCTTCGAGCCGCCGCAACGCCTCATGATTGCCGAAAACCGCTGCGCCGAGTTTCGGGCGGTCGACACCGCTTGGTCCGGTAGTACCGGGAAACGCGGCCTCTATCGCAGGCAGCAATGCCCCGTCCGGTCCCTGCAATTCATGCACCGCCGCATCGGCATCGAATACCGGAACACCCAGATCCCGAAACATTTCCGCGACGGCTGACTTGCCCATGCCGATCGATCCGGTCAGCCCGAGAATGAAGGGTTGCGGGCGGCGGGTTTTGACAGACTTGCTCATGCCAGCACCGTGGCGCGCAGTTCGGCGTCGGAAGCGCGCGGTAGTGCCTCTCCAAAAAAGCGGGTGAAGGCGGTGGCAGCCTGGCCGATCAGCATGATGAGACCATCGGCGGTGCTGAGACCATGCCGGCGCGCCGCGATCAGCAGCGCAGTATCGAGGGGGGCATAGACCATATCGAACACCAGACCGCTGGGCATCATTCCGGCCAGTTCGGCGCAGACGAAATCGGGCATCGCCGTCTGCCCGGCCATGCCGAGTTGCGTCGCGTTGATCACCAGCGTGCTCGAAGCGAAAGCGCCGGTGCCAGCGGTGAAAGGCAACACTTCTGCATCAAGTCCGCATTCGCGTGCAGCGCCCTTGGCCTTGCCGGCATCGCGCGCCAGCACCCGCACCTCGCGGCAGCCAGCGCTGGCCAGTTCGGCAAAAGCGGCCCGCGCCGCGCCACCAGCGCCAAGCACGGTTGCGACCTGTCCGGCAAGCGAAACGCGGGCAATCGCCTCGGCCACACCATCAACGTCGGTGTTGGTGCCCAGTATCGCGCCCGATTCACCGCGCAGCACGGTATTGACCGCGCCGACGGCAGCCGCCTTGGCATCGATCGCATCGAGAAACGGGATAATCGCCTGCTTGTGCGGGATCGTGACATTGCATCCTCGCCAACTGGCATCGCTGCGGCGGCTTGCGATGTACGTCCCGAGATCGTCAGGCAGAACGTGGCATGCGCGGTAGTCGGCATCGATACCCAGTGCCTTCAGCCAGAAGCCGTGGATGCGCGGCGATTTCGAATGGCTGATCGGATCGCCGATCACTTCGGCATAGGGCCGGGACGCAGGGGGCAGGGTCATACTTCGAGCGCTTCCATTTCACGCAGCGCGCCCAGAACTTTCAGCAGCGGCATGCCAAGCACGGTAAAATGATCGCCGTCGATCTCGCTGAACAATTGCACGCCGCGCCCCTCGATCCGAAACACGCCGACACAGCCGGCGACTTCGGGCCATTCCAGGGCAAGATAGCGCTCGATGAACGCGTCGGACAAGGTGACGACCTGCAACGCCGCGACCGAGGCATCCTGCCACACGATCGCACCACCCCGCGCCAGCGCTGCCGCGCTGTGCAAGTGCATGACCTTGCCCGAGAAGAAGCGCAGGTGTTCGGCGGCGGCAGTACGGTCGCGCGGCTTGTCGAACCGTCGCCCGCCGCATTCGACCAGCGAATCGCTACCGAGGACTATCTCATCCGGATGCTCTGCGGAGACCGCCAAAGCCTTGGCACCGGCGAGCGCCAACGCGACTTGCGTGGGCGCGGCATCGCCCAGCACGGCTTCAATGGCGCGTTCGTCGACATGCGCCGGCTGCGCACGATACGCGACTCCTGCCGCGTCGAGCATGGCCCGGCGCGAGGCGCTTTGGGATGCCAGAATCATAAGGGTAGGGGAATCATATCGGTTTGGGCCCACTCGGTCCGGTTTCGCTAGACGCCTTGCGTTCGTTGTAGAGGTTGATCACCGCCGCCGCCGTTTCCTCGATCGACCGTCGCGTCACGTCGATCACCGGCCAGGAATTGTCGGCGAACATGCGCCGGGCATATTTCAGCTCGCTGGCCACTTTGTCATTGTCGACATAGTCGGTGTCGGGCGACTGGCTGAGCGACAGCAGGCGATTGCGCCGCACCTGCACCAGCCGCTCCGGCGCCGTCGTCAGCCCGACCACAAGCGGCCGACGCACGCCGAACAAGGCGTTGGGCGGCGGACTTTCCACCACGATCGGGATATTGGCGACTTTGTAGCCGCGATTGGCCAGATAGATGCTGGTCGGCGTCTTGGACGTGCGCGACACCCCGGCCAGCAGGATATCGGCATCTTCCCAGTCCTCCCAGGCAATGCCGTCATCATGGGCGATGGTGTACTGGATAGCATCGACCCGGGCGAAATAGGCATCGTCCAGCTTGTGCTGACGACCGGGGCGGCCTTTCGCTTCCTCGCCAAGCAGGTCTTCCAGGGCATCGGTCACGCCATCGAGCACCGCGATTGCCTTGAGATTGAGCGTCTGGCAGCACTCTTCCAGCCGACCGCGCGTCTCGGTATTCACCAGCGTGTAGAACACGAGCCCGGGATTGGCCGCGATCTCGCCCATGATCCGGTCGAGATGCTGGTGCGAACGGACCATCGGCCAGAAGTGGCGGATGACCTCGTTGTCCTCGAACTGCGCCAATGCGGCCTTGGCGATCATTTCCAGCGTCTCGCCCGTGGAGTCCGACAGGAGATGGAGATGATAGCGCGTCATCGACGATCCGTGTTCCTGCGAGCAGACGATTCAAGCCGTAATCCTGTGGCCTGTAGCCCTGTGGATACCCTCTGCATAAACCACGGGATCATTCCGGTGACAACTCGCGATGCCCGATTGGTCCCCGATGCCGGGATTTACCCGGCCACGTTCTGGACAGGCCGGGGCGGTCATGCACAGGCTGGGGATAAGGCGAACAAGCATTGCTTGACCGCCCCTGCATACGGAGTCGGAAGCACGGATACATCTGTTCAATCCGGCACAAATCGGGCAAGGCGCGCCAATCCCCGATATCCACAGGCCCAACTATCTCCATCAACCTTATATAAATCTTACTTATTATTTAGAGTGGACCCACGACGCGATGCCCGGACCCCTTCTCGACACCCTGCGCGGCACCCAGGCGGAGCAGCGCCCGATCTGGTTGATGCGGCAAGCTGGCCGCTATCTTCCCGAGTATCGCGCGCTGCGGGCAGAGAAGGGCGGTTTCCTCGCACTGGTCTACGATACCGATGCCGCCGCAGAGATCACGCTGCAGCCGTTGCAGCGGTTTGCAATGGACGGCGCGATCCTGTTTTCCGACATCCTGATCGTGCCTTATGCGATGGGACAGCATCTCGAATTCCTCGCTGGCGAAGGCCCGCGCCTGTCGCCGCGTCTGGTCGATGCCGCGCTGGCCAGCCTCACCGCGGTGCCTGCACGGCTGTCGCCGATCTACGAAACCGTTGCCAAGGTTCGCGCCCGGCTGACGCCCGAGCAGACGATGCTGGGCTTTGCCGGTAGCCCGTGGACCGTCGCGACCTACATGGTGGCGGGCGAGGGCAGTCGCGACCAGCATGAAACCCGCGCCTACGCCTATCGGGATCCTGCGGCGTTCCAGGCGATCATCGATGGCATCGTCGCAGTGACGGTGGAATACCTCGACGGCCAGATCGCGGCAGGGGCGGAAGCTATCCAGTTGTTCGATTCTTGGGCAGGGAGCCTTGCTCCCGCCGAATTCGAGCGTTGGGTGATTGCGCCCAATGCGGCCATCGTCTCGGCGCTCAAGGTTCGCCATCCCGATACCCCGATCATCGGATTTCCCAAAGGCGTGGGCGAGAAACTGCCCGCCTATGCGCGCGAAACCGGCGTCGATGCGCTGGGCCTCGACGAGACCATCGATCCGGTCTGGGCGCATGCGGTGCTGCCCGAAGGCTTGCCGGTGCAGGGCAATCTCGATCCGCTGTTGCTGCTGCAGGGCGGTAACGAGCTGGACCGGCAGGCGCGCCACATTCTCGAAGTGCTGTCGGGTCGGCCACACGTGTTCAATCTGGGCCACGGCATCAACAAGGAAACGCCGATCGCGCATGTCGAGCGATTGTTGTCCACCGTTCGCGGCTGGCGGGGATAACTCGCTGCGAAGTTGGGGCTGACTCGGCGCTGCGAAACGCCTAGATACCGACTCATGGAGCAGATGCTGCAAACGACCTATCTCTGGCTCAAGGCGGGCCACATCATCTTCGTGATTTTCTGGATGGCCGGGCTGTTCATGCTCCCGCGCTTTTTCGTCTATCACCAGGAAAGCGCGCCGGATTCACCCGAGAATGCGCTGTGGATCGAGCGCGAGGCCAAGCTGCGCAAGATCATCCTCACGCCTTCGCTGATCGTCGTGTGGGTTCTGGGCCTGACCCTGGCTTACACCACTGGCGCTTTCAGCCAGGGTTGGTTCCATTTCAAGTTTCTGCTGGTGGTGCTGCTCAGTGGATATCACGGCTGGCTGGTGGGCTATGCCAAGAAGCTGGCTCGGGGCCAGCGATCGCTTGACGGCAAGCGCCTGCGCCTGCTCAACGAGGTTCCCGGGCTCGCTGCCGCGCTGATCGTGGTGCTGGTGGTCGTCAAGCCGTTCTAGAAAGCGTCACGCCATGATCCTGACCCTTGCCGCCGCCGCATCGCTTGCCGCGTTGTCTCCGGCGGATGAGGCGGATCTGCACTGCCTGACGATTTTCGCACTGACGGGTTCCGAGGCAAAGGGCGAAAAGGATTCCGCCGGTTTCGTCGGGGCGATGATGTATTACCTTGGCCGGATCGAGGGCCGCAGTTCCGCTTTCGATCTTGAAGCCCACATGACCCGCCTGCTCAGCGATCCCGCTTACACCCAGCCCAAAATCGAAGCGGACGCGGCGCGCTGCGGCGGTGAGATGCAAAAGCGTGGCGCCGATCTTGAAAAGGTCGGAAATGCGCTGGAACATTCGGGTGAGGCCCGCAAATAGCGCGCTACCGGTCGTGCTAAGCGATCGGTCTGCAGAACATGCGTTGACCATCCGCGAGGCAATGCGTATTTGAGCGATGTCCCGGCAACGGGCCGCAAACAGGTTTGCGTGCCTCGATCCGCTTTCCCCAAGCCCTACGATCAGTTGGTGACATCCTCCGTCCATCCGGAATTGAATGAAATGCATCTTAAAGAACTAAAGAAAAAATCATCGGCCGAACTGGTCGAAATGGCTGAAGAGCTGGGCGTCGAGGGTGCCTCGACCATGCGCCGGCAAGACATCATGTTCGGCATCCTCAAGGAAGTTGCCGAGGATGGTGAGGAAATCATGGGGGTTGGCACCATCGAGGTGCTGACCGACGGTTTCGGCTTCCTGCGCAGCCCCGAAGCGAATTATCTCGCCGGACCCGATGACATCTACGTTTCGCCCAACCAGGTGCGCAAGTGGGGTCTGCGAACCGGTGATACGGTCGAAGGCGAGATCCGCGCCCCGCGCGACGGCGAGCGCTACTTTGCCATCACCAAGCTGACCACGGTCAACTTCGACGATCCCGATGTGGTGCGTCACCGCGTCAACTTCGACAACCTGACCCCGCTTTACCCTGACAGCCGCCTGAGGCTCGACAGCCTCGATCCGACGGTCAAGGACAAGTCGGCCCGCGTGATCGATCTCATTTCGCCGCAGGGCAAGGGCCAGCGCGCGCTGATCGTCGCACCGCCGCGCACCGGCAAGACCGTGCTGCTGCAGAACATGGCCAAGGCGATCACTGACAACCATCCCGAGGTGTTCCTGCTGGTGCTGCTGGTCGATGAACGGCCCGAGGAAGTCACCGACATGCAGCGCTCAGTCAAAGGCGAGGTCATTTCCTCGACCTTCGACGAACCCGCT
>CAZCUS010000004.1:127316-224363 GCA_964502105.1 uncultured Novosphingobium sp. | reverse complement strand
AAGCGCGACGTCGTGATCCTGCTCGATTCGATCACCCGCCTCGGCCGCGCCTACAATACCGTGGTGCCCAGCTCGGGCAAAGTTCTGACCGGTGGTGTCGATGCCAACGCCCTGCAGCGCCCCAAGCGCTTCTTCGGCGCTGCGCGTAACATCGAGGAGGGCGGCTCGCTCTCGATCATCGCCACTGCGCTGATCGACACGGGCAGCCGCATGGACGAAGTCATTTTCGAAGAATTCAAGGGCACCGGCAACTCCGAGATCGTGCTCGATCGCAAGGTTTCGGACAAGCGCATCTTCCCCGCACTCGATGTTGGCAAGTCCGGCACCCGCAAGGAAGAACTGCTGGTTCCCAAGGACCAGCTCTCGAAAATGTGGGTGCTTCGTCGCATTCTCATGCAGATGGGCACCATCGATGCGATGGAGTTCCTGCTCGACAAGATGAAGGACTCGAAGACCAACGAAGACTTCTTCGATGCGATGAACCAGTAAACGGGGCGATACGTTTTGGATCTTCTCACACTTCTCGCCGCGGCCGCACCTTCACTGGGCGGCCCGGCCGAAATCTGGCAACATATCGTTTCCGATTTCTCCAATATCACCGAACCGGCAGCTCTGTCCGCTTTCGGTCAGGTGCTGATGATCGACCTCCTGCTGGCGGGCGACAATGCGATCGTGGTCGGCGCGCTGGCGGCCGGATTGCCTGCAGCCGACCGCAAGAAGGTCATCCTGATCGGTATCGGTGCGGCGCTGGTGCTGCGTATCGTGTTCGCCCTGATGGTGACATGGCTGCTTGGCATCGTCGGCCTGATTTTCGCCGGTGGCCTATTGTTGCTGTGGGTCGCCTGGAAGTTCTGGCGTGAATTGCGTCATGGTGGTGAAAGCGCCGGTTCGCCCGAGATCGAGGGCGACGAATCCAGCGGTTTGAGGCCTGCCCGGAGCTTTGCGGCGGCGGCCTGGGCCGTTGCGGTAGCCGACGTTTCGATGAGCCTCGACAACGTGTTGGCGGTTGCCGGCGCAGCGCGCGATCATCCTGGTATCCTGATGGTTGGCCTGTTGCTTTCGGTCATACTGATGGGCCTCGCGGCAAACATCATCGCCAAGTATATCGAGCGCTATCGCTGGATCGCTTACTTTGGCCTCGTCGTAATCCTCTATGTCGCGCTCAAGATGATTTACGAAGGCTGGATCGATCCCGCACTAGGCATCACCTCGCTGTTCTAGGATTTTACGTCACGCGCCGGAAACTATCGGCGCGTGACGTTCTCCACGCATGCGCGTAGCGGGTGCTTTCCGGATCGGCGAGCAATTCACCCGGCTTGAGGAAGGCATAGACCTCATCAAGAGGTCCGGCCTTGGCGCCATCGACGCGCTGGAACATGTCATGGTGAGTGAGCTCCCACGGCGTTTCCAAGCCCATCGCCACCACCATTTCGCGCAAGGATTTCAAAGTCTCGCGCTGGAACCGGGCAACCCGCTCGGCCTTGTCCTCGACTACCAGGCCTTGTTGCCGCCAGTCGATCTGTGTGGCGACGCCTGTCGGACATTCGCCGGTGTGGCATTTCATCGACTGCACGCAGCCCAGCGAGAACATGAAGGCGCGGGCCGCATTGCACCAGTCCGCCCCCAGTGCGATCGCGCGGGCCATGCCAGCGCCTGAGTGCACTTTGCCCGAGGCGCCAATGCGGATGCGATCGCGCAAGTTGGTACCGACCAGCGCATTGCCCATCAGGATCAGCCCTTCGCGCAGCGGCATGCCGACATTGTCGGTCAGTTCCTGCGGTGCGGCACCGGTGCCGCCTTCGCCACCGTCGATCACGATGAAATCAGGCGTGATGTCGGTTTCGATCATCGCCTTGCACAGCGCCATAACTTCGTGCGGATGACCAATGCACAGCTTGATCCCCACCGGCTTGCCGCCGGAAAGCTGGCGAAGCTGCACAATCCATTCGAGCAGGCCGATTGGCGTCGAGAAACTCGAATGCGCGGCTGGTGACAGGCAATCCTGCCAAGGTTCGACTTTGCGCGCTTCGGCGATCTCGGGTGTGACCTTGGGGCCCGGCAGGACGCCGCCATGGCCAGGCTTCGCGCCCTGGCTCAACTTGATCTCGATCATCTTGACCTGCTCGGCGCAGGCCTGCTGGGCAAAGTGCTCAGCGTCGAAATTGCCATGCGGATCGCGGCAGCCGAAGTAGCCGCTGCCCAGTTCCCAGATCAGATCGCCGCCATGCTTGCGGTGGTATGCACTGATCCCGCCTTCGCCGGTGTCGTGCGCAAAGCCACCGAGCGCCGCGCCCTTGTTCAGCGCCTCGATCGCACGGGCCGATAGTGAGCCGAAGCTCATAGCCGAGATATTGAGCAGCGCGGATTCGTAAGGCTGCGTGCAATCAGGCCCGCCAATACGCAGTCGCCACGATTCGGGAATGTGTTCGGTCGGTGCAATCGAGTGACCAAGCCATTCATATTCCTCGGAATAGACATCCAGTTCGGTGCCCATTGGATGCGTCGCAATATCGCCCTTGGCCCGCGCATAGACGAGGCTGCGTTCGTCGATGGTAAAGGGCCGGCCCTCGCGTTCACCCTCGACAATATAGGCGCGCAGAAATGGCCGCAGGTTTTCGAACAGCCAGCGTATGCGCGCGACGAGCGGGTAGTTTCGTCGCAGCGCATGGCGATCCTGCAGGAAGTCCCACAGGGCTATCACCAGCAGCGGCACTATTACGATGATAGCCCAACGCAGCGGCGGCACGAGTACGCAAACCGCCGCTGCCGCAACAAGCAGCAGCGGCACGGCGTAACGCGGGACGATTGTCATCGGTTAGCCGACATGCTCCGCGAAGAAGGCCACGGTCCGTTCGTCAGCCAGGGCGGCGCCGGCTTCGTTCCGGCGTGAGCCGATCTCGGCGGCGAAGCCGTGGTCAAGGCCCTCGTAATCGTAAATCGTCACCCGCGGATGGTCGTCGAGGCCCTCGTGCATCGCCTTCTGCGCTTCGGGCGGAACGAACCCATCAGCCGTGGGAACGTGCAGTAGCAGCGGCTTTGCGATGGCGTGCTTTTCGCCCAGCATCTGGTCGATGCTGACGCCGTAATAGCCGACCGACGCGTCGATGTCGGTTCGCGCGGCAGTCATGTATGCAATTTTGCCGCCCATGCAGTAGCCAACCAAGCCTACTTTTGCGACGCCTTCCTCACGGCGGATCCAATGGATGACGGCTTCGATGTCCTGAATTCCCAAGTCGAAATCATGCTTCATCATTAAGTCGATTGCCTTCTGGAAATCCTCAGGCGCATCGGCATCCAGTTCGACGCCGGGCTGCTGCCGCCAGAAGGTGTCGGGTGCGACGGCCAGATAGCCGCGGCTCGCCCATTCGCCAGCCTTCTTGCGGATGCCCGCATCGACGCCGAAAATCTCCTGCTGGACGATGATCGCCCCGCGCGGCGTGCCTTCGGGGCGCACGACGTAGGCCGGGACGGTGCCGTCGTCATTTAGTGTGGGGATCTGTGTCATGTCGGTCATCGCAAGTCTCCTGTTGCGGCTCTCGTTCACGGCCCGACCGTTCAAGGTCTTGCCGCTTGGGCTTGGTCGAAGAAGTAGGCCTCGGTGATGGACTTTGCCAACCGCATGTGTCAGCAATAACGCAGAATTTTGCCTTGGAGGCGTTTTATGAAGGTCAATGTCGAGGTCGAATGTTCGCCGGAAGAAGCGCGGCGTTTTCTCGGGTTGCCTGATATCACCAAGGCGAACGAAGTTTATGTCGATGCCGTTGCGACAGCCATGCAGGGCGTCGGCAACTTCGACCAGCTTCAGGAGCTGGCCAAGCAGGTCGCGCCGATGGGCCAGATCGGCATGAAGTTCTTCCAGCAACTGATGGAAAGCGGTGCGGCCATGGCGGCGACCGGGTCCAAGAAGGACGATCGCTGAGACCGTCACCTTTCCGCCTGAAAGCGGAAAAGTGATCGTGATAGCCGTTTCATGACCGATACGATTTTCGCGCTGTCCAGCGGCGCGCCTCCTGCCGGCATTGCCGTGCTGCGCATTAGCGGCCCGGAAGCGGGCGCGGCATTGTGTGCGCTGTCCGGTTCGCTACCCGCGCCGCGCCGCGCAAGCTACCGCGTCTTGCAGGACGGGCAGGGTAACGTCCTCGATCGCGCGCTGGTGCTCTGGTTCCCCGGCCCGGCCACCGCAACCGGGGAGGATCTTTCCGAACTGCATCTCCATGGCGGTCGGGCTGTGATTGCGGCGGTAGAAGCCGCGCTGCTCAAATTGCCCGGACTGCGCCGTGCGGTGGCGGGAGAGTTCACGCACCGGGCGTTCGCCAATGGCCGCATCGATCTCGCCGAGGCCGAGGGACTGGCAGACTTGCTGTCCGCCGAAACCGAAATTCAGCGCCGCACGGCGCTGGTGATGGCGGGGGGTGACTTCTCCCGGACGATAGAAGCTTGGCGCGAGCGTGTGCTGTCGCTTTCGGCAATGGTCGAATCCGTGCTCGACTTCGGGGATGAAGATGATGTCGTCGGCCTGCCAGAAGATTTCGACAAGCAACTGGCTGACCTCGGCAGCCAACTGACGCAGTGGCTGGCCCGTCCGCGCTCGGAGCGTCTACGAGAGGGTTATCGGGTCGTTCTGGCTGGACCTCCGAACGCCGGCAAAAGTTCGCTGTTCAATGCACTGGTCGAGGATGAGGCAGCGATCACTGCGCCGCTCGCCGGGACCACGCGCGATGTCCTGACCCGGCCGGTAGCGTTGGGCGGCATTCCCTTTCTGTTTATTGATACAGCTGGACTGCGCGATGATGCAGCCGATGTGATTGAGGTGATCGGGGTGGAACGCGCGCGATCCGAACTCGACAAGGCCGACCTGGTGCTGTGGCTTGGTCCCGATGGGGAGGGGCCTGACGGCGCGTGGGAGATCGAGCCGCAGATTGATCGCGCTGTCCGGTCGGCAAAAACTGCCCCACGCCATCGCGTGTCGGCAAAGACTGGTGACGGCCTCAATAGCCTTCGCAGCGATCTGATCGAAGCCGCTCGTGCGGCAATGCCGCGCCCTGGAGAAGCTGCGCTCAATGCCCGGCAGCACGCGCATCTGGTGATTGCCGCGAACGCGCTGCGCGCTGCGCGATCACAGCGCGATCCGCTGTTAATCGCAGAGAACCTGCGCGAAGTGCGATCGGCCTTCGATGCCATGGTCGGCCGTACCACGACCGAGGACATGCTCGACGCTCTGTTCGGACGCTTCTGCATAGGCAAATAGCGCCGTGTTTCACGTGGAACACCGGCGCAGGCTTTGACCGTTCTGGCCGTGTAGTTTATGGCCCGGCCCATCATGCAGAGCTTTGATGTCATCGTTATTGGCGGCGGCCATGCCGGCTGCGAGGCGGCGGCGGTCGCAGCGAGGATGGGCGCGCGCGTTGCGCTGGTCAGCTTCGATCTCGACACAATCGGCGCGATGAGTTGTAACCCTGCCATCGGCGGCTTGGGCAAGGGCCACCTCGTTCGTGAGGTCGATGCGTTCGATGGCTTGATCGCCAAAGCGGCTGACGCGGCTGCGATCCACTATCGCATGCTCAACCGCTCGAAGGGCAGCGCCGTCCAGGGCCCTCGGGTGCAGGCAGACCGACGCCTGTTCAAAGCGGCGATTCAACGCCTGCTGAAGGAGCAGGGCGATCTTACACTGGTAGCAGGTGAAGCATCCGCGCTGGTGATCGAGGGTGGCCGCGTCAACGGCATTGACCTGGCCGATGGTACCCGGCTGCTGGCTGGGGCGGTCGTATTGTGCACCGGAACGTTCCTGGGCGGCACTTTGTTCAGAGGCGAAGAGCGCCTCGTCGGTGGTCGCATAGGTGAGGCTGCTGCCTCGCGACTGGCAGCGCAGATGCGCGAAGCAGCATTGCCGATGGCTCGGCTCAAGACCGGAACGCCGCCGCGTCTCGACGGCCGCACGATCGATTGGGGCCGGCTCGATGAGCAACCGTCGGACAGCGAGACCTGGACGATGAGCGCGATGGGGCAGGGCCATCGCGTCAACGCGCAATTGGCCTGTGCAATCACCCGGACCAACCCGGCCAGCCACGATGTCATCCGCGCGAACCTGCATCGCTCGCCGCTGTTCTCCGGTGCGATCGGTGCGCAGGGTCCGCGCTACTGTCCGTCTATCGAAGACAAGATCCACCGCTTTGCAGACCGCGATGGCCATCAGATTTTCCTCGAACCTGAAGGGCTGGACACCCATTTGGTCTATCCCAACGGGATCAGCACGTCGCTCCCCGCCGACGTGCAGCTTGCGATGCTGCACACGATGGAAGGTCTGGAGCAGGTCGAGATTGTCGTTCCGGGCTATGCGGTCGAGTACGATCACATCGATCCGCGAGGCTTGCGCCGGAGCCTCGAGTTGCGCGATTTGCCCGGGCTATATTGCGCCGGCCAGATCAACGGCACGACCGGTTACGAAGAAGCGGCGGCGCAAGGCCTGATCGCCGGGATGCATGCGGCGGCGGCTGTGCTGGACCGTGAGGTGGCCGGGCTGGATCGCTCGAACAGTTATATGGCGGTGATGATCGACGATCTGACCTTGCACGGGGTGAGCGAGCCTTACCGAATGCTTACGGCGCGCGCAGAGTATCGTCTTCGCTTGCGGGCCAACAATGCAACCACCCGGCTGACTCCGCTGGCGCTTGCGGCTGGCGCAGTCAGCGATACGCGCGCCTTCTGGTTTGCCGAGCGGCAGGAGCAACGGATCGGAATCGAGCGCATATTCGACACGGTCGTGCCGTCCTCGGAAATGGCCCGAGCGGGCCTGCCGGTGCGCGGGGACACAGGCCACTTGCCGGCTCGAGAGTGGCTGCGGTTCGGCGGGATCGATCTCGCGACGCTCGATCCGTGGCTTCCCCGGTTTGATTCAGCCAACGCCGATCTGGTGGAAGAAGCGGTCGAGGATGCGGCTTACGCTCCCTACCTTGAACGGCAGGAGCGGGAACTGCGCGAATTGAAGGCGAGTGACCGGGTCGTGCTGCGGGATGATTTCCCCTTCGAAACCGTGCCCGGCCTGTCACGTGAAATGGTCGAGCGGCTGGCGCGCGCGCGACCCGATACGCTTGGGGCAGCGGGCCGGATTCCCGGAATCACCCCGGCGGCACTCGCGGCGCTGCTGGTTCACGCGCGGCGCGAATTCGCGTGATTGATACCGAAGAGGCCGCGCTGTCGTGGCTAAAGCAATTGCCGCAATGCGACGCCCTCGCTCTGGAAAGGCTGGAGCGACTCGTCGCTCTGCTCCGCGAGGAGAACATGCGTCAGAACCTTGTTTCGGCGGCGAGCCTGGATCACGTCTGGCAGCGTCACATCGTCGATAGCGCACAGTTGCTGGCGCATGTTTCACGTGAAACATCGTCATGGCTTGACCTCGGCACCGGGGCGGGCTTTCCCGGTCTGGTGATCGCGGTCCTTCAACCCGACTCGGAGGTGGCGATGGTCGAATCGCGTGCACGCCGAATCGATTGGTTGGAACGGGCTCGGGCTGAACTCGGTCTTTCTTCTGCGAGGGTGATCGGGGACAGGCTCGAACAGCTTGAGTCTTTCACCGCAATGGTGATTTCGGCGCGTGCTTTCGCACCGCTGGAGCGTCTATTGGCGTTAGCGGCACGATTTTCCACAAGCGACACGCTTTGGCTGTTGCCCAAGGGCAGGTCCGCAGTCCAAGAACTGCATGATCTCCGCAAATGGCGACATACGTTCCACGTGGAACAATCGCTGACCGATCCCGAGGCCGGGATCATCGTCGGAGCGTTGGCCAGCACGAAGGGAATCGGCACGTGATACGCGTCGCAATCGCCAACCAGAAGGGTGGAGTGGGCAAGACCACGACCGCGATCAACGTCGCCACCGCGCTTGCCGCCACGGGCTGGAAGACCCTGCTGCTCGACCTCGATCCGCAGGGCAATGCCTCCACCGGATTGGGCCTGCCATCCGCCCAGCGCGAAAGGTCAAGCTACGATGTCCTGGTGGACCAGGCGTCGATCGAAAGTTGCGCGGTGCCGACCGCTATCCCCAACCTCGACATCGTTCCGGCGGTGGTCGACTTGTCCGGTGCTGAAGTCGAGCTGGTTGCCGAGGATGACCGTGCCTATCGTCTGCAAAAGGCGCTGCGCGAGGACATTGGGTATGACATCGTTCTGATCGACTGTCCGCCATCGCTCGGTCTGTTGACGCTCAACGCGCTGACCGCCGCCGACACCTTGCTGGTTCCGCTGCAATGCGAGTTCTTCGCTCTGGAAGGGCTGAGCCAGTTGCTCCTGACGGTTGAGCGGGTGCAGCAGCGGTTCAATCCGGAACTTGGCATCATCGGCATTGCGCTGACCATGTTCGACCGCCGCAACCGCCTGACTGATCAGGTCGCTGACGATGTACGCTCCGTGCTGGGCAACCTCGTGTTCGAAACGACCATTCCGCGCAATGTGCGCTTGTCCGAGGCGCCGAGCCATGGTGTGCCGGCGCTGATCTACGATTACACCTGTTCGGGTAGCCGCGCTTACATTGCGCTGGCCCGCGAACTAATCGGTCGCCTGCCCGAGAAGAGGATTGCGGCATGAGCAACGACGCCAGCGTGAGCATTTCGGCCAAACCGCCGCAGGAAGCGCCAACCCCCCGCGCCAAGCCAAAAGGTCTGGGCCGTGGGCTGGGTGCCTTGATGGGCGAAACCCGGCGCGAGGAGCCCGTGGCCTCGCCTGCCACGTCTTCGGATGGACCACGCGCTGCTTCGTCGGCCAGTGGCCTGGCGATGCTGCCCATCGCCGAGATCGCACCGCATCCCGAACAGCCCCGCCGCTTTTTCGACGAAGCCGCACTCGAGGAACTCGCAGCTTCAATCGCGCAACGCGGCGTTATCCAGCCCGTGATCGTTCGCGCGCTTGATAGCGGCGGCTATCAACTTGTCGCGGGTGAACGCCGGTGGCGTGCGGCGCAGAAGGCGCAGCTTCACGAGATTCCTGCGCTGGTTCGCGTGCTCAGCGACCGCGAAGTCATGGCGCTGGCTTTGATCGAGAACCTCCAGCGCGAGGATCTCAATCCGATCGAGGAAGCGCGCGCTTACAGCCGGCTTGCCGAATACGAAGGGCTGACGCAGGCCGAGATCGCCCGCATGGTCGATAAGAGCCGCAGCCATGTCGCCAACCTTCAACGCCTGTTGGCTTTGCCCGATCCGGTGATCGAACTGGTCGAGAAGGGCGATCTGTCGATGGGCCATGCCCGCGCCTTGATCGGTTGCGATGATGCGGAGGCCATTGCCGAGGCGGCGGTGGCGAAGCAGATGTCGGTGCGCGACGTTGAGAAACTGGTGCGTAAAAAGACGCGAGGCGACACCGCGCCGCGCCGTGCACGAACCGCGCGTGATCCGGCCGATGACGCTGATATCGCCGCCGTTCAGCGGCATCTCGAAGAATTTCTGGGCCTGCCAGTGCGGATTAGTGCGGACGCGGATCCAAAGTCGGGCGCGGTCACGATCCGGTACGGCACACTCGATCAGCTCGATCTGATCTGCCAACGGCTGACCGGCGGCTCGATCTGATCGAACCGCCGGTAAATTCTTGTTATCATTGACTAACGGGCGTGTCGGTTACTTGACCGGCACAACCTTCACGCGCTTGTCAGGAACGACTTTCACCCGCTTGGTCACCGGGCGTGCACGCGGGCGCGGACGAACCGGAACGTCCTCGTAAACGTATTCCACCGTCTCGGTGCACTCTGGCTCGCTGCGCTGCATCTGCACCGGCACCATCATCATCGGCACGGCGTAGCCCTGATAGCCGTAGCCGTAGCCGTAGCCGTAGCCGTAGCCGGGATACCCTGCGCCGTAGCCGTGGCTGTAGCTCGCATAATAGTTGTCCAGATAGGCTTCGCACTCATCACGCGACTGGCCGCGATCCTCCGCTTTGTCGATCACGGCACCTGCGACGGCGCCAACTGCCGCGCCGGCTATGGTGCCGACCGTACGGTTACCGTGACCGGCGATGCGATTGCCGGCCACACCGCCAACCAGTCCACCGATGACGGCGCCACCTACACCGTTGTCGCGGCGCGAGACGCGGCTGCGGCAATCCGCCAGCCAGGCATCGCGGGCCTGATAATCGTAACCGGGGTGTTGGGGCGCGCCACCATGATGGCCGCGCCATTCCGGGCGCGCATCAGCCCGGGCATCGGCGTAGGGCGGGGCGCCGGGATAGGCGCCGTGACCATGCGGCCCCTCATGGGCAAAGGCCGGCGCGGAGCCGAAGGCGATCATCGCGACTGCACTTGCAGTGACGGTCTGGGCAATCTGGCGGAGGCGCATGACCCTCTCCCTTTCACTAAACACGGAGAAAACCGGAGGAGTCCGGCATTAACGCGAAATTTAGCATCGGGACCGCAG
The DNA here is from genome assembly GCA_964502105.1 of uncultured Novosphingobium sp. Lineage (GTDB taxonomy): Bacteria > Pseudomonadota > Alphaproteobacteria > Sphingomonadales > Sphingomonadaceae > Novosphingobium. The sequence goes on along the minus strand of CAZCUS010000004.1, from coordinate 213,970 downwards.
GAACACCAAGCGCGTTAGCTAATCTTAACTAACGCTGTCCCGTTTCGGTGCAGGCTGAGCGCGTGGGAATCAGGCCGGAATAATTGCGCCAGCTGCAACGCGCGCCAACATTTCCATGCCCGCAGCGTCTTCCTGGTCGAAGCGGCCCGGCTCGGGACTATCGAGGTCGATCACGGCAATGACACGGTCACCAAGTATGACCGGGACCACCAGTTCGGAACGGCTAGCCGCGTCGCAAGCGATGTGGCCGGGAAATTCGTGAACGTCTGCAACGACTTGGGTGACGCCCAGCGCTGCAGCGGTGCCGCATACCCCCTGGCCGAACGGTATACGAATGCAGGCGGGCTTGCCCATGAACGGCCCAAGCACCAGTTCGTCGCCGATCGCCCGGTAGAACCCGGCCCAGTTGAGGCCCGGCACGAACTGCCAGATCAGCGCGGCCATGTTCGCCATGTTGGCGACAGCGTCGCTCTCGCTCTCGACCAGCGCTTTGGCAGCATGGGCCAGTTCGGCATAAAGTTGCGGCTTGGACTGATCGGGATCGGGGGCAAAGTCGAACATCTGGCTGCGATAACCCAACCAGTAGTTGCCGCCTAGACCCGCGCCGCCTATTTCAGAGGCATGCGCCCATTTGTAAAAAAGCTCCTCATTGCCCTTGGCATTCTGATCGTGCTGCTGGCCGGCTTTGTCGGCTATGTCTGGTACGGCAACCCTTCGGACAAGCCGATCGAGGCGACGATGGGCAAGGATCCGTTGCTGGTCGAGCCATCGCCCCGCACGATCCCGTCTGTCAGTCTGGTGAAGCCAGTGGGCTGGGGCGCCAACGAAGCGCCGGTTCCGGCCAAGGGCCTTGCGGTCACGCGATTCGCCCAAGGGTTGAACCATCCGCGCACGATGCTGACGCTGCCTAACGGCGATGTGCTTGTCGCGCTGACGAATTCGCCGCCCTCCAAAGGCGGCGAAGGCGTGATGGAGTGGCTGACCGGTCTGGCCCTGAAACGAGTCGGTGCGGGTGAGCCGTCGCCGAACAAGATCGTCTTGCTGCGTGACGCCGATGGTGATGGCAAGGCTGAGCAGAGCATCGACTTCCGCACTGCCGACATGCAGTCGCCCTCGGGCATGGCGTACCGCGACGGCACGCTCTACATCGCCAACCATGACGCGGTCCTCGCATTCGCTTTCGAGCCGGGCGCCACGACGCTGACGGGCAAGCCGCGCAAAGTGATGGATTTGCCATCGGGCGGCGGTCACTGGATGCGCAACCTGTTGTTGAGCGAAGACGGCGAGCACCTTTACGTTGCGGTCGGTTCCGCCACCAACGTTGCCGATAACGGCATGGAAGCCGAAGCTGGCCGCGCGGCGATCTGGGAGATAGACACCAAAACCGGCAATCGCCGGCAGTTCGCGGTCGGCATGCGCAATCCCAATGGCATGGCCTGGAACCCCTCGAGTGGGGAGCTTTGGGCGGTGGTGCAGGAGCGTGATGCGCTCGGCCCCGATCTGGTGCCCGATTACCTCACCAACGTTCCGGTTGGTGCGCAGTATGGCTGGCCGTGGGTCTACTGGAAGGATCAGTTCGACGACCGCGTTCAGTGGCCGATGCAAACCTACATGCTGGAATATACGCGCAAGCCCGAATACGCGATGGGAGCGCACGCGGCCGTTCTCGGCCTGTTGTTCTCAAACGGTGGCAACCTGATGGGCGACACGTTCGGCAACGGCGCCTTCGTCGCGCGTCACGGATCGTGGAACCGCAAGCCACCAGCAGGGTACGATGTCGTGTTCGTGCCGTTTGACGCCAACGGCAATCCGAACGGCAAGGCCGTGACCGTGCTGGGCGGCTTCCTCAAGCCCGGAACCGGCGAGACCCATGGTCGGCCGACTTGGCTGGCGTGGGACGAGACTGGCGGCCTGTTGGTCAGCGATGACACCGCCGGGATCATCTGGCGCGTGCAGGCCCCCGGGGCGAAGCCATCGACGGCGCCCAAGCCGATCACCACCGAGCGGCTAAAGCCGCTGACCGAGATCAAGGAACCAACCCGGCAGTTCCAGGCCGACTTCAAGAGCGAGCCGGACCGCGAACTCCCGTAATGGCTGCCTTTGACAGCAGGCCGGTTAGATCGTCCGGCCCGCGCGTCCTGCGAGTTCAACGACGTATTGCCAAGCGATCCGGCCCGAACGGCCGCCGCGCCGCTTCGACCATTCCAGCGCGTCGCCCTGCTCCCACGGCAGTGCGAAATCGTCAGCGTATCCGGCGATGATCGCGAGGTAATCGTCCTGATCGCAATTGTGCAAGCCGATCGACAGGCCGAACCGGTCCGCCAGCGCCAGCCGATCATCGACCGCATCGCGCGGATTAATCGGATCGTCCTGTTCCGAGAGATTGCGCGCGACGATGGCGCGGCGGTTCGACGTCACGGCCAGGCGAACATTGCCCGGCCGTGCTTCCACACCACCCTCAAGCCACGACCTCAAGAGTCGCGGGCCATTGCTGTCGCCGTCTTCGAAACCGAGATCGTCGATGAATACGAGAAACCGCCGGTCAATGCCGCCAAGCGTGGCGAACAATGCGCTTACGCCTGACAACGCCTCCTGCGCGATCTGGACAAGCGCAAGACTGCCCGGCCGCGCCCCCTGTGCGGCCACAACCGAAGCGCGCATGAGCGCGGACTTGCCCATGCCGCGCGACCCCCACAGCAGCATGTCATGCGATGCATAACCGGCCGCAAGGCGTGAGACATTCCCTACGACCGTTTCCTTCTGCCGATCGATCCCGCGTAGCAACTTGAGTGGCGGCGCATCGAGCCGGGCTACTGCACGGGCGGTGCTACCGGTCCAGACGTAGGCCGGGCTGTCGAGCCAGTCTATCGCGGGAGGGGTAGGGGGAGACAGCCGTTCGAGCGCTTCGGCGATACGGGCAAGGGGATCACCCTGATCGCCCATTATGCCAGTTCCTCGCTACTCAACGCATAGAGCAGCGCCGCGCCGCCCATCGCCGACGCCTTGAGGCCGCGTGCCTCGGGCACGATGGCATCGAGGAAGTAGCGCGAGATGGTGGCTTTCCCGCGTGCCAAGGTTTCGCTCGCTTGCTCGCTTGCCGCGCGGGCTTGCCGCAGCAACTGCCATGCCGCGACCGCAGTGGCGCACATCGTCAGGAAGGGCACGCTGCCGGCAAGCTTGTCGTCGATGCTGGCGTCGTCCACCATCCAGTGGCCGATATCGCTGCAATCGTTGCACAGCTCTACCAGCGCTACGGCATCATGGGCTTCGGCGGCAATCGCTTCGAGCAGGGCGAAGAGCACGCCCCCGCCTTCCATGCCGAGCTTGCGCGTGACCAAATCGGCGGCCTGGATGCCGTTCGTGCCCTCATAGATCGGGGCGATGCGGGCATCGCGAAGGTATTGCGCCGCGCCGGTTTCTTCGACGAAGCCCATCCCGCCGTGGATCTGGATACCCAGGCTGGCAACTTCGACGCCAATGTCGGTGCACCATGCCTTGACCAGTGGCACGAGCAATTCGGTGCGCGCTTGCGCCTGGGCATCGCCCAGCGTGGCGCGATCCACCTGGCCGGCGGCGTGATACAGCAACGCCCGGCTACCTTCGGTGAGTGCACGCATGCGCAGTATCATGCGCCGCACGTCGGGATGCTCGATGATGGCGACAGGCGTCTTGTCAGGCGATCCAGCGCGCATCGATTGCACACGGTCGCGGGCGTAAGCTCCCGCCCGTTGAAGCGCCCGTTCGGCGATCTGAACGCCTTGTGCCCCGACGTTCAGGCGTGCGTGGTTCATCATGGTGAACATCGCGCGCATGCCGTCGCATTCGGCACCGACGATTTCACCGATGCATTCGCCGTGGTCGCCATAGCTCATCACGCAGGTCGGTGAGGCGTTGATGCCGAGCTTGTGTTCCAGTCCCACCGCGCGAAGATCGTTGCGCGCGCCGAGCGAACCGTCGGGTTCCACGTGGAACTTCGGCACGACAAACAGCGAAATCCCTTTCGATCCTGCCGGCGCGCCGGGCGTGCGCGCGAGCAGCAGGTGGATGACATTCTCCGCCAGCTCATGGTCGCCCCAGGTAATGTAGATCTTGGTCCCGGCGATCCGATACTTTCCGGCATGCGGTCCTTCGGTGATCGGCGTTGCGGTGGAGCGCAGCGCGCCGACGTCGCTGCCGGCCTGCGGCTCGGTCAGGTTCATCGTGCCCGTCCATTCGCCGCTGACGATGCGGGGGAGATACAAGGCCTGTTGCTCGGCACTGCCATGGTGCAGCAGCGCTTCGATCGAACCAAGCGTCAGCATCGGCAGGAGCGAGAAGGCGAGATTGGCCGATCCCAGATTTTCGAAAGCCGCGATCGCCAAAGCGAAAGGCAGGCCTTGGCCGCCGCTTGCTTCCGGCGCGTTCATGCCGTTCCAGCCCGCCTCGACATACGCTTGATAAGCCTCAGCGAAGCCCGCAGGGAGCGAAACCGCGCCATCGTTGAGCTTCGCGCCTTCGGTATCGCCGATGCGATTGAGCGGGGCCCATTCGGCGGCGGCGAATTCACCGGCTCCGGCCACGATGGCTTCCACCACGTCGTCGCTGGCCGACGCGAACCGCTCGTGCGTCGCCAGTTCGGCGATACCCGCGCTGATACGCAGGGCAAATAGCTGCTCTTCGGTGGGCGGCGTAAAGGTCATGTGCGCTTTTCCTTGGCAATCTCTCCACCCGCCTATAGCGGCGGGACATGGCCGATACCAGCCGACCGATAGTCCTCGCCGCAGATGCCCACGGCATAGCTGAAGCCGCCGAAACCCTCGTGCGCGGTGGGCTTGTCGCCTTGCCTACGGAAACGGTTTACGGCCTCGCTGCAAGGGCAGACCGCGCCGATGCCGTAGCGGCGATCTACCGCGCCAAGGGACGACCCGACTTCAATCCACTGATCGTCCACGTCGCCGATGTCGCGGCGGCTGAAGCGCTGGCCATTCTGGACGAGCGCGCGCACCGTCTGGCCGCGCGGTTCTGGCCTGGCCCGCTGACATTGGTGCTACCGCGTCGTCCTGATGCGCCGTTGGCCGCCGCCGTCACCGCCAATCTTCCCACTGTCGCGGTGCGCTGCCCGGCACACCCGGCAATGCGCGCGGTGCTGTTAGCTGTGGGCCTGCCGCTGGCAGCGCCTTCGGCGAATCGCAGCGGCGGTGTGAGTCCGACCACGGCAAAGCACGTCGCGACGTCACTCGGCGTGCGGGTCGATCTGGTGCTCGATGGAGGGGCTTGCTCGGCAGGGCTGGAATCGACGATCGTTGCTTTGCGCGAGAACGGCACGTGGCAAGTGCTGCGCCCCGGCCCCATCATGGAAAGCGCGATTGCCGCAGTCTTGGGAGGAATGCCGGAAGCCGTGACGTCAGCCGCGATCGAGGCGCCCGGCCAACTTGCCCGCCACTATGCGCCCGGCAAACCGGTGCGCCTCAATGCGGTTCTGGCCGAAGTTGACGAGTTTCATATCGGTTTCGGTGCCGTCGCGGGGCACGCCAGCCTCTCGGCATCGGGCGATCTGGCTGAGGCCGCCGCGCGGCTTTACGCGATGTTGCACCACGCCGCGCAAAGCCCGTTCGCAAGAATAGCGATCGCACCGATTCCCGCGGACGATATCGGAATCGCCATCACTGACCGCTTGACCCGCTCAGCAGCGGATTAGCGTCTGACATCAGCGCCGGGGGCGTTCGCGCTCGTACGGCAGCGTGGGGAGGATGTCCTCCATCTCTTCGTATTCGTCGCGCGCGCGATCACATGCATCGTCGTTGCCGTCTTCACACTGGCGCATGTGCTTGTCGTAGCTGCGCTGAAGCTGACCGACCCGCTCCTCGCGCCGTCGGATCTCGCGACCGCGCTTTTCGTCCGCTTCCGATTGGCTGGTCGTCGCCATATCGACGGCTTTGCCGGCGACGCGCACCGGCGCTGTCGCGACATCGAATGCGGTCTTCGCCAGGCACCCCGACAACGCGGGCAGGGCGATCAGGGCGAAGACGAGGGCGCGTGGTGGCATGACTTGTAGACAATGCCACCCACAAGATGGCACCGCAATGAAGGAAGCGGCGAGCGCAGTGACTTTACCGCAACGCGCGATCCGAGAGGCCTGCAAACAACAAGGCCGCCTCCTTGCGGAAGCGGCCTGTCGAAATCACGCAGATTGGCCGGTTCAGGCGGTCTCAGCGCTTTCATAGTACTTGGGCGCATGCTCGTTGAGGATCGCGAGGATCTTCTTGAGTGCTGCCGGTTCGTCGGTCTTTTCCATGGCCGCGAGTTCGCGAGCAAGGCGCGACGAGGCAGCTTCGAAGATCTGACGCTCCGAATAGCTCTGCTCGGGCTGGTCATCGGCACGGAACAGGTCGCGAGTCACTTCGGCAATCGACACGAGGTCACCCGAATTGATCTTCGCTTCGTATTCCTGCGCGCGGCGCGACCACATGGTGCGCTTCACCTTGGGTTTGCCGGTCAGCGTTTCGAGCGCTTCGCGCAGCGTCTTGTCCGACGAAAGCTTGCGCATGCCGATCGATTCGACCTTGCTCATGGGAACCCGGAGGGTCATGCGCTCTTTTTCAAACCGCAGCACGTAGAGTTCAAGCTGCATTCCAGCGATTTCCTGGTTCTGCAACTCGATAACCCGGCCTACACCGTGCTTCGGGTAAACGACGTAATCTCCAACATCGAAGGCGTTTGCCTTGGTTGCCATGTATCGTCCTTTCGCCTGGAGGCTCGGATACGTGCGACGGGAATGCGATCCCAGGCGAACAAACGCCTTCGCCGCGGTCAGATACGAATTCCAACCGCGTGTTCCGAAACCTGCCTTTCATGACTTGCCTGCCGAATGAGCGGACGCCCCGGCAGTGGAAGAGCTATATAGCAGGCTCGCAACAAAATTACTATAGCCGAGCACGAATGCCGATCCGGACAAGCTGGGCTTGCCGGATCGGGACAATCGCAGTGCGAATATTACCGACCGAAACCGCAGACGCGATGACCAGACTCGCCGGATCGCCGCCGCTACGGAACGGCGTTAGCGATTCAGTCGCCCTCGCCTGGCTCTGCCGAGAAGAACTTCTCGAACTTGCCTTCTACGCCCTTGAACTCGTCCGCATCGGGCGGACTATCGCGCTTGGACGTAAGGTTCGGCCATTCGGCGGAGAACTTGGTGTTCAGTTCCAACCACTGTTCCAGTCCGCTTTCGGTATCGGGCAGGATGGCTTCGGCCGGGCATTCCGGCTCGCACACACCGCAATCGATGCACTCACTGGGGTTGATCACGAGCATGTTGTCGCCCTCGTAGAAGCAATCCACCGGACAAACTTCTACGCAATCCATGTATTTGCAGCGGATGCAGGCGTCTGTGACGACGTAGGTCATGACTGCAAATTCCCCTTCTCAACTTCATTTGAATGGCTCGCTGCTATGGGATTCCAACGCGGCTCGTCAAGCACTCTGTAACAGCCTTGCGCCTCCGGTGCCGGTCCTCGGCGGACCGGCAGTGCCAGCACCTCGATGACCCGCACCCCTTGTCCGAAGGGCAGTGTCAGGACATCGCCGGCACCGATTTTGGCATGCGCCCGCTCGATTCTCCGGCCGTTGAGGCGGATGTGGCCATCTTCGGCCAGCGCCTGGGCCAAGCTGCGCGACTTGGTCAGGCGCAAGTACCAGAGAAGCTTGTCTATGCGCATGCGAAGAAATCCCCGGTCTTGCTCGTGCGGGTCATGCAGTCTGTCTTCTCACCGGACCAGTTCGGCCAGCGCGGCAAAGGCGCTCTCCTTGCGGGCTGGCGCCGGGCGAATCGAAGGCGTGTGCCGGCGTGGCGGCCGCCAGCGCCAGCGCACCGGAGCGGGCGGACCATGCACGGTGTCTTCCAACCTGCGCGGCAGCAGCGGGTCGAACCCGCCGAGATGCAGCAGGCGGGTGTAGCTGGCCGTCGTCAAACCCATGGAGATCGCACGGGACGGGTCCAGACCGAAAGGACGCTTACCGGCGGTCGTCCGCGCATCGTGTGCCTCGCGCAGCAACTTCTCGGCCATATCCAGGCGGATGAGTTGCTTGCCCAAGTTGCGATATCCGGGCGCCTCATGGCCGCGTGACGTCGCCAGGACCGGCGGCATGCGGGCGTCGGGGGCTGCACCGCGCACCGGCTTACCTGCGGCGACGGCGAGATCGCGCCGGAGCGCCATCGGTTCCGGCCGCAGAATAGCTGGAACAAACAGATCAAGCGCACCGACGCGGACGCCCAGTCGGGTCAGCATCGTGCGCTGCGCCTTGTCGAGTTGATCCACGCCGGAATGCTCGCGTGGCATCATGCCGCCGGCCTCGACCAGCGAGATCAGCAGCGCGCGCAGTTCCGGCCCAGCTTCAGGCGCACGGCTGGCATCATCGAGCTTGCGCAAGGGAGCAAGCGACGTCATCGCGCCGTCCAGCCAGCTTTCGAGCGCGGCGATGAGGGCCTTGCGCGCAGGCCCCGGCAAGGCGTCGAGCGCGCGGTCGGGCACCAGCTGCGGAGCCAGCAGGCTGCGCCCCTGTCCCAATGTCGCCAGTCGCTCACCATCCCAAAGGACGGTGCCTGCGGAAAGTTTCAGGCTGGCCTCCCCAGTGCCGATCGCCGTGATCAGCGTGGCAGCACGCCGTTCCAGCAGCGCGGGGACATGGCGCTCTGCGGCAACCAGCAGCAGCTTGCGGTCGGAATGGCGCGCGCCCGGATCGACGCGAAAGGTGAAGCCGCGCAGCGAGCCGATATGCTCGCCCTCAACCAGGACTTCCTCGTCTTCCAGCCTGACCGAGAGCAGCCCGGCGTCAGGGCCAAGCTTGCGCATCAACACGGCGGTGCGCCGGTTGATGAAGCGCTCGGTCAGCTTGCCGTGAAGCGCGTCGGACAAGCGCGCTTCCACTGCGCGGGCGCGGGAGGCCATCTCATCACGCGCCATCACCCAGTCGGGGCGCTGGGTTATGTAGGCCCAGCTGCGGATGGCGGAAATCCGGCCTTGCAGCATGTCGATATCGCCCGAAGTGACGTCAAGCTGGGCGATGGCTTGGGCGACATAGTCCGCGCCCAGTTCGCCATTCCGTAGATCCTGCCAAAGCCGGGCAACGAAGCGCGAATGCATGTCGGCGCCCTGCTGGCGGAAATCGGGCAGCGAACAGGTTTCCCAGAACCGTCGCACCATGCCCGATCCGCGTACCGAATCGATCACTTCACCGTCCTCGGCCAGCCGTTTGAGCACGGCAAGGTCGATCGCTTCCGGAGCAGGAGCCAGTTCAGGCTCCCAGGGCGGTGCTTCGAGATCGGCGATCAGCGTTGCAATCGAATCGAAGCGCGGTTCCGGTTCGCGCCAGAACAGCTTGGTCAGCGGCGGAAAGCGATGCTCCTCGATCGCGTAGACTTCCTCGTCGGTGAATTCCGAGGAATGCGCGCCGCCTGCCAGCGTGCCGAAAGTCCCGTCCTTCTGGTGACGCCCCGCACGGCCGGCGATCTGCGCCATTTCCGGCGTCGTCAGCCGACGATGCCGTACCCCGTCGAACTTGGACAGGCCGGCGAAGGCGACATGCTCGATATCGAGGTTCAGCCCCATGCCGATCGCATCGGTAGCGACGAGGTAGTCGACCTCGCCCGACTGGTAGAGTTCGACCTGGGCATTGCGTGTCTGCGGGCTAAGCGCGCCCATCACCACGGCGGAACCGCCGCGAAAGCGCCGCAGCATTTCGGCAATCGCATAGACCTGCTCGGCGGAGAACGCGACGATGGCGCTGCGCGGCGGCACGCGACTGAGCTTCCTTGCGCCGGCATGGCGCAGCGTCGAGAAGCGCGGACGCGTGACGATCTCGACCTCGGGCACCAGCGCCTTGACCATCGGTTCGAGGATCGAGGAACCGAGGATCATGGTTTCGTCACGCCCGCGTGCGTGCAGCAGGCGGTCGGTGAACACATGCCCGCGCTCCCGATCGGCGGAGAGCTGGGCTTCGTCGATGGCGACGAACGCCAGGCTGTCGTGCACCACTGGCATCGCTTCGGCGGTGCACAGCAGCCAGCGCGCGTCTTTTGGCTCGATCCGTTCCTCGCCGGTGATCAGCGCCACGCGCGACGCGCCCTTGATCGCACAGACCCGGTCATAGACCTCGCGCGCCAGAAGCCGCAGCGGGAAGCCGATGGCACCGCTGGAATGCGCACAAAGCCGTTCAATGGCGAGATGGGTCTTGCCGGTGTTGGTCGGGCCAAGCACCGCCTTCACCTTCGATGGGGTCCCGTTGGCGGGACGGGCAGGCGGTCGGGAAACCATTGCCCCTCCAATCTGGCATCGCACTGGGTCGCCCGCAAGTATCGCCAGCCGCCATGACAGTGGAATACCGCGCGGTCGGTCGCGGAAAATTCGCCTGCGTTAGCGATGGATTAACCTTGAGGGCGCAGGAAATTCGCGAACGTGCCCGCGTTTGGGTGCAATGACAGGGCAGGGCGTTGTTCAAGCCGCTGGATACAGGCGATCACGGCCAACGAGAGGTTGGCGCAGCAGGCGGCGCGGCAAACGCGGCGGCGCTGTCGCATGCCCAGATCGTGCCACCTGCCGCTACTGACAACGCTCAGGCTCGCCCCACGTTTTGCGAGCGATTGGCGGAGTACCGTTCCCGGCTGGAAGCATGGTGCCATCATGTCGATCTGACGCCAGACCTCGCGCAGGACATCGGTAGCCGGACCTGGTTTCGCGGGATGGGAACGATGATCGGTCTGGGCGTCGTCGCGCTGGCGTTCTGGCCCGATTTCTCGGCAGTCGAAGCCGCCACCTCGATACCTGCCGATGCCGCTGTGCGCGATGAATATCGCAGCCAGATGATCCTGCCGCTTGGGCTCGGTGCCGATAGTGGCCGCCATATGGGCGCAACACCGCTGGTGCACGCCCTGCGCAGCGCGCCTGAGCGGCCGACCGTGCAGCTGGTCTCAACGCTGGGGCAGGGCGATAGCCTGGGCCGCATGCTGGAGCGCGCGGGATTGGGTGCGAGCGACATTGCCCGCGTCGGCAGTCTGGTCGGCAATGCCATGCCGCTGAGCGACATCGCGCCGGGCACCCAGTTTGACATCACCCTTGGTCGCCGGAGCGAGCCCGGAACCCCGCGCGTGCTGGACGGCATGAACTTTCGCGCTCGCTTCGATCTCGACCTGTCGATCGAGCGGAGCGCGGGTGGTCTGGTGCTGGCACGGCATCCGATCGCGGTCGACGCCACGCCGCTGCGCATTCAGGCACCGGTCGGCGCGAGCCTCTATCGCTCGGCGCGAAACGCCGGCGCGCCGATGGCGGCGATCCAGTCCTACTTGCGCGCCGTGGACCAGCATCTCAGTCTCGAAAGCGATATCCGCCCCGATGACCGGTTCGATCTCGTCCTGTCCTACAAGCGCTCGGCCAAGGGCGAGCGGCAAGCGGGTGAGGTATTGTATGCCGGGCTGGTGCGCGACGGAAAGCCACGCCTGCAACTGGTGAAGTGGGGCAATGACGGCCAGTTCTTCGACGCTGCGGGCATCGGCCGCACCGAAGCGCGTACTGTCGGCGCACCCGTCGCAGGGCGCATCACGTCGAGCTTCGGCATGCGCCGCCATCCCATACTTGGCTTCACCCGCATGCATGCGGGCGTCGATTTCGGCGCGCGCTATGGCTCGCCCATTTATGCGGTGAGCGACGGCGTCATCGTTTACGCCGGTCGCCACGGCGGACATGGCAACTACGTGCGGATCAACCATGGCAGCGGCCTCGCCACAGGCTATGCCCACATGAGCCGCATCGCGGTGGGCAATGGCAGTCCTGTGCGTGCCGGACAAGTCATCGGCTATGTCGGTTCGACTGGTCTTTCCACCGGCCCACATCTGCATTTCGAAGCCTATCAAGGTGGCCGCACGGTCAATCCGATGTCCATCCGCTTCGTTTCCCGGCCGCAGATTGACGGGCAGGAACTGGCGTCGTTCAAGGCCCGGCTGGCAACACTGCTGGCGGTGAAGCCCGGCGCGGCGCTCGGCGATATCGCCCCTCGCGGCGTCGCTTCTGCCGAACCGCGCCGGGAGATCGACCGTGTTGCAGCCTTGCGGCAGGTCGTGCCGACACCCGAAGCCAGCGGCGCCCGCCGGGTTGCGGTCAATGAAAGCGTGACATCGGCCAACTGATGCCGGCATTCCATCGCGCCGATTGAAGCGAATGGGTCTTTGCGGCTATCAGCCGACGCATGACATCTTCCTATCCGCATCTGCGCCTGCGCCGTTCGCGCACGACGGCCTGGAGCCGTGCGCTCCACCGCGAGACCCTGCTGACTCCTGCCGACCTGATCTGGCCGCTGTTCATCACCGATGGCCAGGGTGTCGAGGAGCCGGTGACATCGCTCCCCGGCGTGTCGCGCTGGTCGCTCGACGGTATTGCGGCGCGCGCGCGCGAGGCGGTCGATCTTGGTATCCCTTGCCTCGCTCTGTTCCCCCATACCCAGCCTGACCGGCGCAGCGAGGATGGCCGTGAGGCGCTCAGCCCGGATAACCTGATGTGCCGCGCGATCCGCACGATCCGCGATGCGGTGGGCGATGGCATTGGCGTGCTGACCGACGTGGCGCTCGATCCCTATACCAGCCATGGGCAGGACGGCTTGATCGATGACGCCGGTTACGTGCTGAATGACGCGACGGTGGATGTGCTGGTCGGTCAGTCGCTGAATCAGGCGGCGGCAGGCGCGGACATCATCGCCCCATCGGACATGATGGACGGGCGCATCGGTGCCATCCGCGCCGCGCTTGAGCGAGAGGGCCACTCCAACGTCCAGATCATGAGCTATGCAGCGAAATACGCTTCGGCGTTCTACGGTCCGTTCCGCGACGCGGTCGGATCGCGCGGTTTGCTCAAGGGCGACAAGAAGACCTACCAGATGGACCCCGGCAACAGCGAGGAAGCGCTGCGCGAAGTCGCGCTCGACCTGGCAGAGGGTGCGGACAGCGTGATGGTCAAGCCGGGGCTCCCGTATCTCGATATCGTGCGCCGAGTGAAGGAACGCTTCGAGGTGCCGGTTTTCGCCTATCAGGTGTCCGGCGAATACGCGATGATCGAGGCGGCGGTCGCGGCTGGCGCGGGCGATCGCGATGCACTGGTGCTCGAGACGCTGCTGGCGTTCAAGCGCGCGGGTTGCTCGGGCGTGCTGACCTATCATGCGGCCCATGCGGCGAGACTGCTGGGTGCCTGAGTTTCGCATCGAGACCGAACGGCTGGTGCTGCGCGAATGGGCTCCGGGCGATGGCGCGCGTTTTGCCGCCGTGACCAATACGCCGGCAGTGATGGAATGGCTCGGCGGCCCGATGGCCGCAGATACTTTCGCCGCGATGGAGCAGCGCGTTCTCACGTGTCAGGCCCATCACGGCCATTCCTTCTGGATGGTCGAGCGCCGCGACGATGGCGGGCATCTTGCCGGCGAACTGCTTGGGTTTTGCGGGCTTAAGCGCGCGGATGCGCCGACCAGCACGTTCACAGGCCAGTTCGAGATCGGCTGGCGTCTGCGCGAGGACGCCTGGGGCAAGGGCTATGCCAAGGAAGCCGCGAGCGCGTCCCTCGACGCCGGGTTCGCTCCGTTCGCTGCGCCGGAAATCTTCGCGATCACCGTCATCGGCAATACCGCCAGCTGGGGCCTGATGAAGCGCCTCGGCATGCGTCGGCGCACCGATCTCGATTTTCACGATCCGCGTTATGGCCCGCCGCTGTGTGATGTCATCACCTGGTCGATCACGGCGGATGAATGGCGCAACACATAGACGTGAAGGCACTATCAATGGCATCGCCACGTCGCGGCCTGTTCGTCGCGACGATCCTTGTCGGCAGTTTCCTGCTGTTTCTCGTCCAGCCGATGGTGGCGCGCATGGCTTTGCCCCGGCTGGGCGGCGCGCCCAACGTGTGGAACAGCGCGATGCTGGTCTATCAGGCGCTGCTGCTGGCGGGCTATGCCTATGCCCACTGGCTGTCGCGCTTTGCAGTGCGGCGGCAAGCGACGATCCATCTCGCGCTGCTGGCGCTGGCGGCGCTGACCCTGCCGATCGCGCTGGCCGATCTCCCGCCACCAGCGCCGGGGTGGGAAGTGCTGTGGGTGCCGCTGCTGCTGGTGGCGACGGTCGGTCCGGTATTCCTTGTGGTGTCGGCGCAGGCACCGCTGATGCAGCGCTGGTTCGCTGCCAACCCGGATGCAGGCGAGCCCTGGTCGCTCTATGCCGCCTCGAACATCGGCAGTTTCACAGGGTTGATCGCTTATCCGCTGCTGGCCGAGCCGCTGCTCTCCTTGCATGCACAGAGCCTGGCCTGGGCGCTGGGCTATGGGCTGCTGTTCGTGCTGGTCGCCTTGACCGCGTGGTCGCGCTGGCGGGCCGGGGTTACCGTCTCGGAAGTGTCGACCGATACGGGCGAGAGGATCGGCTGGAAGCGGATCGTGCTCTGGCTGGCGCTCTCGGCCATACCTTCGGGCCTGATGCTGTCGACCACGACGCACCTGACGACCGATATCTTCGCTATGCCGCTGCTCTGGGTGATCCCGCTCGGGCTATATCTGCTGAGCTTCGTCATCGCCTTTTCCGACCGGCGAATGCTCGCGCGCGGCGTGATGTGGATGGCGCCCGCGATCGTGCTGTTTGCCGGCAGCTTTGCCATGCTCTCGCGCAATTCAGGAACGATGACGATCGCGCTGGGAAGCTGCCTGCTGCTGTTCGTTATCGCCATCGCGCTCCATGGCCGGCTTTACGAGGCGCGGCCCGGCACCGCCCGGCTGACGCTGTTCTATTTCGTGATGTCAGCGGGCGGCGCGCTGGGTGGAGCCTTCACTGCGCTGATCGCCCCGGTCGCATTCGACTGGGTTTGGGAGCATCCCCTGCTGATCCTCGCCGCTGCGGTGGTGTTGCCTCTGCCCGAGATATTCGGCTGGCGGCGGCTACCTGATATCGATCCCGGCCTTGCACGGATCGCAGTTGCCCTGTTGCTGGCGATGGTCGGGTTCCTCGCCTGGCTGTTGTATGGCGTTACGAGCGAAGCCGCGCCCGGCCTGCCGCGCATGTTCCTGACGGTCATGCTGACCGGGCTGGGTCTGCTGGTCATGTCATGGCGCGCCGCCTTCATCGCCGTGCTGGCCGTGATGATGCTCGCGCAAGGCGGTGTCGAGACGATCCAGACCTCGCTCGATGGCCAGCGCACGCGCAGCTATTTCGGCATCTACACTGTCCGCGACTATCCTGACGCGAACGTGCGGATGCTGATCCACGGCACAACCCTGCACGGCCAGCAATCGACCGATCCGGCGCACCGCCGCGACACGGGCAGCTATTACGGACCGACTTCGGGGGTTGGTCTGACAATGCGGGCGACGCCGCGGCTGTTCGGCCCGGCTGCTCGCGTCGGTGTTGTCGGCCTTGGCACCGGGACGCTTGCCTGCCTGCGCCAGCCCGGCCAGCGCTGGACCTTCGTCGAGATCGACCCGGCGGTGCTGCGCTATTCGCGCGACGGCACGTTCACCTATCTGCGCGATTGCGCGCCCAATGCTTCCGTTGTCCTCGGCGATGCCCGTCTCGATCTGGAACGCACGCCGCGCGGTTCGTTCGATGTGCTGGCGGTCGATGCCTTCACCTCGGACGCCATCCCGCTTCACTTGCTGACCAGCGAAGCGGTGGGCGTCTACCTTGATGCGCTGAGCGACGACGGTCTCCTGCTGATTCACATTTCCAACCGCTACATCGAATTGCAGCCGATCCTCGCGGCGATCGCAAAGGAGCGCGGGCTCGATGTCCGGCTGCGCAGCGATGTTCCAGAGGACGGCAAGGGAATGGGGCAAGGGTTGGTGCCGTCGTCATGGGTGGCTATTTCACGCACCCCCCGACGCATCGAAGAGCTTGAACAAACCGATCCATCTGCGCCATGGGAGGATTTGGAACCACCCGCGCCGCGCGCATGGACGGACGACCACGCATCGATCCTGCCGTATATCCGCTGGCGCATGTTGCTGGGGAAGTTATGACCGCCGAACGTCACGATATCACGCTGGCCGCCATCAACGGCAAGGCGCCCCGCATCCACTCCAGCGCGTTCATCGCACCGGGTTGTCGCATCATCGGCGATGTCGAGATCGGGCCGGATGTAAGTATCTGGTATAACTGCGTAATTCGGGCAGACGTGAATCGCGTGGTCATCGGCGCGCGCAGCAATATCCAGGACGGCACCGTCGTCCATTGCGACAGCGCCAAGCCCGGCAATCCGGACGGGCACCCAACCATAATCGGCGAGGACGTGCTGATCGGTCACCTGGCGATGGTGCACGGCTGCATCCTGGAGGATCGCGCTTTCGTTGGCCTTGGCGCGATTATCATGGACGGCTGCAGCATCGCTTCGGGGGGCATGCTGGGCGCGGGCGCAATGCTGACACCGGGCAAGGCAATCGGGCCGCGCCAGTTGTGGATCGGTCGCCCGGCGAAATACATGCGCGATCTCGATGATGCGGCGATTGCTACCAATCAGGCTGGCGTACAGGGTTATGTGCTCAACGGTCGCAATCACGCCGGGGCGCTCGGCCTCAATGCCTGATGGCTCGGCCGCGCACGCCGCTGCCCGATCGTGAGACGGTGCGGGCGCTGATCGACGCTAACGGATGCCTTTCGGTTCGAGTGACCCCGGGGTCACGAACCGAGGCGCTGGAAATCGTCGATGGCAGGTTAAGCGCCAAAGTGCGCGCCGTGCCGGAGAACGGCAAGGCCAATACAGCTGTGGCAAGCCTCATCGCCCAGGCATTGAGCATTGCACCCGGCCGCGTGGAGTTGTTGCGCGGCGCAACTTCTCGCGAGAAGCAGTTTCGCGTCTCGTAGCCGCGACTAATCCCGCCCCATTCCCCGGGCCATATCGGCCAGCACTTCGCCCATCGCCTTGGCCATGTCGGCCGGTTCGGGAGAAACATCGGCGATAGCGCGTTGCATCGCATCGGCCCATTGCCCGGCGACCGCGCGGTTTATCGTGAAGGGTTTGTGGATCGACATCATGCAGCGACCCGGATTGGCCTCGAACCAGTCGCGCGGGCCGCCTGCCCAGCCGGCAAGGAACAGTGGCAGGCTTTGCCGCATCGGTGCGAGGTCGTCGGCGTGCATCGCGCGCAGTTCGGCGTAGGCCGGTTCGGCCTCCATCAAGTCATAGAAGCGGTTGCAGATCGCCTCCATCGTGGCGTGCCCGCCCAACCGGTAAAACGGTGCACTAGCTTGGTCGTTGATTGTCGCCACGGTGCCACTCAAACGCTGTTGATCCATGTCAGCGGGTGTAGCGCTTCCTGTCCATTGCCCTTTGATCCAGATCAAGTTCAGTCCCGGATCATCGTGCGCAGTGCCTCGATCCGGTCGGCCTCATGCGCGGGCTTGTCGCTGCGGATGCGGCTGATACGCGGGAAGCGCATGGCGATGCCCGATTTGTGCCGCTTGCTGGCATGGACCGAATCGAAAGCGACTTCGAACACCAGCGACTTGTCGGTTTCTCGCACCGGACCGAAGCGGTTCACGGTGTGGTTGCGGACATGGTGGTCCAGCCATTTCAGTTCCTCATCGGTGAACCCGAAATAGGCTTTTCCGACCGGCAGGAGTTCAGCCCCTGCGTCCGGATCACCATCCCAGCAGCCAAAGGTGAAGTCCGAATAGAACGAGGATCGTTTGCCCGACCCGCGCTGGGCATACATCAGCACGCAATCTATCAGCAGCGGATCGCGCTTCCACTTGTACCATAGCCCGGTCCGGCGTCCGGCGATGTAGGGGCTGTCGCGGCGCTTCAGCATCACGCCCTCGATCGCATCGTCGCGTGCGCGCTCGCGGATCGCGGCAAGATCGTCGAGCGAGGCCGCCGCGATCACCGCACTGATATCGAAGCGGCTGGGATCGAGCCGGGGCACCAGCGCTTCGAGTGCGATGCGGCGCTGCGTCCACGCCAGTTCGCGCAAGTCGCGACCTTCCAGGATAAGCACGTCGTACAGCCGCACGAACGCCGGGTATTCGGCGAGCATCTTCTTCGACACGGTCTTGCGGCCCAATCGCTGCTGCAGCGCGTTGAAGCTGGCGGCCCCGCCTTGCGTCAGGTCATTGGCCTCGCCGCCCTGGTGCGACCCGCGCACCAGCAGTTCGCCATCGAGCACGGCGTCGATGTCCAGTGCGGCGGCGATCTCGGGGAAGGAGGCAGAAATGTCGTCGCCCGATCGCGAATAGACCCGCGTTTCGCCGCCCGCGCGGACAATCTGGACGCGGATGCCGTCCCATTTCCACTCGGCGGCATAATCGGCCATGTCGACTTGCGTCTCGTCCAGCGGATGCGCCAGCATGAACGGCCGGAACAGCGGCATGTCCTGCGACGAGGGGGGCGCGGCGCCGTTGGCCGCCCAGTCGAACAGCGGCCCGTAGGGCGGCGTCTGGCCGTGCCAGTGCTCCTCGACATCTTCCACGTTCACGCCGAACGCCAAGGCGAAAGCCGTCTTGGCCAGCCGGGCGGAAATGCCGATGCGCATTGCGCCCGTCGCCAGCTTGAGCAGCGCGTAGCGGCCGCTCGAATCGAGCCGGTCGAGCAGGCGTGGCAACTCCGTCATCACCGTGGCGCGTGTCATCGCCGACAGTGCGGCGACGGCCTCCGGAACCGTGGGCATGGTGCCGGAAGCGACGGCCGGTTCGGGCCAGAGCAGGCTGGCGGTCTCGGCGGTGTCGCCCACGTAATCGCGTGAGAGCGACCAGAGCACGGGATCAACCCGCTCGGTCAACAGGTTGCGGATGGTGGAGCTTTTGACCGCCGGGAAGTCGAGCCCGTCAGTCAGCGCCGCCAATGCCCAGCCGCGATCGGGATCTGGCGTGTCGCGCAGGTAGTCGGCCAGCAGCTTCAGCTTGGCATTGCGCGACGGGGTGTAGACCAGTCCGTCGATGAGATCGGTAAAGGCCTGCACTACGGGGAAACCCTTATCGCAAAGTCCGTGGCGCTAGTCATCCTCGTCCTCATAGCCAACCAGTGCCAGCGCGCGGGCGCGGCGTTGCGTGAGTTCGCACCAGCGCAGCACCGCTTCCTCGCGGCCATGGGTGATCCAGGTCTCGTAGGGATCGACTTCGGTGATGGTGGCGGTGAGTTCGTCCCAATCGGCATGGTCCGAGATGACCAACGGCAGTTCGACCATACGCTGGCGCGCGCGCTGGCGGACCTGCATCCAGCCCGATGCCATCGCGGTGATCGGATCCGGCAGGCGTCGCGACCAGCGGTCGTTCAATGCCGAGGGCGGCGCGATCACGATGCGCCCGGCCAGATCGGATTTCTTGACATCGGCAACCAGCCGCAAATCGCCCAAGTCGACGCCCCACTCCTCGTAGAGACGGCACATCCGCTCCATCGCGCCGTGCATGTAGATCGGCTCGGCATGGCCGGCGCGGCGCAGTTCGGCGATCAGCCGCTGCGCCTTGCCCAAGGCATAGGCGCCGACGAGCACGCAGCGGTCGGGATTGGCATCGAGGGCGGCGACAAGCTTGCCGATCTCGCGCTCGATCGGCGGGTGGCGGAACACCGGCAGGCCGAAGGTGGCCTCGGTAATCAGCACGTCGCAGGGGGTGACGGCAAAGGGCGGGCAGGTCGGATCGGCGCGGCGCTTGTAATCGCCGGTAACGACGATCCGCTCGCCCGCGTGTTCGAGCAGGATCTGCGCTGATCCAAGCACATGCCCGGCCGGAAGCCAGGTTGCCGTGACATCGCCCGGCAGGCGCACGCTTTCGCCATAGGCAGCCGGCACCGCGCCTTCGTCGGTCGCATAGCGCAGCTTCATGATCGCCAGCGTTTCGGGCGTCGCATACGTCGCGCCATGGCCGCCACGCGCATGATCGGCGTGGCCATGCGTCACGAGCGCGCGATCGACCGGGCGGGCCGGGTCGATCCAGCAATCCGCCGGCACGACATGGATTCCCCAAGGCTCAGGCCGGATCCAACTGAAATTGCGCTGCATGAAAGCAAAATGGGGTGGAACCGCGCTGGTTCCACCCCATCGATTGCGTCCTTGGTTCTGGCAGCGTTATTCGTCGCTGCTGGTCTCGGATTCGGACCCCGCGGCTTTGCGCGTAGCTTTCTTTGGGGGCGCTTTCTTTTTCGATTTCACGACCTTCGGCGGTGCGGGGGTCAGTTCGAACGAGAGGGCATCTTCCTTGACCGAGACATGCACTTCGCCGCCCTGCGCCAGCTTGCCGAACAACAGTTCCTCCGCCAGCGGTTGCTTGACCTTCTCCTGGATGAGGCGCGACATCGGGCGCGCGCCATAGAGCTTGTCGTAACCGCGATCACCCAGCCATTCGCGCGCATCGCTGTCGAACTGGATGTGGACGTTCTGGTCGGCCAGCTGCAGTTCGAGTTGCAGGATGAACTTGTCGACGACACGGCTGATCGTGTCCTTGAGCAAGTAGGCGAACGGCACGATCGCATCGAGACGGTTGCGGAACTCAGGGGTGAACATCTGCTTCACCGCCTCGTCACCCGCATCAGCCTTCGAGGTATCGCCAAAGCCGATACCCTGACGCGCCATGTCCGAAGCGCCCGCGTTGGTCGTCATGATGAGGACGACATTGCGGAAGTCGACGGTCTTGCCGTGGTGATCGGTCAGGCGGCCGTTATCCATGACCTGCAGCAGGATGTTGAACAGGTCTGGGTGGGCCTTCTCGATTTCGTCGAGCAGCAGGACGCAATGCGGCTGCTGGTCGATGGCATCGGTCAACAGGCCACCCTGATCGAACCCGACATAACCCGGAGGCGCACCGATCAGGCGGCTGATGCTGTGGCGCTCCATGTATTCCGACATGTCGAAGCGCTGGATCGGAATGCCCATGATCGAGGCAAGCTGACGCGCCACCTCGGTCTTGCCGACGCCGGTAGGGCCGGAGAACAGGAACGAGCCAATCGGCTTGTCCGGATCGCGCAGGCCCGCGCGGCTGAGCTTCATCGCGGTCGCGAGCAGCCCGATGGCCTTGTCCTGCCCGAACACGACTCGCTTGAGATCGCGCTCCAGGCTTTCCAGCGCTTTCTTGTCGTCCGAGCTGACCGACTTGGGCGGGATGCGCGCCATCGTCGCGATCACCGCTTCGATATCGCGGCCGGTGATGGTTTTCTTCCGGCGGCTGGGCGGCAACAGCATCTGCATCGCGCCGACTTCGTCAATTACGTCGATGGCTTTGTCGGGCAGCTTGCGGTCATTGATGTAGCGCGCCGAAAGTTCGACCGCGGTCTTGATCGCCTCGGGGGTGTATTTCACCTTGTGGTGATCCTCGAACGCGGTGCGCAGGCCGCGCAGGATCTTGATCGTATCCTCGATGGTCGGCTCGTTCACGTCGATTTTCTGGAACCGGCGCAGCAGGGCGCGATCCTTTTCGAAGTGGTTGCGGAATTCCTTGTAGGTGGTCGATCCGATGCAGCGGATCGTGCCGCCCGACAGCGCGGGCTTGAGCAGGTTCGAGGCGTCCATCGCGCCGCCGCTGGTCGCGCCAGCGCCGATCACGGTGTGGATCTCATCGATGAACAGCACCGCGTGTGGCATCTTCTCCAGTTCGGAGACGACCTGCTTGAGCCGTTCCTCGAAATCGCCGCGATAGCGCGTGCCCGCCAGCAGCGAGCCCATGTCGAGCGAATAGATGACGGCCTCGTCGAGCACTTCGGGAACTTCGCCTTCGACGATCTTGCGCGCCAGACCCTCGGCGATCGCGGTCTTGCCGACGCCGGGATCGCCCACGTAGAGCGGATTGTTCTTCGAGCGGCGGCAGAGGATCTGGATCGTGCGGTCCACTTCGGGGCCACGCCCGATCAGCGGATCGATCTTCCCGGTCAGCGCCTTCTCGTTGAGATTGACGCAGAACTGGTCGAGCGCGGAATCCTTCTTGTTGCCGCTTTTGGCCTCGGACTTTTCCTCCGTCGGCGTGGCTTGCTCCTCGGATCCCTTGGCCGAGCGATCCTCGATGCGACGACCGCCCTTACCGATGCCGTGGCTGATGTAGCTCACTGCATCGAGCCGGCTCATGTCCTGCTGCTGCAGGAAATAGACCGCGTAGCTGTCACGTTCGGAGAACAGCGCAACCAGCACATTCGCGCCGGTGACGGTGTCCTTGCCGGAGGACTGGACATGCAGGATGGCGCGCTGGATCACGCGCTGGAAGCCAGCGGTTGGCGCTGGATCGCCCTTTTCCTCGGTCTTGAGCGACTGGTATTCCTGATCGAGATACTGGCGCACGACGTCACCGAGATCACCCAGGTCTACGCCGCAGGCCTGCATCACCTGCGCTGCATCGGTATCGTCGATCAGCGCCAGGAGAAGGTGTTCCAGCGTCGCGTATTCATGGCTGCGATCGGACGCGTGCGACAGCGCCGAATGTAACGTCTTCTCCAGGCTTTGCGCGAAACTTGGCATCTAATGCTCTTTCATGCGGGAGGAAGGTCTGTCTTGCGGGGGAGCAGGCCAGAACGATGTGAGGTTTGCCTCCCATATAGGAAGCGCTTTGCGTCCTGCGAGGAGGTGCCCCGCCACGATCGAAACGGCGATCATTCCGACTTCGGCCGGAACAGCGCGTCGGCTGCCAGCATATGCGCGGCGGCCTTGTTGCGATGGGCGGTTATTCGATCCACCTCGGCATGCAGGAGAACGACACGTGCGTCGAGTTCATCCAGCGAGTAGCGTTCAAGGCTCTCGCCGGCGAGGAGACTGGCGGCACCGAGGTCTTGCCCGGGCAACCGCCGCCGCGGTCGATCATCATCGTCCATTGCAGCGCAGCATCGGACTGCAATTGCCCCGTGTCAACATTGACAAAACAAGTTCCCCAAACCCGCAACATTGTGGCAACACACCGCCATGCCCGCAGCCGCCCCCGCCGCCATTCCGTCAGACATGATCGCCATCGGCTTTGACTCTCCCGGTGGCCCGGAGGTGCTGACCCCGCGACGCATACCCGTTCCGTCGCCGGGGCCGGGGGAAGTGCTGATCAAGGTTGCCTTTGCCGGGGTCAATCGCCCCGACGTGGTGCAGCGGCTTGGGCAGTATCCACCACCGCCGGGCGCATCGCCGATTCCGGGTCTGGAAATTGCGGGTGACGTCGTGGCGCTGGGCGACGGCGTGGACGGCGCGCTGCTGGGCCAACCGGTCTGCGCGCTGGTTACCGGTGGTGGCTATGCCGAGTATTGCCTGGCCGACGCGGCGCTCTGCCTGCCCGTATCCGATGGGCTGCCGATGGACCAGGCCGCAGCGCTGCCGGAGACGCTGCTTACCGTCTGGCACAACGTGTTCGAGCGCGGCTGGGCCTGTCCAGGCGAAACGATCCTGATCCACGGCGGCACCAGCGGCATCGGCACGATGGCGACGATGCTGGGCAAGCTGTTCGGGCTGACCGTGATCGTGACCTGTGGTGGCGCGGAGAAATGCGCGAAAGCGCTGGAGATCGGCGCGGACCACGCGATCGACTACAAATCTGCCGATTTCGTCGAGGAGGTCAAGGCGATCACCGGCGGTAAAGGGGTCCAGTTGGTGCTGGATATGGTCGCCGGCGACTACGTCGCGCGCAATCTCAAATGCCTCGCTGAAGATGGCCGACACGTAACGATCGCGGTGCAGGGCGGCGTGCGCGCCGAAATCAACATGGCTGTCGTCATGGCGCGGCGCTACACCCTGACCGGATCGACGCTGCGCCCTCGCTCGGCCGAGTTCAAGGCGCTGCTCGTGCAGGAGGCTGTCGCGCAGGCATGGCCGCTCGTCGCTTCGGGCGAGTTGCGCCCGGTGATGGACAAGCGTTTCCCTCTGGTCGAGGCGGCGTCCGCTCACGCCCGCATGGAAGCCGGCGCACACATTGGGAAAATCGTGCTGGAGGTCTGATCGGACCGAAAGTTCCTGCACGCGATGGAAGGAACGGGATATGGATCGCCTTGTCTTGCACGAGGATCCGCGCAGCGGCAATTGCTACAAGATCAGGCTGACCGCCGCATTGCTCGGACAGCCGATCGAGCGGGTCAGCTACGATATCATGAAGGGTGATACGCGGCGGCCCGAGTTCCTCCAGAACGTCAACGCCACGGGTCGCATCCCCGTGCTGCAGGTGGGGGACCGTTTCCTGCCTGAAAGCAATGCCGCCTGCTGGTATCTGGCGGACGGCAGCGCGCTGATCCCGACAGACCGTTTTGCTCGCGCCGACATGTTGCGCTGGATGTTCTTCGAACAGTACAATCACGAGCCGAACATCGCGACGCTGCGGTTCTGGCTGCTGTTCATCGGCGAGGCCAACCTCAGCGAGCACCAGCGCGGCCAGATCATGGCCAAGCGCGCTGGCGGCGAGGCGGCGCTGGCCGTGATGGATGAGCATCTTGCGCAGCACGAATGGCTGGTAGGGGGCAGCGTGTCACTCGCCGATATCGCGCTCTACGCTTACACCCATGTCTGCGAAGCGGGTGGGTTTCGCCTGCGCGATTACCCGGCGATATGTGCATGGCTGCGCCGGGTCGAGGGGCTGAAACGCTTCGTGAAGATGGGTTGAGCGAGCTGACGAGACGCGGGGCTTATTCGCCCCAGTCGCTGCCCGATGCGGCAGAATCGTTGTCGCTGAAGTCTGCGCCTGCGACGCGCTCCTCGCGGTAGGTCGGATCGGGCGCGCTGATATCCTGCGGCCGCAATTCGGCGTGCTCGATCGATGGCGGGGAGATGTCTTCAAGGTCGGCATATTCGCCGAAATCGAAAAGCCCGCTCGATGCCAGCTTGGTTACCGAATCGAGCTTGCCAGGTGACAGGACCAGCGCAAAGGCGCCCATTGCGGTGTTGATCCCGGCGATCTGTTCGGTCGCCGGTTCGCCGCTACCGCGAGTTTTGCCCCATTGTATCAGCAATTTTCGCAGCACCTGCTCGGTCTTGTATTCGCTGATGTATTTGTCGGCACCGTTGATCTTGATATCGACCGCCGGCATGTCGACCGCAACATGCACGCGCGATTTGCCGGGGCCGGCGTTTTCCACACGGAACCCGATCTTCGCGTCGCCCTTGCCTTCAACCGAATGGAGGATGTAGCGAATCTCGCCATCCTGAGGCTTTTCACGACCGAAGGCGGGCAGACTGGCCATCGAGACGATCGCACCGCCGCTGAGGTGCGACAAGTCGGCATAGGCGCGCTCGGCAGGGACGTTTACGTCCAGCGCGAAGTCCTCGCCATCATCGCAGGCACCCAGCGCGAGACAAGCAGACAAGATCAGTTTGCGCACGCCGGTTTGCCCCCGAGAGTTGTGTCGCGATTTGGTTGGTCCCGATTAAGGGTTCAGCGGTTAAATTGCGGTTATCGCCTCAACTCTTGCCGAATCCCGAACTATCGCCTAAATCCCCAGATGTTATGGCCGCTCCGCGATGGGGCGGCCCTTATTTTTTCCGCCGGAGATAGAGACATGAGCCAGCCCACTCCGCTGATGCCGCACGCGACCGCCTCGTGGCTGGTCGACACCACGGCTCTGACGTTTGAGCAGATTTCCGAGTTCTGCGGCCTGCATATCCTTGAGGTCCAGGCCATGGCCGACGATCTCGCATCGAGCAAGTACACCGGACGCGATCCGGTGCGTTCGGGCGAGCTCACCATGGAAGAGATCGAGAAGGGCCAGGCCAATCCGACTTACGTGCTCAAGATGCACAAGGCGCCCGTCACGGTCAGCCGCACCAAGGGGCCGCGCTACACGCCGGTCTCCAAGCGCCAGGACAAGCCCGACGGTATCGCCTGGATCCTGCGCCATCACCCGGAAGTCTCGGATGCGCAAGTCGGCAAGCTGATCGGCACGACGCGCAACACGATCGCCGCGATTCGTGACCGTTCGCACTGGAACATCCAGAACATCCAGCCGAAAGATCCAGTAACGCTGGGCCTGTGCTCGCAGCGTGAATTGGACGCTATTGTCGCCAAGGCGGCCAAGAAGGCCGGTATCGTCGACGACGGTTTGAGCGACGAGCGTCTGGGCGATGATCGCGAAGCGCTGATCGAGGAACTGCGGGCTGAGCGTCAGGCTGCGGTGCAAGCCGCCAGTGAAGCCGCACAGGAAGCGGAAGCTGCTGCGTGGCTCGAAGCCAAGCGCGCTGCCGAGGCCGGGGCCAAAGCCTGATTTTCCGGGCGTGGCGGGGCATCGTCTCGCCATCCGGGTAATTTCTTCGAAGGCATGTTGCCCTTGTGCGTGCAAGCGCGCACATTGGTGGCATGGAAGAGAGGATGGGCCGCAGAGCCTGGCAGGAGCGCTACGCGCATCCCTGCATCTGGGATCAGACGTTCCCGCCGCTGGCGGTAACCCAGATGTTCGCCGACAGCGTCGCCGCTTTCGGTGGTCATCCGCTGGTGGACTTCTACGGACGGGTATTCACTTACCGCGAGATTTCGGTCGAGGCGCATGCCTTTGCCGCCGGGCTGCAAGCACTTGGCATCGCCAAGGGCGACCGGGTGGGCCTGTTCCTGCCCAATGTGCCGATTTATCTGTCGGCCTATTTCGGCGCGATGCTGGCGGGAGCCACGGTCGTCAACTTCTCGCCGCTCTACACCCGTGACGAACTGGCGGCCCAGGTCGCCGACTCGGGAACCCGGCTGATGGTCACGCTTGACGCGCCGGCGCTGTTACCCACGGCGACGGAAGTGCTGGGGCAGACCGGGCTTGAATGGCTGGTCGTCGGCAAGTTGTCGCGAATGCTGCCGCGCCTGCAAAGCCTTGGTCTGCGGCTGCTGCGCCGCCGCGAGATTGCCCCGATTCCCGATGCTGCCAATGTGTTCGAATGGCGCGAGCTGCTCGCCGATCATGCCCCTGCTCCGGTGGCGATCGATCCCGAGCACGATCTGGCGCTGCTGCAATATACCGGCGGCACCACCGGCACGCCAAAAGGCGCGATGCTGACTCACCAGAACCTTACTGCCAATGCCCGGCAGGTCGAGGCGGTCGATCCCAATGCGCATATGCGCGACGTGATCGTCGGCGTGTTGCCGCTGTTCCACGTGTTTGCCAATGCCACCGTGCTCAACCGCACCGTGTGCAACGGCGGGTCGATTGCGATGCTGCCGCGTTTCCATGCCGACCAGACCCTCGCGACCATCGAACGCGTGCGCGCGACCGCAATGCCCGGCGTACCGACGATGTTTCAGGCGCTGCTTGATCGGCCGCGCATTGCGCAAACCGATTTCTCGTCGCTGCTCACCTGCATTTCGGGCGGAGCGCCGCTACCCCTACCGGTGAAGCAGCGGTTCCAAGCGGTGACCGGCGCGCGCCTGTTCGAGGGCTATGGCCTGACCGAGACATCGGGCGTTGTCACGACCAATCCTTTCAGCGGTGAGGAACGTCCCGGCACGATCGGCCATCCGGTGCCGGCTACCGACTTGCGTCTGCTCGACAAGGAAGATCCCACGCGCGATGCCCCGCCGGGCGAACCAGGCGAATTGGCGATCTTCGGGCCGCAGGTCATGGTCGGCTACTGGAACCGACCGGATGCGGCGGCCCGGGCGTTTGTCGACCGCACCGAAGGCGGCGTGACGCAGCGCTGGCTGCGCACCGGAGACATCGCGACGATCGACGAGGACGGTTATGTCCGCATTGTCGACCGCACCAAGGACATGATCGCGGTTGGTGGGTTCAAGGTATTTCCCAGCCAGGTGGAAGCCGTGCTGTTGCACCATCCGGCAGTGCGCGAGGCCATGGTGATTGGCGTGCCCGATGCATACCGCGGTGAAATGCCGCGCGCTTTCGTCACGCTCGATCCCGAGCAGGAAGGAACGCCCGAGGGGCTGCGCGAATGGCTCAATGCGCGGCTGGGCAAGCACGAGCGGGTCGATCAGGTCGTAGTGCGAACCGCGCTGCCCAAGACGATGGTCGGGAAGCTGGACCGTAAAGCTCTGCGCGCCGAACTGGACGGCGAGCAGCGCTAAATCGCTATTCCGTGCCCGAGGCGAGAATCAGGCGGGTTTCAGCAATCGGTTCCGCTTCAGCGATGGTGCTGGCAATCGCCGGCAATGCGCCGTGCGGCTTCAGGCGGCCTTCGAGCTGTGCGCCTTGCTCGATCGTCAGCGCATCGTAGCTGACATCGCCGAGGATGCGCGCGGTCTTCAACACCACCAGATCGCGGGCCGAGATCGAACCTTCGACAACGCCGGAAATCCGGGCGCTCTCGGCAGTGATCGAGCCGACGATGGTGCTGGCTTCGCCCTGAACCAGCGAATTGCAGGAAATGTCGCCCTCGATCCGGCCGTCGACATGAAGGTCGGCCGAGGCCGAGATATCGCCGCGGATCACGGTATCGCCACCCAGCACGGAAAAGGTTGAACTGTTTGCGGTACGCGAGCTGCCGAGTGCCTTAGCCATCGTCTCGTGTTTCTTGCTGAACATTGCGGGCAGCCTCCAGGAACGGCCTCGGATTGACCGGACGGTCGTTGATGCGGACTTCGAAGTGAAGATGCGGGCCGGTCGAGCGGCCAGTGCTACCCATCGCGGCGATCGCCTGGCCGGCGTCGACCTTGTCGCCAACGCGCGCGGCAAAGCGCGAAAGGTGAGCGTAGCGCGTCATCAATCCATTGCCGTGATCGATCTCGACGCAATTGCCATAACCCTGCTTGGCGCCGACGAAACTGACCACGCCATTCGCGGCGGCGTAGATCGGCGATCCCATCGGACCGGGGAAATCGAGGCCGGCATGAAACGCGGCGCCGCCGGTAAACGGGTCAGCGCGGTAGCCATAGCTCGATGAGACGTAGGCGACATGCGCGGGCTGCACTTGCGGGATACCGGCGAGGCTGCGTTCCAGTGCATCCATCCGCGCCAGGCTTACACCCATGCGCTGGAAGCGTGCATCGAGCGATCCGTCGCGACCGGTTGCAAGACGGAGCAAAGGTCCACCCTCGGCGTATTTCGACGAAGCCAGCATCGCGATCGGGTTAAGCCCGAGCTTGCGAATCGAATTCGATGCCTCTTCGGCGCGGCGGTCAGCAAAGCGCGTCAGCCGCTCGACAAAGGCCAGCTGGTCGGCTTCGATGCGTGCGAGATTGCGGGCTTCCGGGAGGATCGCGCTGACTTTCCTGACAGTCTGCTCGGCTTCCTTTGCGCTGTCGGAAACGGTTTCACCGGCGCGCCTGTCGTCGGGAAGATCGCCAATGTGGGCCTCGACCATCTTT
Source organism: uncultured Novosphingobium sp. (assembly GCA_964502105.1). Lineage (GTDB taxonomy): Bacteria > Pseudomonadota > Alphaproteobacteria > Sphingomonadales > Sphingomonadaceae > Novosphingobium. The sequence goes on along the minus strand of CAZCUS010000004.1, from coordinate 184,815 downwards.
TCGATGAATTGCTGCCGGCGGCCAAGATCGGCGGCGGTGGCATCGAGATTGTTGCGGTATTCGGAAACGCGGCTTTCGGCGGTGGCGATCTTTGCCTCACGGTCGAGCAGTGCCAGGCGTTCACGATTGGCGCTGAACTGCACAATGGTCAGCGCCGCCATGGCGACCAGCCAGGTGAGCAACACGGCAGTCAGGATGGCGACCGCAATGATCTGGAAGCGCGAAGAAATCTTGATGAAGCGAACCTGTCCCTGCGACCGCATAAAAAACTCGCGGTCGGGGAAAGTGGTTCGCAGGCGCGCCCCGAACGCACCGGCGGTTTTGACTGACAATTCGACCCCGCTCTGCGTTGTTTTCAACCTGGATGTGGCGGCTAGCAGGGGACCGGGTCTAACGCGAATCGGGCTGTCGCGCGTAGCTGTCGAATCGAGGCGAGTCGAAAGCAGCGTGAGACGAGTCGAAGGAACCGTTATAAATTAAGGCTGTACCGAAGGGTTGTGTTAACTATTGCGCATTGCTGACGACTCGTCGGACAGCCCATCCACGTCGTGGAATGCCGCCTTGTGATGACACGTTCCCGTGCGAATGCTAGGCGGTCGGCATGACTGCCCAGACCCAACTCCAGGAATCGCCCGAAGCACTGGTAGAACGCATGGCGCGTGCCGGCCGCGCCGCCCAGCGGACCCTCGCGCTGACCAGTGACGCGACCAAGGCCGAGGCGCTGCTCGCCATGGCGGCGGCGCTACGCGAAAGCGAGCCGCAGATCCTCGCAGCCAATGCGCTTGATGTTGCTACCGCGGAGGCAAACGGGCTCAGCCCGGCAATGATCGACCGGCTTCGGCTCGATCCCGCGCGGCTGGCAGGGATTGCCGATGCCGTAGCGCAAGTCGCGGGCCTTGCCGATCCGGTCGGGCAGGTGATCGACAGCGCCGAGCGCCCCAACGGCCTGAAACTGTCGCGCGTGCGCGTTCCGATCGGGCTGATCGGCATAATCTACGAAAGCCGGCCCAACGTCACCGCCGATGCCGCGGCTCTGTGCTTGCGCTCGGGCAATGCTGTGTTGCTGCGCGGCGGCAGCGAGGCGGTGATGTCCAACCGCGCGATCCATACGGCGATGGCCACCGGCCTTGAGCGGGCGGGCTTGCCCGCCGATGCGGTGCAACTCGTGCCGACACAGGACCGTGCGGTTGTTGGCGCGATGCTGACCGCAGCCGGATTGATCGACATGATCGTGCCGCGCGGTGGCAAAAATCTGGTCGCGCGTGTCCAGGCCGATGCGCGGGTGCCGGTGCTCGCGCACCTCGATGGCATCTGTCACACGTATCTGCACGCCGCCGCTGATCCGGACATGGCCCGGGCGATCGTACTCAATGCCAAGCTGCGCCGCACCGGAATCTGCGGGGCGATGGAAACGCTGCTGATCGACACCAACTTCTCCGCCGCAACCGACGTGGTCTCCGACTTGCTCGATGCGGGCTGCGAACTGCGCGGTGATCCTCGCGCTTGCGCGCTCGATCCGCGCATCGTGTCCGCTAACGAGAGCGACTGGGACTGCGAGTATCTCGATGCGATCCTGTCGGTTGCCGTGGTCGATGGTCTCGAGGCCGCGCTTGATCATATCGCGTTGCACAGCTCGCACCACACGGACGCCATCGTCACCGGCGATGACGCGGCAGCCGAGCGCTTTCTTAACGAAGTCGACAGCGCGATTGTCATGGTCAATGCGTCCAGCCAGTTCGCCGATGGCGGCGAGTTCGGCCTCGGCGCGGAAATCGGCATCGCCACGGGGCGGCTGCACGCACGCGGTCCGGTCGCGCTGGAGGGGCTGACGACGTATAAGTGGCTGGTTCGCGGCTCCGGCCAGATTCGGCCCTGAGCGTACGCTTGATCTTGCGGCACCGCCTCGCGCGCCCCACATCCGGGCACGATCGCAAGGGAGTGTTCCATGAAATTCAAGCGTCTCGGCAATACTGGCCTGTCGGTGTCCGAGTTGTGCCTCGGCACCATGACTTTTGGCACGATGACGGGACAATTCGCGGCCATCGCCGGCCTTGACCAAGGGCAGTCTACGGCGCTGGTGAAACAGGCACTAGATGCTGGCATCAATTTCATCGATACCGCGAATATCTACTCCACTGGCCAGTCGGAAAGCTTTACCGGACAGGCATTACGCGATCTCGGCGTGGCACGCTCGGACGTGGTGATCGCAACCAAGGCGACCGGCACAATGGGGCCTGGGCCCAACGATCTTGGCGCGAGTCGGTATCACCTGCTTGGCCAGATCGACGCGAGCCTTGAACGGCTTGGCCTCGATCATGTCGATCTTTACCAGATCCATGCCTGGGACCCCTCGACGCCGATGGAAGAGACGCTCCGTGCGCTGGAGGATATCGTCCGGTCAGGCCGCGCCCGCCATGTCGGCGTGTCGAACTGGGCGGCATGGAGCATGATGAAGGCGCTCGGTATCGCCGATCGCAAGGGTTTTGACCGGATCGTCAGCGCACAGGCCTACTATACGGTCGCCGGTCGCGATCTGGAACGCGAGATTGTGCCGCTGCTGGAAAGTGAAGGGCTGGGCCTGCTGGTATGGAGTCCGCTTGCCGGCGGATTGCTCTCGGGCAAGTATCGCCGCACGGAAGGCGGCGCGAACGGCGAAGGCCGGCGCACGGCTTTCAGCTTTCCGCCGGTCGATCTGGACCGCGCGTGGGATGTGATCGACGGCATGGCCGCAATCGCCCAGGCCAAGGGCTGCAGCATCGCCAGTATCGCATTGGCCTGGCTGCTCCACCAGAAGCCGGTGACGTCGCTCATTATCGGTGCGAAAACGCCCGAGCAGCTTGGTGACAACATCGCCGCTTGCGATGTCGTCCTGAACGCGGATGAACTCGCGGAACTCGACCGGTTGAGCGCCATGCCGAGCGAGTATCCGGGCTGGATGATCCAGATGCAGGGCCAGGATCTGAACCGATAACCGGCTTGCGCACAGGGCTGCTTGGCGGGAGCTTCAATCCTGCCCACGGAGGGCATCGGCGGATCACGCTGTTTGCGATGCGTGCGCTGGGATTGGACGAAATGTGGTGGATGGTCTCGCCGGGCAATCCGCTCAAGCCGCGCGGTGGTATGGCACCGCTTGCCGCGCGGGTCGCCTCGGCGCGCGCGCAGGCGCGGCTTGCACCGATTCGCGTTACTGCGATCGAGCGCGAACTCGGCACGCGTTACACTATCGACACCTTGCGCAAACTGCGTCGGCGCTGGCCGAAGCGGCAGTTTATCTGGTTGATGGGTAGCGATAATCTCGCGCAATTCGACCAGTGGAGGCAGTGGCGCGATATCGCTCGACTCATGCCGATTGCGGTAATCGCGCGTCCGGGGTATGATGATGACGCTATCGCGAGCCCCGCGATGGCCTGGCTCAGGAAATACCGGAAACCTGCCGCCAGTATCGCAAGCCGGGGAAGATGGAGCGCCCCGGCGCTAGTGATATTGCGCTTCGATCCCGATTCGCGTTCCGCCACGGCAATTCGCCGGGCCGACCCAGATTGGGCCGAGGGGGTCTCTTACGAGGCTTTGCGCGACGACATATCTCATCGCCCCATTCCCGGAAACGCCGCGTGAGCGGGCCGGTCGCTTCATTGGGCAGCGGCCACTTTCCCGAACTTTTGATGTTGATGGCAGGGCGGTTTCCGTCCGACTTTTTCGTTTTTCCAGAGGAGCAAACTTTACCTAGATGACACAGGCGCAGATTCAGCCGGCGCAAGCCGCCGCCGCAATCCCGATGGCAACTTCGGAAGATCCGCAGTTGGCTCTGGTCCTGCAGTCGCTCGATGACGATCAGGCTCAGGAAGTCGTGACGATCGCCCTCGAAGGCAAATCGAGCATTGCCGACTACATGGTCATCGCTTCTGGCCGGTCCAGCCGGCAGGTCGCGACAATGGCGCAGAAGCTTGCCGAACGGCTCAAGCACGGCGGCTTTGGCAATTCGCGCATCGAAGGCCTGCCCGCTGCCGACTGGGTTCTGGTCGATGGCGGCAGCGTGGTCGTGCACTTGTTCCGCCCCGAAGTCCGCACGTTCTACAATCTGGAGCGCATGTGGGGCTTCGACGGCGTTTCCGGCGCGGCCTGAGGCTACCGAACGACGACGTGAAACTACGGCCCTGACCAATCGGGGCCGGTCCGCGGCAATGTCGCGGGCGGCGGGCAGGGAGACCGCGCGAAACCGATGCTTTTGCATATTATCGCGCGGGGCAAGATCGCCCGTTCGCCCGAAGAGCAACTGCTCGACCGCTATGTGAAGCGGATAACCTGGCCGTTCCGGCACACCGAACTGCCCGAAATTGGCGGTCGGATCCCGGCGCCACAAACTCCTTGCCGCACCGTCCTGCTCGACGAGCGGGGCAAGCCGATCTCCTCGGAAGAGTTCGCCGCGCTGCTCGGTCGCTGGCGCGATGATGGCGTGCGCGAGACGCGGTTCGTGCTCGGTGCTGCTGACGGGCACGGGGCTGCCGAACGCGATAACGCCGACCTGCTGCTGGCGTTCGGCAACATGACCTGGCCGCACTTGCTCGCCCGCGCGATGCTTGCCGAACAGCTATGGCGGGCAACGAGTATCTTGGCTGGGCATCCCTATCACCGGTCGGGATAAGCCCGGATTCGCCATTCCCGCCGACGCAACAGCGCCGCCGGGACATGCTTACCGGTTTCTTCAGCATTTCCCGTTGTCGCGCCCGGGGCGCGATTCTAGGGGAAAGCAATGACTTTCCGGCGTGCCCCCCTTGTTGTCGCATTTGCAGCGCTGGCGTGCGCTGCGGCGGCGTTGGGGCAGGTGGCTCTGACGCCCGGTGGAACAAACGATGTCGCGCGGACCCGTGCCGAAATGGCCGAGGCGCAGCGCCAGGGCGAGGCGGCGCGGATCCGGGCTGAGCGCCTCGAGGCAGAAGCGCGCGCCGTGACCGAGCAGGCCGATCGCACCGCGCGCGATGCCGCCGCCATCGCGGCGCGTATCCAGGAAGCCGAGGCCGAGATTGCCGGACACGAGGCGCGCGCGCGCCTGCTCGCCAACGAACAGCGCAAATTGCGCGCGCGGCTGGCCGAGCGGCAACGCCCGCTCGTGCAATTGACCGGCGCCCTGCAGCGCCTGTCGCGCCGTCCGCCGGTTCTGGCGCTGTTGCGCCCGGGATCGGTGCGCGACACGATGTACATGCGCGCTTTGCTTGAAACGATGCTGCCCGAGGTCGAGCGCCGCACTGCCTCGCTGCGGACCGAGATCGAGCGCGGGCGGGCGCTTCAGCAAAGGGCGCTGGCAGCCGCCCGCGATCTCAAGGTCAGCGAAAGCCAGTTGGCGCAGCGCCGCGTCGAACTCACAGCGATCGAGACCCGCCAGCGGCTTGCCAGTCGCACTGCCAGCGGGATCGCCAGCCGCGAATCCGAGCGGGCGCTGGCGCTGGCGGAGCGCGCCAGCGATCTGGGCGAGCTGGTCAACGAAGTCGGCCGGCAAGGCGAACTGCGCGCGCAGCTTGCGGCGCTGCCCGGACCGATCATGCGGCCGCCACGGCCAGAGGAATCGCGCGTCGTCGAATCAGGCAGCTTCGTCGCGCCCCCCAGCGGCCTGCCGGGCTACATGCTGCCCGTGACGGGCCGCGTGGTCAGCGGCTTCGGCGAGAGCGCGCCGGGGCAGGCACCTTCGCGCGGCTTGACGCTGGCCCCGCGCGCGAATGCACAGGCGGTAGCGCCTGCTGCCGGTCGCGTCGCGTTTGCCGGGCCGTATCGCGGCTATGGCCAGATCGTCATCGTCGAGCACGATGGCGGCTGGACGTCGCTGGTAACCGGGCTGGCACGGCTCGATGCCAGCGTGGGGCAGACGCTCGTTGCCGGATCGCCGCTCGGCATGGCCGGGCCGGGACAGCCCGTGGTCGGCGTCGAGTTGCGGCGAGATGGCGCGCCGGTGAACCCGCTGCAGTTTATCCGCTCGCTTTGAGTTGACCCACTGACCCCTAAGTGGCGCCCAGCCGATGCCGAACTCGAAAAATGCAGGCGGTCCAGCCATCTGGCGTTAACGGGAGATGGCGGATAGAAGGGGGTCAAATGAGAAAAGGCCGAAACGCCCGATGAAAGTTCTTTCCCTGCTGCGCGCCACCATGCTGGTGAGCGCCGTCGCCCTGCTTCCCGCCACCACCGCCGGCCTTGCCGCCGTGGACGGCAAATCCAGCGCCGAGTTCGGCAAGCTGCTGGCGATCTACCAATTGGTAAAGGACAACTACGTCGATCAGGTCGACGACGACAAGCTGTTCAAAGGCGCGATCGACGGCATGCTGGCCAGCCTTGATCCGCATTCGTCCTATCTCGAAGGCTCGTCGCTGCAGCGGCTCGAAACGATGATCGACGGCAATTACACCGGCCTTGGCCTGTCGGTCGTGCTAGATGACGGTGCGGTCAAGATCGTGTCGCCGTTCAAGGGCAGCCCGGCGGACAAGGCCGGGTTGAAGGCCGGGGATTTCATCACCCACCTCGACGGCGTGCTCTACTATGACCGCGACCTTGACGAGGCGGTGGCCAAGATGCGGGGGCCGTCCGGCTCGGCTATCCGCCTGACCGTGTTCCGCCCCGGTCGTGACGAGCCGTTCGATGTCACGGTGACGCGCGGCGTGATCGATCTTGAGCCGGTGACCTCCGAGCTGAAGGGCAACATCGGCGTCGTCAGCGTCAATGAATTCTCGCGCGACGTGGGCAAGGACGTCAACGGTGAGATCGCCAAGCTTCGCGCGCAGGCGGGCGGCAAGCTGACCGGGCTGGTGCTCGATCTGCGCTCCAACCCGGGCGGTTCGCTCGACGAGGCGGTGGCACTGTCCGACCTGTTCCTCGAAAAGGGCGATATCGTCTCGCAGCGCGGCCGTCTCTCGGCGGACAACATGTTCTATCAGGCGCACGCGGGCGATGTGGTGAAGGGGCTGCCGATTGTCGTGCTGATCGATGCGGGCAGCGCTTCGGCGTCCGAGATCGTCGCCGGCGCGCTGCAGGACCAGAAGCGCGCAGTGATCATGGGAGAGCGCAGCTTCGGCAAGGGCAGCGTCCAGTCGCTGATCGGGCTGGACCGTACCAGCGCCGTAAAGCTCACGACAGCGCGCTACTTCACGCCTTCGGGCCATTCGGTGCAGGAAGGCGGGATCGAGCCGGACATCAAGGTGCCGCAGCTGTCCGATCCCGATGCGCGCAAGCGGGCCGAACGGGCGATCCGCGAATCGGATCTGCGCGGCCACCTGATCAATGAGGTGTCGCTCGACGACAAGCAGCTTGAGGCTGACAAACAGCCCGATCCGCGTTTCACCATGACGGCGGACGAACTCAAGAAGCAGGGCATCGAGGACTTCCAGCTCCACTACGCGGTGCAGACACTCCAGCGCACCGCGCCCAAGCCCGCGCTCGCCGCGCGCCAGCGCTGAGCCGAGCATGGGGGGGGCTGAAGCTGGAAAGGCCGCGCGGTTTCTCGCGCTGCTCGTGCCCGCCGCACTGCTGGCGGGGGCTTACGTAGGGCAATACGGTTTCGGCCTTTACCCATGCGAGATGTGCTGGTGGCAGCGCTATCCGCATTTCCTCGCGATCGTCTTTGCGCTGATTGCTTTCCTGAAGCCTCCAGCACGCGCTTTCGTGATACTCGCCGCTATGGCCATCGCGGTTTCGGGACTGATCGGCCTGTTTCATGCCGGAGTCGAATACGGCTGGTGGAAGGGGCTGACGGCGTGCACGGCCAATGCCTTTGCCGGTGGCGGCGATCCGCTCGATGCGATCATGGCCGCGCCGGTGGTGCGTTGTGACGTTGCGCCGTGGCATCTGCTGGGCGTGTCACTGGCGGGGTGGAACTTCCTGTTCTCGTCCGCCGGGGCGATTGCGATCATGACGTTGATGCGTTCGCGTCGGAAGGGACTGTCATGAGCGTGGAATTACAGACAAGCGCCGAAGCACGGGAAAAGATGGTGCGCGTCGATCAGGCCGGCGAATACGGCGCGACGCGGATTTACGCCGGGCAAATGGCGGTCATGGGCAACCGGGGTCCCGATGCGACGATGATCGCCGGGATGGCGGCACAGGAAGGCGAGCATCTCGCACGATTCGATGCGATGATGGCGCGGCGCGGCGTGCGGCCCACGCTGTTGCAGCCGGTCTGGTCCGTCGCGGGCTATGCGCTGGGCGCAGCGACCGCGTTGATCGGTCCTGAAGCGGCGATGGCCTGCACCGTGGCGGTCGAGACCGAGATCGACCGGCATTATAGCGCGCAGCTCGACGCCCTGGGTGACAGCGACCCCGAGCTTTCCGAGCAGATCCGCGAATTCCGGGATGACGAGCGGGAACATCACGACGCCGCACTTGCCGCCGGGGCCGAGCGGGCGCCTGCCTATCCGTTGCTGACCGGCGCTATCCGGCTGGGGTGTCGTCTCGCGATTCGTCTGTCCGAGCGAATCTGAGCAACTCCACAACAGAAAGCATCGCCAGCTTAAGCTGTTATTCAAGCAACCCGCCATTATATGCCGAATGAGCCCGGATTTTCGATGACCGGACCTCTCGCCCCAGGAGCATAACGATGTCACGCCTGCTTTCCGCCGCTTTCGCCGTCTCCGCATTGGGTCTCTCTGCCGGTCTTGCCGTGCCGGCCGCCGCGCAGAGCGAAAGCGAGAAGGTGAATCAGGTAATCGTCTATGGTGACGATCCGTGCCCGCAGTCGGAAAGCGGCGATATCGTAATCTGCGCGCGCAAGGATGAGCAGGAGCGCTATCGCATCCCCGAGGATTTGCGCACCACGGGTTCGCCTCAGAACATAGCGTGGGCCAACAAGGTATCGGCGTACGAAACCGTCGGCGCGTTCGGCGTCATGAGCTGCTCGCCGGTGGGCTCCGGCGGGGCGTCGGGTTGCCAACAGCAGTTGATCGACGCCGCCTATGCCGAAAAGCGCGGTGACAGTTCGGTTCGTTTTGGCGAACTGATCCAGAAAGAACGCGAAAAGCGCCTTGCGACAATCGATGAAAAGGCCGCCGCCGATCAGGCACGCGTCGAAGAGGCCGAGAAGGCTTATATCGAGCGGCAGGAACGCGAAGCCGCTGCCGCTGCCGGCAACCAGACCGGCGGCAACTAGCGTCCGATCCCTCTACGGAAGCCTTGTCGAGAGGCTTCTCAATTCGTCAGAGTTTCGATAGCAGACCGTGCACCGCGGCGAGATAATCGCGCATATGGGCCGCAGTGGTGTCGGTCAGCGCGATCAGGTCGCGGCGGCGATCCTTGGGATCGGTCCAGCGACGCAACAAGCCAGCTTCGGTCATCTGACGGACCCAGCGCAGCGCAGTGCTCATTGGCACGGATGCCGCGATGCAAACGCTCGATACCGAAACCTGCTGTCCATCCAGCTTGGCCCGGGTCAGATCCAGCAGGATGTCCCATGCCGGGTCTGCGAACATCTGGCTCGGGAAGAACCGGTTGCGCAGAGACCGCGATGCGATGATCGCGCGCAGCGTGGCGCTGATTTCCTTGTCGGTAACCTGTATGTCGTTACGCGGTTCGAGAGTCTTGCCTTCGAGCACGGACACCAGACGCGCAAGCTGCTGGCTGAAGTTGACCATGCTCGTGCCATCGTGAATCTCGCGGCGTGCGCCGAGATACCGCATCGCGCGCCGCAGTGCGCTCGAGTATTCATCGAAACCGAGCGGCTTGCACAGCATATCGACGGCCTCGACATGCAGGCCCCTGACCGCAAGATCGGTACTGAGCTTCTCGGTGAGCATGATCGCGGCCAGTGGCCGCCCGTGGCCAAGCCGTGACCGCGCTTCTTCGATCAGCACGAAGCCGTCCATCGAGGGAATGTGCATGTCGACAAGCAGGATCTGGATTGCCGGATCGCGTGACAGGATTTCCAGCGCTTGCCGGGCCGATGTAGCGCAGTGATAGCGATAGTTGAGATCTTCCAGCATGCGCGAGCAAGCCGAAACGCATTCGCGATCGTCATCGACCACCAGAACCGCCGGCGTCAGATTATCACTGAGTATCGGCGCGTCCTGCAAAGAGGCTGCCAGAGATTGGCTGGCCATTTTGCCTACTCCTTCCAACTGCCCGGAGCCGCCTTTGCCGAATGCGGCCAAAGCGGGCACCAAAAGCAGTATCTACAGTTCGAAATACCGCCAGTTTGACGGCAGTCTCCCCCGGCGCGCTCGAATGAGCGAGAGACGAGCCAAGCTATAACCCGAAAAAATCAAATTGCTACCGTCTTGGTTGGATCGACCCGGAGCCTAGCATTTCGGCGCCCAATTGGCTGGAAAGTGGCGCTTGCCCCGCCAAGTTCAGTGTAGCAGCCGGCAGATGCGTGGCTTCTTGAGGTTGCTGGAGCGATTGCGAATGATCCGGACCATTTTTTCACCCGCTTTTCCCGCAATATTCCACGCAGTTATCCACAGCGCCCGGCACGGTGAGAGAGCAGGACTGGCTATTGCGCCAAAATGACACTAGTTGGCCGCGCAATTCAAAACTACTGTGCTAATTGCATGCTAGATTTGCAGGTAAATTTTGCAGGGTCTTCACTTTGGTTGAATCGCAGTTCGAGCGCTCCGGCGATGAGGAGGAACAATTCGAGACGGACATGGCCGCCTCGAATGCGCCTCCGCGCGCCATGGATGCGTTCGGCGCCGCGATGGCCGCGGGATCGGAAGGCGAAAGCAGCTGGCGCAATCTGCTTGCGCTCGACGAGCAGATCTATGAGCAGCGCAAGATTCGCATACTCACTCCGGAAGCGCGTGTGCTCATTCACCTGAAGCTCAGCGGGACGTTGTCGGTCACCACCGCCATGCAACTCGCCGGCGTTTCCTATCGCGGCTTCTATGCCGTGCTTGAACGCCTGAAGCAGGCAGGTCTCGTTTCGCAAGCCAAGGACGACGATGACCAGCGGGTGCGAAACCTCAGCCTGGAGCCATCCGCCCCTATCGCATCTGACGGCCATTGATGGCCGGCGATTTTCATTTTCGGGAACAGCACACTTGACCGATCCGATCTGCAACCGGACCTACCACAAACGCGCGGGCCACCAGCACGCGAAGGGCGCGCTGTGCATCGTGCTCGCGGCGGCTGCGCTGGCCCCCACTGGCACCGCTCTGGCGCAGGCGGGTAGCCAGATCCCTGGCGTGCCCGCCATAGGCGCGGAGGCACCCGGCAGCGAGGTTCCCGCGATCCAGGCTCCCGGCGCGCCAGTTCAGGAGCGCGCACAACCCGGCACTGCCAGTACGGCTCCGTCCGATCCTCTCGTCAGCGGCGAGCGCCCCGACCCTTTGCGGTCCGATCCGCTGAATTCGAATACCCGGTCCCCCAACGGCGTCGGCGCTCCTGTCTCAACGGGAGCGTCGGCGCCAATCGTGGTCAACGGGACACCCTACGGCCCCGCCCAGGAGGCCAACGTCGCTGTCGCGCCGATGATCGGTGCGACGACCCTGTACGGCCCGCCATCTCCCAAGGCGCGACGGGGTGAACTGGCGGCGATCGGCTGGACCGATCCCGGCAGCCAGATTCCACCTGCGCTCGAAATCGCAGTGAACATCGTCACGCGCAATTACCCCTCGGCGAGTTCCGCGCGCGCTGCGCTGCGGGCTTCGGCCGCCGACGTGCGGTCGGCGAAATGGCTCCGTTTCCCTTCGATCTCGGGCAATGTTTCGTATCTCGACAACACCGGGTCCCCCCAGCCCCAGCTTGTCGTGGAAGCGCCGATCTGGGCGGGTGGACGTCTCTCCGCCAATATCCAGCGCGCCGAAGCTCTCGAAGAGTCGACGTCTGCGCAATACATCGAAACCGTTCAGAGCCTCGCCCTGACCACCTCGCAAACCTATTTCGAGATCGCCCGCCTGACCTTGCGCGAGCAGTTGCTGGAAGACAGTCTGGCCGAGCACAACCGGCTGGTCGGCACCATGGAGCGCCGCGTGGAACAGGAAGTCAGCCCGCTGGCTGACCTTGAGCTGGCACGCTCGCGCTCCGCCCAGATCGAGCAGGAATACACTTCGACCACGGCGCAGCGCCTGACCGCACTGCGCGTACTGGCGCAGCTCGTCGCCGATCCCGACTACGACCTTGGCCCGATTCCTTTCTATGACCCGAGCGTCGATCTGCCGAGCCGCGATGTCCTTGAGGAGCAGGCGGTAGCCTACAACCCCACGCTCGACCGGCTGAAGGCGCAGACCGACGTAGCGCGCGCCACGCTGGCGGCGAATCGCGCGTCGATCCTCCCGCAGATCAACGCGCAATACAGTTATGACGAGGTGTTCGGCAGTCGCGTGGGCGTCGTGCTTCGCTCGCAGACGACCGGTGGGCTCAGCCAGTTGTCCGATATCAACAGCGCCAGCCTGCGTATTCAGGCGACGATTGAGAACACCCGCGTCGCCGAGCAGGAACTGCGGCGTAGCGTGGCCTCGGACATCATCACGTATGAAGCATCCAAGAAGCAGGCGACGATCTCGACCAGTGCAGCCAGCACGGCATCGCGGGTAAGCGAGAGCTACATGCGCCAGTTCATCGCCGGCCGGCGTTCGTGGCTGGATGTGATGAATGCGCTGCGCGAAGCGGTCAACGCACAGATCGCCAAATCCGACGCGCAGATCATCACCATGGCGACTGCATCCAAATTGCTGCTCCAGAGCGGGCGATGGCGCCCGGTCTTTGACGAGCCGGTAAAGAAATAAGAAATTCAGGAACGGGGCAAACCAGTGGCCAACGCAATCCTATCTTCCATCGCCGATCTCGCCCGGCTGCGTCGCATCGACCTGCGGCCCGAATGGGCCGATGGCGCGACCTCGCTCACCGGCGATGACGAGCAGGCCCTCGAAGCCTGCTGCGAATCGATCGGCTGGGCACCGCCCACCCGTTTCCGCGATTCTCCCCGCACGCACGAATTCCCGCTGCTCGTGTTCCACCCGGACCACGGCTGGGGCGTTGTCGAGCGCATCGAGGCCGATAATCGCATGCAGGTCGTGCAGAACGGCGCGGCCACAACATGGAATGGGACCGATCGCGCAGCGATCTACGATCTCGTCATTCCACTTCCGGCGAGCCAGCAGCGCTTCGAAAAGGCGATCGACGTTTTCAAGGCGTCGGTCATGCGCCGAAAGCAGGTCATTTTCTTGGCAATTCTGGCCACGGTCGTGGTCAATTTCATTGCGCTGATCACCAGCCTCTACACGATGCAGATCTACGACCGCGTGGTTCCGCGCGGCGCATTTTCCACGCTCTGGGTGCTGACTGTCGGCGCGCTGGCGGCGATCCTCTTCGACTTCACCCTGCGCGTCGTGCGTGCCAACCTGCTCGAACGCGAAGCGGCGCACATCGATACCGAAGTATCCGAGTTCTTCTTCGCCCGCGCGATCGACGCGCGGCTCGACACGCGCCCGGCTTCGGTCGGCACCATGGCCGGCCAGCTGCGCGGCATGGATCAGGTGCGTTCGATGATCTCTTCGGGGATCATCTTTGCCTTCGCCGATCTGCCCTTCGCGCTCCTATTCATCTTCGTCATTGCGCAGATCGGTGGTGTCATTTCCATCGTTCTGCTCGTCGGGTTCCCGCTTGCGCTCGGTGTGGCGCTGACTTTTGCACGACTGATCCGCAAGGATACCGAGCGGACGCAGATCAGCAGCAACCGCAAGAACGGGCTGCTCGTCGAAGCCATGGACTCGGCCGAGACGGTCAAGGCGAATCGCGGACAATGGTTCATGATGTCGCGCTGGAGTTCGCTGCTCGACGAACTGCACGCATCCGAGGTTCCGACCAAGAAGCTGCAGGCGAAGGCTGGGGCGATCTTTGGCTCGATGCAGCAGACCGCCTATATCCTGCTGATCGCCTGGGGTTCGATCGAGGTTTACGAAAATCGCCTCTCGCTGGGCGGCCTCGTGGCCTGTTCGATTCTCGCCGGACGCGTAAATGGTCCGCTGATCGCGCAGTTGCCGAACCTGATGGTGCAGTGGAGCTACTCGCGCTCGGCGCTCAAGATGCTCGACGGCATTCTCGCCTTCCCGACCGAACGCGCGCCGGGTCTCGAGCTACTGCGACCGACCCGCATCGCGCCGCAAATCACGTTCAAGGACGTCGAGTTCATCTATCCGGGTGGCCGTGCTGGCATCAATATTCCCAAGCTTTCGATCGACGCGGGTGAGCGGATGGCGATTGTCGGCGGCGTTGGTTCGGGCAAATCGACCCTGCTCAAGCTGATGTCCGGCCTCTATCCGCCCCAGCGTGGGCAGATTCTGCTCGACAAGCTCGACATGACCCAGGTCGCCGAGGATGTGCTGCGCACGAACATCGGCTATCTGCCGCAGGATTATCGCCTGGTGAACGGCAGCCTGCGCGACAACCTGCTGCTCGGCCTGCCCGATCCCGGTGATGACAGGATCATGGAGCTGGCCCAGGAAACCGGGCTCGCCGCACTGATCCAGCAGCATCCGCGCGGGCTGGACCTGCCCATTGCCGAGGGCGGTCGCGGCCTTTCCGGCGGCCAGCGCACGCTGACCGGGCTGACCCGCCTGCTGCTCGCCCAGCCCAAGCTGCTGCTGCTGGATGAGCCGACCTCGAACCTCGACGTCGATACCGAAGCGCTGGTCCTGCGCACGCTGACCAAGCGCCTCCCGGCCGACAGCACGCTCATCATCGTGACGCACAAGCTGCAACTCGTCGGTCTCGTCAATCGCCTCATGATCGTGGCCAACGGCACGGTCGCGGTCGATGGGCCAGCCACCGAAGTGCTCAAGCGCATGCAGCGTCCCAAGACGGTGCAGGAACCCGCCGGAGCGGGGCCCAACAAGGCCCAGATGGGAGCCAACTGATATGCTTTCGGCTACTTTCAGAAATCGGTGGTTCAATCAGTCCACCGCCGTGATTTTCGGCATCCTTTCCTTCCTGGTCCTCGCGGTTGCATGGTCCTTCTGGGCGGAGCTTGACCAGATCACCCGCGCGCCTGGGCAGGCGATCCCCACGGGTCGTCTTCAGGTCATCCAGAGCACCGACGGCGGCCAGATCGAACGGATCATGATCCGCGAGGGCGATCACGTGAAGCAGGGCGAATTGCTCGTCCAGCTCGATGACATCAAGATTCGCGCTTCCGTGTCCGAGGCCCAGGGCAAGGTGGCATCGCTGATGTCGACGATGGCGCGTATCAATGCCGAGCTGTTCGACCGTCCGCTGTCGTTCCCGCCCGAAGTGCGGGCGTGGCCCGACTTCGTCAGCAACCAGACGCTGCTTTATAACAAGCGTCGCCAAGCACTGGGCGATCAGCTTTCGGCATTGCGGGAAATGCTGGGCCTGATGGAGCAGGAGCTGAACATGAACATGCCGCTGCTCAAGCAAGGCGACGTCAGCAAGGCCGACGTCCTGCGCCTGCAGCGCAGCGTGTCCGACATCGAATCGCAGATGGTCAACGTGCGCAACAAGTACCTGCAGGATCTGCAGGCCGAATACACCAAGACCGAAGAGGATCTGGTGACCGCGCGCGAAGTGCTTGCCCAGCGTTCCGATGCCCTGAAGGACACGCAGATCCGGGCGCCTGTGGATGGCATCGTCAAGAACATCAAGCTCACGACCCTGGGCGGTGTGCTGCGTCCCTCCGATGAAGTGCTCACCATTGTGCCAACCGGTGACGAACTGATCATCGAAGCCAAGATGTCGCCTAAGGACATCGCCTATGTCCGCGTAGGCCAGAAGGCGAGCGTGAAGTTCGATGCCTATGATTCGGGCATCTACGGCTCTGCGCGCGGCGATGTGATCTACATCAGCCCCGACACGCTTTCGGAACAGACCCCGGATGGGGAATCGGTCTATTATCGGGTCCACGTCAAGGTCGATACGAGCCCGATGAAGCCCCACCTGGTTGGCGAGAAGATCGAGATTCAGCCGGGCATGACCGCTACGGCTGAGATTCAGACCGGCAAGAACACCGTCTGGCATTACCTTACAAAGCCGATCAACAAGACGATGGGCGAGGCGATGACCGAGCGCTGATTCTACACTGAGCGGTGGTCCCACGATCCGGGCTTTTGACAGCGCAGATCGTGGGACCAACCGTTCACCGCAAACGCAAACTGTGTTGCGGTGAATCCACAAGAATGGAAAACAACGTTATTCCGCCGACTTGCAGGCGGAACCCCCCAGATGATCTACGCTCACTCTCCCAACAGCAATTCCCGTCAGGGCCACCCACCGCAAAACTGCCATGATACAATCAAAACGGTTGCGTTTTGGCGTTAATAGCTTTGGCAAAGTCACGATGGGCTTGTTAACGCACGAATTGCAGGGAGTAGATTTATCCCGAGCCTCGGTTCCATGTTGGGGGAATAGATGAGCACTAAAGTCGTATCGGCGCCGGCAAAGATTGCTAAGCCGCTCGTTCACAAGGGAAAGTCGGCTAAGCCGGCGGACCACGCGCAGTCCGCACAGGACGATGACGCCAAGGTAGTCGGCAAAGAAGCCCGTGCGACGGAAGAGACCGCCAAGGTCATTCTCGCACAGGCGGACGACGGCAAGGAGCATCAAGACGCCCGCACCGAAACTTCGTCGACCTCGATGGCCGGCAATTTTTCGTTCACCGGTGCTCTTGCAAGTGCTGCTGCGACGTCGGGTTCGCTGATCACCACGGCGGATGGCGTTGACTCTGTAGGTTTTGCCCAGGCGGACGACGATGATGGCGGCCCTGGTGGCGTCATTCTCCTCGTTGGCGCGGTCGCTCTTGTCGGTCTCGGCATCGCGGTCCTCGCTGGTGGTGGAAGCGGTGAGGACGAAGTCCTTAACGTGGCTCCGGTTTTCGGCACTGCGCCGACCGTAACCACGGCCGAAGACACTGCCGCTAACTTCACGGTCACCGCGACCGATGCTGATGGCAACCCTCTCACCTACACCGCAACCGCAACCAACGGCACTGTTACCGGTGGTTCGGCTGGTGCCTTCACCTTCACGCCGAATGCCAACTTCAACGGCACCGGTGTTGTTACGGTATCGGTAAGCGATGGCCAGGGCGGCACGACCACCCAGACCGTCAATGTCACCGTGACCCCGGTCAACGATGCTCCAGTCGCCGCTACGGAAGCGCTGGCAGTAACGGGCACTGAAGATACTGCCGTGACCATCACGCCGACCATTACGGATGTCGATGCTGGTGACACGCTGACCTACACCTTCACCGATCCTGCTAAGGGTTCGGTAGCTGTGGGCGCTGGCGGCACGTTGATCTACACGCCGGACGCCAACACCAACGGTGCTGACTCGTTCGTCGTCACCGCGACCGATGCTGCTGGTGCTACCGTCACGCAGACGATCAACCTGACCATTGCGCCAGTCAACGACGCTCCGGTTGCTGCCACCGCCACCATCGCCGTAACTGGCGAAGAGGGCGATGCCATCATCGTAACGCCGACCATCACTGACGTTGATGGCGACACGCTGACCTACACGACAACGGCCTCCACTAGCGGTGCGGTAGTCATCAACCCGAACGGCACCGTAACCTACACCCCCGGTGTGGATTTCGTTGGCACCGACAGCTTCATCGTTACCGCGACTGATCCTTCGGGCGCTACCGCCACGCAGACGGTCAACGTGACTGTGACTGAAGTTTCGGGTCCGACCGAGCTGACCATCGACGTTCCGCCCAGCGGCAACCCGGTGACCATCGACGTCAGCGATGACGCCTATGTTCTGACCGACGACGTCGATGCCCGCACGGACGTCATTCTCACCGGCTTCACCAACGATGATCTCATCGCAGTGACTGGTGCCGACGAAGGTGACTACAGCTTCGGTACCTCGCCGACCGACTCGAGCGATCTGCGTATCACGTTCAACGACGGCACGAACTTCACCCAGATCGTCATCAACGACGTTCTGACCGGTTCGGGCTTCGTCTTTGACTATGACTCCGCCGCCGCCGCCGTCGGTTTCGACTTCATGACTTTTGCTTAACCATGTGCCCCTAAGGGGGTTTCGCATTTAGATTCTATCAGGGAGCACATTCATGGCCCGCATTATACTTAATCCAGGTGAGACCGGCGACGTCGGCTCCAGCACTACGTACGACGTTTTCGGCTCCACTGGCGCCGAGAAGGTCTTCGTAGACGGAGACGCCGTTGTCGCCTTCGACCCGTCGTTCAACGGCGGCGGTGACACGCTTGTCATCGACGGCCTTGCCGCAGACTACAGCGCCCACGTCGAAGGTTCGAACATCGTTCTGACCAACGACGATGGCGCCGAGATCACTATCCCGGTCGGCAGCGCCGGCATCACGCTGGTGTTCAACGGCGAAGACGAGCGTGAGCTCGTTGTTGGCGCTGGTGGTCTGACCCTCGGCGACCAGAACATCCCGACCACTGGTGAAGTCGTTCTGGACGGTGACGACACGCCTCCGACGCCGACGCCGACTCCCGACAACACCTTCCTTCTGGAAGTTAGCCGCGACATCATCACCGGCACCTCGGGCAATGACTACTTCGACGCCGGTCTTGCTCAGAACCAGCTCGGCGAGCAGGCCAACACGCTCGGCAGCGGCGACCGCATCAATGGCGGCGCTGGTGACGATCTGCTGTTTGCCCAGGTTCAGGACGCTTCGGCTCTGAACTCGGGTCCTTTCTCGTCGATCCGCCCTGCGACGGTTGACGTCGAAGTCGCTCACTTCCAGGCGAACACGACCTACAACCCCAGCATCTTCAGCGAAGGTTTCTCGGACGAGATCCTCGGCGTTGAAATCAATGCTGCGGATATGGACGGTCTGAACGAAATCGGTTCGGTTGAATCGGACGCTTCGCTGACGATCTACAACGTCAACACCCTGCAGGATAACGGCGAATACGACGACCGTCGTCTGACCCAGTCGGTTCGCGTCCGCATGGATCACACCGGCAACGGTGACACGATCACACCGGCTGCCAACCTCGCGGTTCTGTTCGACAACGACTACCTTCTGCGTGACACGCCAAACCCGTCGAACTCGTCGCTCACGCTGCAGCTGCTCGACATCGATAACCAGATCAACGACGGCACGCCGCTCGCGACGATGCCTTTCGACCGTCTGTTCCTGACGGTTGGCGGCGTTGACTTCACTGTCGATTACGATGCCAGCAACGACCTGACCGGCCTCGCCGCCTATCAGGCTCTTGCAGCTGCCATCAACGTTGGTCTGGCTGCTGCCGGTCTCGACACTCTGAACGCAGCTGTTGCTGACTCGTTCACCGTCGTCGATCCGGACGGTTCGCCGGGTGGTCCGGCTTCGGGCTTCAACATTGTCATCACCGACAGCGCTGGTGCAGCTCTTTCGTCGGACGGCTTCGGCGCCACCGGCGTTGTTCCGCCAAACACCGACTATCAGAAGGAAGTGTTCACCACTCCGCCGGAACTGACCGAAACCCTCATCACTGTCGATGTTGACCTGTTCAAGGTTGGCCGCGGCGGCGACGGTGGTCACCTAGTCATCGGTGGCATGGACGGCGACACGCTGAACATCTTCAACAACGAGAGCAGCTCGGTTATCGAAGCTGGTGTCGAGCAGTTCATCCTGCACGTTGAAGGCGACAGCACCCAGAACAGCAGCCTCGCTGGTCTCTTCTCGACCAACAACACCCTGCGCGTTGTTGAAGTTGCAGATGCCGGTTCGGCCACCGCTGACCTGTTCATCGGTAACGACCAGACCTTCCAGGGCGTGGACTCGAACGAAGAGGGCTTCACGAGCCAGCTGACCGATTTTTCGGGCTATCAGGAAGTTCCGGATGCCGGCACGTTCCTCAACACCGTCAACGGCGTCTTCATCGATAACGATCGTTTCGATCAAAACAACGACGGCAGCTACGACGACAGCTTCCTTTCGGATCTGACTTCGTTCCGGAACCTGGCGTTCAAGGACGTCCTGATCTTTGACTCGACCGCATTCGACAACGACGTGACCCTCTATGGTCACTTCTCGAATGAAGTCGTTGAGAAGTATCTGGACCTCACCGACATCGACGCCGATCCGCGCGCCGATAACGGCAATGCCAACTACGCCTTCGGCGTGGGTGACGATACGCTCAACCTGAACTTCTCGCAGTCCAACTTCGCGATCAATGGCACTGCCACTCGCGAGGACTTCAGCTTCACCGCTTCGATGGGTGCTGGTGACGACCTCGTTCAGCTGCAGATCGGCAACGGCTTCAGCCCGGCGGATGTCCGCCTTCAGGATACGGCGGTCAATGTCGACCTCGACGTGCCGTTCTTCCTCGCCGTTGATAACTGGTACTACAACTATGTCGTCAATCAGTACTCGCTGATCGAAGACGAAGATCCGACCAATCCTGACGGCGTGATGGCTGTCTACACCGGTACGGGCGATGACACGGTTGAACTCTGGGGTTCGACTGCCGTTACCGTGCGCGCTGGTTCGGGCAACGACGATGTCTACACCGATAACTCGGGTGAACTCGGCTACATCTTCCAGGAAAGCAACGAAGACGGCACGCCGGTCGTTCAGGCTTTCAACGAAGCCAAGGCCACCTGGGTGTTCAACACGCTTCCCGACGTGCTTGCGCCTGGCGGTACCACCACTCGTGATATCGACGATCTCCAGACCGACGTTCCGTTCTCGAGCGGCGACGCAGTGGGCAACCTCTGGGTTCAGGTGACCTTCGAAGGCATCGAATCGCAGCGTATCTTCATCGGCAACACCGACACGCTGAATGGCGACGTGGTTACCGACCTGAAGATCAACAACGCGATCAAGGAAGCCATCAGCACCGACCGTTTCCTCAGCTCGCTGCTGGAAGCCGTTGATGGTCCTGCCCGCACGCTCATCATCAAGTCGATGATCGACGGCATCACCACTATCGACGACCTGTCGATCGGGTTCGGCACCACCGCACTCAGCGCTCAGCAGCTTGCTGCCGGCCTGACCAGCTACACCGGCATTGGCGACTTCTCCGACCGCTATGAGAGCATCTATGCTTATCAGGACGGTCAGGGCGTCATCGACGGTAACGACTCGTTCAACGTCAACAACAACATTGTTGAAGGCGACACGGGCGAAGACGTGGTTGTCTACTCGTCGAACGTGACCAGCACTGAAACCTTCGACATCAACGGCGTGTTCACGCTGGTGACCGAGCAGGACGTGGTGATGAACTTCACCGCCGCAGTTGCTGACGAAGCCATCCCTGAAGTCCAGACGGTCACCTTCTCGGGTGTCGCGGCTGATGACGGCACGGCTTCGGTGACGATCTACAATCCTGGTGGCTCGATCAACCAGACCTACTCGGTCGACGTTGTTGATGGCGACACGGACGAAGAGATCGCAGCCGCCCTCGTAGCGCTGATCAACGCCGACATCGATGGCCTCGCCACCGCTGTCGACAACGAAGACGGCTCGATCGAGTTGACCTACGATGATGCTGGTATCGACTACCCGCAGGCTGATGGCACCGTTACGCCAGACGCTCCGGTTGGCGAAATCCAGACCATCGACTTCGGCGGTGCTTCCACCACCGATGGTGTGGTTTCGGTTTCGTTCGCTGGTGTGGTCCGCTCGGTCGACATCACACCGGGACAAGACGCTGCAGCGGTCGTTACGGCCCTGGTCTCTGCTTTTGCAGGATCGACTGTAACTGCTGTAGCAACCGGTGATCTCACGGTTCTGCAACTGACCGACACGGCTTCGGATTTTAACTATCCGAACGCCACTGTGACGATCCAGTCCAGCGAATCGAGCGGCCTGACCTTCGTGGTTGACACCGTTCAGGACGGCGCGCCGTTCGGCCTCACCGTTACCGAAGACACGGATGTCAACGGTGCGGTTCCGGCTCTCGGCTATGACATCTTTGATGTCACCGACGTGATCGGCGGCTTCCTGGCTGACGGCAACTTCGCCAACAACACCGACGACAACGCAGAGACGGCGACGATTGCTTCGCTGAACCTGAAGGCTCGCGGTGTGGCCATCATCGACACTGTCGAAGTTGGTGACGGCGTTGCTTCCAGCACTGCCAACGAAGCGGCTCGTATCCAGCAGATCGTGCGTTCGCTCGATACGGCTGGTGCGGCTCAGGACAGCATCATCATCACGGTTGATGCCGACAACATCGGTCACTTCTACCTGGTCGACAACGGTTCCTCGGCAGCTGACGCGGTTGTCAGCCACCTCGGCAACGTTGAGCTGGGTCAGTATGACGACATCAGCAAGGAATACATCGGCAACTGGGACGCGATGACCATCGCGAACTTCACGCCGCTGACCACCGAGCAGATCGTCGAGACCTTCGCGGTCGCCTGATCAAGCTACCCAGGTTCTTGAACCTGAACAAATCGGGGGCCGTCGCAAGACGGCCCCCTTTTTGTTGTCAGTGGCAGCAGTGCATCAGCGATAAGGTTGCTTATCTTCACTTGGGCAACGCTGAGAGTAGCGCGCGTTGGAAAACCACGTGCGGAGGCGCAGCACGCCTCATTTGACAAGCCTCGTCGGATGTTGCGGTCGAAAGACACCCTTCGGGAAGCCGCCTCTGCCAGACATGGCAGTCCTCGTTTCTGCTGGTCTCGTTCGAACAACGAGGGCGAGTAAGACTAAGAACAAGGCGCAGGCTGACGCCACCCACGATGGCCAAACGCTGGCAAATCGGCCCGGCCAATTTCGCATCATTCCAGCTTAAAGCGATGGTGGCGCGAGCCTTCTCCATCGCGGGACCGGACCCGCAGTCCTCCCCATTGGATTCGAGCCCAGGCTCTAGCCCCAACGATGAAAGCAAGGTCGGTCTTCTCGCGAGAATGCGATCAAAGTCGGACAGGAAGCAAAGGCAACTCATGTCCCCTTGCACGCCGACTGAAATGCGAACTCGAAAACCAGCGACAGCCTCCACGGCCGTTCGCCTCGAAGGACGAAATCACAAGGGTGCTAAGGCCACAGCCAGCACGCGTGGGCCGACCCAAAGCGGTATCGACCCATGGAGGATGGTAGCCTTAAGAGGTCAGGCACGCGGGCGTTTTGGGAATTGCGCCTAGCGATACGAAGGGACCTGAGAGCGCCAAACCACGACCCGGAGGACGAAGCGAGTCACTCCTCCAGGACGGGCGACGACGCTAAGTCAGCGCTATGTCGGGCGCGTCTTCCTGCTTCATACCGACGAGATTGTAGCCAGCATCAACGAAGTGCACCTCCCCGGTAACCCCGGAGGCCAGATCGGACAGCAAGTAGAGCGCGGCGCCGCCGACGTCCGCGATCGTCACATTGCGGCGGAGCGGGGCGTTCAACTGGTTCCATTTCAGGATATAGTTGAAGTCCCCGATCCCACGGGCAGCCAGGGTCTGGATCGGGCCAGCCGAGATCGCGTTAACGCGAATGTTATCAGGGCCAAGGTCATTGGCGAGGTACTTGACGCTGGCTTCCAGCGCGGCCTTGGCCACACCCATAACGTTGTAATGCGGCACGACTTTCTCGGCACCGTAATAGCTCAGCGTCAGCACCGAGCCGCCACTGGGCATCATCGCATAGGCCCGCTTGGTCACGGCGACGAGGCTGTAGGCTGACACGTTCAACGTCAGCAGAAAGTTCTCGAGGCTGGTGTCTACGAACTTGCCGCGAAGCTCGCTCTTGTCCGAGAAGCCAATGGCGTGGACGAGGAAGTCGATCGTCTCCCAGCGGGCGGCGAGCGCGGCGAAGGCCGAATCCACCGATGCCATGTCGGACACATCGCAATCGATCAGGAAATCGCTGCCCAAGCTCTCGGCCAAGGGGCGGACCCGCTTTTCCAGCGCATCGCCCTGATACGAGAAGGCCAATTCCGCGCCGTGCTCATGCAAGCGTTTGGCGATACCCCATGCCAGCGACTTGTCGTTGGCAAGGCCCATGATCAGGCCGCGCTTGCCCTGCATCAGACCGCTCATTCGATTTCTTCCCGTTTCAATTCAAGCAATTGCGGATTGGGGCTGCCATAACGGTCGCCATTTCCCGGTGTCGTAGCCAGCGCCGCGTTAAGCTCGGCACCTGCAACCATTCCTAGTCCGACTAACCAGAAAAAGAAAAGCGCGATCATCACTCCGGCGAGACTTCCGTACGTCAGATCGTAAGTGAAGAAACTGCGCAACACACGCGGAAGGGCAAACGCGGCGACGACCCACCACACCGTTACAAGAAGCGCGCCGGGCCACTTCGGATAGCGCCGGCCCAGGTAAGCGGGCGGAGTAAGCGAGATGAACAGCAGATAGATCGACGCAAACAAGACGCCGGCGCTGACCAGTCTAGACAATACCAGCTTGGTAAACAGGGTGCCCAGGCGGGGGAACAGGGCGTCGATGATCTCCTGCGCGGCGGCGATCACGACCTGCCCCGACAGCGCGATCAGCAGCAGCAGCACCGCGGCAAAGATCATCCCGGTTGAAAACAGGCGGTAATGCCAGAACGCGCGATGCAGCGGGGCATCGTAGGCCCGGTGGAGAATGTCACGGATGGTCTCGATCAGGCTGGCGGCGGTCCATATTCCGAAGAATCCGCCGACCCAAAGCAACCAACCCTGACGCGCGGCGGCTGCGTCGCGGGCGACCGGGGCCAGCACTTCCGAAACGCGCGGAGGCAACGCGGCCAACACGCCGTCGATCGAGGCGTTGAGCTGGCTCTGTTCACCAATGGCGGCGAAGATCGCTGCCACCGCGATGAAGAAGGGGAACAGCGCGAGCAGGGTCATGTACGCCAGATTGCCGGCATGGATAAAGCCATCGGTCCAAGCGCCGTTGATTACCCTGCGCACGATGATGAAGGCCCGCGTGCCGGGACCGGCGCGTGCCCACAAGCGTTGCTGGAGATTCCTGCGGTGTTCCGTCGCGCCCGAAGCAGCTGGGTCGGTAGCGGGTTCAAGGCGGATTCTGGGCGCGTTTTCCAGCTGGCCGCCGTCCGTTCCGCCTTCGCCGGTCAATGCCGGAACCCGGAATGCAGGCCCCGAACAGGCAAAAGATCAGACGCCAAGGCGGGCGCGGACATCGCGCTCATCGCGCCAGCCCTCGAGCCGCCGGGCGAGATCCTCGTCCCGTTCGGGCAAGGTGATTTCAATCGTCACCAGTTGATCGCCGCGGCTGCCGTCCTTGCGGGTGAAGCCCTTGCCCTTGAGGCGCAGGACCTTGCCCGAACTGCACCCCGGCGGCACCGAAAGCATGACCGCGCCGTCCACCGTGGGGGCGCGCACCTTCGCCCCGGCCAGCGCCTCGTCGAGCGTGACCGGCAGGTCGAGGCGGACATCGTCGCCATCGCGCTTGAAGAAGGGATGGGCCTGGATCTGGATCGTGACGAGCGCGTCGCCATTGCCACCTGCACCCGGCTCGCCCTTGCCGGCCAGGCGCATCTGCGAGCCGTCTTCCACACCGGCGGGCAGCTTGAGGTCGATTGCCTTGCCGTCCGACAGCGTGATCCGCTGCGACGCGAGCGTTGCCGCATCGGTCAGCGACACCGAGAGCCGATACTGTACGTTCGCGCCCCGGGCTGGTGGCCGCCCGCGTCCCCGGCCACTGCCGAAGCCACCACCTGCGCCGCGCGCGCCGAACATGTCGCCGAAGATATCACCAAGGTCGATGCCTTCGTTGGAGAAGCCCTCAAACCCGGCGCCGCCGCCGAAACCCTGATGACCTCCGCCCTGACCATGGCCGAAGCCCATGGTCGGATTGCCCTCCATATCGATTTCGCCGCGATCGAAGCGGGCGCGCTTGTCCTTGTCGGTCAGCAGGTCATAGGCCCGGGTGACTTCGCTGAAACGCTCGGTCGCCCTCGGGTTGTCCTTGTTCTTGTCCGGATGAAGCTCCTTGGCCAGCGTGCGATAAGCGGACTTGATGTCCTTCTCGCTCGCGCCTCTTGAAACACCCAGGGTGGAATACGGATCTGCTGCCATGCTGCATAGCTAGGTGCAGCA
This sequence comes from uncultured Novosphingobium sp., assembly GCA_964502105.1. Lineage (GTDB taxonomy): Bacteria > Pseudomonadota > Alphaproteobacteria > Sphingomonadales > Sphingomonadaceae > Novosphingobium. Next base: position 158,932 of record CAZCUS010000004.1, on the reverse strand, counting down.
GACGGTAACGGCAAGCCGCGCTTTCCACACCGGCCGCACAGGGCTATCGAATCCCCAGGCTGCGACTGCGCGCGCTGGAAGGACGATATGGAAACCGAGCAAGCAAACGACCTTATCCCCCATGGCGATCCGCTGGAACTGTTCCAGCTGTGGTTCAGCGAAGCGCGTGCGAGTGAGCCCAACGATGCCAATGCCATGGCGCTGGCGACGGCGACGGCGGAGGGGCACCCGTCCGTGCGGATGGTGCTGCTCAAGGGCCACGGTCCCGAAGGTTTCGTGTTCTACACCAATGCCCTGAGCCGCAAGGGCGGCGAGCTGGCGATCAACCCCCACGTGTCGCTGCTGTTCCACTGGAAGAGCCTGCGCCGCCAGATTCGTATCGAAGGGCCGGTCCACCAGGTCGACGATGCCACGGCCGATGCGTATTTCCACAGCCGTGCCCGCGATTCGCAACTGGGTGCGGTGGCTTCGGATCAGTCGGCACCGCTCGATGCGCGGGCCACGTTCGTGGCGCGATACGAGGCGGTCAAGGCACGCTTCGAAGGGGGCCAGGTCGAGCGGCCGCCGCACTGGACCGGCTTTTGCGTATCTCCCGAAGCCATCGAGTTCTGGCAGGACCGGCCTTATCGCCTGCACGAGCGGCGGCGGTTCGTTCGCAGCGGCGCGGACTGGTCAAGCACGCTGCTTTATCCATGACGGTTGCTGACCAGAAGGCCGGCCGTTGAGTATCGGCGCCAGCCTCAATCGCAGTGCGGCGATTGGCAGCATTACCGTCGCCGTGTTTCTGCTCGCGCTCAAAAGCTGGGCGGCGTGGTCCACCGGATCGAGCGCGATGCTGGGCAGCCTGGCAGACACCGCGCTCGATCTCATTGCCAGCGTGGCGACATTGATCGGCGTATGGATCGGCTCGACCCCACCGGACGAGAAGCACCGTTTCGGCCACGGCAAGGCCGAGGCGATTGCGGCGCTGTTCCAGATCGTGCTGATCTCGATCTCGGCGATCGGGATCGCGGCGCATGCTGCAGACCGACTGATCGCGGGCGGTCGCTCGCAGGCGGCCGCCGATGGCATCGGCGTCTCGCTGGCGGCGATCGTGGCGACACTCGCGCTGATCGCCTGGCAGCGCCATGTCATCCGGAAGACCGGCAGCCTCGCGATCCGGACGGACAATGTGCATTACCAGTCCGACCTGCTGCTCAATCTGGCGGTTATCGCCGCGCTGGCGCTTGACCAGTTCGCCGGGCTGGCCGGGGCGGACGCCGTTTTCGGGCTGCTCATCGCGATGTGGCTGGCATGGGGCGCATGGCGCGCCTCGCATGCCGTGATCGAGCAATTGATGGACCGCGAATGGCCCGAGGAAAAGAAGGACCGCTTTCTCGCGGTGCTGGCCAGCAATCCCGACATAACCGGAGTGCATGATCTGCGCACGCGGACGTCGGGCAATCAGGATTTCGTCCAGTTCCACGTCTGGGTCGATCCCGATATGACCGTGCGCGAGGCCCACCGGGTGATGGACACGGCGGAAGCGCGGCTAAGGCGCGAATTTCCCGATGTCGAAATCCTGATCCACCCCGACCCTGAAGGCCTGGTCAACGAAGTCGGCCGCGCAGCCGAGGATGTTCTGCCGCCTGCCCGACCGGACACGGTGTGAACGCCCCGGCCCTGATCGACGTCTTCGTCGGACCGGGCTGCGCCGGCAATCGCGCGGCGGTTGTCCTGTTGGAAGGCTGGCCGGCGGATAGCGAACTGCAGCGGATAGCGGCGGAGCAAGGCGTGGCTGCAACGGCGTTCGTGGTTGAGGCGGAAGAGCGCGCGATACGCTGGTTTTCTCCCGAGGCGGAGATCGGGCTATGCGGCCACGGCACGCTGGCCGCCGCGCATCTGCTGTTCACCCGCGACAGCACCTTGGCGGCCTTGCTTTTTCGCACCCGGAGCGGTGCAATGCTGGAGGCGCGGCGCGAGGCGGGCGGTTGTTCGCTGGGTCTGCCCGCAATTGCGGTATCGCCGGTGAGCGCGCCGCAAACCCTTGCCGCAATGGGCGGGGGCACGCTGGGCACATGGCGCTCGGCGCTGGGATACACGGTGATGCTCTATGCGACGGAGGCAGAAATTCGCGCGCTCTCCCCCGATCTTTCCGCGCTGGCAGCGCTGGGCACCGACCAGTTCATCGCCACCGCTGGGGGCGACTCCAGCGATTTCGTCAGCCGCGTCTTCGTGCCCGGCGCGGGCAACGACGAGGATGCGGCGACCGGCTCCGCGCATGCCGTGCTGGCAACGTTCTGGGCAGGACGGCTTGGGGTTGCGAAGTTCGCTGCGATACAGGCATCGGCACAAGGCGGCAGCGTGACGTGCTGCATCGATGGAGACATCGTCTGGGTGGGCGGTAACTGCCGGGCGGTCGATCATTGTCTGATCTAAGCTTTTCCCTGAGCTAAGATCGTAGAGAATTCCTGAAGCCCTGCAGGTGCATATTCCCAGAAAGCAGACATTTCGTTGGGATAGCGCTCCTGCATGTCGGCAAGTACCGGCGCTGCGCTGGGATCAGATAGCCGCATTAGCCAGCGTTCCAACGGCATCTCCGCTCGCGCAGCACCGCATAATATGCTTTCCGCGTCGGTGCCGATCCAGCCCTCATCCGCTCCAGCCAGATCGGTGGCGAGCACTTGCTCAAACCACGCATCGACAAACTGTGCGACGGCACTCTGCTCGTCCGGCGTCCACGACCGCCAACCTGCAAGCTGGAGCTTACCTAAGACGACCTCGGGATCGTTGGCATTGCCGGGGTCAAATGCCGACACCTCTAAGATTCGGGGCAGCAGGTATCGAAAGTCCTGGTTGCCGCCGACTGTAAGGAAAACTCCCGATACATATTGCCACAACGTCTGGCCGGTAATTTCTCGCAAGGGGGTAGTAAGCAGAATGTCGGTGCGCCGTGTCGAGATACAGCACGGGCACCCTTCAATCACCGTAGGAAGTGGAAAATCGAACGTGCGATAAACGATTTCGACCGCCTCGCGAGTGCGGCCATCGATGTGGTGTGAGGCAGCGCTGTTCATCGATTGCAGAATGACGAGGAAAGAAGGACGCCGCAACGCGAGATAGACGGGGTGTCAGCTTGTGGGGGCTAGACGCGACAGTGCATCTTATCCGCCCGCGCCCTAATCCCCCGGAAACAGGCGCAACAACTCGCCCATGCGCTCGTGCAGGACGTTGGTCTTGTCGGGAGGGGTATCGCCCAGTCGCACGACGGTCAGCAGCTGGTCGGGCGAGCCGATCAGGTATTGGCCGTGTTCGCCAAGGCAGGCGAACACGCTTGGCGGGGACTGGCCGGGCCACAGCATCTGCGCCCCGGTCGATTGCGGGCCGTTCAGCCACAGTTGCGCGCCGTAGCCGGCATTGCGCGGCGAGGGCGCGCGCATGAACTCGATCCAGCGCCGGGGCAGCACTTGCGCGCCTTTGACCGACCCGGAATGGCGCAGGAAATCGCCCAGCTTGCCCCAGTCGCGCGCGTTGGCGTGGATCATGCTTGAACCGATCAGCGTGCCGGCAGCGTCGTAATCGGCCACCATCGATTGCATGCCAATCGGATCGAGCACGCGCGTCTTGAGGTAATCGGCAACGATCGCACGCCGCCGACCCGGATCGCGGCTTTCCGTCAGCGAGCGCGCGGCAAGGTCCGCCAGGATCACCGATGTGGCCGACGAGTTCTTGAACACCCGGCCGGGCAGTTCCTCCAGCGGCTGCGATTCGGCATAGGCGGCCATGTCATCGCGCCCATCGAGGAACAGCATGCGCGCTCGATCCGACTTGCGGTCGGGATCGGCGGATTCGCTATGCCGCAGGCCAGAGCGCATCTGCAGCAGTTGCTTCAGCGTGATCTCGCCGCGCGGATCACCCGAGCGCTGCCATGTCGGCACCGGCGCGGTTTCGTTGAGCCGCAGCCGCCCGTCGCTGACAAGCTGGCCGATCATCAGCCCGGTCACGCACTGGCCCATGGCCCAGCCGGGCAACCGCGTATTTGCGTTGATATCCTTGCCATAGCGCTCGGCGATGATCGATCCGCGCTTCAGCACCAGCAAGGCGTGGGTGTCACCCACCGACTCGGCATCGAACAGCCCGTCGATTGCACGGCCGAGCACGTCATGCGGCGCGCCGCCGTCCGACTTGATCGCAGCTTGCGCCGCCGCGCTTGGCGGAAGCGGGCCTTGGGGCGCTTCGCTGCCACAAGCGCACAGGGCTGGCAGCAAGAGCAGTGCAAGGATATGGGGGAGCCGGCGCGGCGTCATGATGTGCGCCGTGATGTGCGAGGCGGGGGCGGATGGCAACAGCCAAGAGAGTGCGATTGCAGGGTGGCCAGCCATCGCGGTGGAAACGCAACACGCTGTTGCTCGTCGGATTGCTCAGCGCGGTCGTGCTGGTGCTGGGCTGGTCGGCACTGGCGATAAGCGGTCGTGCCAGCGCCGCGGTCGCCGCGCGCGCCGCTTGCGTATGCCACTATATCTCGCAGCGGGGCCTCGATGCCTGCAAGGGCGAGATCGGCGAGGATGCGGGTCCGGTGATGCTGAGCGCCGAGAGCGAGAACCGCACCGTCACCGCCCGCTATCTGATATTCGCCCGCCAGACGGCGCGATATGATCCGGCGAACGGCTGCGTGCTGGAGCGCTGGTAGGTTTGAAGAGTCTTTGCTTAGTGCGGCCCTCACATCCGTCAGGACCTTGGCGGCTGGTGCCGCAAGCCAATCGCGGATGCGATTGGCGCACCCAACAAATGACTCTCGCCAGTGCCGCCCATGGCTGCGCTGAATCCGAAGACGCGATCTCAGGCGGCGATGACGGCGGGTTCAGTCTCGGCGATCCAGCCGCCGCCGATCACCCGCGCACCGCAGTATAATACGGCAGCCTGTCCGGGGGAGACGCCGTACTCGGGCGCGTGGAATCGGATCGTCGTGGCCGCGCCGTCGCCCAGCGGACCGTCGAGCGCGATCGGAACCGGCTTGGCGAGCGAGCGGACCTTGGCCGTCAATGGCCCACCGGGAATCGCGCCGATTCGGTTGGTCTCGATGATGCTGGCGGCGGAGACTGCCAACAAATGCCTGGGGCCGACCCGCACTTGCCGCGTCGGCGCATCGATGCCGGTCACGTAGAGTGGCTCGGGCTGGCCGCCGATCTCCAGGCCGCGCCTTTGACCGACGGTGTAATGGATGATGCCGCGATGCTCGCCTAGTACCGCGCCGGTGGCGGCATGCACGATTTCGCCCGGCGCATCGCCTTCGGGGCGCACTTGCCGCACGATCTTGGCATAATCGCCATCGGGGACGAAGCAGATGTCCTGGCTGTCGGGCTTGGCGGCGACCCGAAGCCCGGCGGCCTCGGCGATCTGCCGGGTCTCGCTCTTGGGCAAACCGCCCAGGGGAAAGCGCAGGAAATCGAGCTGCGCTTCGGTGGTGCCGTAAAGGAAATAGCTCTGGTCGCGCGCGGGATCGATGGCGCGATGCAGCTCCGCGCCGTTCGCGCCCATCACGCGGCGGACGTAGTGCCCGGTGGCGAGACAATCGGCACCCAGATCGCGCGCCATGTCGAGCAGGTCAGTGAACTTGGGCCCCATGTTACAGCGGATGCAGGGGATCGGGGTGCGCCCGGCGAGATAATCGTCGGCAAAGCGCTCGACCACTTCCTCACGAAAGCGGCTCTCGTGATCGAACACGTAGTGCGCGATGCCAAGTCGGTCGGCCACGGCGCGGGCATCGCGGATATCGTCGCCGGCACAGCAGGCCCCCTTGCGGCCGGTCGCCGCGCCGTAGTCGTAAAGCTGCAACGTAACGCCGATGGTTTCCGCGCCGCTCTGCGCGGCCAGCGCGGCCACCACCGAACTGTCCACCCCGCCGGACATGGCGACGACGATCCGGCGCGCCTTCAGCGGCAGTGCCAACTGGAACAGCGGTGCGGGATCCGACGCGAAGGTGGTGGCGGGAGCAGTCATCTCGCGCTGCGCCATAGACCCCTCCGGCCTTGGCGCCAACTCCCGATGGCGACTACTTATGACAACCCGCTGGTGCGGTTAACCAACGTCAACAGCGGGTAAATCCCTCCTTTACCTCCCTTTGACGATGACGTGCCTATACGCGTGTCATGGAAATGAAATTCGATCTAGGGACAGGTGCCGACGGGCGGGCAAATGGCCTGAACCCGCAGGTTCCGGGCCATCCCGAATGGGCGGCGCTGCGCGCACGACTGATGGCGGCACGCGAATCGTTCTGTGTTTTCGGTCAGAATGCGGGTGCGCAAGCCACGCCGAATCGCGGCAGCTTCGATCCTGCAGCGGCGCATCGGCTGGCTACGTATGGCCAGGATAGAAATGCCGTTAACCCAGATGCTTTAGGCAATTGCAAGTCCACCAGGGGCAATGATGCCCTTGTCGCCGCAACCAACACCGGCGAACGAGGGTAAAGATGATCGAGAACCAGAAGATCCGTCCTGCGCAAGTGATTGGGCCGTTGGGCGAGCCGCTGACGGTTGATTCGCTGCCGCCGCCGAGCACCACGCGTTGGGTCGTACGCCGCAAGGCCGAAGTCGTGGCAGCCGTTAATGGCGGGCTGCTGACGATCGATGATGTGTGCGAACGCTATAGCCTCACGCTGGAAGAGTTTGCGTCCTGGCAGCGCGCCGTCGATCGCTCAGGCATGCAGGGCCTGCGCGTCACCCGCATCCAGCATTACCGCGATCTTTACGAGCGCCAGCAGAAATACTGAATGCCTCCGGCACCGCTGGCACAGGCGAGCCCGGTGATGCGCCGCTGTCTGCGATGAGATAGCCCGGTTGCGCCAGTCGGCGCAGCCGGGCTTCTTTGATTCCCAAAGTTGTTCGTCGAGCACTATTGCAGCTTGGTGACTTCGCATTGCCACTGGCCATGCGGGAGTATATGCCTTCGCAACTTGTTTCAGGAGCAGGGATCGTGCGCCTTCGCGGCGCCGAAACCGGCCAAATTGGAAAACCTGCCGTGGCCTTTCAGGGGATGAATGGCAGGCATTGGGCGGTGATTGCATGAACTACGAAGCCAACATCGATCCTGCCGATGCCGAGGGTGTTTCCCCCGGCCCGCAGGCGCTTGCCGACGATGCTGCACAGGACCGTTCCTCCAGCCGGCGAATGTGGCTGGTTATCGCCGTGATAACCTTGGCGGTGATCGGCATATGGTTCCTGCTGCATCAGGGCGGGACAGCCGATCTTGAAGCCACCAAGCAAGAGCAGGTTCCGGCTGTGACAGTGATCCAGCCGGGGCGCGCCACCGTTGCCGGCATGATCACCGCTACCGGGTCGCTGGCCGCGCGCCGCGAGATGCCGGTGGGTTCGGCTGGAGAAGGCGGCCTGGTCGTGCAGGTGCTGGTCGATGCCGGTGACTGGGTGAACAAAGGCGAGGCCCTCGCGGTGGTCGATCGCTCGGTGCAGAACCAGCAAGCCGCTGGCCTGGACGCGCAGATTGACGTCGCCGCTGCCGATGCCCGGCTGGCGCAGGCCAATCTCGACCGCGCGCTCAAGCTGGTCGATCGCGGTTTCATTTCCAAGGCCGATGTCGATCGGCTGACCGCGACCCGCGATGCCGCCAATGCTCGGGTCAGCGTGGCGCGGGCCTCGCTTGCCGAAATCCAGGCGCGTACGCGCCGCCTCAACATTGTCGCGCCCGAAGCGGGTTTCGTGCTCGCGCGCAGCGTGGAGCCGGGTCAGGTGGTTTCGGCCGGCAGCGGCGTGCTGTTCCGCATCGCCAGGGGCGGCGAGATGGAATTGCGTGCGCGGCTGAGCGAGGACGATCTCTCGAAGCTGAGCGTCGGCCAGAATGCAAAGGTAACGCCCGTCGGACTGGGAAAGAGCTTCACCGGCCAGATCTGGCAATTGTCGCCGATCATCAACCCGGACGACCGCCAGGGCGAGGCGCGGATCGCGTTGCCTTATGCCACCGAACTGCGTCCCGGCGGTTTTGCCAGCGCGCTGATTGGCTCGGGTGCCGTAGTGGCACCGATGCTACCCGAATCCGCGATCATGAGCGATGCCAACGGTCCGTTCGTCTATATCGTCGGCAAGGATGACAAGGTGACGCGCCGCCCGGTTCGCACCGGTATCGTAACGGAAAAGGGCATCGCGGTGGTTGAAGGGCTAAGTGGCTCGGAGCGTATCGTGCTGCGCGCTGGCGGTTTCCTGAACGTCGGCGACAAGGTCAAGCCTCGCCTCGTCAAGACCGCGGCCTGAGCCAGACCGCCATGGGCCTTCGCAATATCTCGGCATGGTCGATCCGCAATCCGGTCATCCCCATTGTCTTCTTCATTGGCTTGATGATTGCCGGCATTGTTTCGTTCAGTCGGATGGACGTGAACGAAATGCCGGACGTCGATTTCCCCGGCGTCCTCGTTCGCGTGTCGCAGCCTGGCGCGGCGCCGACGGAAATCGAGACGCAAGTCACCCAAAAGGTCGAGGCGGCGGCGCGCGCCATCAGCGGCGTGGAAGAAATCGAATCGACCGCAGCCGAAGGCAGTTCGACAACCTTTGTGCGCTTCTCCATCGGCACCGACGTCGATGTCGCCACCAACCAGGTGAAAAACGCGGTCGATCAGATCCGTAGCGACCTGCCTGAGGGCATCCTTGAGCCGCAGGTCAGCAAAGTGGAAGCGGGCGGCGGGGGTAACCTCGCGATTTTCGCTGTCAGCGCCGATGACATGACGATGGAGGAGCTGAGCTGGTTCATCGACGATACCGTCGCCAAGCGCCTGCTGAGCATCGAGGGGCTGGCCACGGTCGACCGAAACGGCGGGGTCGATCGCGAGATCCGCGTGGTCATGGACCCGGGCCGGATGGACTCGCTGGGCGTCACGGCCAGCAACATCAACAACGTGTTGCGCCAGATCAATACCGATGCCGCCGGCGGGCAGGCCGAGATTGCCGGATCGCGCCAATCGGTCCGCGTGCTCGGCAATGCCGATTCCGCCTATCAGCTTTCGCAAACGCGGATCAATCTGGGCAACGGGCGTTCGGTCAAGCTGGCCGATGTCGCCACCGTGTCGGACAGCTACTCGGAGCAGGTGCGCATTGCCCGCCTGAACGGCCGCGAAGTGGTCACGTTCGGTTTCGAGCGCGCGCGCGGTGCGTCGGACGTGGCGGTCTATGACAACGCGATCAAACAGCTCGACGAAATCCAGAAGGACAATCCGGACGTCCACTTCACCCAGTTGTACTCGCAGGTCACTTACACCAAGGGCCAGTACACCAGTTCGATGGAAGCGCTGGTAGAGGGTGCGGTTCTCGCGATCGTGATCGTCTATCTGTTCCTGCGCGACTGGCGCGCGACGTTCATTTCGGCGCTTGCGATACCCCTATCCGCGATTCCGACGTTCTGGTTCATGGATATGCTCGGCTTCACGCTGAACTTCCTCTCGTTGCTGGCGCTGAGCCTGGTCGCAGGTGTGCTGGTAGACGACGCGATCGTCGAGATTGAAAACATCGTCAGACATATGCGTATGGGCAAGAGCGCCTATCAGGCTTCGATCGACGCTGCGGACGAGATCGGCCTTGCGGTGGTGGCCACGACGTTCTCGATCGTCGCGGTGTTCCTGCCCGTGGGCATGATGCCAGGCATTCCCGGGCAGTTCTTCAAGGCCTTCGGCCTCACCGTCGTCGCGGCGGTCCTGATGAGCCTGGCGGTCGCGCGATTGATAACGCCGATGGTCGCGGCCTATTTCCTCAAGGCGCATGGCAATGCCGAGCACGGCGAGGGCCGGGCCATGGACATCTACATGAAAGTCCTGGCCTGGACGCTGGATACAACCGAATCGCAGCGGCTGCGTGCGGCTCTGGTCAAGGTGCGGGGGCGCTGGTGGTTCTATCCTCTTGCGCTGGTGGTCATGCTCGTCATCGCGGGAATTGCCATTGTGGCGGCCTACTATGCCTTCCTGGGGCTGACCGCGATCAAGTTTCCCTTTGCCTTGGCCACCTTGCTGGCGCCGTTCGTGGCGGTGGGGGCCGGGTATCTCGTCGCCAAGGGGTTCAAGCTGCTGTCGGGCGCGCTCGGCCACTTCGGCGAATGGTGGCGCTATGTTTCGGCGCGCATCGTGGCGCGCGGGCACGATCACCGCTTCTTCGCATTCTGTGCCGGCGTCTATGCGCTGGTGGTCACGTTCGCGCTGCTTTCCGGGCTACCGCAGCAGTTCCAGCCGAACACCAATGAAGATACCAGCCAGATCAACATCGAGATGGTCCCCGGCACAACCATCGACCAGACCGCCGAGCTGACTCACGACGTCACTCGCCTGATCGAGGCGCAGCCCGAGGTCGAGCGCGTGATGGAAGCGTCGCGCGAAGGCATGGCGACGCTCTACGTCGCGCTGAAGCCCGCATCGGACCGTGACGTCACCAGCATCGAATTCGAACGCCGGATGACGCCGCAATTGCAGAACGTCGCCGATGCGCGGGTCAGCTTTGCGTCCCAGTCCGGCGGCTTCGGTACTGGCCGTGACATTTCGATTATGCTTTCGGGCAGCAATCCGGAACTGCTCAACAAGACCGCGCAGACACTGGTGGAGCAGATGCGCGGGATCGATGGCGTGGTTGGGCCGCGCATCGCCGCCGACTTGCAGCGGCCCGAGCTCGTCGTGGTGCCACGTCTCGATCTTGCGGCGCAGCTTGGCGTTACCACGGCCGCGCTCAGCCAGACGATCCGCATCGCCACGCTGGGCGAGATCGATCAGAACGCCGCCAAGTTCTCGCTTACCGACCGGCAGGTGCCGATCCGCGTGATCCTGCCGCGCTCTTCGCGCCGCGACATCTCGACGATCGAGAATCTGCCTGTGCCGACCGCCAGCGGCGGCTCGGTACCGCTGAAGCGCGTCGCGGAAATCCGCTTTGGCGAAGGGCCGACGCAGATCCAGCGCTACAACCAGTCGCGCCGCATCTTCGTTGGCGCCGATCTGGGTGAGGGCAAGGTCAAGGGGCCGATCACCGAACAGATCCAGGCGCTGCCGATCATGAAGGATCTGCCTACCGGCGTGTCCAACGCCCCGGTCGGCGATGACAAGTGGCAGGCCGAGATGATCAACAGCTTCATCGTTGCGGTGATCAGCGGCATCTTCCTGGTGTTTGCGGTGCTGGTGCTGCTCTACAAGCGCTTCGTCTCGCCGCTGGTGAACATGACATCGCTGCTGCTCGCGCCGCTGGGCGGCCTGATCGCCCTGACCATCTGGGGCGAACCGGTATCGATGCCGGTCTATATCGGCATCCTGATGCTGCTGGGCATCGTCGCGAAGAACTCGATCCTGCTGATCGATTTCGCGATCGAGGAAATGAGCAAGGGCGTCGAGAAAGTCCACGCGATCATGGATGCCGGGCACAAGCGCGCACAGCCGATCGTCATGACCACGGTGGCGATGACCGCCGGCATGGTGCCGACCGCGTTCTCGCTCTCGGGCGATTCGGCATGGCGCGCGCCGATGGGCATCACCGTGATCGGCGGCCTGCTCGTCTCGACGGTGTTGACGCTGCTGATCGTACCGGCCGCGTTCAGCCTGGCCGATGGCTTCGAGAAGCGCATCGGTCCCAAGCTGCGCCGTTCGCTGCTGACATATGAGCCCGGTCATTCGGACGACGACCGCAGGGCGCAGGAGACCGGGCACGTTTATCCGGCGGAATAGGCGATGATTCGGCGTTCTGCCCTGCTGCGGCCCGGCACGCTGGCCGAAGCGCCCGACAAGGCGCGCCGCATGCGCCTGTTCGCCACGGGGCTGCTGGTCCTGATGGCAGCGCTGTTTCTGCTGCTCAAGCGCTTCGAGGGCAGCCATCCCGGCTGGGGCTTCGCGATAGCGTTTACCGAGGCGGCGATGGTGGGCGGGCTGGCCGACTGGTTCGCGGTTACCGCGCTGTTCCGCCATCCGCTTGGCCTGCCGATCCCGCACACCGCGATCATTCCCGAAAACAAGGATCGCATCGCCGATACGATGGCGGCGTTCCTGCGCGACAATTTCCTCACCCCGCAAGTGGTCGCGCGGCGGCTGATCGGCTTCAATCTGGCCGCTGCCGCCGCCGGCTTCCTGTCCGATCCGGGGCGCGGCGGCGAAGCGCGGCTGCGCGATGGTGCCGCCAGCCTGCTGGCCGACGTGCTCGAATCGCTCGACCCCGAACGGATCGGCACGCAAGTGCGAACCGGGCTGGCGCGGCAGCTTGAGAAAATCGAGATCGCCCCGCTGCTGGGCCAGATGCTGACGGCAGCGATTTCCGACCAGCGGCATGTTCCTTTGATCGACGGCGCGATACGCTGGGCCGGCCACGCGCTCGAAGCGAACGAGGAGATGGTGCGCGGCATGATCCATGAGCGGGCGAACGGTCTGCTGCGGTTCACCGGGCTCGACGCGCGCATCGCCAATTCGGTACTCGATGGGCTGTACAAGCTGATGGCCGAGATGATCGTGATCCCCGATCATCCGGTAAAGCTGAAGATCGAAAGCATGCTGGAGCAACTGGCAAGCGATCTGGTTCACGATCCGGTCACGCGCGCCAAAGTGGAGAGCGCCAAGCGCGAGATGCTGGCCAATCCGGCGATTGCCGACTGGTGGCAGGGACTGTGGGAAAAGCTGCGTCACACGATGATCGACAAGCTGCGCAACCCCGACGCCGAACGGGCGGGACAGTTCACGACGATGCTCAGCGATCTAGGGCAGGCGGTGCAGGATGATCCGCGCCTGCAGACGCAGATCAACCGCTTCGCGCGCCGCACGCTGGTGGGCGTGGTCTCGCGCTATGGCAACGAAATCGTCCGGCTGGTGTCCGAAACGGTGAAGCGCTGGGATGCCCAGACCGTCACCGGCCGGATCGAGGGCGCGGTGGGCCGCGACCTGCAGTTCATCCGCATCAACGGAACGTTGGTCGGCGGGCTTGTCGGCCTGGTGATCCATGCCGTGGACCGGCTGTTATGAGCGAGACCCCGTTCCTGACTACCGAGCGCTTCGAGCTATGGCGCCCGCGCGCCACCGATCTGGAGGGTCATTGCCGCCTGCTGGCCGATGATGAGACGCGGCGCTTCCTCGGACCGGCCAGCCCCGAGCCGCAGGCGCAGTGGGAGCGGCTGATGCGCAATGCCGGGAGCTGGAGCCTTTACGGCTATGGCGCGCTGGCCGTGCGCTGCCCCGGCGACGACCAGATCATCGCCACCTGCGGCGTGTTCCATTCCTATCGTGGGTTGGGTTACGGCATGGACGACCAGCCGGAGGCGGGCTGGATCGTGCGGCAGGACTGGTGGGGCCAGCGCGTGGCCGGCGAGGTGATGCGCGCGGTGCTCGACTGGTTCGACCGGACCCACGGCCAGCGGCGGATCGTCTGCATGATCGAAGAAGGCCACACCGGATCGGAAAAGGTGGCGGCCGGGCTGGGTTTCACCCGCTACGATACGATGATCGGCGAAGAGGGCCGCGTCGCGCTCAATTTCTATGAGCGGGTGGCTGGGTAGCAGAGTCGTCAGGATGTACCCGACTATTGAATTGGCGACTCAATGGGCGACCCACCGAATCGATTCCACATAGTATGACGGCGTCGGCGCCCCCGAGAAATCGAGCGCAGGCTTGAAGCGAGCCCGGGACATCAGACGACTGCATGTGATCGTTTCGAAGCTTGTATCCGCATAGGCGCGCTGGATATCGCACGCTGTCGGCATGCCGGAGGAATCCACCGACAGACGAAACGTTACGAGCGCTGACCTGCGATCATCCACTGCCATGCGCGGATAGTCGCTACTTCTGATCCAGTTTCCAGGGCTTTCCAATGGTATAGGGAACCGCTGCAGGGTTGCCTGCGCGGCGGGATCGAGACCCCATTGCCGAACAAGGTCATCGGTGCACTGTCGCAAGGCGACAAAGGCCTTTTCAAGCGGCCCAGTGTCGAGCCTGAGGAACTGGTCGGTAAACCGCAGCGAGATGGATGTTACGGCTGCTTCCATTTCCGGCGTGACCTTGGGGAATTCCTTGGCCCACAAGTCTTCACCCTTCCGCGCGATTTTCTTCGCCTGATTCCCGAGGGACGCTTTTGCCACAAAAACGGTGGGGGTTCCCTCGTTTGAGGTGCCGAACATGAACGTCCCGGAAATGTCGACCGGCTCGCCGTTCCCGTAGGTAATAGAAAATATGCGTCCTTTGCGCACCGGCGCGAGTACCTTGCCAACAAGGACCAACTGAAATGAATCGCCCGGTGCAAATCGCTCCATTCGCAACACCAGCGGGTTCTCGAGAGTCCCGAAGGCACGCGCCAAAGTGCAGGTCTTATCTTTCCACTCTACATTCCACGGCGAGACCGGCTTCAACACAGTCTCAGCCGCATTCGCCGGATGCGTGGTGACAAGTATCGGCAGTACTGAAAAGATGAGATGAAATCGCTTCACGCTTGTCTGACCGAACGTTGCCCCGAGCAATCATAGGCGGAGGCCTCTCACACGCAAATGAAAAGCCCGGCCATTTCTGACCGGGCTTTCGCATTTCGACGCTGGTGTCGGATTACAGCTTGGCTGTCAGATCCGGTACGGCGGTGAACAGGTCCGCGACGAGGCCGATGTCAGCGACCTGGAAGATCGGCGCGTCTTCGTCCTTGTTGATCGCGATGATCGTCTTGGAGTCCTTCATACCCGCGAGGTGCTGGATCGCGCCCGAGATGCCGACGGCAACGTAGACTTCCGGAGCGACGATCTTGCCGGTCTGGCCAACCTGATAGTCGTTGGGCACGTAGCCCGCGTCGACTGCGGCGCGGCTGGCACCGACGGCCGCGCCGAGCTTGTCGGCCAGCGGCATGATGTACTGTTCGAACGTCGCCGAATCCTTGAGCGCGCGGCCACCGGAGACGATGATCTTCGCGCTGGTCAGTTCCGGACGCTCGGACTTCGCCAGTTCGGCGCCGACGAAGCTGGAGAGACCGGCGTCGCCGGCTCCGCTCACGTCCTCGATCGCAGCCGAACCGCCAGTTGCGGCGGCCTTTTCGAAGGCAGTGCCGCGCACGGTGATGACCAGCTTGGCATCGGTCGATTCGACGGTGGCGATGGCATTGCCGGCGTAGATCGGGCGGGTGAAGGTCTTCTCGCCCTCAACCGACAGGATATCCGAGATTTGCATCACGTCGAGCAGCGCGGCGACCCGCGGCGCGACGTTCTTGCCGGTGGTGGTGGAGGGCACCACGAAGGCATCGTGATGATCCATCAGGCCAACGATCAGCGGCGCAAGGTTCTCTGCCAGCGCGTGCTCATAGGCAGCGTCGTCGGCGAGGTGGACCTTGGCGACACCGGCGATCTGCGCGGCAGCTTCGGCGACAGCGCGGCAACCCGCACCGGCGACCAGCAGGTGGACTTCACCGAGCTTGGCAGCAGCGGTGACCGTGGCGAGCGTCGCATCCTTGAGCGACGCGTTGTCATGTTCGACCCAGACGAGCGTCTTCATATCAGGCTACTCCCATGTCCTTGAGCTTGGCGACGAGCGCATCGACGTCAGCGACCTTGATACCAGCCGAACGCACGGGCGGCTCGGAGACCTTGAGGGTCTTGAGGCGCGGCGCGATGTCGACACCGTAATCGGCGGGCGACTTCACATCGAGCTGCTTCTTCTTCGCCTTCATGATGTTCGGCAGCGAGGCATAGCGCGGCTCGTTCAGGCGCAAGTCGGTAGTGACGACAGCGGGCATTGCCAGCTTCACCGTTTCCAGGCCGCCATCGACTTCGCGAGTCACGGCAACGCTGTCACCGTCGATCTCGACCTTGCTGGCGAACGTGCCCTGCGGACGGCCGAGCAGCGCGGCGAGCATCTGGCCGGTCTGGTTCGAATCGTCGTCGATCGCCTGCTTGCCGAGGATGACGAGGCCGGGAGCCTCTTCACCGACGATGGCCTTGAGGATCTTGGCGACGGCGAGCGGTTCGACTTCGGTGTCGACCTCGACGAGGATGGCCCGATCCGCACCCATGGCGAGGGCGGTGCGCAGCGTTTCCTGCGCCTTGGCCGGGCCAACCGAAATCGCGATGATTTCCTCGGCCTTGCCGGCTTCCTTGAGGCGAAGAGCTTCCTCGACGGCAATTTCGTCGAACGGGTTCATGCTCATCTTGACGTTGGTGAGATCCACGCCGGTGCCATCGGACTTGACCCGCGGCTTGACGTTGTAATCGATCACCCGCTTCACGGGCACGAGAATTTTCATGCGTTTCGGTCCTCTTCCTGACAGGACGGTGCAAATTTAGTCGCGCGATTAAACTGGTACGCGGCTACGCCATTGCGCCCCGCGCCGCTTACGTCAAGCCTGCTTATTGCGCGCCACACTGTATATGCGATTGGTGATCGTATAGTCTGCATACGTGGTGAAAAGGGGGCCTCCATGAAAAACTTGCTTGTCGTGCTGTCCATTCTCTGGGCCCTTCTGGCCGCGCCTGCCTGGGCTGGCGAAACGCGCAGCGCCGGACCGGGCCATATCCCGCCGCCGGCGAAGATCGGCGATATGGGTTGGCTGACGGGCTATTGGTCCGGGACCGGAATCGACGACGATCCTGCTTTCGAAACCTATTCGCCCGCTACCGGAGGCACCATCCTTGGCAATTTCGCGCAGATGGACAGCAAGGGCGCCATCATGTTTTCAGAGCATGTTGCGATCAGCGAGCACAACGGTTCACTGGTCCTGCGGCTCAAACACTTCAATCCCGATCTTACCGGCTGGGAAGACAAGACCCAGGTCGTGTCGTTCCCGCTGGTCGCCATCAAACCGGGCGCCGCGTATTTTGACGGGCTGACCTTGCGCCGCGAAGGTGCGGACGGTCTGGTCAGCGCGGTGACCGTGCGGCACGATGACGGGACGCTCGCGGAATATGTTTTCCGTTACAAGCGGACTGCGCTGATTCCCCAGTAGTGTGAATACAAAAGCGGCGCCCGCTCCCGTGAGAGCGGACGCCGCCTTGGTATTCAGCAATGCCCGAAAGGATCAGGCGACCGCCTTAACCTCCGCGACGATCTTGCGGGCAGCATCGCCCAGATCGTTCGCCGGCACGATGGCGAGGCCCGAGTTCGCGAGGATTTCCTTGCCCTTCTCGACATTGGTGCCTTCGAGGCGGACGACCAGCGGAACCGAGAGGTTCACGTCCTTTGCCGCGGCCACGATGCCCTCGGCAATGACGTCGCACTTCATGATGCCGCCGAAGATGTTGACGAGGATGCCCTTCACCGCCGGGTCGGACAGGATGATCTTGAACGCTGCGGTCACCTTCTCGGTCGTGGCACCGCCGCCGACGTCGAGGAAGTTGGCCGGGAACATGCCATTGAGCTTGATGATGTCCATCGTCGCCATGGCCAGGCCCGCGCCGTTGACCATGCAGCCGATGTCGCCATCGAGCTTGATGTAGGCCAGATCGTACTTCGAGGCTTCGATTTCAGCCGGATCTTCCTCGGACTCGTCGCGAAGGGCGAAGATGTCGGGGTGGCGATAGAGCGCATTAGAATCGAAGCTGACCTTGGCGTCGAGCACCTGGATCTTGCCGTCGGTGGTCTCGATCAGCGGGTTGATCTCGAGCATCGCCATGTCGGTGGCGTTGAACGCCTCGTAAAGCTGGGCGGCAACTTTCTGCGCCTGCTTGTTGAGGTCGCCAGTGAGCTTCAGCGCATAGGCAACCGCGCGACCGTGGTGGGGCTGGAAGCCTTCGGCCGGATCGATGATGATCGTCTTGATCTTCTCAGGCGTCGAATGCGCGACGTCCTCGATATCCATGCCGCCCTCGGTCGAGACGATCATGGCGATACGGCCGGTGCCGCGATCGACAACCATCGACAGGTAGTATTCCTTGGCGATGTCGGCGCCGTCGGTGATGTAGAGGCGGTTCACCTGCTTGCCGGCTTCACCCGTCTGGATGGTGACCAGCGTGTTGCCGAGCATTTCGGTGGCGTTGGCGCGCACTTCGTCGAGCGTCTTGGACAGGCGGACACCGCCCTTGGCGTCTGGGCCGAGTTCCTTGAACTTGCCCTTGCCGCGACCGCCAGCGTGGATCTGCGCCTTCACGACATAGAGCGGTCCCGGCAGCTTGCCGGCGGCTTCCACTGCTTCGTCTACGGTAAGGGCAGCGTAGCCCGCGGGGATCGCGACGCCGAATTTCGCAAGCAATTCCTTAGCCTGGTATTCGTGAATGTTCATCTGGGGATCGCTTTCTGCTGGAGTGTGCGACTGAAAAACCGGGTGCGCAAAGGCCGTGCGCAAAGGCGGGGGCCCGTGTATGCGTGGCCGCATAAGCACATCGCCGCCGGATTGAAAAGGCTCGGCGCGCATCCATTTCTCCAAGACCTGACCAGAAGACCAGCCACCTGATGACATTCCTGACATGATAGATCGCCCGCGACTTGAGGCGATTGTCCGCGAGGCGGGGCGGATCGCCCTGGCGCGCTGGCCCGGTGACGGCCACGCGGTGAAGCACTGGGCCAAGGGCGACGCCAGCCCGGTTTCCGAAATCGACCTTGCCGTCGATACCTTCCTGAAGCGCGAATTGCGCGCGCTGCTACCGTCCGCCGGCTGGCTTTCGGAAGAGACCGACGATGCGCTGGGTCGCTGCGATGGCGAGCTTGCCTGGCTGGTCGATCCGATCGACGGCACGCGCGATTACATTCGCGGGCGGCCAGGCTGGGCAGTGTCTGTGGCGCTGATCAATACCGGGCGGCCGCTGCTGGGCTACCTCTACGCCCCGGCGCGATGGCGCGAGGAGGGCGGCGAGTTCTGGCACGCGGAAGCGGGCAAGGGCGCGTGGCGCAATGGCCAGCGGCTGCGCGCCAGCACGCGTTCGCAATTGCCCGGCGCGCGCGTCCCGGCGATGACGCTTCCGGCCGAGGACGCCGATCTGCTGTCGGTCGCGCAGCCCAACAGCATCGCGCTGCGCATCGCGATGGTCGCGGCGGACGAGGCGGATCTCGTCGCAACGCTGCGCTGGGGCTACGAATGGGACATCGCCGCCGCCGGGCTCATCGCGCGCGAGGCGGGTGCGGCTGTAACTGATGCCTTCGGCCAGCCGCTCAACTACAACAAGCCCGATCCCCGCGCGTTCGGTGTGCTGGTGACCTCGCCCGCAATCCATGACGCGGCGGTCGATCGGCTGGCTGACCGCGCGCGGCGACTCACGGCGTGAAGGTGGAGTTGAAGGAAATGGCTGGACCGATCATCAATCTCGACGCGCTCGCGTTCGACGATATCGAGGACAACGGCCTCTACACCTCCCGGCGCGCGACGATCTCCGATCTTATCGGTGCGCGCGATCTTGGCTACAACCTCACCGTGGTGCCGCCGGGCAAGGTCCAGTGCCCGTTCCATTCGCATCACGGCGAGGAGGAAATGTTTTTCATCCTCGAAGGGACCGGCGAACTGCGCTTCGGCAACGAACGCCACCCGATTCGCGCGTTCGACGTGATCGCCTGCCCGACCGGCGGCGCGGACGTCGCGCACCAGATCGTCAACGCCGGCAACGTCGACCTGCGTTACCTCGCGGTCTCGACGGTGGTGCCGATCGAGACGTGCGAATACCCCGATTCGGGCAAAATCTCGATCGTCGCCGGCCAGCGCGGGAACCGCGATCTGCGCTACATGTTCAGGACCGGCGACGACGTCGATTACTACGATGGTGAGTGCGGCGGGGGAGCCGACGCGTAGGGTCCATCTAAGGCTGAGAGAACGTCCGCAATCAGCAGGGAAAAAGCCGAAATCAGCTTGTCAGGACGCGCCGACTGGCCACCGCTCTGTCGAGGATGCAGGCTCCCTTGAAGCGGAAGGCGGATAGTTCGCCTAAGGAGATGTTTGTGGACAATCCCTACCTGCATGTCGTGTTTGGCTCTTCTCCTGCGGGAATCCTGCGAAGGGCTCTGTACGAAGCTGACCTACAAGACAAAGTTCTCGATATCCTGGACGATCTGAGCGTGGGGCCGATCTCTAACTATGATCCTGACTTGCGGGGAGAGTGGTTGAATAGCGAATTCGGTGAGTATGATTGGCGGGACTTCTTAAGGGCCGACGCCATTCTCCCTTCGAGATCGATTCAGGACAAAGGTCGTCTCGTCGCTTGGTATGCACCAAACAGAGCGGTCAGCTATGCGGGGTTCCAATGGTGGATTTCGCAAATCGACGAGAAGCCGGTGTCGATAATGAGTGTTCCCGATCTTCATTTTTACGGGACAGAAGCTATGGTCAATCTTCTCGGTCAGGAGGTTGAGCTATCAGAAAAGGCCCGTGTTCGGCATCGAGAAGAGTGGCATGCCCTTAGAAATGAGAACGCGCCACTTCGAGTCCTTCAGGACGGCAGATTAATGTCGGCACCACTCGACTATTTTGACAATCTCATATCCGGATTTGTGTCGAGCGAATGGCGACCTGCAACTAGGATAGTGGGTGACGCTTGTTTTAAGATCAGTAGCAACACTGGCCATTTCATAAACGATCTTTTCACATTCTCACGCCTCCGCGCGCTCTCAAGATCGGGAGTCGTTGAATGGGATGGGGATATCAGCGACCGGCGCGTAAGCAAAGTGCGGCTCGTTGCAGCCAATAGCGTTTTGTAGCCAGCTAACGGCAGTTACCGCCGCCTCGACCTTTCCGTCTGAGCAGGCATCCCCTTCGCCAGAATCTACCCCTCGCCGCGCTCCCGCTCGATCAGTTGCACCACCCGCAGGAAGTTGGCGTCGTAGCGCGCGAGCACGGCTGCGTCGGTGACGGCTTCGGTGTGCGACACGATGCGGCGGCCGTCCCAGCGGTGCAGGGCGAATACCGGCGGTTCGTCGGTAATCATCGGACGGTTGTCGGGCACCATCAGGTCGATTGGCGTGAGATCGAGCGCGGCTAGCGGTGCGGTCGAGCCGATGACGGTATAGGCCACGCCGTCGAGCACGGTGTGGATCGTGCGGTGCAGATGCCCCGAGATCACCCCGCCGACCTGCCGGTGTTTGGCGATCACCGCCCGGAAACGCAGGATCCAGCTTTCGTCTTCGGCGCTGTCGAGCCAGATCAGTCCGCTCTCGAACGGCGGATGATGCATCACCAGCAGCGTCGACATATCGGGATGCGCGCTCAGTTCTTCATCGAGCCAGCGCGCGCGGGTTTCGCAGAAGGCACCGCCATGGCGGCCTTCTTCCAGCGTATCGAGCACCAGCAGGCGCAGCCCTTCGGCCTCCAGTCCATACTGGACAAAGCCGTCCGCGGTCGGGACATGCGGAAACGCCGCCACCATCGGCTCGCGCAAGTCGTGGTTGCCCACCGCCGGCCAGACCGGGAACGGGCAATCGGCCAGCGCCTCGGCCAGCAAGGCATAGCTTTCGGCATCGCCATATTCGGTAAGATCGCCGGTCAGCAACAGCAGATCCGGTTCGTCGGGGCCTTCCAGCAGACGCTGTACCACGGTCTTGAGGCGCTGCATGTTGTACTCGTCCGGGTTACCCCGGTCGAACCCGATGTGGATGTCCGTAATCTGGGCGATCAGCACGCGGTGTCGCGCCTGCGCTTTGCCATCAGCCGATTGTCGATCAGCGCTATCGTGTTCACCTGCCGGGCGTTCAACTGCTGGACCTCCGCCTTTCTTTCTGAGCGCCCTGCGCGGTGGCATGATAACCGTGACACATCGCGCAACTGGACGGCACTTTGGCATTGTGCGCGTCTTCGCCGAGGTGGCAAGTGCGACAATCCTTGATACCGGGCAGCAACAGATCAGTCGCAGTTGTCGAGGTCTTAGCCGCATGGCAGCTGGTGCAGGTTTGCTGCTTGTGCGCGGCGTGATCGAACCAGCCATGTTTCATGTAGCGGCTTTGCAGAGTCACCGGCAGCACGCCGGGCTTGCCGCCAGCGAATGTCGGCCGGTGGCATTCGCCGCAGATGCCGTCGCGCGATAGCGCGGTCTGCACTTGCAGGCCCTGCCATACCGGCTGGGAGAAGTTGAACCGATAGGTCCCGCTGTCGGCATATTCGCCGGGACGGCGGCGCGGATTGGGCAGCGGGCGAGTGATGTCGGCAGCGGTGAGATCGGCGATCACCTGATCGACATCGCCATGCTTCAAGCGGCGGAAGGTGCCGCCGACCTGATCATAGGCCAGGCTGTGGCAGCCTTCGCAATCGCGCTCCATGTCGATCGGCTTGAAGCGGATGCCGTCCTCGGTCTTGCGGTGGCAATCCTGGCACTGCATGCCCTTGTTGCCGTAGCCGCGCTCCGCGCCGATATTGCCCGCCATGCGGGCCGCGCCGCCTTTCGGATCGAGGTGCAGCTTGTGCGGGAAGAACAGCCCGTTGTCCTCACGCGGATTCTTGTCGAGCGACACAGTCTGGATCTTGCTGGTCGCGGGATCGACAACGATGGCCGGGTTGAACTGCGGGTGCAACGTGCCGAAATCGCCGGCATCGCCCAGCTTCGTATCGGTGAGGTTGGTCTTCAGCTGGCCATGGCAATCGGCGCAGAACTGTTGCGAGGTTGCGGCCAGCTCGGTTTTCGCGCCTTGATGCTCGACATGGCAGTCCTGGCAGGCGCCGGGACCCTCTTTGCCGAAAGTGTGCGCGACCGACCACAGCAGTTGCGTACCCAGCGGCTGGTTGCCGCGCGCCGCCGCCAGCCGCTTGGGATCGGCGTGGTCGTGCAAGTCCTTGTGGCAGGACATGCAGGTCTCGTCGCGCACCGATTCGAATGCTTTGACGTGGCAGGACTCGCACTTGTCGGTCAGGCCATGGTGGGCCAGGCTGAGGGCGCCGGGGTTCCAGCTCTGGTCGCCGATGACCGACTGCTTTGCTGCGACATTGCGCGTCAGGTGACTGATCACCGGCACCGCAAGGAACGCGAGCAGGATCACGATGGCGACCGCCCACGAGACGCCGCGCTTGCTTGGCAGCACTCCGCCGAGGGAGAAGCCGCGCTTGCCTTCCAGGTCTCCCGAGCGGGTTGCGGCGGTGCCGGTCTGCCGCACGGTGAGGAGGATTTCATCGCCCTCGCGCCCGGCCATGATGCGATAGGTGCCGAAACCCAGTTCAGCGCCCCCGCGGGTATCGACTAGGGCAACCTTTTGGTCGACGAGGTCAACCGTGAACCCGAGCGAGCTGACCGATTCGATCTCGATCCGGCCGCTGTCCCGCTCGGTAATCGTCGCGTGCTGCGGCTCGACCGCGAGGTCGGGCAAGTGAATGTCGTTCTCGGCCGCACGGCCAATTGTCAGCGTCGGGCCGGGCAACACGCGATCGCGGACGATCTCGCGCCCGGTCGCAGTCGTTTCAACGGTTCTGAGACGGAAAGCCATCGCGCGCGCTACCAGTAGTAAAAGACGCTGATGATGTGCGCCAGCAGCGCCGCGAGCAGCGCGACCGTTGCGGGCACATGCACGTAGAGCCACACTTCCAGCATGGCGCGCAGCCGCATGTGGCGGCGCAGGCGCTCAAGCTGGGCGTTGCGCCGCACGAGCAGCTTTTCCACGCGGTCGGTCGCGTCATTGCCGCCGGCCATGCCCGCGATGCCGAGCAGCGCCTTGCGCGTCGCACAGCCCGGATAATGGCCGGTCAACCGCTGCCACAGGCCGGCTGCAAACGGATCTGCGTCCAGCGCGGAAAGCACCAGATCGGATTCCGCGCGCGCCAGCGGCTGGGCTGCGTCGTTGAGCTGCCGGTCGAGCGCGCGGATAGAATCGATCATCTGCCCCTGCGTCATCTGCTCGCGATTGTTGCTGAGCGCGGCAGGCAGCGTGGCATAAACCCACACGCCGAAAGCGCCGGAGACAATCACCAGCATCATCAAGGCATAGGCCAGCGTATGCACGTTCCAGCCAAGCTGGAAGCCGGTGTGCAGCGTCGCCACCACCGTCAACGACAGCCCAAGGTAGACATGCGCCGATGTCCACGCCTTGAGCGACCACGTGCCTTCGGTGATCGCGCGCTTGCGGATGCCCAGCAGCGAGAGCCAGACGATCAGTCCCGCGCCCAGCGTGCCGAGCGTATAGCCGATCCAGGTGCTGCCGCTGGGCCGCGGCTTCACGTCGGCGGCGAAATAGGCGACGAAGCAGACGAGGCACAGCACCGTGGCGATCTTGAGCCAGCGGAAGCCCTTGTGCCGCAGGAAGCTCTCGTGGTTGGTAGAACGATCGCGGTTGGCGCCGGTCGCTTTCGCGTCGGCGGAATCGGGCGCGCTGGCGGCTTTGGTGGCCATCAGGTCTCCTCCTCCAGCCTGGTCGCGCTGAGGAAGCCTTCGGGCGACACGCGAATCGCCGCGCCGGTGGGGCAGGCGCGCACGCAGGATGGCCCGCCGTCGATCCCGGAGCACATGTCGCATTTGATTGCGCGCTTGGGGCTTTCGGTGCCGTTGGCGTTCTTCTTGCGCCATTGCTTGGTCGGCTCGCCCGGACCCGGACCCTTGCCCAGGAACAGCCACGACAGCAGCGACGGCTTCTCCGGCGGCACGCTGTCCATGCGGATCACGCCGTAGGGACAGTTGCGCTGGCAATTGCCGCAGCCGATGCAGGTATCGTCTATGAACACTTCGCCATCGACACCGCGCCGGATCGCATTGGGCGGGCAATCGGCCATGCAGTGCGGATGTTCGCAGTGCCGGCACGAGGTCGGTACGTGGAGGTGCGCGTAAGTCGTCCCCGCCTCGCGGTCGAGCCGCGACAGGCCATCGTGGCTGTCAGCGCAAGCCTTCTCGCAATTGTCACAGCCGACGCACAGCGTTTCGTCGATCAACAGAACGTCGGTCGCCTCGCCGATGCCGTTATCGACGAGGAACTGCGCGGTGCGCGAATACATGTCGACGACGCTGGAGAAGTTCTCCTTGCGGCTCTCGATGAAGTCGTTGACCTCGCGCCGCCGCTCCATCTCGCCCATCGCCTGGCGCTTGAGTTCGGGCTTGCGCTCCAGCAAGCGGACGAAGGCCTCGCCGGGCAGGCGGATCACTTCCGAACGGATCGCCGCGCGCACCGTGGCGGACCGGCGCGATCCGTCGATCACCGCCATTTCGCCGACATAGGAGCCAGCGGGCAGGTAGCTGAGGAACACTTCCTTGCCGGCAATGCTGCGCTCGACGATCATCGATCCGCGCCGGATGATCAGGATGTCGTTGCCCTCGTCGCCTTCCTTGAGGACGATTTCGCCCGCCCGCTTTTCCTCGACGACCGCGCCATCGACCAGTTCGGCGATGTCCTCGCGCGACAGGCCGGCGCGGAAGATCTGGAGCAACTGGCGCTCGATGGCGATGCGGTTGACCGCGCGCGCGGCAGGCGGCGCGGTGGCAATCAGTTTCAGCGCGGCGGTGCGCGACAGTTCGACGGCGATCAGGTCTTCAGCCGCGCGAATCGTCGCGCCGCGCCGCCGGCCCGAGATCAGGCCGACCTCGCCGAAGATCGAGCCCTGCTCGATTCCCACGACCTTGCTGGGATCGTCCTTGTCCACCTCGACAAAGACCGAGCCGCTGGCGATGGCGAACAGCGAGGATCCCGGCGCGTTGCGCTCGAACACCACCTGCCCCTTGGTGAAGCTCTTCACCCGGCTGTCCAGCATCAGCTCGCGCAGTTGCAGCGGCGAGAGTTCCTTGAAGATCTCGATGTTGCTGCCGAACAGGTCCAGCCATTGCTCGACGTTGCGATTGCCGGGCAGCGGTGCGAACTTGTCCGCCAGGATCGGCTCGTCTGCAGGCTTGAGCGAGGTGTTGCCGTTGAGGAATTCGACGACGTCGTAGCCCTGGTTCATGCAGTGCTTGATCAGCGGATAGCCTGCCAGCGCGCCGATGACGTGGATGCCCGGGCGGGTCGTCTCGAACACCGGCGAGAGCACCGGGAAGGCCTCGCGCTCGGGGCTGGTGAATTCGATGCCGCACGCTTCCACGAACGTGCGCGGCGGGGCCGAGCCGGTGCGCGCGATGATGCGGTCGCACCGGATGGTTTCCTGTCCGTCGCGAGTGTCGAGCACCAGTTCGCCGTCGCGCACTTCTGCGGGGCTGGTTTCGTTGCGCACGAAGATCCGCCCCGCCGCGCCCGCTTCCTTGAGCAGTTCGACATTGGCCTTCTTGGCGCGCGCGAAATCGGCGCTGCGGTTGAGGATGGTGACGATGTTGCCCTGCGCCACATCGGCGGCAAGGCCCAGCGCGTTCTCGATCCCCGCGTCGCCCGATCCGATGACGGTGATGTGCTCATCGATATACTCGGTGGGGTCGTCGAGCTGATACTGGATGTGGCGCATGTCGGCGCCGGGGCAGCGCAGGCGGTTGGGATTGCCCTGCGTGCCGATCGCGAGGATCACCGCCTCGGCCGCGATCGTGGTGCCGTCCTTCAGCTTGAGCGCGAAGGCGCCCTTTTCGCCGGAAATTTCGGTGACTTCGGAGTTGTAGCGGACGTTGATCCTCAGGCTGGCGGCCTGCTCGTCCCAGATGCCGAGGATCGCCTCGCGCTTGCCCGCGTCGAAATCGAGGTCGGAGCGCAGCACCAGCGTCGATGGCGTTGCCATGACGTGCTTGCCCTTCTGGTACTTGTAGATCGTGTCCGACAGATGGTCGGTCTTTTCCAGCAGGACGTGAGACATGCCCAGATCCGCCGCACGACCGGCAGCGCTGAGACCTGCCGGTCCCGAGCCGACAATGGCAAGACGAACTCGACCTTCCAACGTATACCCCCGGTCATGACCTGACAGCGATTGCAAAAGTGCCGGGACTTGCGCAAATCCCCATTACAAGTCCGGCGTCTACTATCGGGTCAACATCACAGTAATGAACGGTTATTCCTCATGACACAACATGCCGCGAAAACTTTCCCGATCGGCAGGATACTTCTCGTGCTTGCGGCAATGGCAGTTGCCTTTGCAGTTGTCTTTGCGGTGTCACGTAGTCGCAATGAACCCGCCCCGGTCGCGGTGACAAGCGAGGCGCCGACCACGCCCGGCGCGATTATCGCCGCACTGGAACAGCAGGCGCAGGACAAGCCCGACGATGCCGGGGTGTGGCAGAAGCTGGGATTGGCCTACTTTTCCGACAGCCGTTTCGACGATGCGGTGCGCGCTTATGAGAAGGCGACCGCGCTCGATCCCTCGCAGGCCCTGTCATGGTCGGCATTGGGCGAATCGCGCGTGATGGTGAGCGAGCGCGACCCGATGCCCGCCGCCGCCGTGGAAGCTTTCGAAAAGGCCGTGGCGATTGACCCGAAAGACCCGCGCGCCCGCTATTTCCTGGCAGTGAAGCGCGATCTCTCGGGCGATCACAAGGGCGCGATCACCGATTGGCTCGACCTGCTGGAAGAAACCCCCGCAGATGCTCCATGGCGCAACGATCTGGTGCGCACGATCGATCAGGTGGCCAAGATCAACACGATCGACGTGACCGGCCGCCTCGCCGCCGCCACCGCCAAGGCCCCGCCGCCGGTCGTCCCCGTCGCCGCGCAAGGCATCCCCGGCCCCAGCGCACAGGATCTGGCCGGCGCGGCGAAAATCCCGCCGGGCGAACAGCGCGACATGGCGCAAGGCATGGTCTCGCGGCTGGAAACCCGGCTGCAGGGTGACCCATCGAACGTCAACGGCTGGATCATGCTGATCCGCAGCCGGGTGATGCTGAACGAACCGGACAAGGCCTCGAAAGCGCTGGCCGATGCGATCGCGGCGAACCCGGGTCAGGCGGCGATGCTGAAGCAGCAGGCGGAGATTTTGGGGGTTAAGTGAGGGGGCGCTGAAAGTTTTGTGGAATTGTTGTAGCAATCCGCCACTTGCTCCGCTCTATTGGGAAATCCAGTTTTCTCGCGACCAATGAGTTAAGGGTAATTACTATGTCTTTGAGGAACGTCGGATTAGCAGGATCAGCTCTTCTGCTCATCGGATTATTTGTGCCAATCGCAACTATGCCGATGATTGGTAACATGAATCTGATGACTGGTGGTCTCGGCGTTCCCAACCTCTGTTTTATATTTCTTGCCGGGCTA
Organism: uncultured Novosphingobium sp.; assembly: GCA_964502105.1. GTDB lineage: Bacteria > Pseudomonadota > Alphaproteobacteria > Sphingomonadales > Sphingomonadaceae > Novosphingobium. The sequence goes on along the minus strand of CAZCUS010000004.1, from coordinate 131,022 downwards.
AGTGGCTTCTTGGCATTCAGAGAGCGTAATGACGATCTAATTTGGCCCGGTGCCGCGGCTTTGCTTTTCGCTATATTTCTTCTCGTTCGTATGCAGATGGCATTCTCGGCCGCAAAGGCCAACATGGCGGAGCAACTCAAAGACAATCCGTTTGCTGGGATCGCTCAAGCTGCCATGGCCGGAATGGGATTGCAGTGGGGCTGGCTTATATTGTTCGCTGGTGCCGCATGTCTAATTTACGTAGCAATACAAGCCCGAAAAGAGCAAGGAGTCGGACTCTTCAGTATACCCGACCAAGGAGCAAAGGGTATCGCTCTTGCTTCGGCGGCGGCCCTACTACTCGTAGTCGGCAATGATTTGATCAACAATGACTGGAACGCCGCAAAGTCATCGACTACCGCAAGCGCCTTGGATGATTCAGGCGAAAGTGTTCTGGCTGACGCACAGAGTGCCAAAAGCGACGCTGAACAAGCCGCCTATATCCGGGATCATCTTAAAATATACGATTTCACCGCAAAAATTTACGACAGCATGCTCGATGGTGAAGTCCCTGGCGTGGACTTCAAGATTAAGAATAATGGAAACCGTACAATTACGCATTTAACCGTCAAGGTTATATTTCTTGACGAGCACAACAAGCCGATTGCTGAAGAAACATTTAATCCAATCGCAGTTGGTTCAATTACCATGGGTAATGAGGACAAGCCTCTTAGGCCAAACTACATTTGGCAAAATGAGGCGGATCGCTTTTACTCGGCTAAGAGTGTCCCCAATGAGTGGAAGCCGGGTAATGCCCAAGCGACCATTACCGAAATTGAATTCGAATCTTAATGAGTTTAAAGCGTAAGAAAAGCTCTTCTATTTGTAGATAAAGATCTTGTACGCTGCTCTTTATTCAATCAGTTTCATGGTATCGTGAGTATAGAAACCCCTCCGGTCTAAGATAACACCCCCACCACCAGCGCCCGGTTCTCGATCAGGAACAGCGCAAAGGCCAGCACCAGTCCCACCCGGAACGTGTTGAAGGCATAGGCAAGAAAGCGGTACTTCTTCTTCTGCAGGACCGAGCCGTTCTGGTAGATGTCGCGCAGCATCGTGCTGAGGACGGTATGGTCGCTCTGCGCGCGGTGCAGCACGCGCTCGACGAATTCCTCTTGCGGAAAGCCGGTGAACACGCCGAAGAACAGCAGGTTGATATGCGCGTCATCCGCCAGCGAGGGCGGCGCGGTCTTGGGTACGACCGCGACCATCGCCAGCATTGCCGAGATGAACGCGGTAAACACCAGCACCAAGAGCGCGAACTGGTGGTTGCCCTTGCTGAACTCGCTCACCGCCAGGGTGAAGACCAGGAAGTTCGCGCCCATCAGGATGTTGGCCTTCTGATCCGCCATCTGGCTGAGCGCCAGATGGTTGGTCATCGCGGTGCGGACCATGTGGATGGAGTGCACCGAATAGGTCGGATCGTTCATGCCGGTATCGACCGGGGCGACGCTGTCCGTCACCCCGGCCCGTTCAATCATATCGTGCATCAGTATTGCGGCCTCAAACGACGCCGAAGGCCAGCATGGCATCCGCGACTTTCTTGAAGCCCGCTATATTCGCGCCCTTCACATAGTCGCAGTAACCGCCGCCCTGCTGGCCGTAGGTCAGGCAGCGTTCGTGGATGCCGAGCATGATGTCCTTGAGCATCTGCTGCAGTTCCTCTTCCTTCCACGCGCGGCGACCGGAGTTCTGGCTCATTTCGAGGCCCGATACGGCAACGCCGCCGGCATTGGCGGCCTTGCCCGGCGCGAACAGGATCTTGGCATGCTTGAACGCATGCACGCCTTCCAGATCGGTCGGCATGTTGGCGCCCTCGGACACGGCCATGCAGCCGTTGGCCAGCAGTTGCCTGGCATCCTCGCCCAGCAGTTCGTTCTGCGTGGCGCAAGGCAGCGCGACATCGCAAGGCACGCCCCACGGCGTCTTGCCGGCGGTGAAGCTGGCGTTCTTGAATTCCTCGCAATATTCCTCGATCCGGCCGCGACGGTGCGTCTTGTGCGCCTTCACCCAGTCGATCTTTTCCTGCGTGAGGCCGTCGGGGTCATGGATGAAGCCGCCCGAATCGGACAGCGTCAGCACTTTGCCGCCCAGTTGCGTGATCTTTTCCGCCGCATGCGTCGCGACATTGCCCGATCCGGAGATCACGGCGGTCTTGCCGTTCAGGTCCTGATCCTTGGTGGCCAGCATGTTCATCAGGAAATAGACCGCGCCGTAACCGGTCGCCTCGGGGCGGATCAGCGAACCGCCGTATTCCAGGCCCTTGCCGGTCAGCACGCCGGTGAACTGGTTGGTGATGCGCTTGTACTGGCCGAACATGAAGCCGATCTCGCGCCCGCCCACGCCGATATCGCCAGCCGGAACGTCAACATCGGCGCCGATGTGGCGATAGAGTTCGGTCATGAACGACTGGCAGAAGCGCATGATCTCGCGCACGCTCTTGCCCTTGGGGTTGAAGTTCGATCCGCCCTTGCCGCCGCCCATGGGCAGGCCGGTAAGTGCGTTCTTGAAGGTCTGCTCGAAGGCGAGGAACTTCAGCACCGATTCGGTAACGCTCGGGTGGAAGCGGATGCCGCCCTTATAGGGGCCGATCGCGTTGTTGTTCTGCACGCGCCAGCCGCGCTGCACGCGAACGTTGCCGGCGTCATCTTCCCAGCAGACGCGGAACGAGACCACGCGATCCGGCTCGGCGATGCGGCGCAGGATTTGCTGGGCGTGGTATTCTTCCTTGTCTTCCATGAAGTCGAAGATGTCTTCGGCCACTTCCTGCACGGCCTGAACGAATTCGGGCTGATAGGGGTTGCGGCGTTTCACGCCTTCCATGAAGCCGTTGAAATCGACGTGATCGGTTACTGCCATCTGCCTGCCCCCTGTATTGACCGCCAGAAAAAGACTCCGTCAGTCATTCGCTTCCGGCAGGACGATACGTCTCGCGAAGCAAGGCGTATAGACGAAATTTGTGAGGTGAAAGATGGCCGAAGAATTCAGCCAGTAATCGTTACCCTACAGCAGCTTGCTGGATGCCCGAGACAATCGCTCCGGCACCGAAGAGGATGAATACGCCGATAATCACGGTCGCGCCGAAGCGCCAGTTCATCCGTCCGGTCAGCATCATGAAGCCAACCGCCGCGACCGCCATCACCGCAACCGCCGTCGCGACATTGCCTAGCAATGTGCCCTGCAGCCAGCCGAGCGCGGCCACGATCGGGCCGCTGCCAGCCGGATCGGCGTTCTGCGCGAAGGCGGGCATCGACGCCAGTGTAGCAAAGGCGGCAAGCATGGAGGCAGTCAGGCGACGGATCATCATTTACGCACCGGTTCGGTCAGCCGCGACATGATCGCGGCGACATATTGCTGGGTTTCGCGAATCGCGGGAATTCCGCCGGCCCGGATCACGCGGGCAGGGCCGGCGTTGTAGGCGGCGAGGGCCTTTTCGATGTTGCCGCCAAATGCGTCGAGCTGCATGCGCAGATAGCGTGCGCCGCCTTCGAGGTTCGATCGCGGATCGGCCGGATTCACGCCCATCTGCCGCGCCGTGCCCGGCATCAATTGTGCCAGACCACGCGCGCCGACGGGCGAAACCGCGCCTTCGTTCCAGCGGCTTTCCTGCCACACCACCGCTTCGAGCAGGGTCGTCACCACATTGCCGCCGTCGACGTACGCCAAC